>NZ_JAGPXT010000030.1:24564-65925 GCF_018070465.1 Micromonospora sp. C95
CCCCGGTTCCACCGCCGCGCTCACCGCACACGCCTTCCGTTCGCGACTGCGGGACTCCGCTGCGCTACATTCCTCGCGCTCACCGCACACGCCTTCCGTTCGCGACTGCGGGACTCCGCTGCGCTACATTCCTCGCGCTCACCGCACACGCCTTCCGTTCGCGACTGCGGGACTCCGCTGCGCTACGTTCCTCGCGCTCACCGGGCGGGCCGGAGTGTTTCCGCGGCGGCGATGGCCGCCAGCACTGCGGCGGCCTTGTTCCGGGTCTCCTGGTCCTCGGCGGCCGGGTCGGAGTCGGCCACCACCCCGGCGCCGGCCTGCACGTACGCCCGGCCGGCGCGGATCAGGGCGGTCCGGATCGCGATGGCCATGTCGAGATCGCCGGCGAAACCGAAATAGCCCACGGTGCCGCCGTAGAGACCCCGACGGACCGGCTCCAACTCCTCGATGATCTCCATGGCCCGCACCTTCGGCGCGCCGGAGAGCGTGCCCGCCGGAAAGGTCGCGGCGAGCGCGTCGAAAGCGGTGCGGTCCGGCCGCAGCGTGCCGACCACCGTGGAGACGATGTGCATCACGTGGCTGTACCGCTCGATGGTGGCGAACTCCGGCACCTCGACGGTGCCCGGACGGCAGACCCGGCCCAGATCGTTGCGCCCCAGGTCGACGAGCATCACGTGCTCGGCACGCTCCTTCGGGTCGGCGAGCAGCTCGGCGGCGAGCCGGGCGTCGGCGTCCGGGGTCGCGCCGCGCGGCCGGGTGCCGGCGATCGGATGCAGCAGCGCGCGCCGCTCGCCGGCCACCTCACCGGTCACCTTCAGGTGCGCCTCGGGTGACGACCCGACGATGTCGAAGTCGTCGAAGCGCAGCAGGTACATGTAAGGGCTGGGATTCGTGGTGCGCAGCACCCGGTAGACGTCCAACGGGTCGGCGTCGGTCTCCCGCTCGAACCGCTGGGCGAGCACGATCTGGAAGCACTCACCGGCCCGGATCGCCTCCTTCGCCGCCTCCACCGCCTTCGGGTAACCGCCGTCCGGGGTGCGGCTGCGCACCTCGCCGGCCGGCGGGCGGGCGACCGTGGCGACCATCGGCGGGATGGGCCGCGACAGCGCCGTGGTCATCGCGTCCAGCCGGCCCACCGCGTGGTGGTAGGCGGCGGTGACCCGCTCGTCGCGGCCCGGCTCGTCGAGTGGCGGCAGGATCGCGTTGGCGACCAGGATCGCCGAACCGTCGAAGTGGTCGAGCACCACCAGGTCGGTGGCGAGCATCATGCCCAGTTCGGGCAGGCGCAGGTCGTCCTCGGTGAACTCGGGCAGCCGTTCGAAGCGGCGGATCAGGTCGTAGCCGAGATAGCCGACCATGCCGCCGGTCAGCGGTGGCGTCCCGTCACCCGGCGCGCCGGGCGGGCCGGCCAGTGCCGCCACCGACGCGCGCAGCACCTCGACCGGGTCGCCGGTGGTCGGCAACCCGGCCGGCGGCACGCCGAGCCAGGCGGCGGCACCGTCCCGCTCGACAAGCGTGGCGCTGCTGCGCACCCCGACGAAGGAGTACCGGGCCCAGGCCAGACCGGACGAGCCGACCCCCTGCTCGGCGGACTCCAGCAGGAACGTACCCGGACCACCGGCGAGCTTGCGGTAGACGCCGACCGGGGTCTCCGCGTCGGCGAGCAGCCGGCGGGTGACCGGCACCACCCGCCACCGGGCGGCCAGCTCGGTGAAGGTGGCCGCGTCCGGGCTCACCCGACCGTCGCTCCGCTCGCTCATGCCGGCACTCCGCTTCGCTCCGCGCCGCCACGAGGCACCACCGCACCGAACCTGATGATTCGCTCGCTCATGGTGCGACCTCGCCGGTGACCGGGAGTTCGTCGGCGAAACAGGTGCGCTGCCCGGTGTGGCAGGCGGCACCGACCTGGTCCACGCTCACCAGCACCGCGTCGCCGTCGCAGTCGAGTGCCACCGAGCGGACGTACTGGTGGTGGCCGGAGGTGGCGCCCTTGACCCAGTACTCACGCCGGCTGCGCGACCAGTAGGTGGCCCGACCGGTGGTCAACGTGCGATGCAGGGCCTCGTCGTCCATCCAGGCCATCATCAGCACCTCGCCGCTGTCGTGTTGGCGGACCACGGCGGCCACCAGACCGTCGGGCGTGCGCCGCAGGCGGCCGGCGATCGCCGGGTCGAGCCGAGACGGTCGCTGCGAACCGCCCGGCGACTCCGGCAGGTCAGGGTGGGCGCCGGTCACCGGCGCGTCAGGAACGGGCACAGTGACCAATTGTCCCGCACGCGGCGCGGGTACCCCAGCCGGCTCCCGGCTGACGGACGGCGTGCCGCCGCCGGGCCGGCCCAACTGGGCCACGTAGCGGTCCAGCCGGCCGTCCAGCAGGGCGTCGGCAAGATCCGGACCGGCCGCCCCGGCCACCTCGGCGGCGTACGGGCGGATCAGTGGCAGGGTGCCGGTCACCAGGCGGGCCGCCGCCGCCCACACCTGTCCGGTCGAGCCGGGACGCACGCCGAGGCAGCGCAGCATGTCCTCCCGGTAGCCGGCGGGCGCCACCGGCAGGTCGAGCGCGGCGGCGAAGGCCGACCGGCGGGAGACCACCCGTACCGACGGGTTCGCCAGCCGCAACACCGACGGACAGAGCCGGGCCAGGTCGGCGGCGGCCAGCCGGGCGCCGAGCGCGTCCTCGGCGTCCCGGGCCGCGGCCACCTTGCCCAGCGTGGCGATCAGTTCCTCCAGCCGTGGCTCGTCGGCCGGCTGGCAGAGCACCGGTAGGTCGATCCGGTGCCGCCAGTACGAGTCGGCCCAGAGCAGCCGGGTGGGGGCCGTCACGGGCAGGCCGAACGCCCATTCGGCCGGCTCACCGAGCCGGGTCACCCACGAGTGGATGTCCCGGGCCGCGACCGACACGTGGGTCAGCCGGCCGGAGTGCTCCGCGAGGTAGGCCCGGCGGGCCGCGTACGGAGCGCCACCGAGCAGCACGTCGACGTCGACGTCGCTGTGCGCGGTGGCGGCCCGCCGCGCGTGGCTGCCGCGCAGCAGGATGCCCACCACGGGCCGGTCCGCGCTGGCCCGCAGCCGGGCGGCCCAGTCGTCGAAGAACCCACTGTCCGGTGACGGAGCGTGATCCACCGCGCCATCGTGCCGCACGTCCGATCGGGGTGCAATGCCCGGTGACGGACCTGGCGTCCGATCTGATGCCGGGTGACCGTGCTATGCGATTTGCTGTCCGACGACTGCTTCGCCCCGATCGACGCCTCAGTCAGTCGAACTCGCCGAGCTCCGCCCGCCGGTAGTGGTCGATCTTGAAGTCGAGCACCTTGAGGTCCTCCTCCAGCTCGGCCATCCGGTGCAGCACCCGCACCCGGTGCTCCTCGAACAGTGCCCGCCGGGCACCGAGCGTGCCGTCACCCTGTCGGGCCAGTTCGACGTAGCGACGCATGTCCCGCACCGGCATGCCGGTGCGGCGCAGCCGGGTCAGCAGCAGCAACCAGTTGACGTCCTCCGCCGTGTAGCGACGCCGACCGGCGGAGTCCCGGCCCACCGGGGCCACCAGCCCCTCCTGTTCGTACCAACGCAACGTGTGGGTGGTCAGGCCGACCCGCTGGGCCGCCTCGCTGACGGTGCAGGTCGGCTCCCGCGTACCGATGTCCATCGTTCGAGGGTCGCAGCACCGGCCGGCCCGGCGCGACCCCCCGTTGCCACGCCTTGCCGAACCGGAGGTATTTCACCTACCGTTGATTTCAACAGACGATGAATTGAGGAGGTGGGCGATGGCGGACGCGATCGCCGTCCGGGGCCTGGTCGTGGACCGGGGCGGACGGCGGGTGCTGCACGGGATCGACGCCACGGTGCCGCGCGGCTCGGTCACCGGTCTGCTCGGGCCGAGTGGCAGCGGCAAGACCACGCTGATGCGCGCGATCGTCGGAGTGCAGGTGATCGCCACCGGCACGGTGACGGTGCTCGGGACCCCGGCCGGCTCGCCGCCGCTGCGCCACCGGGTCGGCTACCTGACCCAGGCGCCGAGCGTCTACGCCGACCTGACGGTACGCGAGAACGCCCGCTACTTCGCCACGCTGCACGGTCGCGACCGGGCCGAGGCCGACCGCGCCGTGGCCGACGTCGGGCTGGCCTCGGCGGCCGGTCAACTCGTGGGCACCCTCTCCGGCGGCCAGCGCAGCCGGGCATCGCTGGCCTGCGCACTCGTCGGCGAGCCCGAACTGATCGTGCTGGACGAGCCCACCGTCGGTCAGGATCCGGTGCTGCGGGCCGACCTCTGGGCCCGTTTCCACGCCCTGGCCGCGACCGGGACGACCCTGCTGGTGTCGAGTCACGTGATGGACGAGGCCGCCCGATGCGACCGGTTGCTGCTCATCCGCGACGGACGGCTCATCGCCGACGACACGCCCGCGGCCGTCCGAGCCGCCGCCGGGGTGGACGATCTCGACGAGGCGTTCCTGCGGCTGATCAGAGCCGCTGAGCCCGACCGGTCCGGGGAGGCGTGATGAACCCCCGCATCCTGTCCGCCACCGTCGCGCGCATCCTGCGGCAGCTGCGCCACGACAAGCGCACCGTCGCGCTGCTGGTGGCCGTGCCGACCGTCCTGCTCACCCTGGTCTACTACATGTACGCCGACCAGCCCGCGCCGCCCGGACAGCCGTCGACCTTCGACCGGATCGCCCTGGTGATGCTCGGCTTCTTCCCGTTCATCATCATGTTCCTGGTGACCAGCATCGCGATGCTGCGCGAGCGCACCACCGGCACGCTGGAACGACTGCTCACCACCCCACTGGCCAAGACCGACCTGCTCTTCGGGTACGGCATCGCCTTCGGGCTGGCCGGCGCGGTGCAGGCCGGCATCGCCTCGGCCGTCGCGTACTGGGTCTTCGGTCTCGAGACGGCCGGCAGCAGCGCCCTGGTCATCATGATCGCGGCGCTGAACGCGGTGCTCGCCGTCGCGCTCGGGCTGCTCTGCAGCGCCTTCGCCCGCACCGAGTTCCAGGCCGTACAGTTCATGCCGGTCGTGGTCGCACCACAACTGCTGCTCTGTGGGCTGTTCGTGCCCCGCGACGAGATGGCCGGCTGGTTGCAGGCGACAAGTGACGTGCTGCCCCTGTCGTACGCCGTCGAGGCCCTGCAGGAAGTCGGCGCGCACGCCGAGCCGACCGGCACGATGTGGCGCGACGTGGCCATCGTCGCCGCCGCGGCGGTGCTGGCGTTGGTGCTCGCCGCGGCCACCCTGCGTCGGCGCAGCGGCTGACGCCCACCGGGTCGACCCGACGGGCGTGGATGCGCGTCCGCCGGGCCGGCCCGGCGGCGGACAGGAGCGAGGGAGGGCGATGGTACGGCGCAGCGGGCGACGACCCGGCAGACCCGGCACCCGGGACACGATTCTCGACGCGGCCCGGGCCGCCTTCGCCGAACGCGGCTACGACGCCAGCACCATCCGGGCCATCGCCACCTCCGCCGGGGTCGACCCGGCCCTGGTGCACCACTACTTCGGCACCAAGGAACAGCTCTTCCTGGCCGCCATGCGGTTTCCGGTGGACCCCCGGGAACTGCTGCCGAAGGTGCTCGCCGGTGACCGTGCCGCCCTCGGCGAGCGGCTGGTCCGCATGTTCGTCACAGTGTGGGACTCGCCGGCCGGTGCCGCCGGGGTGGCCCTGCTGCGTTCCGCGGTCAGCAGCGAGTGGACCGCCCGGCTGCTGCGCGAGTTCCTCACCACCCAGGTGCTGCGCCGGGTTCTCGATCAGCTCGACGTCGATCCGGCCGAGGTACCGCTACGCGGGTCGCTGGTGGCCAGTCAACTCGTCGGGCTGGCGCTGATGCGCTACGTGATCCGGCTGGAGCCGGTCGCCTCCGCCGCACCGGAGACCCTGATCGTCACGGTCGGCCCGACCGTGCACCGCTATCTCACCGGCGAACTCGGCGGTGGCACCCACGCCGCACCGTCGGGGCGGTAGCTCAGCCGGCGCGGAGCACCGGGTGCAGCAGCCGGGTCAGCTCGGCCGGGTCGGCCAGCCGGCGACCGAAGGCGAGCCGGGCCCGTCGCCGGGCGCCCGGCCGACCGAAGGTCACCAGCATCCCGTACCTGTCGATCCGCTCGATTCGCGGCGCGTGGTCCGCCGGACCGGCGGACAGGCCGAGTTGCCGGCGCAGGTAGTCGGTCAGCCGCGCGGCGTGCTCCTCGCCCAGCTGGGCGAGCAGCCCCGCCTCGACCGGGTGCAGCGGGTCCGGCTCGGCCTCCGCGTACGCCTGGAGATCCACGCGGCGCAACTCGCCGGCCCGGTGCCAACGGGCCTCGGCCACCTCGAAGCGGAACAGCCGCAGGCGGGTGCCGACGTCGAGCAGGTCGCCGGTGGGCTCCACCCTGGCGAAGTCCACTGCGGCGGCCCGGGCCTCGTCGCCGGCCAACCGACGCGCCCAGCCGGAGACCAGGGCCCGGCCCAGCGACGGCGCCCCGGCGGCAGGCGGCAGGTCGAGCACGTCGAGCACCACCGCGACCGCCCGGTCCTGGTCACCCAACGCCGCCGCGAGATCGCTCACCACCGGCACCAGCAGCAGCACCCGCCCCTCGGGGTCGGTGGCGTGGCGCGCGTGGTGCAGGCCGGGCCGGCAGGCCAGGTGAACGAGGCCGGGCAACCGACCCGCGACCAGGGTCCGGACGATCTCGGCGGGGCTGGGCCGCATGACACGACCTCCTTTGAGGTTAGGCTTACCTAACTCGGAGGGTATGGCATCGGCTCAGCGGCGTCTACCGGGTCTGCTCAAGCCACGAGGCGTAGAGCAGCCCGTACACCGAATCCGGGTCGCGGATCAGCTCCTCGTGCGAGCCACGCTGCACGATCCGCCCCCGGTCCACCACGATCACCTCGTCGGCGTTCTGCGCGGTGGACAGCCGGTGCGCGATCGCCAGGGTGGTCCGGCCGCGAGTGACCGCGTCCAAGGTCCGCTGCAACCGCACCTCGGTGGCGGGGTCCACCGCGCTTGTCGCCTCGTCCAGCACCAGCAGGTCCGGATCGGCCACGTACGCCCGGGCCAACGCCACCAACTGACGCTCCCCCACGCTCAACGCCTCGCCACGCTCGCCCACCCCCGTCGCCAGCCCGGCCGGCAGCCCGTCGAGCCAGTCGGCCAGACCCAGCTCGCTGAAGGCGGCAGCGATCTGCTCGTCGGTCAGCTCCGGCCGGGCGAAGCGGACGTTGTCCGCCACCGTGGCGTCGAACAGGAACCCGTCCTGCGGCACCATCACCACCCGGGAGCGCAGCGAGTCGAAACGCACGTCGGTGAGCGGCACCCCGGACAGCAGCACCGCCCCGGCCGTCGGGTCCATCAGCCGGGTGACCAGCTTGGCGAAGGTGGTCTTGCCGCTGCCGGTCTCACCGACCACCGCCACCCGACTCTTCGCCGGGATCTCCAGGCTGATGTCGTGCAGCACCGTCGGACCGCCCGGATAGGCGAAGCGCACGCCGCCGAAGCGGATGTCCAGCGGCCCGGTGGGCAGTTCCCGCCCCTGCGGCCCGGGATCCGCCACGTCCGGGGCGACGTCCAGCACGTCGAGCACCCGACGCCAGCCGGCGATCGCGTTCTGCGCCTCGTTGAGCACCTCGGTGGCGATCTGCACGGGCTGGATGAAGAGCGTCACCAGGAACAGGAACGCGGTGATCTCACCGATGCTCAGCGTCCGGTCGGCGCCGAGGAACACCCCGAGCACCACCACACCGGCCAACGCCAGCCCGGCGGCCAGCTCACCGACCGAACTGCCGAGGATGCTGATCCGGATCGCCTTCTGCTGAGCCAGCCGCTGACCGTCGATCGCCTCGTCCAGCCGCCGGGCGGTGCGTCCCGCGATGCCGTACGCCCGGATCACCGGCGCACCGACCACGCTCTCCCCGACCGTCCCCAGCAGCGCACCGGTGCGCTGCCGGACCACCCCGTACGCCGCGGCGAGTCGGCGTTGGAGCAGCCGGATCACCAGCACCGCCGGCCCGAAGGCGGCGAAGACCACGAGCGTCAACTGCCACGAGTACGCCAACATGACGGCCGTGGTGACCACCAGCTGGCCCAGGTTGACCAGCAGGATCACCCCGCCCCACTGGAGGAACTGGGTGATCTGGTCGACGTCGCTGGTGACCCGGGACACCAGCGAACCCCGCCGCTCCGACTGCTGGTGCAGCATCGACAGGTCGTGCACGTGCCGGAAGGCGCGGACCCGTACCCCCGCCAGCGCCGTCTCACTGACCGTGAACAGTCGGCGCATCATCAGGTAACCGCAGGTCGTGGTCACCACCAGCACCGCCGCGGTGACCGACACCACCACGAACAGCGCGTCCAGGTTCAACCCACCGGCGATGCCCCGGTCGATGCCCTGCTGCACGGCCACCGGCACGGCCACCCGGCCGACCATGTACACGAGTGCCAGCGCGAGGGTGCCGGCCAGCCCGACCCGCAGCTCCGGGGAGAGCGCCAGCCCCCGCCGCAGCGTCCGCCACGTCGACTCGGCCCGCTCAGGCGCTTCGCTGACCGTCACCGGTCCACCCTTTCGTTCGCGACTGCGGGGCTCGCAAGCTCACTCCTCGCGCTCACCGTGCTGGCCTTCCGTTCGCGACTGCGGGGCTCGCAAGCTCACTCCTCGCGCTCACCGTGCTGGCCTTCCGTTCGCGACTGCGGGGCTCGCAAGCTCACTCCTCGCGCTCACCGGTCCACCTCCAGTGCGGAGGTCATCGGGATGACCTCGTCGTACGTGCGTTGCCGGTCGTGGTCGACCTCGGCCTGTTCGTAGGCGGTGACCAGATCGGCGTACCCCGGCACGGTGGCCAGCAGCGTGCTGTGGGTGCCCCGCGCCACCACCCGCCCGTGCTCCAGATAGATGACCTCGTCGGCGAGGGCGATCGTCGCCCGCCGGTAGGCCACCACCAGAATCGACGCGCCCGGTCCGTCGCCGGCCGAGGAGCGCAGCCCGGCCAGGATGGCGGCCTCCACCCGGGGGTCGACCGCACTTGTCGCGTCGTCGAGCACCAGCAGGCGGGGGCGCCCCGCCAACGCCCGGGCGAGGGTGAGCCGCTGCCGCTGCCCGCCGGAGAGGGAGGTGCCCCGCTCGCCGACCATGGTGTCCAGCCCGTCGGGCAGGGCGGCGACGAATCCGTCGGCCTCGGCCAGCCGCAGCGCGGCCCAGACGGCATCGTCGTCCACGCCGGGGCGGTCCAGCGACACGTTTGCCCGTACGGAGTCGTCGAAGACGAACGGCACCTGGGCGACCAGCGCGGCGGTACCGGCGAGCACGTCGGCGGCCAGGTCACGGACGTCCACGCCGTCGATGCTCACCGTGCCCGACCGGGGATCGACGAGCCGGACCGCCAGCGCGGTGACGGTGGACTTGCCGGCGCCGGTCGGCCCGACCAGGGCGACGGTCCTGCCGGCCGGCACCGTGAAGGAGACCTCGCCCAGGACCTCGGCGCCGGGCAGGTGTGCCTCGGCGGGTTCGTAGGCGAAGCCGACGTCGGTGAAGGTGAGTGTGGCCGGCGTCGCCACGGCCGGGTCGGGCCGGGTGTCGCCGTACGGCATCTCGCCGGTGGCGTCGAGCACCCGGCGGATCCGGTCCCAGCCGGCGACGCTGCGCGGCAGTTCGGCGAGCACCCAGCCGATGGCCCGTACCGGGAAGGCCAGCACGGTGAACAGGAAGGCCACGCTTACCAGCTCGGACACCTCGATGGCGCCCTGCCGCAGCCGGTACGCGCCGACCACCAGCACCGCGAGGGTGCCGAGACTGGGCAGCGTCTCCAGCATCGGGTCGAAGACGCCCCGCAGCCGGCCGACCGAGATCAGCGCGTCGCGCAACTGGCCGGCGCGGGCGGCGAACCGGGCGGTCTCCTGGGCCTCCCGACCCATCGTCTTGACCACCAGGGCGCCGTCGAAGCTCTCGTGCGCGATGCCGCTGACCTCGGCGCGCAGCCGCTGCGCCCGCGCCTGGCGCGGGGCCATCCGACGGGAGTACGCCACGTTGAGCGCGAACAGGGCCGGGAAGACCGCCAGCCCGACCAGCGCCAGTGCCCAGTCGACGGCGAACAGCGACGTCACCGCGCCGATCAGCATCACGAGCGTGCCCACCGCGAAGGGCAACGGTGCGATCGGCTGCCAGGCGGCCTCGACGTCGGAGTTGGCGTTGGACAGCAACGTGCCGGTCGCGTTGCGGTGGTGCCAGGACAGCGGCAGTTCCAGGTAACGGCGGGTGACCCGGCGACGGTAGGCGGCCTGGAGGCGGAACTGCATGTAGCCCGCCCCGAGTCGCCGACCGAAGATGCCGACCACCCGCAGCACGCTGAGCCCGAGCAGCGCCGCGGCGGCCAGCGCCAGCGCACCCACCGCCACCGAGCCGCTCTGCACGGCCGGCACCACCACGTCGCCGACCACCGCGCCGACCACGAACGCGCTGGCCACCACCATCAGGCCGAACAGCACGCTGCCGGACACCGCGACCGCGAAGATCCTCGGCTGTTCCCGGATGGCCTGCCCGAGGACACCCAGCCCGCGACCGAGCACGTCCCGACTAGTCCCGCTCGCCACATTCTCCCCCGCCGTAAGCCGCCACAATCATCTCTCATCCTTACCGCTACGCGCCGGGTACGCCGACCCGAGGGAATATGTCCGACGTCACCTCGCGGACCGGATCGACGGCGCGCCGCTCGACACCCGACCTCGCCGGGGTCGGCCTACGATCACTGTCATGCCGCGGTACGCCCGATCGGAGCGCAAGGCGCTCACCGAGCTGATGTCCACCCTGGGCCCGGACGCCCCGACTCTCAACGAGGGCTGGACGACCCGTGACCTCGCCGCACACCTGGTGGTCCGGGAACGTCGGCCGGACGCCGCGGCGGGAATCGTCGTCCCACCACTTGGCGGCTACGCCGAACGGGTCCGGCGCCAGGTCGCCGCGCTCGACTGGACCGAGTTGCTCGGTCAGGTGCGGCGCCCGCCGCTGTGGAGCCCGGTGAGCAACCCGCTCACCGACGAACTGACGAACACCTTGGAGTTCTTCATCCATCACGAGGACGTCCGTCGGGCCCGGGCGGGCTGGCAGCCACGCGATTTGCCGCTCGGGTTGGAGCGGGCGCTGTGGCGACGGCTGTCGGCACTCGGCCGACTGACCCTGCGCCGCTTCCCCGCCCAGTTGCTGGTGCAGGCCCCCGGTCACGGCGAGGTGGCCACCGGCCGGGGCGGCGAGCCGCTGCGGCTGGTCGGCACGCCCGGTGAGCTGGCCCTGTTCCTGTCCGGCCGGCAGCGTGCGGCGCGGGTGCAACTCGACGGGCCCCAAGCCATGATCGATCGACTCCGCACCGCCAACCTGGGTTTCTAACCCTCTGCGCGGAACCGGTCACGGCAATATCCGAAACGTTACTCGGCTCATCGACCGACCACCATCGGTGCTCCCGTACGCTGACCCGCGCCGCCTCGTGGGGGGGTGGCGACAGGGAGCGCGATGCGAAGCTTTGTGGTCTCGGCCCTGCGAGAGCCTCCGTTCGCCGGCGTCCGGCACGGCGACACCGAGCGCGTGGCCCGGGAAAGCGCTGACTGGGCGCAGCAGCTGGGACTGATCAGTAACGGGCAGCGGCTGAACCGCGCGGATGCGGCCGGGCTCGCCGGGCGGGCCTGCCCGCAGGCGCCGCCGGAGCGCCTGCGCCTGCTGACCGACCTGATCTCCTGGCTGTTCGTGATGGACGACGCCTGCGACGAGGACGGACTGGGCGCCGAGCCCACCCGACTCGCGCCGACCGTCGCCGCGCTGCTGGACGTGCTGGACCGTCAGGGCGCGCCGGGGCCGACGCCGCCCGGAGCAGCCGGGACGCTGGCGCTCGGCCTGACCGACCTGTGCCAGCGGGTACGCGGCCACCGGCGCCCGGCCGTGCTGCTGCGGTTCGTCGCCGGGATGCGCGAGTACCTGCTCGCGCTGCTGTGGGAGGCCGCGAACCGGGAGCACGAGCGGGTTCCGCCGGTCGACGAGTACGTCCAGATGCGCCGACACACGGGCGCCGTGTACCCCAGCCTCGCCCTGACCGACCTGGTCCTGGATGGCTTTCCACCGGCCGTCCGCCGAGCCGACCCCGGCTGGGCCACCCTGGAGATGCTCGCCGCCGACCTGATCTGCTGGTGCAACGACGTCTTCTCCTACGCCAAGGAGCATCACGGCGGGCCGGACGCGCACAACCTGATCACGGTGTTGACCAGGGAAACCGGCGACGAGTCGGCGGCACTGCGGGCCGCGGCCGACCGGTTCAACGATCGACTCGGGGCGTACCTGGCGGCCGAGACCGACCTGTTGGCCAGCCACGGCGACGCGGTACGCCCGGCGCTGAACGCCCGGCGGAACTGGATCCGGGCCACCTACGACTGGTCACAGGCGGCGGCCCGCTACGAGTGAGACGAGGGCGCCTTTCGCGGGAAGAGGCTGGTGGATGATCGTCAGGGCTAGCCGACGCCCGGGGACAGGCAATACCCTTCGGTAACGAACACCGACCGTGACGACCGTCACGCCTCCACCCCCCGAAGGCGGCTACAGCGATGGCTCTCGATGTACCGTACAGCTCAATTCCTGACATGTTCCTCAAGCGCGTCGCGGCTTCCCCCGACCGCCACGCTTTCGCCCACCCCGGCCCCGACGGACCGGTCTGGCTGACCTGGGCTCAGGTCTCCCAGCGGGCCACGGCGATCGCCGCCGGCCTGCACGGCCTGGGCGTCGGTCAGGAGGACCGGGTCGCGATCCTGGCGAACACCCGGATCGAGTGGGTGCTCGCCGACTTCGGCATCATGTGCGCGAGTGGTGCCACGACCACGGTCTACCCGACCACGGAGCCCGAGGACGCCGCCTACATCGTCTCCGACGCCGGTGCCAAGGTGCTGTTCGCGGAGAACCCGGACCAGGCGGCGAAGATCGCCGGGGCACAGCTGCCCGCCCTGACCCACGTGGTCCTCTTCGACGGTACCGCCGACCCGGCCGCAGCCGTGCCCCAACTGACCCTCGCCGAGTTGGAGGAGCAGGGCGCCCAGCGGCTCGCCGAGGATCCGGAGCTGATCGAGCGGCTGGTCGCCGGCATCGGCCCGGACCACCTGGCCACCCTGATCTACACCTCCGGCACCACCGGCCGCCCCAAGGGCGTCGAGCTGCTGCACGGCGGCTGGTGCTGGGAGGGCGTGGCCCAGGAGGCGGTCGGGCTGCTCCGCGAGGACGACCTGCAGTACCTCTGGCTGCCACTGTCCCACTCGTTCGGCAAGACGCTGCTCTGCGGCGCCACGCACGTCGGCCTGCCCACCTACGTCGACGGCCGGGTCGACAAGCTCGTCGAGCTGCTCTCGGTGGTCCGCCCGACGTTGATGTGCGGCGCACCCCGGGTCTTCGAGAAGGTCTACAACAAGTCGGTCACCACCGCCCGGGACGCCGGTGGGGCGAAGGCCAAGATCTTCGCCTGGGCGGTGTCGGTCGGCAAGGAGAAGGTCGCCCTGGAGCAGGCCGGCAAGCCGGTGCCGGGCGGGTTGAAGCTCAAGTACACGCTTGCCGAGAAGCTGGTCTTCAGCAAGCTCCAGGCCCGGCTCGGCGGCCAGATCCGGGTGTTGGTCTCCGGCGCCGCCCCGCTCAGCCCGGAGATCGCCACCTTCTTCGCCGCGGCGAACCTGCCGATCTCCGAGGGCTACGGGCTGACCGAGACCAGCGCGGGCAACTTCGTCAACCCGCCCGACGGGCTGCGGATCGGCACCGTGGGCAAGGCCATGGGCGACCTGGAGTGCCGCATCGACACCGACGGCGAGATCCTGATCAAGGGCCGGCCGGTGATGCGGGGCTACCACAACCTGCCCGAGGAGACCGCCGCCGCCTTCACCGAGGACGGCTTCTTCCGGACCGGCGACATCGGCAGCCTGGACGACGACGGTTACCTGCGCATCACCGACCGCAAGAAGGATCTGGTCAAGACCTCCGGCGGCAAGTACGTCGCGCCGTCGCACATCGAGGGCATGTTCAAGGCCACCTGCCCGTACACCTCGCAGGCCGTGGTGATCGGCCAGGCCCGCAACTACTGCACGATGCTGGTGACGCTGGACCCGGACGCCATCACCGGCTGGGCGGCCGGCACCCCGCTGGAAGGTCGCCCGTACGCCGAGGTCGTGGCCTCCCCCGAGGCCCAGGCCATGGTGGAGGAGTACGTCGCCCAGCTCAACCAGAAGCTGAACCGCTGGGAGACCATCAAGAAGGTCACCATCCTGCCGCGCGACCTGACCATCGAGGACGGCGAGATCACCCCGTCGTTGAAGATCAAGCGCCGGGGCGTGGAGAGCAACTTCTCCGACGAGATCGACAAGATGTACGCCGGCACCGTCGCCGAGATCTGACGACCCCACCGCGTCGGCCCCGCACTCGTCCCTCCCCGGGGTGCGGGGCCGATCCGTGTCGCGTCCCGGGCATCGGCGCGACGGCCGGTCAGGCGATGACGCTCGGCTCCGGCCAGCGGGCCTGCCCCGCCCGGTCCAGGTCGTAACGGACCGCCGCGATCCGCCCGACGGCCTCGACCAGGTCGACGGCCGGCAGGGTGAACGGCAGCCGCAGGAAGCGCTCCAGCGTCCCGTCGAGGCCGAAGCGGGGGCCGGGCGCCAGGCGTACGCCGACCTCCTCGGCGGCCCGCGCCAGGGCACTGGAGATCGGCCCGTCCAGCTCGGCCCAGAGGGTCACCCCACCGCGCGGCACGGTGACCCGCCACTCCGGCAGCCGGGCGGCCAGCGCGCCGAGCAACGCGTCACGCTGCACGGCCAGTTGTGCCCGCCGGGCGGCCACGATGGCCGGCGCGACCTCCAGCAGGTGCACCGCGACCAGCTGGTCCAGCACCGGGCTGGACATGTCGACACCCACCCGCGCCGCGGCCAGTCGCTGCACCTGCGGTGCCGAGGTCCGGATCCAGCCGATCCGCAGCCCGCCCCAGAACGGCTTGCTCATGCCGCCGACGGTCACCACCCGGGAGTGCCGGTCGAAGCTCGCGGTCGGTGGCGGCAGGTCGGTCCCGTCCAGCGGCAGGTCCACGAACGACTCGTCGATCACCAGGTCGGTGCCGACCGCGTGCGCGGTGGCCACCAGCCGTTCCCGCAGCTCCGCCGGCATCAGGTGCCCGGTCGGGTTCTGGAAGTCGGGGATCAGGTAACCGACCCGGGGCCGCACCTGCCGCAACGTGCCCAGCAGCAGGTCCGCGTCCCAACCGTCGGCGTCGGTGGCCAGGCCGTGCGTGGTGATCCGGGCCCGCCGGGCGGCCAGCGCCGCCAGCGCGTTCGGATAGCTCGGCGACTCGACAAGCACCCCGCCGCCCGGCGCGAGCGCCAACCGCAGCACCAGGTCCAGGGCGTGCTGCGTGCCGTTGGTGACCATGATCTGGTCGGGTGAGGTGGGCAGCCCCCGCTCGGTGTACCGCTGGGCGACCGCCTCCCGCAGCTCGATGATCCCGATCGGGTGGTACCCGGCACCGTTGAGGTAGCGGGGCAGGTCCTCGGCCGCCGCGCGGGCCGCCGGCAGCAGCTCGGGCGGAGCGGCCAACGCCGCCACACCGAGGTCGAGCATGTCCCGGTCGTCAAGCGGGATCCACAGTCCGTTCGGCGCCACCCGGTGCGTCCCCGGCAGCATGGTCCAGCTTCCGGCGCCCCGCCGGCTGGCCAGGTGCCCGCTGTCGCGCAGCTCCCGGTACGCGGCGGTGACGGTGGTACGGCTCACCCGCAACGCCTCGGCCAGGTCCCGTTCGGCGGGCAGGCGGACGCCGAGGGGTAGCCGACCGTCGGCGAGCAGGCCGCGTACCGCACCGGCCAGCGCGGCATAGTCAGGGCTGCGCCGCCGGCCAGGCAGGGCGTGCCACTGCCCGAGCAGTCGGGCCAATTGGACCCCACGTACCTGACTCACCATGGCCACTCTCCGGATATTGGCTCTATCGTGCCGCCAATTGGCACCTAGAGTGGCATGCGTGGCAATGATTGGCAACCTTCGGCACCGGCCGACGCGACGGCTGACGCACCTGTTCGTCGGGCTCGTCCTCTACGGCTTCAGCATGGCGCTGATGATCCGCTCCGGGCTCGGCCTGAACCCGTGGGACGTGTTCCACCAGGGGTTGTCCGGGCTGACCGGCCTGAGCATGGGCACCGTGGTCATCGCGGTGGGCGTGCTGGTGCTGCTGGCCTGGATCCCGCTGCGCCAGCGCCCCGGCCTCGGCACCGTCGCCAACGTGGTGGTGATCGGCCTGGCGGTCGATGCGACCCTGGCCCTGCTGCCACCCGGCGGGCCACTTGCGCTGCGGATCGTCCTGCTGGTCGCCGGGATCGTCGGCAACGGCGCGGCCACCGCGCTCTACCTCGGCGCCCGACTCGGACCCGGCCCCCGGGACGGGTTGATGACCGGCCTGGTCGCCCGCCGCCCCGGCCGGTCGCTACGCCTGGTCCGCACCATCATCGAGGTCGGCGTGCTCGCCGTGGGCGCGGTGCTCGGCGGTACGGTCGGCATCGGCACCATCGCCTACGCGCTGACCATCGGACCGCTGGCCCAACTGTTCCTGCCCCTGTTCGACGTCGCCGAACCGAACCCACCGACGGTCGGACGGATCGAGCCGGCCCCGGCCACCTGACGACCACCCAGCGCCACGGACCCCATACCGGATCGAGTCGGTCGCGTCCACCCGCATCGACTGTCGGCAATCATGATGCCACTCACGGTCGCAGTGCGGCGATCGGTGTTTTCCTCAAGCCGGATCGCCCGGCAGAATCTCCGCATGGGGGACAACGCCTGGCGTCGTACCGATGCATGGATCTTCGTCTCGCTGGTGATCGCCAGCGGCGCCGGCCGCCACCGGCGGTCCACGACCACCCGCCGCCCCGAGGGCGTGCGCCTCGCCGACGTGCTCTCCACGGCCGACCATCTCGACCAGAGCATCCCGGAACGGCACGACATCGAGGAGGCGATCCGCCGGTTGCTCGGTGCCGGGCTGGTCGACGTCTCCGACGGCTGGTTCCGGATCACCCCCGACGGAGAACACCTGTGGCGCTCGCGGCCCAGCGCCGGGCTGGCCACCACCGTCGACACCGTGCAGGGCGTGCTCGCCCGCCGGCACGCGCCGGGCGCCGCGGACTGGCACCTCGACGAGCAGGAGCACGCCGCCGCCGTGCAGGAGTATCTGGTCCGCTCCATCCCGAGCCCCCGGCGCTCCCCCGAGGGACACTCCGGCCGCGGCTGACCGCCGTACGCTCGGCGCCCGACCTGCCGCCGGTTGTGGACCCCGGCGTCAGCGCACCGGGTGACCGGCGCCGCGCAGCACGTCCTTGACCTCCGCCACGGTCAGCTCCCCGAAGTGGAACACACTGGCGGCCAGCACCGCGTCGGCGCCCGCACCGATCGCCGGCGGGAAGTGGGCGGCCGCACCGGCCCCCCCGCTGGCCACCACCGGAACGTCGACCACCCGGCGCACCGCGCCGATGAGTTCCAGGTCGAAGCCGGCCTTGGTGCCGTCGGCGTCCATCGAGTTGAGCAGGATCTCGCCCGCGCCCAGCTCGGCGCCGCGTCGCGCCCACTGCACGGCGTCCAGCCCGGTGCCGCGCCGGCCGCCGTGGGTGGTCACCTCGAAGCCGCTGCCGGTGCTGCCCGCCGGTGCCCGCCGCACGTCGAGCGAGAGCACCAGCACCTGCCGACCGAACCGCTCCGCGATCTCCGCGAGCAGCTCCGGGCGCGCGATCGCCGCCGTGTTCACCCCGATCTTGTCGGCTCCGGCGCGCAGCAGCGTGTCCACGTCCGCCACCGTCCGCACCCCGCCGCCGACGGTCAGCGGGATGAACACCGACTCCGCCGTACGCCGGACCACGTCGAGCATGGTGCCCCGGTCGCTGGACGAGGCGGTGACGTCGAGGAAGGTCAACTCGTCGGCGCCCGCACGGTCGTACGCGGCGGCCAGCTCGACCGGGTCGCCCGCGTCCCGCAGGTCGACGAAGTTGACGCCCTTGACCACCCGTCCCGCGTCCACGTCGAGACAGGGGATCACCCGTACCGCCACCGTCATGCGACGAGCCTATCGCCGCCCGTACGACGCCCGGCACTCCGCTCGACCCGACGGGGTGCGCCGCCGGTCAAAGCCGCACCAGCATCTTGCCGAGGTTCTCCCCGCGCAGCAGGCCGAGGAAGGCCGCCGGAGCGTTCTCCAGGCCGTCGACGATCGTCTCGTCGTACGCCAGTGCGCCCCCGCGCAGCCAACCGGAGACCTCGGGCACGAACTGCTCCCGCAGGTGGCCGTGGTCGCTGACGAGGAAACCGCGCAGCGTCAGCCGCTTGCCGATGACCTGGGCCAGGTTGCGCGGGGCAGCCGGCGCCTCGGTGTCGTTGTAGTGCGCGATCATGCCGCAGATCGCCGCCCGGCCGTGCACGTTCATCGACGAGATGGCCGCCTCCAGGTGCTCGCCGCCGACGTTGTCGAAGTAGACGTCGACGCCGTCCGGAGCGGCGGCGCGCAGCAGCTCGCGTACCGGGCCGTCGTGGTAGTCGAACGCGGCGTCGAAGCCGAGCGCCCGCAGTCGCTCGACCTTGGTCGCCGATCCGGCGCTGCCGACCACCCGGCCCGCGCCACGGAGCCGGGCGATCTGGCCGACCATGCTGCCGACCGCGCCGGCCGCGCCGGAGACGAAGACCGTCTCACCCGGGCGCATCGCGGCCACCTCCAGCAGCCCGGCGTACGCGGTCAGCCCGGTCATCCCGAGCACACCGAGGTACGCGGTCACCGGCGCCAGATCCGGGTCGACCTTCCGGGCGGTCTTCGCCTCGACAAGCGCGTAGTCTCGCCAGCCGAGGCCGTGCAGCACGGTGTCGCCCGGGGCGAAGCCGTCGGCGGAGCCGCTGACCACCTCACCGACCGCCCCGCCGTCAAGCGGTGCGTCCAGGGCGAAGGGTGGTACGTAGGACCGCACGTCGTTCATCCGCCCGCGCATGTACGGGTCCACCGACATGTACCGGTTGCGCACCAGCAGCTGCCCCGGGCCGGGCGTGGGGATCTCGGCGGTGACGAGCCGGAAATTGTCCTCGGTGGGCCAGCCCTGCGGGCGCGCGGCCAACTGGATCTCACGGTTGGTGGGCACGGGAGTGTCCTTCCTCTGCCGTCTGGGCGATGGCGCGGCGCGGCCGGGGCGGAATCACGGCTTGGCCAGCACCGCCAGGGCCTGAGCCACGGTGAACGCCTCCGCGTAGAGCGCCTTGCCGGCGATGACCCCCTCCACGCCGACCGGCTCCAGGGTGGCCAGGGCCCGCAGGTCGTCCAGGGTGGAGACGCCGCCGGAGGCGATCACCGGGGCGTCGGTGCGGGCGCACACCTCGCGCAGCAGGTCCAGGTTCGGCCCCCGCATGGTGCCGTCCTTGGTGATGTCGGTGACCACGTAGCGGGAGGCACCGGCCTTGTCGAGCCGCTCCAGCACCTCGTACAGGTCGCCGCCGTCCCGGGTCCAGCCCCGGGCCGCCAGGGTTCGACCGCGCACGTCCAGCCCGATCGCGACCCGGTCGCCGTACTCCGCGCAGACCCGGTCGCACCACTGCGGATCCTCAAGGGCGGCGGTGCCGATGTTCACCCGCTCGGCACCGGTCGCCAGCGCGGCGCGCAGCGAGGCGTCGTCCCGGATGCCACCGGACAGTTCCACCCGTACGTCGAGGCGGCGCACCACCTCGGCGAGCAGTTCGGCGTTGCTGCCCCGGCCGAACGCGGCGTCGAGATCGACCAGGTGGATCCACTCGGCACCGTCGCGCTGCCACGCCAGCGCGGCCTCCAGTGGGTCACCGTAGGTGGTCTCGCTACCCGCGGCGCCCTGCACGAGCCGGACGGCCTGGCCGTCGGCGACGTCCACGGCGGGCAACAGGGTGAGGCTCATGTGTCGTGTCCCTCTCGCATGGTCAGCGGCGGTCCAGGGCGATCACCACGATCACCGGCAGGACGAGCAGCAGCAGCAGGATCAGCCCGACCCGCAGCGCCAGGTCGGGCACGAACACCCAGATCAGGGTGATCGCGGCCAGGGTGAGCGCCACGATCGCGGCCCGCTCGCCCTGGGAGTATCGCGGCAGCCGTCCGGTGCGGCCACGACGCACCGTCGGCACCACCCGACGGACCAGTGCCCGACGACGCGCCCGGCGGGCGGCGGCGCGCTCCCGCAGCACCCGCTGCCGGGCCGCCTCCGCCTCCCGGGCCGCCCGCCGCTGGGCCCGTTCCCGGCTCACCGTGGCCCCCGGCGGGCGCCACCGGCCGGCTCAGTCACCGGCGGGCACGGTGGCCAGCCAGTTGCGCAGCAACGCGGCACCGGTGTCGGCGGACTTCTCGGGGTGGAACTGGGCGGCCGACAGCGCACCGCGTTCCACCGCCGCGACGAAGTCGCAGTCGTGGTGGGCCGTGGTCACCCGGGCGCCGGACGCGGTCAGCGCGGCCGGGTCGGCGACGGCGTACGAGTGGACGAAGTAGAACCGGCTGTCGGCGGGCAGGCCGGCGAAGAGCACCGAACCGACCGGCGCCTGCACGGTGTTCCAGCCCATGTGCGGCAGCCGGGCGGCGGCGAGCCGGGTGACCGTGCCCGGCAGCAGGCCCAGTCCCTTGGTCACCACCCCGTGTTCGTCGCCGGAGTCGAAGAGGATCTGCATGCCCACGCAGATGCCCAGCACCGGGCGACCGGCGGCGACCCGCCCGGCGATCACCGGCCCGGCACCGATCGCCTCGATGCCGGCCACGCACGCGGCGAAGGCACCGACCCCGGGCACCACCAGGCCGTCGGCGTCGGCGGCGGCGGCGAGATCACCGGTGACCAGTACGTCGGCACCGGCAGCGGCCAGCGCCCGCTCGGCGGAGCGCAGATTGCCCGAGCCGTAGTCGAGCACCACGATCCGACGCCGTCCACCCGGGTGCGACCCACCCTCGGGCCGGCCGGTCATGACCCGTCTCCCGGCAGCAGCCAGAGCACACCCGCGGCGGTGGCCAGCACGGCCAGCAGCGCGGTGACGACCACCGCACCGCGCGGCGCCCCCTGCCGGTGCAGGGACAGCGCCCCACCGACCAGCACCCCGGCCAGGATCAGCAGCAGCGTGGGCAGGATGCCGCTCACCGGCGACACCTCCGCCGCACCGTACCCGTGCCGGTCACAACGCCCCCTTCGTGCTGGGAATCGCCCCGCCGGCCGTCGGGTCCACCGCGGTGGCCTCCCGCAGTGCCCGGGACACCGCCTTGAACTGCGCCTCGACCACGTGGTGGGCGTCCGGATGCCCACCGGGCCGGGCCGCCCGCAACACGTCCACGTGCAGGGTGATCCGGGCCGCCTGGCCGAAGGACTCCCAGATGTGCCGGGTCATGCTTGTCGGGTACACCGGGCCGATGTAGGGCGCCAGGGGCGGCTCGTCGTGCACCACGTACGGCCGACCGGAGAGGTCGACGGCCGCCCGGACCAGCACCTCGTCCATGGGCACGGTGGCCGAGCCGTACCGGCGGATGCCCGCCTTGTCGCCGAGCGCCTGGTCGACCGCGGCACCGAGAGCCAGCGCGGTGTCCTCCATCGTGTGGTGCGCGTCGATCTCCAGGTCACCCACCGTGCCCACGGTCAGGTCGAAACCACCGTGCCGGGCGATCTGGTGCAACATGTGGTCGTAGAAACCGATTCCGGTACTGATCTCGGCCACTCCGGTGCCGTCGAGGTCGATCTCGACCAGGACCTTGGTCTCCTTGGTGATCCGCTCCACCCGGGCGGTCCGGCTCATGATGTGCCTTTCGTCGGTAGCGGCTGCGGGGCGGTCAAACCCTCGCGCTGGATACTGTCCACGGCGGCGAGGAAGGCGTCGGTCTCGGCCCGGGTACCGGCGGTGACCCGCAGCCAACCGGGCAGGCCCACGTCACGCACCAGCACGCCGTGCGCCAGCAGCGCCCGCCAGGCCACCGACTGGTCGCCGCCGACCTCGTACAACACGAAGTTGGCGTCGCTGTCGGCGACCCGCAGGCCACGACCGCGCAGTTCGGTGACGATGCGGTCACGCTGCTCGGCGATCTCGGCGACCGTGGCGAGCAGGGCGTCACGGTGGGCCAACGCGGCCCGCGCGGCGGCCTGGGTGAGCGCGGAGAGGTGGTACGGCAGCCGGACCAGCTGCACCGCCGCCACCACCGCCGGGTCGGCGGCCAGGTAGCCCAGCCGGCCACCGGCGAACCCGAACGCCTTGCTCATCGTCCGGGTGACCACCAGCCGAGGGTGCCCGGGCAGCACCGCCAGGGCGCTGACCGTGCCCGGCCGGGCGAACTCCGCGTACGCCTCGTCGACCACCACCATCCCCGGGGCGACGTCCAGCACCGCGTCGATCACCGCCGGGTCGAGCGCGGTGCCGGTGGGATTGTTCGGCGAGCAGAGGAAGACCACGTCGGGCCGGTGCTCGCGGACCTGCGCGACGGCCTCGTCGGCGGTCAGGGCGAAGTCGGCCCCCCGGCGGGCCGGCACCCACCCGGTGCCCGTGCCGCGCGCCAGCAGCGGATGCATCGAGTACGCCGGGGTGAACCCGAGCGCGCTGCGTCCCGGCCCGCCGAACGCCTGGAGCAGCTGCTGCTGGACCTCGTTGGAGCCGTTGGCCGCCCACACCCCGTCGGCGGTGAGCCCGTGGCCGAGGTACCCGGCCAGGTCGGCGCGCAACGCCACCGCGTCCCGGTCGGGGTAGCGGTTGAGATCGCGCAGCTCCGCCGTGAGGGCCTTGCCGATCGCCTCGGCCACCGCCTCCGGCACCGGGTGGGAGTTCTCGTTGGTGTTCAGCCGCACCGGCACGTCTAGCTGCGGCGCACCGTACGGCGACAGCCCGCGTAGCTCGTCCCGGATCGGCAGGTCGTCGGGCCCGGTCATGCGGTGGCCTCGAACCGGGCGGCGACCGCCTGGCCGTGCGCCGGCAGGTCCTCCACGTTCGCCAGCGTCACCACGTGCCCAGCGACCTCCCGCAGCGCCTGCTCGGTGTACTCCACCAGGTGCACGCCGCGCAGGAACGACTGCACCGACAGCCCGGACGAGTGCCGGGCGCAACCCCCGGTCGGCAGCACGTGGTTGGAGCCGGCGCAGTAGTCGCCCAGCGACACCGGCGAGTACGCACCCACGAAGATCGCCCCGGCATTGCGTACCCGCATCGCCCACGCACGGGCGTCGGCGGTCTGGATCTCCAGGTGCTCCGCCGCGTACGCGTCCACCACCCGCAGCCCCGCCACCAGGTCGTCGACGAGCACCACGCCGCTCTGCTCGCCGCCCAACGCGGTGCCGACCCGCTCGGCGTGCTTGGTGGCCGGCACCATTCGGGTCAGCTCCCGGTCCACCGCATCGGCCAGCGCCACCGACGGAGTGACCAGCACACTGGCGGCGAGGGGGTCGTGCTCGGCCTGACTGATCAGGTCGGCGGCGACGTGCACCGGGTCGGCGGTGTCGTCGGCCAGGATCGCGATCTCGGTCGGCCCGGCCTCCGCGTCGATGCCGACCACCCCGCGCAGCAGCCGCTTCGCGGCGGTGACCCAGATGTTTCCCGGTCCGGTGATCATGTCCACCGGGGCGCAGTGCGCGCTGCCGGCGGCGTCGACCGCACAGCCGTACGCCAGCATCGCCACCGCCTGGGCCCCACCGACGGCGTACACCTCGTCGACGCCGAGCAACGCGCAGGCGGCGAGCACCCGGGGGTCGGGCAGGCCGCCGTTGTCCTGCTGCGGCGGGCTGGCCACCACCAGCGACCGGACGCCGGCCGCCTGCGCGGGCACCACGTTCATCACCACGGTCGACGGGTACATCGCCAGCCCACCGGGAACGTAGAGGCCGACCCGGTCGACCGGGAGCCACCGCTCGGTGACCGTACCGCCCGGCACGACCTGGGTGGTGTGGTCGACCCGTCGCTGATCCGCGTGCACCCGCCGGGCCCGGGCGATCGACTCCAGCAGCGCCGCCCGGACCTGGCCGTCCAGCGAGCCCTCCGCCGCCGCGATGGCCTCCACCGGCACCCGCAGCACCTCCGGGGCTATCCCGTCGAACCGCTCGCTGGCCTCGCGGACCGCCGGATAACCATGCTCGCGGACCGCCGCGACGATCGGGCGGATGCGCTCGACCGCGACCGAGACGTCGAGCTGGGCGCGAGGCAGCAGGTGGCGCGGGTCACGCGCGCCACCGCGCAGGTCGATCCGGTTCAACACGCCTGCGAGTCTAGGCGGCCGTCCGCCGGGCCGACCGGCGCCGCCCGCTGTCCGGGACGGTGAGCCGGGACACGCCGCCGCCCGCCGATCGGGCTACGCTTGATCACGTGACCGCACGGCTACCGGTGTTCCCGCTCGCCACGGTGCTCTTTCCCGGGCTGGTGCTGCCGCTGCACATCTTCGAGGAGCGTTACCGCGCGCTGGTCCGGGACCTGGTCGCGTTGCCCGACGGGGCGCCGCGCGAGTTCGGGGTGGTGGCCATCCGCAGCGGCTGGGAGGTCGCCGCCGGCGCCGGTCAGGACATGTCCGGCGACGTCACCCTGCACGAGGTGGGCTGCACGGCCGAGCTGCGGCAGGTCACCGAGTTGGACGACGGGGGCTTCGACATCGTCACCGTGGGGCGGCGACGCTTCCGGGTGGGCGAGGTCGACCGGAACTCCGCGCCATACCTGACCGCCGAGGTCCAGTGGTTGCCCGAACCGGACGGCCCGGACGAGACCGCCGACCTGCTGGCGGCCCGGGTGATCGCCGTCTTCCGGCAGTACCTGGGGCTGATCCGGGCCGAGGCCGGTGAGCTGACCGAGCAGTTGCCGGAGGACCCGACGGTGCTGTCCCACCTGGTCGCCGCGACCGCGGCGTTGACGGTGACCGACCGCCAGCGACTGCTCGCCATCGACGACACGGCGGCCCGGCTCCGCGCCGAACTGCGTCTGCTCAACCGCGAGGCGGCGCTGCTTCGCCAGGTGCGGGCGGTTCCGGTGCCGCTGGCGGAACTGGCCTCGCCTCCACCGGCCCCGAACTGACCCCGCCCCGCCGCCCCGCCGACCCCGGATCGGCCTCGCCCTGCCGGCCCACGGACCCCGGACCGGCCTCGTCGCCCGGTCCCGCCGGTCCGGACCCGGCCCCTCCGGCTGCTCCCGCCGGCCCGGCGGGCAGCGACGGATACGCGGCGAGCCAGGCTCCGTCCGGCTCCGGCTCGGGCCGCAGCGACGGCCACCGCGACCAGCCGGCGAGCAGGGTGTACGTCACCGCGGCGGCGAACGCCGGCAGCAGCACGTTGCCGTAGGGCACCGGCAACACCCCGAGGAACAGCTCGATCCCGCCGGCCCGCAGCTCGGCCGGCTTGCTGAAGCGCGTGCCCTCCGGGGCGGTGTCCAGCAGCCGCTGGTAGCCGGCCAGGCCGACCCGACGCCCCACCTGCCAGGCGACCAACGCGGCGGCCAGCGCACCGACCGCCCCGACGACCAGCCCGACCGGTCCCCGGTGGCGGCGCAACAGGAACCACACGGCGAGCGCGGTGAGCACCCCGAACGCCAGCCCGAGCAGGCTGAACCACCCGTCGGCGGCGATCGGCTGTTCCGGTTGCGCCTGGCCGTAGACCGCGCCGTCGCCACTCTTGACGACCGGCGTGTCCGGCGCGACCGCCGCCCAGAGCCATCCCAGCGGCGCCCCCAGCAGCCCCAGCACCAGCACCGTCGCCACCCCGAGCGCCGCCACCCGGCCACGCCCACCCGTCGACGCGACACCCTCCGTCCCCGCCTCGACGGCGGGCACGGTGGCCTCGGCGGCCGGCGCGGCGTTCGGCTCGGTGACCTTGGCACCCGGGTGGGCAGCCGACTCGGTGGACGACACAGCGGCGTCCGTCGCCGGCTGGCTGGTCGATCCGGTCGTCGGCTCGGTCGGCGGCGAGGAGGCAGCCGACGGCCGGGCGGGCGGTTCGGCAGCGGGGGTGGTCGGACTCACCCGATGATCCTCGCAGCTACCGTCGTAGCTCGTACACCGTGTGGCGGCAGCCGGCGCCGCGAGCCGCCCGGCACGCCCGCCCGTCCAGGTTCGGTCAGCGGCCGAAGGGCTCCAGCATCGCCGCGGCCGCCCGCAACCAGGACTGCCGGGTCTCGCCCTGGAGCTGGTGGTACTCGATCGACGAGCCGGTCTCCAGCGCCGGGTCGTACGGCACCACGGTCACCGCCCGGGTCCGGGTGGCGAAGTGCTTCTCCAGGTCGTTCTGCAACGGCAACCGGCCCGGCGTGGGGCAGGAGATCAACGTGACGGCGTTGTCGGCCAGCTCACCCATCCCCTCCTCGTGCAGCAGGTCGAGCATCCAGTCGGCGCTGAACGCGGCGTCCTCGCGGGGCACCGTGGTGACCACCAGCTGATCGGCCGCCTGCATGACCGTGCGCCAGTTCGGGCTCTCCACGTTGTTGCCGGTGTCCACACAGATCACGTCGTGGGTGCGCCGCAGCAACTCCAGCACCCGCTTGACGGTGAACTGATCCAGTCGTTGGGCGAACCGGGGGCTCTCCTCACCGGCCAGCACGTCGTACGACCCGTCGGAGGCGTGCCGCAGGTAGTCGTCGAGGATCTCCAGCAGCTCCGGGCCCTCCCGGATCTCGATCTGCACGAGATCGGCGACCAGGTGCCGGATCGTCCGGGCGTGCCGGGCGCTGCCGGCGCGCAACCCGAGCGTGCCGCGCAGCTCGTTGTCGTCCCAGGCGAGCACGCCACGGCCGCGTACGCTGCCGACGGTGGCGGCGGCCAGCACGGTGGCCGTCGTCTTGTGCACCCCGCCCTTCGGGTTGGCGAAGGCGATCACCCGGGGCGTGCCCAGATCACGACGGAGCACGGCGGCGGCCCGTTCGAGGTCGTTGCCGGCGCTCTGCGACCGCCATTCGATCCGCCCTGGACGGCCCGCCACCGTTGCCGGTGGCGCCATGGCCGGCGGCGGGGTCACCGGTGCCACCGCCGGCGACGGTGCCGCCTGCGGCAGCGTGCTCGGCGGCGCCACGGCCGCCGAGTGCGGCTGGTAGCCACCGTTGTCCAGCAGGGCGTACCGGGACTCCACCGGTGGCCCGGCATGCCGGTAGCCGTTGTCCAACAGGGTGTACCGCGACTCGACCGGCTCCGGCCGACGCGGCTCCGGCACCGCCGGGTACGCCGGCGGCCCCGGCTGTCCCCGGTACGGCTGGGCGGGACGCGCCGGGTCGACCCGGTAGGCGGGTTCGGCGCGATAGGCCGGCTCCTCGCCGTACGGCCGGTCCGCCGGCTGCCCGACGGCCGGTACCCGGCCCGCATAGCCGCTGCCCGGCCCCCGCTGCGGCAACGGCTCGGGCGACGGCGCCGGCTCCTCGCCTCGCCGCTCGGCGGCCGGCTCTGCGCTGCGACCGCCGAGGCGGGCTCGGTCGAGCAGCGCCCGCCACCGCGGTGCCGGTTCGGCGGGCCGTCCCCAACCGGTCTCGCTGCCCTCCACGGATCGCCTCCCCAGCGCTTCGGTCTCCGTCTGACAGGCTACGAACGAAAGCCTACTGGGGCCACACCGGGCGGCGCCCGGATCTGTCGACAACCGTCACGGTGTCGGCTCTGAATCGTCCGCGCGGGCAGTGTCTGCCGAGGTGGACGGCGTCCATGCCGTCGCCGACGGTGCTGGCGAGGGCGACGCCGGCGACGGTGACGAATCCGTCACCCCCGGCGGTGCCGGTGAGCGGTCCGCCACGGTCGGCTCGGCCACGGTCGGCTCGGCTACGGTCGGCTCGGCTACGGTCGGTACCGGCACGGGCGGGCCGCCGGTGGTGACCGCGGTGGCGGTGGCGACGGGGGTGGCGCTCGGAGTCGGTTCCGGTGTGGCCGTCCGGTCGACCGGCGGCCGCACGACATCCCGCTGCTCGGGCAGCGGTGGAGTGAACACCGTCCGTTCCAACCGCCGGACCTCGGGCGCGGGATCCACCACCCGCACCCCGGACCGGGCCGCCACGCCGCGCAGCTTCGCCGGCTCGGCGCGTACCACCAGGGCGTAGAGGCAGGCGCACTCGGCCCGGAACGCGGCCGCCTCCGCCGCCGCGACCTGGGCACCACTGAGGTAGAGGCCGCGCAGTTCGCGTTCCTCCGGTCCGCCACCGCCAAGCGCGGTGGCCCGGGCGCGGTAGTCGGCTGCCTCCCGCTCCTTGCGCTCGGCGAGCTTGACCATCCCGGCGGTCACGTCCTCCGGCACCCGCTGGGCCGGAATGCGGACGATCTCGGTCTGCCGCTGCGGCAGCGGCACCCGTCCGAACACCACCGCGACCCCCACGTCACCGACCACCGCCGCGAGCCGGTCCGGCGTGAGGTACTCGGTGAGCGAGACCAGGGCGTACGTGCCGTCGCCGAGCGAGCCGGCCAACGCGGCCAGGTCGGCCGCCGCGGTCGCCTCGTAACGGGGGATGGAGTCACCCTCGACCACGCCCACCCGGGTCACCTCGCCGACCGTGCGGTCCGGCACCGGCGGACCACCGGTGGCGAGCACGGCGGTGGCCAGCACCGCGGTGCACGACAGCATCGCCACCCACCCGAGCAGCGGGGTGCGGCCCGGGCCGTGACCCAGCCAGGTCACGGTGTCGGCGAGGCGGGGCAGCAGTCGCTGGTCCAACTTCCGCAGCAGATCGCCGGCGCGCACGGGCGGTCCCCTCGTCGGTCGGTCGGAACGGGTGGGACACGTCAGTCGCGGAGAAGTTCCAACGCGCGTCCCAGATCGTCAGGGTAGTCGCTGACGAAGCGGACCTCGTCCCCCGTACGGGGGTGCTCGAAGCTCAACTCTCTGGCGTGCAACCACTGCCGGTCCAGTCCGAGCCGGGCGGCGAGTGTCGGATCGGCTCCGTACGTGAGGTCACCCACGCACGGATGCCGCATCGTCGAGAAGTGCACCCGGATCTGGTGGGTCCGGCCGGTCTCCAGCCGCACGTCGACCAGGCTCGCGGACGGAAACGCCTCGATGGTGTCGTAGTGGGTGATGCTCGGTTTGCCGCCGGAGACGACCGCCCAGCGGTAGTCGTGGTGCGGGTGCCGGTCGATCGGTGCGTCGATGGTGCCGCGCAACGGATCCAGGTGCCCCTGCACCACCGCGTGGTAGCGCTTCTCCACCTCGCGGTACTTGAAGGCCCGTTTCAGCACGCTGTACGCCTGCTCGCTCTTGGCCACCACCATGACGCCGGTGGTGCCGACGTCGAGGCGGTGCACGACGCCCTGACGCTCGGCGGCACCGCTGGTGGCGATCGTGTGCCCGATGGCGGCGAGGCCGCCGATCACGGTCGGGCCGGTCCACCCGGGGCTGGGATGCGCGGCCACGCCGACCGGCTTGTCCACCACCACGATGTCCTCGTCGGCGTACACCACCCGCAGGCCCGGCACGGCCCGGGGCACCACCACCGGTGCGGCGGCCGGCGCGGGCAGCGTCACCTCCAGCCAGGAACCCGCCCGCACCTTGTGCGAGTTGGGACGTACCGCGCCGTCCACGAGCGCCTCCCCGGCGTCGACGAGCGCGGCGGCGGCGGTACGGGACAGCCCGAACAGCCGGGCGACGGCCTGGTCCAGTCGCATCCCGTCGAGTCCGTCGGGTACCGGCAGGCTCCGCTGGTCGCCACCGGCGGCGAAGGTGGCCGTCACGCCCGTTCCCGCCGTCCGCCGTC
Organism: Micromonospora sp. C95; assembly: GCF_018070465.1. Classification (GTDB taxonomy): domain Bacteria; phylum Actinomycetota; class Actinomycetes; order Mycobacteriales; family Micromonosporaceae; genus Micromonospora. The sequence goes on from NZ_JAGPXT010000030.1 coordinate 54,188, forward strand.
GACGTCGCCCTGGTCGCCCGCCCCGGCGGGCTGCCGGGTGGCGGTGTCCTCCCCCGTTGGCGCGTCCTTCCCCGTTGGCCCCGGCCGGTCGGCGGCCGTCGCCCGGTTACCGTCGCGCTGGCGGCCGGTGAACTCCAACGCGACGGCGAGCAGTACCCCGCAGACCAGGGCACTGTCGGCGACGTTGAAGATCGGGAAGACCCGGCCGTACGGGTCGAAGACGCTGAACATGTCGACCACGTGCCCGACGAACCAGCCCGGTGCCCGGAAGATCCGGTCGATCAGGTTGCCGACGACGCCACCGACCACCAGGCCCAGCGCGATCGCCCAGGGGACCGAGCGCAGCGTCCGGGCCATCCAGGCGATCCAGCCCAGCACCCCGACCGCGATGATCGGGAAGATGAAGGTGTAGTCGCTGCCGAGGCTCCAGGCAGCCCCGCTGTTGCGGGTCAGCGACAGGTAGAGAGCCCCGCCCAGCAGCCGCACCGGCTCGCGATCGCTGAGCTCCTGCAGGGACAGGTGCTTGGTCAATAGATCGACGGCCACCGCCAACACCGCGAGCGAGAGCAGGATCGTGACGGACCGGCGCCGCGATCTCGTGACGGTGCCCGACCCGCTGGTGCCGGATCCCGCTTGCGGTGCTGCGCTCATCTGCTCCCCATCGACTGTCCCGGCGGTGCGGTCGCACCGCCGCGTGCGGACGCCGGGGAGCGTGCCGTCAGCGCCGCTCCTCCAGCTGCTTGCAGGTCACGCAGAGGGTGGCGGACGGGAACGCGGCCAGCCGCTCCACCGGGATGGGGTTGCCGCATCGCTCGCACCAGCCGTAGCCACCCTCATCGAGACGCTCGAGGGCGCGCTCGACCTGCGTGATCCGTTCCAGGATGCTGTTGGCGAGGGAGATCTCCTGCTCCCGCTCGAACGTCTTGGTCCCGGTGTCGGCCTGGTCGTCCCCGGCCGAGTCGGTGAGGCGGTCGCGCTGCAGCTCGGTGATCTCGCTCAGCGTCTGATCGTACTCGGCCCGCAGTTCCTCGTGCCGGGCCGCCAAGGCGGCTCGGATCTTCTCGGTCTCCGCGGCGCTGCGGGTGGACTTCGCCGCCGGCTTGCGGCCTGCGGTCCTGGTGTCGGCTGGCTTGGCCATCGTCGCTCCCTCGGCCACGGAGCCGCGGTGAGTCCGCGACGCCTCGACAGGGGCCGCCAGCATCGGCCGCCCCAGGTACAAAACGGGCGCGCGGCGACGGGGCCGCGCACTCCGGAGGTTGGCAAGGATACGGAACGTAAAGGCGTCCGACAACGTGCCGCACCGCAACGCCCGATCCGCCCCGGTAACTCGCCATTTCGGGGCAAAGGGAACGCTAGCAGATGACCACCACTCAGCCGGCAGGTTCGGCACCGTCCCGCAACCGGCTCAGCCGCCCGATCAGATCCGGCCCGGACGGCGTCACCAGGAAGAGTTTGTCTCTGCTCGCCGCGCCGGTGCGGAGCGACACGGTGGCCGGCCGCACGCCGAGCGCGGCAGCCAACGCGCGACGGGCGGCCTCGGTGGCCCGGCCGTCAGCCGCCGGAGGATGCACCGCGATGACGAGAGCGGGCCCGTGCGGACCGTCGAACCGGCCACCCACGCGGGCCCGGGAGACGCCCGGCTTCACCCGTACGGCGACGACCAGCGCATCGTCCGTCGGGGCCACGTCAGCGGCGCTCGATCTCCGCCAGCAACACGGTGTCCGGCGTGCAGTGGGCGCAGGGGGTGAAGCCGAGTTCGACCGCCTCCGCGACGGGCAGCGGCTCGTGCTCCCGGCCGACCAGGTGCGGGCACTCGGCGAGGTGGTACCGAGGACGGCCGTCAACGACCCGCACCTCGTCCGCGAGGCGGGCCACCCGGGCCGCCTGCTCGGCGGTGATCTCCTCGGCCGCGGGCTCGTCGTCGTACCCGTCGGCGACGCGAAACCGCTCGCGTGGCTCGGTCACCGGCGAGCCGGGTGGTTGCCGCCACCCGGCATCGCCGGTGTCCACGTCTACCGAGGTCTGCTGGGTCGGGATGCTCGGCTCCCGGCCGTCGCCGTCACGACGCGCCTGGCCACCCGGGGTGCCGCCGGGGACCGTGGCCCGGCCGGCCGCCTGGCGGGCACCGGCGACGAGTGCCACGGCGGCCAGCAGGCTGGCCCCGATCGAGACGACGAGCAGCGGGCTGGAGCCACCGGCCAGACCGAAGACCAGCAGTACCACCGCGACGAGGATGAGCGCGAGACTGATGACTATCATTGCTCACCCTCGCCGTGTCGTACCGATGAGGCAGGGCGGGTGATCGCCGCGCTGGCGGCAGTCACCGACCCGGTTCAGCGACCGGCCTCGAGCGCGCCGGAGCGGCCCCCACCGTATGACCCGGCGAGACCGGCCGCAGCCAGCCCGTTGCCGGCGGCCCGGGCACCCTCACCACGGGTCATCTCGGCCTCCAGGCCCTGACCACGACCGTCGAGGTCACGCAGCTGGCTCTCCAGGTACGCCTTGAGCCGGGTGCGGTACTCCCGCTCGAACTGCTTGAGCTCCTCGATGTGCTTCTGCAACGCGGTGCGCTTGGCGTCCAGGCCGCCCATGGCCTCCTGGTGCCGCTGCCGGGCGTCGCGCTCCAGCGCGTCGGCCTTGGCACGAGCCTCGCGGGTGACCTCCTCGGCCTTGGACCGGGCCTCGGAGAGCAGCTGGTCGGCCTCGCGGCGAGCGTCGGAGACGTGGTCGTCGGCGGTGCGCTGGGCCATCATGAGCACCCGCAGCGCCTGCTGCTCGCCGTCCGGGCCGGCCACTGCGCCACCGACGCCGACCGCGCGGACCTGCTCCAGCTCGGCCTGCATGGCGCGGGCGGCCTGCTCGGCGGCGGCCTTGTCGCGCTGCACCCGGTCGAGCTGGGCCTTGACGTCGTTCAGCTCGGCCGCCAGGCGGCCGTCGCCACCGGGGCCGGCCGGGGCACCGCCCCGCCCACCGCGCTCCACCTGGGCGCGCAGTTCGTTGTTCTCCTCGATCAGACGGGCGAGTTCGCGCTCGACCTCGTCCAGGAAGGCGTCGACCTCCTCCTCGTCGTAGCCCCGCTTGCCGATCGGCGGCTTCTTGAAGGCGACGTTGTGGACGTCGGCCGGGGTCAGCGGCATCGAAACTCCTCGGGTCAGTTGCGGCCGCGATAGCGCGTCGGTCATCAGGCGGTCCTGATGATCGCCGGCTCTAACACAAACCTCATCAGCACGAACAGGATAACCAGGAGCACAAGGGAGGCCAGGTCGATGCTCACGGTACCAATTCGCAGCGGAGGGATCACACGCCTCAACGCCCGGAGCGGGGGATCAGTGACGCTCCACACGGATTCCAGTCCGGCTGACGCTCCTCGACCGGGCTGCCAGCGGCGGCCGTACTGCAACACCGCGCTCAGTACGAAACGGGCCAGAAGAACGATCAGGAAGACATACGTGGTCAGGTAGAGGACCTGTAGCAAGATCGACAACACGGCAGGCGGCGTCCCTCGGGTCGGGCGGGTCAACTCAGGCTGAAGAACCCGCCCTCAGCGATCTTGGCCTTGTCCTCCGCGGTGACCTGGACATTGGCCGGTGAGAGCAGGAACACCCGGTTGGTCACGCGCTCGATCGTACCGCGCAGCCCGAAGGCCAACCCGGCGGCGAAGTCCACCAGACGGCGGGCATCCGCCTCGTCCATCTCGGTGAGGTTGATGATCACAGGTACCCCGTCGCGGAAGTGCTCGCCGATCGTGCGCGCCTCGCGGTAGGTGGTCGGGTGCAGCGTGGTGATCTGGTAACGCTGCTCCTCCTCCGGCACCAGCGCACGCTCACGCGGCTGCACCTGCGGGGCAAGCGCGAGGTTGTCGCGGGTGTGGTAGGTCAGCGCGCCGGACGGCTCACTGGACCGGGTTATCGACCGGACGCTTGAGCGCTCGGCCCGCTCCGGGCGCTCGGCCTCCAGCCGCTCGGCCTCGGTCAACCGAGCCGACCGCTCGCTCAGCCGGCCACGCTCACCCAGCCGTGGCCGAGGTGCCGGCGGCTCATCCGGCTCGTCCTCCTCCTCGGCGAACTCCTCGGCGTACCGGCTCTGCCGGTAGCGCGACTCCCGGTAGCCACCCTTGTCGTAGCCACCGTCGTCGTAGGCCCGCTCGTCGTCCTCTTCGACCAGTCCGAGCCAGACCCCCGCCTTGCGCAGTGCACCCATCCCCGCGCCCTTCCCGTCCGCCGTGCGGCACACGCCCCCGCCGTGTCGCCTGTCGCGAGTGGACCATCCCTGCCCACCGGACCGGAACGGCAATCCCCCGACGCGCAATTCGCGTTGCACGTCACGCCCCCGGTCGCCGGGAAGGCCGTTCCCACAAACAACACTGATGTAATTTGCTTCCCTCGCGGCCAGGCTACCGCAGCGTGGGACGCATTCCGAGCAACGCGCTGCCGACGCGGACATGTGTCGCACCGTGACCGATCGCCGCCTCCAGGTCGCCACTCATGCCGGCGGACAGCTCCGTCGCCTGCGGATGGTCCGCCCGCACCAGCGCCGCGACCGTCGCCAGCCGGGCGAAGGCGCGCTCCGGCTCCCAGCCCAGCGGTGCCACCGCCATCAGGCCAGCCAGCCGCAGCCCGTCGGCGCCGGCGACCGCCTCGGTGACCGCGCCGAGACCGACATCGGGATCGGCCGAGTCCGGCACGGCACCGCCCCGCACCGCATCTCCGTCGATGCTGACCTGCACCAGCACGTCCAACGGCCGGTCCCGGCCGATGGCGGTGACGCCGGCGTCCAACGCGGACGCCAAGCGCACGCTGTCGACCGACTGGACCACGTCCGCGTACCGCAGCACCGACTTGACCTTGTTGCGCTGCAACCGGCCGACGAAGTGCCAACGCGGGGCGACCCCGGCGGCGGCGACCTGAGCCGCCTTGGCCGCCGCCTCCTGGTCACGGTTCTCCCCCACGTCGGTCACGCCGAGGCCGACCAGTGTCACCACATCGGATGCCGGGTAGGTCTTGGTCACCGCGATCATGGTCACTTCCGCCCGGTCGCGGCCCACGGCGGCGCAGGCGTCGGCGATGCGGGAGCGTACCCGGGCCAGTCCGGCGGCGAGCTCCGCGCGCCGATCGGCTCTCGCCGGGGCTTGACTGTCGGTCATCGGCGGTGTTCAGGACCCGTTCTTGAGGAAGTCGGGCACGTCCACATCGTCGAAGAGCACCCGACGCGGAGACTGCGGCGCGGCCGGCGCGGCCGGCGACGGCAGGATCGGCGTGCTCGGCTGGGCGGGCTGGTTCTGGTTGGTCTTGCGGGCCGGCTCAGCGGCCTTGTACGCCGGTGTGCCGCCGTCGAAGCCCGCCGCGATCACGGTGACCCGCACCTCGTCGCCGAGCGCGTCGTCGATGACCGCGCCGAAGATGATGTTGGCGTCCGGATGCGCCGCGTCGGTGACCAGCTGGGCCGCGTCGTTGATCTCGAACAGACCGAGATCGGAACCACCGGCGATGGAGAGCAGCACCCCACGGGCACCGTCCATGCTCTGCTCCAGCAGCGGGCTGGAGATGGCGGCCTCGGCGGCCTCGACCGCTCGGTTCTCGCCCCGGGCGCTACCGATGCCCATCAGCGCACTGCCCGCGCCGCTCATCACGCTCTTGACGTCGGCGAAGTCCAGGTTGATCAGGCCCGGCGTGGTGATCAGGTCGGTGATGCCCTGGACACCGGAGAGCAGCACCTGGTCGGCCGTGCGGAACGCGTCCATCATGCTGATGTTGCGGTCGCCCAGCGCCAGCAGCCGGTCGTTGGGAATGACGATCAGGGTGTCGCACTGGTTACGCAGCTCGTCGATGCCGGCCTCGGCCTGCACCTGGCGGCGCTTGCCCTCGAAGGAGAAGGGGCGGGTGACCACACCGATGGTCAGCGCGCCGAGCTTGCGGGCGATGTTCGCCACCACGGGCGCGCCACCGGTGCCGGTGCCGCCGCCCTCACCGCAGGTGACGAAGACCATGTCGGCTCCCTTGAGGACCTCCTCGATCTCGTCGCGGTGGTCCTCGGCGGCGTTCTTGCCGACGTCCGGATTCGCACCGGCGCCCAGCCCCCGGGTCAGCTCGCGGCCGACGTCGAGCTTGACGTCGGCGTCGCTCATCAGCAGCGCCTGCGCGTCCGTGTTGATCGCGATGAACTCGACGCCCTTGAGCCCAACCTCGATCATCCGGTTGACGGCGTTGACGCCGCCGCCCCCGATGCCGACGACCTTGATGACCGCCAGGTAGTTGTGCGGAGGTGTCATCTCCGGTCCTTTCCCTTCGAGATTGGCTACTCCCCGACCGGCTACGGCCTGGCCGGACCGACGGTCGACGCAGCTACCACCACCGAGGTCGAGAGGTAAACCCTCACCCTCTACTAGAGGGTTAGAGTTATGTCAACCACTGATCCCCTTCGGGGCAACGTAAGCGCAGCCGAGCGATGAGCCAAGGACCGCTCCGGCGTGTCGCCGGGGTAGCGAGACTGCTCACCACTGACCGGTGGCTCACCGGAAGGTGACCACGTCCGGCGCGCTCACGTCGATCCGGGCCGCGTCCTGGTCGAGCAGCGCGGTGGCCACCCGCGCCTTGTCCGCGCCACGGGTCGCGTCGCCCCAGAACACCGTCCGGTCGTCGTGCAGCCGCAGGCTGATCCGGGCCAACCCCTCGACCCTGATCTCGACGAGCTGGTCGAGCAGCTCCGGAGTGAGCACGCCGAGCACGTCGAGCCCGGCCCGGGTGTCCGGGTCGTCCGGACCAGGCGTGGCCAGCCGTACCAGTGGCAGGCCGTCCGGGCGCTGCGGAACCGTCCGGAACACCACCCCGGCGGCGTCGACCACCGCGAACCGCTCCCCGCTCGGCACCACCGCCACACCCGTGCGCTCGGTCAGCCGTACCACCAACGCGTCCGGCCAGTCCCGGGTGACGGTGACCCGCTCCACCGGCGGCAGGGCACCGATCCGACCGGCCAACCCGGCCAGGTCCACCCGGGCCAGCGGGGCACCGTCCGGCACCCCCGCCGCGTCCCGCACCTGCACCGCCGTCACCAGCTCGGCGCCCTCCACCCGCACCTCGCGTACCCCGAACAGGCCGGTGCCCAGCAGCGTCCACGCCACCAGCCCGGCCACCGCGACCACGCCGGCCGCCACCGCCCAGGGCAGCGCCGCGCGCATCCGGCGACGCCGGGCCCGGGCCATGAACCGCCGGGTCGAGGCGGGCACCGCGTCGCGGCCGGCGCGTACCAGCTGCCACCGGCGCACCGGGCGACGCCCCGCGCCACCGTCCACACCGGTGCCGCGCCCGCGGGCCGGACCGGGACTCATTCCGCGACGGGCGCCGCGCCGTCCACGCCGACGGCTCCGGGCACGCTGCCCCCGATGCTCGTCGACCCGCCGGCCACCCCGCCGGCGACGGTACCGGTCAGCGCCGACGCGGTACGCCCCACCAACGCGACGAGCAGCTGGTCACCCATCAGCGAGATCGGTGGGGCACCCATCGTCACCACCACGTCGCCGGGCCGGGCCCGACGGGCCACCTCGGCCGGTGCCGCCTCCCACGTGTCGACGAAGACCTTCCGCTCCGCCGGTAGCGACACCGCCTCGACGAGCGCCGCCGAGCCCTCGCCGGGGCCACGCTCCTCGCCCGGCCCGAAGACCTCCAGCAGCACCAGCTCGTCGGCGATCGCCAGCGCCTCGGCGATCTCCGCCTGCAACTGCCGGGTGCGGTAGAGCCGGTAGGGCTGGAAGACGACGATCAGCCGGCCGTCACCGGCCACCTCGCGCAACGTCCGCAGGGCGAGCGTCATCGAGGTCGGGTGGTAGGCGTACTCGTCGTAGACCAGCACCCCGTCGACGTCACCCTTGCGCTCGAAGCGGCGGCGCACGCCCGGAAAGGCCGCCAGCGCGGCCTCCGCCGCCGGCAACGGCAACTCCAGCAGGTACGCGGCCAGCACCGCCGAGGCACTGTTGAGCCCCATGTGCCGGCCCGGCACCGGCAGCCGGAACTCGCCGAGCGGACGACCGTCGATGTGGGCGAGGTAGCGCACCCCTCGCGCCGAGGAGGCCATCTCGGTCAGTCGCAGGTCGGCGTCCTCGGCCTCCCCGTAGGTGTACACCCGACGCCCCTCGGCCCGCAGCGTCGCCGCCAGCCGCCGACCACCCGCATCGTCGGCGCAGGTGATGACGAAGCCGGCCGGATCGGTGAGCCGGGCGAACTCGGCGAAGGTGGCCTCCAGGTTGGCCAGATCGCCGTAGGTGTTCAGGTGGTCCGCCTCGACGTTCGTGACGATCGAGACGAACGGACGGTAGATGAGGAAGGAGCGGTCGCTCTCGTCGGCCTCGACCACGAAGTACTCGCCGGTGCCGTGGTGCGCGCCCGAGCCGACCTCGGAGATCTCTCCACCGATCACGAAGGACGGATCGACGCCGGCCTGCTGGAGCACCATGGTGACCATCGAGGTGGTGGTGGTCTTGCCGTGGGTACCGGCGACGGCCACGGTGCGGCGGCCGGTCATCGCGGCCGCGAGGGCCTCCGAGCGGTGCAGCACCCGCAGCCCCCGGCGGCGTGCCTCGACCATCTCCAGGTGGTCCGCGGGGATCGCCGAGGAGTACACGACCGTGTCCACCCCGTCGAGATTGGCCGTCTCGTGGGTCATGTGGATCGTCCCGCCGAGCGCCCGCAGGCCGGCCAGCGACGGCCACTCCCGCAGTTCGCTGCCGGAGACCGGCAGGCCCCGGGTCAGGAAGAGCCGGGCCAGCCCGCTCATCCCGACGCCACCCACGCCGATCAGGTGGATGTGGCCAAGATCCTCGGCGGTCAGCGTGCCCGCCGGGCTGAACGTGGTCATCGGGACCAACCTTTCGTTCGCGACTGCGGGGTCACCGGGCCACCGCCTCGTAGACGAAGTTGAGCAGTGCCTCGTCGCCGTCGCGTCGGCCGTAGGCCGCCGCGGCGGTACCCATCGTGTGCAGCCGCTGCGGGTCACGGATCAGCGGGATCACCGTACGTTCGAGCCAGTCCGGCGTCACCTCGGCGTCGTCGACGAGCAGGCCACCGCCGGCCTCGACCACCGGCAGCGCGTTGCGCTTCTGCTCCTGGTTGCTGTGCGGATAGGGCACGTAGATGGTGGGCAGCCCGATCGCGGCGACCTCGGCGCAGGTCATCGCCCCACCCCGGCCCAGCATCAGGTCCGCCGCCGCGTACCCGGCGTCCATGTCGGACAGGTATGGCAGCGTCACGTACGGCACCGGCAGGTCGGTCGGGACCGACACCGGCTCGTTGCGGGCACCGATCACGTGCAGCACCTGGACGCCGTTGCGGGCCAGTTCCTTGGCCGCCCCGGAAACCGCGAGGTTGATCGACCGGGCACCCTGCGAGCCACCGGCGACGAAGAGCACCGGCAGGTCGGGGCGGAGCCCGAAGTGGGCGCGCGCGGCGTTCCGCATCGCCGCCCGGTCCAGTCCGGCGATGCTGCGCCGCAGCGGCACGCCGACCACCCGGGCGTCGCGCAGCGACTCCGCCTGCGCCGGCTGGTGCGGGAAGCCGACGGCGACGTGCTTGGTGAACTTCATGCCCAACCGGTTGGCCACCCCCGGCGGCACGTTCACCTCATGGATCACGATGGGCAGTTCCCGCCGCCAGGCGGCCAGGTAGGCCGGCACCGAGACGTACCCACCGAAGCCGACCACCACGTCGGCGCGTACCTCGTCGATGACCTTGCCGGCCGCGCGGGCCGCGGTCCACATCCGGCCCGGGGTACGGACCAGGTTCATGTTGATCGAGCGGGGCAGCTGGTAGGCCGGGATGTTCCGCAGGTCGTACCCGGCCGGCGGGATCAGCTCGTTCTCCAGGCCCTTCGGTGTGCCGAGGCAGGTTATCCGGACGCCGGGGTCGTGCCGGCGCAGGCAGTCGGCGAAGGCGAGCAACGGGTAGATGTGCCCCCCGGTGCCACCTCCTGCGAGCACCACCGAACGCAGCGGACCCATCAACGTCTCCTCTCGTTCGCCGACCCGCTGCGGCCCCGGCTGTCCCGGGCGCCACGCGATGCGGCCTGGTCGTCCCTGCGCCGCTTGCGCGCCTGGGGCACGGCGCCCCGGGCGGTCGACGGCGGCGCCGAACGGCGCCGCCGGCCGGGAAGCGGCGGCAACGGTGCCCACACTAGTCGGACCCACCGGGCCGGCGGACGGGCATGCAGGGCCCGGGCCGCATCCGGTTCCGCGCGGGCGAACGAGGCCAGCATGCCGACCGCCGCGAGGGTGACCACCAGGGCGCTGCCGCCGTCGGAGATGAAGGGCAGCGGTACGCCGGTCAGTGGCAGCAGCCCGATCACGCCGCCGATGTTGATGAACGCCTGCCCGACGAGCCAGGCGGTGGCGCCGGCGGCGGCCAGTCGCCGGAACGGGTCGTCGACCCGGCGGGCGATGCGCAGGCCGGTGTAACCGAGCACGGCGAACAGGGTGACGATCACGGCGCAGCCGACCACCCCAAGCTCTTCGGCGATCACCGCGAAGATGAAGTCGTTCTCCGCGGCCGGCAGCCAGGCCCACTTGGTCCGGCCCTGGCCCAGCCCGGTGCCGAACCAACCGCCGTTGGCGATGGCGTACCGGGCCTGGACCATCTGGTAACAGAGCTGCTCCTTGCAGGCGTCCAGCGGCGGCGGGTTGAAGAAGACGGTGAGCCGGGCCAGCCGGTAGTTCTCCTCACCCCGTACGCCGGAACCGGCACCGAGCGAGGCCACCGCGACCAGCAGGCCGATGCCGAGCAGCCCGATCGCGCTGAGCGCGGCGAAGACCCGCAGCCGCACCCCGGCCGCCCAGAGCAGCCCCACCACCAGGGCCAGCAGGCAGAGCATGCTGCCCAGGTCGTTGTAGCCGACCAGCACGAAGAGCAGCCCCACCACCGGGAACAGCGGCGTGGCCAACTCCCGCCACCAGCCCAGCGCCGCACCCTTGCGAGCGAGCACGTGCGCACCCCACAACACCAGCGCGAACTTCGCCAGCTCCGAGGGTTGCAGGCTGACCTCGCCGACGTACAGCCAGAGCAGCTCGGCCTCCAGCGGGCCGATCTTCGCGTCGCCGTCGGTCAGCCGCCCGTACGCCACCAGCAGGTTCAGCAGGATCAGCAGCCCCACCGCGACCGCCAGGGTCGGTCGGCCCAGGGCCCGGTAGGTGCGCGCCGGAAGGCGCTGGCAGGCCCAGAACGCCACGATGCCGATCACCGCGAAGATCGCCTGCTTGGTCAGCGATGCCGAGGCGTTGCCGTCCTGGGCGTAGTCCCGCACGCTGGTGGCCGAGAAGACCATGGTCAGCCCGATCAGCAGCAGCAGCCCGGCGCTGGCCAACAGCAGGTGGTAGGAGGCCAGCGGCCGGGACAGCAGGCCCCGCAGCGCCGCCAGCCACCCCACCGCGTCCAGCCCACGCCACGGCCCCTCGGCGTCGCCGCCCGCCGTGCCACCGGCCCGCGCCGCACCAGCCCCGCCCGGGCTGCCCGCCCGTCCGGCCGCCGCGGTCACCGACACCTCCGGACGCGCCGGGCTGCCGGCCGGGCTCCGGCCCACCGCCACGTCGTCTCCTAGCGCCTCCCCCACAGCGTCATCATCGCCGCTGCCGCCATCCGACACCGCCGCTATCGCCCACTCGGCGTGTCGCACTTGCCCCCACCGCGTTGATCATGAAGTTGTTGTCGCGCCACGCCGGGGCGGAGTGACAACAACTTCATGATCGACGCTGGGGGTGGGGT
>NZ_JAGPXT010000031.1 GCF_018070465.1 Micromonospora sp. C95
GCTCGAGTACCCCGAAGGGCCTTTCCGCTCGACTTGCATGTGTTAAGCACGCCGCCAGCGTTCGTCCTGAGCCAGGATCAAACTCTCCAACAAAAACCTGTCGAAAAATCCATCCCAGCAACAAAAAATGTTGCCAAAGGAATCCAAACCAACCAGAAAAACTGGCCAGCCCGGGAAAAAATCAATTTGGCACTGGCTTATCAAGCACCCTGTTGAGTTCTCAAAGAACAACCACACACCAAACTCGGCTCCGTTGAGGAAACCGCGCCCGGGGCAACCGCTCCAAACTATCCGAACCCCGCTCCGAGGTCAACCTGAGGAATCAGGTGAATCGTAGCTAGCTCGGGGCCCACGCCAACGCTCGCCTTTCGGCGTCAACAGCTGTCGTGGAGAACCGCAGACCGGCCGATCACCACTCAAGGCAACCCGCCCGGCTCCTGCCGGCTCCAGAACACTACCCGGTCGGCTTCGCGTTCGCAACTCCATCTCGTAGAGTCGCTCCGCACCGCCCGGCCTCGGCCTCGCTTCGACGTGGTCTTCGCGTTGCCGGCGCCCGTTGTCGGCCGGTTTGCCCGACCTCCCGCGTGCAGAGAGAAAGTTACGCGGCCGCCCTGGAGAAGGCAAATCATCGTTCGTCGATGCGATGCTCGGCTTGTCGGGCACCGGGACGAGTCGGTCCCCTCGCGGGGCTGACCGGGATGGGCGGTGGGCCGTGGCCGAGCCGGATCCGTCCAGACGCACTGCCGGACAGGGCCGACCAGGTGCACTCACGCCGTCCATGCGGAGTGTCTTTGCGCCGACGACCACGCAGGGTCCCGACGTGCCAGAGTGTCTGGCATGGATGACGTGTCCCGGCCCATGAGCCCGGTCCTCGCCGAGGACGCGCTGCTCGGCCTCCTGCTACCGATATGGCAGTTGCTCATCGGGGCCTTCGTACTCTTCGCGGTTCTCGTCTCGATCGGCCGCCTGGCTCGACGCGGCCCGTCCCGGATGAGTACCGCCCTTCTGATCACCGCCGCCGCCATCGCCGGCTTCGCAGTTGTCGGTGTGTTGCTTCAGGGATAGGTCGTCAGAGCCGGCGGTTCGCCAGACTCGGCAACTCGGCACGAATCCGGTCCAGGCGGTCCAGGTCGATGTCGGTCACCGCGAGCCCAGGGCCGTCGGGCAGCTGGGACAACACCGTTCCCCACGGATCGATCACCATGCTCCGCCCGTAACAAGTACGGCCAGGCTCATGGTCACCAGTCTGCCCGGCTGCCGCGACGAAGCACTGGTTCTCGATCGCGCGGGCCCGCAGCAGCACCTCCCAGTGGTCCCTTCCGGTGTGCATCATGAAGGCCGCCGGCACCACCAGCAGTTGGGCGGCGCCAACGGTGGCCAACTGTCGGTAGAGTTCCGGGAAGCGAAGGTCATAACAGATGGACAGGCCCACCCGCAGCCCCTCGACATCCACCACGACCGGCTGGTCGCCGGCGGCCACCGTGGCGGACTCCTGATAGGAGACGCGGCCCGGGATCTCCACGTCATAAAGATGGATCTTGCGGTAAGCGGCGGCGAGTGTGCCGGACCGGTCAAAGACCAGCGTGGTGTTCCAGGTACGACCCGGGTCGGGGCCTGCCTCGTGGAAGGAGCCGGCGATCAGCCAGACACCGCGCCGACGCGCGGCAGCGGCGAAGAACTTGCCCACCTGGCCGTCTGCGGACTCTGGCGCCGGCATCCCGGCACCGGGGCCGAGGTAGTCGACGTACTCCGGCAGCAGCACCAGGTCCGCGCCGGCATCGGCAGCGCGATCGATCAGGGCCTCCGCGGCGGCGAGATTCGCCTCTCGGTCATGCCGAGAGTTCAGCTGGCAGACGGCGACGCGCATGGCTGCCAGCGTACGGGTGAGCGGGCGGTCGGGCACAGTTTGCGGTCGTGGCGCCAGCCGGGATCAGGCGGACTTCTCCTCGCGCTCGCGCCGAGCGCGGCGACCCGTGAACTCGCGCGGAACGATCGTCGGGTTGACGTTCTCCAGTACCGCCTCTCGGGTGATGAGCACCCGGGCGGCGTCAGGGTTGCTGGGTACCTCGTACATCACGGAGAGCAGGACCTCTTCCATGATGGCGCGCAGCCCGCGAGCGCCGGTGCCGCGCAGCATGGCCTGGTCGGCGATCGCTTCGAGGGCCGGCCGTTCGAACTCCAACTCGACGCCGTCCAGCTCGAACAGGCGCTGGTACTGCCGGACCAGGGCGTTGCGCGGCTCGGTGAGAATCCGCACCAGCGCGGTGCGGTCCAGGCTCCGGACGCTCGTGATCACCGGCAGCCGGCCGATGAACTCGGGGATGAGCCCGAACTTGAGCATGTCCTCCGGCATCACCTGGCTGAAGATGTCGTCGGTGGAGCGGTCGGAGACGGCGCGGAGACGGGCGCCGAAGCCGGTGCCGCCGTGCCCCGTGCGCGCCTCGATGATCTGATCCAGGCCGGCGAAGGCACCACCGCAGATGAACAGCACGTTCGTGGTGTCGATCTGGATGAACTCCTGGTGTGGGTGCTTACGACCGCCCTGCGGGGGCACGTTCGCGACGGTGCCCTCAAGCATCTTCAGCAGCGCCTGCTGGACGCCCTCACCGGAGACGTCACGGGTGATCGAGGGGTTCTCCGACTTGCGGGCGATCTTGTCGACCTCGTCGATGTAGATGATGCCGGTCTCGGCCCGCTTGATGTCGTAGTCCGCCGCCTGGATCAGCTTGAGGAGGATGTTCTCCACGTCCTCGCCGACATAGCCGGCTTCGGTGAGGGCGGTGGCATCGGCGATCGCGAAGGGCACGTTCAACATCCGGGCCAGAGTCTGCGCCAGGTGGGTCTTGCCACAACCGGTCGGACCCAGCAGCAGGATGTTCGACTTGGCCAACTCCACACCGTCATTGCCGGAGCCCGGCGCGCCGGCCGCCTCGGCCTGGATCCGCTTGTAGTGGTTGTAGACCGCGACGGCGAGCGCCTTCTTGGCCCCCTCCTGCCCCACGACGTAGTTGTCGAGGAACTGGCAGATCTCCATCGGCTTGGGAAGCTCTTCCCACTTCACCTCGCCGGACTCGGCCAGCTCCTCCTCGATGATCTCGTTGCAGAGATCGATGCACTCGTCGCAGATGTAGACCCCGGGGCCCGCGATGAGCTTCTTGACCTGCTTCTGCGACTTCCCGCAGAAGGAGCATTTCAGTAGGTCGCCGCCGTCACCGATCCGTGCCACCTACGTTCTCCCTGCACTCATCGGCCGGAGCCCCGGCCACGACCTGCGGACGCTGACGCTCCGCCCGTCTTTCTCCCACTCCGCCGGTCGCCCGGCGAAGCGGTACGGACCCGACGTTACCCGCTGCCGGAGGTTTCTCCGACCCCCAAAACGGGTGTGTCAGAGGTCGGTCGGCAACGAGCCCGACCGACCTCTGACCCGGTAGCGGTCAGCTGGCCGCGTTCGCGGCCAACAGACCCTTCTTACGACTGGTGAGGATCGTGTCGACCAGCCCGTACTCGCGGGCCTCCTCGGCCGTCATGATCTTGTCACGGTCGATGTCCTTGCGGACCAGGTCGACCGGGCGGTTGCAGTGCTTGGAGAGCATCTCCTCCAGCTGCGTACGCATCCGCAGGATCTCCTTGGCTTGGATCTCGATGTCCGAGCCCTGCCCGTAGCCGCCCTCGGTGGCCGGCTGGTGGATGATGATGCGCGAGTTCGGCAGGGCCATCCTCTTGCCCGGAGTGCCCGCCGAGAGCAGCACCGCGGCGGCCGAGGCGGCCTGGCCGAGGCAGACCGTCGAGATGTCCGGCCGGACGTACTGCATGGTGTCATAGATCGCCGTCATGGCGGTGAACGAGCCGCCCGGCGAGTTGATGTACATGATGATGTCCCGGTCGGGGTCCGTCCCCTCCAGGGTGAGCAGCTGGGCCATCACGTCGTTGGCCGACGCGTCGTCCACCTGGACGCCGAGGAAGATGATGCGGTCCTCGAAGAGCTTGTTGTACGGGTTGGACTCCTTGACCCCGTACGACGTGCGCTCGACGAACGACGGCAGAACATAGCGGTTGTGCACGGCCGCGAACTGGGGCGGCAGGCTCAGGTCGGTCATCGTCTGCTCCTCGATCAGCTCAGGGTCCCGGCGCCCTCGGGAACCTGCGCGGCCCCCGTGATCACCTTGTCGATGAAGCCGTAGTCGACGGCCTCCTGGGCGGTGAACCAGCGGTCCCGGTCCGAATCCGCCTCGATCTGCGCCGGCTGCTGACCGGTGTGGAAGGCGACGCGCTCCTGGAACATCCGCTTGGTGTACAGCATCTGCTCGGCCTGGATCGCGATGTCGGCGGCGGTGCCGCCCATCCCGCCGGAGGGCTGGTGCATCATGATCCGGGCGTGCGGGAGCGCGTAGCGCTTGCCCTTCGTTCCCGCGCAGAGCAGCAGCTGCCCCATCGACGCAGCCATGCCCATCGCCACGGTCGACACATCGTTGTCGATGAACTGCATCGTGTCGTAGATGGCCATGCCCGAGTAGACCGAGCCACCGGGCGAGTTGATCCAGAGGTTGATGTCGCGGTCCGGGTCCTCCGCGGCGAGCAGCAGCAGCTGCGCGCAGATGCGGTTGGCGACCTGGTCGGTCACCTCGCTGCCCAGGAAGACGATCCGCTCCTTGAGCAACCGGTTGTAGACCGAGTCGTCGAGGTTGCCAATGGTGTCACCGCCGCGGGCCTCGATCGCCCGTAGCGGCTTCGCTGGGATGTGCATGTCGGTCATGGCAGCCCTTCGCTCTCCGTACCGTCGTGTCCGACACTAACCGCTTGGCCGGTCGCCGGACTCCCGGTCCGGGCACTGTTCGCTCTCAGCGCAGCAGGCCGGAGGCGTACCCGGAAAAGGGCTCGGGCCACCACCCACCGCGACCGGCGGACGATGGCCCGACCCGGTGATCAGTGCTCGTGCGAGTGCTCCTGCTCGCTCGCCTCACGCAGCGCGTCCATGGTCACCACGTTGCCGGCCGCGTCCTTGATCGTGATGCGCTCCATCACCGAGGCCAGCGCCTTGCCCCGCCGGACGTCGCCGTAGACCGCGCCGGCGGTGCCGGAGCGGACCAGCTGGTCGTAGTACTGCTGGGGGGCCATGCCGGCCCGCTGGGCGCGGTGGACGATCTCGTGACCGAACTCGTCGTCGGAGACCTGCACGTCCTCGGCGTCGGCGAGGGTGTCCAGCAGCAGCTGAACCTTGACGCCCTGGGTGGCGGCGTCGGTCAGCTCGGCGTCGATCTGCTCCTCGGTCTTCTCCTCGGCGGCGAGATAGTCCTCCATCGAGGCGCCGATGCGCTCCAGCTGGTCGGCCATCGCCTCCTTGCGGCTCTCCACCTCGTCGCGGATCACACCTTCCGGCGCCGGCACGTCGGCGGCCTCGACGAGCTGCTCCAGGGCCTTGTCGCGGGCGGCGTAGATCTGCTCGACCCGCTTACCCCTGGTGACCCGGTCGCGCAGATCCGCCCGCAGCTCCTCGATGGTGTCGAACTCGCTGGCGAGCTGGGCGAACTCGTCGTTCAGCTCGGGCAGCGCCTTCTCCTTGACCGTACGCACGGTCACCAGCACGTCGGCGTCACGACCGGCGAAGTCGCCGCCCACGAGCTGGGTGGTGAAGGTCGTGTCCTCACCGGCGGAGAGGCCCACGACCGCCTCGTCCAGGCCCGGCAGGAGCTGCTTGCTGCCTACCTCGTGCGAGATGTTGCTGGCCGAGCCGCCTGGCACCTCCTCGCCGTCGACGGTGGCCCGCAGGTCGATCTGGACGTAGTCGCCCTCGGCGGCGGCACGCTCGACGGTCTTCAGGGTGGCGAAGCGCTCACGCAGGCCGTTCACCTGCTCGTCGATCTCGTTGTCGTCGATCTGCAACTCGTCGACGGTGACCTCGATCGAGGCCAGGTCGGGCACGGTGATCTCGGGCCGGACATCCACCTCGGCGGTGAAGTTCAGCGAGTCACCGTCGTTGAACTCGGTGATGTCGACCTCGGGACGGCCAAGAGTCTTCAGGTCGTGCTCACGGACCGCAGCGAGGATGTTCTGCGGGATCGCCTCCTGCACCGCCTCGTTGAGCACGGTGCCCCGGCCGACCCGCTGGTCGATGATCGCCGGCGGTACCTTCCCCTTGCGGAAGCCGGGGATCTGGATCTGCTGGCCGATCTCCCGGTACGCCTTCATGAGGCTCGGCTCGAGCTCGACGAACGGCACCTCGATGGCGAGCCGCACGCGCGTCGGGCTCAGAGTCTCGACGGTGCTCTTCACAGGCGTACTCCTTGACGGATCTCGGTTGAGTCTGGGCGCACTTTCGGCCCATCGAGTGTAGGCGAGCCGGCACGCCGGACCAGCAGCACCCGGGGCCGGCGGCGGGCCTGCCCCGCGTGCCGGTCGTCCGGGTGCCGCCATCTGGTGCTTGCGGCAGTCGGGGTGGCGGGATTTGAACCCACGGCCCCTCGCTCCCAAAGCGAGTGCGCTACCAAGCTGCGCCACACCCCGTGGCGACGAGCAGTCTATGCCGTCCCTCCGACAACCGACTGCCGGGGCGTCCCCCAACGCGCCGAACGAGGACAAACCAGACACCCGCGCTCCAGGTCAGCCGGGCAGCCGGCCGGCGCAGTTTGCGGGATGTTGCGGTTTCCCGGCCTCGTGAGACCGCAACATCCCGCATGTTGCGGAGCGATCGAGGCCGGCGCGCGGGGGATACGGCCGCGCGGGCGCCGTGGGTGTTGGGTAGGCTGTCGGGCGCACCCGGTCCTCCGGGTGCACGCGGGCGTAGCTCAATGGCAGAGCTTCAGTCTTCCAAACTGACGGTGCGGGTTCGATTCCCGTCGCCCGCTCCACGAACTCCGGCCCAGGTCAATGGCACGATCGCCGAACCTGGGCCGTTCCCGTTCTAGCTCTCTTTGATCTTGCGTGCCATTGGCGTGCCAGTAGCGCCCGCCGTGCCGTCGGAGGCGGTCTTACGTGCCGGTCGCGTGGCCTTCTTGCCCTTGGTCGGCTTCTGCTTGGCCTTGGCCGTCGCGCGCTTGGTCTGCTTGGTGATGCGGCGGTCCATGGCGTCGGCGATCTCCCGGTCGCGCTCGCTGTTGGCGTGCTGGTAAATCAGGGCCGCCCGCATGCTGGCGTGACCCATCCGGTGCATCAGGTCACGGGTGCTGGCCCCGGTCGCCGCCGCCAGGTTGTTGCCGGTGTGCCGCAGATCGTGGAAGTGGAACCCGTCTGGCATGCCAGCCGCCCGCAGCGCCGCCGCCCAGCCGACCGCGCGCCGGAAGTTGCCGGAACGCAGTACCGCCCCCTTGTCCCCGGTGAAGACCAGCGCCTCCGGCCCCTTCCCCACGAACTCATCCAGGTGATCGGCCAACACAAGCCGTGCCGCCGCCGGCAGCGTCACCACCCGATTGCCCGCCTCCGACTTCGGCGGCCCGAACTCCATCCGGTTACGCAACGCCGCCAGCTTGCGCGGCACCCGCACCGTGCCCGCCGTCAGGTCGACGTCGCCGCGCCGCAGCGCCGCCAGCTCACCCCAGCGCAGCCCGGAGAACGCGGCGACGATCACCAGCGCGGAGAACCGGGCCGGCATCCGCTCGGCGAGCGAGAGCACCTGGGCTACGGTCGCCACCGGCCGCTCCGGTGTGTGGTAGCGGTCATAGCCCGGGATCCGGCACGGGTTCTGCCGAATTAGCTCGTCCTCCTTGACGGCGGTGTTGAGGATCGCCCGAAGGAGTGAGTACGCCTTGACCGCCTGCGGTTCGGTGGTGCCACCGTCGAGCAGCGTGCGCCGCCAGGTCCGGATGGTCTGCGGCTTGATCGCGCCCAGGGCGAGCCCACCGAGGTGCGGACGGATGTGCAGCCGGAACAGATCCTCGTAGTTCTCGCGGCTGCGCGGCTGGAGCTTCCGTTCGGCGATCCACTTCCGGCCGTACGGCTCAAGCTTGATTTCGCCCGCCTCCGGGGCCGACCAGTCCCCCTTGATGATCTCCGACTCCACGACGGTCAACCACTTGCCTGCCTGCCGTTCGGTCTCGAAGGTGCGCGGCGCCTTCCGCTCCAACCCGTCCGGCCCGACGTACCGCGCTTGGAACCGCCCGGACGGCAGCCGCCGCACGTTGCCGAAACGCCGCCGGCCCTTGCTGCCCGCCATCAGGCCACCTCCCCCAGGTAGTCACGCAACTGCGCCCGGGTCATCGGCACCACCCGGTTTGTCTCGATGTACGCGGCCACGGCGGACGCCTCGAAGCGCACCAGCCGGCCGACCTTGACGAACGCGATCCGCCGCTCAGCCACCAGCCGGCGCACGAATCGCGGCGTTGCCTTCAGGCGAGCGGCGACCTCATCGGCGGTCAACAGCTCGTCATCCATGCGGTTGCTCCTCCCCCTGGTTCAGGCCGCGAGCGCGGCGGGTCGATCGGTTGCCGAAACAGCGCCGGCTGTTCGCTGCCGTGCTGTTTCAAGGTCTGCCCGCCACCGAATGCGGGCCGAGATGGCGCGGAGGAGTCGGTGCTCCAGCGGCGGCACGTCAGGGTCTTCGGGTCGGGCGAGTTCGAACCGGTACCGGTTCGGCCCGTCTGCCTCGTCGGCCGCCGCCTGGTCGTGTTCCTCGGTGTCGGCCATGCCGCCGGCCACGATCGCGCGAACCCAGGCCCGGTTGTCCGCCCGGTGGTCGGCGAGGGTCTTGCCGGACCACTGGCGGGAGACGAGGACACGGCGTCCGGTAAAGCCGAGGGTGGAGCGTTGGTGGACCTTCCCGGTACACCGTCCAGGCGTCAAGCCCGGCTTGACGCCGTCCGGCTGAACTCTGTACAGCAGCCAGTTCGCACAGGTCGGCGAGCACGGCAGCACCGCAAGTTCCGCGTGCAACCGGTCGAAGTGCGCCTTCTGCGCGTCAGAGCGTGGCCGAGCCTGGTCGGTCAGATCCTTGGTGACGTACTTCGTCACATAGCGGATCGACCGTTCCGCATCCTTCGTGCCCTGCTCGATGCCCCGAGCGTCGATCCGGCCGAGGCGGGCGACGTAGGCGGGTCGGCTGTCGGGTTCCTCCAGGGCGTCGAGGGCTTCACCCCACGTTGGCAGCGGCTCGCGGGTCTTTGGGTCGACGTATTCCTGTCGGTCGACGTCCCAGACCGGCGGCTTGTCCACCGAGTACACCGGCTCGCTGAACGACGGCCACCACACCTGGTGATAGGTGGCGGCGGCGATCTGCTTGAGCAGCCGACGCGGCAGGGTGCCGCGGATCGCGAAGTGCGCGTGCGGCGCGAGCCGCCGTTGCAGCTCGACCGCACCCGCGTACTGGACGTTCCAGCCTGCCGCGCGGCGCACGTTCTGCCACCACCTGTCGAGCACTCGGGCGAAGTGGATCGCGTCCAGCGCGGCCCGCCGGTAGTCGTACGCCTGTGGGTCGACGGGCGTGCCGAGTACGTCATCGTTCGGGCCGTGCCGCTGTCCGCACGCACAGGGTGCGATGTAGGGGCCGCGCCGCAGGTGGGAGTGCACCGCGCCGTGGGAGCCGAGCGTCAGCGTGACGAGCATCGACGGCCGGTGCGTCTTGCCGGTCTTGCCGGAGTAGGCCCGGCCGACGGTGCGCGGGTCGACGGGCAGCCGGGGCAGGTCCGGTGAGTCCTGCCGCCGCCTGGTCGACCGCTTACGCCGAGGCCGCTCGTCCCGGTCTTTCGGGGTGAGGTGCCCGCGCAGGCTCGTCTCACCCAGCGCCTCATCCAACTCCGCGATGGCGGCGTCGATCTCGGCCAGGTGCGCGACCCGCTCGTCGGGGGTCATCGGTTGGTACTGGACCGCTTCCCGTTCGAATTCCAGGTGAGCGCGTACCCGCACCAGGGCGAGCGCGTCTTCTCCGGGTTTGTCGGGGCGGATGGTGGGTTCGTCGGCGAGGTGCCAGCCTTCCCGGATCTGCTGGATGCGCAGCCGCCGGCCCCGTTCCGCGCACGGCTTGCACTTCGCCGCCAGAGTCGCCCCGCAGGGCACCTCTACCACCTCGGTCACGCCGGTGGCGGTGTCGGTGCGGCGCAGGGCAAGGGGTCGGACGCAGACGCCGTGTTGTTCGGCGAGCTGCTTGAGCGCGTCCTTGGCGAGGGGTTTGCGCATCCGGTCGGCCCGCGACCCGGGCCGAGGCTGCTCGACAGCGTCGGTGGCCGGGGCTGCGGTGGGGATGAGTTCGAGTTGGCTCACCGGTCATCTCCCGGACCGGCAGGGGTGCCGTTGCGGGGCGTGAACGCTGCCGCCGGGACGGGCACGAGACCGGGACGCCGTTCGCGCTCGGTCGACGGCACGGGCCGCAGGACCACCGGCCGAGGCTCCTCGTCGGCATCTCGGACGACGGTCGCCGCCTGGTCGTCGTCGGAGGGCACCGGCAGCCTGTCGCTTCCGGTCGGTACGTCACTGCTGCGTCGTTCGTTGGTCGGCTTGTCGACGGGCGGCGGTACCGGGGCAGTGGAGAACACGAGCTTGGACAGCCCGAGGAACGCCAGCGCCGGGACGGCGGACAGCAGCCAGCCGGACAGGCCCGGCTTGGCCACCGCGAGTTGCGCGGCCAAGGACAGTGCTACCGCGCACACGAGCAGGAACATCGGATACCCGATGGGGCCGCCGGTGCGACGGCGTTGCCGGATGGTCAGGAGTGCGGCCAGGGGTAGGAGTTCGGAGATGGCGGCGTTGGCCCAGCCGAACCAGTCCCCGGTACCGGTGGGCGAGTTCGCCATGGTCCAGTCATGGACGTGCGTGAACGACGCCGCTCCGGCGAGCCCGCCGACGACGAGGACGATGAGCACCAGGACCACGCCCTCCACCCTCTGCGCGTTGCTCTTCACCCGGTCACCTCCCGCTCGTCGGTCGCGTGGTCGAGTCGGCGGTAGGTGCGGCCGAGGGAGCGGATGTCGTCGTCGGTGAGGTAGGCGAAGCGGACCCGGACGGGTTCGCGGACGCCGTCGAGGACGACGAACCCCACCCCCGGCGACGTTTCGGGGATCCGGTCGCAGAGTGCGCCTCGGTCGCGGGCGGCGTCGCCGAGGACCATGTCCACCTGCTCCGGTTCGGTCAGCCGCAGGCCGATGCGGGTCGGGAACAGGTCCCGGAACGGCAGCACGTCTTTGCGCGGGTCCTGGAGCGCGGCGATGACGTGCACGCCCACGGCGCGGCCCTGCGACAGCAGCAGGCCGAGGGATTCCTTGATCCGGTCGCGGATCTTCCGGTCGGTGATGTAGGCGGTCAACGCGGCCAGCTCATCGATGACCAGGACCAGCAACGGTTCGGCCACCGTCGGCACATGCTGCCGCGTCACCCCCCGCAGCCGGGACGCCCGCAACCGCATCCGCTTGACCGCCTCGTCGAGGACGCCGGCCATGCCGTCGGGGTCGTCGTAGGCGAACCGGGCGAACAACGGCACCCCGGCCGCCAGCTCCATCCCGCCCTTGGGATCGAACGCCCACACCTCGACCAGGCCGAAGCGGATGCCGCCGGCCAGGGAGCGGATGAGCGACCACAACACCGAGCCCTTGCCCGCACCGGTCGCTCCGGCGATGAGGACGTGTGAGCCGGCCAGCCGCAGCCGGTACGGCTGCCCGTCTTCCCGGACGCCGAGCGGTAGTCCGCCGAGGTCGGGCACGTCCGTCACGGGTAGCGGCGTCACGATGCGGGCGAGGGGGTCGCGGCGCATGAAGCGGACCACGACCCGGTCGGGGCGGTCGGTGGAGCGGGCTTGCCCGGTGTGCTGGCGGAAGGCGTAGGCGAGACGTTCCGCAGCCTGGCCCCAGTCGTCGGGGATCTGCCCGGGAAGCATGCGCACGGTCAGCTCATCGCCCCACCGGTCACAGCGCACCCGCAGCAGCCGGGGCACGTACCGGTCGCCGCCGAACACCGTCGCTAGGCCGCAGGTGGCCATGACCGACGCCCACCGAGGCCGATACACCACCAACGCCCGAACCCGAGCGACGAGGGGATACCAGCCGAACCGCAGCCACGACACCGGATGCCACCGCCACCACCCCACACACCCGGCAGCCACGGTGGCGACGACGGCGGCCAGGGCCAGGCCACCGAACTCGGCCCGGATCCACAGCGCGAGACCGGCCGGGCCAGTGAGCCACCAGTAGCGAACGGCCAGGACGGTGAGGCGAAACAGGCCCCGGGCCAGCCACCAGAACACCAGCAGCCAACCCGGCACCCGCCACGCCGGCAGACGCACATTCATCGGCGCAACGGGGATCTTGTCCCCCGGAATGATGTTGATCAGAGGCACACGCCACCGCCCTGACCACGGCGACCACGGCCAAGCGTGGAGATGCACGACCGGCACGACATGCGCCGCAAGTCGAACCGACGCGGCTTCACCCACCGGCAGCAGCGGGGGCAGCGGATCGCGTAGACCAGACCGGAAGCCGGCGGCAACCGCAGCACCGACCGGACCGCCGCCTCCACCTCCCGGAAGGCGTGCCGCAGGTCGGCCAAGCTGGTACGGACCACCAGGAGCAAGGCCCCGACCAGCAGCGGCACGACTGCGATCAGGGCAGGGTGAACTACGGTGGGCATCACGCCCTCCTTCATCAGACGAGGGATGAGGTAAGCGCGGGAGCGGGCCGGGACTCTTGGCGGGGAAACGACCCGCCCCGCGCGCCAAACAGAACTCAGGCGGCCACCGCACCCGGCACCGACGCCGCCGGCCGGATCGCCGAGGCCCGCAGGGAGTAGGCCATCCGGGAGCGGCAGTCACCTGAGGAGCGGCCGGGCTTGCACCGCTGCGAATCCACATACGGGGTCAGGGTCAGGCCCTCGAACTCCACCGCCGGCGGATAGCCAGGCACGGTGGACGGTGGCGGCACCGGCTGCTGCGCGGCGACCACCTTGACCTTGACCTCAGTGGAGCGGCCGAACTTTCCGGCCTCCGGGTCCAGGTCCATCACCCGCACCACCCAGACCCGCTCCCCGGTCTCCTTGTCCCGCGCCTGGTTATCCGCCTCACCGCGCCGCTCAAAGTCGATCTGCGGCGACACACCCAGGCACAACGCCCCAGCGGGGAAGACGTACTCGGACGGGACCGGCACCTTCAACGTCATCGGAACCACGCGCGCAGCCTCCTAGTCTCACCAGTCATCACCCTGACAACCGGTTGAGTTAACAAGCTACGTCAGCTTGTAAGTACAAGCAAGGTTGAATGTGAGTCGATTGCACAATGTGGAGATGGGTGCGATGGCCACAGTGGGAGGACGTGTGCGGGAGCGTGTGACGGCGGATCGGCTGACGCTGGTGTCTATCGTCGGCCGGTGGTTCCACCTGCACCAACCGGTCCTGATCGAGCGCGGACGGTCCTACTGGGTCGACTACGAGACAAGCAAACTGTGCATCGATCGAGGCAACGGCCACGTCACGCGAGCCGCCGACTGGATGTGCCGCTGAGCCACCAAGGAGAAGACGGCACCTCAGGACACGGCGTAGGTGTCTTCGATCTCGTGGCGGCTGCCGGGCATAACTAGGACCGATGTCATGATGGGGTCGCCGGACGCCTGGTGCACGGTGATGACGACGCTCATCACTGACTCGTCGGCCGGCACGTCCAGGGCGTCGGCCTCGTCTGGGCTGATGCGGCGGGCGGTCATGCGTTCGGTGGCGTAGTCGGCCCGTAGGCCCTTCTGCCGCGCGATGACGTCGAGCAGGCCACCTGGGATGGGCTCCGGCTTGGTGATGTCCGTGCCGACCGCGATGTCCACCGGCACAAAGGTGGCGATCAGGTCGACCGGTCCGATCTCCGTGACGGTGCGGCGGCGGCGTTCGTAGACCGGCGTGCCCTCAGGAAGCTTCAACTCGGCCGCGATGCGAGGGGAGGCAAGGACCGGGCCGACGTGCAGAATCTCCGTGTCGCCGGTCTCGTCCAACTCGACGGCGTCGCGGGCGTACTCCGGTGAGGTTCGGCCGGCGGCGGGTCGGCCGCGTACGAAGCTGCCCCTGCCCTGCTGCGACTCGATCCAGCCGTCCTGCTTGAGGATGCCCAACGCCTTGAGCACCGTCGGGCGAGAAACCCCGAACTCCGTGCAGAGCTGATTCTCCGACGGCAGCGCCGCACCGGGCGCGTAGTCACCATCCTCGATGCGCTTCCGCAGCGTGTTCAACACGCGCAGGTATTTCGGCGTCGGAATCTCGTACGCCATCGCGGGCACCCCACCTATGAACGCTGCATGTATTACAGCAGCTTATGAGTTGTTTGCATGACAGAACAAGTCAGCTCAGCCGTTCGGCTGTCACGCCCTCCACCGCAGCGTCCAACCACCCCGACCACGACGACGCCTGCACCCGTTCCGGACGGGTCGCGCCCGGCCACCGCCGAGGCAAGCAGCCGTACCGGCCGAACACCCGCAGCGCCGCCCGCCGCTGCGGACACGGACCATCCACCCCGCAGGCCGGGCACTGTCCGTCCGCGCTCGACGGGGTGTGCCGGTCAAGCTGCGACTGCGCCGCCCGCAACTGATCCTGTACCGCCCCCGACAGGTACGTGGTCACTGGGCCGCACCCTTCGGTGCGAACAGTCGGGTCGGCACGAGGACTTGGGTACGTTCGCCGTGTTGGTGGCGTGGGGTGACCTTGGTGCCCTCGACCCAGATCCACTGCTCCCGCTCCGGGCGATTGAGCACCAGGCGAACTCCGGTGACCCGCAACGTCACCGGCCCGTCGGCCGGGCGGTAACGGTCGGCGGCGTCGATGTGCAGCACCGCGCCGAGCCGTACCCGTAGGTCAAACACCACGCCTCCTCGTCGTCTGCCGTGCCGTCCCGGGCGGATCGGTGTGTTGAGGGGCGATCTGGAGGCCGGCGATCCGTGCGAAGACCTCTCGCCGCGCCAGCGCCTCCCCGGTGGTCGGGTTGATGGCGTAGCCGGCGAGCCAGATCCAGCCGTCATACGTCGGCCGGTCACAAATCGAGGACACCCGCAGCCACAACGCCCGGTCACCGCCGAACTGCACCGACGCCCGACCGTCCAACAGCACCAAGTCACCCGGATTCGGTGCGCCCGGTGGGAAGGTGCGCGGCCTGCGAGGCACCGAGGCGGGCGGGCTCAGTCGGGACCGTCGTTCGGGTCGCGGTCCCATGCCAGCACCCACCCCGGGCCAGCCTCAGCAGGACACCGAACGACCGGACCCCGCACAGTCCAGACAGGACCGCCGGGCCAGCGGGCGCGTGCGCTCCGCTCCCCGGCCGATCGTCCGGACCTCGGAACGGGCGAGGGTGTACTTCCAGCCCGCGCCGGAGCAGGATTGGCAGTTGGTCGATACGTTCAGCCCCGTCATGCACACAGGCTGTGGCACGAACCACCCAGCGACCCGGAAAAACCTTCCGGGGTCGCCGCCGACCGAGGGGAGACAGTGAACCCATGCGCGGGACCACCACCACCCTGACCATCGGCGAACGCGTCGCCTGGTACCGCCGTCGACGCGGCCTATCGCAAGAAGTCCTCGCCGGACTCATCGGCCGTACCGCCGACTGGCTCGGCAAAGTCGAGAACAACCGGATCGACCTGGACCGCCTGTCCGTCATCAAGTCGCTCGCCGAAGCCCTGGACATCTCCCTCGGCGACCTGCTCGGCGAACCCTCCCTGCTCGACTGGACCACCGACAGCGGCACCCACACCGTGCCCGCGCTGCGCGCCGCCCTGATGAACTACCGCGCCCTCGCCCCGTTCGGTGCCGGCACGGACGCGGAACCGCCCAGCATCGCCGTGCTCAGGAAAGAGGTCGGGGCACTCTGGGATGCCTACCAGGACTCCCGATTCGGGTACGTCACCAGCCGGCTACCCGACCTGCTCCACCGCGCCCAGCTCGCAGCCGACCACCACGACGGCAACGACCAGGACCACGCCCGCCGACTCCTCGGCCTCGCCTACCAGCTCGCGGCCACCCAGCTCACGAAACTCGGAGAGAGCGACCTCGCCTGGATCGCCGCAGACCGCGGCCTGTCCGCCGTCCGACCCACCGGCGACCCGCTCATCACCGGCTCCCTGTTCCGATCCGTCGGCCACGCCCTACACGCCACCGGCCGCTACACCGACGCCGTACGCCTCACCGAAGACGCCGCCGGCTACCTCGAACCCCACCTCAGCCAGGCCACCCCCGCGCTGCTGTCCGTCTACGGCACCCTGTTCCTGTCCGGCTCCATGGCCGCCGCACGCGCCAACGACGCCGGCACCACCCGCACCTTCCTCACCGCAGCCGACCAGGCCGCCAGCAAACTCGGTGCCGACGCCAACCACCTGTGGACCGCGTTCGGCCCGACCAACGTCGCCATCCACCGCGTCGCCACCGCCGCCGAACTGGGAGACCTGCAAGTCGCCATCGACCTCGGCCCCCGCGTCGACACCACCGGCCTACCCATGGAACGCCGAGTCCGGCACGCCCTGGAAGTCGCCCGCGCCTACAGCACGTGGAACCGGGTCGACGACGCACAATCCATCCTGCTCGACGCCGAACAGATTGCCCCCGAACAAGTCCGCCACCACTTCCTCAGCCGCCAACTCGCCCTCACCTGGGTACGCCGGCAACGCGGCAAACCCTCCGCCGAGCTGGTCAGCCTGGCCCGCCGGCTCAAGGTGCTCGACTGACCCCAGCCCGTCTACGCTGCCCTGGTGACGGCCAACGAGACGCCACCCATGGCAACCCCACGCGTCGCCGCAGGCGCCCTCTTCCTCAACGACGACGGTCACGTGCTCCTCGTACGCCCCAGCTACAAGAACCACTGGGACATCCCCGGCGGCTACGTCGAACCCGGCGAATCACCACGCGCCGCATGCCTGCGCGAGGTGGAAGAGGAACTCGGTCTCAAGGTCCCACTCGGGCCGATGCTGGTCGTTGACTGGGCACCCGCCGAGAACGAAGGCGACAAGCTCCTCTTCATCTTCAACGGCGGAACACTCAGCATCGCCCAGGAAAACACCATCCGCTTCGCAGATGGGGAAGTAATCGAGTGGCGCTACGTCGCCACAGACGACGTGGAGCACTACGGGCCGCCCAGGCTAGCCCGCCGGCTGCGGGTAGCAGCAAAAGCACTAGTCGACACAAAAGCGATTTATGCAGAACACGGCACGCCACAGTAGCACCGACACCGGCCCAACTAAGAAGGTCCGCGCCTTAATTCCCATTCACTTTCCGGCCAGTCTTCGAGTGCCTACTTTCCTTATAGCCGGTGTTGCAGTAGGGGTGAGTTACTTGCCCATTTTCAGGGGCGCCAAGCCCGCCATCTTCTTTTCGAATCTTATGGTCGATCGAGACAGACCCCTTCGGCACGCGAGCCCTACATATTGCACAGCTTGGGGCGGCATTCAAGTAGGTTCTCAAGTAGATAGTGTTCTTTGTTTCCGAAGAGAAGTTGCGTCCATACTTCCGATCTTCCGTGCTCTGTGGTTTGATGTGCGACTTCAGGCGGGGCTGATCTCTGAGAAGCCCGATGATTTTAACCTCGTCAGCCTCGCCCGAGGAAAGCGCTTCGAACAGAGTGAGATACATTTGCAAGATCGGTGACAGCGAACGCAGCCCAGCCCCGTAGGCCCCAGCCAACTGATTTCGAAAGTAGCTGTACTGGACCAGAAAGTCCTCAAAATTCGACCGGACGTCCGTGAACCTATTCAGGTCCTGTTGCCTTTCGAGTTCCATAGCAAAGGCTACTGCGGCAAGAAAGGCGGGGGGCTGAAACCTTCCTGTCGAGCCGTAAAAGTAGACAGCAGGATGCAGTCCGAGAGAAGCCGGGCCGTTGCCAGCTATCCGACTTGCGGCTCTACGAACCGCCTGCATGAACTGGATTGTCACACTTCCGTCCCGGTCATCCGGAAGCGCCTCAGACTTTATGCGTCCGCCAGCTTGGCGGCCTTCCCTGCGTTGCCACATCTCGGGCTTTAGGCCATTTACCCAGTTGACGAGCTCGAACACCATGTTCAAACTGTCGGCGGAATACCCCTGTCCACCCGCCGGAAGGTCGGCACTTCTTATAGGCATCTCTAAGTCAGGCTTGAAGATGAGAGCGTAGACCTCTTCAGCGATACTCTCGATTTGAACCTGAGTCGTGTTATCGAATTCCGACCAATACTTGTGCCCAGTGCCTGCTCGAATAAATGCACGGGCAGCCATAGCGTTAGGCTTACGTCGCGCCTTAATAATATCGAGTTCCGTCTGATTAATGGGCGTCGCATGCTGATTAATTTTATAGAATGAATCCTCGGCTTTACTCGCCTCGCCGACCACCCACTGAAGATGAACGGCAAACGAGCTTAGATTGCGCGCAAGCCGGATCTGCTTGTCAGTACTTGCTTCCGGGTTGCGCAATGCCGAGGCCAAGGACCTGTACGATCCCACTCGACTATCGACTGCATGCCTCGCCGCCTCCGCCGCCTTCTTCTGTTCTCTGGGAATGTTGTCAGCGAAAAACCTAGCGGATATTTCTTTATCCCCGTAGTCGTCGTTCACCCAAGCCGCCAAAGCGCTTAGACGATGCGCTCCGTCTATGACAAAGATATTCCCACTCTCAGGTGACCGCCATAGGATTATCGAGGGAATTAGGTCCCCTTCGAGAAAGCTCTCGACTAGTTCTGCCACTTTCTCTGGAGTCCAGTTTGAAGTCTCCCGCTGAAAATCAGGCTTACGCAGAACGTGATAGGTGAAGCTCTCCAATGAAAGATCCGTGACTTTCATTGTGTTGGTTAAGCTCGATGGGCCAGCCGCTCCACCAGATGTGACGATCCGGAAATCCTCACGCCTAATAAGCGCGTCCAAATTTACCAGGTGCTTAGCCACTCCAACCGTCCCTTTCCTCGCAGCCTACGTAAGCTTCTCAGCAGCAGTTAGCAGTTAGCAGATTTGCTGCCGAATCCCTCTCAATAGGATCAAGGCGGCCCGCAAGCGGGGCCGCGCCGGCTGGCCCCGGCCTGCTGGCGGCCTCCGGCCGGCATCGGCCGCGGCCAGCCGGCCACGCGGACGGAGAAAAACCTCCAAGACCTCGGGGCTCTGCCCCAGCCCCAGCCCTCCTCAGGGCGGATCATCTCGCCGAGCACCGCAAGGGCTATCAGCCTCCCCGGATTGGGCCAAGGTTGTTCGTCCGGAGTGCTCCCACCTTGTCCCGTCCTTGGAGACTGATAGGTCGGTGCCTGCCCGACCAGGAGCTCCGCACTCAGTGTGGCTGCGTCCACCCCTGCCCCTCATCGTCGTAACCCAAATAAACCGAGGGTGGCCGAGTCTCGTTCCCAGCAACGGGTGCCGGCAGCTGGGCGGCTGCAACCTTGATGCTGTCACTCAACGCCTCCATCGCCTTCTGAAGAACGTCGGGGTTGTCTGTCCTGACAGCAGCTGTGGCCCGGAAATCCCCGCCAGCGACGTGGAACTCCACGATGGGCTTGTCGATAGGAACTGGACCGGTGCCCGACTCACGCGCCCGATCTTTGCGTACTTGAAAGCGTAGGACGAGCAGCTTAAGGCCATCCCAGATGGCGGAGGCCGCGAGATTCGGTCCGAGCGCCACCAGTACCGGCCAGCCCATCTCAACGATGACGCGAGCCGGAGGAAGGGCTGAGAACTGAAACAGTCGAGAGCCAGTGACCGGGAATTCGCGATTTATGAGTTGGAGAGCCGCAACGAGATCAATATTGGCGAAGCGCCCAGCGGCAATCGTGACGGAGACGACAGGCTGAGATGGCGTCGGCCACTCCTCTGGGGGGAGATTTTCTTGGGCGGAGTAGGACCATCCCCGAGCCAAGCCCGACCTCTCCCAGTCGTCCTCATGAACATCCACCTCCAACCAGAGCCCCAAGCCGCCCCGCTCTGTCGGTCGTAATGACGCAACAAGATTTCTGGTGCGGATCGGAAGCAGGCTGTCGTGATGACCGTTCATCGGCACCTCACCACGCACGAACTGATCATGCATGGAGCGAAGCGCTTCCTCGGCCAGCCTGACCCCACCGTATGCCTTAATCGGGTCGGTGGTGGCAACGAAACCGACGACTCGCTTCCAACTCACTTAAACCTCCGAGGAGCGACGAACAGACGCCGTGCCCGTTGCCCGATGGGCTGGACAACAAGGGGCAACCATGGTCAACACGAGGCGGGGGACGACGAAGGCCCTCGACTTGCGTTTCAGCAGTTCAAGGGCCTTGCCGTGCCCCGGTAGCGGGTAGAGGATTCGAACCTCTAGCTCTCGCGACGGATTTGCAGCTCTGCCCTGTCCGCGCGAGCAGCGTACGACAACGCGAACGTGGTAGCTAACAAGCGGCGGTCCGAATGCCGACAGGCGCGGTCCGCCCCAGTTGACGATCGCGAGGTCACCGGCCTCCGCCGAGGGCGGGGCGATCGGCTGCCGCGCCGCTCCGCGGCTTGCCACCGGGTACCCGGGTCCAGGCGCGCGGAGGGCCAGCAACACGGCAAGCCGCCCCCGACCCGACCGGCCGGGGGCGGTAAGCCACACGCCGCCGGACAACCGCGCGCCGCCGTGCCAGCCACGTGCCAGTAACCGACGTCTTAGACGGTCACGAGTGGTCATGATCGGGCAGGACGACACCGCCGCTGACCAGGCGATCCGGGCAGATCAGGACAGCCGAGAACGATCTTCCAAACTGACGGTGCGGGTTCGATTCCCGTCGCCCGCTCCACGGTAGTGGCCCAGGTCAGACGCGGTACCGACCTGGGCCATATGCATGCCTGCCGCTTGCCTTTCCGGGGCACACCTGCACAGCACCGACAACTTCGGAGCGATGGGCCGTCAGAGTGGGTCGAGGCGGCGCTTGAGCAGGCAGAACTCGTTGCCTTCTGGATCGGCGAGGACATGCCAGGACGCATCCGCAGGCTGACCAATGTCGAGGAGTTCGGCCCCAGCGGCCAGGAGGCGTTCGAGCTCGGCGTCCTGATCGCGGTCCGTGGGGTTCACATCGATGTGCAGCCGGGCATGCCCGTTCTTCGGCTCGTCGTCGCGGATGAGGAAGATCGTCGGCTGCGGGCCACCGAATCCTTCGCGCGGGCCTATCTCGATGTAGACCTCCTCCTCACGATCGAGCTCGACGAAGTCCAGGACCTCGCACCAGAACCGCGCCAGCACCTCGGGGTCGCGGCATTTGAGCACGATTTCACCGATTCGGCATGCCATTGACGAGACCTACTCTCAGAACGGGAACTGCCGGGGGCCGCACGCGGATCTCATGGGCTCCCCGCATTGAGTGCAAGCCCGCGATCGTACCGGGCGGGGCCAGTGGGCTCGGAGTTCAGGCCCTCGCCTGGCTCGGGGGCCGAGGAACAGGCCGGCCCATCTCCACAGCATGCCGGTCACCACCTGCCGACGAGCCATCTCACGCGCCACTGCCAGGCCCAGCAGCCAGTGGCCGACCTCGGAATGCCGGTCTGGGTCGAAACCCAGATGACCAAGATTCACCCGCCCGTAGCCGACCAGTGTGACACCGCCGGGCCAGATGAGCAGGGTCCAGCCGCACCGACCACGACCATCTGCCCCACCGCGAGGCGGTGTGGATTCGCCAGGCGGGGCTCGGCCGGCACCGAATCGTGGTGGGGCCGGGTGCTCCGCCACGTCCTGTCCCCCAGTCGCGCCTGTCCGCCCGAGCGGGGACAGCAAGGGCCAGTCAGCCGTCAGCGTGGCAGACGCGGCGTACTGTCGCTGTCCCGCGATCAGAGAAATATGGGCACCTCGTGCGCGTGGTGCTGCCACGATTGCCACCGTGACTGGCGACGGGCCGACCGGTGACTCCCGCGTCTGGCGTAGCGCGCTGCTGGCTCGCGTGGTCGCGGAGATCGAGGCGGAGATCCGTCGGGCGTGGGAACGTCTTCTCCTCGATCTCGAAATCGAACCCGATTCCGCCGAGGCGGTCGAGGTGGCCTGGCTGGTGGTCAATGATCCGGCGGCGTACGACTGGCGGACCGTCGACGGCGCGCTCGACCGGTTGAGCTGTCCGACGTGCGGATCACGGCTGGCCCAGGGGCCGGCCGCGTGCGACACGTGCGAGTTCCATCACCGGATGCGCTTCGGTGCCCGGGAGGTGGACCGTCGGCACGTTCCGCCCGGCAACGAGCATGCCCTGCGGGTGGCGAGTGCGGTGGCGCGTACCCGTCATCGGTATTCGGCCCGGGCCCGGGTGGGCTACGAGCTGATGGTGCCGGGCCTGGTTGCCGGTGCGCTGCCCACCACCAGGCAGGCGCAGGCCGCCAAGGCCCTGATAAACAAGCTGACCGATGATGAGTGTGACCGCGTGGTCAGCTTCGCCCAGGTCGAACAGTTGGCGCACGGTCGCTGATCCCGACCCTCAACGAGCTTTGGAGTGGCCATGTCCGGTGCACCGGAGCCGGGTTTGCAGCCGGAGTGGCTGCGGCCCGACCAGGAGCAGGGTGATCCGATCCTGGTGACCGTCGACGGGCACGACTTCCGGGTGTGGGCCCGGGCGGACCGACCCGGCACGTACGACTTCGACTGGCTCAGCGGGCCGCACGAGTACGGTTTCGGGCTGTCCCGGTCCGACGGCTCGGTGATGAGCCTGGCCGAGATGGAGGCGGCGATCCGCGAATTCCTCGCCGAGATCGACCCCGCCACCGGTTACCTGGCGGAGTGACAGCCTCCGGCAACGGCAAACAGCAGAGCCGGCACCGTCACCGAGAGCAGAGCCGGCGCTGCAACCAGGTGACGACAAGTTCGTCGAAGCCGGGGGCGCGGGCGGCACGGAGCCCTCGATGAAGACCACCGCCGGGTACGGACCTGGCGCGGACGGTCGAACCAGGTCACCGACCAACTCGTCGCCGGCGTGCCGGAAGGACAGTCCCGTCGACACCGGCTCGAACAACACCGCTCGGATCATCCACGCCGTGCCGAGGCGAACCGTGCGGCATGTTCCGCGCGGGCGGGGGCACCGACCTCGTGCAGGTGTCGCAGTGCCTGGCGGTAGGAGTCGAGCAGACCGGTCTGTTCGTAGGGCACGCCGATCTCGGCGCAGTACGCCTGTACGACGGGTTGGGCCCTGCGCAGGTTCGGCGTCGGCATGGCGGGGAAGAGGTGGTGTTCGATCTGGTAGTTCAGGCCGCCGAGCGACGCGTCGGTGAGCCAGTTGCCATGCACGTTGCGGGAGGTCAGCACCTGCTTGCGCAGGAAGTCCTCGGCGCCGGTCGGGTGCGGCATGCCCTTGTGGTTGGGGGCGAACGTCAGGCCCAGATAGACGCCGAACAGGCCCTGGTGCAGCAGCAGGAAGGCGACGGCCTGGAGCGGCGTGAGGACCATGAGAAGCGCCGCGAGGTAACCGACGGCGTGCAGTACCAGCAGGGCGCTCTCGGCACCGCGACTCCGCACCGTGCCGGCGCGCAGGGCCTTGACGCTCGACACCTTGAGGCTGACCGCGAGCAGCGTCAGCAGCGGGAAGAACAACGCGGCCTGGTGACGGGTGATGAAGCCCTTCAGCCCGCGCCGGCCGGAGGCTGCCTCGGCGGCCCAGATGAGCACCTCGGGAGCCACGTCGGGATCGAGGTCGTCGTGGTTGGGGTTGTTGTGGTGGCGGGTGTGCTTGTCCATCCACCAGCCGTAGCTCATCCCGACGCCGAGGTTTCCGGCGAGCAGCCCGGCGAGTTCGCTGGGTCGCCTGGTGCGGAAGACCTGACGGTGGGCCAGGTCGTGGGCCACGAGTGCCACCTGGGCGAACGTGACGGCCAAGAAGACTGCCGTGATCATCTGCCACCAGGACGAGCCGATGACGAGGAACGCCGTCCAGCCGCCGACGTACATGAGCGTGACGATGCCCAGGCGGAGGAGGTAGTAGGCGGGTCGGCGCCGCATCAGTCCCGCTGCGGTGATCCGGCGGGCGAGCGCGGCGAAGTCGCTGCCGGTCGTCGTGGTCGTCATGGTTCCAGCGAACCGTCCACGATCCGCGCCGTCAGGAGCGCTGTCCCCCGCTGTCGAGGGGGTGCTGGCACCACCGACGAACGGCGGCCACCGTGGGCAGAATGTGACCTGTGGACGTGGCCGGAGTTGGTGAGCGGATGGCCCCGTGGGTCCGCCGGGGGATGCGTTCGGTGGGGGCCGGGTTGGCCGCCATCGGGCTGGCGCTCACGAACGTCCCGCTGCTCGTCCTGTCGATCGTCGCGTTGGTGCTGGTGCCGGTGCCCTTCCTCGGCATGGCGCTGGTGCCTTGGACGACGATCCTGGTCAGGATGCGTACCGATCTTGAGCGGCGGATCGCCGGTCGAGCCGGCGTGCCGGTGGTGCGCCCGTACCATCCGCCGCCGGACCGGAGCGTGCCCGGCGGGTGGCGTCGCTTCCGGTGGGTCGTCACCGACCCGGCCACCTGGCGGGATCTGGCCTGGCTGGTGCCGGGCGCCCTGGTCGGGATCATCCTCGGCGTGATCACGCTGGCCGTACCGCTGTACGGGCTGGCGGGGCTGACGCTCACGCCGGTGTGGATCTGGCTCGGCACCGGCTGGTACGGCTACGGGACCGCCTGGTCCGTCGACTCGGTCGGTGAGGCGCTGCTCTGCGTCCCGCAGGGTGCGGCGATCCTGGCCGCCGGCCTGTGGTCGGCACCGTGGTTGCGGCGCGTCGACGCCTTGTTCGACCGGCTGCTCCTCGCGCCGACCAGGGCCGCCGACCTCCGGCTGCGGGTCACCCAGTTGACCGTGACCCGGGCCGACACGGTGGACGCTCAGGCCGCCGAGTTGCGCCGCATCGAACGCGACCTGCACGACGGCGTCCAGGCGCGGCTCGTCTCGCTGGGCATGATGATCGGTCTCGCCGACGAACTGATCGACCGGAATCCGGCCGCGGCGCACGAGCTGCTCGCCGAGGCCCGCGAGTCGAGCGGCACGGCGCTTGTCGAGCTGCGGCACCTGGTACGCGGCATCCACCCGCCCGTACTTGCGGAACGTGGTCTGGAGGGTGCGGTGCGGGCGCTGGCGCTCAGTCTGCCCGTGCCGATCACGGTCGACGCCGACCTTTCCGGCCGGCTCGACACCCCGGTCGAGTCGGCGGCGTACTTCGCCGTGGCCGAAACGCTGACGAACGTGGTCCGACACAGTCGCGCGCGCCACGCGTGGGTGTCGCTGCGCCACGTCGAGGAACGGCTGACGATGGTGGTGACCGACGACGGTGCGGGCGGTGCCGACTCCGCCGCCGGCACCGGCCTGCGCGGTATCGAGCGTCGCCTCGCCGCCTTCGATGGCACGATGGCGCTGTCGAGCCCGCCCGGTGGGCCCACCGTCGTCACCATGGAGCTGCCGTGCGCGTTGTCATCGCCGAGGACCACGCCCTCCTTCGCGACGGACTGACGCGAATCCTGCAGGCTTTCGACTTCGATGTCGTCGCGTCCGTCGACAGCGGCCCGGCCCTGCTGCCCGCCCTGGTCACGCACCGGCCCGAGGTGGCCGTGGTCGACGTCCGTCTCCCGCCCACGTTCACCGACGAGGGCCTGCAGGCCGCGATCGCCGCCCGGAACCGGATACCCGGACTACCGATCCTCGTGCTCTCCCAGCACGTCGAGCCCCTGTACGCCCGGGAACTGCTCAGCACTCCCCGGGGTGGGGTCGGTTACCTGCTCAAGGATCGGGTCTCGAACGTCGGCGAGTTCATCGACGCGGTCCGCCGCGTCGCCGCGGGCGGCAGCGCCATGGACCCCGAGGTGATCACACAGCTCCTCGCCCGCCGGGAGCCGCTGGCCGCCCTCACCGTCCGGGAACGGGAGGTGCTCGGCGAGATGGCAGAGGGGCGCTCCAACGCCGCGATCGGCACCAAGCTCCGGATCACCGAGAAGGCGGTGAGCAAGCACATCAACAACATCCTCACCAAGCTGGACATGCCGCCCTCCGACGACCACAACCGCCGGGTGCTGGCCGTGCTGGCGTACCTCAACGCTTGAGCGACCGCGAGCGTGTCCGCGCGGGGATGAATCGCGCCGGGCGGGGTAAGCAGGCCGCCGTCCTGGTGGAGTGACGACCTCGGTCGCGGTGCCACGCGGCCACCACCGGGCGGGCCGGCCGACGGGTCGGTCCGCCCGGCGACCGGGAGACCTCACGCGCTTTCCGGCAGCACCGGCCTAGTTGGTCAGCCAGTTCCAGGCGTCCATGATCCACTGGGTCTGTTGCAGGAACGCGACACCGAGGCCGGTCAGGAAGACCGCCGTGACCAGGTGTGCACCCCGGGCGGTGCGGCGTACCCGACCCAACTGCCGTTCCAGCACCACCCGGCCGAGCAGCCGGGCCAGGGTGAACAACCCGGCCGCGACCAGCAGGCTCAGCACGAAGATGACGACCGGTCCGACCAGGTCACCGCCGCCGGAGATCGCCCAGATCCCCCAGCAGACGAACGCGAACAACGCCCCCGCGAAGCTCCACTCGCCGCCGCGCTTCAGGCGGGCCACATGCCAGCTGAACGGCTGGCGCGGCGCCGGCTCGCCCGGCCAGCCGGTGCCGGTCGGCGCGTGCTCCACCGTCGGGAACGGCTCGGTACGCGGCGAGCGGGCGCCGACCTGGGCCACCCCCCGGCGGTACGGGTCGCGCTGCGGCGGCACCCCGCCATCGGGCTGCGGTGGCACCTCGACGGTCCGCTCCGCCCACGGTTGCGTCTGCTCGGCCATGTCGTTTCCCTCCCCTTCCACCGACGGCACCCCCGGACGCCGCTGGAGACTTCGAGGGTAGCCAGCCCGCAAATCGGTCGCCGTACCCACACCGATCGGCTAGACACGAGCGGTGACCACCTCCACCCTGCCGATCGAGACCGCCCAGGCCGACGACTTCGACGAGATGAACGGGTTCCTCGGTTCCCTGTTCCACCATCCGGTCGACAGCGAGGCCCAGGATGCCGAACGTCCGATCTTCGAACCGGAACGCGCCCTGCTGGTACGTGACGGATCGGACCTGGTGGCCACCGCCACCGCGTTCACCCGGAGGCTCGGCGTGCCCGGTGGGGACCTGGCCGCCGCCCACGTGAGCATGGTCGGGGTCGCGCCCACCCACCGTCGGCGGGGTCTGCTCACCGCGTTGATGCACCGCCAGCTGCGTCAGATCTACGACAGTCACCGGGAGCCGGTCGCGGTGCTCTGGGCCAGCGAGGGCCGGATCTATCCGCGCTTCGGCTACGGCCTGGCCTCCCAGCGGTTCCACGTCTCCGGCGAGACCACGGAACTGCGGCTACCGGCGCCGATGCCCGGTGAGGGCCGGCTGTGCCTGGACCGCCCGGCCGACCGCCGGGCCGAGCTGGCCCGGGTGTACGAGCGGGTACGCGCCGATCGGCCCGGCTGGTCGGCGCGCGACGACCGGTGGTGGCGGTACGTGCTCGTCGACCCGGAGGCGCACCGTGGCGGCGCCACCGAGCGGCGGGTGGTGCTGCACGAGGGGCCCGACGGTGTCGACGGCTACGGGCTGTTCCGCACCAGGGCCGAATGGGACGACGGGGGCCCGAACAGCCTCACCACGGTCGACGAGGTGGTGGCGAGCACCCCGGCGGGGTACCTGGCGATCTGGCGGATGCTGCTCTCGCTCGACCTCACCCGACGGCTGGCGTGGATGCGGGCGGCGGTGGACGAGCCGTTGCTGCGGCTGCTGAACGAACCACGCCGACTCAACTGCCGGCTGGTCGACGCGCTGTGGGTACGGGTGGTGGACGTGCCGGTCGCGCTCGCCGCCCGACGCTACGCCACCGACATCGACGTGGTCATCGAGGTGACCGACCACCTGCTGCCGGAGAACACCGGCCGGTGGCGGCTGCGCGGTGGGCCGGCCGAGGCGATCTGCACACCGGCGACCGGACCGGCCGACCTGGCCTGCGACGTACGCTGCCTCGGCGAGCTGTACCTCGGCGGCGTGACCGCGACCGCGCTTGCCGACACCGGTCGGCTCCGCGAGCTGCGCCCCGGCGCGCTCACCGCCGCCGGTCCCGCCTTCACCTGGCACCGAGCCCCCTCCGCAATGGAGATCTTCTGACCCGTCACCGCCCGCCTTGCGCCCCGTTTCTCACGGCCACAACTGCATGATCGGCGAAGCGGGCGGGTGGACGGCGGTACGGGTACGGTCGGGGGGTGGCGGATGGCGGGGAACGGCGGCGACGACGGCACCGGCAGCACGGCGCCCAGGGTGGTGGGGTCGACGCGGCGGCCAGCACAGCGGGGGTGCACGACGGCGGTGAGGCGCCGCGTGGGCGACGCAACGGCACCGCCGAAGAAGGCGAGCGAGGGCTGCGCGGGCTGGTCGGGTCCGGTTCGTCGCAGGTCAGCGTGACCGCGGCGATGCGAGCGCGGGACGCCGCCCGGCCCACCGACGACGACCTCGCCGCGGCGGCGGACCGGGTCGTCATCGTCCGCCGTAACTGGACCCCCCGCGACGAACTGCCCCGCCGCTGACCCGCCCTGATCCGGGTTCGGGTGTCGCCGACCCCGGATCAGGAATCACGGCCGAAGGGTCGCCGGTCAGGGCAGGTCGGGCAGCTGCCGGGTGCGCTCGTACTCGGCGACCTGGGTGATGCGCCGAGCGTGCCGGTCACTGCCCGAGAACGACGTCGTCAGGAATGCCTCGACGATGGCGGTGGCCTCGTCGAGGGTGTGCTGGCGGGCACCGACGGCGACCACGTTGGCGTCGTTGTGCTGCCGGCCCAGCTGGGCGGTCTCGACGCTCCAGGCCAGCGCCGCCCGCACCCCCGCCACCTTGTTCGAGGCGATCTGCTCGCCGTTGCCCGAGCCGCCGATGACCACGCCCAGGCTGCCCGGGTCGACCACCACGCGGGTGCCGGCGTGCAGGCAGAAGGCCGGGTAGTCGTCCTCCGGGTCGTAGGCGTGCGGGCCGATGTCGACCACCTCGTACCCCTGCTTGGCGAGGTGGTTGGCCAGGTGCACCTTCAACTCGAAACCGGCGTGATCGGATCCCAGGTAGACGCGCATACCGCGCAGTCTGTCAGGCCCGTCCCACGAGGCGGCGCCGGGGCGGTGCCCGGTGGGACGGGCACCGGATCAGGCCAGTTCGGCCACCACCAGGCCGCCGCGCGCCTTCGGGGTGAACCAGGTGCTCTTACGGGGCATCTTCTCCCGGGCCAGGTTCACCGCGACGAAGTCGTCGACGGTCACCGGCGCGATGAGGATGGCAAGTTCGGCCCGACCGGACTGCACCTCACCCGTGAGCCAGCTCGCCGGATAGTCACCGCCGACGTAGGTGATCCGCTTGTCGCCCGGGTCCAGGCCGAGGGCGTCGCGCAGCAGCAGCCGCTCGACCAGGGCATGGTCGAGGTTCTCCAGGCGACCGGCGCCGGAGTGCGGCAGCGTCACCGCGTACGCCTGATCGGGGAGCTGGAGCACGACGGTGCCGCCGCTGGTGGGGACCTCGGCCGGGCCGTCGACCGCGGTGATCCGCGCCCCGGCGGCGGTCAACCGCTCCAGCAGCTCCTCGTGGGTGGTGGTCAGCTCGCTGACCAGGCGGTTGTACGGCTGGATGGCCACCGAAGCCGGGGTGGTGACGACCGCCAGGAACCGGGACATCCCGCCGGTCTGCGCGGCCAGGCTGCGATGGTTGCCGTCGGCGACGACCAACTCGCCCCCACCGGCCAGGGCGGTCAACTCGTCCTGCTGCGTGCCGGGGCCGACCAGCCAGATGGCGTGGGTACGTCCGGCCTGGTCGGTGTCGGTGGCGGCGGGTGCCCCGGCCGTGTCGGTGGCCGCCGCGAGGGCGGCGTGCAGCTCGTCGCCGCGCCCGGTCTGCAACAGCAGCACCGGTGAGAGCAGGTGCCCCAACGCCTCGGCCAACGCGACCCGTTCGCGCACCTTCGCGATGAAGACGTCCTCGTTGCGGATGACCAGGCCGGGTTCGTCGGCCCGGGTGGAGATCTGGTCGGTGTCGACCATGGCGAACAGCCCGTAGGCCGACTCCTCGCCCGGCGCGCTGATCCGGTACAGCACCACCACCTGTTCGGCCGGGGTGTAGCTGCCGTCGGCCTTCGCCTCCGCGAGCCGGGTCACCGCGTCCGGCAGGGCGTCGGCGAAGGACCTGCCGAGGCTCTCCGGTGCCTTGTGGGGCATCTCGATGCCGAGGGCGCTGTGCGGATTCGCCTCGATGATCGCGGTGATCTCCGCGTCGTCGGCGAACTCGTCGTAGTTCTGGGCGCCGGTACCACCGGTGGTGATCCAGGCGCGGGAGATCGGGTGCACGACCGTCATGACCGTTGACGCTACCGGCGGCGCGTCGGGTGCCGCCGCCGGACCCGCCCTGCGCCCACCAGATGAAAGCAGCGTCACCGGCCTGACCCGTCAGGTGTGGCGGGGGCCGTCCTCAACGCTCCGTCTCCACCGCCCGTCGATGCCGGCCGGTCGGCGCGGGCACCACGGTGGGGCTACGCGCCGGTGCCGGTCGTGGCCCCTGGTTGCGGATCTCGCGACCGGGAGGGGTCAACCGCGAGGTGGCGGGAACCGCGGCGACGCCCACCGCTGCGTTGCGCCCGAACCCGCCGGCCGCGTTCGGGCGGCGATCCTGCCGGGGAGCGGACCAGGTGCCGGCCCGACCGTTCCCGGAGGTCGGCGAGATCCGGTCCGGCGCCGGCCGGAGCACACCTCCGCCGCCGCTCTCCTCCCGACTCCAGCGATCGTCGACCGGGGCACGATGCTTGGCCACCAGGTACCTCCACGAGCGGTGAGGCTGCGGACATCCGGACAAACGAGTCCGTAACCGCACCGGTGACGCCGGGCCCGGCAGCGGCGTCGCTGCCGGGCCTCGACGGGGCGGCGTCAAGAAGGTGCCCTGCCTTGCCGCTCAGTCGAAGATCGGGTCGAGGTCGCGGCTGCGCTTGAGTTCGAAGAAGCCGGGGGTGCCGGCGACCAGCAGGACACCGTCCCAGAGCCGACCCGCAGCCTCGCCCTTGGGCGCCGGGGTGACCACCGGCCCGAAGAAGGCGACCTGCCGACCGTCCGGGCCGGGGGCGTGGATGACCGGGGTGCCGACGTCGGTGCCGACCGGCCGCATACCGGCCTCGTGGCTGGCCCGCAGCGGAGGGTCGAGGTCGCGGTCGCCGGCCGCCTCGGCCAGCGCCGGGTCGAGTCCGGCGTCGGTCAGGGCGGCGACGTACAGGTCCGGCCCGAGCGGCTCCTTGCCGAGATGGATCCGCGTACCCAGGGCCGTGTAGAGCGCCCGCACGGCGTCGGCGCCGTGGCGCTGCTGCACGGCGACGCAGACCCGCACCGGCCCCCACCCGTTGCGCATCAGCTCCTGATAGTCGTCCGGCAGTTCCCGACCCTCGTTGAGCACCGACAGGCTCATCACGTGGAAACGGACGTCGACGGGGCGGACCCGCTCCACCTCCAGCAGCCATCTGGACGTGAGCCACGCCCACGGGCAGATCGGGTCGAACCACATGTCTACGCTGACGCGCTCGTTCACGACGAGATCCCTTCGCAATGGTGACGCCGACTCACCGGCGTACCTCCGATCTTTCCTCGGCCGTCCGCACTCACGCGAGGATCGACCCGTGACCTCGCCCACCACTGCCTACCCGTACATGGAAGACTCAGGCCCGGACCGGCCGTCACGAGCGGTCGACGGACCATGCGACCGTGACTGACGGCGAGAGTGGGATGGAGACGAACAGTGCCGGGAGTGCGCAACCTGACACAGGTCGAGGCGACCGAGCGGGCCCGCCTGCTCGACGTGACCGGGTACGACATCAGTCTGGACCTGTCCAGTGCTGTTCACGCCGCCGACGGTCGTACCTTCCGGTCGACCACCGAGGTGCGGTTCGGCTGCGCCGAGCCGGGGGCCAGCACGTTCATCGAGGTGGCGGCCGACTCGGTACGCTCGGCGACGCTCAACGGCGCCCCGGTGGACCTGGCCGGCTTCTCGGCCGAGAAGGGGCTCACGCTGACCGGGCTGGCCAGCGAGAACACGCTCGTCGTCGACGCGGACTTCGCGTTCTCCAACTCCGGGCAGGGGCTGCACCGCACCGTCGACCCGGTCGACGGTGAGACCTACCTCTACAGCCAGTTCGAGACGGCCGACGCGCAGCGGGTCTTCGCCTGCTTCGACCAGCCGGACCTGAAAAGCATCTACACCTGGCACGCCACCGTCCCGGAGCACTGGAAGGTGATCTCCAATATGCCGGTGGAGCGGGAGGAGGCGGCCGGCGAAGGTCACAAGACCGTGCACTTCGCCACCTCCGCCCGGATGAGCACCTACATCACCGCACTGTGCGCCGGGCCGTACCACGAGGTCAGGCACACCCACGACGGCATCGACCTGGGCTACTTCTGCCGGGCCAGCATGGCGCAGTACCTGGACTCCGACGACCTGAACCTGGTCACCACGCAGGGCTTCGACTTCTTCCAGGAGCAGTTCGGGGTGCGCTACCCGCTGCCCAAGTACGACCAGTTGTGGGTGCCGGACTTCAACGCCGGCGCGATGGAGAACTTCGGCTGCGTCACCCACGCCGAGTCGCACTACCTGTTCCGCTCGCAGGTCACCGACTTCGAGTACGAGCAACGGGCCAACACCGTCCTGCACGAGCTGGCGCACATGTGGTTCGGCAACCTGGTCACCATGCGCTGGTGGAACGACCTGTGGCTGAACGAGTCGTTCGCCGAGTGGGCCAGCCACTGGTGCAACACGCACGCCACCCGGTTCACCGAGGCGTGGACGACCTTCCTGTCCATCCGGAAGAACTGGGGCTACCGGCAGGACCAGCTCTCCTCCACCCACCCGGTCTACTGCGAGATGCCGGATCTGGAGGCCGTCGAGGTCAACTTCGACGGCATCACGTACGCCAAGGGCGCCAGCGTGCTCAAGCAGTTGGTCGCCTACGTGGGCGAGGAGTCCTTCCTGGCCGGTCTGCGCGCCTACTTCGCCCGGCACGCCTGGGGCAACGCCACCTTCGACGACCTGTTGTCCGAGTTGGAGACCGCCTCCGGTCGCAAGTTGACCACCTTCGCCTCCCAGTGGTTGGAGACCGCCCAGGTCAACACCCTGCGCCCGGAG
Organism: Micromonospora sp. C95; assembly: GCF_018070465.1. Taxonomy (GTDB): domain Bacteria; phylum Actinomycetota; class Actinomycetes; order Mycobacteriales; family Micromonosporaceae; genus Micromonospora. The sequence goes on from NZ_JAGPXT010000031.1 coordinate 32,935, forward strand.
CTGACCGTCGACGCGGACGGCACGTACCAGCGGGTGACGGTCCGTCAGGAGGCGCCGGAGGGCTACCCGACCCTGCGTACCCATCGGATCGGGGTGGGGCTCTACGACCTCACCGACGGCCGGTTGGTGCGCCGCGAGCGGTACGAGGTCGACGTCGACGGCGAGCTGACGGAACTCACCGAACTCACCGGTGTGCGCGCGGCCGACGTGCTGCTGCTCAACGACGACGATCTCAGCTACACCAAGCTGCGGCTGGACGAACGGTCCATGGCCACGGTGGTCCAGCACATCGCCGGTCTCGACTCGTCGCTGGCGCGGGCGCTGTGCTGGACCGCCGCCTGGGACATGACCCGCGACGCCGAACTGGCCACCCGTGACTACGTCGCCCTGGTGCTGGCCGGGCTGCCGGCGGAGACCGACATCAACCTGGTCACCGCGACGCTGCGCCAGGTCAGCAGCGCGCTCACCTTCTACGCCGACCCGGCCTGGGCCCCGACCGGCTGGGCGGACCTGGCCCGTACCGCGAAGACCGCGCTCGCGGCGGCCGAGCCGAGCAGCGGCTTCCAGCTGGCCTGGGCCCGGGCGTACGTCTCCGCGGCCCGCTCCGGCGAGGATCTGGCCGTGCTGCGCGGCTGGTTGGAGGGCACCCAGGTGACCCCGGGCCTGACCATCGACACGGAGCTGCGGTGGAGCGTGTTGCAGGCGCTGGTGGCCAACGGCGTGGCCGGGGCGTCGGAGGTCGAGACGGAGCTGTCCCGGGACAAGACCTCGAGCGGTGAGCGGGAAGCCGCGTACGCGCACGCACTGGTGCCGACCGAGGCGAACAAGGCCGCCGTCTGGGCGCAGTTGACCGGCCCCGAGGCGCTGCCGAACTGGCGGAACCGGGCGCTCTTGCAGGGCTTCAGCCACCCCACCCAGGTGGAGCTGATCACGCCCTACCGGGACCGGTACTTCGCCACGGTCGGGCAGGTCTGGGCGACCCGGGACAGCGAGCCGGCGCAGGAGTTCGCCATGCTCATGTACCCGGCGTACCTGGTGCAGGACGACACCGTCGAGGCCACCGACACGTGGCTGGCACAGGAGGGTCACCCCGGGCCGTTGCGGCGGCTGGTCGCCGAGGGCCGCGACGGCGTGGTCCGCGCCCTCGCCGCGCAGGCCCGGGACGCCCGGACGGCCTGACAGCGCTCCACCGGCCCGGGAGCGTCGTGGTTACACGACGCTCCCGGGCCGTTATCGTGGCCGAAGGAGGTGCACGTGATGGCACAACCGACATACGAGTGGCGCCCACCGGAAGGCGGCTGGCGGGAGCAGGATCTCGCCGAATTGCCGGAGGACGGAAATCGCTACGAGATCATCGACGGGAGCCTGCACGTGACGCCACCGGCCGGCTACGGACACCACTGGCTGGCGGACGAGATCCGGTCGGCGATCCGTGCGTCGGCACCGACGGAGTGGATGATCATCCGTGAGGCCGGGGTCCGCGCCCCGGGCGGCAACCTGATTCCGGACATCACGGTGCTCAAGCCGGGTGCGCCGCCGGACGGCATGTGGGCGGATCCGGCGTACGTCGCCCTCGTCGTGGAGATCGAGTCACCAAGCAGCCGACGCCACGACCGGTTCACAAAGCCCGCGCTCTACGCCGAGGCCGGCATCCCGTTCTACTGGCGGGTGGAACGGGGCGACTTCGGCCCGGTGGTGTACCGCTACGAGTTGGTCAAAGGTGTCCACTACAACCTGCTCGGCACGGTAGGGCCCGACGATCCGGTCGAGGTGACCGAACCCTGGCCGATGCGGCTGGATCCGTCCGCCTGGCCCAGGTGAAGCTGGGAATCCTGGCCATGCAAAAGCCCGGCCGCGCGCGACGCGGGCCGGGCCTTGTCGTACGGGTCGGGCTCAGCCCTTGCCCGCGTAGCGGGAGAGCTGGTCGAGGCCCTGGATGATGCCGCCGGCGAGATCACCGCCACCGAACGCGGCCACCATCGACAGTGCGGCGATCTTGGCGTACGTGTCCGGGACGCGCTTGCGGGCGTACCGGCCGGTGACGATCTCCAACTGCCGCTGGTTGGGTGAGACCGCGATAAGCACCGACCTTTCGGGCTCGGCGAGCTGCCGGTGCAACCGCTCGGCGTGCTCCCGGATCGGCTCGTCGAGGCCGCCGACGAAGACGGAGAAGACCAGGCCGGTCGTCCGGTCGGCCACCCGCAGCGCCTCGTCGATGCGCAGCAGCTGGCGGGTCGAGAACGGCCCGTCGAGCACGTCGGGCGGGTTCTCCGTCCCGGCCGCGTGCTGCTTCTCACCAACGGTCACTTGCGCCTCCGGTTCCACCGACCGGCGCCTCGGCACCGGCCTGTTCCTGCGTGCGGCTGGTCAGCGCGGGCGCCTGTGCCCCCATTGACAGCGCGGTGCCCGCGGAGTCGGCCAGTTCCTCGGGGCGGCCGAGGAACCACACCGGCGTGAAGGTGAACGGCCGGCCCGGCCGGTAACGCTTGGCACCGCCACCACCGCCCTGGCTGCCCGCGTAGACGAGGCCGGCGATCACCAGCACGATGGCTGCCGGGATGCCGACGAAGACCAGCAACGTGTCGGTTACAGACAATCCCAACGCCCCCAGGCGGAAAGAGAGATCTTCGATCGGGTCGGGTGGCGGATCACCGCGGTGACCTCCCGACTCCGCTGTCATTCACGTTAGCGGAGCCGACGCTTCGCCAGACTGCGGGGTGCCGATCCCATCCGCCACTGGAGGTCTCCAGTTGCGCAGCGGTCGCGATCAGCCTCGCGTCGTCGCCGTAGCGGCCGGTGAGCAGCACGCCGACCGGCATCCCCTCGGCGCTCACGCCGACCGGCAGCGAGACCGACGGTTGGCCGGTGACGTTGAAGACCGCGCAGTACGGGGAGAAACGGCGTTGCCGGTCGAAATCCTCCGCCGGGGTGCGTCCCTGGGTGAACCAGCCGACCGGTGCCTGCGGGGCCGCCAGGGTGGGACAGAGCAGCAGGTCACAGCCGGCGGTACGGCGGGCACCGAGGCGTACCTGGGCCTGGATCTCGCCGAGGGTCGCGGTGAGCGTGCCGGCGGAGATCCCGGCGGCCTGGTTCCGCAGGAAACGGGTCAGCGGCAGCAGCTCGGACTCCCGCTGCGGCGGCACCGGGGCGAGCGCGAGGACGTACCAGACGATCTCGAACAGCGGCCAGACCTGCGGACCGAGCGGCGCCGGCACCTCGACGACCTCGTGCCCGGCGGCGACGAGCAACTCCGCGGCCCGGTCCACCGCGGCGACACAGTCCGGGTGGACCGGCTCGTCGGCGAGCATCGGGGTGGTGAACCGGCCGACCCGTAGCGGGCCGGGCTCGTCGGCCCGGGCGGCGGCGAGATAGCCGCCCGGCGGCGGTGGCGGCGGCAGGTACGGCTCGCCGGGCACCGGCTCGGCCAGCACGTCCAGCAGCGCGGCCACGTCGGCGACGGTCCGGCCCAGCGGACCGCTTGTCGGCAGGCCGAAGGCACCGAAACCGAGTGGACCGCCGGAGACCAGGCCACGGCTGGGCTTGTAGCCGATCAGCCCGCACAGCGACGCGGGAATTCGCAGGGAGCCCCCGCCGTCGGAGCCCTGCGCCACGGGCACCAGGCCCGCCGCGACGGCCGCCGCCGCGCCGCCGCTGGATCCACCGGCGGTGTACGCCAACGCCCACGGATTGCGGGCCGGCGGTGCCACCAGGGTCTCCGAGTACAGCGAACAGCCCAGCTCGGAGGTGGTGGTCTTGCCGAGACTGACCAGGCCGGCGTCCCGCATGAAGCGCACCACGTCGGCGTCGACGGGCGGTACGAAGTCGGCGAAGGCGGCCGAACCGAAGGTGGTGCGGACCCCAGCGGTCAGGGTCAGGTCCTTTATCGCGGTCGGTACCCCGTGCAGTGGCCCCCGCCGATCGACCGGAGTCGCGTCGGCGGCGCGGGCGGCTTCGCGCGCCAACTCCGCGGTGACGGTGACGAAGGCACCGACCGTTTCACCGAGCGCGTCGACCCGCCGCAGGTGGTGCTCGACGAGGTCCACGCTGGACAGCTCGCCACGGGCGAGCGCGGCGGCCTGTTCCAGCGCGGTCAGGTCGTGCGGCTCGGCCATGCCGCCATCCTGCCCGCTCAGGCCACCCGTTGCCGCCTCGACACGAGTATCGCGGCCGCAGAAGGCCTTCGACGTCGCCTGTGGGACGCGACCCGCTACCGGCGAGCCACTCCAGACCCGCTCTCACTCAGGAGAGGGTTCCCGGTGGCGACACCCATTCGGACCGTGGTCCACCGACCTCCGCCAACAGGTCGAAATCCTGGTCGTAGTGGAGAACGGTGGCGCCGTACTCAGCGGCAGAGGCCGCCACCATGAGATCCACCGGGCTCGCTGCCCGATGGTGTCCCCGGGCGGTCAACGCGAGTTGCAAGTCTCGCGCTCTCGTGGCCACGGCCTGGGTGATCGGAAGGTCGATCATCAGCTCGGCGCGCCGGGCGCGTACCGTCGTCGCGTTCCTGAAGTCGCGGGCGCTGCGCCCGTCCTCCAGGTCCAACGGTAGGCAGGTCGCGGCCAGCCTCTCCTCGAGCAGCGCCAGGATCCGCTTTCCGACGATCGGCTGGCGGAGGCGACCCCAGGCCGAGGTGTCGATCAGGTACAGGCCGGGCGGAGGGGTCACGCTGCGTCCCACTTGTCGCCGGGTGTCTTGTCATCCTCCAGCAGGCCGGTCCAGTCCCGATCGATGGAGAGCAACTCCCGGATCGCCTCCATCCGCTCGCTGCGCTCGGCGACCATCCGAAGCGCAGCGTGAATGGTGTCCTTCTTGCTCTTGGTGCCCAGTTCACGGCGGGCTCGTTCGAGCAGGTCATCATCAAGATCAATAACCGTCTTCACCAGCCGAGTGTATACAATTACCCCGTCTTTATATACCGTCACGGCCGAGGAAGCGGAGGGCGTTGGTGGAGAGCAGGCTGGTGCGCTGGGCGTCGGTGAGGAAGTCGGCCTGGTGGACCACCGCGCCGGCCGGGCGTTCACCCAGGGGGTACGGGTAGTCGCTGCCCACCAGCACCCGCTCGGTGCCCATGGTGTCCACGAGCAGCCGCAGGGCGGGAGTCGAGAAGACCACCGAGTCGACGTAGAACCGGTCGAGGTAGGAACTGGGCGGGGCGGCGGAGGCACCGCGTACCAGGTCGCCGCGGCGGTGCCAGGCGTTGTCGGCGCGTCCCAGCCAGAACGGGAAGCTGCCGCCGCCGTGGGCGAAGCAGATCCGCAACGTGTCCGGCACCCGGTCGAACACCCCGCCGAGGATCATCGCCAGCACCGACAGGTGGGTCTCGGCAGGCATGCCGGTGAGCCACCGGGCCATCCAGCGGTTCAACCGGGGACTACCGGCCATGTCCCACGGGTGGACGAAAACCGGCGCACCGACCTCGGCGCAGTGGGTCAGGAACGTCACGATGCCGGCGTCGTCCAGGTCCCGGTCGCCGACGTGATTGCCGATCTCCACGCCGACGTGGCCGGCCGCGAGGCAGCGGTCCACCTCGGCGCAGGCCGCCTCCGGGTCCTGCAACGGCACCTGACAGAACGGCAGCAGCCGGTCCCCGCCCGCGGCGGTGACCTCCAGGGTCAGGTCGTTGAAGATCCGGGCCACCTTCACCGCCTGGTCGGCCGGCCGGTCGTAGCAGAAGAAGACCGGGGTGGGCGAGACCACCTGCACGTCGATCCCGTCGGCGGTCATGTCGGCCAGCCGGGTGCCGGCGTCCCAACACTCCGCGCCGACCGGGCGGAACGGGGTCTCCCCGATCATGATCATCGCAGCGCGCTCCGAGTCGACCCGGAGCCAGGGCCAGTCGGACCCGCCGCACGCCGCGGCCAGGTCCGGCCAGCCCTTTGGCACGACGTGCGTGTGCACATCCACCACCGGAGCCACCGACGGCACCATCAGCCCTTGCCCGGGTGCAGGGTGCCGCAGTTGTCGCAGGTACGCGCCGACTCGTCGGCGTAGAACGCGGCGAAGACCGGAGGCAGGTCGGCGGCGATGTCCCGGACCTGCAACTCGACCTCGTGCACCGGGTGGGAGCACTCGGGGCAGTACCACTGGAACTTCTCCAGCGTCCCCTCCTCGCGTACCCGCTCGATCACCATCCCGATCGACCCGGCCTCCGGCCGCTGCGGCGAGTGCGGCGTGTTCCGGGGCAACATCCACATCTGACCCTCGCGCACGTGCACCGTACGCGGCCCCTCGGGCAGCATCAGGTTGATGTGCATGTTGCCCTTGACCTGGTAGAAGAACTCCTCGTACGGGTCGACGTGAAAGTCGGTGCGCTGATTCGGCCCACCGACCACCATCACGATGAAGTCCTCGGACCCGGGCAGCATCTCCTTGTTGCCCACCGGCGGCTTCAGCAGGTGCTGGTGCTCGGCGATCCAGCCGGGGAAGCTGAACGGCTCGGCGATCTCACTCATGACTGGCCTCTTTCTGGGAGCAGGGCGACGGCCTGCATCTCGATCAGCAGGTGCGGATGCGGCAACTGGTGCACGGCGACCGTCGTCCGGGTCGGTCCGGTCGCGTCGAAGAACTCCGCCCACACCTCGTTGTATCCACCGAAGTCGTTCATGTTCACCAGATAGGTGGTCACCTGGACCAGGTCGGTCAGCTCGGCACCGACCGACCGGAGCAGGTCCGCGATGTTCTCGATCACCGCCCGCGTCTGCGCCCGGATGTCCAGATCGGTCGTGCCGAACTCGTCCACCGCCACGCCCGCGAACGTGTTGTCCGCCCGCCGCGACGACGTCCCCGACACGAAAACGAACCCACCCGCCACCTTCACATGCGGAAACGCCCCCCGAGGCACCGCCTTCCCGGCAACAACCCGGGCCCCGTCACCCCCACTCACGACAGACCTCCCCGACATCCGGACGGGACAGCACCCACCCCAACCCCCCACCCAGCCGGCACCGACACCGGCGCCGTCGACACCAGACCCGATCCACCCGACCCGGGCACCATCCACCCCGGACCCCGTCCGCCCGGCGCGGTCACCACCCACCCCAGATCAAACCCACCTGACAGCGGCGCACGAACCTCGACCACGTCAGGGCTTCCGGGCAGCCCGACCGACGACAGACCCCACCCACCTGGCACCGGCGCGCGAAGCCCGACCACGTCGGGGTTCCGGGCAGCCCGACCGGCGCAGGGATCAAGCCTGACCGCCCGGAGCCGGTCGGGCTGCCCGGAACCCCCACCCCCGCTCACGACGCACTCCGCAACGAAGCCGTACCGAGCTTCTCCACCACCGCCCGGACATGAGCACCAGCACGCAACGGCACCGCAGCCGTCGCCGCGCCCGCCAGGAACACCCAGCCCGAGCGCAACCGCACCCCGTGCCGCCCCGCCAGCCGAATGCCCTCGTCAAGCGCCCGTCGCGGGTCGCCGAGGATGGCCGCCGTCGAGCCCACCTGCGCCAACCGCCCGTCGATCTCCAACAGCACGCCCAGGTTGTCCAGGCCGTCCGGCACCGGCGACCAGGGCCCGATCACGAACGCGCCGGCCGAGGTGTTGTCGGCGATGACGTCCGGCAGGGAGAAGGTGAAGTTCGCGTACCGGGAGTCGATCAACTCGATCGCCGGAGCGACCGCCCGTACCGCTTCGGTGAAGTCACCGACCGGCTCACCGGGCTCGGGCAGCCGGTCCAGCAGGAACGCCACCTCCGGCTCGACCCGGGGATGGATGAACGCGGACACGTCGACCGTGCCACCGTCGGGGATCCGCATCGGGTCGGTGAGCCGACCCCAGATCACTTCGTCCACCCCGACCTGGGCCATCTTCGCCTTGCTGGTCAGCCCCATCTTCAACCCGACGAGCCGCTCCCCCCGGTCCAGCCGGCGCTGCACCAGGGCGGTCTGCACCGCGTACGCGGCGTCGACGTCCAGCCCGGTCTCGGCGGCGAGCTGAGCGATCGGGGTAGCGGTGTCGGCGGCCGTGCCGAGCGTCTCGGCGACCCCCGCGATGTCCGGCCCGATCATGAGTTCTCCTTGCCGGCCAGGTCCAGCGCCACATCGACGATCATGTCTTCCTGCCCGCCGACCATCCGACGTCGGCCCAGTTCCACCAGGATCGAACGGACGTCGACGCGGTAGCGCGCCGAGGCCCGTTCGGCGTGGCGCAGGAAGCTGGAGTAGACCCCGGCGTACCCCAGGGAGAGGGTCTCCCGGTCGACCTGGACGGGCCGGTCCTGCAATGGGCGGACGATGTCGTCGGCGGCGTCCATCAGGGCGAAGACGTCACAGCCGTGCTGCCAGCCGTGCAGCTCGGCGACCGCGACGAAGACCTCCAGCGGCGCGTTGCCGGCGCCGGCACCCATGCCCGCCAGGGAGGCGTCCACCCGCACGGTGCGGCCGGCCGGCGACCCGACCGGGCCGTCGCCGGCGACCCGGCCGTGCTCGACGGCGAGCACGCTGTTGGCGACCCCGAGGGAGAGGTTGTGGTGGGCGTGGATGCCGATCTGCGTGGTCGGTGCGAGGACCTGCCGGTACGCGTCGACACGCTGCGCCACGTCGGATATCAGCAACCGGCCGCCGGAGTCGGTGACGTAGACGCAGTGCGCCCCGTAGGACTCCATCAGCTTCGCCTGGGCGGCCAGCCCGACCGGGTCGTTCATGTGCGACATCATCAGGAAGCCGGCCACGTCCATGCCGTTCTCCCGGGCCCAGGAGATGTGCTGGGCGGAGATGTCGGCCTCGGTGCAGTGGGTGGCGATCCGGACGCTCGTCACCCCGAGCGCCCGGGCGGCCTTCAGGTCGGCGATGGTGCCGATGCCGGGCAGCAGCAGGGTGGTCAGCTTCGCCCTCGTCATCACCTCGGCCGCCGCCGCGATCCAGTCGGCGTCGCTGGCCGCGCCGTGGCCGTAGTTGACGCTGGACCCGGCCAGACCGTCACCGTGGGCCACCTCGATCGCGGCGACCCCGGCGGCGTCGAGCGCGGCGGCGATGGTGCGGACCTGGTCGACGGTGTAGCGGTGCGCGATGGCGTGCATGCCGTCGCGCAACGTCACGTCCTGGATGTACAGCTCCGTCATGGGGCCGGCACCACCTTCCGCAGGGCGGCCAGCCGCTGCGCGGTGCGCAACGCGGCCGAGGTCATGATGTCCAGGTTCCCGGCGTACGCGGGCAGATAGTGCCCGGCGCCGGAGACCTCCAGGAAGACCGAGACCTGCAACCCGGTGAGCTGCCGTCCGAGCGACGGCACGTAGGTGTCGACGCGGTCGAACTGCACGTCCTGCTTGAGGCGGTAGCCGGGGACGTACTCCTGCACGGTGGCCACCATGTCGCCGACCGAGGCGGCGATGGCGTCGCGGTCGGCGTCGGGGTCCGGGCAGAGGCAGTAGATGGTGTCGCGCATCAGCAGTGGCGGGTCGGCCGGGTTGAGCACGATGATCGCCTTGCCTCGATCTGCGCCGCCGACCACCTCGATGGCCCGGGCCGTGGTCTCGGTGAACTCGTCGATGTTGGCCCGGGTGCCCGGGCCGGCCGACCGCGAGGCGATCGACGCGACGATCTCCCCGTACGCGACCGGGGTCACCCGCCGTACCGCGGCGACGATCGGCACGGTCGCCTGCCCGCCGCAGGTGACCATGTTCAGGTTGGTCTCGCCCAGGTGCTCCTCCAGGTTGACCGGCGGCACGACGTACGGGCCGACCGCCGCCGGGGTCAGGTCGATCACGGTCCGCCCGTGTGCCCGCAGCACCGCGTCGTTGTGCCGGTGCGCACCCGCCGAGGTGGCGTCGAAGACCAGGTCCACGTCGGCGAACTCGGGCAGCGCGACAAGACCCTCGACACCCTGCGCGGTGGTGGCCACGCCGAGCCGGCGAGCCCGGGCCAGCCCGTCGGAGGCGGGATCGATCCCGGCCATCGCCACCATCCGCAGCGAATCCGACAACCGCAGTACCTTGATCATCAGGTCGGTGCCGATGTTGCCCGACCCGATCACCGCCACACCCGTCATCCGTGCACCTCCTTGGTGAAACAGGTCCGCACCGAACCGAGACCGGAGATGCGCGCCTCGTACGCCGCGCCCGGTGTCACCGCCACCATCGGGCCGAGCGCGCCGGACAGCACCACGTCACCGGCGCGCAGCGGATCACCGGCGCGGGCCGACGTGGCGGCCAGCCAGGCCAGCGCGTGCAACGGATTGCCCAGGCAGGCCGCCCCGGCACCCACCGACACCGGTTCACCGGCGTGTTCCAGGACCATCCCGCACAGCCGCAGGTCGACCTCGGCCGGCCGGCGGGGCGTGGTGCCGAGCACGAACAGGCCGCTTGAGGCGTTGTCGGCCACCGTGTCCACGATGGAGATGTCCCAACCGGCCACCCGCGAATCGACGATCTCGATGGCCGGCAGCAGATGGTCGACGGCGCGCAGCAGGTCGGCGGTGGTGACCCGGTCGTCGGGCAGATCGGTGCCGAGCACGAAGGCGACCTCCGCCTCCACCCGGGGTTGCCGCAGGCGGCCGATCGTCACCTCGGCACCGTCGGGCACCGCCATAGCGTCGGTGAGCACCCCGAAGTCCGGCTCGTACACCCCGAAGCTCTCCTGGACCGCCCGGGAGGTCAGCCCGATCTTCGCGCCCACCCGGCGCTGCCCGGCCGCCAGCCACTCGCCCACCTGGCGCTGCTGCACCCGGTACGCGGCCTGGACATCGCCCTCCGGCAGCAACCGCCCACGCAACGGTGGGCACGGTTTGCCGCCGGCTCTGGCCTCGGCCAACTCTCGCGCCGCCAACTCAACACCACTCATGACAGATCCACGCAGACGTTCGTCAGTTCGGAGTAGAAATTCAGCGAGTGCACGCCACCCTCCCGACCGATGCCGGAGGCCTTCACCCCACCGAAGGGGGTCCGCAGGTCACGTAGGAACCACGTGTTGACCCAGACGATGCCGGCGTCCAACCGGGCACCGGCCCGGTGCGCCCGGCCCACGTCCCGGGTCCAGACCGTCGCCGCCAGGCCGTATTCGGTGCCGTTGGCCAGGGCGTACGCCTCGTCCTCGTGGTCGAACGGCGCCACGTGCACCACCGGCCCGAAGATCTCCTCGCGGTTGGTCCGCGCGTCCGGGCCGAGCCCGGTCAGCACCGTCGGCTGCACGTACGCGCCGCCGTCGCGGGCGTCGTCGAACCGGGGCACCCCACCGCCGGCGAGCACCCGGGCGCCTTCGGCCCGCGCCAGGTCATAGTGCCCGAGCACCTTGTCCCGGTGGCCGTGCGAGATCAGCGGCATGTTCACCGTCGCCTCGTCGGCCGGCCAGCCGTACGCCAGTTCGCCGGCGCGCCCGGCCAACCGCGCGGTGAACTCCTCGAACACCGGCCGCTGCACGTAGATCCGTTCCGTGCAGAGGCACACCTGGCCGCCGTTGGTGAAACTCGACCGCACCGAACCGGCCACCGCCGCGTCCAGATCCGCGTCGGCGAAGACCAGCCCGGCGTTCTTGCCACCCAACTCAAAGCTGACCGCCTTCACCCCGTCGGCGGCGGCCCGCATGATGGCGCCGCCGGTGGCCGACTCACCGGTGAAGGTGATCGCGTCGACGTCCGGATGACGGGTGAGGAACTCGCCGGCCGAGTCGGGCCCGAAGCCGTGCACCAGGTTGAACACGCCGTCGGGCACCCCGGCCGCCGCCATCACCTCGGCGAGCAGGGTGGCCGACGCGGGCGTCTCCTCGCTCGGCTTGACCACCACCGCGTTGCCGCAGGCCAGAGCGGGGGCGACCTTCCAGGTGAGCAGCAGCAGCGGCAGGTTCCACGGCACGATCACCGCGACCACGCCGACCGGCTTGCGTACCGCGTAGTTGAGAGCCCGACCACCGGTCGGGGTGACCGTGGTGAACGACTCGGTCGGCGCGGTCGCCACGATCTCCGCGAAGGCCCGGAAGTTCGCCGCACCTCGCGGGATGTCCAGGGTGCGGGCCTGCGAGATGGACTTGCCGGTGTCGGCGACCTCGGCGGCCACCAGGTCGTCGAAGCGACGCTCCAACTCGTCGGCGATCCGGCGCAGCACCTCGGCGCGCTCCCGCTCCCCCGCCCGACCCCACGGACCCCGCAACGCGGTCCGCGCCGCCGCCACGGCATCGTCCACAGTGGTCTGATCCGCCTCGACCACCTCGAACACCGGCTCACCGGTCACCGGGCTGCGCTTGGCGAAGCGGGTTCCGGTGTCGACGAACTCGCCGGCGACGAAGTTGCGCAGCAGACCGGGACCGTCAGGTGCCCGCCCGGCCATCAGCCGGGGATCCCAGAGCGTCATCGGAGCCTCCTGAACCCGAGCGCCACCGCCGCGCCGGCCACCACCGCCAGGCCGGCCGCCGCCAGGCCGATCACCTGGTACTGCCGGCGGACCCGGCGGCGCACCTGCGCGTACGGGACGGTGGAGAAGGACACCAACTCGTACTGGGAGACGTACCGGCCGGGCAGCGTCCGCTCCAGAGCATGCTCCACCTGCTTGCGGGCCCGGAAGACCGGGGAGGCGACCTTGTCGCGCATCTCCACGAAGTTGGCAAGCGCCATCCGGGCGATCGCCTCGGCGTTGTCCTGCCGGCGGTGCTGGAACAGCGGCAGCGCCGCCGACCAGTCCCCGGCGCACTCGTCGAGGCAGCGGTCCAGCTCGACCACGTCCTCGAAGGCACAGTTCGCACCCTGGCCGTAGAACGGCACGATGGCGTGGGCCGCGTCGCCGAGCAGCGCGACCCGCCCGTCGACCTGCCACGGGTCGCACCGCACCGTGCCGAGCACCCCGACCGGGTTGTGCTGGTAGTCGTCGACCAGGTTCGGTGCGATCGCCGGCAGATCCGGATAGTGCTGCGCGAAGTGCCGCTCGATCGCCGCCGCGCTGCCTAGCGAGGCGAAACTCGCGGTGCCGTGGGTGGGCCAGAACAGGGTGCAGGTGAACGAGCGGTCCGGGTTGGGCAGCGCGATCATCATCGAGGTGCCGCGCGGCCAGATGTGCAACGCACCCGGATCCAGGGCGAAGTCGCCGCCCAGCGGCGGGATCGTCAGTTCCTTGTAGCCGTAGTCGAGGAAGTCGACGCTCTCGGTGACCAGGTCGTGGGCGAGCAACTGTCCGCGTACCGCTGAGCCGGCGCCGTCGGTGCCGAGCACCACCCGCGCGCCCTCGGTCACCGTGCCCCGCGGCGTCTCGAAGGTCATGGTCGCGGTGGCCGGGTCGAGCCCGACCAGCCGGTGCTCGAAGGCGATCCGCACCCCCGGCAGCTTGGCGGCGGCCGCCAGCAGGGCGTTGTTCAAGGCACCCCGGCTGATCGAGTTGATCGCGCGGTCGCCGGAGACGCTGTACGACTGGAAGTCGGTCGGCCCGCTCACCGGATGGATCATCCGGCCCCGCATCGGCAACGCGTCCGTCATCACCTGCTCGGCCAGTCCGATGCGACGCAGCGCGTCGAGCCCACGCTCGGAGAGCGCCAGGTTGATCGAGCGGCCCCGCTCGGGGGTGCCGCTACGCGGGTCCGGGCGCCGCTCGTAGAGTGCCACCGGATGGCCTCGGCGAGCCAGGAAGCAGGCCAGCAGGCAGCCGGCCAACCCGGCACCCACCACCGCAATCTCGTCGCGCTCCCCGGTCACCGGACCACCCCCGGAACCGTCGCGCCCAGCGCGTCGGCGACCCGCCAGCAGTCGTGGTACGTCGAGTACAGCGGCACCGGGGCGAACCTGACCACATCCGGCTCCCGGGCGTCGGCGATCACTCCGTGCTCGTGACGCAGTCGCTTGGTCAGCTCGTTGGCGCTGCCCGCGCCGATGCGTACCGAGAGCTGGCAACCGCGCCGACGCGGCTCACGTGGAGTGATCACCCGCAGGGGCCGATCGGCGGTGACCTCGTCGAGCAGCCGCTCCAGGTAGCCGGTGAGCCGGAGGCTGCGCGCCCGCAGCGCGGACATGCCGATCGAGTCGAACAGTTCCAGCGAGGTGCGCACCGGGCCCATCGCGAAGATCGGTGGGTTGGAGATCTGCCATGCCTCCACGGTGGCCGGTGGCCGGCTGACCGGGGCCATCTCGAACCGGGTCGCCGCCGCCGTGCTCCACCAGCCCTCGAAGCGGGGCAGCGTCGCGTCGCCGTGGTGGCGTTCGTGCACGAAGACCCCGGCCAGCGCGCCGGGCCCCGAGTTGAGGTACTTGTACGAGCACCAGGCGGCGAAGTCGACGTCCCAGTCGTGCAACGACAGCGGCACGTTGCCCGCCGCGTGCGCCAGATCCCACCCGACGACCGCGCCGGCGGCCCGGCCGGCCGCGGTGATCGCCGGGATGTCCATCAGCTCACCGGTGAGGTAGTTGACGCCGCCGAGCAGCACCAGCGCCGCGGTGTGGCCCTCGGCCGCCAGGTAGCCGGTGACGTCCTCGGTGCGCAGGGTGTCCTCACCGGGACGCGGCGCGAGCCGGACGATCGTGTCGTCCGGGTCGAGGCCGTGGAACCGTGCCTGACTGCGCACCGCGTAGCTGTCCGACGGGAAGGCGCTGTCCTCGATGACGATCCGGGTCCGCTCGCCGGCCGGCCGATAGAAGCTGACCATCAGCAGGTGCAGGTTGACCGTCAGCGAGTTCATCACCACGGTCTCCGTGGGCAGGGCGCCGACCAGGCGCGCGGCCGGCGCCGTCAGCAGCTCGTGGTACGGCAGCCAGGGCCGTTCCGCGGCCAGATGCCCCTCCACGCCGAGCTGGCCCCAGGCATCCAGGTCGGCCAGGAGTTCGTCGCGGGTGGCCCGCGGTTGCAGGCCGAGCGAGTTGCCCGCCAGGTAGGCGGCCTCCGGGTAGCGCCCACCGTCGGCCGGCGGCACGTGGAACAGGTGCCGGTGCCCCGGTTCGGCCGCGTCGAGGCGGCGTGCCTCGTCTTCCGTCACGTTCATCGTCACCCTCACATCGCCGTCCGGGCCGACCACAGTTCGGGGAAGACCACCCGGGCCATGCTGCGTTGCAGCCACGCCAGCCCGGCGGAGCCGCCGCTGCCCACCTTGGCGCCCATGGTCCGCTGCACCGCCTTGATGTGGTGGTGCCGCCAGTCGCCGAACTGCTCGGCCACCTCGGTCAGCGCCTCGCCGAGCAGCCGCAGGTGGTTGTCGGGCCCGGCGTCGGCGTAGATCTGCACCCAGGCCGCCTCGACGGCGGGGTGCGCCTCGTGTTCGGTGGCCACGTCCCGCGCCAGCAGGTCAGCGGGCAGGTCGTGGCCGTGCCGGGCGAGCAGGGCGACCACCTCGTCCCAGACGCTCGGCGTGGCCAGGGCGTCGGTGAGCTCGGTGTGCACCTCGGCCTGCCGCCGGAACGGGCGGATCAGTGCCGGGTCGCGCAGCCCGAGCAGGAACTCCAGGTGGCGGTACATCGCCGACTGGAAACCCGACCCCTCGCCGAGCAGGTTGCGGAAGCGGTTGAAGTCGGCCGGGGTCATCCAGCGCAGTCCCCGCCAGGCCGCGTTGAGCCCTTCCAGGTGCAGCGCGGCGCGGCGCAGCGGGGCCAACGCCTCCCACACCCGGTCGGCGCGCAGCAGCCGGGACGTCTCCCGTAGTTCGTGACAGGTCAGGCCGAAGTACAACTCCATGATCTGGCTGACCATCAGGAAGGACATCTCGCCCGGGTCGGCGCTGAGCGGCTGTTGTAGCCGATGCAGCGTACTGGCCTGCACGTACGCGTCGTACGGCACCCGCTCGGCGAACTCCAGGGTCGGTTCGCCGCCGTTGTGGGCGGCGCGCGCCACGCGCTGCCCTGCGGTGACCGGACGCACCTCCGTCCGGGGCCGCAGCTCCGTCTGCTCCATGCGTCCGCTCCTCCCGGCTCGCCCGTCCCGTCATGATCTCCCGTGCGGTTGGCCAGATGGAATGCCTGTTCAACGGCGCTTTCGGTGGTTGACCTAAGGAACGGAAGCCGCTCGCCGGCAATGACCTGCCGGACGTAAGGTCGCGGGCATGGACGAGATGGACTGGGCCCTGCTCCGCGAGTTGCAGGCCGACGCACGGTTGTCCTTCAGCGAGCTGTCCCGGCGGGTGCACCTGTCCCCACCCGCGGTCGCCGAGCGGGTACGCCGGCTGGAGGAAACCGGCGTGATCAGTGGGTACCACGCCCACGTCGACCTGGCCCGGGCCGGCCGCACCGTGGTCGCGCTGATCCGGATGTCCTGTTACGGCGCCCGGTGCATCCTGCACGACCCCGAAGTCGCGCGATGGCCGGAGATCCTGGAGATCCATCGGATCACCGGCGACGCGTGCAGCGTGCTGAAGGTCGCGGCCGGGTCGATCGGAGACTTCGAGGCGGTCATCGACCGTCTCGCCCCCTACGGTCAGCCGTCGAGCACGATGGTGCTCTCCACCCCGCTCGGCTGGCAGGCCGTCACTCCGCTGTCCGGCCCCGGCGGTTAGCCGCCGGGGCAGAGGGAAAGCCGCGCAGGTCGCCCCAGCAGGACCGGTACGCCGGTGCCGGGAGGGAGGATCATGCGAGGTCTGCGACAGTACGGAGGCGTCCAGCACGCCCTGTCGACCATCGCCCGACTGTTCGGGGCGTTCGTCCTGATCGCGGCGTTCGCTCTGGCCGGGCTGCTGCTCCTGCCCGGCACCGCACCCGCCAGAGCGGGTGAGAACACCTTCGTCGAGGTGACGCCCAACAGCGTCCAGGCCGGCTCCCGGGTGAGCATCCGGGCCAGCTGTGACAACGCCAACGATCGGCAGGCCGAGGTGACCTCGGACGCCTTCGACCGGGTCTTCCTCCGGCCGGACAACGGCTTCCTCACCGGCTCGGTCACCGTGCCGGGCAACAAGGCGGCCGGCGACTATCCGGTGCACCTGCGCTGTGACAACGACCGGACCGACAGCACCACGCTCACCGTGCTGAACATGGACCAGCCCACCAAGGGGCCGGCGACCGGTGGCGGCGGGACCGCCGACCGGGGCACCGGCTCGATGCTGCTGCTGGGCGGCGTCGCCACGGTGACCGCAGCGGTGGTCTTCGGACTGCTGAGCAGCCGGCGCCGGGCCGGTTCCTGACCGACCGTCGCCATGGCCGGCTTCCGCGTACCCACGCCGGAACCGGGCCCCGGTGCACGCCGGACCACCACCGGTCGCGGCCGGCGAGGCTGGCGGCGGGTGGTCGCGGCGGGCGGCCGGCTGGTCCGGGTCGCCGCGCAGATGGGCTCGGCCAGCGTCGCCACGCCCGATCCCGCGGCGGCACCGCTACCGCCCCGGCGGCCTCGGGCCTGGGCGGCGGGGGCCAGACGCTCCGGTCACTCCGGTCCAGGACTACCGGTGCTGGTCATCGGCTCGCTGATGCTGCTGATCATCGCGATGCTCGGCGTGGAGCGGCTGACCGGGCTGAGCGTGCTACCGGACCGGTTCATCGCCGGGCTCGCGCCGCCACCCAGGAAGGTCCCGCTGCTGGCGGCGAGCGAGCCGGTCGGCATCGAGATCAACAAGATCGACCTGGCGGCCCCGGTGCACAACGTGGGCATCGCGCCCGACGGCAGTATCGCCGCACCGCCGGCCGAGCGGGCCCAGGAGGCCGGCTGGTACGACCAGGGGCCCACCCCCGGCCAGTACGGCCCGGCCGTCATCGTGGGGCACGTGGACACCACCACCGGTCCGGCCGTCTTCCACCAGCTGCCCCAGTTGCGCGCCGGCGACCGGGTCGAGGTCGCCCGCTCGGACGGCTCGGTGGCGATCTTCGAGGTCGACCGGGTGGACCGGTTCGACAAGGAACAACTACCCACGGACGACGTCTTCGGTGACTTCAGCCGTCCGCAGCTTCGGTTGATCACCTGCGGCGGACGCTGGGTGGGTGGGGAGACGGGGTACGCGGACAACGTGGTGGTGTTCGCTTCGCTTGTCGAGGCTCGTTAGGGCTTGCTGTGGGGGTTTTCGGGGAGCCCGACCCGCTCCGGGCGGTCAGGCTTGATCCCTGCGCGGGTCGGGCTCCCCGAAAACCTGTTCGGCGCACTCTCCGCGCGGAAGGGCGGCGGGTGTCGTCCGCAGAGGCGGATGGCGGGGAATCTGGCGGGCGGACTTCCGGCGGTGATCCGATCTTGGATCGGGAGTGCCCCGGGGAGGGCGTTTTGGGTCCACGAGTTCGGGCATCGCCTGGGCCGGCGCGCGGGCCGGACGGGGAGTCGACGCCGAGGGCTGTCAGGCGGCTTCGGGTTCGCGGAGGTCCAGCCAGTTGGCCCAGCGCGGGTCGGGGGCGCGGTGGCCGAGCACCCGCCAGGCGATCCCCTTCGGGGCGGTCGGCAGCGAGTGCAGTCGCCAGCCCAGCTCGGCCGGGGTCTTGTCGCCCTTGGTGTGGTTGCACCTGGCACAGGCGGCGACCACGTTCTCCCAGGCGTGCCGGCCGCCCCGGCTGCGGGGGAAGACGTGGTCGATGGTTTCCGCCGGGCCTCGGCAGTAGGCGCAACGCCAACCGTCCCGGGCGAAGATCGCCCGGCGGGACAGGCCCACGTGGGTGCGGTAGGGCACCCGGACGAAACGGGTGAGCCGGACGACCGAGGGCACCGGCAGCGCGTTGCGGGCGCTGTGCAGGATGCCCTCACCGTCGGCGACACAAACCGCCTTGGCCGAGAGCACGAGAATCGCGGCACGACGTACCGACACGACACACAGCGGCTCGTAGGTGGCGTTGAGGACCAGCGCGCCGGAGCCCACCGTGGGTCGTATGTCAGGCATCGCGTCACCCTCCCGGTCAAGCGGCTTACCACTCGCCACCGCCGACCGGCGTCGGGCACAGCCCCACACCACGTCGACGCCGGCCGGATCACCGACGTCCGCTGCGCCAATAGTCCCTGATCGGAACCGGGAATGCACGTACTAATCCTGGGTAGCCCCGCGCCTTCCCCCGGCCGCGCTCGACCGGCCGGGCGGCGCCGGACGGTGGGTCGACGGCGGACCTGCCGACCGGTTGGGGTACGAACACAGGGTGACCGTCAGCAGCCTCAGCCCCACCCCCGCCCCGTCCAGCCCGGAGCCGGTCGAGACGCCCAGCCCGGAGTGCCTGGACGAGGCGCTGTGCAAGATCGTCTGGAACTGGACCGACTCGGTGTGGTTCGCCGAGGGCAGCTTCTGGATCCTCGTCAAGCCACTGCGGATCATCATGATCCTGCTGCTGGCGTTGGCCGCCCGGTGGCTGGTGCACCGCACCATCCGTCGGCTCGTCCGCAGCACCAGCGACGCCGGTGTGCCGACCATGCTCCGCCCACTGCGCGAGCGCATCCCGACCGCCGCCAACGAGCCCGGCGAGTTCGTCCCGGAGCGTCGCCGGCAGCGCGCCGAGGCGATCGGCTCGGTGCTACGGAGCCTGAGCACCGCGTTCATCTTCGGCATCGCCCTGCTGATGGTGCTCAAGGAGTTCAGCTTCGACCTGGCACCGCTGCTGGCCAGCGCGGGCATTGCCGGCGTCGCGCTCGGCTTCGGCGCGCAGAGTCTGGTCAAGGACCTGATCGCGGGGCTGTTCATGCTGATCGAGGATCAGTACGGGGTGGGCGACAACGTCGATCTCGGCGAGGCGACCGGCGTGGTCGAGGCGGTCGGACTTCGGGTCACCACAGTCCGGGACGCACGGGGGGTGCTCTGGTACATCCGCAACGGTGAGATCGTGCGGGTGGGCAACAAGAGCCAGGGGTGGGCGCTGGTGGTGGTCGACCTGCCCATCGGTTTCGCCAGCACCGAGGAGGCGACGGCCGTGCTGCGTACCGCCGCCGCGTCGCTCGCGGTGGACCCGGAGCTGGCCAGTTCGATCGTCGAGCCGCCGGAGGTGCTCGGCGTCGAGCAGGTCACGGTGGAGGGCACGGTGATGCGCACGGTGGTGAAGACGACCGCCGACGGTCAGTTCAGCGTCGGCCGGGAGCTGCGTCGCCGACTGGCTGAGGCGCTGGAGAACTCGGGTATCACGGCGAGGATCGCGGCGGGCCGCCTCTACCCCGGCATACCTACTCGACCGGACGCCGAGACCGGTCAAGGCGGCGCCACCTGAGCCGACCGGCGGGGGTCGCGACTGAGCGGCCCCCTCGGGTATCGTCCGTTCGTTCAGTCGGAGATGCGACCAACCAACCGTTCGCCCTAGCCAGTTGTCAGACGATCGGGCAGAATCCGGTGCACGCGCTTACCGAGCGGTGTCACGTCCTCGCTGATCTGCAGACCTGACGATGGTCCCGGGCCGCCATCACGAGTGGCCAGACACCGGGACGATGGAGGCGATGGTGTCCGACGAGCGACCTTCTCCGGAAGGGCCGGCCACCTTCCGGGAGGTTTTCGCCCAGCGTGAGTATCGGGCCGTCTTCGCGGCCAGCACGCTGACCTGGGTCGGTGACTACGTCGCCCGGGCGGCAGTCACCCTTCTGGTCTATCGGGAAACCGAGTCCGTGGCGTTGTCGGCGGCCGCCTTCGCGGTCTCCTACCTACCCTGGCTGGTTGGCGGCCCGTTGTTGGCCACGATCGCCGAGCGGCACCGGTTCCGTCAGGTGATGGTGGTCTGCGACCTCGTCCGGATGGCGCTGATGCTGCTCGTCGCCGTCCCGGGGATGCCGGTACCGGTGATCCTTGCGCTACTGTTCGCGACCACGCTGGCGAATCCACCCAGTCAGGCCGCGCGCTCGGCGCTGCTGCCGTTGATCCTGCCCGGCGACCGACTCGTCGTCGGGCTGTCCGTCAACGCCAGCGTGGGGCAGGCCGCCCAGGTGGTCGGCTACCTGCTCGGCGCTGCCGTCGCGACGTTCAGCCCCACCGCCGCACTGCTGATGAACGCGAGTGCGTTCGCGCTGTCGGCCGTGCTCGTCCGACTCGGAGTGCGCGACCGGCCACCGGCGATGACCAGCGCCCATCGCAGTCACCTGATCCGGGAGACCGCCGCCGGCTTCCAGATGGTCTTCCGGACACCGGTGCTGCGGGCGATCGCCGTCCTGGTCTTCAGCGCCATGCTCTTCTCCATCGTTCCCGAAGGGCTGGCCGCCGCCTGGGCCAACGAACACGCCGGCGAGAGCATGGACCCGGGGCTGGCGCAGGCGGTGATCATGGCCGCCACTCCGACCGGCTTCATCCTCGGCGGACTGATCATCAGCCGTGCCGTCGCACCGGCCCGCCGGCTGCTCCTGCTCCGGCCGTTGGCCGTGATCGCCCCACTAGCACTGGTGCCCGCGCTGTTGGATCCGCCGCCGGTGGTGGTGGCGCTGCTCGCCGCGGTCTGCGGATTCGCGGTCGCCGGGCTGATTCCGACGGCCAACGGACTTTTCGTCCAGGCCCTCCCGGACGGTTTCCGGGCCCGGGCGTTCGGTGTCATGGCGACCGGAATGCAGGTCATCCAGGGCGCGGCCGTTCTGGTCACCGGGTTGCTCGCCGAGCGGTTTCCGATCCCGCTCGTGGTGGGGGTGTGGAGCATCGCCGGGGTGTTGTTGATGTCGCTCGTCGTCCTGCGCTGGCCCGACCAGCAGACGGTGACCGCCTCCGTCGACGCCGCCCGAGCCGCCTCCGCCGCCGCGAGCACCGAGGCCACCGCGAGCACCGAGGCCACCGCCCCTGCCGGATCGTCGGGGGGCACCTCTGCCGAGGATCCCGGTCCCGGGCACGTGGGTCCGGGGCGGCCCCGGCACGCGGTGAGCTGAGCCACCCTCGTTCACCCGGTGCCGGCCGGGCGGGCGCCGGGGCGGGCCTGGCAGGATGGAACGGTGAATCCCGCAGGTGAGTCCGAAGGCCACGGCGAGGCGGTCACGTTCTTCGACGCCGTCGGCGGTGAGCCCACGTTCCGCAGGCTGGTCGAGGAGTTCTACGCCGGCATCGCCGCCGATCCGCTGTTGCGCCCGATGTATCCGGAGGAGGATCTGGGCCCGGCGGCCGACCGGATGCGGCTGTTTCTCATGCAGTACTGGGGCGGCCCGAACACCTACTCGGCACAGCGTGGCCATCCCCGACTGCGGATGCGCCACGCCCCGTTCCGGATCGGCGCGGCGGAACGCGACGCCTGGCTAGGTCACATGCGGCGGGCGGTGGACAGCCTCGACCTGCCTCCCGCGCTCGCCACCGAACTGTGGGACTACCTCGAGCGGGCGGCGTACTTCATGGTGAACGACATGACGGACCCGGCGGCACACGGCTGACCGGCGCCGCCCCGCCCCCTGACGGAGCGGATGCCGTCGCCCAGGTCAGAGCAGGGCGCCCTCGTCGTGCAGCCAGTCGACGAAGCTGGTGGCCACGGCGGCACCGCAGTCGAGCAACTCGACCAGGAGCGCGTCGTGGGCACCTGCCGCGAGCGGAACCTGCAACTCGGCGTAGATCGGCAACTGACCACGTTCGGTGGGGTCCCCCACGTACGCCTTGCAGAAGCGTCGAGTGTGGTTCCACTCGTTGACCACCCGGTAGGCCCGGTCCGCCCAGTCCGGCGGCACCGTCGCGTGTGGCCGGGCCCGCAGCACGAGGATCTCGTCCTCCGGCCCCTCCAGGGTGACCAGCACCGCGTGCCGCTCCCACATGGCCAGCAGGTTGCCGTCTCCGTCGGCCAGGTAACGCACGTCGAGCAGGTCGAGCGCGTCACAGATCCGGCGCAGGGTTACCTGTTCGACGGTGGCTGGCATGTCGGCGATCAACGGACGCTCCGCAGCCGGACAGTCGTCGCCCGGTTGGCGGGGCGCCGGCGGGCCGACCCGGACCGCACCTTCCACCATGATCCTGCTTCGAGTTTCCGGGTCGCCGCCACTGGCGGGACCTGGACGCCATGACCACCACGGCATCGCTCGCGCACCTCACTCCCCAGCGGATCCGGTCGCCTACAGTGGGTGGATCCGAGGATGGACGGTACCCGGACAGCCGGAACGAAGCACCCCCCCAACGGCAGCACCAAACCGGAAGGATGAGCAGAGGTCATCCTTTCGCATGAGCCATGGATGGCCGTACGACAAGATCCGTGGCCTTCTGCGACCAGATGGCTCCGTACGGTCCCACCAATCCGACCCATCGGCCAGCCGCGCGTACCTGCACGCCGTCAGCGTCCGACGAATCCCCCGACGCGGCGAGGAAACCCATGCGAACCAGACCCTGCACCATCCGCTGAGTCACCTCCACCGGACGGTCAGGCTCGTCGTCGGGGGTGACCACCACCGCCACGTGGTCCAGCAGGGCGTCGCGGAGCACCCGCTGCCCCACCGCCCGACCACCGACACCGTGCTCGGCCGCCGCGCGCAGGGTGCCCGCCGCCGCCTCGGCCAGCCGGCGCAGTTCCCCGCCCGGCAGCGTCTCGACCCGCCGACTGACGGCCGGCGGCAGGGCCCACCGCCACTGCGCGTCGCAGCGGGCCGGCAGGTCCGCGCCGCCGGCCGCGAGTTCGGCGAGCAACTGCCCGGCAGCGACGGTCACGTCACCCGGGCCCGCACCGGCCACCGTACGCACCGCCAGCACCTCCCACGGCAGCCGCGCCCAGAGGGCGGTACGCGCGCCGACAGCGGCCGGCCTGAGCCGAACGAGGGCGGCGCGCTCCAACCGGACGAGCCGGGCCAGGAACGCCCCCGCGTCGGCGCGGTCGACGATGCCGTGTCCGGCGCTCATGGCGCCGCCTGCGACACGTGGCCGAGCAGGAACGTGCGCTCCGGCTCACTCAGCCGCCGGGGCACCTGCCGGACCAGGTCGAACGGCACCAGCACCGAACGGGCCCGACTGATGAGCAGCTCGCCGTCGTACATCTCGTAACCGACGGTGAAGGAGGCGGCCCGCAACTGCTCCACCCACAGCTCGATCCGCACGGTGGGCGCGGTCTCGACGGTGGCCCGGTCGAGGGCGTAGTCCACCGGCCGCAGGTAGTCGACCTCGTGCCGGCGGATCACCACGCCCTCGGCGAACGAGTCCACCCCGTGCGCCCGGGCACCGACGAACATCAACGCCACCCGGGCCTCCTCGTAGAGGGTGAGGAAGCGGGCGTTGTTGACGTGGCCGTACGCGTCCAGGTCGGACCAGCGCAGGGTGCAGTGGTAGACGAACCGGTCAGCCACGACGGACCCACCCGGTCAGTCGCGGGTCAGCTTGCGGTACGTCACCCGGTGCGGACGGGCCGCCTCGGCGCCGAGCCGGTCGACCTTGTTCTTCTCGTACGCCTCGAAATTTCCCTCGAACCAGAACCACTTCGCCGAGTCCTCGTCGTCGCCCTCCCAGGCCAGGATGTGCGTGGCGACCCGGTCCAGGAACATCCGGTCGTGGGAGATCACCACGGCGCAGCCGGGGAACTCCAGCAGCGCGTTCTCCAGGCTGGACAGGGTCTCCACGTCCAGGTCGTTGGTCGGCTCGTCGAGCAGGATGACGTTGCCGCCGATCTTGAGCGTCAACGCCAGGTTGAGCCGGTTGCGCTCGCCACCGGAGAGCACCTTTGTCGGCTTCTGCTGGTCGGGGCCCTTGAACCCGAACGCCGCGATGTAGGCCCGCGAGGGCATCTCGACCTTGCCCACCATGAGGTGGTCCAGTCCGTCGGAGACGACCTCCCAGACGGTCTTGTCGCCGTCCAGGCCCTGCCGGTTCTGGTCGACGTAGGACAGCGAGACGGTCTCGCCGACCCGGACCCGGCCGCCGGTCGGCTCCTCCAGCCCCACGATGGTCTTGAACAGGGTGGTCTTGCCGACCCCGTTCGGGCCGATGATGCCGACGATGCCGTTGCGCGGCAGCGAGAAGGAGAGGTTGTCGATGAGCACCCGCTCGCCGAAGCCCTTGGTCAGGCTGTTCGCCTCGATGACGGTGTTGCCCAGGCGCGGGCCCGGCGGAATCTGGATCTCCTCGAAGTCCAGCTTGCGGGTCTTCTCCGCCTCGGCGGCCATCTCGTCGTACCGGTCGAGACGGGCCTTGGACTTGGTCTGCCGGGCCTTGGCGTTGGAGCGTACCCAGTCCAGCTCGTCGGCCAGGCGCTTCTTCATCTTGGCGTCGCGGCGACCCTCCACCGCCAGCCGGGCCGCCTTCTTCTCCAGGTAGGTGGAGTAGTTGCCCTCGTACGGGTAGGCGCGACCGCGGTCCAGCTCCAGGATCCAGTTGGCCACGTTGTCCAGGAAGTAGCGGTCGTGGGTGATGGCGACCACGGTGCCGGCGTACTTGGCCAGGTGCTGCTCCAGCCACTGCACGCTCTCGGCGTCCAGGTGGTTGGTGGGCTCGTCGAGCAGCAGCAGGTCGGGGGCCTCCAGCAGCAGCTTGCACAGGGCGACCCGGCGGCGCTCACCGCCGGAGAGCTGGGTGACGTCCGCGTCCGGCGGCGGACAGCGCAGTGCGTCCATGGCCAGTTCGAGCTTGGAGTCGATGTCCCACGCGTCGGCGTGGTCCAGCTCCTCCTGGAGCCGGCCCATCTCCTCCATCAGCTCGTCGGAGTAGTCGGTGGCCATCTGCTCGGCGATCTTGTTGAACCGCTCCAGCTTGACCTTCGTCTCCGCCACCGCCTCCTCGACGTTGCCGAGCACGGTCTTGGCGTCGTTGAGTGGCGGTTCCTGCGCGAGCATCCCCACGGTGAAGCCGGGCATCAGCCGGGCCTCGCCGTTGCTCGGCTGCTCCCAACCCGCCATGATCTTGAGCAGGCTGGACTTACCGGCGCCGTTCGGACCGACCACCCCGATCTTGGCGCCCGGCAGGAAGTTCAGCGTCACGTTGTCGAGCACGACCTTGTCGCCGTGCGCCTTGCGCGCCTTGTCCAGGACGTAGATGAACTGGGCCACGGTGCGGGCTCCTCCGTCGCTTTCGATCGCCGATTTCGCGTGCCACGGGCGCGGGCCAGGGCCGCCGTCCATCGCCGTCGGCCGACAGCCGGCCGCGCGCACGCCATTGTCAATCCTGACAGGTACGCCGGACCGCGCCCACATCGCCCCGCCAGACGGTGTCCAACGGGTCAGGCCAGTGCCCCGACCGCCGACCGGGAGAGCTCACCTGTAAACATGATCACGTCCTGGGTTCGCCGAGTTCGGGACGGGTAGGTGAGTCCGGCACAGGGGAACAGACGCCGCAGCTACGCTCAGTACGCTCATCGCGGTGGACCCGTCAGCACCCGGAGGTGGCCGATCGTGACCGTCCGTAGCTCCTTTGTCGTAGTGGCGAACCGACTGCCGGTCGACGAGGTGAGCACACCCGAGGGACGGCAGTGGCGACGCAGCCCCGGCGGGCTGGTCACCGCGCTGCACCCCGTTCTCGCCGAGCACCAGGGCACCTGGGTCGGCTGGGCAGGCGGCACCGGCGCGGCCCCCGAGCCGTTCGACCTGGAGGGCATCCGGCTGCATCCGGTGCCACTGAGCGCCGAGGAGCTGGAGCGCTACTACGAGGGGCAGTCCAACGCGACGATCTGGCCGCTCTACCACGACGCCGTCGAGACGCCCGCCTACAAGCGCCGCTGGCGTGAGGCGTACCGCCTGGTCAACGCCCGGTTCGCGGAGGCCGCGGCGGAGGTCGCCGCCGAGGGGGCCACGGTCTGGGTCCAGGACTACCAGCTCCAACTGGTGCCGGCGATGCTCCGGGAGCTGCGCCCCGACCTGCGGATCGGCTTCTTCCTGCACATCCCGTTCCCGCCGATCGAGCTGTTCATGCAGATGCCGTTCCGCGCCGAGATCCTGCGTGGCCTGCTCGGCGCCGACCTGGTCGGTTTCCAGCAGCGGCTCGCCGCGCAGAACTTCGTCCGGCTGGCCCGGCACCTGCTGGGGCTGCGGTACGAGGGCCAGATGATCCAGGTGGACGGCCGTCAGGTCAAGGCCGGCGCGTTCCCCATCTCGATCGACACACAGGAGATGGAGCGGTTGGCCGCCGACCCGGCGATCCAGGCGCGGGCCAAGGAGATCCGCGAGGAGCTGGGCAATCCCAAGACGATCATCCTCGGCGTCGACCGCCTCGACTACACCAAGGGCATCGAACTGCGCCTCAAGGCGTTCCGCGAGTTGCTGGCTGACGGAAAGTTGACAGTGCCCGACGCGGTTATGGTGCAGGTCGCCACGCCGAGCCGCGAACGGGTGGAGCACTACCAGGCACTTCGCGTCAAGGTTGAGCGCGAGGTTGGTCGGATTAATGGCGAATTCGGCCGGGTTGGCGTGCCGGCGGTGCATTATCTGCATCAGTCGTACAGTCGGACCGAACTGGCTGCGATGTACGCCGCCGCCGACGTGATGATGGTCACTCCGCTGCGAGACGGAATGAACCTGGTGGCCAAGGAGTACGTGGCATCAAGGGCGGACCACGGGGGCGCACTCGTACTCAGTGAGTTCGCCGGCGCGGCCACCGAGCTGCGTCAGGCGTTCCTGTGCAACCCGCACGACCCCGACGCGGTCAAGGACGCTCTGCTACGGGCCGTGCATGTGGAGAAGCCGGAGGCTCGTCGCCGTATGCGGACAATGCAACGCCATCTGCGCACCCACGACGTGGGGCACTGGGCGAAGTCCTTCCTCACCGAACTTGGTGTGCCCGACATGGAGGCAGCGTGAACGCGGCGTCCACCGAGAACAGCACGCCCGTCGCGGGCCCGATGGATCGGGAACTGCGCGCCGCCATCGGGCGGATCGCCCGGGTGCCCCAACTCCTGGTCGCCTGCGACTACGACGGCACGCTGGCGCCGATCGTGGAGGACCCGAGCAAGGCCGTACCGCTGCCGGAGTCGGTGGCGGCGGTGCGGGCCCTGGCGGCGCTGCCGCAGACCACCGTGGCGGTCGTCTCCGGTCGCGCGCTGCGTGACCTGGCCGCCCTTTCCCGGCTGCCGAGCGAGGTCCACCTGGTCGGCAGTCACGGCTCCGAATTCGACATCGGCTTCGTCGAGCGGCTCTCCCCCGAGCTGATCGCCGTACGAACCCGGCTGCGCGACGCCCTGCGGGACATCGCCGCGGCCCACCCCGGTGTCCGACTGGAACGCAAGCCGGCGAGTGTCGCCGTACACACCCGTGGGGTTGATCCCCAGGTCGCCGCCGCCACCATCGACGCGGTCCGCAACGGCCCGGCGACCTGGCCGGACGTCACCGTGACCCAGGGCAAGGAGGTCATCGAGCTCTCCGTCGTGGCCACCCACAAGGGCACCGCCGTCGACCAGCTGCGCACCCAGCTCTCGGCGAGTGCGGTGCTCTTCATCGGCGACGACGTGACCGACGAGAACGCCTTCGGCAACCTGCACGGCCCGGACGTGGGCATCAAGATCGGCCCGGGTGAGACGAAGGCCGGTTACCGGGTGGCCGAGCCGATCGAGGCAGCCCGAGCGCTCGGGCTGCTGCTGGAGACCCGACGGCACTGGCTGTTCGGTGAACGGGCGGTGCCGATCGAGCGTCACTCCATGCTGGCCAACGGTCGGACGGTCGCGCTGCTCACGCCGGACGCCAAGGTGAGCTGGCTGTGTAACCCCAAGCCCGACTCGGCGGCGATCTTCGCGGATCTGGTCGGTGGCAGTCCGGCCGGGCATTTCAGCGTCGCACCCGAGCGCGGCGGCATTCCGCTGGGCCAGCGCTACCGCTCCGGCACGATGACCGTGGAGACTCGCTGGTCCGGTCTCACCGTCACCGACTGGCTCGACAAGCCGGACCCCAAGGCCACGCCGGACGGCCCGGCGATCATCTCCGGTGACTCGACCCTGATCCGGGTACTCACCGGCACCGGTCGGGTCCGGGTCGAGTTCGCGCCCCGGCCGGAGTTCGCCCAGGTCGCCGTCCAGCTCCAGCCGCTCGGGGACGGCCTGCTGGTGCTCGGTTCCAACGAACCGGTCGCGCTCTACTCCCCCGGGGTGCAGTGGGAGGTCGGCAACGACGGCGGGTACGAGACCGCCAAGGCGGTGGTGGACCTCGCCGCGCTCGGCGGCCAGGTGGTGCTGGAGCTGCGTTTCGGTACGCACAGCCTGGAACACCACCGGCTGCCCATCCACGAGCGGCAGGCCGCGGCCGAGCGGCCCTGGAAGGACTGGGTGGCCTCGCTGCGGCTGCCGACCACCGCCCGGGACCTGGTCGCCCGCAGCGCACTGACCCTGCGCGCCCTCTGCCACGAGGCCACCGGCTCGATCCTGGCGGCGGCGACCACCTCGCTGCCGGAGGAGCTGGGCGGGGTCCGTAACTGGGACTACCGCTACTGCTGGCTGCGGGATGCCGCGATGACCGCCCGAGCCCTTGTCGACCTGGGCTCGATCACCGAGGCCGAGGCGTTCCTGCGCTGGGTGGACGGCTGTGTGGAGCGCACCGGCGGGCACCCCGAACGGCTGCACCCGCTCTACACGGTCGACGGCTTCGAACTGGGTGCCGAGGCGGTCATCGACACCCTGCCCGGCTACGCCGGATCCCGCCCGGTACGCGTCGGCAACCTCGCCAACCACCAGCTCCAACTCGACGTCTTCGGCCCGATCGCCGACCTGATCGCCGCCACCGCCGACGTGCGCGGCTCGGTACGCGCCGAGGAGTGGCGGGTGCTGGAGAACATGGTCGAGGCGGTCCGCCGTCGCTGGCACGAGCCGGACCACGGCATCTGGGAGGCCCGCCTACCACCCCGGCACCACGTCTTCTCGAAGGTCATGTGCTGGATGACCGTCGACCGGGCGCTGCACGTGATGCGTCAGCACGGCGGCGAGGACCGCCCGGAGTGGGTGGAACTACGCGACCGGATCGGCGCCAACGTGCTCGAGTACGGCTGGCACGAGCACGCCGAGGCGTACAGCGTCGCGTACGGCGACGAGGACATGGACGCCTCGTCGCTGTGGATCGGCATCTCCGGACTGCTGGCCGGCGACGATCCCCGCTTTCTCTCCACCGTGCTGAAGATCGAGGCGGATCTGCGCAGCGGTCCGGTCGTCTACCGCTACCACTGGGACGACGGCCTGCCCGGTCGCGAGGGCGGCTTCCACATCTGCACGGCGTGGCTGATCGAGGCGTACCTGCGTACCGGCCGGCGGACCGACGCCGAGGAACTGTTCCTACAGATGATCGACACGGCGGGTCCGACCGGCTTGCTGCCCGAGCAGTACGACCCGCTGGCCGAGCGCGGCCTGGGCAACCACCCGCAGGCGTACAGCCACCTCGGCGTGGTCCGCTGCGCGCTGCTGCTCGACAACATGCTCAAGCAGTAGCGACCCCTGCACCAAGCGGCCGGAGACCCCCGTCTCCGGCCGCTCCTGCTCCCACCCGCCCCACCTCTCACCCCCCGGAGCCTCCCCCGTTGATCATGAGGTTGGCGGCGTTTCTGATCTCCAGGACTGCCGCTGACCTCATGGTCGACACTGTGCTGTCGTCGGGCGTGGGGCGTTGTTGGGGGTGTGGCCCGCCGTGCCCGGCTCCGGGCGGTCAGGCTTGATCCCTGCGC
>NZ_JAGPXT010000032.1 GCF_018070465.1 Micromonospora sp. C95
GGCGCCGTCGCCCGCCTCAAGGACGGTGTAGGGCAGAGCGCGCTCGTGCAGGTGCGCGGCGGCGGCGAGGCCGACCGGCCCGGCACCGATGACAGCGACGGGCAACTGGTCCAGATCACTCATCAGGTACCCCTCAAGTTCGACGAGCTGTCTCGATACTCTTCGAAGCAGAGATTTGCATACTGCTTAGACAGGTGTCAACCTAGAGGCATGCCGAAGCAGGCGGTGCCTCTTTCCCTCGATCTGACCGCTGCCCCCTGCTGCCCACCTCTGGTGCAGCAGCGGGTGCCAGGTGAGACCGCCGTGCTGCTGGCACCCGCGTTCAAGGCCCTCGGCGATCCGGTTCGGCTGCAACTGATGTCGATGATCGCCTCGGCCGAGGGCGGAGAGGTGTGCGTCTGCGACCTGACCCCGGCCTTCGACCTGACCGGCCCGACGATCTCGCATCACCTGCGGACCCTGCGCGAGGCAGGTCTGGTCGACTCCGAACGACGGGGCACCTGGGTCTACTACCGGCCCCGGCCCCAGGTCCTGCGGCAACTGGCCGCCCTGCTGGCGGTCGACCCGACGCCTCCACCCGACCGGTAGGTCGGGTCACAGGTCCTCGGTCGACCGCCGCCGGTCAGGGAATCCCACCGCCGAGGTCGGCGTTTTCCACTGCGTACGACGTGAGACCCGAGCCGAGGAGAAACGGACATGAAGGTACGTAGTTCCCTCCGGTCGCTGAAGCGGAAGCCGGGTTCGACGGTGGTGCGCCGACGTGGCCGGGTGGTCGTGGTCAACCGGCTCAACCCGCAGTGGAAGAGCCGCCAGGGCTGACTTGGTCGAGAGACGATCGGCGCCGCCCCCGCTGGCCGACCGGCAGCCCGCCACCCGCGGTCTCATCGG
This sequence comes from Micromonospora sp. C95, assembly GCF_018070465.1. GTDB lineage: Bacteria > Actinomycetota > Actinomycetes > Mycobacteriales > Micromonosporaceae > Micromonospora. Next base: position 889 of record NZ_JAGPXT010000032.1, read on the forward strand.
TGTCGCGGGGTGGCTGCCGGTCGTCGTCGGGCGGCTGCGGCGGTGCGATCCAGGTGACCAGCACCACCGAAATGATCATCAAGAGGAACCACGACGTCAACTTCGCAAGTGACACCGGATGCCAACCATCCACCTGGCTGGGGTAGAGCCAGGCGTTCGACCAGGTGGCGATGTTCTCGGCGAGCCAGATGAAGAAGGCGACGAGGACAAAGGCCAGCAGCAGCGGCATGCGCCATCTCGCCCGGAATATCCGGAAGTGCATGACGCAGGGACCGAACACCAGCGCGACGACCGCGATGAGCAGCCATCGCACATCCGGCAGGTAGTGGTTGGTGAAGAAGTTGAGATAGATCGCGGTCGCCACCAGGGCCGTCGACCAGCGTCTCGGATAGCGGATGAAGCGCAGGTCGAACAGCCGGTTCACCCGGACCAGGTAGGAGCCGACCGCGGCGTACATGAAGCCGCTGAACAGGGGCACCCCGCCGAGCCGGAGTACGCCGTCGGGCTCGTACGTCCACGAGCCGACGTGGGTCTTGAACAGCTCCATCACCGTGCCGACGAGATGGAACAGGACGATCACCCGGAGTTCGCGCAGGGTCTCCAACCGCCCCGCCACCATGGCGACCTGGATGGCGACGGCGGCGACGGTGAGGGCGTCGTTGCGGGCGAACGCGGCGTCTTCCGGGTACCAGAGGTGTGCCGCAGAGATGATCGCCAGCATGGCGGCACCGAACACGCACGCCCAGGCCTGCTTGAGACCGAAGACCACGAACTCGGTAAACCAGCCGGCCGGCCCGTGCCCCGGTAGCCGAGCCAGCCCGGCGCGGAAGCGGGCATCGATCGCGCGTTCGGCCGTGGTGAGGGTGGGTCGCCCGTCGGGGGTGTGCTGCATCGCTCCGAGGTTAGTGCGCGCCGTCCGGCGCGGACCGAGGGCTCGGTACAGCACGCTGACCTCGCTGTTCGGCGTCGGAGTAGGACCGTTGGGTGGTACGACTGGGGTGCGATCACCGGCGATGCGCGGAGGGCGGGGATGTCCAGTGGGCTGCCGGCGCGGCTGCTGCGACGGCGCGAGATCTCCCGGCGGCCGTCGTTCCTGGAACTCTTCTTCGATCTGGCCTTCATCCTCGCGCTGAACCGGTTGTCCCGCGCTCTTGAGGACGACCTCGGCGTGGGCGGGGCGTTCCGCGCGGCGCTGCTGCTGGCCGCCATCTGGTGGGTCTGGTTCGTAACCGCCTGGTCGACCGACTGGTTCGAGCCGCGTACGCCATTGATCAGCGGCCTGCTGCTCTGGGTGATGTTCGGCGGGATGCTGATGGCCGCTGCGGCACCGACCGCGTATGCCGGACACGCGCTGGTGTTCGCCGGTGCCTACGTGGCGATCCATCTGGGGCGGGCCGCCCTGTTGCTGCCGGCCCTGCACGGGCATCCGCTGCAACTGCGGACCCTGCGGGTGGCGATCTGGTTCGCCGTCTCCGGGGTGCTCTGGCTCGCAGGTGCGTTCGTCGGGCCGGCCCAGGTGGTCCTCTGGACGGCGGCGGTGGTGCTGGACTACTCGATGGCGCGACTGCGGTGGCCGACGCCGGGGCTCGGGCGCAGCAGTTGGGAGAACCTTCAGATCATCGGGGAGCATCTCTCCGAGCGGTACCAGCAGATCTTCATCATCGCCCTGGGCGAGCTGATCCTGACCGCTGGCATCACGTTCAGCCAACGCGGTTTCGACCTGGGGCGGAGTGCGGCGTTCGCGCTGATGTTCGTCAACGCGGTAAGTCTCGGTCGGCTCTACCTGGTGCCCGGCGGGATGCGGCTGGGTGCCGCGATCGAGGCCATGGGATCGCTCGGTAGCAGGCTGGGCCTGCTCGCCGGCTACCTGCATCTGGTGATGATCGCCGGCGTCCTGGCGACCGGGGTCGGATCGCGCTTGATGATCATGGAACCGTTCTCCCACGAGCCGGCCGCCGTCGTGACGATGGCGGCCGGGCCGACGCTCTTTCTCACCGGCTGGATCCTGCTGGCCCTGGCCGTGCACGGCCGGTTCTCCTGGCAACGGCTGATCGGGATGGCCGCCATTCTGATCGCCGCCGCAGTGGGCCACGAACAGTCGTTGCTGCTCAACTCGGCGATCATCACCGGCCTGCTGATCCTGATCGCCCACGGTGACACCCTGGCCACCCGCCTGCGCCGACGCCGGTGGGCGTGACGACGGCGCGGTCGACGTGGAGACCGACCGAACGTGCCTGACGTGAATCCGAGCGAAAGATGAAATCCTTCGGGTGTCCGGACGCCGGGTTCGCCGTTCGTCATGTCGGTGGAACCACCGGTCCTGACGAGTCAACCGAAAGGCACTGACGTGAAGTACATGATGCTGGTCTGCACCGACACCGAGCCGGACCCGGAGCCGAGCAACCACCCCGACGTCGAGGTGTGGGTGGCGGAGAACGACGCGGCCGGCCGACGCCTCCAGGGTGCCCAGTTGGCACCGGCGTCGGCCGCCACCACGGTGCGGGTCCGCAACGGCCAACTGCTGGTCTCCGACGGACCGTTCGCCGAGGTCAAAGAGATGATCGTCGGCTTCGACCTGCTGGAGTGCGCCGATCTCGACGAGGCGATCGAGGTCGCCCGGGCGCATCCGATGGCGTGGGCCGGGCGGATCGAACTCCGCCCGTTCGCCGAGTTCGAGCAGTGACGGATCCGGCCGCCGGGATCGTGGTGCCGCAGGCGTCGGACCAAGACGGTGCGGCGGTGCAGCGGCAGGCCGGGAACGGGGGCCCGGCGGCCGGGCGGGCCGCGGCGGCGCAAGCCGTCGCGGCCACCGCCGTCGAGGCGTACCCGCGGATCGTGGCTGCCCTGATCCGGATAACGGGTGACTGGACGCTGGCCGAGGACTGCACGCAGGAGGCGCTGGCTCGGGCACTGGCCCGCTGGCCGGTGGACGGGGTGCCGGCCAACCCGGCAGGCTGGCTGATGGCGGTTGCCCGTAACCGGCTCCTCGACGTCCTGCGGCGGGCCTCGGTCGAGCGGCGCAAGCTGCGTGACGTGGCGGTGCTGGCGCTGACCGCCGCCACCGAGGAGCCGGTACCGGACGAAGAGGTGGTGGACGACCGGCTACGGCTGATCTTCACCTGCTGCCATCCGGCCCTCTCCCCGCAGGCACGGGTCGCGCTGACCCTCCGGACGATCTGTGCGGTGCCGACCGCCGACATCGCTCGGGCCTTCCTGGTCAGCGAGTCCACCATGACCCGGCGGCTGACCCGGGCCAAGACGAGGATCGCCGAGGCGGGTATCCCGTATCGGGTGCCGCGCGGCCACGCCCTGACCGAGCGGCTGCCGGGCGTGTTGGGTGTGCTCTACCTGCTCTTCACCCAGGGATACGACGCGGACGGCGAGCCGGCCTTCGCCGAGGAGGCGATCCGGTTGGCCAGGCTGCTGGTCCGGCTCATGCCGGAACAACCGGAGGCGACGGCATTGCTGGCGCTGTTCCTGTTGCAGCACTCCCGCCGCGCCGCCCGGCGGGACGCCGACGGCGACCTGGTGCCGCTGGACCGACAGGATCGGTCGAGCTGGGATCGCGCGGCGATCGCCGAGGGCGTGCGCCTGATCGCCAGGCTCCCGGAGCACGGCCCGTACGCGTGGCAGGCCCGGATCGCGCTCTGCCATGCCACCGCGGCCAGCGCCGAGCAGACCGACTGGCGGCGTATCGCGGACTGCTACGACCACTTGTTACTGCTTCAGCCGACCCCGGTGGTCGCGCTGAACCGGGCCGTCGCACACGGATGCGCGTACGGGCCGGAGGTCGGATTGTCGCTGCTCGCGGAGGCACGCTCGGGCGGCCGACTCGACGGTTACCCACTGGCCCTGGCCGTGGAGGCGGACCTCCTGGAACGCCAGGGTGATCGTGATCGGGCGGCGGTGTTGTTTCGTGCGGCAGCGGACCGGGTGCCCGGTGAAGCCGAGCGTCGGGCGCTGCTCAACCGGGCCCGATCCGGATAGTCGGTGCGACGAACAGTGGCCGCCGGTCCGGTCAGCGGCACCTGCCGGTCGCACGGGGCGGCGACCACGACGGTATCGGTCGATACTGCGAAGGTGACGAGAGTGACAAGCGTGGTGGTGGCCGTGCTGCTGATGTCGGCAGCGGCGGCCTGCGACAGCGCCCCGCCGCCGGCCACCCCGGTGGCGTCCGCACCCGCGTCGACCGTCCCACCCCTGGAGTTCTCGGCACCACCGCTCGCGCTGCCCACCGTGCCGCCCGCCGACGCCTGCCCGGTCACCGAACCGCAATCCTGGCCCGACACCGACCAGGCATCTCGGGTGCTCGGTCCCGGCCCGTTGTACCCGGTCGCCGACTACTTCACCGAAGGTGCCCTGCAACTGCGCGACGAGGACCGGGAAGCGGACGGCACGTTCACCAAGAAGGTCCGGTGGATCGGCTCCGGTTACACCGGGCCGGTGCTGGTGCGGGCAGCGCGGATCGACGCGACGGGCAACGCGACGGTGCGGTTCTCCTACACCGGTGAGTCACGCGACGGCGGGCACTACGCAGTGCTCAGCCGCCCGGACAGCGATCTGCCCGCCACCACGACGGTTAGTGGTCCGGGCTGCTACGCGTACCAGGTCGATGGGGTCTCGTTCAGCGTGACGATCGTCTTCCGCGCCGTAGCGGCGGCCACCGGCGGACGATCCTGACCGCCGGCGTGCCGCGCCGGTCATGCTCGGGCCGCCGGGTCAGCTGTCCGACTCAAATAGTGGACGCCGGTCGCGGCCTCGGACACCTGCCAGAGCCTGCCGGCGAGGGCGAGGTCGTCGCCGGGCGAGATGATCGGGCGGGCGTGCACCCGGCTGTCCCATTTTCGTAGCGAGGGACCGAGGAAGACGCCTGTCTCGGCGGTGGCGCTGGTGGCGGCGTAGAGCAGGGGGATGGTGCCGCGCCGTGGGCTGCGGGCGAACAGCAGGCCACCGATTCGGGTGAAGGCCCAGGCCGCTGCGCCGCCGGCCTGGTGGTGCATGGGCGTTCGGGCCATCCCGGGGTGGGCCAGGAAGCTGCGTACCGGACTACCGGCACGTCGCAACCGGCGGTCGAGCTCCGCACCGAAGAGGACGTTTGCCTGCTTGGACCGGATGTACCGCTTGGCTTCCGGGGCGGCGGGCCGGCCCGCGAGGTCGTCCGCGTCCGGTCCACCACGCAGCAGGCGGTAGAAGGCGGAACTGACGGTGACCACCCGTGGATCGCGGTCCGGACGGAAGCGGTCCAGCAACAGGCCGGTCAGGGCGAAATGGCCCAGGTGGTTGGTGGCGAAGATGGGCTCGTACCCCTGCGGGGAGTGCTCCTGGCCGGTGGCGGTGACGCCAGCGTTGTTGAGCAGCAGGTCGATCTCGCGGCCCTCGTCCCGCAACTGCCCGACGAAGGCGCGTACCGAGTCGAGGTCGGCCAGGTCGAGCCGGCGTACCTCCAGGTGCCCGGCGATCCCGGCGCGGACCCGTTCACCCTTGGCGACATCGCGGACCGCCATGATCACCGTCGCCCCTCGGGCGGCGAGCTGTTCGGCGGCGATTCGGCCCAGGCCGCTGTTCGCGCCGGTGACGACGGCCGTGCGGCCGGTCTGGTCGGGGATCTCGTCGAGCGTCCAGGCAGCAGGCATGGTCCACCTCCGGTTCAGGATCGGATTATTTATCCGATCTCTTCCACGGACAGTATCACGTCACCGGATAAATAATCCGTTGGTCCTCGGATGGATTATCCTCGTACCGTGGCAAGCGGCCCGACGACGAAGACCGAGTCCCTCCGGGCGGACTCGGCCAGAGTGCGCGCCCGGATGCTGAGGGCCGCCCGCGCGCGGGTCGCTGCCGGCGACCTGGAACTGCCGATGAACGCGGTCGCCAAGGCGGCCGGGGTCGGCGTCGGGACGGTCTATCGGCACTTCCCCAATCGGCAGGCACTGCTGGAGGCGCTGGCCGCCGAACGGTTCGCCCTCCTGGTACAGGCCGCCGAGCAGGCGGTGGCCTCTCCCGACGTCGCCGCCGGGCTGGCCCGCCTGCTCCGGGCAGCACTGGAACACCAGCTCGATGACCCGGCACTCGCCGTGGTGCTGTCCGCGCCCGACGCCGCGTGCCAGGAGACGACCGAACTGGTCCGGGCGCTCACCGAGGCCGTGGACCGGCTGCTGGAGCGGGCCCGCGAGACCGGGGTCATCCGCCCGGAGATCACCGCCGACGACCTCCGGGCGCTGTTCTGCGGATTGCAGCACGCGGCCCGCGTCGGCGGCGACACCGAGCTGTACACCGACATCCTGTTGCGCGGCATCCGGGCATAGTGCGGTTGACCAGGGCTCCGGCCGGGGCTTGGCCGCCGGCTGCGGTGTGGGACACCGCTCGACGGCCACGGCTGTCCGCGGCAACGGCTACGGAACACGGGCGTGATTTCATGGGCGCATGGCGAACCCGGTCATCCTCTCCGTCGACGACGACCCGGCGGTCTCCCGGGCGGTCGCACGGGACATCCGGCGCCGCTACGGCGACCGGTACCGGGTGGTGCGGGCCACCTCCGGGCCGGAGGCACTGGAGGCGTTGCGCGAGGTCAAGCTGCGTGGCGAGCAGGTGGCGCTGCTGCTTGCCGACTACCGGATGCCGGAGATGACCGGCATCGAGTTCCTGGAAGCCGCGATGGACCTGTTCCCCGCCGCGCGCCGGGTGCTGCTTACCGCGTACGCCGACACCGGCGCGGCGATCGACGCGATCAACCTGGTCGACCTCGACCACTACCTGCTCAAACCGTGGCATCCGCCGGAGGAGAAGCTCTACCCGGTGGTCGACTCGCTGCTGGAGGCGTGGGCGGCCAGCCCCGCCGCCGGGGAGAGCGAGATCCGGGTGGTCGGACACCGCTGGTCCGCCGAGTCGTTCACGGTGCGGGACTTCCTCGCCCGCAACCTGGTCCCGTACCGCTGGTTGCTGACCGACGATCCCGAGGGCGGCCGGCTGCTCACGGCGGCCGGGGTCACTCCGGCCGACGTCCCGCTGGTGGTCACCCCCGCCGGCAAGGCGCTGGTGGCACCCTCGGAGGCGGAACTGGCCGGCCTGGTGGGACTGGACGTCCACCCCACCGCGGATTTCTACGACCTGGTGGTGGTCGGCGGCGGTCCGGCCGGCCTGGGCGCCGCCGTGTACGGGGCCTCGGAGGGTCTGCGCACCGTCCTGGTGGAGCGGCTGGCCACCGGTGGACAGGCCGGGCAGAGCAGCCGGATCGAGAACTACCTCGGTTTCCCCGACGGGGTCTCCGGGGCGCAGCTCACCGACCGGGCCCGCCGGCAGGCGTTGAAGTTCGGCGCGGAACTGCTCAGCACCCGGGAGGTGGTGGGCCTGACCGAAGCCGGATCGGCGCGGCTGCTGCGGTTCAGCGACGGTCAGACGCTCGCCGCCCACTCGGTGGTGCTGGCGACCGGCGTGTCGTACCGGATGCTCGGTGCGCCCGGGCTGGCCGACCTCACCGGCCGGGGCGTCTTCTACGGTTCGGCGGCCAGTGAGGCACCGAGCTGTGTGGGTGAGGACGTCTACATCGTGGGCGGGGCCAACTCGGCGGGGCAGGCGGCCGTCCACTTCTCCCGCTATGCGAAGCGGGTGCACCTGCTGATCCGGGGCGCGGACCTGACCGCATCGATGTCCCGATACCTCATCGACCAACTGGGCCGCATCGACCAGGTGATGGTGCACCCGTACACCGAGGTGGCGGCTGCCGCAGGTGACGAGCACCTGCAACGACTGAGCCTGCGGGACACCCGCACCGGCGAGCAGCGGGAGGTGGGCACGTCCTGGCTGTTCGTCTTCATCGGCGCGGAGCCCCGTACCGGATGGTTGGACGGCACGCTGGTTCGCGACGAGCGGGGATTCGTGGTCACCGGACCGGACCTGGTCACCGGAGGGCGGCGACCGGCGGGCTGGTCGCTGCCCCGCGAGCCGTACCACCTCGAATCGAGCGTGCCCGGGGTGTTCGCCGCCGGTGACGTACGCGCGGCCTCGGTGAAGCGGGTGGCCTCCGCCGTCGGCGAGGGCGCGATGGCCGTGTCGCTTGTGCACCGGTACCTGGAGGCACAGTGACCAGCGGGGATCCGGGCATCGGCCCGCTGCGGCGGTTGACTGCGGACGACCTGCGGACGCTGTTCCTCTTCGAGTCGCTCGACGACGCCCAGTTGAGCTGGTTGGCCGACCAGGGCCGGGTCGAGCGGCGGAACGAAGGTGACCTGGTCTACGGCGAGGGTGATTCGGCGGAGTGCTTCTTCGTCCTGCTCGACGGCACAGTACGGCTCTGCCGCACGGTGCACGGCGACCAGGTGGAGATCAGCCGTACCGCCCAGCGTGGCGTGTACGGCGGTGCCACCCAGGCGTACCTGGGTGACGACCGGCAGTACCGCAACAGCATGTGGGCGCTGACCGATGCCGAGTTCTTCGTGCTGCCGGCGGAGCAGTTCGCCCACGCGGTGCGCACCTGGTTCCCGATGGCGATGCACCTGCTGGAGGGCATGTTCATCGGCATGCGGGACACCCAGACGCTGATCGGCGAGCGGGAGCGGCTGCTCGCCCTGGGCTCCCTGTCGGCGGGCCTGACCCACGAGCTGAACAACCCGGCGAGCGCCGCGGTGCGGGCGTCCACCAGTCTGCGCGAGCGGATCGCCGGGATGCGGCACAAGCTCGCCATGATCGCCGACGGCCGGCTCGACGGCCGGCGGCTGCATGCTCTGGTGGGTCTCCAGGAGGAGGCGGTCGAGCGGGTGGCCAAGGCGCCGACGCTCTCGCCGTTGGCGACAAGTGACGCCGAGGACGAGTTGACCGACTGGCTGGACGACCGGGGCCTGGCCGCCGGTTGGGAGCTGGCGTCGACGCTTGTCGGCGGCGGGCTGGACGTCGACTGGTTGGAGCGGGTCCGCGCGTCGGTCGGCGAGGAGGACCTGGAACCGGCGGTGCGCTGGCTGACCTACACGGTCGAGACCGAACTGCTCATGCGGGAGATCGCGGACGCCGCCACCCGGATCTCCACCCTGGTCGGTGCCGCGAAGCAGTACTCCCAGCTCGACCGGGCGCCGTACCAGGTCGTGGACGTGCACGAGCTGCTCGACGCCACGCTCGTGATGTTCAAGGGCAAGATCTCCGCCGGGGTCCGGCTGGTCCGGGAGTACGACCGGGGCCTGCCATCGATCCCGGCGTACGCCGCCGAGCTGAACCAGGTCTGGAGCAACCTGATCGACAACGCGCTCGGCGCGATGGGGGGCGACGGCGTGCTGACCGTCCGGACTCTGCGCCAGGACGACTGGTTGATCGTCGAGATCGCCGACACCGGCCCGGGCATCCCGGACGAGATCCGTCCCCGGATCTTCGAGCCGTTCTTCACCACGAAGCCGGTCGGCGAGGGCACCGGCCTCGGTCTGGACATCTCCTACCGGATCGTGGTCAACAAGCACCACGGCGACATCCGGGTGACCAGCGTGCCCGGCAACACGCTGTTCCGCGTGCTGCTGCCGATCAGTCCGCCGGAACCGCCGGCCGGCTGAACCGGGCCGCCGGCCGCGATCGGGCCAGCCCGCTCAGGCGCTGCGGTCAAGCCGTACGCCGGCCGCCTCGGCGTGGTCGAAGCGGTCGTTGACGAGCACCACGTCACGGCCGGCGTTGGCCAGCAGGGAGGCGGCGAGGGCGGCCCGGTAGCCGGACCCGCAGTGCACCCAGACGGTGCCGGCCGGGATCTCGGCCAGCCAGCGGGGCAGCTCGGGCAGCGGCACGTGCACCGCGTCCTCGACGTGGCCGTCCCGCCACTCGTTGCCCAGCCGCACGTCGAGGACGACCTGCGCAGCGGGCAGCCCGGCCGGCGGCTTCCCGGCCTGTGCGGCGGCCAGCGCCGGGAAGTCCGCGACGAGCAGCTCCCGCAGCTCGGCGGGCTCGTCGACCCACTGCCGGGGCGCGCCGGTCGCCTGGGCGGCGGGCCGGTCGATGCCGATCCGGACCAGCTCGCGCTGGGCGTCGGCGACCTGCTCGGGTGTCTCGGCCAGCAGCGTGACCGGGGTGCCCCAGTCGATCAGCCAGCCGAGCCAGGTCGCCATGGGGCCGTCGAGGCCGAGGCTCACCGTGCCGGCCAGGTGCGAGACCGCGTACGCCTTGCGGTGTCGCAGGTCGACCACCCACTCCCCGGCGGCGATGCGCTCCCGCAACTGCGCGGCGTCGGCCCGCGCCACCGGGCTGAGGTCCACCGGCACCGGGCCGGCGGTGTTGGCCACCCCCATGTGCGCGTAGTACGCCGGGTAGGCGTCCAGGCCGGCCAGGGTCTCGGTGACGAACTCGGTGGCGGCCAGCCGGAAGACCGGGTTGACCTGTTTCTCCCGGCCGATCGTCGAGTCCGGGGCGTCGGCCTGGCTGGCCGAGCAGAAGCTGCCGAAGCCGTGGGTCGGCCACACCTGCGCCCCGTCCGGCAGCAGGTCGGCGAGCCGCTTCGCCGAGGTGTGCTGACGCTGGGCCAACTCGTGTGCGTGCTCGGCGCCGAGGAGGTCGGTGCGACCGGTGGTGCCGAACAGCAGCGATCCTCCGGTGAAGACCCCCGCCGGGGTCCAGCCCGCCCCGGTGGCCTCGTCGAGTACGTAGGACAGGTGGTGGAAGGTGTGGCCGGGGGTGGCCACGGCGCGCAGCCGCAGCGTCTCCGACACCTCGATGACATCGCCGTCGTCGACCGGTACCCGGTCGAAACCGACCTCGTCGGCGGCGGCGACCAGGTAACGCGCCCCGGTCAGCCGGGCCAGGTCCAGCCCGCCGGAGACGTAGTCGTTGTGCAGGTGCGTCTCGACCACGTGGGTGATCCGCACGCCGGCCGCGCCGGCGAGGTACAGCACCCGGTCGATGTCGCGCTGCGGGTCCACCACGACCGCGATCCGGCCGTCCGTGGCCAGGTAGCTGCGGTCGCCGAGGGACGACGTCGTGATGACCGACACCTGCACCGTCATGTCCAGCTCCTCGATTCCTCGTCTCCAGCGGGTGGATACCCGACCGGGAGGCGGAGATGCGGCCTCGATCGGGGTAGCCGTCTCCGACTATACCCCCGGGGGTATCTGTCGCCCAGTCGGATGGGTTGGCCGGAGCGAACCGGGGCCGGTCCGCGGTCGGAACTGCTCCGACCGCGGACCGGCGTAGTCACCTACCGGTCACAGGCGCGCGCACTGACCCGACGCCGGGCCCCGCACCGTGTTCGCCCGGCCCTCGTTCACCGGGGCCGGGGTGTTGCCCGAGCAGGCGAGCGGGCCGCTGACGGTGTTCGCTGCGACGACCACCGGCTGGCTGCCGGAGTTGCCGGTCACGCTCACCGGGCCGCTGACCGTGACCTCGTCGACCCGCACCCCACCGAGGTTGGACACCAGCGACAACGGCCCGTTGATCCGAGCCTTGCTGATCTTCAGGTCGCCGGTGGCACCGGCCACCGTGACCGGACCGGAGACCTTCGTACCCGACAGCTCGAACAGCACCGGCCGGGTGGCGGACACCGGGCCGTTGATGGTGCCGCCGGTCACCCGCAGCGAGGCCCCTGCGGCGATCGACACCGGACCGGAGATCGTGGCGTCCTGTACGCAGGTCAGGCCGGTGGTCACCAGCAGCGGCTTGGCGTGCTTGCCGGTGATCGTGGTGGTGCACTCCGGCCCGCCCTGACCGATCGACGACCGCGGTTCGGTGTCCGCGGTCACCGGCGAGTTGGCGGCGAAGTAGTTCACCAGCATGGTGAGGTCGTTGTCGCCGGTGGTCACCGGGTCGGTGCCGCCGCCGAGAGTGGTGAAGTTGTCCCCGCCGGCGGCGAGGAACGAGTTCACCGTCACCCGGTAGCTGCCCGCCGGGTCGATCGGCGTGCCGTTCAACGTCATCGAGGTGATCCGCGAGCCCTGGGCGGCCTGCGGGTCGTAGGTGTAGCTGAAGCCCTCCGACACGCCGAGCCACAGCACCGGGCGGGACGCGCCCGCCGGCTGCCACTGCTGCTCCAGCACCTGCTTGATCTCGGCACCGGTGTAGGTCTTGGTGACCATGTCGTTGGCGAACGGCTGGACGGCGAAGGCCTCGGCGTAGGTGACCGTGCCGTCCTCGCCGTACAACAGGTCGGCCCGCAGACCGCCCGGGTTCATGAACGCGATCTGCGCCCCGCCCCGGCCGGCGTCCCGAGTGCCGGCGAGTTGCACGTCGGCGATGAAGTTGCCGAGCGCAGACTCCTTGCCCCGATCCTCGTTGCCGTCGGTGTAGGCCCGCCGGATGTCGGCGGTGATCTCACCGAGCTTCCGCTGACCCAACTCCTGCGCCCGGACCTTCGCCGCGGCCACGATCTCCGCCACCGCCGGGTCCTGCGGCGCGCCGACGACATCCACCAGGGACGCGTCGGCGGCGGTGATGGCGCCCGTCTCCGGGTCGAAGGTCAGGGTGACCCTGCCCAGCCGCTTGCCGTAGTCCTCGGCCTGCACGATCGGCCGCAGCTTGTCGGTGCCGGGAACCGGCACCTCGAAGGCGTACGGCTGGTGGGTGTGCCCGCTGAAGATGACGTCGACGGTGGCGTCGGCGCGGGCGAACTCGCCGAACACCGGGTCGTTCGCCAGCGCCTCGGGGGAGTCGATGTTCTCGGTCGCGGCGCCCTCGTGCGCGAGCAGCACCACCACGTCGGCCTCGCCGTTGTCCGGGTTGCCGTCCTTGAGCTGGCCGGCGACCATGTTGGCCTCGGCGACCGGGTCGCGGAAGGTGATGCCGGCGATGCCGTCCGGGCTGACCAGCGAGGCGGTCTGCTCGGTGACCACGCCGATGAACCCGACCCGGACGCCACCGATGGTGTCCACCGCGTACGCCGGCAGCGCCCGGGTGTCACCCCGGTACACGTTGGCACCCAGGTACGGGAAGTCGGCCCGGTCGGTGACCCGGCCGGTCAGATCCGCCATGCCCTTGTCGAACTCGTGGTTGCCCACCGCCGAGGCGAGCAGGCCGGCCTGGTTCAACGCGTCGATCGTCGGGTTGTCCTCGTCGATCGCCGAGATGAAGGTGGAGGCGCCGATGTTGTCACCGGCGGAGACGAACGCGGTGTTCGGGTTCTCCGCCCGCAGCTGGTTCACCAGACCGGCCACCTGAGCCGCACCGCCGACCGGCTGACCTCCCACGGTGGCTGGTGACTCCAGTCGGCCGTGGAAGTCGTTGATGCTCAGCAGTTGCAGGTCCACCGGGCCGGTGCCGGAACCGGTGTCGATGCCCACCACCAGCGGGTTGTGGTCGCTGGCCCGGTACGGGTCCGGCGCGAAGAACGCGGCCAGGCCGTCGTACTGGAAGGCGTACGACTCGACCGCGTTGATCTGCCAGACGTCGACCCCGGTGACCCGCGACGCCAGCGACGGCGAGGCGAGGGCGTGGTCCAGTGAGCCGGACTCACCGTTGAAGACGTAGCTGGTCTTTCCGGTGTCGTTGAGGTTGCGGTACTCCTCGTCGTACAGGACCTGCATCGGATCTTCCTGGGTGTACGCGTTGAAGTCACCCAGCAGCAGCACGTTGTCGGTCCCGCTGTCCGCCTTGACCTGATCCACGAAGGCGGCCAGCGCCCCGGCCTGCCGGACCCGGTCGCCGTTCCATCCGCCCTGACCGTCCCCGGCATCGGCGTTGTCACCGGTGCCGGCACCGCTCTTGGACTTGAAGTGGTTGGCCACCACGACGAAGTCCACCGAGCCGGCGGTGAACGTCTGCGCGATCGGCTCGCGGGCGTTGGACCACACCGTCTCGTCGTTCACCGACCGCGACGGGCCCTCAGGCTGAGCCTTGGCCGGCTTGAAGATGATCGCGGTGGTGATGACGTCCTGCTCGGTCGCGCCGGGCAGCTCGGCGGGAGTGCGGACGTAGTCCCAGGTGCCCGCGCCGTCCTCGCTGTTCAGGGCGGCGACCAGGCGCTTGAGTGCCTGCTGCGGATCCTCGGCGTTGAACCGGACCGAGTTCTCGATCTCCTCCAACGCCACCACGTCGGCGTTAAGCGCGGAGATCGCCGAAACGATCTTCGCTTCCTGCTTGGCAAGCGCCGCCTCGTTGACGGCACCCCGGGCGTCGCCGCCGAAGTGGACGAAGTAGTTCAGCACGTTGAAGCTGGCCACCCGCAGGTCACCGCCAACGTCGACGGGCCCGGCGGTACGCGGGTTGGTGGTCTTGAACGTGGTCCGGGCGGCCGGTGCGGTATCCGCGTCGACCGGGCGGGTCGGCTGCAGACGCCACTCGTTGAAGCCGTACGACAGCACCGACGCGCCGAACGCCTCCACCTGGTCGCCGACCCGCAACGGGCTGGCCGGCGAGACGTACGGCGGCAGCAGCCCGGCGGTGGCCAGGTTCGTCGTCCTGCCGTCGTCGACGAGCAGGCGACGCCGCTTGTTCTCGGCGGCCAGGGCCTGCGCGGTCTCCGAGCCGGGGCGGGCCACGTCGGTCGGCGTCCGGGCCGGCTGGTCACCGGCGGTGAGCGCCACCTCGCCGTACCGGTTGGTGTTGTACACCTCGGCGACGGCGTACGCGCCGACCGGGGCCACCAGCATCGACTCGACCGACTCGCGAGCGGCCTCGTCCAGCGGCAGCTCGACCGGGACCGGTGCCGGCAGCGGTGCATCCTGCGCACAGACCTGGACGTCGGTCCGGGCCGCGATGGTCAGCTGGGTGAGGCCGTTGAACTCGCTCGCCGTGCCGCTGACCCGGACCCGGTCGCCGATCGTGACCGACGGGTGGTTCGCGGTGTTCGTGGTGAGGTACACGAAGATGCCGTCCGAGGCGCTTCCGGCGGCGACCGGGCGCTCGGCGCCGCTGCCTGCCGTCTGCACGTACACCCCGTTGTAGCCACCGGTGCGGTGGTCGGCGGTGACGATGCCCTCCACGGTCACCCGGCTGCCGGCGACCGGCGTGGCCGTACCGGTGCCCTGCACCTCGGCGATGGTGTGGTCGACGGTGACGGTGCAGCCGATCGGGTCCGGATCGGGGTCCGGGTCCGGCGCGGCGTTACGGGCCCCGAAGGTGTTCGCCGCCGGCGCCTGCCAGGTCCCGTCGATTTTCTGGAGTGAGTGGCCCGCCGGGGTCGACGAGGTCTCCTGCACCCCGATGTCCACGCCGGTCCGGCCGCTCGCCGGTCCGCCGGCCGCGGTGAAGGTGCCCTCGTAGGTCAGGAACTCGGCGACGTCACCGCCGGGCGCGACGAGCGCGACGCCGTCGGGGGAACCGTTCTGGACGCCGTCCGTCGGGTACGACTCGACGACCACACCCGAGGCCGGCACCGCACCGCTCAACGTCCTGGTGCCGTACGCCGCGCCGTTGGCTCCGTTGTAGAGGACGATCTGCCAGCCGGTCAGGTCGAAACCGACCGGCCCCTCGATCTCGATCGCCTCGCCGGTGTCCGTGCCGGCGTTGTCGTAGTGGATCTCACTGAGGAACGGCGTGGTGGGCGCCGGGTCCGCGACGGCGGTGGTGCCACCGGAGAGGATGAGCGTGGTGGCGGTGACCAGTACGCCCGGGATTGTGAGTAGTCGGGTACTTCTTGTGCGCTGCATGTAAGCGGCCTCCGAAGGGAGTAGACCGTCGGAGGATAAGCGGCACCGGTGACCGTGTGGGAGCCGTCGGGTGTACCAATGCGGCAAAGACCGTGACGCCGGTCCTTGTTGTTCAGCCGACCCGGGCGACCGGGCCGATCAACTGCCGTTCGGTGCTGGTCATGCTGAGCATCACCCACTGCACCTTGCCCTTGGTGATCAGACCGACCATCTCCGGATGCAGCTGGGTGAACCAGCTCTGCACGCTGGCCAGACCGAGGGCGTTCGCGGCGGTGGCCGCCTCGGCCGCGGTCAGCCGCTGGAGCACCACGATGTCGCTGCGCACCAGGACCTCGACATCCCAGCCGGCCAGGTCGTCGCGGACCACCAGGGTGGCCCGCCAGGGTGCGCTGAGATTGGTGTCCGGCCCGGTCACCGGGCCGGTGTCGATCACCACGAGCTGCGGTTCGGTCGGTGTGGCCGGCACCGGAGGAGCGACACCGGGCGGCAGGAACGAGGCGATCTCCCGGCCGATGACGCAGCGCCGCAGGAAGGCGTCCCACTCCTGCTCCCGCGCGGTCTGGATGAACAGCCGGGCGCCGAGCGCCAGGGACCGGAAGGCGAGCAGCTCGGCCGCACGCACCCCGCCGGTGAGCATCAACCGGGTCGGCTCGGCCCGGAACACCCGCAGCCCCACCGGCTCCTGCTGACGGTTACGGCCGACGACCAGCCCACCGCCACCGGCAACCAGCCGTAGCCCGGCGACTGCGGCACCGTCCGCGACGTGCAGCCCCATCCGGCTGCTGGGAAAGGCGACACCGTTCATCGCAGGAAGCCTCCCAGCGGCAGGGTGGCGGCCACGCCGTGGGCGTGCTCGCCGTCGAGTCTCTGCAGGCGACCACCGTGATCGCGGACCGCCCGGTCCAGCGCGCTATCGGCGGCGGCCAGCCCGGCCGGGTCGGCGCCGATGAGCCGGAACGCCACCTCCACCAGAGCGTCGTCGTCGCCCGGGCGATCGTTCTCCCGCGCCACCGAGACGGACACCACGCCGGCCGCGGCGGGCAGCCCACGCAGCAGGGGATCCAGTTCCCACGCCCGGCTGGGCCAGGCGAGCAGTCGGTGACAGCTCTGCGGGACACCCTGCGCCGACCAGCTCCGCCAGCCTTCCCGGACCAACGGTCGGTCCGTACGCCCCGCACCGCCGATGAGATGGGTCAGCTGGGCGACTGCGGCGAGCACCTCGTCCCGATTCAGCAGACGGGCCGTCGCCCGTTCCTGCCGCAGCTGACGCCGGGTCCGCCGGATCGCTGCGGTGAGCGCCGGCCGCAGGTCGCGGTCGGCATGGAAGTCGGGGGTACGCGGAGCGTGCAGGACCACCCACGCCTGCCGGCTGGCCGGCACGCCACCGTTCGTCAGCTCGCGGTACGCACGGTCGACCGCCGCCGCCCGGGCACGGGGTGCCGGGGTCACCTGAATCAACACCTGCACCGTCACCACCGGCGTCTTCGGGTCGGCGGCCGGTAGCAGGGCCACTGGCGACGGCAGGGCCTGGGGCGCGCCCATGAGCAGCGCGCCCTCGGTGGGGTCGACCTCCAGCACCGCGCTGAGCCCGCTCCGGTGAGTCAGCAGCACTGCCGGCTGATCGTCGATCTCGACCTGATCCAGCTCGATGGTGCTCTCCAGGTGGCGCAACAGCTGCCACGGGCCGTCGGAACCGGCGTCGACCAGCTGTCTGCTGCGCCCCCGGTACGCCCACCACACCGCCAGCCACTGGTGCAGCCATCGACCTCGGTGGCGCACCATCGTCGGAGCGAGCACCAGCACGGCGGCGGCGGCCACGGCGACGGTCAGCGGCAGGCCGTGCGGTGTGGCTGCCAGCACCGCCGCCGCGCCAGCCTGCCAGGCCACGAGCTGAGCCACGTGGATCCCGCCGACGCGGGGCTGCCGTCGGTGTGGACGTACGACCGGAACTGGCGCGGCGCCCCCGGCGGCGCCCTCGGCGACGGACTGTCCCGTCGGGACGGCCGTGGCCTGCCGGGCGCTCCGACTCTCCGGGGCCCGGGCGGCGGGCGCGGCAACGGCGGCCGGTGCCGCCGCGGCGGCCCGACTGGTGTACGCGGTGCCGACCGTGGCCCGCCCCTGCCCGCGCTGGGCCGCCCAGTTGTGTCCCGGCCCGGTGCCGCCCAACGTCGGTGCCGGCGTTGCACCCTGCTGGGGCATGCGCTGCTGCGGCGGTGCCGCCGCCCCCGGGTGATGCTGCCAACCCGGCTCGCCCGGCTGCGCCGCACCCGGATGCGTCACCGCACGTCCCTCCCTGCCCGGCGCCGCATCGTCATCGCCCGATCGCGACGCGCACGTCGGCCACGGTCACGGTCCGCAACTCGTCGAGGCTCGGCCGTTGGCCGGATTGCCGCAACCGCTGGGCCTGCGCTTTCCGGACGCCCTCGAAGAGCTTGCGTGCCTCCCGGGCGTTGCCGAAGTTCTGATCCCGTTCGATGGTGCCGAAGTGCTCGCGGAGCACCTCGGAGACGCCATCGGCGAGCAGGTACTCGTCGCCGTTGGCCATTCGTTCCACGATGACGACCAACTGCTCCGGGGAGTAGTTGCCGAACTCCACGGTCTTGGCGAAGCGGGAGGCCAGACCGGGGTTGGCGTCGAGGAACTGCAGCATCTCGCCGGTGTAGCCGGCCGCGATCACCGCGATCTCGTCACGGTGATCCTCCATCAGCTTGACAAGCGTGTCGATGGCCTCCTGCCCAAAGTCGCCGCCGGTGCCCGACGACCGGGACAGCGTGTAAGCCTCATCGATGAAGAGCACACCGCCACGCGCCAGTTCGAACGCGGCGGCGGTCTTCTCGGCGGTGTGGCCGATGTACTGGCCGACCAGGTCACGTCGGGAGACCTCGCGGAAGGCCCCGCCGGGCAGTGCGCCCAGCGCCGCCAGCAGATCACCGTAGATGCGCGCCACGGTGGTCTTCCCGGTGCCGGGAGCACCCGCGAAGATCAGGTGGTGGCTGACCGCGCCGACGGGCAGCCCGGCGCTGCGCCGCCACTCGTTGACCTGGATCTCGTCGATGAGGGCACGTACCTCCTCCTTCACTGACTCCAGGCCGACCATCGCCGCCAAGTCCGCCAGCAGTTTCTCCACCCGGGCGGTGTCCTGGCCGGTGCTCGCGCGGGCAGCGTCGGCGCCGAAGGCGGCCTTCCGGTTGACCGCACCCTCGACGACGGTCGGGTCGGCTCCCTCGGCGATCTCGATCGCCGGCTGGCCGGTGTTCTCCGTGGTGCACTCCTCGACGGTGCCCCGGCAGCCCCGGGCGAAGGAGACCGCCGGCCCGCGGGTGTCGCGGATCCGGCAGCGACGCAGCACCGGGGCGCTCTGATGGACCACCGCCACACCGGCCTGTCCGGTCTGCGAGATGTCGCAGGTCTCGATGACGGGTCGGCCGTACTGGTAGATGTAGATGCCCCGGTTGCCGCAGCGGGTCACCGTGCTGGTGCGGATGGTCGGGGCCGCACCGATCCGCACGATGATGCCGTCCTCGCTGAGATCGGTGAACTCGCACCCCTCGACGCTGCCGTCGGAATCCTCCACCACCAGGCCGTACCGTCCGCCGGTCACCCGGCAACGGCTGAGTGCGAATTCGGACCGGTTGGCCACCTGGATCGCCGCGCCGAAGCCGGCGCTCAGCTCGCACCCGGTCATGGTGAGCCTCGCCCGGTCGGCCACCACGACCGGCGCGTCACCCGCCCGCAGGACCAGATCGCGCAGCTCCAACCGACCCGAGTTGCAGGACACCGTCGGGTACGCCCCGGCGGACGCGTCGATGGTGACCGTGCCCGGGCCCTGCGCCGCGACCACGCTGACGCCACGATCGTTGACGAACAGGGCCTCGTGGTAGGTGCCGGGGCTGACCGAGACGACCGTGTCGTCGCTGGCCACCGCCAGTGCCTCCCCGATGGAGGGGTAGGCACCGGGCTGATCCGGGGAGACGAGAAGGGTGCGCGTCATGGCTCCGGCTCTGGACGGCGAAAGAGGGGGCTGGACCGACGATATCCCAGGCGGTCGACACGGTGTGAGCCCCTCGATGCCGGTGGTGCCCGGACGTCACCCCCGTCGGACGGACGGTCACGGTTAGGCTCGCTGGCGGGCCGGGCGAAAGTTCGCCGGGAATCCCCTGTCGACACCCGGGAGGACGGATGGCGCAGCCACGGACGCTGCCGCTGGCGGCCGGTGCGCTGCTGACCGGCGGCACCGTCCACACGCACACCTCGGTACGCGGCGATCTGGCCCCCGACCTGCATCCGGTGGTCCGGCGTTTCCTGCACGGGCTGCCGGTCGAGCAACGCGAGCGCTATGCCGGCTGGTGCGCCGAGGCGGTGCTGATCTCCGACCGGCTCTACGCGGCCGAGGCCGGCGGTCCACCGCTCGACGCGGCCCGAGCCCGCGCGTTGCTGTGGGGCGCGAAAATCCGGGTGACCCGGGTACGGGAGGAGGGTGACCCGCGCCACGGCCAGGTGCAGCCGCCCTGCCGCTCCTGCGCCGCTCTGCTGGACTGGTTCGGTGTGGAGGCGCTGACATGACCGAACGCTTTCCACCCCTGGTGGCACAGACCCTCGCCGCCGCCGGCTGGTCACCCGACCGATCCGACGACAGCCGGGGCCGCGAGTGGGGCCTGCGGATCGCCGCCTACGCCACGCCGGATGGTCGTCAGCACACCGTCACGGCCCGGGCGATCGAGGCGTACGCCGAGTTCGGTGGCCTGCGGGTTCGCCCGCAAGGGGAAGGTGAACAGGTCGCACCGAGCGACGTCCACCTCGACCCGTTCCTGGTGCGGCACTCGGTGGAGACCCTCGCCGAGCTTGCCGAGACGATCGGCGCGCCGTTGAGCCCGCTGGGTGAGGAGGGCGACGGCAGCGGAATCCTGGCTCTCGACGAGCACGGTCGGGTGTTCGTGCTGGACCACACCGGAGACTGGTTCCTCGGCGCGGATCTCGACGAGGCGCTCACCAGGCTCGTGCTCGGTCACCGCCCTGAGCGGGTACGCACGGACGGCACCTGGTGACCGGCTGGCAGCCCAGCACGGCCGCCGAACGTGCGCTGCTGGCCGCCGCCGACGCCGACGACCGGGAAGGCTTCCTCACCGAACTCGTCGCCGGTCCGCTGCTGCTGCCCGTGTCGCCCGGTGCGGCGGCCGGCCGGGAAACGGTGGCCTGGGCGACCGGCCAGCACGACGGCGTCACGCACGTGATCGCGTACACCTCGCCGGCGGCAATCGCCGCCGGGCTGCCCGGCCAGTCGGTGAGCTACCGGGTGTCGGGCTTGGTCGATCTCGCCGTCGACTGGCCCGACGACGAATGGATGTTGGCGATCGACCCCGGGTTGCCGATCGGCGTCCGACTGGCCGCTGACGAACTCAGGGCCCTGGCCGCGCCGGTCGTGGAGGCCGAGCGACCGCTGCGCGAGGCGGTCCGGCGGCAGGATCCGAACGCACTGATGGCCGCCCTGCTTCGGGCCGAACTGGTGCTGCCGGTGGACCCGGACGGACCGGCGACGCGAGACCTGTCCGACCCCGAGTTCCCGTGGTGGACCCTCCCCGACGAGCAGGGCCGGGTCAGCCTGCCCGTGTTCAGCTCGGAAGCCCGACTGCGACAGGCGCTCGGCGAGCGTGACCTGGTGGTGGTCAGCAGCCTTCAGCTCACCGACCACTGGCCGGACATCTCCTGGCAGTTGCTGCTGAATCCGGAGACGCCGTTGGCCGCGGCGCTGCCCGGCGAGGCGCTGCTGACGTTGCGCGACTGGCTCGGCGAGT
This sequence comes from Micromonospora sp. C95, assembly GCF_018070465.1. GTDB lineage: Bacteria > Actinomycetota > Actinomycetes > Mycobacteriales > Micromonosporaceae > Micromonospora. The sequence goes on from NZ_JAGPXT010000032.1 coordinate 22,217, forward strand.
TGCGACAGGTGATCAACCAGGCAGCCGAGCAGGAGCAGGTGCGCCGCGACACGGCCAGATACGCCGACCCGTCGGCGGTGGGCGTACCGGTGCCCCGTCCGGCACCGGAAACCGAAGACGACGGTCCCGACCCGGCCGCACCGCTGCTGCTGCAACTGGTCATCCCGCACCGTTACCTGACGTCCTACCTGGACGGCGGGTACGACCGGGCGGCCGGACTGGTGCACGCCTGGCACGGACCGGGACGGGACACCCCGATCCGGCTGTACCGAAGGTTGGGGCTGCTCGGTGAGGGTTCTCCGTTCGAGGAGTCGGACGAGTGGGTGGCGGCGCTGCGCTGGCCACCCGGCGAGGCGACGCCCGAGGAGTGGGGCCGGGGGCAGCCACGGATGGAGTCGATCGTCGTACCGGACGGCACCGGACTGCACTGCTTGCACGCGGACGGTCGGGACGAACTGCTGGCCCGTTTCGACGCCACCGCCCGCCGCTGGTCCCCGGCCTAGCCGTTAGCTACCGCGGCTGGCGAACCAGGCCCGCGCCGGTGGACTCTTGATCAGGACGAGCGACACGCCGGCCAGCCCGCCCACCACCAGCGGCGTGACCATCGTCGGGTGATAGCTGAGCTTGCCCTGCGCCAGCAGCGTGACGATGACGACGACGAAGAGGCCGAAGGTGAACCCGGCCGGCACGGCCAGCCCGGCCGGATTGTCGCCGATCCAGGCCATGAAGATCCCCATGGCCGCGAGCAGCACCACAAGCAACGCGATCGCGAGTACGCCCGCACCGATGCCCACCACCAGGACCTTGCCCAGCCCGTCACCCTCGGCGCGCAGCATCGCCCGGAAGAAGGCGGCCCCGGCGATCAGCCAGATGACGATCGAGGGCACCATCAGCAGGACGGCGATGGTGACGACGACCGGCCGCCGGCGTGGCGTCGGCGTTTGCGCGGAGCCGGGCTCCGCTGAGGTATTCGACACCTGTGCGTCCCCTCTGCTCATTCTGCCGGACGGCGCCAGGCGGCTTCACCGTCCCTAGCGGAATCAGAAAGGGTCTGATCGGTCGAGCCGAGCGTCAAGCCCGCCGCTGGCGGTGCGGCAGGCCCACCGCCGGTGAGCGCGGGTTCCGGGGCCAGGCTGGCTTCTCGGCGACGGCGTGAACGGCGACGGAGCTTGACGACGGCCACTACTCCGCCGACGAGCAAGGCGAGGAAGACCACCCAGACCAGCACGACGATCACGACTTCCGCCCAGTCAGGACCGTCGCTTCCGGCTGCCCGTGCGGCAGCGAGTGCCTCGTCGATCTCTGGCTCGCCGGTTGCTGCGGTGCGGCTGCCCCGCCCGTCGGGTTCGCCGGTCAACGCCTCCCGCAGGTCGAGCACGCCCCATCCGTAGTACTCGTCGCGGCCCGGCTCACCGGCGTCCCTGGTGGTCTCAAGCAGCCGCTGGAACGTCTGGTATGCGGTCAGGTCCGGGTACTCGGCCTTGATCAGGGCGACCGCACCGGAGACGATCGCGGTGGCGCTGCTGCTGCCGGTCGCGGTGATGTACCGCCCACCGGGGCGAGCCAGCCTCATGTCCTGACCGGGAGCGGCGATGCTGATCGGTAGGTCCAAGGTCCCCGGCACCGAGCCCTTCTTGCTGATGACGCCCTTGCGGTCGACAGCGTTGACGGCGATGCTGCCGGGATGCGAGGCCGGCGCGCCGACGAGGATCTGGTCGTCGTTGCCGGCTGCGGCGACCACGATCACGTTGTTCTGGTAGGCGCGCTCAACCGCCCGGTTCAGTTCCTCGTTGAAGCTGCTGGACAGGGAAACGTTGATCACGTCGGCGCCGGCGTCGATCGCCCAGTTCATGCCGGCGGCGAGGGCCGTCGGTGCGATCCACGGGGCGCCGTCCTTCTTGATCGTCACTGGAAGGATCTTGGCCTTCGGTGCCACGCCGAGCACCCCGTCACGGCCGCCAGGGCCGTGCCCGTGACCGGCGATCAGTGAGGCCATGCCGGTGCCGTGTCCCTGACGGTCGAGGCGGCCCTTGGTGTCGTCGTCGTAGAGGTCGACGCCGGGCAGGACGTTGCCGCGAAGATCCGGGTGCGTCGCGTCCACCCCGGTGTCGACCACCGCCACGGTGACGCCCTCACCCTTGGTGATCTGGTGAAGGTCGGCCAGCCCCAGGCTCTTGACGTGCCAGGATCTGTCGCGGACGGAGTCGGCGTGGGCGGGTGCGGCGGGCAGGGCGACGGCCGTCAGAACGCCCGCGGTGGCGAGCGCGGCGGCTGCCGATCGGGTGAGGACACGCATGCCCGTCAGCCTTCCTCTGTGCGCCGCCACGGCGACGGCTGCGAATGGACGGTCACCGCATGGTACGGGCCGACCACCCAGGGTTGGGTGACCGGCCCGACTGCGGTCAGCTCTGGCCGAGCGTCCTGCCCTGCTCCCGGGGACGGTGTTCGACAGGGGCCTCCACCACACCGGCGGCGGACGACTCGGTGACCCACAACTCGTCGTCACCGTCGCCGTACTCCCAGGTCTCCTGCTCCGCGTCGCGCAGCCCACCCTTACGCGGCAACGGGGTCGTCGGCCCGCCGCGCCGACCGCCCAGCGACGGAGCCGGCCCCGTCGTCGGCGCAGGTCGCCCGGTGCCCGTACCGGCACGTCCGCGCAGATCGGGCCGGGCACCGGCAGCGCCCTTGCCGGTCACCGGCTTACCGGCGGCCGATTTGCCGCTCGGCGGAGCGCTGGCCTTGGGCGGCCCGCCCGGCGCGGCACCCCGTTGACCGCCGAGGCTCGGCGGAGGTGCGGCCGGCTTTCCTGGGGCGGCACCGCGCTGACCTGGGCGGGCGGTGGAGCCGGGCAGCCGCGGACTCGACGGCGGCGGAGTGGCCGAAGCGCCCGGCCGGCTGCCCAGACCCGGCCGACCCCGGCCACCGCCGGGAGCGCCAGCGCCGGTGTTGCCGGGCAAGGTCGGGCGGCTCGGCGCGGGACTCTTCCGGCCACCTGGTGCCCCGGATCCGCTGCCCGGGCCGCCGGCACCAGGAAGGGTGGGCCGGTTGGGCCCCGGCCCACGGCCACCGGGCGCGCCGGGACCGCCCGCACCCGGCAGGGTGGTCCTCGGTGCGTTCGGTCGCGCCGAGTTCGGTGCGTTCAGCCCGGGGTTGCCCGGTCGCGGCCCGGGTGGGGCCACCGGCGGCACCACCGGACCCGGAGGCACGGGTGCCGTGGGTGCGCTGGTCACCGGCGGTGCGGTCGGCGGTGGGGCGACCGGCGCGGCGGCGCCCCCCGCCAGGCCGACGCCCTCCGGAAGATTTGGTGGCGGCGGTGGTGCGGCACCGGTCGGCGCGTCGGCCCCACCGGGCCGAGTCGGCAGATCCGGCCGGGCCGGCATGGCCGGGCGGTTCGGGGCGGCCCCGTTCACTGGTGCGCCGGGCGGGGGCGCTCCCGGAGCGCCCGGGCGGGGCACGCCTGACGGATTGGTGATCACCGCGTCCGTCGGGCCCTTGAACTTCCCGCCGCGGGAGATGTTTGAGATGTAGACGTCGATGTAGAGGTCGGCCAGCGGCTTGGCGATGTTCTTGGCGCGCTGGTGGTACTCGTTCTGCACGTCCTCGTAGGATTTGGCGTCGTTGCCGGTGACACCGGGGATCCAGTCGACGAGGTCGACCGGCTGGAAGCCCTCGTCGCTGGTCCGGCGCTCCCCCTGCTGGGTCTGCTCGGCCTGGTACTGCTCCCAGAGCGTCCGCATCTCCCGCTGGGCAGTCTCGATCTTGCTGGCGAGCTGGTCCAGGCCGGTGGCGTTGTTGCTGGCCACCTCCCTCCACTCGTCGAGCGAGTGGAGCGTGGCACCCACGCGGGACATGAAGACCCGAGCCGCAGGCGACTGCCAGCGAGCGTCCAGCGAATCGGCGTGGCGCTTGAGGTTGTCCCGCGTGGTCTGCAACAGGTCAGCCGCGCGCCGCCACATGTCGGCGAGTGCCGTCGTCCGCTCGTCGCTCTCCTTGCGGACGTACTCCCACATCTGCTCGATGTTGACCGAGTCCCAGGCCGTGGGCTGGTACGGCGTGGCCTGGTCGGCTCGCTCGGCCGCGTAGTCGTCCGACACACCTGAGTACATCGGATAGCTGACCGGCTGCCATCCGTAGTAGTCGTCGCTCATCCCCGCTCCTCAGGCCTCGCCCCGTGACACCGTCACCGGAGATCCGACTGATTCAGCCGGAGACTTTCGTCGTGCATGCGTTCGCCGTCACCGTGGATCAGATACGTGCCCGAGCCCTCACCGACCACCTCGGCCCGCGCCCACTCCGGAGTCTCCTCGCTCTGCCCGCCAGTGGGGCAGGCGTTGAGGCCGTAGTAGGGATCCATCGGCTCCGGGTTCAGTGCCGCGTCCGGCACCGCGTCGGCGGGGTTCTCCGCGCCCTCCTGCCACCGGCCGCTCAGCGTGTCCTGACCGTCGACGGCGGAGAACGCGTTGTAGACGTCGTCGTTGGTGGCCTGGGCCAGCGCGTCCCCCGTCAGATACTCCGCCGAGATGGACATCGCGGCCGTGCTGAGCGAGGTGAGGCCCTTCATCACGTCGGCCATCAGATTGGAAATGGCCATCCGGCTCTCGTCGTGTCGGCCCCGGAAGAACGCGGCTTCGTTCATTCCGCCGCCGCCGAACGGTGCCTGCACCGTGAGCATGGGGCGCAGGCCGTTGTCGAAGCTGGGCTGGAAGTTGGTCTCCATCTCCTTCTGGATGGCCAGCGCGAAATCCTTCAGCTGCTGGATGTCGACGTCGATCTGTTCGTCGACGAGCCACTCGTCGCCCATGTTCCCTCCCCCGTTCACCCACACGATGCCAGCGCGGCTGCTTCCTTCTCCGACAGTTCGGGGGTCAGGCAGCCGCGTTCCGTAAGTCCACTCTGGCCGACAGTAGCCCGATCGGGCAACCCCGTACCGGGCTCAGGAGCGCGGCGGAAGGTGCACCAGCTGCACCAACCGGGTACCGCCGCGCCGGGACACCAGCCAACCCCGGCCCGGTGGCAACGGCCCCGGCCGCACGGTGCCGAGCAGCACCCCCTCGTCCCGGTTGCCGGACATCACGATGCCGGGCGTGCTGATCTCCCGGAGCCGCATCAGCACCGGCTCGTAGAGCGCCCGACTGGCGCCGCCGGTACGCCGGGCGATGACCACGTGCAGGCCGATGTCCCGAGCCTGGGGCAGGAACTCCAGCAGCGGCGTCAACGGGTTACTCCCAGCGCCCGCCACCAGGTCGTAGTCGTCGACAAGCACGTACAGGTCGGGACCCTTCCACCAGTCGCGGGCCCGCAACCGCTCGGCGTTGATGTCCGGCGGTGGTAGCCGGTCGCGCATCACCGTGGCGACCTCGCTGATGATGCCCTCGGTGACCTGGGCGGTCGAGCCGTACCCGATCAGGTGCGGCGTGTCGATGTCGCCGAGCAAGCTGCGCCGGTAGTCGACGATGACCAGCCGCGCCTCGGTCAGCTCGTTGCGGTCGACGATGGTCTGCGCCAGCGCCCGCAGGAAGGTGCTCTTGCCCGACTCGCCGTCACCGAACAGGATGAAGTGCGGGTCGGCGGCGAAGTCCACGTGCACCGGCTGAAGGTCCACCTCGGCGATACCGATCGGGATCCCCGGGCGGCCCGTGTTCGGCAGGCTGCCGTACGGCACCACCGGCGGCAGCAACCGGATCGGCGGTGCGCCCGGCCCCTGCCAGGCGGCGGCCAGATCGGTGACCAGCTTCCGCGCCCCCTCGGGCAGACTCTCCGCCTCCTGCGCGCTGTCCGCGCGGGGCAGCGCCGCCAGGAACTGCTGTCCGTCCGGCGTGATGCCCCGGCCCGGTGACTTCTCCGGCACGTTCATCGCCGCCCGCCGGTCCAGGTTGGAGTCGCTGGCGTCGGCCAACCGCAACTCCAGCCGGGTGCCGAAGACGTCCCGGACGGCCGGCCGCAGGTCCATCCAGCGGCTCGCGGTCACGATCAGATGGATGCCGAAGGACAGCCCCCGGTTGGCGATGTCATTGATCGTCGGTTCCAGGTCCTCGAACTCCGTGCGCAGCGTGGCCCAACCGTCGATGACCAGGAAGACGTCGCCGAAGGGGTCGTCGTCGTGCTGGCCGTGCCGCCGGGCCCGCCGGTACTCGCCCATCGAGTCCACCCCGCGCTCGGCGAACCGCCGCTCCCGCTCGCCCATCAGCAGCTGCAGCTCGGCGACGGTACGCCGGACCAGGCCGGCGTCGAGGCGGGTCGCCACCGAGCCGACGTGTGGCAGGTCGCGCAGCGACGACAGCGCGCTGCTGCCCAGATCGAGGCAGTAGACCTGGGTCTCGCGTGGTGTGTGGGTCAGCGCCAGGGCGGTGACGACCGTTCGGAGCAGGGTGCTCTTGCCACTCTGCGGGCCGCCGACGATCACCGCGTGGCCGGCCGAACCGGCCAGGTCGAACCAGAGCACGTCGCGGCGCTGATCGAACGGCTTGTCGACGATGCCGACCGCGACCTGCAGCTCGCCGAGCAGGCCAGCGTGCGCGACGGTGATGCCCCGGGCGGGATCGGCGGTCATCGGCGGCAGCAACTGGTCCAACGTCGGCGGCTCGGCCAGCGGGGGTAGCCACACCTGGTGCGCGGGCTTGCCTCGGCCGGCGAGGCGGCCGACCAGGATGTCCAGCACACTCTCGCCGACCCCGTCGGCCGGCTCCGGCGCGATCTCCTCCTTCGGCGCACGGCTCACCGGCGGGGCGACGTAGGCGGTGGTGTACTCGCGTACCCGGTCCTCGCCGTCGCCGGCCGCCACCGCCGCCGCGGTCTTGCTCCGATAGACGCCGGAGACGTACGCGGCCTTGAACCGGACCAGCGGCTCGGTGCCGAACCGTAGGTAGCCGTGCCCCGGTGACCGGGGCAGCTCGTACGCGTCGGTGGCCCCCAGCACCACCCGGGACTCCATCGCCGAGAAGGTCCGCAGGCCGATGCGGTACGACAGGTGCGTGTCGAGCCCTCGCAGCCGCCCCTCCTCCAGGCGCTGGCTCGCCAGCAGCAGGTGTACGCCGAGCGACCGACCGACCCGGCCGATCTGCACGAACATGTCGATGAAGTCCGGCTTGGCGGTCAGCAGTTCGGAGAACTCGTCACAGATGATGAGCAGGCTCGGCAGCGGCGACAGCGGTGCGCCCGCCGCCCGGGCCTTCTCGTAGTCACGCTGCGAGGCGTAGTTGCCCGCCGCGCGCAGCAGTTCCTGCCGTCGGACCAACTCGCCGTTTATGGAGTCGGTCATCCGGTCCACCAACGGCAACTCGTCGGCCAGGTTGGTGATCACCGCGCTGGTGTGGGGCAGGCCGTCCAACCGGGTGAAGGTGGCACCACCCTTGAAGTCGACAAGCACGAAATTGAGGCTCTCCGAGGAGTGGGTGGCCGCGAGTGCCAGCACCAGGGTGCGCAACAACTCCGACTTGCCGGAACCGGTCGCACCGATGAGCAACCCGTGCGGTCCCATGCCGTCCTGTGCCGACTCCTTGAGGTCCAGCTCCACCGGCCCGCCGTCGGCGCCCACCCCGATCGGCACCCGCAGCTTGTCGCGATTGGGGCGCGGCTGCCACGCCCGATCCACGTCGAACTCGTACGGATCGCCGAGGTCGAGCAGCTCGGCCAGGCCCAGCTCGGTGGTGAGCGGAGTGTCGCCGCCTCCCCGGGAGGCGGCGGAGAGGCGCAGCGGAGCGAGTTGCATGGCCAACGCCTCAAGCTCGGCCACCCGGCAGTCGTCGGCCCGGCCGATCTCGGCCTGGCCATCCACGGTGATGCTGTGCAACCGGCGGTCCGCCGCCACCTCCAGCACCAGCCGCGCCCGGTCGAGCAGGCGAGGCGCCGGAGTGGACAGGTCGAGCAGGGTGACTCCCTCCACCCCGCCCTCGGTCATCAGGTGATCGGAACCTGCGGTGTCGCCACCGTCGATCACCACCAGCACATGCGGCCCGGCGACCTGGGGCGTACCGCCACTGGCGTTGAACCGGGGCCGACTGGCCAACACGTCGTCGAGCATCGCCTCCAGGCCGGTGACCGAGGGTGCCACCAGGCGCAACTGGCCGAGCGCGTCGGTGCGGGACGGGTGCAGGGCGTGTGGCAGCCACTTCGTCCACTCCCAGGCGGCCCGCCGGTCCGGCGCTACGCAGATCGCGACGAGCATGTCGTCGGGCGCGTGGAACGCGGTGGCCTGCGCGAGCACCGCCCGGACCATGCCCCGGCCGGCCTCGGTGTCGCCGCGCAGGTGCACCCGGGCGAACCCGTTCAGCGCCATGGTCACCGGCAGGTCGGGCACCTCGCCGTAGCTGGTGAGAAACCGCCGCAGCGCGAGCGCACACATCGGTTCCAACTTCTCCAGCGACGTGGCCGGCGGCGGCACCAGCGGAGTCGCCAGCTCCTGTGGCCCCAGACCGATCCGTACGGTGGCGAAATCCACGTCGCCACGCCGCCGCTCCCACAACCGGGGCCCCAGCGGCAGGGACCAGAGAACGTCCGGGTCGGGATGCCGGTAGAAGGCGGCCTCCCGCTGCCTGCGGATCGTCTTGAGCACCCGACGCCGCTGACGGGACAGATGCGTCATGTACTCGCGGCGCTTCTGCAGCATCTCCTGCTTGCCCGGGCCGCCGGAGTTGTTCGTCAACTGCGACCCGAGCATCCCGATCGCGGAGAGTCCGAACAGGCCACCGGTGACGTAGCCGAGGGTCGACCCGCCCCGGCCGGCGAACATCAGGGCCATCGCGAACGAGCCGGCGAGCATCGGCAGCAGCATCAGCATCTGCCCCCACGCCTTGCCGCTCGGCGCGGGCACCTCGGGCGGCGCGTCCAGCAGCACCTCGCCGGAGGGGTACTCCGGTTCCGGCTGGCGGGCAGGTCGCTTGACGACCACCGTGCTCACGTGACAGACCTCCGTCGCCTCGGTGCGCCGCGGTGAACCGCCCCCGCGTCACCGGCACATGGTAGGTAGCCTTTGCCCGTCAGGACAGCCGCGGGCCGTCGGCCCGCTCCTCGTACCGAGGGGTCGATAGTGGTCACCCAGGCCGGAACCGGACTCGCGCGCATCGCCGTGGTCGCCCCCAACCGTCGGTTGGACCTCGCCCTGCCCGAGCACCTGCCGCTCGTCGGGTTGCTGCCCGCGGTGCTCCGACAGGCCGACGAGGAGCCATCGGACGGCACCAGCCACGGAGGCTGGATGCTGCGACGCACCGACGGCAGCCCGGTCGACCTGGCCCGTACGCTCGCCGCGCAGAACGTCCGGGACGGCGAGACGCTGCACCTGGTGCCACGCCGCACCGAGTGGCCGGAGCTGGCGTACGACGACCTGATGGAGGCCGTCGCCGACGGTGCCCGACGGCGCGGGGTGGCCTGGAGCCCGTTCGCGACCCGGCTCACCGGCCTGATCGTGGCCGGCGTGCTGCTGCTGCTCGGCCTGGTCGTGATCGTGACGTCCGAGGAGCCCGGCTGGCTCGGCGGTGCGGTGGCCCTCGGCGCGGCCGGTCTGCTGCTGGTCTGCGGGATCGTGCTGTCCCGGGCGATGGCCGACTCCCTAGCCGGTGCGGTCGTCGCCGCCGCCGGCCTGCCCTACGCCTTCGTCGGCGGTGTGCTGGTGATCGGCACCGGCGAGTCGGTCTGGGCGTTGGGCGCCCCGCACGTGCTGCTCGGCTCCGCTGTGCTGCTGCTCTCCGGGCTGCTCGGTCTGCTCGGAGTCGGCGATGCGACGAGGGTCTTCGTGGCCGCGGTCTTCGTCGGCTTCTGGGGCATGGTCGGCGGGCTGATCGCGCTCGGCTCGATGGACGCCGCACAGGGCAGCGCGATCGTGGTGGGTGCGGTGGCGTTGCTGCTGCCGGCCATGCCGCTGCTCTCCGTGCGGCTCGGGAAGATGCCGATGCCGGCGTTGCCGCGTACCGCCGCAGACCTGCTGCGCGACGAGCCGCAGCCCAGGCGGGAAGTGATCTACCAGGCCACCGCCCGGGCCGACGAGGTCTTCACCGGCATGGTCTTCGGGGCGTTCGTCATCACCATCGGCGGCCTGATCGTGCTCACCGCGACCGGCACTCTCTCCGCACTGCTGCTCGCCGGCATCATCTCGCTGGGCTACCTGCTGCGCGCCCGACTGGTGTCGACGGTTCGACACCGGGTGCCGATGCTGGCCGTCGGCCTGGTGGGTCTGGGCCTGCTGCCCCTGATCGGTGCGGCCGACGCGTCGACGGGAGCGCGGGTGCTGGCCGTGCTGCCGGTGGCCCTGGTCGCGGCCGGACTGTCGGCCGCCGCCGGGCTCGCCTACAGCCGGCGTGCGCCGTCGCCCCGGCTGGCCCGGCTCGGCGACATCTTCGACATCCTCCTCCAACTGGCGGTGGTTCCGGTCGCGTGCAGCGTGCTCGGCCTGTACGCCTTCATGCGCGCCATCAACGGCTGACGTCTCCGTCACCAGTCGCGATCGTGGGCCTCGGCCATGGGCCCGCCGCGGATCAGTTTGACGATTGCGGAGTCGAGGTCTGGACCGACGTAAAAGTCATCGGCCCAGTGCAGCATGAACACGCGCCCCTGCGCGTCGGCCACCAGTTCGGACGGTCCGTCCTCGTTGTTGCCGATCGGATAGACGGGGTTGTCGAACTCCTCGGCGAAGGCCCGGGCCGCCACCGTTACCACCCCGCCTTCCGTTGGGTGGATGTAGCTGGTAAAGCCGCCGCCCGGGCGGCCACTTCGGCCGAATTGAGGCAGCTGCAGGCCGCCGAATTCGACAAGGGCGGCGCGGACGACCGGCGGGCATTCCAGCCCAGCCAGTTCGTCGGCGAAGCGGACCATCCAGTGATCGACCGCTGCTCTGAACTTGCGGCCGGGAAACCAGCCGGCTTGCTCCAGTACGTGCCGCACGTCGGGCGGGAAGCGTCCCTCGGCGGCTCGGCGCTGCGTGTACCGCTCGGCGATCGTCTGCCACGGCAGCGAGGACCACTGGGAGACCTCGCCGGTCTCCCGGTCGATGACCAGGCGGGGGTACCCGGTGGACGGAGGCGGCAGCGGCGGACCGTCGGTCACGGCGGCTACGGGTTCTACCAGGCAGGCGACATATCCGAGATCGAACTCGAACAGGGTCACATCGAATGTCGTCTGCTCGTTGGCCCAGTCGCGGGCGATCGCCAGGACCTCGTCACGGCTGATCATCGGACTCCTCGGGCTGCCCTGTCCCTCGACGACGGCCAAGGGCAATCTGCGGCCAGGTCGGGCTTACCAGTCACGGTCGCTGGCCTCGGACATCTCGGTACCTCGGATCAGGTTGACGATGGCGGTGTCGATGTCCGGGCCGACGAAGAAATCGTCGGCCCAGTGCAGCATGAAGACCCGTCCCTGTGCGTCGGCGACCAGTTCGGACGGCCCGTCCTCGTTGTTGCCGATCGGATAGACCGGGTTATCGAACTCTACGGCGAAGGCCCGCGCCTTGTCCGTGACGATTCCGCCCACGGTTGGAAAGAGATAGCTGGTGAAGCCACCTTCCGGTTCACCGGGTCTGTCGAGCTGCGGCAGCTCCAGGCCGCCGAACTCGATTAGTGCTGCCCGGACGATCGGCGGGCATTCCAATCCAGCCAGTTCGTCAGCGAAACTGACCATCCAGTGGTTCACTCCGGCGCTGAAGTCACGACCGGGAAACCAGCCGGCCCGGTCCAGCACCCGTCGCACGTCGGGGGGAAAGCGTCCTTCGGCTGCCCGGTAGAGTGCGTACTCTTCGGCCACCATTGGTGCGGAGAGCGACGCCCATTGGGATACCTCACCGGTTTCGCGGTCAACGACCGCTCGCGGATACCCCGTCGACGGAGGCGGTATGGGCACGCCGTCAACGACGCCCGTTTCCGGGAGAACGCGCCAGACGACGTAACCGAGGTCGAACTCGTACAGGTCCACTTCGGGGGCGGGGCCTGGCCTGCCCGCGCGGGCCCATTCGCGGGCGATGGCCAGGGCCTCGTCGCGGCTGATCATCGAAGGACTCCTCGGGCTGCCGTCGTCGGTTCCGCCGGCCGACGCCGGATGCGGGCACCGGGCGGCTCGACGCCGTGCCTATGGTAGGCACCGCGGTCCGGCGCTCGTGACCGTGCCGGCGTACGCCAGGGGAGGCTGCCATGCCGTCGCGGCGGGACCAGGTCCAGTCGTACCAGTTCTTCGTTCAGCGGATGACCTCCGCGCTGGTGGCGCGCGAGCCCGATCCGGAGGCGGCACCGTTCCGCCGGCTGGGCGGTGCCGGCTTCGCCAGCGTCATGGTGGCCGTGCTCTGTCTGGCCGCGGTGGGGGTGTACGGCCTGTTGCGGCCCGGCGGCGCGACCAAGTGGAAGGAGGGCGGTGCGGTCATCCTGGAAAAGGAGACCGGCACCCGCTACCTGTACCGGGAGGGCCGGCTGCACCCGGTGCTCAATTACGCCTCTGCCCTGCTGGCCATGGAGACGGCGGCGCCGACCGTCTCGGTCTCCCGGAATTCGCTTGTCGGCACCCCACGTGGCCCACGCATCGGCATCCCGTTCGCCCCGGACGCGCTGCCCCCGGCCGGCCGCATCCTGGACGGGCCCTGGACCCTCTGCACCCAACCGGCCCGTGACGCGGCCGGCGGGATCGTCGCCACTACCGTGCTCACCGTGGGCCGGGCACCCAGCGGTGGGCGGGAGCCGGGAGACAGCGCGCTGCTGGTCCGCGACCGCAAGACGGACCGGCTGCACCTGGTCTGGCACGACCACCGGTACGAGATCCGCAGCGAGAAGGTAGTGCTTGAGGGCCTGACCATGAGCGCCGAGCCGGTGGTGGAGGTGGGCGGTGCGTGGCTGAACGCGCTGCCCGCCGGCGAGCCGATCGCGCCTCGACGGGTGGCCGACCGGGGAGCAACCTCGACCGCCTTGCCGGACGCCCGGGTCGGTGAGGTCTTCGTGGTGGAGAGCCAGGGCGGCAGCCGCCAGTACTACCTCGCCGAGCGGGCGCGGTTGGTGCCGATCACCCCACTCCAGGCGGATGTGGTGCTGGCCGACGCGGAGACCCAGCTGGCGTACCCGGGAGAGGCGAGGCCCTACCCGATCGAACTGGCTGCCGGTACCGCCGCAGCGGCGCCCAAGGCGGGCGCACCGGCTCAGGGCCGGCACCGCGCGCCGGAGCAGCGGCCGGAGATCGCCCGGTTGGCCGGAGACCAGCCGGCGATCTGCGCGGCCTACCAACCGGGCGCGGACGAGCCGACGCTGCTCCTGGACGCGCAGGTTCAACCGGTGCGAGAGCCGGTACGCACCGGTGAGCAGACCGGTGACGGCATCCCACTCGCCGATCGGGTCGTCATCGAGCCGGGTCACGGCGTCCTGGTTGCCGCGGTCTCCTCCCCTGACCAGGAGACGGGCACCCTGAACCTGGTCACCGACCTGGGGCACCGCTACCCGCTCGCTTCCGAGGGGGTGCCCGCCATCCTCGGCTACTCGGAGGTGCAGCCGGTACGGCTGCCCGCCAGCCTGGTGGTCCGACTGCCCGCAGGTCCGGTACTCGATCCCACGACGGCGAAACTCGCGCTCGACCCGGAGTGACCTGACCAGCCACAATGGAAATGCGGAACGAGTCACGGTCTAGCGCGGGCTGGACACGACCCGTTACCGTTCGTACGACGATGGTGCGCGAGCACCGACTGACCGGACGCCCCGACGGGTCGGGGCGATCAACTGAGGACGGGGGTGACTTCCGCCATGTCGATGAATACCGACACCGGCTTGATGCTGAAGACCGAGGGTGACGTCGATGCAGTCGCCGATCGGCTCACCAGCAATCTCAACTCGCTGATGGACCAGCTCGCGCCGCTGTACGACCAGTGGAGGGGTGCGGGTGCCGGTTCCTTCCAGCAGGTGCGTGAGCGGTTCGACCAGGACATGGCCCGCCTCAACGTCGCGCTGCGGGCGATCGCCGAAGCGGTTGGGTCGGCCGGTAAGGACTACGACGTCAGTGACGAGGAGATCCGGGCCGACATGGACAGTGCGGGTGCCACCGCCGGCCAGATCACCGCGGCGCTGAAGCTCTGACGGGGGAGAGACTCATGACGGAGATTCGGTACAACTTCGCCGGGTTGAACGCCGCGGCGGACAGTTGCAATGGAGCGGTCCGGAACCTGACCGGAGAACTGGACGGGCTCAAGTCCGGCATCGCGCCGCTGCTGGCGACCTGGGACGGTGACGCCCGCGAGGCGTACTTCCAGCGGCAGAACGAGTGGGAGTCGGCCGCCAACGACCTTCGTGACCTGCTCAGTCGGATCGAGAAGGCGCTGCGCGAGTCGGCCGGAAAGATGCAGGCCCGCGAGGCAGCCAACCGCGCGAAGTTCGGCGGCTGAGAACCGACACCGCAGCACGTGATGGCCCGGCCCGCGCCGGGCCATCAGCCTTCGCGCGGGCAGCAGCGGCGACCGTCGGATGACGAGCGCCGTCGCCGCGGTCAACCGCGCGGCATCGAGTTCGGTACCCGGAAGAAAAGTTCCTCCGGCTCGTCGATCTCGGCCTCCGCCGGGGTAGCGGCCGATGGGCGGGTGGGCCGCCACCGCGTGCGACGGCCGCGCGGCAGCAGTGCGGCCAGCACCGCGACTCCGACCGCAACCGTGGCCAGCGCGAGGCCGATCCAGAGCGCCAGCCGACCGAACAGCGCCCAGCGCTCCGCGCGGGCCTGCGCTGCCGCGTCGTACGGCACGTCGGGCAGCGGAGGCTGAGCCACCGGCTCCCCGGTGGTGAGCCGTTCGGTGACCGCTCGGTACGGGTTGACCACCCCGCTGCCGTAACCGCGTGCGGCGTCACCCCGGGCCGGGTCGGCGGTGGCAAGTATCCGCCGGGCGACCTCCCGGGCCGACAGGTTCGGCTCCGCCGCGCGGATCAGCGCGGCGGTCGCACTCACCATCGGGGCGGCGAAGCTGGTCCCGTCGTAGGTGTTGTGCCCAACCAGCCGGGTGGCGGCCACCACCGCACCGCCTGGTGCGGCGATGTCCACGTACGGCCCGATCTGGGATTGCCGGATTCGCGCACCGTACTGGTCGATGGCGCCCACACCGATCACGCCGTCGTAGGCCGCCGGGTAGGGCAGCGGATCCGGGCGGGCTCCGTCCTGATGCTGGTTACCGGCGGCGGCGACCAGCACGACGTCCTTCTCCAGCGCGTAGCGCACGGCCTGTTCCACGTCCGGGTCCGGCTGGTACAGCGTCACCGACAAGTTGATGACGTCGGCACCGTCGTCGACGGCGCGTCGGATGGCCTGCGCGAAGACGGCCCCGGTGACGGTGTCGCCGCCCGCGCCCGGGCCCTCGTTGGCGTTGCGTTCACTGACCCGGATCGGCACGATCGTCACATCCGGCGCCAGACCGTGGAAGCCGACCCCGTCCTGCTGGCGGGCGGCGATGATGCTGGCCACGGCGGTGCCGTGAGACACGCAGTCCACATCGCCACCTGGGGTGCCGCGCAGGGCGTCGAAGCCGGTGGCCACCCGCCCGGCCAGCTGGGGGTGGCTGCTGTCGGTGCCGGAGTCGACGACCGCGACCCGCACGCCCGCACCGGTGCTGAACGGCCACACCCGCTGCGGGGCGAGCCAGCGCTGATGCCAGGGCGTCTCGGTGTTGACCTCTCCCGGATCGCTCGGATTATCGCAAATCGCCGGTGCGGCAGCCGCCGGGCTCGCCACGGGAATCGTCAGCGTCGTAGCCAACAGCATGCTCACCAGTGCGAACGTCGTCACAGGACGGTTCCGGAACATGTCTGCACGCCTCCCGTCAACCGGTCCCGCTGCATCCTAGCGGTGGGCGGCATCCAGACCGGGCATCCCGATGTCGTGCCCATTCAGTATGGTCGAGTTGTCACGCCCCGGCGTGGGCGGCGGATGGGACCTGCGCGGGGAGGAACACGCCATGGACGTACAGGCGCTGCGCGCCCGTGCCGACGAGTTGATGGCGCAGTTCGAGCGGATGCGTTCCGGCGTCGGCGACCTGCAGCAACAGCTCAAGGCGGTAAAGGCCACCGTTACCTCCGAAGACGGCCTGGTCACCGTCACGGTCGGTCCCCGTGGCCAGGTGACGAAGGTCGAGTTCGACCCACGCATCTACCGCCGGCCCAACTCGAAGGAGCTCTCCGCGACGGTCACCGAGACCATCCGGCGGGCGACCGAGCAGGCCATGTCCGAGGTCGAGAAGCTGGTTCGACCGTTCGTGCCGGACAGCCAGTTCCAGGCATACATCGACCATGATCTCGACGGCATCTTCCGTCAGCTGGACAGCGAACTGCCCGGGGAGGAGAGGCGATGAGTGAGCTACGCGAGACCTTCGTCAAGCCCGACGCCGCGCTGGAGGGTGCCAACGAACTCGGTGCGGCCGGCGCTCGGCTCGCCATGACCTGGCGAAACCTCGCCGCGACCATCGAGACGCTCAACGGCGACCGGCCCTGGGGTGACGACGAGCCGGGCAACGAGTTCAACAAGACCTACCTCGGCGGTGACGATCAGCCGGCGCAGCAGGTCCTCGACCTCGCTGCGGATCTGGTGCCGCTGGTCGAGGTGCTCGGGCCGACCGTCAAGGGCGCGGTCGAGGGCACCGTCGACACCGACGACATGGTGAAGACGCTCTTCGGCGGCGACGACAAGTAGCAGCCCACCCGCTACGGGTCGACATCGGACAGAGGGGCTATCGGGGTGGCGATACCCAATCCCAGGAACACGCTGGGCGAGTACGCGTGGGTCTGGGACGCCATTGCTTGGGTGAGCGCCGGGGAGGCGTGGCCGAGCGGCGACGAGGATCGCATGCGGGAGTTGGCCGACGCGTGGCAGGCGCTGGCCGACACGGTGAGCGAGACGCTCGGCCAGGCCGACCCGGCGGTCATGAAGATCCTGCAGAGCTGGGGCGGCGGTGCCGGCGAGGCGTTCGGCGGGTTGTGGAACCAGATCGGCGTGGACCCGAACACCGGTCTGCCGCTGATCCAGGAGATCTCGGCAGCGTACGCCGCTGGCTGCGACCAGGCCGCTCTGGAGATCGAGTACGCGAAGCTGACCGTGCTGATCGCGGTCATCATCACCGTCATCGCGGTCTTCGTCGCGCTCCTGATGGCCTGGCTGGGCGGGGTGTCCGCCGGTGCCATCCCGGGCATCCTGGCCGGCGGTCGGCAGGCGGTGACGATCGCCTTCCGGCGGTTGATCGCCCAGATGGGTCGGCAACTACTGACCCGGGCGGGAATGCGGGCTGCGCTGCGACTGGCCGGCACGCGGATCGGCCAGGCGGTCACCAGCCAGGGCTTCCGGCAGGGTCTCAACCGCCTCGGCCGTGAGTTGCTGGAGGAGATCGGCGAGGAACTGATCATCGACGTCGGTGCCCAGGCGTACCAGATGCACACCGGCACCCGGCGACAGTGGGACGGCAACCGGACCCTCACCGCCGGCGTGGGTGGCGCCTACGGCGCGGTGCTGGGCACCGGCATGAGCTGGGCCGGCCGGCGGGCGGCACCCCGCATGCCGTTCTCGTTCAGTCCGTCGCAGCTCTCCTTCCGGGGCAGCGGCCTGGTGCGGTGGGGCAGCACGAGTCTCGGCTCCGGTGTCCAGAACGCCATCATCTCGCCGGCAGCCAGCGTGCTCGCCAATGGCACGGTCAACGGACAGTGGGCCATGCCGGGAGCTGAAGCCTTTCTGGGCGGCTTCACCAGTGGTGCCGGCCGCACCGGCGCGACCCTCGCCGGTGGCGCCACCGGCAATCTGATGGCGCGGGGCACGAACGCGATCCTCGGCAGGCCGGGGATCGACGTCACGCCGAATGTCGGTCCTGCCGGGGGGACCGACCCCGGCCTCGGCGTCGGCGGGGCGAACGGCCTCGGCGACCTCGGCGGAGGCGCCAACGGCGCCGGTGCCGGCTCGACCGGGGGCGGCGCCACGTCGGGTGCCGGTGCGACCGGTGGCGGCACGAGCTCGGCCTCGAATGGCGGCTCGGCTGCCTCCGGCGGTGACGCTGCGGCGGGCGTCGGTGGATCAGGTTCGGACGGTGCTGGCAGCTCCAGCGGTGCGGGCGGCACCTCCGATGCCGGGACGACCGACACTGGCAGCGGCGCGGTCCAGAGCGGCGCCGGTACGGTGCCCGAGAGCGGAGCGGGCTCGATCAGCCTCGTGCCTCCCTCGACGGATGGTTCGGTGGCACCGACGACCGATGGTTCCGCTGCTCCGGCGGTGGATGGCGGGGCAACGACCGGAGACATGGCCACGGCCGTCAATCCGTCGCACGTCGACGGCTCCACCGGCATCCCGGTGGCCGTCCCCGCCGACGTGGCGGCCACTGCTCCGGACGGCACTCCGGCCGTCAGTGACGGCGGTACCACCGCCAACGACCAGAGTGGCGCGCCGGATGGCCGAAGCGCGCCGGTAACCGAATCACCCGGCACGGATCGGACCAGCACCGGTACGAACACCGACACCGAGGCCAGCGGGCGGACGACGAGCGAAGCGACGGTGCAGACCGACGGCGGGCTGGTCACTGCCCCACCGTCGGAGGTGACCGCCGCCCCGGCTGGCGACGGCTCGACCGGGTCCGGCCGGACGACGACCGGCAGCCCGGTGTCTGAAGGCCCCTCCTCCACCGGGGACATGCCGCCCACCGTGCTACCGGGTACGGCGACCGCAGGCCCGGTGACGGCACCCTCCGCTCCGGCGGTAGGGGCACCTCCTGCCACGGTCACGCCAACGGGCCCGACCGCCGCGACGAACCCGGCGTCCCCCACTGGCGCACCTGCCGCGGCCGGCCCGCAGGTGGCGAATACCCCCAACAGCGCGACGCCGGCCACGAGCGGTACCCAGACCACGGGCACCCAGCAGCCCTCCGGCAACACCGCCACGCAACCGACCCCCGGCCGGGGTACGCCGGTCGGACCGACCGTCAACCCGACAGCGGCGAACTCGGCAGGCTCGATCTCCCTCGCGCCCGCTACGGGCCCGACCACGGCGAACCCCGCACAGCCCACCGCACCCACTCAGCAGGTCGGGCCAACCCAACAGCCGGGTACGCCGGCCCAACAGGCCACTCCGGCTCAACCGACACAGGCGAGGCCGGACACGCCGACACCCGTGCCGGCTGACCGGCTCACCCCGACGGTGCCGGCACAGACGGCGGGCATCGAGCCGGCGACACCGTCCCTGGATACAGCTCCGACTCCCGAAACGGACCCGAACTCCGAACGCACCGATCCGGCCCGGCAGAGCACCGACGGACCAGTCGTGATCCCGGTGCCCACCAGCAGCGGCACTGTCCAGAGCGGGCCGACGAACCCCGGCCCCGAGACCGCGACGGGTCCGGTCGACCCGCAGACCCTCAGGCGGTCGGAGGGACCGACCGGACGCGGTACTCACAGCTGGCAGCTGGATCCGACGTCGGTGGACGGCGACCCTAACGGCCCCGAAGCGGAGCAGGCCCTGATCGAGGCGTCACGGACGCTGGCCGAAACCGTCCGCAGAGAGGTCAAGGCGGGGACGATATCCAAGGCTAAGCAGCCCGGCATGGCCGGTGCGCTGCTGATGCCCGACGGCACCATCACGACGCACACCAGCATGACCGCCGACAAGAGCACCAACCCGGCGACCCAACCCACCGTGCACCCGCTTGTCCAGGCGGCGCTTGACCGGGCTGCGGCGAAGCTTGGTACACGTAAGGGCGGCGGACATGGTAAGTGCGCCGAGGTCGCCCTGGTCTCCGATCAGCTCTACCTGCTTGAACAGCAATGGCGGAGTGCAGGGGAGCCAGGGACCTTCGAGCAGTATGCGCTGGACGCTCTCCGAGGCGCCAAGATCGTGACACATCAGATCGCCACTGCCCGGTCTGGCGGCATCACGTATGAGCTTGGCCGTTACCGACCGCCGTGCGGATCGTGTGCGCATGTCCTGCCAGAGCTCAATGTCGACCCGATTACCGACCCGGATCGTGACGTTGCTGTCTACCAGCCGTCCGTACCCGGGGTGGTTGGCAACGGTCGTCCGCTGAGCGATAGCCGCCCATACGGCCAGCCGGAGGGCCTGCTGCCGCCGGACCAAGCCGACCAGGATGCGCTCGATGCGGCCATGCCTCGAGACCCAGCCACAGGACGACCTGCCGTCCACCCGGATCCACGTGTCGGCTCGTGGGCTGGGCTGCTCAATGATGGCGGGCCGACCGTCCCGGGACGTAGCACGAACTGCGCCGATGTCGGGCTGTCCGTCCTGTCGGCCTGGTACGGCCGTCCCGACGTGGCGGCGCCGACGGTCCCGTCAGCCGAGGTGGAGCGGGGCAGCACGGCCCGGCAGGAGCAGGCGTTGGGGTCCAGCTTCGGCCATCAAGGCAGCGGTGCTCAGGCCTTAGAAGCGGTCGCTGAAGCTCTCCGAGCGGCTGGGCCCGGTGCTGCGGCAATCATCATCGGACGCTCGATGGACGCTAGTGGCCAGGCGCACACGTGGAATGCGGTGAACCACGACGGCACGGTCATCTGGGTAGACGGCCAGCGTCGAAACATCTCCGATACCGCCCCACTCTAC
Source organism: Micromonospora sp. C95 (assembly GCF_018070465.1). Classification (GTDB taxonomy): domain Bacteria; phylum Actinomycetota; class Actinomycetes; order Mycobacteriales; family Micromonosporaceae; genus Micromonospora. The sequence continues at coordinate 42,716 of NZ_JAGPXT010000032.1, forward strand.
GCCGGTGAGGTCGACGGCGTCTGGTCGATCGTGCTGGATGCCGAGGGCGATCCGGTCAGCCAGACCAGACCCGAAGCCAGCAGACCGGCGCCGGTGCCGCCGGACTCGACCGCGGACCTGCCGGCCGGAGGTCGGGATCAGAACGGCTCCCCGACCGGGCGGCCCGGCGCAGCCGCCGACCCGACCAGCCCGGACGTGACGCCGAGCGACCCGAGCACACCGGACGCCACGCCGGTTGACCCGAAGACCTCGGACCCGACGCCGGGCAGTCTGGACGCCGGAGCAGATCCCGACCCGATCCGCGAGGGCGATCCAGATCCGGACGCCGATCCGGACGCCGATCCGGACGCCGCTCCGGCTGCCTGGCCGGACATGCAGGGCTGGCCGATGTCGGACACGCGCCAGTTCGGGCCGGAACAGTTGGCGCCGCTGGAGGATGCGCAGTACCAGGACGATGTCGCGGACAGCCTGCGGACCCCGGAGGGGTACGAGGTCTTCGCCGACCCCGCCACCCACCCGTACGGTCAACTCATCAATGATGGCGGGCCGGATCAGCCCGGCCGGGCAAACAACTGTGTCGACAATGTCCTCGCGGCGTTGGCCAGCTTCTACGGCGACCCGCAGGTCTCGTACCCGCGCTGGCCGGATCGGCTCGACAACGGGACCGTCGACACGACGCTCGGCGAGTTGGACGGCTTCGGTCGGATCGAGAGTTGGATCGGCGGCGAGTGGACCGGCGACAACGACGCCCTCCCGGGCGCGCCGGCCGAGCGGTCGGCCGCCCTGGCCGACCAGTATGAGCAGCTCTACCAGCGTGTCCTCGACGCCGGTCCGGGCGCGGCGGCGGTCGTCGCCGTCGACTGGATCCAGCTCGACGAGAACACCGGAGATCCGCTGCTGGACGCCGAGGGCAACACGCAGCCAGCCGGTGAGCACGTCTTCCTGCTCGTCTATCCGGAGGGCGCAGACGGGCCGGTGTGGTGGGATCCGCAGTTCGGCAGCACCACCACCGATCCGCTGCCCGGCGACTATGTTGGACTGACGCACAACCTGTGGTCGATGGAGGTGCAGCCCACCCATGCCGATGAGCAGGGAGGAAGCCCGGCAACTGATGACCAGGCTGCTGGGGACGGACAACCCGGTGGCGGTGTTCCCGTTCGAGTTCGGCTGGGCGGCCCAGGAGACACTCTCCCCACAGCAGCGGACGCAGGGCCGGCAACTGGGCCAGGGGGTCTTCATCATCGACCAGACGGGGGTGGTGACCGTGCATCCCAGCCTGCCGCCCCCGCTGATCATGAAACGGTACGCGGCGGCCCGCCGGAAGGGCCGGATCACCGGCCGGCAGGTCTGGCCGGCCCCGAGTCCGACGGACTGAGCGATCCCGGCACCGCACCGGATGCCGATCCCGCCGCAAGCCCCTATCTGGACGGGCTGCCGGACACCGACCAGGCCGCCCTGCTCGATGCCCTGTCCGAGGCGCGGACCGAAGCCGATCAGATCCTGGCCGACCTGCACAGCGTCAACGCCGAGGTGAACGCGCAGCTTGGACTCACCGGCGCGGACGCGCTCAGCACGCTCGGCGAACAGCACCGCGTCAAGGGCGCCGAGTCCCTGGCCCGTAAGTACCGCACCGAGCTGGAGCCCCTCGGATACGACATCGGTACGGCGCTGGACTCCGTGAACGACGTGGTGCGGTTCTCGGTGCGTGGGCCGGAGTCCGAGGCGTACGGGCCGGCGGTGGATGCGCTGCTGACCTCGCTGGAGGCTCAGGGATACCAGATCACCGACCTGAAGAACTTCTGGCATCCGGGAAACCGGTTCTTCGGCCTGAACTGCACACTGACGGCACCGTCGGGGCGTACCTTCGAGCTGCAGTTCCCGACCGACACCAGCTACCACGTCGGCAAACAGACCCATGACCAGTACGAGGTGATGCGGGACTCGGCGCAGTCGCCGGCGGCCCGCGTACACGCGTTCCTCGACATCCTGGCGGTCAACAAGGCCAACGGCATCGCGGCGAGCATGCCGGGCGGCATGGACAGTGCCCGGTTCGACACGCCGAAGGACACCAGCTTCGCGAAGTGGATGGCGTCGCCCCGGCAGGCGAGCATCCGTCAGTCGTACCTCGACTGGCTCGGTCAGCAGGGCCTGGCGTTCGCCGACGTGCTCGCCGCGCGAGGATTGGCCCTGTCCGACCTGCCGGGTCTGGACCCTGACCTGATGGGGGGCGCGCATGGCACCGCTGACGTTCGGCTACTTCCTCCTGCGGAGACCGGAGGATCCGGACGGCCCGCCGGTGAACCTGATCGCGGAGGCGGACAGCGCCGGGCCGACCCAGGCGGTGATCTGGGACCGACCGAAGCGAGCGTGGACGTTCCGCCCGGACGTGGCGGCGGCGATCCTGTGGGCGAATCCGGAACGCCACGAGATCCAGCAGGTCGACCGGGCGACGGCCGAGCGCCAGGTGGCGCACTTCGCGACGGTGCCGTTGCCGACGGAGGACGAGCTGACGGAGATCTGCCGCTCGGCGGTCTGACCGCAGACCCCACAGGTGCTCCGGCTCGCCAAGGCGAGCCGAGCCAGGCCAGCCCGGGTTCGCCGGACGCGGCCGGAACCTCGTCGGCGGTGCCGCTCGACACCGACCACGGATTGGCGCAGACCCGGCGGCTCGGGCCGGGCGAGCTGGCGCCGTTGGAGGATCCTGGCTACCAGTGGGATGTCGAGCAGAGCCTGCGTACACCGGACGGGTACCTCCTGTTCGCCGATCCGTCCACCCACCCGTACGGTCAGCTGGTCAACGACGGCGGCCCAGGCCAGCCAGGTCGCGCCAACAACTGCATGGACTCCGCGCTCTCGGCGTTGTCGAGCTTCTTCGGAGACCCCCGGGTGTCCTTCCCCCGCTGGCTGGACGTCCGGCCGGACGGTTCGATCGAGACGGTGACCGGCGAGGCGAGTGGGCTCGACCGGGCCGAGGAGTGGCTCGGCGTCGAGTGGTCCGGCGGGTCGGAGGGGCTGCCGACGACCCCGGCCGAGCACGCGGCGGCGGTCGCCGAGCAGTACGCGCAGCTTCATCAGCGTGTCGCGGCGGCCGGTCCGGGTTCGGCGGCCCTCGTCGTGGCCGAATGGGTCAGGACGGATCCCGGCAGCGGTGAAGTCGTCCTCGACCGGGGGCACGTGCAGGTTCAGGATTCGCACGCCTTCGTCCTGGTCTATCCGGAGGGCGCAGAGGGGCCGGTCTGGTGGGATCCGCAACGAGGGACGACGTGGCCGCAGCCCCCGGCCGCGTACCTGGCACAGACGTATGCGCTGTGGTCGATGGAGACCATGGCGGAAAGGGTTACCGATGACGGAGGACGAGGCGCTGACGCTGATCAGGCGCCTGCTGGGCACGGCGAACGAGATCGAGCTGCACCCGTTCGAGTTCGGCTGGCTGGCGAAGGAACAGCTGTCACCACAGGAACGGGCGGAGGGCAGGCAACTGGGCCACGGGAGCTACATCATCGACCGGACGGGAGTGATCACAGTCCAGATGAGTCTGCCGGTACCGCTGCTGATCACGGAATACACGCAGGCCCGCCGGGAGGGCCGGATGACGGGTCGACAGGTCTGGCCGGCGGAGGAACAGACGGCCTGACGCCGCCGGTCGAAACGGCCGGGGTGGCTGGGCCATCAGGCATCGATCCGCCGCCGCCGGTCGACTCCGGGCCGGCAGCCGACCCGGACGGCCCCGACCTGCGGCAGGCAGCAGCCGGTACGACCTTCGGCGGCGCGCTGCTCGACGCCGACCTCGGGCGCACCACGATCGCCGTCGAGACGGCCCTGACCGCAGGGCCACTACCCGACGGGGCGAGTGCCGACCCCACCACCGCCACAGTCACCCTGACCACCCTCGACGGCCCCTATCCGGTACGCGTCGAGCTGATTCCGGCCGCAGCTGACGCGGCGGTCGCCCCGGTGGCCGCCATCGGCTACACCACCGACGGGGCCGTCGTGCAGGTGTCGACGAGCGCCCACCCGGACCACGTCCGGCGGGCGGTGGCGGCGGCGCTCGCCGAAGTGGACGCGATCGCCCAGCAACGGGCCGAGGGGCTGCGGTTCGACGCGACCACCGCACTCGCCGAGGGTGCCCGGCCGGAGGGTGACGGCACCCGCGTGCTGACCGCACGTGACATCGGCCACCTCGCCGAGCTGCGGGTGGTGCTCGCCGACAGCGCCACCATCGCCGATCCGGCAACCGCCGGCCAACTACGCGCCGAGGCGCTGAGTCTGCTCGTCGCCTCCGGTCTCCTCGAACAGGAACCGGCGCACGTCGTGCACGGGCTCGGCAGCAACACGCCGGTCGTCGGGCCGGAAGCGGCCCGCGCCCGCCTCGACCTGATCCACCATCACCTCGGTCCGCTCGCCACCGAGGTGGAGAACCTGATCGGGCTCGCGCGAAGCGACGGGCAGCAGCTCGTGGCGGACATCCGGGCGGCTCAGTCGGCGATCCGCGCCGAGGCGCGTTCCTGGGCGCAGCAGGCCACCGAACTGCGCAACCAGGCCGATCTCGCGTTGACCGCCAGGGTGGACGCCACCCTCGGGGTGGCGCCCGACCACGTCTTCGACCGGCTCGTCATCGGCGGTGGCTGGGCCGCGACCGCTGACTTCGTCACCATGGGTGCCGCGGCGGACCCCGGCCACGGCCTGCCACCGGTGCTCTGCATCTCACAGGGGCACGACCCGTGGGCGGAACGCCAGGCGCTGCTGATGGGGCAGGTTCCGTCGGAGCTGGAACTTCCCGGCCTGCCGTTCCAGCCGGCCGACCTCGCCGAGGCGGGCGCCCAGTTCACCCCCTCCGACGTCTTCGCCGACGCGGTGGGCGCGGCGCGCGCGCTCTCCGGCATGCCGACCTACCAGGGCACCGCCACCTCGATCACTCCTCGACCGGCCGACGCCACGGGCTGGCCCGACGGCGCCAACTTCCGACTCACCGTCAACGGCCGGGACATCTACACCAGCTCCGTCGACATCGTCAGCGGGCCGGGACCGTCCCGGGTACCCAGCGTCCCGACAAACGCCACCGGCACCTACGTCGACCCGACCACCGGCTACCGCGTCGACCGCTCGGGCAGCACGCCGCTGTTCCAGGACCCGGACGGCAACCCGATCGCACCGGAGAGCGTGCCGGCGCCCGTACGAGCCGTTCTCGGTGGTCCGGGCACCAACCGGGGCGATCTGCCGTTGCTCGCGGATCTGACCGGGCGACCGACCGATCCGCTGGTGGTCGACCCGACCTCCGGGTACGCCGTGGACGTCACGACCGGCCAGGTTGTCGACCCCGACGGCACGCCGCTGGACGCCGGTGCCGTGCCGGCCGAGGTCGGTGCCCGGCTGGGCTTCGCTCCGGACGGATCCTTCAGTGATCCTCGACCGGCCGCGCCACCTGTCGACTTCGGTGGGCAGAACCTCGCCGACGCGTACCGCCCCGGTGACCGGGTACTCGTCTTCGGCGCGGGTGCCTCCGGCGCGTGGGACATCGAGCAGGCCGCGGCGTCGCCCGCCGCGAGCGTCGACTGGTCGGCCCGCGCGATGGACCCACCGCCCGATCAGCTCACCGGTGACCCGGACCAGGACGCCGAGGCGCGCCTGCGGTACAGCTTCGGCGGCGGGTACAACCGGCGGAACACACTGCCCGACGTCGGTGCCTACGCCGACACCGTGCAGAGCCAGGTCGACCGATCGCTCCGGGAGATCGTCAGCCTCCGGCACACCGTCGACGGCCGCTTCCTGGTGGAGTTCACCGACGGCAGCCGACAGGCGTACGACCGGGTGGTGCTCTCGATCGGCCAGGCGGCCGAGTTCCCCGGGGGTGTCGCCAACCTGGTCAGCGGGCTCGGCCTGGCGCCATTGGACGGACCGGTGGCCGTTCCGGACACCGAGACCGATCTGCTGGGCCTTCAGGACGCCTCGGGGCGGCTCCGCGTCCTGGGCGCGGCCAGTGTCGCCCCGGGTGTGGTGGCCGAGACGTCCGCCCCGTCGGAGGTACGTGCCCTCCTGACCGCCCAGGCCAATGCGTTGCCCGACGACTCCCGGGGTATCGCGCCCAGCATCCGGTTCCATGCGCAACGGATCGCCGAGGCCAACCGACCCGCACCGCCGACCGCACCGGGTGACGGTCAGACCGTACCCGGTGCCCCGTCCGGGCCGGACGACCTAGACGTCGTGGTACCTCGGGGGCCCCTCCCAGGCCCAGCGGACGTCGAGCCAGGGCAGCGGTCCGTACCGGTCGATCAGACGTTGCCCGAGAGCGGGCACGTCGACGCCGACCGGTCTGCCGTCGATGTCCTGGCCGACGCCGTACGGCAGGATCTCGACCCGGTTGCGGTCGAACTGGACGTAGCGCAGGTGGGGGAGGTTGCGGCTGGCGGCCAGCGCCTCGGCACCGGCGGCGCCGATGTCGCAGCGGGACAGACCGAGCCAACGCAGCCGGCCCAGAAAGCCGGATCCAGCGAGGTGCCGCACACCGGCGTCGCCGATGGGGTTTCCGCCCAGGTCCAGTCCGACCAGCTGTCCCAGCAGGGGCGACGCGGCGATGTCGGCGACGCGTCCGGAAACGTCGGTAAGCACCAGGTGCCGGACGGGAACGTCCCGCCAGACCTCGATTCCGTGGTCGAGGAAGGCGTCGGCACGCATGGTCACCGACTCGACGAATCCGCGCCGCAGCCGCCAGTCGTCGACCAGCCGCTCGACGGGACGGGCGAGCCGTGGTCCGATCCTCCGCCGGAGCAGCAGACGTCGGGGGGTACTCCCGCCGTCGAGGTCGAGGCGGATCAGCTCGGCGTGCTCGGGGTCGGTGGTCTCGATGGCGTCGGCGTAGCGTCGCCGCAGGTCGAGGTCGTCGGGGTCGGCGAGGATGGCGGCGTAGAGGTCGGCGGTCATGGCCATGACGGCAGCGTATCGACGGACGGCGCGAACACCGCCCCTCGTGGCCCGTCGTTGCCGGAGAGCCGACGGTTCGGGCCGGGTGAACTGGCTCCGCTTGAGGATCCACGTTTCCAGGACGATCTCGCGGCGAGCCTCGCCACCGGGCAGGGGTACGCGGTCTTCGCGGACCCGTCGACCCATCCGTACGGGCTGCTGGTCAACGACGGCGGACCAGAACAGCCCGGTCGCGGCAACAACTGCCTCGACTCGTCGCTGGCGGCGCTGGCCAGCTTCCACGGCGAGCCGCAGGTGTCCGTACCGCGCTGGGCGGACCGCTTCGCCGACGGCTCGATCGACCGCGTCACGGGTGAGCGGGGCGGACTGGAGCGCGCCGAGGCGTGGATCGGCGGGGAATGGATCGGTGGTTCCGGCAGCCTGCCGACGGACCTGTCCGCTCGTACGGACGCGGTCACCGCCCAGTACGCGGACCTCTACCGGCAGGTGGCGGACGCCGGCCCCGGGGCGTCGGCGCTGGTGGTGGCCGACTGGCTGTTGCTCGACGCGGCCGGGAATGTGGTGCTCGACGAGGCTGGCCGACCTGAGGTCGACAGTTCCCACGCCTTCGTGATCGTCTTTCCGGCGGACGCTGACGCGCCGGTGTGGTGGGATCCGCAGACCGGCACGACGTCGGTGGAGATGCCCGCCGCCGATGTGCGGGAAACCCACGCACTCTGGGCGATGATGGTGCCTGACGGAGAGGGGCGAGTTGACCGAGGACGAGGCGCTGACGCTGATCAGCCGACTGCTGCGAACCGGGAATCCGATCGTGTTACGGGAGTTCGAGTTCGGCTGGCTGGCCCGGGAGAGACTGTCGGAGCAGGAGCGGGCCTCGGGGATGCACGTGGGCCAGGGCAGCTACATCATCGACCGCTCGGGAGTGGTCACCGCGCACACCAGCCTGCCGCCACGTCGGGTGATGGAGGAGTACGCGCAGGCGCGCCGCGAGGGCAGGATCAAGGGTCGCCAGGTGTGGCCCGAGGCGGACCCGACAGCCTGACCCGGACCGACGGCTCGATTCCGTCGGACGATCCGACCGGGGACACCGGACCTACCGGTCCCGGTGGCCCTCCGGGACCGGGCACCGACCCCGCGACCGCCACTGACGGGCCCGATCTTCGCCGGGCCGCTGCCGGTACGACCTTCGGTGGTGCGCTGCTCGACGCCGATCCCGCCCGGACCGGGGAGGCCATCCAGGCCGCCGTGGACGGCGGGGCACTGCCCGACCGCGCCCGCGTCGACCCGGCCACCGGCACCGTCACCCTGGACACGCTGGACGGTCCGTACCGGGTACGCATCGAGCTGACCGATCCTGCGGCGAACGTGCCGCTCGTCCCCGTCGCCACCGTGCAGTACCACCCCGATGGTGCGGTGGTGCGGGTGTCGACCGGGGCGCATCCGGACCACGTCCGCCGTGCCGTGGCCGCGGCCCTGACCGAGGTGGACACCGTCGCTCAGGAACGGGCCGCGGGGCTGCGCGTCGACGCCACCGCGGCGCTCGCCGAGGGCGCTCGGCCGGAGGGCAACGGTTCCCGGACTCTCACCGCCCGGGACATGGGCCGCCTCGCCGAACTGCGGGTCGTGCTCACCGACAGCGCCGCCACGTCAGAGCCGGCCCGAGCCGGTCAACTACGAGCCGAGGCGTTGAGTCTGCTCGTTGCCTCCGGGCTGCTGGAGCAGGAGCCGGCCGCCCCCGTTCACGGACACGGCGCCAACGTGCCAGTGGTCGGCCCGAAAGCGGCCCAGGCGCGCCTGGATCTGATCCGGAACCATCTCGGCACCCTCGCCCCGGAGGTCGAGAACCTGCTCGGGCTCGCCCAGAGCGACGGGCAGCAACTCGTCGGACAACTGCGCGTCGCTCAATCGGCGGTCCGTGCTGAGGCCCGAGCCTGGGCCCAGCAGGCGACCGCCCTGCGCAACGAGGCCGACGTCGCGCTTACCGCCCGGGTGGACTCCGCGCTGGACGCGGCACCCGATCATGTTTTCGGCCGGTTGGTGATCGGTGGTGGCTGGGCCGCCACCGCTGACTTCGTCACCCTGGGCGCTCCCGCCGACCCCGGGAACGGTCTGCCACCGGTGCTTTGCGTCTCTCAGGGGCACGACCCGTGGGCGGAGCGGCAGACGCTGCTGATGGGGCAGGTCCCCGCCGAGCTGGAACTTCCCGGGCTGCCGTTCCAACCGTCCGACCTGGGCGAGGAGGGCACCGGGTTCACCCCGTCCGATGTGTTCGCCGACGCGGTGGGCGCGGCCCGCGCGCTCAACGGCATGCCCACCTACCAGGGACTGGCCACCTCGGTCACGCCGCGCCCGGCTGACGCCACCGGATGGCCCGACGGTGCGAACTTCCGGGTGACCATCGGCGGGCGGGAGTTCTTCACCGCAGCACTGGACATCGCAACCGGTCCCGGCCCTTCCCGGGTGCCCACCGCGCCGACCGGCACCGCCGGCGAGTACGTCGACCCCACCACCGGTTACCGCGTGAACCGCTCCGGGACCGCACCAGTGTTCCGCGACCCGGCTGGTGCGGTCGTCGGTCTGGAAAGCCTCCCCCCGCACGTACGAGCCGTTCTCGGCGGTACGGACGCCTCGGATCTGCCACTGCTCACCGATCTCAGTGGCCGACTGACCGACCCGCTGGTGGTCGACCCGTCCAGCGGCCACGCGGTGAACATCCTGACCGGGCAGGTGCACGACCCGGCGGGCGACCCGGTGGACCCACGGGCACTGCCCGAGGAGGTCGCGGCCCGACTCGGCCACGCCCGGGACGGCTCGTTCACCGATCCCCGCCCGGCCGCGTCGCCGGTCGACTTCGGCGGGCAGAACCTGGCCGACACCTACCAGCCGGGCGACCGGGTACTGGTCTACGGGGCGGGACCGTCCGGCGCATGGGACATCGAGCAGGCCGCTGCCTCCGCAGCGGGGCGCATCGACTGGTCGGCCCAGGCCAGGCCGCTACCGGCCGACCGGGTGACGGGTGATCCCATCGTCGACGCCCGAGCGCAACTGGAGTTCAGTTTCAGCGGCGGCGATAACCGACGTAACAACCTGCCCGGCCTCGGTGCGTACTCAGACGCTGCCCAGGCCCGCGTGTCGGACATGGCGCTGCGCAGCGTCGTCGGCATCCGGCACACGGTCGACGGAGCGTTCGTCGTCGGGTTCAGCGACGGCACCGAGCAGGTATACGACCGAGTGGTGCTCTCGATCGGGCAGGAGCCCCGGCTTCCCGGTGGCGTGCACACCCTGCTGTCCGAAATCGAGTTGGCAACACTCGAAGGACCGTCCATCCGCACGAAGGACCCGGTCCCTGACCTGCTGGGGCTACGTGACCGCAGTGGTCAGCTCAGGGTCCTCGGCGGTGCCAGCGTGGCCGGGGCGCTCCTGGCCAGGGTCGATGAGGGCCTGACGGAGGTCGTCCTGCGTCAGGCAGCGGCACTGCCCGACGACTCGCAGGGCATCCCGCCCAGCATCCGGTTCCACGCCCAGCGAATCGCCGAGGCGAACCGCGGTGTCCCGCCGGTGCCGCCGTCGATCGACGGCGGCGCGCCGCCGGATTCTCCTTCAGACCTCATCCCAGAGGGCGATGCTGTACAGCTTCCAGCCCCACTGGATGTCGAGCCAGGGCAGCGGGCCGTACCGGGCGATCAGTTCCTGCCCGAGCGGAGGCATCTCGACCCAGACGGGCGATCCGTCGATGTGCTGCCCGTGGCCCTGGGCGGTGACCTCGACGGGGTTGCGCCGCAGGTCGACGTAGCGCAGGGCGGGCAGGTTGCGGGTGGCGGCGAGGGTCTCGGCTCCGGCCGGGCCGATGCCGCAGCGCGCCAGGCCCAGCCAGCGGATCCGGCGCAGGTGCGGGGAGTCGACGAGGGTGGCGAGTCCGTCGTCGCCGATCGGGTTTCCGCGCAGGTCGAGGGCGACCAGGCGGTCGAGGCAGGCGACCTGGGCGACGTCCGTCATGAGGCCGGCGGCTTCGGTCAGGACCAGGTGGCGGACGGGGTGGTGGGCCCAGACCTCGTCGCCGTGGTCGATGAGGGTACGCGCGGTCATGGTGACCGACTCGATGAGGCCGTTGCGGATTCGCCAGTCGACGAGCAGGTGAGCCACGGGATCGGCGAGGCGCGGGTGGATCCGCCGGTGCAGGAACAGCATCTCCCTGGTGCCGTCGGCCCCTTCCAGGTCGAGGCGGATCAGATCGGCCCGCTCGGGATCGGTGGTCTCGATGGCGTCGGCGTAGCGTCGCCGCAGGTCGAGGTCGTCGGGGTCGGCGAGGATGGCGGCGTACAGGTCGGCGGGCGTGGCCATGACGCCAGGGTATCGACGGGCGACGCGATCACTGCCGGTGCCGTTCCGGGCTCCACCTTCCACGGTCTGGGCCGCCCGGTGGCCGACCCGGCGGCGGTGCTGGATCTGGCCCGGTCCGCGCTGCCGCAGATCGCGCAGTACGCCCGGGTGGACGCGGTGACCCCGATCGGGCCGGACCTGTTCGAGATCCGCACTGCCGGGCAGCATCCGCTCACCGTACGGCTCGCCAGTGCTCCGCTGCCCGACGGCCTGGTGGCCCGATCGACCCGCGACCCGGACGGCGTCCTCACCGTCACGGTCTCCGACCGGGCCGCCGATCCGGTGGTGGCGCGGGCGCTGGCGCACGAAGTCGCCGAGTTGGCGGCGCTGCACGAGGCCGGTCGGGCGCTCGTCGGTCCGCTGGACCCGGGTAACGTCCAGGGCCCCATCGACCCGACCGGGCTGACCGCCCACGACCGGGGCCGGATGGCGGAGATCCGGCTGCTTGCCGCCACGTACGACGCCGCCGACCCGGGCACCCGACCTGCCGTGCGCGCCGAGATCGACGCCCTCGCCGGTCACCTCGGCCTGCGGGTCGGTGACCCGGACGTCCGGTCACGGTGGGCGGTCCTACCTCGGGACGTGCTGGCGCACCTGATGCGGCTCAGCGTGCCGTCGATCACGCCCGAGGCGGTCGCCACGGTGCTTGCCGGTGGCGCGACCCTCACCGAGGTCGAGCGGATCAGGTTGTTCGACTACCGGGCCAGACTGGCGCCGGACTTCCAGGTGCCCCAGCAGGCGGACCTGGACGCCCGGCTGCGGGAGCTGGCGACCGAGGCCGAACACGCGCAGGCCGGCCTGCCACGGATGCCGGCCTTCGCCGGTCAGATCGTCGGCCTCCCGCAGGCAAGACTCGACCGGATCCGGGCGGTGGATTCGCAGCTCGCCGACCGGATTGCCACCGAGGGCATCTACGTCGACCTGACCGGCCGCTACGACCTGCGTCCGTACATGGTGCCGAGCGTGCCCGCCGTCGACCTCGGCGCCGCACGCCCGGCGTTCGATCTGACCACCGAGGTTGGGCGGCGCGCCCAACTGCACGAGGACCGGCAACGGGCCCGGGCAGCGCTACGCGGTCTCCACGGTGACCAGGCGGCGGCCCTGCTCACCGGACACGACTTCCACTACCAGGGCACCGCCAGGTGGATGGGGCTGGTACCGGACGTCTTGACCGATGCTCTGCGCAGCATCACCCCGGTGCCGACGACCACCGCCGCCCACGTGGACAACTCCGCGACACCGGAGACGGCCGGAGAGATCCGCGTCGCGGCAGACCGGGTGACCCTGCCACCCGAATCGGCACACCAGCCCGGCCCGGTCTACGGGGCGGCGCTGGACGCCCGCACCGGGCAACCGCCGCCACTGTTCGACGGGCCACCGAAGCGGGAGGACGTCCAGCAGGGAGCCCTCGGCGACTGCGGCATGATCGCCGTGATCGGCTCGGTGGCTGGTCAACTGCCGGACACGGTCGCGCAGATGTTCCACCCGAACCCGGACGGCTCGGTCGACGTGGTGCTGCACGAGACCAGTGGGCCGGACCGCGCGATCACGCCGACCGGTCGACAGCTGCGGGTGACCGTCTTCCCGGACGTGCCGTTGCACCCGAACTCGAACGGCCACAGCGCGTACGCCGACCAGTCCGTGGTCGGATCGGCCTGGGCGTCGCTGCTGGAGAAGGCGATCGCGGCGATCGACCGGACCTGGACCCAGCAGCGCCACGACCAGTGGCAGCAACAGTGGACCGCCCGGCCGGGCGTGGACGCCGCTCAGGCGGCGCCGCTCGGCTACGCCCGTCTCGACAACGGCAGCAGCCGCCTGGTGCAGGCGGAGCTGCTCGGTCAGCTCACCGGCCTGCCGACCGGGGTCAGTGAACTGAACCCGACACCGGGCCGGGAAGCCGACGCCGAGGCACGACTGGCGGCTCTGTTGTCCGCCGGCAGCCCACTGATCACCGGCAGCCGGCCGGCCGACGCCTACGCTACCCAGCCCGGGGGCAAGCCACCGTACGGACTGGTCGCGGGGCACGCTTACGAGATCGTGTCGGTCAGGGACGGCGAGGTCCAGCTGCGCAACCCGTGGAACTCGCAGCATCCGGCGCCGATGCCGCTGCGCGCCTTCCTCGACCTGATGAGCCCCTGGTACGCCCACGTCGAGTTGGCCCGCAGCAGCGTGACGGCGCTGCCCGGCTCGGCGTTCCACGGCCACGGCCGGCCTGCTGCCGACGCCCCGGCCGTGCTGGACCGGGCCAGGCTGGTGCTGCCCAGCCTGGCGGAGCAGGTCGGCGCGGATCAGATCGTGGCGGTCGGCCCCGACGCCTTCGAGGTGCGTGCGCCCGGCCTGGCGCCGCTGCACGTCCGGGTCACCGCCGCGCCGCTTGCCGACGGTGTGGTGGCGCAGACCATCCGCAACCTGGACGGCACCTTCACCCTCACCGTTTCCGACCGCGCCGGGGACATGGCGGTCGACCGCGCGGTGGCGCACGAGGCCGCCGAACTACTGGCGCGGCACGAGACTGGTACCGCCCAGGTGGGGCTCTTCGACCAGGGCGCGGCGGAGGTACCGATCGACCCCGGTGGCCTGTCGGTCCGCGACCGAGGTCGGGTGGCCGAGCTGCGCCTGATGGCCGCCTGGTACGCCCAGGCCGACCCCGCCACCCGGCTCGCCCTGCGAGCCGAGATCGACATCCTGGTCGACCGGCTGGGCCTCCGCTGGGGTACGCCCGACGCAGCCGCCCGCCTCGCCGTCCTGCCTGCCGACGTGTGGACCCACGTGATGCAGCTGAGCCTGCCGGTGATCACACCGGAGGCGGTGAGCGGTGCCCTGGCCGTCAACCCCAACCAGACGATGGTCGAGCGGTTCCGCGCGCTCGACTACCGCACCCGGCTCGCCCCCGACCTCCAGCCGCCGCCCGCCGCCGACGTGGCCGCGAAGCTGCGCGAGTTGGCCGTGCACGGGGAGCAGAGCCAGTCCTCCCTGCCCCGGATGCCCGCCCTGGCCGGGCAGCTCATCGGCCTGCCGCCGAACCTGCTGGACCAGGTCCGCCAGGTCGACCCGCCGCTGGCCGACCGACTCGCCACCGAGGGCATCTACGTCGACCTGACCGGCCGCGTCGACCTGCGCCCGTACACCCTCGAAGGCGCTCCCGAGTTCAACCTGGAGAGGTCCGTACCCGCATACGACCTGAACACCCCCGCAGGCCGGAACGCGCTGCTCGACGAGGACCGGACGCGTACCTACGCCGCCTTCAACGTCGAGTACGGGTCGAATCCCGCCGCCATGGCGGTGCTCGCCACGCACAGCTTCCACTACCAGTCGGATGCGCGGCGGATGGGGCTGGTGCCGACGGCGCTGACCGAGGCGCTGCAGGCGATGATGCCGTCCGACCCGGACGTCGAGGTCGAGGTCACCCCGACGGTGACAGCAGACGAGGTCACCGTTGTGGCGGATCGGGTGACGCTGCCCGATCCGAAGCGCAAGCATCCGATCGAGTACGGGCGCTCCCTGCTGCCGGCAACGGGCCAGCCGGCGCCGCTCTTCGACGGCCAGCCCGGACGGACGCAGGTGCAGCAGGGCATATTGGGTGACTGCGGGATGCTGGCCACGATGGCGGCCCTCGCCGGGCATCGACCGGAGAACATACCCCAGTTGTTTGAGCCGCAACCGGACGGCACGGTGGACGTCCTGCTGCACGAGACTGTGTTGCGCGGAGACAGGTCGGTGGCGACCGGTCGGCGCATCCGAATCAACGTGCGACCCGACGTCCCGGTGCACGCCGGCAGTTCCTGGGCCGCGTATGCCGACCAGTCGGAAGTCGGCGTCGGGTGGGCAGCGGTGTTGGAGAAGGCGCTCGCCGCAGTGGACCGCACCTGGACCAAGGAACGGCACGAGCAGTGGCAGCGCGAGTGGCGCGGGTGGGAGAGCAAGGACGACCCGCACCGTGCCGCCCCCATGGGCTATGCGCGGCTCAACGTCGGCAGCACCACCCTGATGCAGGCCGAGTTGCTCACCCAGCTCACCGGCCTACCGGCCCGGCAGACGCTTCTCGATGCCACGCCGGGTCGAGAGAAGGCGGTCGAGCGTCAACTGACTGCCCTGCTCGCGGCCGGCAGTCCGATCACCATCGCGACGTGGTCGATGGATATGTATCCCGGGCTTACCACCTTGCCCCACGGGCTTGAAGAAAAGCATGTGTACGAGATCGTTGCTGTGCGGGACGGCCAGATAAGGCTACGCAATCCCTGGAACACGGAGCATCCGTCATTGATGCCGGTGCGGGCGATGCTGGACTTGATGCAGCCTTGGTGCGCACACCTGGACCAGACATCGATCGCCGTTCCGCCATCTGGATCGACGAGTGGCGGCCCCGCAGCGAACATCCAGCCACTCGTGCCGTCGCCCCGATCGTCCGCCGAGACGGTCGTCAACCGCCCGCTGGCCGTTCCAAGCCCGGGCGCTCCGCTTGTCGATCAGCCCGGCCCGCCGGCCAAGCCCGCGTCGCCGCCGCGCACCCTTGGTCGCACCCACCTCGATGACGAGCACTACGCGATCAACTACTTCGCGATGCTTGCCGGGGACGGTAGCGTTGCTGGCCTGATGGTGTCCGAGATCGGCGGCCCGGGACGCTCGCTGCACTGGACGGCCGGTGGCGTGGCGGCGGGGCAGGCGACGCCGGCACCGGTGGGGCGCGCGGAGGCCGAACGGATCGCCCGCGACGTGCTCGGTTTCGTGCTTCCCGCCGAGCCGGACTTGTACGACATGCTGGACGCCTGATCGTGCCTGAGGGAACCGGGAGAGAGCTGGTGCGCTCGTTTACTCACGTGGCCGTCGTTCAGAACAACACGACGACGCCGGTCGGGCCGGCTCGGTTCGGGGTGCGCTGGGTCGATGTCGGGCCGCCGGTGCGTGTCGAGATCATTGTCATGCCATTCCAGCGCGACGAGAGCTTCGCCCACGAGGTGACGCTCGGTGAGACCTTCCCGGTGGGCGAGGAGACCTGGCGCTTCGCCGACCTTGACATGTCCAGCGCTCACGACTGGGAGGTGACCGTTCGCCGGGTCGATGAGGACGAGGTGATGGAGCCGCCGACCGGGCGGCTCTGGAAGCGAGCACGGCTGCGGCCGTACGGCCAGTTGGACGAGCCCCAACTCCAGTCGCTGGAGGCCGCGCTCGGGGCTCAGCTACCGCGGGGTTACCGGATCTGGCTGGGGCGGAACAACGGTGCACTACCCGAGGTGCCACACCACATCCCCGGGATGCCGATCAGTCTGCTTCCGCCGGGCCCGCTGTTCGGCGTTCACCCCGAGTACCCTCCGTTCGATTTGGTGCACGCCCAGCGTCGATACCGTGACCTCTGGTTTTCGCGAGCCTGGCTGGTCATCGCGAAGGCGGCAAGTGGGCTGCTGGTTGTCTCTGCAGAGTTGGGCAACGAGAGCGTTTATTTCGTACACGATTTCGACCTGGTCGGCTCGCGGGACCCAGCCGCTGTGGCCGCCCGGGAGCGGAAGCTGAGGGCGGTGGCCTGGTCCATGCCCGAGTTCATCGGCCGGTTGACGCCGATGGAACTGGACCATTTTCCTCCCGTGGAGATCCACCCGCCCGGGACGTATACGGACCCCGCCAACTATGAGAACGGGCAGCTATGAGCAAGGCGCGGCCAGCCGTGCGTTGCGCCATCTGATCTGAGGAGAGAGCTGGTGCGCTCGTTTACTCATGTAGCCGCTGTTCCCAGCAACGCGACGGCGAGCGTTGGGCCGGCCCGGTTTGGGGTGCGCTGGGTCGATGTCGGGCCGCCGGTGCGTGCCGAGATCATCGTGATGCTCTTTCAGCGCGACGAGAGTTTCGCCCATGAGGTCATCCTCGGTGAGACCTTCCCGGTGGGCGAGGAGACCTGGCGTTTCGCGGATCTCGACATGTCCAGCGCGGACGACTGGAAGGTCACCGTCCGCCGGGTGGACGAGAATGAGGTGATGGAGCCGCCGACCGGGCGGCTGTGGAAGCGGGCTCGGCTGCGGCCGTACGGCCAGTTGGACGAGACCCAGCTCCAGTCGCTGGAGGCTGCGCTCGGCGTTCGACTTCCAGTGAGTTACCGGCACTGGCTCGGCCGGACAAACGGTGCCGAGCCCGAGACTGAACACCACGTTCCGGGTAAACCGTTCTCTCTGTTGCCGGAGCGCCCGCTGTTCGGCGTGCATCCCGATCATCCATCGATCGACCTGGTGCATGCTCAGCGCGTGCACCGGGATCCTTGGCTGTCGCCGGACTGGTTGGTGATCGCCAATCCGTCCGGCGGGCTGCTCGTGGTCTCGGTCGGGAAGGCAGGAGACGAGATGGTCTACTTCGTGCACGAGATGGACCTCGTCGGCGCATCCGGGCCGGCAGCCTCATCCGCTCGGGAACGGAAGCTCCGCGCGGTCGCCTGGTCGATGTGGGAGTTGATTGGCCGGTTGACCCCGGTAGAACTGGACGACCTACCGCCAGTCCAGATGATGCCGCCGGGCAGCTTCACCGACCCGCGCGACTACGAGGACGGGCCGAAGTAGCCGCAGCGTGAGGCGCTTCAGCCGAGCCGCGCAAGCATCCCGGCGTACGCATCGCGGACGGCGGTGAGGCGGTCCCGCCGGAACCGGCCGGGCTCGCGCTGGTGCAGCTGCCGGCCACGGTCGCTGGTGAAGGCGCTCGCCGGGACGACGGCCCCGTCCGGCGGGATGAACTTGCCGACCTCGTCGAGGGCGGCCACGGCCCGGGCCAGCACGGCTCGGGCCCGCTGAGCGGCCTCGCCGGCCCCGGGGTCGGCCGGCACCTGTCCGGCGTACGCGTCCGAGACCAGCAACCATTCCCCTGGGTCGAGCAACTGCGAGGGCTCGTCTCCGCCGTAGTGGAATCCGCCGCCCGCCGGCGGCGTCACAGGTGGCAGCCGGAAGAGGAACTCCCGTTCCTGACCGCACCCGGCGCAGGCGCCCGTGTACCGGCTGGCCAGGTCACCGTCGTCGAGCGCCACCACCGCGCTGTTCCGAGGGAAACGTGTCTCGCCGCAGGTGCACGGGTGTAGATCCATGTAGAGGTGCGCCTCCGCGTTGGTGCGGCTCAGCAGGGGGTCCATGCGATCCACCGTACCGATCGGACGCTTCCGCCGATGTCCCGGTGCAGGCGCTGGCATACTCGCCGACCATGGTGTTGTCGCGTGGCTGGGCGGTGTTTCTCGCCGGGGTCGGGATCTGGACCTGGGTGATCTGGCCGAGGTTTGCGGTGGCCATCTGGAACGACCCGAGGTCGTGGTCGAGTGGGGTTGTCGGCACCTGGCCGGCGACTACCTTCCTGTGGATACACGCACTGCTCATTGCGGCGTCGTTGGCCATCGGCACGGCCGTGGGTCTGCTGGGCGTCCGTGGGTGGCGTGCGTTCCGACGGGGTACGCCTTGAGGCACCGCCCGGGCAGCCGCATTAGGTTCGGGTCTGCAGCGAGTGTGACGGGGACCGCGCCCAGCCGATTTGACGATCAATCCGCCGGGCGCGTAACTTTCTCTCTGCCAGCGCGGAAGGGGCAAACAGGGCGAAAGTCCTGAGAGCCAGGTTCCGGCAGGCACTGGGTTCGCGGAGGATTCCTCCTCTGTGGACCCGGCCGGGTGGGGCTCGACCGAGCCGCCGAGGGGCGGATTTGGTGGGGCGGAACCGACCGGGTAAGGTTTACGACCGGCAGGGAACCGGACGAGCCTGCGGGCAACCGCAGCGGCCGGCCTGCCAAATCCGATGACCGAGTCAAGCGGGCGACCGCTGTCCTCGATCGTGGGTGCCGAACCGTATGAAGCGTGACGGACCGGGACAAGCCGGTTTGACTCGCCGCAGAGGGTGAGGTAACGTAGTAAAAGTGCCCGGCGCGGTTGTGTTGGGTGTGGTGCCCCGGATGGTGGCCCTTGTGAGGGGTTGTCTGATGGTGTGTGGTTGTTCTTTGAGAACTCAACAGGGTGCTTGATAAGCCAGTGCCAAATTTGTTTTTTCCCGGGCTGGCCAGTTTTTCTGGTTGGTTTGGATTCCTTTGGCAACATT
>NZ_JAGPXT010000033.1 GCF_018070465.1 Micromonospora sp. C95
CGACCTCGACGCCGTCGCCGACGAACTGAACACCCGTCCCCGTCAAACCCTAGGTTGGGCCACTCCCAGTGAGAAAATGGCCCAACTACTCGGTGTTGCAACCGCCGCTTGAATCCGCCTCGGTGGGGCGCTGGCGGACCAAGATCTGCGTCGTCAGGGGTGCCAACCCGCCGCTGTGAGGGCGGTGCGGAGTTGGGTGATGACCTGGGTGGGTGCGTGGCGGATGGCCCAGGCCGGGAAGCGGAGCACCCGGTCGCCGCGCTGCCACAGGTCGTTCTGCCGGCGCATGTCCGCCCATGCCGTGGCCGGATGGAGATGCTGGCCGCCGTCGATCTCCACGAGCACTCCCCACTCCTCGAACAGCGCGTCCAGGTAGCGGCGCCGGCCGGCGGCATCCCGCCGGACCGCCTGCCGGGTCGGCTCGGGCAACCCGGCGCGCCGGACGAGGGCGAGGAACTCCAACTCCGGCAGGGAGTCGCGTCGACGGCCGTCTGCCGGATCAGGCTGCGCCGCCGGGCGCGGGGTAGGCGATCGAGTACGCGCCGGACATCGTCGCCGCCGACGAGGCGCTGCTGGTATCCGGCCGCGATGATGGCACACGCCTCATGGTCATCGGCCGCCCATTGCGCTGCGTCCACGATCGACCGGGCCGGCATCGTCCGACGCGGTTGCCCGACGTCGAGGATGTCCGCGTCGGTCAGGATGGTGGTGCGGTGTACCCGGACACCGGGTGGCATGGAACGCGGTCGGTGTCCGGACGGCACGAGCAAGTGCACGAGTCCGTCACCATGTCTGCGCAAGCCCCATGCCTGCGCGGCGCTCAACCCGCCGAGCACCGCCGCCGGGCCGACGGACAAGACGGCGATCCACGGCAGTTGCGCAGGTGTCAACGGCCCGTTGTGCGTCACGTAAACGGCTCGGTGCACCTGCCGCCAGCGACCGGATGCGACCCGGTGCCGGATGGCCTTCGCTGACAGATGCAGGCGAGCCTGATCGAGGCTGAGCACCTGCTCCTGGTGGAACAGCAACCAGGTCAGCTCGTCCGCGTCGTCTCGCGGTAGGTCCGGCCCCCAGCCTCGAAACGTCGCCCTCGGATGACGCTCCCGGGCACTCCGCCAACCTGCCCTCGGATCGCCCTCCGAAGCGTCTCGCCAGCCCGCCCGTTCACCCGGTCCGGGGTCGCGTCGTGTCACCCGCCCGCTAGGAGGCCGAAACTGTCCCACCCCGCGCCCTGCGGATCGACCCGCTGCGGATGCACCTGCCGCCCATCCCGTGCCCTGACTCCCCACACCGCCACCCTGCCGCGTAGCTGTCCCTGCCCGCTGCCCCTGTGGACAGTCGAGGGATCTTGGTCCACGAGCGCCCTTACAGGGGCGGATTCGGACCAAGATTCGCGGCGGATTCAGCCGAAGAGAGTCGTCAGGTAAGGGGTGGTGAGGGTGTGGTGGGGGTCGAGGCGGGCGCGGATGCGCTGGAAGTCGGGCCAGCGGGGGTAGACGGGGGCCAGGGAGGCGGCGTCGCGCCAGTGCAGCTTGCCCCAGTGCGGCCGGCCACCCAGTCCGGTCGCCACCGCCTCGAAGGCCCGGAAGTACGGCTCGTACGGCATGCCGACGTACTGGTGCAGGGCCAGGTACGCCGAATCCCGACCGTGGGCGTGTGACAGCCAGATCCCGTCAGCTGCGGTGAACCGCACCTCGACCGGAAAGAGCACCTTGAACGGCAGTCCGTCGATGATGCGACGCACCGCCGCCAGCGCCTCGGGCAGCGCCTCGCGCGGCAGCGCGTACTCCATCTCCAGGAAGCGGACCCGGCGGGGGCTGCAGAAGACCGCGTCGGAGCGGCCGGTGTAGCGGCGCTCGCTGAGCGCCCGCGCGGAGATCGCGCTGATGCCCGGTGCCAGGCCCGGCACGGCCCGGCCGAGCCGACAGACTCCGGCGAAGACGGTGTTGGCCAGGAAGTCGTCGTCCAGCCAGCCGCGCCAGCGGGACAGCGGGCGGTCGTCGACGGGCACCCGGTCGTTGGTCTTGAGTTGCACCCGGTCGGTGTACGGGAACCAGAAGAACTCCAGGTGGTCGTGTGCGTCGACCAGGGCGGGCACCTGCGCCAGCACGGCGTCAAGCGTCGCCGGACGTTCGTGGGCCAGCAGAACGAAGGCGTCCACACAGCGCAGCGTCACCTCGACGAGTACGCCGAGCGCGCCGAGCGACACGCGGGCGGCGTCGAACACCTCCGGATGCTCCTTGGCGGAGCAGCGCAGCACCTCGCCGGTGCCGGTGACCAGGGTCAGCGCCGCGACGAAGGTGGCCAGGCCGCCGTGGGCAGCACCGGTACCGTGGGTGCCGGTGGAGATGGCCCCCGCCACGGTCTGCGCATCGATGTCACCGAGGTTCGGCAGAGCCAGTCGGTGCGCGGCGAGTAGGGCGTTCACCTCCCGCAGCGTCATCGCGGCCGGTACGGTGACGAGGCGTCGATCGATGTCCACGCGTACGTCGATGGCGAGTCGGGTCAGGTCCATCCGCTGCCCGTCGCTGACCGCGACCGGGGTGAAGGAGTGGCCGCTGCCGACCGGGCGGATCCGCTCGCCGGCTTGGGCGGCACGTCGGATCTGCTCGGCGACCTCGTCGACCGAGGACGGCCGCAGTACGGCGGTGGCCGCGCCGCGTTGGTTACCCGCCCAGTTCGACCAGGCGGCGGCCTCGGTGACGGTGCTCTCGACCATCGGCCCGCTCCTAGAGATGAATATGAACAGAATTCATATCAGGAACGTTGTCCCTGGTAAACACCGCAATCGAGGTCCGCTCGTTGTACCGGTAGTCACGGACTCGTGACGTGCAGATATGTTCATCCGTCGAGAGGGGGTGGCGAGTGTCCACTTCAGCCGCCACGACCGGGCCACTGCGTCGAGTACCAGTGCAGGGTCGTAGTGTCGCGCGGGTCCAGCGGATGCTGGACGCCTGCGCCGAACTCGTCGACGAGGTGGGGTACGAGGGACTGACCACCACCCTGCTCGCCGAGCGGGCCGAGGTGGCGATCGGGTCGGTCTACCAGTTCTTTCCGGACAAGCGGGCGATCGTGCAGGCGCTGACGCTGCGCACGATGGAGTCCTACCTCCAGCGGCTCGATGAACGCTTCGCCTCGGACGACCTGACCCACTGGTGGGACGGGGTCGACGCGGGGATCGATGAATACATCACGATGCACCGCACCGTTCCCGGGTTCCGTACCCTGCACTTCGGCGACGTGGTCGACCTGCATCTGCTCGATGAGCAGCGGGACAACAACGGGGTGATCGCCGACCAGCTCGCTCGGGTGCTCACCGAGCGGTTCGGGCTGGCCGACGTGCCGGACCTGCGTTTCCATCTGGAGATCGCGGTTGAGGCGGCCGACGCCCTGATCAAGCTGGCGTTCCGGCGGAGGCCGGACGGGGACGACCGGGTGCTCACCGAGGCGAAGGCACTGATCCGGGAGTACCTGCACCGGCAGGTCGACGCTCGGGGTGACGCCGGCCGCCGGCCGGTGGTGCAGCCGGCGAAGCCGGCCGACGACCAGATCGTCGCCGAGGCCGAACCCGCCCAGCCGGCGGCCCAGCCCGTCTGACACCGACCGCACCCACCGCCGACGCGGCCCCGCCGGCCCACCGGTCAGAGGAAGGCTCGACCCTCGCCCCGGTAGGTCGGCACGGTGGCCACCACCCGGTCGCCGTCCACCAGGTGCAGCTCGTTCACCCGTTCGCACAGCTCGCCCGACTTCGCGTGCCGGAACCAGACCCGGTCGCCGATGCGCAGGTGGGCGGCGGGTGCGCCGCTCAACGGGGTCTGCACCTCGCCGGCGCCTTCGGCACCGAGCAGGCTGAGCCCTTCGGGCAACCAGGGGCGGGGCAGTCGGCTGCGGTCGGCCGAGCCGGAGGCGATCCAGCCCCCGCCCAGCACGGTGGCCAGGTCGGGCGTCGGGCGCCGGACCACCCCGCAGGCGAAGAAGGCCGCCGGGGTAGGCCGCCAGGCGCGGTAAGCGTCGAACAGCGTCGGCCCGTACAGGCCCGATCCCGCGGTGATCTCGGTCACCGCGGGATCAGCGCGGGTCGCGGCCACGCTGCCGGTGCCACCGCCGTTGACGAACTCCAGGTCGGCGTGCTCGCGTACGGCGGCCACCGCCGCGCTGCGGCGGACCAGCAACTCGCGGTAGGAACCGCGCTGGGCCAGCCGGATCGCGGTGCCGAGCGCCGCCCGCCCGGGCGGTGCGTCGCCCAGGCCGGCGATCTGCGCCTCGTACGACATCAGCCCGACCAGCCGGAAGCCCGGTCTACGGGCGACGGTGGCGGCCAGCCGGCCGGCCGCCCGGGCGCTGTGCACCGGTGAGCGACGGACACCGACGTGCAACCGCCCGTTCAACAGCCGCCACGAGGCGTCCAGGTCCAGACAGATCCGTAGCTCGGCACGGCGGCCGGAGGGTGACACCGCGTCGCAGAAGTCAAGTTGGTCCGGGTCGTCGATCATCAGCGTGATCGCGGCGGCGAGCACCGGATCGGCGCCGACTTCGGCGAGCGCCCCCCGGTCGACGGTGGGGTACGCCACCAGCACGTCGGCGGTGATCCCGGTGCGGACCAACCAGATCGCCTCGGGCAGGGTGAACGCCAGCACCGAGTGCCAGCCCGGTCGGGCCAGCGCGCGGGCGATCAACTCGCGGCTGCGCACCGACTTGCTGGCGACCCGCAACGGCTTGTCGCCGGCCAGGTCGACGAGCGCGGCGGCGTTGGCGTCGAAGGCGCCGAGGTCGACCGCCGCGTACGGCGGGTCGAGGTGCGCGGTCGCCCGGTCCAGCCGGTGGCGCAGATTCTCGCTGTCGGTGGCCACGTGTGCACGCTAACTGTGAAACGGTTAATGCGAAATACCCTCGTGTCCTGGTTGCCCGGGTCGGGCTGGCCACAGCGGCCTAGGCTCGGCGAGCAGGCGGTGCAGGACGGGAGGACGTCCCTACCGGGTCTAGAGTGTTCCACCGGGGGTGCCCAGCGATGGGCCGGCACGTGGAGGTACGGCCATCGAAAGCGAGTTCAACGGCGAGTCGTCCGGCGTGTCGCCGTCCGCCGACCAGCCCGCCGGCACAGCCGACCAGCCCGCCGGCACGACCGGCGGCTCCGGCGGTGCCACGAACCAGTCCGGCAAGCCCGGGACGCAGGGTCCGGCGGGCGGCTCCGGCGGTCAAGCCGACCTGACCGGGTACGGTGCGATCCGCTCGGTGCTGCGCATCCGTCCGTTCCGGCGGCTCTGGATCGTGCTCGGCGCGGCCTCCTTCGGTGACTGGCTCGGCCTGCTCGCCACGAGCGTCTTCGCCGCCGCCCAGGTGGAGGGCAGCACCGCCAAGGGCGCAGCCTTCGGCGGCGTGATCGCCATCCGGCTCTTGCCCGCGCTGCTGCTCGGCCCGGTCGCCGGAGTGCTCGCCGACCGGTTCGACAGACGCTGGACGATGGTCATCTGCGACCTGCTGCGGTTCGTGCTCTTCGCCTCCATCCCGCTCTACGCGCTTACCGGCGCCAGCGGCGCGCGGGTGGTCAGTTGGGCGGCGATCGCCACCTTCCTGATCGAGACGGTCACCCTGCTCTGGATCCCCGCCAAGGAAGCCGCCGTACCGAACCTGATCCCGCGGGCCCGGCTGGAGACGGCCAATCAGCTCACCCTGATCACCACGTACGGCCTCACCCCGGTCTTCGCCGCGATCGTGCTCTCCGCGCTCGACGGCATCATCCGGGGTGCCACCGGCGGTGAGATGCCGGGCTGGGCCCAGCCGGCCCAACTCGCGCTCTGGTTCAACGCGCTCTCCCGGCTCGCCACCGCCGTCGTGGTGGCCTTCGGCATCAAGGAGATCAGCCAGGGGCAGACCGACGAACGGGAGCGCACCGAGCAGAGCATGATGCGCCAGTTCACCGAGGGCTGGCGGTTCATCGGGCAGACCCCGCTGGTGCGGGGACTGGTCCTTGGCATCCTCGGCGCCTTTGCCGGTGGCGGCATCGTCATCGGCACCGCCCGGTTCTTCGCCGATTCGCTCGGCGCCGGTGACGCCGCGTTCTATCTGCTGTTCGGCGCGATCTTCATCGGTCTGGCGCTCGGCATCGGGCTCGGGCCGATGATCGTGCGGGAGATGTCCCGGCGTCGCTGGTTCGGCATGAGCATCGTGCTGGCCAGCGCCTCGGTGATGACGCTGGCCTTCGCCATCCACCTGTCCATGGCGCTCGTCGGTGCGGTCTTCGTCGGAGCCGGCGCCGGGATGGCCTTCCTGTCCGGCACCACCCTGCTCGGCGGCGAGGTCGCCGACGAGGTACGCGGCCGGGTCTTCGCCGTGGTGCAGATCGGTACCCGGCTCGTGCTGATCCTGGCGATCGCACTCGGGAGCCTGCTGGCCGGTGTCGGTGGCTCCCGCACGCTGACCATCGCCGACCTCGGCATCTCCGTCTCCTCCACCCGCCTGCTGCTGCTCGCCGCCGGCGCGGCCGGCATCTTCGCCGGGATCAGCGCCTTCGGGCAGATGGACGACAAGAAGGGTGTGCCGGTCCTGGCCGACCTGTGGGGGTCGATCCGGGGCCGTCCGCTGATGCCGGCCGAGCCGTTCGTCTCGGCCGGACTCTTCGTGGTGTTCGAGGGCGGCGAGGGTGCCGGCAAGTCGACCCAGCTCGGCAAGCTGGCCGAACTGCTCCGCGGCCAGGGACGGGACGTGGTGGTCACCCGGGAGCCCGGCGCCACCGGCGTCGGTACCCGGATCAGATCGCTGGTGCTGGACACCACGCCCGACGAGGCACCCTCGCCGCGCGCCGAGGCGTTGCTCTACGCCGCCGACCGGGCGCATCATGTGGCCACCGTGGTCCGGCCCGCGCTGACCCGGGGCGCCGTGGTGATCAGCGACCGGTACGTCGACTCGTCCCTGGCCTACCAGGGTGCCGGCCGCACGCTGCCGGTCGACGAGGTGTCCTGGCTCTCCTCGTGGGCCACCGGTGGGCTCAAGCCCGATCTGGTGGTGCTGCTCGACGTCGATCCGCGTACCGGGCTGTCCCGGGTCGCCGCGCGCGCGGAGAGCGCCGACCGCCTGGAGGCCGAGTCCATCGCCTTCCACGAGCGGGTCCGCTACGCCTTCCTCGATCTCGCCGCCGCTGACCCCAAGCGTTACCTGGTGCTCGACGGCGCCCGCCCGGCCGAGGACATCGCCGAGCGGGTCGCCCGCCGGGTGGAGGAGATGCTCGGCAGTGCCGACGGGGTCGAGCACCCGGGCCCGGCGCACGGTCCGGACACCTCGGTGCAGCCCGAGTTATCCCCGTCGGAGCTGGTGACGACGGAGCGGACCTGATGCCGGACGCCTTCGCCGACCTGGTCGGCCAGGACGAGGCGGTGCAGACGCTGCGGCGGGCCGCCGCGGCCGCCGCCGCCTTGTTGGGCGCCACCGGCGAACCCGAGGCGACCGTCGGCGCCGACCCCGGCGGGGGGATGACCCACGCATGGATCTTCACCGGCCCGCCCGGCTCGGGCCGGTCGGTCGCGGCGCGGGCCTTCGCCGCCGCGTTGCAGTGCGTGCACGGCACCGGCTGTGGCGAGTGCCCCGGCTGCCACACCACCCTCGCCGGCACCCACGCCGACGTCCGGCTGGTGGTGCCCGAAGGGCTCTCCATCGGGGTCAACGAGATGCGGGCGCTGGTGCTCCGCGCGGCCAGCACACCGTCCGCCGGACGCTGGCAGGTCGTCATCATCGAAGACGCCGACCGGTTGACCGAGGCGGCCGGCAACGCACTGCTCAAGGCGGTGGAGGAACCGCCGCCGCGTACGGTCTTCCTGCTCTGCGCGCCGTCCACCCACCCGGACGACATCTCGGTGACCATCCGGTCGCGGTGTCGGGTGGTGCCGCTGCGGCAGCCGGCGGCCGAGGCGGTGGCCGAGGTGCTGGTCCGCCGGGACGGGGTCGCTCCCGACGTGGCCCGCTGGACGGCCGCTGCCACCCAGGGCCACGTGGGGCGGGCCCGTCGGCTGGCCCGTGATCCGCAGGCGCGGGCCCGGCGGGAGGCGGTGCTCGCGGTGCCGCGTCGGCTCACCGGGGTGGGTGCCGCGTTCGACGCGGCGTCCGCGCTGATCGAAGCCGCCGAGGCGGAGGCCGAGGCGTCGGTCGTGGAGATCGACGCCGCAGAGCGCGCGGCGCTGCAGACGGCACTCGGTGCCGGCGGCACCGGTCGGGGTGCGGCCGGCGCCGCCCGGGGAGCCGCCGGCCAACTGAAGGACCTGGAACGACGCCAGAAGTCACGGGCGACCCGGGCCCAGCGGGACGCGCTGGACCGGGCCCTGGTGGACCTCGCCGCCTTCTACCGGGACGCATTGACCATGGCGCTGGGTGCACCTGTGTCGCCGGTGCACTCCGACACCGCCGAGTTGGCCGAGGCGGGTGCCCGTAGCTGGCAGCCGGAGGGAGCGCTGCGGCGTCTGGAGGCGGTGCTCACCTGTCGCGCCGCGATCGAGGCGAACGTCAAGCCCCGGATCGCCGTCGAGGCGATGATGCTCGCTCTCTGGAAGGGCTGACCACCGCCGCTCGGCGTTCCCGGCCGCCCGGTAACCGGACCGTTGCCCACAGCCATCGACAGGCGCAATTCGCGTGCGGTACGGTCCGGTGTGCCGTGGTGACGGTGGCGGCACGCACAGTGATGAAACCGGGAGGAGTCCGGCGATGCCGCGCGGTGAGATCGACGAGGCGTGGATTGAGGAGGCGGTCCGGCGCTACCGCCGCATCGAGTCTCTCCAGGCCGAGTTCGACCAGGCCGTGGCGACGGTCGAGGTCACCGTCCGCTCACCGGACAGCCTGGTCGAGGTGGTGGTCACCGCCGGCGGCCGGATCACCGACGTACGCTTCCTCGGCCCCCTGCACAACCGGGCACCGCGCGACGTGGCCGACTCGGTGCGGGCCGCCGTCACCGCCGCCGCCGACGCCGCGGAGTGGGCGAGGGAGAAACTGCACAACGAGACCTTCACCGCGTACCGACCGCTGACGGGGGCCTGAGATGGACAGCCTTCGCACCCTGGCCGGCCGCCTCGACGAGGCGAGCGCCACGCTCACCGCGCTCTCCCGGTCGGTCACCGCCGGTGACCCCGCACAGGTTGCGTTCGGTGCCGACGCACCTGGTCGGCCGGGCGAGGTCGGGCGGGCGTTGCACCGGCAGTGGGTGGCCGCCACCGGTGATCGGGCCCGGGAGGCGCACAACGCGGCCAGCCAACTGGCGTCCGTGGCGGCCGCGCTGCGCGAGGCCGCCGACCGTTACTCCGACACCGACTCCGCCATCTCCCGTCGGATCGCCGGTGAGGCGTGATGGATTTCCTCGACCGGCTCGCCGAGCCTGGCCTCGACCTGCTGGAGCGGGTCGACACGCTGCTCGCGGCCGGTGCTCCCGAGGGGCACCGGGTCTGGCCGTTGCTGCGCCGGATGCAGGTGCTGCCCGGTGACGCGCTGCGCGGCTTCCTCGACCTGCGGCCGGGGCCGCTGGCAACCGCCGGGCACGCGGTACGCCGGCACGTGCACGGCTACGACCACGCCTGCGCCGCGCTGACCGACCCGGTGCTCTGGTCCGGCTCGGCCGCCACGGCGTACGGCCAGTCTCGGGCGGCGCTGCTGCGGCACCTGGACGAGGGCCCCGAGAGCCTGGTCGGGCGGCTGGAAGCCACCGCCGGCTACGCCGACGCACTCGCCGACTGGGTGGAAGGCAGCCGGCTCGCCGTCGCTCGGGCACTGGCCGAGGCGATCGGGTCGGCCGAGGCGGTAGCCGTCGTCGCCATCACCTCGGTCGGCCGGACGACAGCAGGAACCGGGGCGACCGGATCGGGGGCGGTCGCCGCCGCCGAGATCGGTGCCCGGGTGCTGGCGGTGCTCTCGGTGGCGTACGACGGCGTCGAGACGTTGTTGCGGCAGTGGTCACCGAGCCTCGCCGAGTCTCCGTGGCGACCGGGAGGTGGACGGTTCCGCCCGGACACCGGTGGTGGCCCGGCGGGCGGCCGGACCACCCGGGTCGGCTGGTGACGTCCGCCCGCGTCGTCTCCGGTGGCGGCACCCGTGCCGGCACAGGGCGCACGGCGCCGCTCGCGGACACCTCCGAAAGGTGGCCCGTCAGCGGCGCCGTGGCCTTCCCTGCACCCCCCGCAGGTCTGCTCTCCACTCAACGCGCTCGGCGCGGTCTTGTCCCGCCCGTGACGCAGGTTTCAGCCGTCCGGGCGGCATCGTCGTACCGGTGGTCGGGATGGGAATCGGTCGAGTCGACAATCATGGATGGCTGTGGGCCGCGGTCCCGTGGCACGTCGCCAACGGTCGACCCGGCGCGTTTGCGCTCACGCGACGTAGGGTGAGGCAATGGGCATGCTCTGCGCGGTCAGCTTCCAGCGGTACGGGCGTCTCTACTACCTCGACCCGGGCGAGCTGCGCCCCCAGGTGGGCGACAAGGTGCTGGTGCCCACCGACGACGGTCCCGAGGTGGCGGAGTGCGTGTGGGCGGCGCAGTGGGTCACCGAGGAGACCGCGGGTTTCCCCCGGCTGGCCGGGCTGGCCCAGGAGGAGGATCTGCGGCGCGACGAGGAGTTGCGGCGGCGCAAGGCCGAGGCGAAGGTGGCGGCCAAGCGGCTGATCCGCGAGCACGGCCTGCCGATGAAGGTGGTGGCGGTCGATCACGTGCTGGGCAACGGCGATGGTGGCGGTGAGCGCAGCACCATCTACTTCACCGCCCCGCACCGGGTGGACTTCCGCTCGCTGGTCCGCGATCTCGGCGCGACCCTGCACTGCCGGGTGGAGCTGCGCCAGCTCTCGGCCCGCGATTCGGCCCGGGTGCAGGGTGGCATCGGCTCCTGCGGGCGGGACCTGTGCTGCGCCACGTTCCTCAACGACTTCGAACCGGTCACCATCCGGATGGCCAAGGACCAGGATCTGCCGCTCAACCCGCTGCGAATCTCCGGCGCGTGCGGCCGGCTGATGTGCTGCCTCAAGTACGAGCATCCCCTGTACGCGAAGTTCGCCGAATCCGCCCCGGCGATCGGTGCCCGGGTCACCACGCCGGACGGCGAGGGCCGAGTGGTCGGCCACAGCGTCCCGAGAGACGCCGTCACCGTCCGCCTCGACGCCGACGGCTCCCGCTCCAGCTGCTCCCGCGCCGACGTCTGCGGCTCCCGCCGCGCCTACGAAACCCGCTGACCCACCCCACCCCCTGCTGGTCCGCGTCGATCACGAGGTTAACGGCAGTTTCCGAGATCAACTTCGCCGCTAACCTCATGATCAACGGCCGGTGTGGGGTGGTCAGGTGAGGGTGACGGGGGGTTCGGCCAGGCGGGGGGTCAGGGGGGTGCTGGGGGTGAGCCAGGAGGAGTCGGGGGACTGGTCGGGGTTGATCCGCCAGTCGCGGGCGACGCGGTCGACGGCGATCGGGTAGAGGGTGAGCGTGCCGTCGGGGTCGATGCGCATCCTGACGAAGCCCTTGGCGTCCTCGATGCCCTGCCCGGCGAACAGCTCGTTGACATTCACCCCGAAGGCGCTTGCGAGCAGCAGGTACCCGGCCACCAACTGGCTGGCCACCAGCCCGATCACCGGCAGGTAGACAACTGCCGCGGCCACCGCCGGCAGCGGCCAGGACCAGTCGTGGAACGGCAGGGCGAGCCAGGCCCAGGTGCCGGCGGCGGCCAGGCCGACGTGCGCCAGCCCGTGCCCGACGCCGAGGATCCAGTGCCGGGCGTGGCGCTTGCCGCTGGAACTTGGCGGTTTCGCGAACATCGCCGCCGCGAGCACCGTCACCAGCACCATCATCACCAGCGGCACGCTGAACAGCCGCTGTTCGGAGGCCTCGGACCGGAAGTCGGCCACGCCGGCCATGGAGAGCATCAGCAGGGTTTGCAGCACGCCCAGCAGCGTCGAGAAGCCCGGGTTGCGGCGCGGCAGCCGGGCGAAGATCCCCCAGCCGTACCGGCGGGAGCGGGCGGCGTCGGGGTAGCGGCCCGCCAACTCGTACGTCCGGGACGGGCTGGACCGCCGGGCCAGGGTGTCGGGCGGTGGCACCTCGATGCGCTCCGGCAGCTTGTGCGTCGGGTAGAGGTAGGCACCGCCGCTGCCGGAGGTCACCAACTGCCGTCCGTCCGGCCCGGTGTACCGCGCGTAGTGGTGCAGGTCGCCGGAGATCAGCAGGCGGACCTGCGCACCGGTGGGCGCGACGATGGTCCGGATGAAGTAGTCGATCGAGTCGTACGCGGTGGGCCGGTCGACGGCCTTGACCCAGGCCGGAGCCGGTACCGCCAGGATCACCCGGCTCTGCGGTCCGAGCCGCTTCGCCACCGCGTCGAAGTAGGTGAGCTGCGGGTCGTCGACGTACGAGCCGGACTGGTCGTCGAGACCGAGCAGCCACCAGTCCGCCGGCAGCTCGACGGCGAAGTACGACCGGGACTGGCCGGTGCGCCAGCCGCCGAAGTGCCGGTCCCGGGTGCGGACGAACAGCCGCAGGAACGCGGTCAGCCCGTCGTACCAGTCGTGGTTGCCGGGCACCGCGAAGATCGTCGGCTGCTCCGCCGGGGTGGCCGGTAGTGCCGCCTGGTACGGCCCCTTGCACCGGTCCTCATATGCCGCGTACTCCGCCGACGGGTAGACCTGGTCGCCACCCATCACCAGGGTCTGCGCCCGGGGCAGCCGGTGCCCGTCCACCGTGATCTCCCGCTGGGCGAGCAGGTACGCCACCGAATAGGTGGCGTTGAACCCGTCACCCAGGTCGGCCACGTAGTCGAGCCAGAGCCCGCCGTCCGGCCCCACCTGCCGGGAGATTTCCGCGTCCAGCGCCTTCTGGAGCTCCCGCTTGTCCAGGTACGCCCCGAACAGCATCGCCAGCAGCGTACGCAGGCCGGTGCTGATCAGCAGGATCGGCGCGAGCCACGGCACCGGCTTGCGCGGCGTGAAACCCAGCTCCAGTGGATCGGTGCTGCGGGGCCGCCGGGCCGCCCGACCGCCGGCGGCCTCCCCGGCGTACGGCCCCGGTGGCTGCGGCCGGTCGCGGGACGGCGGCCCGGCGTCGGCCGGTTCGTCGCGAGAGGTGTGATCGTCGGTCATTCGCCGCAGCGTAGTGCGACCCGGGTGACCCGACGACCCCGTAAACGCCCTGGGCGTCCGGTTCGCTCGACCCGGCGGCCAATCCCGCTCGGCCTCGGAGTGCCGCGTGCCGTACACTTGACCACCGTTGCCGCCTTAGCTCAGTCGGCAGAGCGACGCACTCGTAATGCGTAGGTCGACGGTTCGATTCCGTCAGGCGGCTCGGTATGCAAGCCCAGGTCAACGACCTGGGCTTCGCCGTTTCCCAGGGTTGATCCCGCTGCCGTTGGTAAAGCCGGTCCGCATTTCGTGCCGTGACCGTTTCGTCCGGCCGGTTGGCGACCGCGTCCAGGTCGTCATCGACGCCGAGGCGTGCCCGCGCATGCGCTGCACGGCCTTGACGTTGGCGCCCGCCGCCACGGCCAGACTCGCCGCTGTATGCCGTAGGTCGTGCGGAGTCAGCCCAGCCAGCCCGACCGACGCCGCAGCCGGCGCGAAGACCCGAGGCCGGAAGTTGATGTTGCGCAGCGGACCGCCGTTCGAAGCGGTGAACACGAGATCCTCGCGGCGCTTCCCGGCGACGTGCGCGGATGGAGCACCGCTCCGAGCACGGCGTGTGCCGCAGCTCGTGCCAGAGCCGGTCGACGTGCACCGGTTGCGCGTCGGGGTCGGCGTCGACCAGGTCCAGGGCGTCATCCCACGACGGCAGCAACTCACCCGAGTCCGGGTCGGTGTAACCGCCCGCGTCGGCATCCCACTGCGGCGCGCTGCCCGGCCTATAGACGACAGTTGCTGAACCAGGGAAGAGCCTTTGCCTCCGGCGGGGGCCAGACGACTCCGAGATGGAGTTGCCGAACGGTTCCGGTTCGTGGGTGGCGGGATGGCAAGAGAGCGGGGCGTCGGTACAGTCGCGGCGACTCCGGGGAGGGCACCGACATGGCAGAGGTTGACAAGGCGGTCGAGCGGATCCGAGCGACGGGAGCGTATCGGCTGCTGATCGTCGGATACCGCTGCCTGCTCCTCGGGCCACTCATGATGGGGCTGACCATCGGCGCGATAGCCATCTGGTCCCTGAAGCCGCCGGTGGTCTGGGTGCCGATCGCCATCACCTTTGGGACAGTGTTTGTCGGGGTGGCCTCGACATGGGTGGGGCTGGCGACGCTGTACACCCGTCGACTCATGCCACGGGGCGGCACCAACCGACACGCAGCCCTGATGAAGACCTTGCGACGGGACGTGATGACGCGAGCAAGTCGTGGCACGTAACGGTCCGCCTCGTGATGCGTAGGTCGACGGTTCGATTCCGTCAGGCGGCTCAAGGTGATGACCAGCGGAGACGCAGGTCAGGGCATTCTTTGCAGTCGCCTTGGCTCACCAGGCGACGACGCCTTGGCGGCTGGGCTGCAGGGAGCCGACCCGCAGCGATCCCATGGTGATGTCGCTGGCTTCCGGGTTAGGGAAGCCAGTGAGTTCGGCGGGCCTGCCGTCGATGGACGCTTCGAGGCTGAACTTCAGGGTGTTGCCCACAGCGCAGTCACTGCTGCCCTTGTCGCAGGTCGTCCACTTGATACCGGCCCACGCGGACCGGTCCGGCTGGACCGTGGTCGGAGTCGGCGGGCCGGGCTGGTCGACCGTCTCGGTTTCCACGTCGACAACCTCGTTGGCAGCGTTGACCAGGGAGATGTGGGCCCAGCCGTCGACCTTGCAGGCGTCCGGGCCGATGTTGGTCAGCCGTACGAGCGCCACGTTCTCGGCATGCGGCTGCGCGGTGATGACGGCCGTCATGTTCTCGGTCCGGCATGCGGCGACCGAGTCCGATCCGGGAGACGAAGAGCCGGAAGAGGCGGAGGGGGTCGAAGTGGAGGCGGTGGCGGGCGATCCGACTGCGGGCGGCGAAGGAGGGACGGATGGCGCGGTCGAACCGCAACCTGTTGCGGCAGCAGCGAGGCCGACTACCGGGAGCAGGCGTAGCGCGAGGCATGAGAAGGAGCGCATGTCGGATCCCTCCGTTGAGGTCCTGGCTTTACGCACCATGCCCATCCGCTCGCGTGCTAACCTCCGCCCTTCGTCTTGGCCTTGCCGATCCGTCCGAGGTGGGTGTGCTCGAAGCCCTCGGTGGTCTTGAGGCCGTAGCCGAGGGCGCGATCGACGGCGATGTGGAACACCCACGCGATGGCGAGGACGCCGAGCCAGTCGATCGGGTCACCGGATGCGGCGAAGGCCACCGCGACCGCGCCGAGCAGCGCCGGCAGCGCGTAGGAGTGCGCCAGGTTGTAGCAGAAGGCACCCACGTGTGGGCCGCGCAGATAGCCGACCATCGACAGGTCGAAGATCAGGAAGAGGGCGAGCAACCACCACCACGCGTACCCGGCGGCGACGGTCACCACGACGGCGAGGGCCGCTACGACAACGCCTTCGACGCGCTGGGTCCGGACCGGGTCCAACATCTGACAACTCCGTGGGTGTCGATCCGAGTTACAGCCAGTCGTGTTCGCGGGCGTAGCGCGCGGCCTCGTGACGGGTGTGGGTCTGGGTCTTCTGCATGGCGTTGGAGAGGTAGTTGCGTACGGTGCCCTGGGCGAGGTGGAGCCGGGCGGCGATGTCGGCGACCGAGTAGCCCTCGCTCGTCACCCGCAGCACGTCGAGTTCGCGGTCGGTCAGCGGGCAGTCGTCGACGATGGCGAGCGCGGAGACGTCCGGGTCGATCCACCGTTTGCCGGCGTGCAGGTCGGTGATGACCGAGGCGATGTGTGCGGGCTCGGCCGACTTGCTGACGAAGCCCTGCACGCCGAGCTTCAGTGCCTTGCGCAGTACGCCGGGCCGGGCGTGCCGGGTCAGCATGAGGACCAACTGCTCCGGTCGGACGCGGCGGATCTGCGTGATGGCGCCGAGGCCGTCCGTGCCGGGCATCTCCAGGTCGATGACCAGCACGTCGGGCCGGTGTTGCAGAGTGGCTTCAACGGCCGTGGCGCCATCGGTCGACTCCGCGACGATGTCGATGTCGCCTTCGAGCGGCAGCAGCGCGGCCAGCGCCTTGCGCAGCAGGGCCTCGTCGTCCGCGAGCACGATCGTGGTGGTCATCGGTCATCCTCCGCAGCGCCGCCGGTGGCAGCATCGGCACGGGCGGGCGGAAACCTCGCGGCGGTCAGGAATCGCCCGTCCTGCTGTTGCACGGCCAGCTCGCCGCCGTCGGCTGCCAGCCGTTGACGGAGGTTGGACAGCCCCCTGAGCTCGGGTAGCGTATCGCCGCTCACGCCGTCGTTGACGATCGAGATGCCGGCTTCGGCGAGCGTGATCTGCACCTGGGTGGCCTGTGTGTGTCGCAGGATGTTCGTGGTGGTCTCGCGCAGGACCTGGCCGAGCAGTTCGCTGCTGCGCGGTCCCACCTCGGCCTCCCGGGTCACCCGGACCCGGATGCCCGCCGCCTCGAACAGGTTCTTCGCGTTCTCGAGCTCCGCCGAGAGGTTGAGCCGGCGCTGGGCGTACGCCAGTTCTTTGGTCTGGGTGATGGTGTCGCTGACCAGAGCGTACGTCTCCCGCAGCTCCTTCTCGGCTCGATCGGTGTCGCGGCGCACCAGTTTCCGGGCCAGTGCGATCTTCAGCTTGACCACGTGGAGAGTGTGGCCCTGGATGTCGTGCAGATCGCTGGCGAAGCGGACACGTTCGCGGATGACCGCCAGCTCCGCCTCGCGCTCCCGGGCGTGGTCGAGTTCCCGGATGAGGTCGTAGAAACGCTCGCCGACGATCGTGAGGACGGTCACCAGGATGGTGAGGCCCGTCGGGACGAGCACGTAGGTGATCAGGACGCGGCGTACGTCGTCCTGCTCGACCAGGAACCGCATCGCACCGACGGCGGCGACGTAGCCGAACAGTCCGAACGCTGCCAGGGTCCGGCGTCGTACCTGGCGGAGGGAGAGGGACCCCACCGCGCAGATGCCCCAGTAGGCGTTGGGGCTGCCGGTCAGCAGCACCCCGAGCGGCCACACCACAGCCCCGACGATCGTGCAGGGCAGGGCGACTCGGGCGAGGTCGTCCGCCGTCCAGCGTTCGAAGGCCACCACCGCCGCCACGGCACCCGGGGCCAGGACGATGAAATGCCACCAGGCGTGTGCTTCGGTGGCCAGGAGAACCACCGCGGCGAACACGACCGGCGGAAGTGACGTGAGGAGATTGATCCGGCGCAGCCGCTTCTGCGTCGTCTTGGTGAAGGCCGGCGATCTCGCGGTCACCCAGCCAGTATTCCCACGTCCAGGCGGGGCGAGCAGTGACACCACGTCACATGTACCCGTGACGTGGCACCACTGATGGATCGGCGCGACCGCTGGTGTCATTGGTGCATGTCCACCACACCAGTGATCGAAGTCGAACGGCTGAACGTCAAGTACGGCGACTTCCACGCCGTGAAGGACCTTTCCTTCGAGGTCCGGCGTGGCGAACTGTACGCGCTGCTCGGCACGAACGGGGCGGGGAAGACCTCGACCCTGGAGACCATCGAGGGGCACCGGACGCCGACCTCCGGCACCGTGCGCGTCTTCGGGCGCCAGCCGGGCGACCGCCGGGTGGTCCGTCCCAGAATGGGGGTCATGCTCCAGGAGAGCGGTTTCTCCCCCGACCTCACGGTTCGCGAGTCGGTCCGGCTGATCGGCACCCTGACTCGGCGGACCGACGATGTCGACCGGGTGCTCGACGTCGTCGATCTCACCGGCAAGGCCGGTCGGAAGGTGTCACAGCTCTCGGGCGGGGAGAAGCGGCGGCTGGACTTCGCCACCGCCGTCTACGGCACCCCGGAGCTGATCTTCCTCGACGAGCCGACCACCGGCCTGGACGTCCAGTCGCGCGACCACCTGTGGACGACAGTGGATCGGCTCCGCGAGAACGGCGCCACGATCGTGCTCACCACGCACTACCTGGAGGAGGCGCAGCAGCGCGCCGACCGGATCGGGCTCATGCACGAGGGCACCTTCCACCGGGAGGGCACCGTCTCCGAGCTGACCCGCACGCTGCCGGCGGTTATCCGCTTCTCGCTGCCGCCGACGGCACCGGCGCTGCCGTTGCAGGCCGCCACGAACGGCGACGGCAAGGTCGCGATCGAGACCTTCGGCCTGCAGAAGGACCTGCACATCCTGCTCTCCTGGGCGCAGGACCACGCCGTCGAGCTGCGCGACCTGGAGGCCGGGCCGACCCGCCTCGACAACGTCTTCCGCGCCATCAGCGGCTGACCCGCCTTCCGAGAGGAATCCTTCCCGTGTTCCCCATCGCTTTCAGCGAGCTGATCCAGATCTTCCGGAACCGGCTGGTACTGGTCACCAGCTTCATCATCCCGGTCGTCGTCTCCGGGTACTTCGTCCGCCAGCACGAGACCTTCGCGGCCCTCGGCAGCCTCGGCTACATCGCGGCGATCGTGCTGTTCACCGTGGCCGCGTTCGGGCTCTACGCCACGACCGTGACGACCTTGGCGTCCCGGCGGCAGAATCTCTTCCTCAAGCGGTTGCGCTCCACGGCCATCGGGGACGCCGGCATTCTCGCCGGCCTGCTGTTGCCCGCCACCGTCGTCGCCGTGGTGCAGGTGGCCGCGATCCTGACCGCGTTGGCCATGGTCGCCGGCGGGCCGGCCAACATACCCCTGCTGGTGGTGGCGATCGTCGCGACCGTGGCCATGCTGATCGGCCTGGGGCTGGCGACCGCCGGCCTGACGAACTCACCCGAGCACGCCCAGGTCACCACCCTGCCCGTCACCCTCGGCGTGATCGGTGTGGCCAGCTGGGTGGGCATCACCGGCACCGAGGAACTCGCCCTGCTCAAGCGGCTGCTGCCCGGTGGTTCCGCCACCGAAATGGTGATGAACGCCTGGAATGGCGGCGTCGCCGTGACCGACTCCCTGCTCCTGCTGGCCCCGACGCTGGGCTGGGTCGTCGTCGCCGTCGTGGCGGCCACCCGCCTGTTCAAGTGGGAACCCCGCCGCTGAGGCGGCAAGCGCCGTCGAAGTGCCCGCAATACCCCGACCATCCGTCCGACCAGGTCGCACACTGCCGCTGAAAGGCGCCCGATGAAGGAGTGACCGTGACCACCCATGCGATCAGTGACGGCAGGACCGGGCGTATCGGTTCGAGGCGCCCGGCCTGGCCCGAGATCATCGCCGGCGGTGCCGCGTACGCTGCCTCGTTCCTCGTGGTTGCCTTGCTGCTGCCACGGGTTGCCGACGATGCGGTGGCGGGTGTCGTGGGCCTCGTCGTCTCGGGTGCGATGGGACTTGTCGCATTCGCGGTCGCCGTGCTTATCCGTATTCGTGGGCTGTCGGCCTTCGGCGTCCGCCGCGCGACAGCACGACAACTGCTCGTCGCCGCCGCGCTCGGTCTCGGTGCTTACATACTCGGCACCATGGCCGCGATCATCTACATGATCGTCAGCGGCGACGCGCAGAACGTCCAGACGAGCTACCAGGAGGCCGCCAACGCAGGCTGGCTGTCACTCGCCCTCACCCTCGTCGCGGGGTCGGTCATCACACCGCTCGGCGAGGAGGCCTTCTTCCGCGGCGTACTCGCGAATGCCCTGTTCGCCCGATACCGGGCCTGGATCGCGGTGATCGCGAGCGCGGCGATCTTCGCTGTCGCGCACGGCATCAACCCGGTACTGCCCGCTGCGTTCGTCGTCGGCGTGCTTGCCGCCCTGCTGTTCCGCTGGTCCGGCTCCATCTGGCCAGGCGTCGTGCTGCACGCCGTCAACAACGCCGCCGCGACGCTCGTCTCGATCATCGTCGCGACGGCGGGATGACCAGAGCGAGCTCCGAACACCGAGGCCGTCCGCTTGACACCCACCCATCTCCACGAGAGGTCTGACCGATGACCGAGCAACCCGACGACTCCTTCGACGAGCGCGCCGCGACGCCCGCCGAGACGAAGCAACCCGGTGCACCGACGCTGGTCGAGGATCTTCTGCTCCTGCTGTTCCAGCCGAGGTCGGGCACCATCGCCGGAGAGAACACCCTCTTCTACGTCCTCGCCGGGGCCGTACTCGCGGATCTCGCCCTCGCCGACCGGGTGACGATGGCGGACCGGCGCAAGGTGAGCATCGTCGAGGGTCATGCACCGTCAGACGAGCTTCTCCGGTCGGCGTGGGACTACGTCTCCGAGAAGCCCCGAGGCGTCCAGACGGTGCTCGCCGCGATCGGCCCGCAGCTGCGCAAGCCGGTGTTGGAGCGGCTCGTCGAACGCGGCGACATTGTCCGAGAGGAGCGGAAACTGCTCGGCCTGTTCCGTACGACCGCGTTGCGCGACGGTGGCAACGGGCGCCGCGCGCGCCTGCTGGCGGAGGTCCGGCGGGTGCTCGTGGACGGAGCGGAACCGTCGGCCCGGGTGGCCGCGCTCGCGGCACTGCTGTCGGGCAGCGGAACTCTCCCTCAGTTCTACCGCGACATTCCGTGGACCACACCCGTGATCAATCGCGCCAAGGAGCTCGAACAGGGCAACTGGGGGGCCGGTGCGGCAGCGGAGGCCGTGACCCGGACCGTGACCGCGACCGTCGTCAACAGTGTCATCGTCACCACCACGGTGCTCCCCCGCAGCTAGCACACCCCTCCGCCGCCGGCTCCCGTGCAGCGCCGACCTGCAACTTCGCGGATGTTGTCGGGTCTGGAGGGGCCGCAGACGACAACATCACCGAAGTTGCCGCCTGCGAGCCGGCGGCGTCGGGTAGCGGGTCGATGGGGCGGGTCAGGTGTAGAGGTTGGCGGCGTACTGGGGGCCGTAGTGGCGTTCGAGGTCGGCGAGGGTGTCGACGCGGGCTTCGACCTCCTTGACCAGGCGGGCCCGGCTGGGCAGCGGGTCCGCTGGCCAGGTCTCCGGCTGCCACAGCTGGGACCGCAGGAACGCCTTCGCGCAGTGGTAGAAGATCTGCTCGATCTCGACCAGCACGGCGAGCACCGGCCGGTGTCCCTTGACCACCATGTCGTCGAACCAGGGCGCGTCACGCAGCAGCCGTGCCCGCCCGTTGATCCGCAGGGTGTCGGGGCGCCCGGGAATGAGGAAGATCAGGCCGACGTGCGGGTTCGCCAGGATGTTGCGGTAGCCGTCGGCGCGCTTGTTGCCGGGACGCTCCGGAATGGCGATGGTCCGGTCGTCGAGCACGTGGACGAAACCCGCCGGATCTCCCTTCGGAGAGACGTCGCAGGCGCCGTCCGCTCCGGCGGTGGCCACCAGGCAGAACGGCGAGGCGGCGAGCCACTGCCGGTCACGCTCGTGCAGTTGGGTGCGCTCCTTGGCGACTGCGCGGGGGCCGGGGGCGCCGAGTAGCTGGGTCAATTCGGCTACGGATGTGATCTCCACCGTCACTGGGTGCCTCCCCGTGGAGTTGACCGTGGTGGCGGCACCCGGGCGGGAAACCGCCCCGGTCAGTCTAGTCGCGCACGGCCGTCAGGTTTGTCCCTCGGTGCCGAGGGGTACCGGCCCGGAGAGTGCTTTCGAAGAGCAGTGGAGGCCCGGAGATGGAGAGTCGACTCAAGATCCTGGGGCACCCCGTCCACCCGATGCTTGTGATGTTTCCGTTCGCCCTGCTGGTCACCGCCGTGCTCTTCGACGTCGTCGACACGGTCGGCGGGCCGGACTTCCTCGGCGAGGTGGCGTACTGGAACCTCACCGTCGGCCTGATCGGCGGCCTGCTGGCGGCGGCGGCCGGCACGTTCGACCTGCTGGCCATCCCCACCGGCACCCGGGCCAAGCGGGTGGCGCTCACCCACGCCGTCGTGAACGTCGCGGCGATCCTGCTCTTCGCCGCCGTCTGGGTGGTGCGGCTCAACGCCGACTCGCGGGGCGCGGGCGGGGCACTGATCGCCATCGAGGTGGTGGCGCTCGGCATTCTCGGAGTCGGCGGCTGGCTGGGCGGTGAACTCGTCGACCGGCTCGGCGTCGGGGTCGACCGGGAGGCCGGACTCGACGCGCCGAGTTCGTTGCGGCCGGCGGCCGCCAGTCAACGAATGGGAGACGCGCGATGACCAGGCCGGGACGCGGTTGGCGAGGCGGCCAGCAGGGCTGGGACCCGATGGGCGAGTTGCAGTCGCTGCGGGCCGAGCTGAGCCGGCTGGTCGGCGGTCGACCCGGGCCGCCCGAGGTGGAACTGGGCGAGACGAGCGACGGCTGGGAGGTGGTCGTCCGGCTGCCTGGCGTCGCGCCCGAGGAGGTCGCGGTGGAGTTGGACGACCGCGAGTTGTGCGTACGGGCGCGGACTGAGGCCGAGGTCAACGCCGACCACGGCATTCCCGGCGGGTTTGAGACCCGGGGCTTCGAGTACCGCGTACAACTGCCGTCGCGGGTGGACCCCGAGGCGATCGACGCGGTGATGGACCACGGTCTGCTGCGGGTCCGACTGCCCCGGGCGAACCGTCCCGCACCGCGCACCATAACCGTCGGTCGCACCGGACCGCGTTCGACGGGCCCCTCCGGTGGCGTGCCGAGCAGCGTCGACCCGGCGGCGGACCGGGAACTGCACCAGCCGGACGTCGCCACCGGCGATTCCGGCCGGTAGCGCGCGCGGTGGCTTCGGCCGTGCTGGAAGGGGCCGCCGACCGGGTGCCGGACGTGGCCCGGATCGCCGTGCTGCGTGCCAACGCGCTCGGCGACTTCATCTTCGTGCTGCCCGCGCTTGAGGCGCTGCGGGCCGCGTACCCGCAGGCGGAGATCGTGTTGCTCGGCGCGCCCTGGCACGAGCAGCTGTGGCGCGACCGGCCGGGCCCGGTCGACCGGGTACTCGTGGTGCCGCCCGCGCCGGGGATCCGGACGGCGACCGAGGGCGAGCCCGAGTCGAGCATGGTCGACTTCCTGGCCGCCGCCCGCGCGGAACGGTTCGACCTGGCGCTGCAACTGCACGGCGGCGGTGCCAACTCCAATCCGCTGGTGGCCGCGCTCGGTGCCCGGCTCACCGCCGGCCTACGGGCCGAGGACGCGCCGCCGTTGGACCGCTGGCTGCGCTACGTCTACTACCAGCACGAGGTGATCCGCTATCTGGAGGCGGTGGCGCTGGTGGGCGCCGCGGCCACCACGATCACCCCGGCGCTGGCGGTCACCGAGACCGACCGGGCCGAGGCGCGCACCGTGCTCGGCGAGCCGGAACGTCCCCGGGTGGCGTTACATCCCGGCGCGACGGACACCCGTCGTCGCTGGCCCGCCGACCGCTTCGGGGAGGTGGCCCGGACACTGCACGCCGACGGTTACGAAATCCTCGTCACCGGCACCCCTGCCGAGCGGGACGTGGTCGACCAGGTGGTGGCCACCGCCGGGGTGCCGGTCCGACCGCAGGTGGGCACGCTCGGCCTGAGTGGGCTGGCCGGCTGTTACGCCGGCTGCGAGCTGGTGGTCTCCAACGACACCGGGCCGCTGCACCTGGCCGCCGCCGTCGGTACCCCCACGGTGGGCATCTTCTGGGTCGGCAACCTGATCACCACCGCTTCCGTGACGCGGGGGCGGCATCGGCCGATCACCTCGTGGACGGTGCACTGTCCGGTCTGCGGGGTGGACTGCACCCCCGGCATCTACCCGCATCGTCCGGGCGACGGCGACTGCCCGCACCGTGACTCCTTCGTCACCGACGTGCCGGTGGCCGAGGTGCTCGAAGCCGCCCGCGAGCTGCTGTTCCGCTGAAGGAGTGGCACCTTTCTCAGCGCCTGCGGTAGCGGAAGGGGCCCTTCCTAACCGCTGGTTGGCGCGTCCGGTTCGGCGAGGACGACCTGCCACGCCTCCACGTCGCGTTCGGTGACCGTGGTCGGCGACTCCAGGTGGTAGGCGCCGCTGGGCAGGACGCCGGCGCCGCCGTGCCGCGCCAGCACGGCGAGCTGCGCGGCGACGTCCTCGCCCTGGTGCCGGGTCGGCACCCGTCGCCAGAAGTCGAACCCGCCGGAGTCGAGCAGTTTGGCCCGGTCGTAGAGCACGCAACCGCCGACCCAGGACACCCGGTACGCGCGCCAGTCACCGTCCGCCAGCCCCAGCGATGCCGTCACGTGCAGCAGGTTCGCCGCGGAGTGGATCTGCGCCCGGTCCCACTCGGGTGTCTCCGGCCGGACCCGCTCCGGCACCGGTCGGCCCGTCCACTCCCGGTAGTGCCGGTGCGTGTGTGGCCGTACGTCGTCCAGGTAGGACAGGCCGTGCACCCCGTTGCCGACGAAACCGCAGCCCAGCTCACCGATCGCGGTCACCAGCCGGTGCAGCGTTCCCGGTTCCAGCCAGACGTCGTCGTCGAGGAAGAGGACGTACCGGGCGGCGGAGGCGTCGAGCAGGAAGCTGCGGTGTTCGGCCAGCCCGCGTCGGGGC
The DNA here is from genome assembly GCF_018070465.1 of Micromonospora sp. C95. Taxonomy (GTDB): domain Bacteria; phylum Actinomycetota; class Actinomycetes; order Mycobacteriales; family Micromonosporaceae; genus Micromonospora. The sequence goes on from NZ_JAGPXT010000033.1 coordinate 24,351, forward strand.
AGTCGCCGGGTCAGCAGCACCGGATGCCCCCGGTGGCGCAGCGCCCGGACCATGGTGGCCGCCGCCGGGTGGAGGTATCCGGGTTCGCCGTCGGACTGGTCGCTGACCACCACGCCGAATCCCGGCACCCCCTCCTGGGCGGCGAGCCCGGAGAGGGTGACGGCGAGTTCGGTGGGCCGGTTGCGGGTCGGGACGAGCACGTCGACCAGCCGGTCGACGCGGAACTTCGCGGGCGTGCCGGCATCGAGGGGTCGGTTCACGGCGCCTTGCCGGTCAGCGGCGGCGCGTCCGCACCGGTGGTTCCGGCCGCGCCGGAGGTCTCCACCTCGGGCGCGGGCCCAGTCGGCCCGGCCTCCGCGCCGGTCACGCCCGCCTGGCCGTACGCGCGGATCCGGTCGATGATCGCCGAGGTGGAGCGGTCCGGCACGTAGCCCAGGGTGCGTACCTGGCCGCCCAGCCGCTGCACCAGCGGCGCCTCCGGCACCAGCTCGGGCGGGTAGTCGCCGCCCTTGACGTAGACGTCCGGCCGGACCGCTTCGATGAGGGCGGCCGGCGAATCCTCCTCGAACACCACCACGTGATCGACGCAGGTCAGCGCGGCGAGCAGGGCGGCCCGGTCCTCGATCGGGTTGACCGGCCGGTCCGCGCCCTTCAACCGGCGTACGCTGCCGTCGGAGTTGACCGCCACCACCAGCAGGTCACCGAGCGCGCTGGCCTGTTCCAGGTACCGCACGTGCCCCCGGTGCAGCACGTCGAAGCAGCCGTTGGTGAACACGATCGAGCGGCCGGCGCGTCGGTGCTCGCCCACGATCTCCGTCAGGTGTCCGGTGTCGACAAGCACCTGTCGGTCGTCGAGTGTCGGTCGGCCCAGCGCGGCCAGCAGATCCTCGCGGCGGCACACGCAGGTGCCCGTGCCGGCGACGGTGCTCGTCGCGGCGAGCTGCGCAAGTTGGGCGGCGGTGGACAGCGCAGCGTCGGCGGCAAGCGCGAGGGTCATCGCCGCCAGGTAGGCGTCCCCGGCACCGACGGCGTGGCTGGCCGGCACGGGTGTGCTGTGGCTGCGGGCGGGCACACCGTCGACGCCGCCGACCACCGCGCCCTCGGTGTCCAGGGTCACCGCGACCACGGCCGCGCCGGTGTGGGCGCGCAACTCGGCGAGCCGGGACTCGGCCAGGACGGCCCGGTCGACGCCGGCACCGACCTCGGCGTTCACGGTCACCCCCGTGCCGGTCACGCTGAGCCCGTCGCGGGTCATCGCCACCCGACTCTCGCCCGGGGTGGGCTCGCCGGTTGGCCCGTCGGTACGCCGCATTCCGGCTTCACCCGGGGCCGTTCCCACGGTCAGCTCGGACGGCCCGTCGGCCGGGTCGACCTCGGGATGTTCCAGGTGCAGCTCGTGCCCACCGGTCGTCGCGGTGCCGGCGGGGTCAGTGGGGGCAGCCGAGTTCGTGGCCGGTCCGGCCATGCCCGCACGCGCGAGCAGGCGGGTGGCCTCGGCGAAGCTCGGGGTCACCACGGTCGGTGCGAGGCCCCGCCAGTCGGCGAGGTCGTGGGCGTCGAGCGCGACCGTGGCGTACCGGTCCCGGTGCTCGACCAGCCAGGCGCGTACCGGTGCGGGCAGGGCACCCAGGCCGTAGTCGCAGACCACCAGGGTCGGCTTCTCGCCCCCGCTGGCGGCCCGTAGTTCCTCACTGGCGCAGTCCAGGGCGGTGAGCAGGCAGTCCACCCCCACATCGCTGAGCGGGTCGTCCGGGTCGCCGGAGTCCTCCCGCAGCAGGATCTGGTCGCCGGCGAGCATCCGGCGCTTGACCGGGGTGGACCGTCCCGGTTGGCTGACCGTGCGGTCCCAGACGCCGGCCCGGTCGAGGCAGTCGTGCAGTTCGTCGCCGGCCGCGTCGGCCCCCACGGGCGCCACCAGCACCGAGCGCCCGCCCAGCGTGGCGATGTTGACGGCGGTGTTGGCGGCGCCGCCCGCCGCCGAGATACGGCGGCGCAGGGTGAGGACCGGGGCGGGGGCCTCCCGGCACAGCCGGTCGGAGTCGGCGAACCGCCACTCGTCGAGCATGGCGTCGCCGATCACCAGGACTGGACGCCCGAGCCAGCTCTGCACGACGTCGGCGAGCCGGAGCTGTTCCGCTGCTGCTCGTGCCATGCCGGCGGTTCCCCTCCGGTCGCCGGGGTCAAACCTGCCGGCCGGGCGCCCGCCAGCGGCGACGTGCGATGGGCCACCACCGCAGCGCGTTTCGTGACGTCGGTGCCGGGAACGAATTCGGACGAACCCCCGAGAGGAGAACCCAATGGCAGCGACGTTGCAGGGCAAGCGGGTCGCCTTCCTGGCCACCGACGGCGTGGAGGAGGTCGAGTACATCCAGCCGCGCCAGGCTGTCGAGCAGGCGGGCGCTACCGCCGAGCTGGTGTCGATCAAGCCTGGAAAGATCACCTCCTTTGAGCATCTGGACCCCTCCACCACGTACGAGGTGGAGGTGAGCGCGGCGGACGCGGATCCCGCCCGGTACGACGCGCTGGTGCTACCCGGCGGGGTGGCCAACCCGGACTTCCTGCGTACCGATGCCGACGCCGTCCGATTCGTGAAGTCGTTCTTCGACGCCGGCAAGCCGGTCGGGGTGATCTGCCACGGCCCGTGGACGCTCGTCGAGGCGGACGTGGTGCGGGGTCGTCGGCTGACCAGTTGGCCGAGCCTGCGTACCGACCTGGTGAATGCCGGCGCGGAATGGGTCGATGAGCCGGTCGTGACCGACAACGGGCTGGTCAGCAGTCGCAAGCCCGACGATCTGCCGGCCTTCTGCTCCAAGATCGTAGAGGAGTTCGCCGAGGGCCGGCACTGACCCGTACGCCGATCCCCGCGATCTTGCAGTTTCCGTCGCCGAATTGCCATGTATGAGGCGTAATGTCGCGACAGAAACTGCAAGATCGTCGGGGTGGAGGGCGGGGGTGGCGCTATTTCAGGATCAGGCGGTTGGTCTGTTCGAAGACGTCAAGGTCGGCCAGGGTCTCCAGGACGCTTGCGGAGAGCGGCTGGGGCATCGCCTCGCGGTGGAAGAACCCGGCGTCGATCGTCTCGTCGGTGACCCGGGCCAGCCGGCCGTCCCACTCCTCGACCCGGAACGCGGTGGTGAAGATCTGGTAGGTGTGGCCGTACATGTTCGTGTGGGTGCGGTCCGGGCCGGTGTAGAGCGCGAAGGCACTCACCCGTAGCGCCCGCAGCCCGGTCTCCTCGCGTACCTCCCGTACGGCGCAGTCCGCGATCGACTCGCCAAGCTCCATCGCGCCGGCGGGCAGCGCCCACTGCCCGTTGTCGGAGCGGCGGATCAGCAGGATGCGGGCCGAGTTGTCGCGCACCACGGCCCGCGCGCCGACGAACATAAGCGTCCGGTCACCGGCCAGGGCGCGCAGCTGCCCGACGTACGAATCAGCCCAGGAGATGCTCACCCGGACAATTTACGGGGGTTCCCAACGTGTGACCGGCGACACTAACTTGTTACCCATGCGTAGCACGATGATGGACGCCCCCCTTCAGGTCTCCCGGATCCTCGAACACGGCGCCACCGTGCACGGCGCGGCCGAGGTGGTGACGTGGACCGGCGCCGAACCGCGCCGCAGCACGTACGCCGAGGTCGGGCGGGACGCAGCCCGGCTCGCGCACGCCCTACGGGCGGAGTGCGGGGTGACCGGCGACGAGCGGGTCGCCACCTTCATGTGGAACAACACCGAGCACCTGGTGGCGTACTTCGCCGTGCCGAGCATGGGTGCGGTGTTGCACACGCTGAACATCCGGCTCTTTCCGGACCAGGTCACCTACATCGCCAACCACGCCGAGGACCGGGTGGTGCTGGTCGACACGACGTTGATCCCGCTGCTGGCGAAGTCCCTGGGCGGCATGACAAGCGTGCGGCACGTGGTGGTGGTCGGCGGCGGCGATCCCGCTCCGCTGGTGGCGGCGGCGGGTGACCGGATCGCCGTACACCACTGGGACGCGCTGCTGGCCGACCGCCCGGAGGTCTACGACTGGCCCGAGGTGGACGAACGCGACGCCGCCGCCCTCTGCTACACCTCCGGCACCACCGGCAACCCCAAGGGAGTGGCCTACTCGCACCGCTCGATCTACCTGCACTCGTTGCAGATCTGCATGCCGGAGGGGTTCGGGCTCGGGCCGACCGACCGGGAACTGGCCATCGTGCCGATGTTCCACGCGATGTCGTGGGGGCTGCCGTTCGCGGCCTTCCTCTCCGGCGCGTCGCTGGTGATGCCGGACCGTTTCCTCCAGGCCGCGCCGATCGCCGAGATGATCGCCGCCGAGCGGCCGACGCTGGCCGGCGCGGTGCCGACCATCTGGACCGACCTGCTGGCCTACCTGGACAGCCACGACGTCGACACCTCCTCGCTCAAGGAGGTGATCGTCGGTGGTTCGGCCTGCCCGCCCTCGCTGATGCACGCCTTCGACGAGCGGCACGGCGTCGACGTGATCCACGCCTGGGGGATGACCGAGATGTCGCCGCTGGGCTCGGTGTCGCGCCCACCGGCCGGGGCGAGCGGCGACGAGGCCTGGCGCTACCGGTACACCCAGGGCCGGGTGCCGGCGGGAGTGCGGGCCCGCATCGTCGGTCCGGCCGGGGAACCGCTGCCCGCCGACGGAGCCTCCGTGGGCGAGCTGGAGGTTCGTGGGCCGTGGATCACCGCCCGGTACGTCGGGGACGACGCGCCTGACCCGGAGAAGTTCCGCGACGGCTGGCTGCGTACCGGTGACGTGGGCACCCTGTCGGCGGACGGGTACATAACCCTCACCGACCGGGCCAAGGACGTGATCAAGTCCGGTGGGGAGTGGATTTCCTCGGTGGAACTGGAGAACGCGCTGATGGCCCATCCGGCGGTGCTGGAGGCCTGCGTGGTGGGCGTACCGGACCAGCGGTGGGACGAACGGCCGCTGGCCACGGTGGTGCTCCGGGAGGGGGCCTCGGCGACCCCGGAGGAGTTGCGGGACTTCCTGGCCGGGGCGGTGGCGCGCTGGCAGTTGCCGGAGCGGTGGGCGTTCGTCGAGGCGGTGCCGAAGACCAGCGTCGGCAAGTTCGACAAGAAGGTGGTGCGCTCCCGGTACGCCGACGGCGACCTGAATGTGCGGGAACTGGCCACGCCGTAACGTTTTTCGGCGCATCATCGCCATTGGGAGTAGTGGCCTGCACAGACCTCTCTCCGGTGGGCGGCCCCGGCGTTCGCACCGCGCCGGGGCCGCCCGTTTCTTGCGGGGCGACCCGCAATGCCAGTATTGCGAAACTTGTTCTTCTCTGTCCTGCGGACGGCGAAAACTCCCAGGTCGAAGGGCTTATTCGCGGGCGCTGAGCAGCACCTTGCCGACCACCGAGTCCTCCACCGCCTGATGGGCGGCGGCGGTCGCCGACAGGGGATAGGAGTGCAACGGCAGACCGGCGTCCTCACCCACCCGGATCCCACCCTGCGCGGCGGCCGCCGCGACGTCCACCACCGCCTGCGCCTTGGCCGCCTTCGGCATCGTGTAGACCAGTACGAACTGCCAGCGGGCGTTCGGCGCCATCAGCGGGCCGACGGGCAACGTCACCTCGTCGCCGCCGTTGTTGGCATACACGCAGACCACCCCGCCGGGGCGCAGCAGCCGTACGTCGGTGGCGGCGTTGCGGGCGGGGGACACCTCCACGACGCCGTGCACCCCGTCGGGCGCGATCTTGTGGACCTCCTCCACCACGTCCTGTTCCCGGTAGTTGACCACCAACGAGGCACCGGCTGCCGCGGCCAGTTGCGCCTTCTCGGCGCTGCTCACCGTGGCGATCACGCAGGCGTCGGCCCAGGCCGCCAGTTGGATCGCCGCATTGCCCACGGCACCGGCCCCACCCTGCACCAGCACCGTGTGATCGCTGAGGGCACCCGGACGCAGGCTGTCCGGCAGATACTCGCCGGCGGTCAGGCACCGGTGCGCGGTCAGGAACGGAATGCCCAGGCAGGCGCCCAGTTCGAAGGGCGCGTCGCCGAGGCGTACCGCCTGGCGGACCGGGACCACTGTGTAGTCGGCAGCGGTACCCCAGGGCCGCTGCCAGGCGGCCTCCCAGACCCACATCCGCTCGCCGATCAGCTCCTGGTCGACACCTTCGCCGACCGCCTCGACCACCCCGGCGCCGTCCTGGCCGGGCGTCTGCCAGCCGGCCGGCAGTGGACCCTGCCGGCGCGACTTCCAGTCGGTCGGATTCACCCCGGACACCGCGATCCGCACCAGTACCTCGCCCGGACCGGGTTCCGGCACCGGCCGCTCGACCAACTGGAGCACGGAGGGATCACCGGTGCGCTCGTACACCATCGCCTTCATGCCACCGACCGTAGGCGCGCCGGGGACCGCCCGGTGCCGGTTCAGCCCAGCCGGTCGACGACCTCCGGGGTCAACTCGTCGATCGACTCCAGCACGGTCGCGGCCAGCCGCCGCGCATCCGGATCCAGCGGGTACGCCCCGTGCGGCACCGCCACCACCACCATCCCGGCGGCCGCCGCCGAGCGGACCCCGTTTGACGAGTCCTCCACCGCCACGCAGCGCGTCGGATCGAGGCCGAGCCGCTCGGCCACGGTCAGGTAGACGTCCGGTGCCGGCTTGCCGCGCTCGGTCTGCTCGGTCGACAGGGTGCTGCGGAACGCGCCGGTCAGGTCGGTGGCGGCAAGCGCCGCGCCGATCAGCCGGGTCGGCGACGAACTGGCCAGCCCCAGCGGCCACCGCGCGGCCAGCCGGCGGACCACGTGGACCGCACCGTCGATCACCGGCACCCGGGCCGCGTACCGGCGGGCCATCTCCTCGACCACCTCGGCGGCGACCTGATCGGCGGTGCGCCGCACCCCCAACTCGTCGCTGAGGTACCGGGCCCACTCGCCGGTGCTCATCCCCATCAGCCGACGCTGCGTGTCGTCCTGCCAGACACCCCCGTGCTCCGCGACGTAAGCCCGCCGAACCTCCTCCCACACCGGCTCGGAATCAACGATCACCCCGTCCAGGTCGAAAACCACCCCATCCACCGTCACACCCCCATCCTCCCCCACCCACCGCCACGTCGATCAAGAAGTTTGCGTCGGGGATTCCGCAGCAGCCAGACGTAAACCTCTTGGTCAACTCGCCAGGGGCGGGAGGCCGATGGGGCTGTCCGGCGGAATGACCGTGTGGGCGGCGCGGGCGATGGGGTCGAGCAGTTCGCGGAGGCGATGGGACCGCTCGGGGCCGAGGGCCTGCCAGGGGCGGGTGGCGGCGAGGTCGGTGGCGTCCTCGATCGCCTGGAAGGACGTCCGGCCGCGCTCGGTCGGCTTGCCCTCGGCGTCCAGCCAGCCACGGACGGTGAGCCGCTCGCGTGCCTGCGACCAGTCCTGCTCCGACCAGCCCCGGCCGAGCAGGTTGGCCGCCGGCATGTCGACCGCGACCCGCCAGGCGAGCGTCTCCACCGGGTCGAGGTCGGCGGCGACAAGTGCCGCCACGTGCCCGTCGCCGCGATGTTCGCGCAGCGTGGTGGCGGCCTGCCAGAGTCGAGCCAGCGGGTACTCACCACGGGGCAGGGCCGCGTTCGCCGCGCCGAGCACCCGGCCGGCCGTCCCGAGCCCGTCGGTGGCGGCCTCAAGCAGGTCGGCGGCCTCCACGAGATGCCGCTCGGGCAACTCGTAGGTCAACTCGGCGAGCGCCTGCACCGCCCCGGTCAGCCGGGCGCGCAGCGCCTGGTCCGGCGTGGCCAGTTCCCACACCGCCGGCAGGGCCCGGCTCACCATGTGCGGCGCGAAGTTGTAGAAGGCGGCGATCACCGGAGCCGGACCGGTCGGCCCGAGCGGGGCGGCGCGGCCGGCGAAGTAGCCCCGCCAGTAGCCGCGTAGTCCGGTCGCCTCGTAGGCGGCGCGGGCGCGCGGATGGAAGTAGGTGACGGCATGCAGCGGCTCGTAGTGCGTCCACATCAACCGGGCGATCCGCCCGTCGGCGTCCACTGCCGTCACGTGCACCTCCGGGTTCGCTTCGACAGGCGTCCCGGGCGAGGTACCCGGGACGCCTGTCGAACCTACTGCCGGTCGGTGACCGTCCGGAAGCCATCTGTGGTCAACGGCATCGATGTTGCGTGCTGTCGGGCGGCCCGCCCGAGGCTCACTCGGCGGCGAGCACGTCCACCACGAAGCGCAGCGGGCCGGCCGGACGACCGCCGCCACCGTCGCCGTAGGCGTCCTCGGCCGGGATGTCGAGCTGCACCCGGCTGCCCACGGTCACGCCCACCAGGCCCTTGTCCCAGCCCGGGATGACCTGCCCGACCCCGATCGGGAAGGTGGCGGGCTGCCCCCGCTCCCAGGAGGAGTCGAACTCCTCGCCGCTCTCGTAGAAGACACCGACGTAGTTGGTGGTGATCGACTGACCGGCCGTGACCTTCGGCCCGGTGCCCTCGATCAGCGGGGTCACGGTCAGCTTGGTCAGCTCACCCTCCCCGGCGGTGACCGTCGGCTTGCTGCCCAGCGCCGGGTCCGCCCCCTCCGGCAGCTGCGGTGCAGGCGGCGCGGCCGGCTCGTTGGTGGCCTCCGCCGGGGCGGAGGGAGTGCCGGCGGCCTGCTCGGGGGCGTCGTCACCGCCGCGCTGGCCCACGATCACGAACACGGTGATCAGCACCGCCACGACGGCGATGCCGGCGAACGCACCGGCCCAGGCCTGCCGGCGGCGCTTCGCCTCGGCCGCCTTCTGAGCCGCCAACTGCTCGGCCAGCCGCCGCCGCGCCTTGGTCTCCTGCTCGCTCACGTCCTCGACTCCCTGCTGAGAGGTGTGGGGTGGATCCGGCCACGGGCAGCCGTCGCCGACACACGGTACCTGGTGTCCGAAGCACTTCCGACCATCGATGGCCCGCGCCGACCGGCACGGGCATGACGATCATGGAGTCCGGGTCGGGGTCGCATCCGCCAAACGGTGCATTCGGGCGACCAGGGGTGTAGTCAGGCGGACCTGCGCGGAGTGGCCTTCTTGGTGGCTTTCTTCTCCGCGGTCTTCTTGGCTGGCGTGGCCTTCTTGGCGGTGGCCTTCTTCTCGGCGGTCTTCTTCGCGGGTGCCTTCTTGGCCGGCGCCTTGGCGGCCTTCTTCTCCGCCGCCTTCTTCTGCGCCGACCGGGCCGACGAGATCGGGGTCGGCTCGGCGCCACCACCCGCCGGTGCCTCGCCGCGAGCCGCCCGGGCCCGCTCCACGGACGCCTTCAGCGCGGCCATCAGGTCGACGGCGGCGGCGGGCGCCTCCTCCACCTCCTCCGGCTGGACCACCTCGCGGCCCTCCACCTTCGCGTCGATGACCTCCTGCAACGCTGCCCGGTAGTCGTCGCTGAACTCGTCCGGGTGAAAGTCCCCGGCCATCGAGTCGATGAGGGAGGTGGCCATCGCCAACTCCGGTGGCCGGATCTTCAGGTCCTCGTCGAGGAAACCGAAGTCCGGCTTACGGATCTCGTCGGGCCAGAGCATCGTGTTCAGCAGCAGCACACCTTCGCGGACCCGCAGGGTGGCCAGTTGCTCCCGCTGGCGCAGCGCCACCTTGACGATCGCCACCCGCTCCGCGTCGGTCAACGCGTCCCGCAGCAGCAGGTACGGCTTTGTCGCGGTGCCCTCCGGCTCCAGGAAGTACGCCTTGTTGTAAAGAATCGGGTCGACCTGCTCGGCCGGCACGAACTCCAGCACGTCGATCGCGTGCGAGGTGCTCAACGGCAGGTCGGCGAAATCCTCGTCGGTGAGGATGACCATCTCCCCGCCGCCGATGTCGTAGCCCTTGGCGATGTCGTCGTAGCTGACCTCCTCGCCGCAGACCTGGCAGGTGCGCTTGTACCGGATCCGTCCGCCGTCGGCCCGGTGCACCTGGTGGAACCGGATGTCCTTCTCCTCCGTCGCGGAATACAGCTTCACCGCGATCGAGACCAGGCCGAACGACACGGCTCCCTTCCAGATGGCCCGCATGCTGCGCTCCCTTCCCCGGTATCGACCATGCTCGCATCACAGCGAACCGGGCGCGAGGTGTTCGGCCTGCTACTACAGTCGGCCTGTGCCCGGCGCGCCGCTCAAGCCGATGCTCGCGATGACCGGGCAGCTTCCGGTCGGTCCCGATTGGGCGTACGAGTTCAAGTGGGACGGCGTACGCGCGCTGGCCGACATCGCCGACGGACGGCAACGCCTGTACGCCCGCTCCGGCGTGGAGATCACCACCGCCTATCCCGAGTTGATTCCGCTCGGCGAGCAGGTCGGTGACGCGCTGCTCGACGGCGAGGTGGTCCTGTTCGACCCGGCCGGACGGCCCTCGTTCACCGCCCTGGCCGAGCGGATGCACGTGCGCAACGCCGCGAAGGCGGCCCGGCTGGCGGCAACCGTACCGGTCACGTACATGATCTTCGACGTGTTGCGGCTGGCCGGTCAGGACCTCACCGGCTGGCCGTACGCCCGGCGGCGGGAGACCCTCGACGGTCTGGCGCTGGGCGCGGCGCGGTGGGCGGTGCCGCCGGTCTTCGCCGACGGCCCGGCCACCTACGAGGCGGCCGGCGAGCACGGCCTCGAAGGGGTGATGGCCAAGCGGGTCGAGTCGGCCTACCGGCCCGGGGTGCGTTCACCGGACTGGGTGAAGGTCAAGCTGGAGGTGACCGGCGACTTCGTGGTCGGCGGCTGGCGGCCCGGCGCGCGGAAGATCGGCGGACTGCTGGTCGGGGTACCCGGCGCCGACGGCCGACTCGTCTACCGGGGCCGGGTCGGTGGTGGGATCGGTGCCGCCCTCGAACGGGACCTGCTGCGCGAGCTGGAACCGCTGCGCGCCACCGCCTCGCCGTTCAGCGGCGACGTGCCCCGCGAGGATGCCCGGGGCGCGATCTGGGTAACTCCGCGACTGGTGGTGGAGGTCAAGTACGGCCAGCGCACCCCCGACGGGCGCCTGCGGTTCCCCCGGATCCTGCGGATCCGCCCGGACAAACCGGCCGAGGAGGTCGACGATGTCAGCTGACCGGTTCCCGGTCGAGGTGCAGGGCCGCACGCTTGAGCTGTCCAACCTGGACAAGGTGCTCTATCCGACGGCCGGCTTCACCAAGGGCGAAGTGATCGACTACTACACCCGGATCGCCCCGGTACTGCTGCCGCACCTGGCCGACCGGGCGCTGACCCGTATCCGCTACCCGAACGGGGTGACGGGCGGCTCGTTCTTCGAGAAGAACGCCCCGGCCGCCACCCCGTCCTGGGTGCGCGTCGAGACGCTGCCCGCCCCGGGCTCCACCAAGGGCCGGGAGACCATCGACTACGTCGTCGCCGACGACCTGCCCACGTTGGTCTGGCTGGCCAACCTGGCCGCCCTGGAACTGCACACCCCGCAGTGGAAGGTCGGCACCCACCCGGACCTGATGGTGGTCGACCTGGACCCCGGCACCCCGGCGGCGCTGCAGCAGTGCTGCCAGGTGGCCCTGTCGCTGCGTGACCGGCTGGCCGCCGACGGCATCGACTCCTACCCGAAGACCTCCGGCAAGAAGGGCATGCAGCTCTGCTGCCCGATCTCCGGCACCCAACCCGCCGACGACGTGTCGGCCTACGCCCGGCGCGTCGCCCAGGAACTCGAACGCGAACAGCCGAAGCTGGTGGTGTCGAAGATGGCGAAGAACCTGCGACCGGGCAAGGTCTTCATCGACTGGAGTCAGAACAACGCGGCGAAGACCACGGTGGCGCCGTACTCGTTGCGCGCCCAGCCCGTGCCGTCGGTGTCGACACCGCTGACCTGGGACGAGGTCTCCGCCGGTGCGGCGGGCCGACGCCCGGCCACCAAGCCCTACACCGCCGGCGAGGTGCTGGACCGGGTCGAGCAGCACGGCGACCTGCTCGCCCCACTGCTCGACGGCGGCCCCGAACTTCCGCAGTAGGCAGCGGCGCCCGTCACCCGGCCCTGGCCGCGGGTGCCGGCCCGTTGTGCCGCCGCAGTCGTGCGTGCGCCCCGGCGAGCATGGCGATCACGAGCAGGCTGACGATCACGTCGCTGACCAGGGCCTGGGTGGGTGACGTCGGTGAGTACGGGGGCACCAGGTAGGCCAGCACGGCTGCCCCGACCAGCGCTCCCGCAGCACTGGCCAGCACCTGCCGCTGACCCCACCCGGCGTGTCCCGCCCAGCGGACCAGCAGCCCCACCAGCACGGCGACGACAATCACCGACACGGCGACGCCGATCCAGCCGGAGAGCATGCTGACCACCAGGTAGCCGAGCAGCACCAGCAGGCCGGGCCGGGCCGGCCGGGGGGCGCCGGCCGGAGCTGGCGGCGGTCGACGCCGCCAGCGCGGCAGGGCCGCCAGCACGACCAGGGCGAGGACCACCGACGCGGCCCCGACGAGCTGACCGGGGCTGGCCAGGAAACCCTTGCGTCCACTGTCGTCGGCGAAGACGAGCAGGCTGCCCAGCAGATAGAGGACGGCCACGACGACCAGGCCGGGCACCCCCAGCCACGGCCGCAGCCGGCGGGCCGGGGAGAGGTACGACTCGACGATGGCGATCGGCGCGCAGATGGTCAACGCCACATGGTTACCGAGGAAACTGATCGCCTCCTGCGCGCTGATGCCCAGCACCGGAACGCGGGTGCGGTCCGCCGCGCTCAGCTCGGCGAACTCCGTGTCGGCCAGGTAGTCGGGGTTGAACAGCGACTGGTCCACCAGGCCCGCCTGGAGCACCCCGAACCCGGCGGCCAGCAGCACGATCATCGGCCAGCCGCCGCCCGTACGTCGGGCCGCCTCCCGGATCAGCACCGCCGCACCCCCGTACATCGGTGCCAGCACGACCACCACGCCCAGCATGTCGGTGCCGGCGAAGCCGCCCCACGAGCATTCGGCGGCCCAGGGGGCGAGGAACAGCAGCGCCACGACCGGGACGAGTCGCCGCAGCATCGGCTGCCGGTCGCCGTCGAGAGCCGTCCGCTCGTCCCCGTGACTAGTCATGGCTTCGACTCTCCAGGGGAGGTGGCACCTTCCACCAATGCCATCAGTCATGTCTTCACCGATTGGACCGGGCGGGTCGGCCTCGACAGGTCGGGTGACAGCGGGTAGGACGTACCTATGCGCGCCGCCCTACCCGTACCGTCCGCCGCCGGTCTCGCCGATCCGGACCGGCCACTGCTCAGCTACCTCGACCATCGGAGCGGCGCGCGGCACGACCTGACCGCCGCCGCGCTGGGTGACCTGGCGGCACGGGCCGCCGGGCTGTTGCGGGACGGTTGTGGCCTGCCCCCGGGCAGCCGCGTGGCGGTGCTGCTGCCGCCGCACTGGCGTACCGCCGCCGTGCTGTTGGGGGCCTGGGCGGTGGGGCTTGAGGTGTCGTTCCGGCCGCGCGCCACCGCCGGGCTGCCGGTGCTGGAGCCCGGCGGCGACCGACCGTACGACGCCGTCCTGGTCACCCCGGAGCGCCTGGACGACTGGTTGGAGGACGTACCGGACGGGCTGCACCGTTACCTCGTCGGCACCGGGCCGCGGCCGCTGGCCGACGTGCCGGTCGGCTGGCTCGACTGGTCCGTGGAGGTGTTGCGGCACGGTGGTGCCCCGAGCGACAGGCCCGTGCTGCACGCCAACGACGCGGCCAGCCCGGACGGCACCAGCTACGCCGAGTGGGGTTCGATCGCCAGGGCGGTGGCCGAGCAGCTCGACCTGCGGGCCGGTGACCGGCTACTGGTCGACGTCGCCGAGCACGATCAGCCCTTGAAGTGGCTGCTCGCCCCGCTCTCCGCCGGAGCCTCCGTGCTGCTCTGCGCCAACCTCGACCCCGCCCACCGGGACGCTGTGGCCGCCGCCGAACAGGTCACCCGCGTGCTCTGAAAACCCCGGATCCAACCGGCGACCCCGGTCAGTCGACGGTGGGGAGGGGCGGGCCGAGGACGTCGTCGGCGTCGACGATCGTGTACGCATACCCCTGCTCGGCGAGGAAGCGCTGCCGGTGGGCGGCGTACTCGGTGTCGATGGTGTCCCGGGAGACCACCGTGTAGAAGTGCGCCTGGCGGCCGTCGGCCTTCGGGCGCAGCACCCGGCCCAGGCGTTGCGCCTCCTCCTGCCGGGAGCCGAACGTGCCGGACACCTGGATCGCCACCGCCGCCTCGGGCAGGTCGATGGAAAAATTTCCCACTTTGGAGATCACCAGGGTGCGGATCTCCCCGGTGCGGAAGGCGTCGAAGAGGCGCTCGCGCTCCTTGTTCGTGGTCGAGCCCTGCACGATCGGGGCGTCGAGATACTCGCCCAGCTGGTGCAACTGGTCGATGTACGCGCCGATGACGAGCGTCTGCTCGTCCGGATGCCGGTCGAGCAGGGCGCGTACCACCGGCAGCTTGGTGCGGGCGGTGGCCGCCATCCGGTAGCGCTCCTCCGCCTCCGCCGTCGCGTACGCCATCCGCTCGGCGTCGGTCAGGGTGACCCGGACCTCGACACACTCGGCGGGGGCGATCCAGCCCTGTGACTCGATGTCCTTCCAGGGCGCGTCGTACCGCTTCGGGCCGATCAGGCTGAACACGTCGCCCTCCCGGCCGTCCTCGCGTACCAGGGTGGCGGTCAGGCCCAGCCGGCGGCGGGCCTGGAGGTCCGCGGTGAAGCGGAAGATCGGCGCGGGCAGCAGGTGCACCTCGTCGTAGACGACCAGGCCCCAGTCGCGGGCACCGAACAGGTCCAGGTGGGTGAACGCGCCGCCGCGCCGCGAGGTGAGCACCTGGTACGTGGCGATGGTGACCGGGCGGATCTCCTTGCGCTCGCCCGAGTACTCGCCGATCTCCTCCTCGGTCAGCGAGGTGCGGGCGATCAGCTCCCGCTTCCACTGCCGGCCGGCCACCGTGTTGGTGACCAGGATCAGCGTGGTGGCCTTGGCCTCGGCCATCGCCGCCGCACCCACGAGCGTCTTGCCGGCTCCGCAGGGCAGCACCACCACACCCGACCCACCGGCCCAGAACGCCTCGACCGCCTCCCGCTGGTACGACCGCAGCGTCCACGGCTTGCCGCCGTCCTTGCCGGCCTCGGCCAGCTCGATCGGATGCGCCTCGCCGTCGACGTACCCGGCGAGGTCCTCGGCCGGCCAGCCGAGCTTGAGCAGGGCCTGCTTGAGTCGCCCCCGCTCGGAGGGGTGCACCTGGATCGTGTCGTCGTCGATCTTGTTGCCGAGCATGCCGGCGAGCTTCCTGCTCTTGGCCACCTCGACCAGGACCACCCGGTCCAGGGCGCGCAGGACGAGGCCGTGCGCCGGGTCGTTGGCGAGCTGGAGCCGTCCGTACCGGTCCATCGTCTCGGCCACGTCCACCAGCAGCGCGTGCGGCACCGGGTAGCGCGAATACTTGATCAGGGCGTCCACCACGCCCTCGGCGTCGTGGCCGGCGGCGCGGGCGTTCCACAACCCGAGCGGCGTCAGCCGGTACGTGTGCACGTGCTCGGGCGAGCGCTCCAACTCGGCGAAGGGCGCGATGGCCATCCGGCAGGCCTGTGCGTCGGGATGGTCGATCTCCAGCAGGAGGGTCTTGTCCGACTGCACGATAAGCGGTCCACCACTCACGCCGAATCCTCTCGTCCGTACGGCTGATCCGGCCGCCGAGGCAGGTGGCTGACCTGCCACTGGGCGACCATCCAGTGTTGCACGCGCGGGCGGGTGGCGAGAAAGTGCTCATCCCGCGCAACCCTGCCGGTGCTCCGGTGCGTCTAGCAGTAGGGGACGAGTTGTCGAGGTCGGCGGCCCGACGGGTCGCGGGACGGGCCGTACGCCCTCGCGGTCGTCAAGCCGGTCGGTGCCGGTGCGTAGCGCGTTCGATCCACGGCCGGACGGGCCAGGCAAGCGGGGGCCGTTCCCGTCGCAGTGGAAGCCAACGGGGGCGAGCGACGCACCCGGGGCCGTACCGGCACCCCCACCCCACCGTTTGGTCGCCGGGCGTCGCCGGGTACGAGCCCAGTCGGATCGGTACGCGATGGTGCTGGCCGACAGCCCTCAAGGGTGACACCCTTGACGTCGAGGGCCGGACCGTACGGGGGAGGGCAGATGACCGTTGACCAGGAAGTTGTCCCCGAGCGCGAGCAGGCAGAGCCGTCCGAACCCGTCTCCACCGCCACGATGGTCGCGTACGCGATCGTCGGTGTCGTCCTGTTCGGCTGGTTCCTGTTCGGCTGGCTGGTGCTCCAGCAGGGCTTCATCGACTCGGTCGGTGAGGCCGCCGGGACGGGTTTCGCCCTGCTGTTGATCGTGGCGATCGTCGGGTCGGTGCGGCGTAGCCGCCGCTGAGTCTCACTGGCGGCGTAGCCGCCGCTGAACCTCACTTCTCCAGCACCGCCGCGGTGATCCGGTGCAGCGCGAAGGTGTGCAGCATCTCGGTGCGTTCGTCCTCGGCACGCAGGTAGCCGGCACCGAGCGACACGGGGCGCACCAGCCGGGAGGCGGTTGCCCCGTGCGCGTCGACGTAGCCGACCCAGACCAGCGCCCTGTCGCGTACCGCCTGTTGCAGCACAGCCAGGGCCTCGTGGTGACCGTGCGCGGGGGTCGGCCCGTCCGGCGTCGTGCCCCGCACCACCGCGGGGGCCCGCCGGGCCGCCCGCGCCACCGCGTCACCTCGGCGCATCTGCTCCACCACGCCGAGCAGACGGGGCAGCGGCAGGCGCGGGGTGGCGAGAGGATCGAGTGCCCGGCTCGCCACCGACACCCGGGCCGGTGCCCGTCGGGTCTTCGGCCGGGTGAGCACCGTCGCCCCGGTGGCATCCTCGGCCACCGGGGCGTAGCCGGCCTCCCGGAGCACGCTCAGCAGCCGGCCGCCCTGGTACGGGGTCACCAGCACCGTCGGCGCGAGCCGGCGCAGTGCCAGTGCCTCCACCCGCCGGTCGGCGAGCACCTCGGCCAGCAGCGCCTCGTCGTCGCTGCGCAGGTACGCCCCGGCGGAGCCGATGCGCAGCCCACCGTGCTTGCGGGCGGCGTCGTCGACCAGGTACGTCAGCCCCTGCGGTACCGGAGTCCGGGACCGGCGACGGAACAGGTCGTGCAGGTCGTCAGCGGAGTAGCCGGCGTCCAACGCACGTCGCACGCTGCTCGTGGTGATCCGGTGCACGCTCGCTCCACCGGCCGACTCCGGCTCGGCGACCACCTCCAGTTCGGCGGCGAGCGCCGGCTCGGGTGGCCCGGGCACCACCACGGTCAGGTCGGCCTGGACCAGGAAGTGGTCCACCGGGGCGGGTAGCAGCGTGTCCAGGGCCCGGACCGCACTGCCGCCGTCCTCGGCCTCGGCCAGCAGCCCCAGCGGGTCGTCAGTGGCGCCGTGCTCGCTCGCCGTCGCCTCGGCCAGCAGCAGCAGCCGTCCGTACGAGGTGAGCGCTCCCAACCCGGTCACGCCCAGCGTGGCGGCCTCGGCAAGCACCTCCCGATGCGTGTTCTCCCGGCCCCGGCTGCGTCGCGGCGCCTGCCAGTCCAGCAGCGCCAACACCTCCTCGACGCTTGGCGCGCTGGCCGGTTCCAGCTCCGCGAGCACGCCGAGCACCGCCCGCCGGGCGGCCGGCGCTCCGGCCCGTTCCGCCTCCGCCGACAGCACCGTGATCGGCCGGTCCCGGTCGTCACGCTGCCCGACCAGCCCGACCTGCCGGGTCATGGTCAACCAGGCCCGGGCCAACTGCTCCCAGCGTTGGGCCAACGAACCAGCCCGCCACATCTCGTACCCGGCGGTGGGCAGCACCTGCTGGTCGGCACCGTACCGACCGGCGGTGCCGGGCAACTCCATCTCTCCGGTGAGCCCAGCCGCGTACGCCACCTCCAGCAACAGTGCGGCGGTCGACTCGTCCGACCCGGTGGCCCGCGCCAGCCGCCGCAGGTCACGCACGCCGAGGCCACCGGACCGCAGCACCGGGGCCGGTTCGGCGGCCAACTGCTCCAGTAGCGCCTCGGTGTGGCGTACCACCTCCATGGTCTGCCCGGCCCCGGCGGAGTCGGCCGCCTTCGGCTCGCGGGGTGTGGCAGCCACCTCGGGCGGGCTGCTGCGCAGCGGACCCAGCGGACCGGTCTCGCGGCGCAGCAGCAGCCCGATCTCCCGGGGCAGCTCGACCATGCCGGTGGTGCCACCCTTGCCGCCGGAGACCCGCACCAGCAGCCGGTGGTCGACCAGCCAGCGCACCGGGGACCCGGTCGCTGCCCCGCCGTTGGTGTCGTCCGGCGGCAGGTCGTCGTCCGCCCCGACCGCCGGTGCCTGCAACGCGCCGGGCGGCACGCTGCCGACCGGTGGGCCGGCGGCCAGCCGGTCCAGGATCGCCCGGGCCGACGGCGGCGCGGCCAGCAGCGTCCGTCGCAGCTTCGCCGGGTCCGCGCAGAGCGCGGCCGTGCGTGGGTCCAGCTCCGTCGCCGGCCGGCCGAGCCCGGCGGGGTACGGAGAGATCTCGTCGATGCCCCCGACGAGGTGCAGGGCGCTGTCGGGGCCGTAGAGCAGGAACCGGGCACGTAGCCGGTCGACGGCGGCCCGGACGGCGGTGGGCGCGGGTGGGTTGGGGCCGATGGTGGCCAGGGCGAGAACCCCGTCGACCGAGGTGGTGCCGTCGGCCGGGTCACGGGTCAACCGGGCCGCGTCCATGATCTGGAGGGTGAACTGGTCCAGCCCGTCGAGTGCGCGCGACACCGAGACGCGGGACTGTGCCCGGATGGCGAGGGCGGCCATGTCGGCGGGGACCGGTACGACGAGGTCGGGCCGGAGCTGAAGGAGCGCGGCGAGGGACTCGTCGGGCAGCGACCGCAGGTGGTCGGCGAGTGAGGTGCTCATCGTCGTTCCACGCTAGCCCGGCCGGGGCCACTCTCGCCTATCGGACGTCCCGGCCGGTCCGGCTGGCCGGGTAGCTTTCCAGGATGCCCTCGTTGACCGTTGGATTCGATCTCGACATGACCCTCGTCGACTCGCGTCCCGGCATCGCCGCGACCTACCGCGCGCTGACCGAGCGGACGGGCGTGCCCGTCGACGCCGACGCCGCCGTGTCCCGGCTCGGCCCACCGCTGCGTACCGAGATCGCCCGCTGGTTCCCGCCGGAGCAGGTCGAGGAGGCGGTCACCGCGTTCCGTGAGCTGTATCCGGCGTACGCGATCACGCCGACCGTGCCGCTGCCCGGCGCCGTGGCGGCGCTCGCCGCGGTCCGCGACCGGGGCGGCCGGGTGTTGGTGGTCACGTCCAAGATCGGTCGGCTGGCCCGGCTGCATCTGAACCACCTGGGACTGGCTGTCGACGAGGTGGCGGGTGACCTGTTCGCCGAGGAGAAGGCGACCGCGTTGCGGGCGCACCGGGCGACCCACTACGTCGGTGACCACGTGGCGGACATGGCGGCCGCCGGTGCGGCCGGGGTGCCCGGGATCGCGGTGGCCACGGGACCGTGCTCGGCCGACGAACTGCGCGCCGCCGGGGCGGCGGTGGTGCTGGCGGATCTCACCGGATTCCCGGCGGCGCTCGACGGGATGATCCGGCTAGCCTTGAGGCAGTAGACGGTTCAAGCGAAGCAGAGGTTCTCAGGTGCCTACGGGTCGAGTGAAGTGGTACGACGCGGCCAAGGGATATGGCTTCGTCACCAGCGACGAGGGTGGCGACGTGTTCCTGCCGAAGACCGCGCTACCGGCGGGTGTCACCGAACTCAAGGGCGGCCAGCGCATTGATTTCAGCGTGGTGGACAGCCGGCGGGGCACCCAGGCGATGGGGGTGAAGCTGCTGGACGCTCCGCCGTCCGTGGCGGAACTGCGTCGACGTCCGGCCGAGGAACTGCACGGCCTGGTCGAGGACATGATCAAGGTGCTGGAGGCGAAGGTCCAGCCGGACCTGCGCCGGGGCCGCTTTCCGGACCGCAGGACCGCGCAGAAGATCGCTCAGCTGGTCCACGCGGTCGCCCGCGAACTGGAGGTCTGAGGCACGAGCCCGGCGTCGGCGGCCCGGCCGAGCAGTGCCTCGACGGCAGCGAAACCCGCCTCACCCAGGTCGGCGGTGAACTCGTTGACGTAGAGGCCGATGTGCCGGTCCACCACGTCGGGCTCCATCTCCTGGGCGTGCGCCAGCACGTACCCTCGGCTGGCCGCCGGATCGGCCCAGGCCCGTTGCACGGAGTCCCGGATCCAGCCGGCGGCCTGCTGCGGGTCGACCACACCGCGGCGGGCCAGGATGGCGCCGAGCGGGATCGGTAGCCCGGTGTCCGACTCCCACCACTCGCCCAGGTCGACCAGGGCGGTGAGACCGTGCCGGGGATAGGTGAACCGGGCCTCGTGGATCACCAGTCCGGCGTCGTACCGCCCAGCGGCCACCCCCGGCATGATCTCGTGGAACGGCACCACCTCGATGCGCTGCGGCGTCCGCCCGGCCGCCCAGAGCCGGAACAGCAGGTACGCCGTGGTCCGGTCACCCGGCACCGCCACCGTGGCGCCGGTGAGATCGTCGCGATCCGGCCCGCCGCCACGGTCGGCCCGGGTGAGCACCAACGGGCCACAGCCTCGACCCAGCGCGCCCCCACAGGGCAGCAGGTGGTAGTCGTCCAGCAGCCACGGCAGCGCCGCGTAACTCACCTTCACCAGGTCGAACGCGCCGCGCTCGGCGGCCGTGTTGGTGACGTCGACGTCGGCGTACGTCACCTCCACCGGCGGCGCACCGGGCACCTGTCCGTGCACCAGGGCGTGGAAGACGAACGTGTCGTTGGGGCAGGGCGAGATCGCCAGCGAGAGCGCCACACCCCCACCGTAGCCCCGTCGACTCACCCCACCCCCGCCCGGCCACACTCGCCCATGCCTGCCCTTCCACCTGCACCCGTGCCCGTGCCCGTGCCCGGCCTGCCTCACACCAGGGTCTTGCGCTCCTGACCGGTTCGGTAGCTCCCCGCGCTGCTGACCGATCCCGTCCCGGCTTGCGCGGTGCTCCGCCCCGGTTCTACCGCTGCTGTGCTGCCAGCGCGTGTCCCGGCGCTGTTCGCTGCTGCTCGGCCCGTACCGGCGGGACGTGCCGCGCCAACGCGACGTGCGACATCAGCGACGCGAGCGCCTAGAGCGACGCGAGCGCCTAGGCGGATGTCCGCGACCTTCCGTCCGCAGGAGGCGTCCGACCGCAGGTGCGGGTGTGGTGAGCGCGTCCTGTCGAGCTGAAGGCGTAAACGGATCGCCACCGGGTGCGTGAAACAGCCGCCGGCGGGCACCGGCTGCCGCCAGCGGTCAGCGGCAAGGGTCCGCCGTCTACCGCCTGCCGTCTACCGCCTGCTGGGCGTGGTCCGCCGTCTGCCGTCTGCCGCCTGCTGGGCGTGGTCCGCCGTCTGCCGTCTGCCGCCTGCTGGGCGTGGTCGGCCGTCACCCGTCACCCGTCACCCGTCACCCGTCACCCGTCACCCGTCACCCGTCACCCGTCGGCCGTCATCCGTCGGCCGTCATCCGTCGGCCCTCATCCGTCGGCCCTCATCCGTCGGCCCTCACCCGTCCGCCCTCACCCGTCCGCCGTCGGACGGGCCTGGTTCGCCGGGCGCCTCTCATCGAGCGCGGTCAGTCGTCCGCAGTCGTTGGGTGCCGTCAGGTGGGCGATAGCGCGGACGGTTCAGCTCGACAGCGCGCCAACACCCATGTGCCGCCGCCCGGAGGGCCGGACTTACATTGGCTACGATGCACTCGTCGAGACCTTATCCACAGGATTATCCACAGCTTCGCCGCCGGGATTGAGTGATCTTTCAGGGCGCTGGGAGCATTGGTGGATGGGGGAAGACAAGAATCCGGTGCTCGATCTGGGGTCGATGCTGCGGGCGTTGCGTCGGCAGGCCGACCTGAGTCAACGGGAGCTGGCAGAGCGGTCCGGGGTGCCACAGTCGACCGTGGCGCGGATCGAGTCGGGCCGGTCCGCGGGTTCCCAGTTCGGGACGGTGCAGCGGTTGGTGCGGGCGGCGGGCGGGGCGCTGCGGATCGCTGGGCCCGACGACCGGGCCTTGACCGCAGATGAGGTCGGCGAGGACGTCCGTCGGGACGAGGCGGGCCGCCGCTATCCGGCGCACCTGGACGTGCGGAAGGTCCGGACGCTGAAGGACTGGCCGGGTGCCTGGTGGGCACATTGGTATTCGCTACCGCCTGACCGCTGGCCGCTGCGGGTTCCCGAGGTGACCTACGACCTCGACCGGGACCGCCGGGACGAGCGGCGACTGCGGGAGCGGCTCCGCGATGCGGTCCGGATCCGTCGTCTCAGCGACGGTGTGCCGGAAGGATGCTGGCGGTTCGTGGCGGAACTGCCCGGCGGCGACGTCGTCGGCGAGCTGCGCGCCCACGAACGCAACCTCGACCTGCTGCTCGGGGAAGACCTGGGCGATCGTCGCGAGGTGGTGCTCGACGGTGTGCTGGTGGCGCCGCGGCTCCGCCTGCTCGGCATCGGGCGGCGGCTGGTGGCTCGCCTCATGGAGGAAACCCGGCAGACCGGCCCGCACGCGATCTGCGCCACAGCCGAGTTCGGTGGCATCCAGTTCCTGCTGGCGTGCGGTTACCGGATCGAGTGGAGCCGGCCGCAGAGCCTGCGGCTCGACCTGCCGAGGTGAGCCGGACTGCACGTCGAAAGGAACAGCGGGCACGAGGCGGGCGTCAGCGCAGGGCGGAGGCGGCGGCGGTGAGGGCGGTGAGGGCGTCGCGCATCCGCCACGCATCGCGGTCGCGGGGGCCGATCGGATTCGAGATGGTACGCAGCTCGACGAACGGTACGCCAGCCTGGCTGGCGGCGACCGCCACACCGTACCCCTCCATGGCCTCGGCCACCGCCTCCGGATGGCGCCGGACCAACTCGTCGGTGCTGGCGGCGGTGCCGGTCACGGTGCTGACGGTCAGCACCGGTCCCACGGTTGCGGCCGGCAGCGCCGTGCGCAAGGCCGTGAGCAGCGCCGGATCGGCGTCGAGGACCGTTCCACCGCCGAGCAGCTCGGCCGGCATGCCGAGTTCGTCGATCGGAACGAAGCCGTCGGGTGACTCCGCGCCCAGGTCGGCGGCGACGGCCCGGCTGCCGAGCACGGTGCCACCGACCTCGACGCGGCCGGCGAATCCGCCGGCCACCCCCGCACTGACCACTGCTCGGTACGGCCGGCCGGCCAGCTCGGCGAGCGCCAGCATCCGGGCCGTTGCCGCACCGGCGACCGCCGGGCCCACTCCGACCGGCAGCACCGCCACGGTCGGGTCGGCGAGACCGGCCTGGATCGCCTCCGCCTCGGCGGGTACCGCCGTCACCACGAGCAGACCGCTCACGTGAGCGAACCCGGTGAGCTGCGCCGCGTCTCGTCGTCGCCACCACCGGAACCGGTGACGGTCGAGGAGGGCCGGTAGATATGGAAGCCGGGGGGTGCCAGTCCCGGCTCCTCCGGACCACGCCCGCCCTGGAAGGGGGCCGGGGATGTGGGAGTGGACTCAGAGCCGCGTTCCGTCTCGGTGCCGTCCGCCTCAGCGGTGTCCGTCTCGGCTGGCTTCTCGGTGGCCAACTCGTCGTCGGTGAGCGGCCGTCCGTGCAGCCTCTCGGCCCGCAACCGCCGGGCCATCACCAGGCCCCGGGCAGCGGCGAGCGCGCCGACGGCAGCGGCGACGGCGATGCCGATCCGGCCGTCGAAGGGTACGAGCCCAAGACCGCCACCGGCGACGAAGGCGAGCATCAGCACCGTCTCGGAATGGGCGAAGGAACTGGCTCGCAAGCGTTCCGGGATGCGTTCCTGGATCGAGGCGTCCACGGCCAGCTTGGCGATGCCGCTCATCATGGCCGTGACCACACAGAGCAGGGCGACCATCGGCAGCGAGAAATTCAGCACGGTGAGCACAGCCACCCCGGCGACGATCACCATGCCGCTGGATTGGAGGGCGGCCGGACGGTGGATGCGCAATCGGGTACCGATCGCGGTGGCCAGGAAGGTGCCGACGGCCAGCGCGCCGCCGACCAGGCCGAGTGACCCCTCGTCGCCGAGGTCGCGCCCGAACACCACGGTGGTCAGATCGCCCGCCTTGATGGTGAAGGCCAGGAAGAGCAGCAGGAAACCGTAGACCGCGCGCAGGGTGGCCGCGCCGACCAGCGTCGAGATCACCAACCGCCCGGCCGGTCTGCCCCGGCCCAGTGGTCGCTCGTCCGTGCCCCGCCGTAGCGCCCGCAGCGGTCGTGGTACCCGCTCCGGTGGTTCGGAGTCGGCCTTCGGTGGCAGTCGGAGGGCGATCACCATGCCGACCAGGAAGATCACCGAAGCGACCCGTAACGGCCACTGCGGTCCGAACCAGAACGCGGCGAGGCCGATCGGGGCCACCAGCGCTCCCGCGACCGTGCCGTAGACACTGGCGCGCGCACCCACCTGGGACAGGCCGAGCCCTTCCGGCAGCAACCGGGGTACGGCGGCGGAACGGGCCACCCCGTACGCCCGGGAGAGCGCCAACACGCCGAAGGCCGCCGGATAGAGCCCGAAGCCGTGGATGTAGTCGGAGATCAGCCAGGCCAGGAACGCCCGACCCAGCATCGTGGTGGCCAGGGCGTACCGCCGGCCGTGCCGGAAGTGATCGAGCAGCGGCCCGACCACGGGAGCGAGCATGGCGAAGGGCACCATGGTCACCAGCAGGTAGAGCGCGACCTTGCTCCGCGCCTCGCCGAGCGGCACGTTGAAGAAGATCGTCCCGGCCAGCCCGATGGCGATCAGCGTGTCACCGGCACAGGAGATCGCGTGCAGGTCGAACAGGCGGACCATGCCGGTCTCCCCGCCGGCACCCCGGGCGCGGGCCCGGGCAGCACTGCGGGTCACCCAGCGACCGCTGGTCAGCGAACCGCGCAGCATCAGCCGGGTGGCGCGGATGCCGGTGCCGACGGTCCGCCCGAGGAGGGACCGCTCAGAGCGGGAGAACAGCGGCATGGCACCCATCCTGACCCATCAGCCCGGGCGATGCTGTGCCACCGGCGGAGAACACCTCTGGGGAGTGCCTCACAGTCGACCCACCCGATGGGGAACAATGGTCGGGTGACCAGGCCCGCCTCCGCCCGCGCCGCTCGTCTTGACCAGGTCTGCGCCGCCGCCGTCGAGGTGGCGCGTGCCGGCATCACCGAGGTGGGCCCCGACGACGTCGGTGACCACCTCCAGGTCGTCGCCGAAGGTGATCGACTCGTCACGCACTACTTCGAGTGCCGGCTGGCCGGTTACCGCGGTTGGCGGTGGGCGGTCACCGTGACCCGGGTGCCGCGCAGTCGCACGGTGACGCTCTGTGAGACCGTGCTGCTGCCCGGGCCGGACGCGTTGCTCGCCCCCGGCTGGCTGCCCTGGCAGGAGCGACTCAAGCCCGGCGACCTTGGCCCCGGCGACCTGCTGCCGACTCCGACCGACGACGAGCGACTTCAACCCGGTTACCTCCTCTCCGACGACCCGGCGATCGAGGAGACCGCCTGGGAGCTGGGGCTCGGCCGTCCCCGGGTGATGTCGCGGGAGGGGCGGATCGAGACGGCTCAGCGCTGGTACGACGGTGATCACGGCCCCTCGGCACCCATCTCCGCCTCCGCGCCGCCCGCCGCCCGCTGCGGCACCTGCGGCTTCTACCTGCCACTCGCGGGCAAGCTGCGGCAGTGCTTCGGTGTCTGCGGCAACTTCTACGCGCCGGACGACGGCCGGGTGGTCAGCGCCGATCACGGCTGCGGCGCTCACTCGGAAACGCTGATCGAGACGGACACGGCGGTCGACGAGATGCCCACCGTCTACGACGACAGCGCGGTGGAACCGATGGCGGTCAGCCGTGCCGCCGGGTCCGTCGAGAGCGGCGAGCCGGCGGAGCCGTACGGGCACTCCTGACCGTTGCCGGCCGCCGACGGCTCAACCTGCGGCTCGACGGCGGCGGCGGTTGGCGTCGTGCCGCATCATCACCGCGAGACCGGGGAAGCCCCACAGGAATCCGGCCAGGCAGATCCAGAGCCAGTTCTCGTGGCCACCGGCGACCAGCCGGTCGCGGAAGAGCAGCAGCACCAGTCCGGCGACGGCCCAGGCTGCCATCCCCGCGAGGGCGAAAGGGACCATCGGCGGGTCGAGCGGCTCGGGGCGGGGTGGCGGGGTGGGCACCCGGTCAGGGTACGTGACCCTGCTTTCCGCCGGGCCAACCATCTGCGACGATGCGCGCGACAACCCGATGATCCGCTGTGAGGTTCCTGATGGCAGTAGCGCCGCCCGACAACGGCACCCCACCCGATTCCCGCCAGCCGCGCAACGGCTTCGACCGGTACTTCGAGATCTCCGCCCGTGGTTCGACGCTCACCCGCGAGGTACGCGGCGGCCTGGCCACCTTCTTCACGATGGCGTACATCGTGGTGCTCAATCCGCTCATCCTGGGCAGTGCCGTCGACGGTGACGGCAACACCCTGCCGATCCCCGCGATCGCGGCGGCGACCGCCCTGGTCGCGGGTCTGATGACGATCCTGATGGGCGTGGTCGGCCGCTTCCCGCTGGCGGTCGCCGCCGGCCTCGGCGTCAACGCCCTGGTGGCGTACGAGATCGCGCCCGAGATGACCTGGGCCGACGCGATGGGCCTGGTGGTGATCGAAGGTGTGATCATCGCGGTGCTGGTGCTGACCGGGCTGCGTACCGCCGTGTTCCGTTCGGTGCCGACCCAGATGAAGACCGCGATCGGCGTCGGCATCGGCCTGTTCCTCACCATCATCGGCCTGGTGGACGCCGGCCTCGTCCGGCGGATCCCGGACGAGGCGAACACCACCGTCCCGGTCGGTCTCGGCATCGGCGGCAAGCTCGTCAGCTGGCCGATGCTGGTCTTCGTGGTGGGTCTGCTGGTGACCCTGGTGCTCGTGGTACGCCGGGTCAAGGGCGCCATCCTGGTCGGGATCCTCGCCTCCACGGCGCTGGCCATGCTGGTGGAGGCGGTGGGCGACATCGGTCCGTCCTTCGTCGACGGGGTGCCGAACCCGAAGGGCTGGTCGCTTAACGTTCCGACGTTGCCGAGCAACCCGTTCGACGTGCCGGACCTGTCCCTGCTCGGTCAGTTCAACGTGTTGGACTCGTGGGGGCGGGCCGGTTGGCTGGTCGTACTGATGTTCATCTTCACCCTGCTCATCACCGACTTCTTCGACACGATGGGCACGATGGTGGCCGTCGGGCAGGAGGGCGGCATGCTCGACGAGCAGGGCACCCCGCCGCGTACCCGGGAGATCCTGCTTGTCGACTCGATCGCGGCGGCCAGTGGTGGTGCGGCAAGCGTTTCCAGCAACACGTCGTACATCGAGAGTGCCGCAGGTGTCGCGGAGGGCGCCCGGACCGGGGTGGCCAACCTGGTCACCGGCGTGCTCTTCCTGCTGGCCATGTTCCTGGCGCCGCTGGTGGTGGTCGTCCCGTTCGAGGCGGCGTCCGTCGCGCTGGTGGTGGTCGGTTTCCTGATGATGACGGCGGTCCGGACGATCGACTGGTCCGACTACGAGATCGCCATCCCGGCCTTCCTCACCATCGTGTTGATGCCGTTCACCTACTCGATCTCCAACGGGATCGGAGCCGGTCTGATCGTGTACGTGGTGATCAAGCTGGCCAAGGGCAAGTCCCGGGAGATCCACCCGTTGCTGTACGCGGTGGCGGCACTGTTCGTGGTGTACTTCCTGCGCGGTCCGATCGAGACGCTGCTCTTCTGACAGTTGCCCGGCCGGGCGCGTGTGATCTGTGTGACGTGATCGACGCGCCCGGCTTGGAGCAGGGGAAACGTCGGGGTGAGCATGGTCATATCCGCTGCGGCTCGGTCAGCTAATTAGTTAGGCTAACTATCGTGACGGAGCGGACGGTGACGGCTCAGAGCATGCCACCGGCGCAACTGGCCCTTCAGTTGCGTGATGCGATCACCCGGTTGAACCGGCGGGTCCGCCAGGCCCGGCCGGTTGGTGACCTCACGGTCACCCAACTGTCCGCGCTCACCAGCCTTCGGCTGGCGGGCGCGCTCACGCCGCGGGAGCTCGCCGACGTCGAACGGGTGCAGCCACCGACGATGACGAAGATCGTCGCGAAGCTGGAGGAGCGCGGCCTGGTGCAGCGCACCCCGCACCCGACCGACGGCCGGCAGGTCATCCTCGCGACGACCGAGGGGGGCCGGGCCGTGCTCGACCAGTTCGAGCGGGTCCGGGACGAGTGGCTGGCCCGGCGGCTGGCCGAGCTGAGTGACACCGATCGGGAGACCCTGCACCGGGCCGCGGAGATCCTGCAGCGACTCTCCCGCGCCTGACGCCGCGCACACCGGGTGTGTGCCCCGCGCCGTGCCGTCCGTCGTTGACGACGCGTACGACCGCGAGGAGGCGCACCAAGAGTGCAGGCACGGCTGAGCACGATGTTCCAGTCCCTACAGGTCCGCAACTACCGGCTCTTCGCATTCGGGCAACTGGTCAAGCTGATCGGTGTCTGGATGATGTTCATCGCCCAGGACTGGCTGGTCCTCGAGCTTTCCGGCGACTCGGCCACCGCCCTCGGCGTGGTCGTCGCGCTGCAGTTCACTCCCGTGCTGCTACTCACCCTGCTTTCCGGGCGGCTCGCCGACCGGTACGACAAGCGGCTGCTGCTCTTCGTCGCCAACGCCTTCTGGACCGTGCTGTCGCTGGCCATGAGCGTGCTGGTGCTCACCGACCTGGTCCAGCTCTGGCACGTCTTCGTCTTCGCCGCCCTGCTCGGCGTCGCCAACGCGATGGAGACCCCGGTACGCCAGGCGTTCGTCTCCGAGCTGGTCGGTACGGCGCTGCTGCCCAACGCGCTCTCGCTCAACGCGGCCGTGTTCAACTCGGCCCGGATCGTCGGCCCGGCCGTGGCGGGCCTGGCCATCGCCGCCTTCGACGTCGGGCCGGTCTTCCTCGTCACCGCGCTCAGCTCGATCGCGCCGCTGGTCACGGTGATCCGGATGCGGCCGGCCGAACTGCACCGGGAGCCGCTACCGACCCGTGGCGAGCGGGCCGCGGCGACCGTGCTCGACGGGCTGCGCTACGTGGCCCGCCGTCCCGACCTGCTGCTCCCGATGGTGGTGATGTCGGTGATCGGGATGTCGCTGTTCAACTTCCAGCTGACACTGGCGGCCCTGGCGAAGACGGTGTTCAACACCGGGGCGGCCTCGTTCGGCCTGTTCAGCACCACGCTCGCGGCGGGCGCGCTGGTCGGTGCGCTGGCTGGGACCGGGCGGCGGAGTCGCCCGTCGGTGTGGCTGGTGCTGGGTGCCGCGATCGGCTGCGCCACCTTCGGCACGCTCGTCGGGCTGGCCCCGGCGTACTGGATGGTGGTCGCACTGTTGCCGCCGACCGGCTTCTTCATGGTCTATTTCGCCCAGGCGGCGAACCAGCGGGTGCAACTCGGCACCGACGCCGCGTTCCGTGGACGGGTGATGGCGCTGTGGGTGCTGGTGTTCCTCGGCACCAACCCGGTCGGCGCCCCGATCATCGGCTGGGTCGCGGAAACCTTCGGTGCCGGTGCCAGCATCTGGGCCGGTGGCCTGCTCTCGCTGACCACCGCGCTGCTGGCACTGGCCTGGCAGCTGCGCCGGGCCGGGGCCCGGCTGCGGTTCCGCGTCCTGCCGCTGCCCCGCTTCTACGTCACCGAGATGTGACGATTTCCTATGGCCGGCCGCGCCCGCCGCCCCGGTCGGTCCAACGCTGCGGTGTTACCGGCGGTTCGGTAGCGCACCGCCGCATGCGCGGAATGCGGAAAATCGGTTACGTGACGCTACGCAGCGACATAGCTTCGATGGGTGGAGATCCTACGCTTACTGCTGCTGGCCGTGGCGCTGGCGGCTGTGGTCTTCGTGCCGGTGCTGATCGCGCTGGTCATCTGCACCGACGAGGTCGTCGACCGACTGACCTGCCGGTACGGCGAGTGGCGGCAGCGGCGCCGGGATCGGCGTCTGATCGTCCGGCTGAACGAGGCCGCCGACGCGGTCGGGGTCGCCACCCGGATCGACCTCGACGCGCTCGACCGGGTGGACCGGCGGCCACTGGAGCAGATCGCCGCCGACCTGCGGTGCCTGCGCCGGGACCGGGCCGGTGGCACCAGACCGGTGGTGTGGCACAGCGACGTTCTCGACGCGTACGACGATCGGCTGCGCCTGGCCTGCCGGGCGCTGGGCGTCACCGAGCATCTCGCCGCGTTGACCGGTCTGGACCGGCAGATCGAACGGGTACGGGTCGAGGCCGAGTTGGACGCCGCTGGCCTACGGCTGCCGGCCGCCCGTCCCGAGCAACCCGAGCGGAACCACTGACTGCCATCCTGTGACAGGTGCGACTCTTCATCGCGATCTACCCACCGGTCGAGGCCATCGCGCACCTGACCACCCGGTTGGCCGGGTTACGCCTGGCGGCGGCCTCGGCCGCCGGCACGAACGTCCGGCTGGTCGACCCGGCCACGGCCCACCTCACACTCGCCTTCCTCGGCGAGGTCGACCCCACCCGGCTGACCGAGTTGCGGCAGGTCCTCCCACGCGCCGTGGCGGCTGCCCGCAGCGGTGCTGCGGCGGAGGCGCCCGTCGGGTGCGACGACCCGCCGGTGCTCCGGCTGGGCGGCGGTGGTCGATTCGGCTGGGGCAGAAGCACCGTGCTCTGGGCCGACGTGCGCGGTGACGTGAGCCAGCTGGGGGTTCTGGCCGGCGCCGTCCGGACCGCACTGACCGTCGCCGGGTTTCCCGGCGACGAGAAGCCGTTCCGGCCGCACCTAACCATCGCCCGGCCGGGTGACCGGCTGCCGCACGCCGACATCGAGGCGGACCTGGCCGCCCTCGACGACTACCTCGGCCCGCCCTGGCCGGCAGAGGAGTTGGTGCTCGTGCAGAGCCAGCCCGGACCCCCGTCGCGCTATCACCGGCTCGCCGCCTGGCCCCTCTGAACCCGCCCCCGCCCCGCTGACATCTCGCGATCTTGCACTTTTGGTCGGTGAAACGTCCGTTATCAGACTGATGCCCCGACAAAAAGTGCAAGATCGGCGCGGTGGAGGGGGTGGGGGTGGGGGTGGGG
>NZ_JAGPXT010000034.1 GCF_018070465.1 Micromonospora sp. C95
GGGGGATGTTAGGGGAGGAGGCGGCGGAGGGTGGTGATGTCGGCGGCGTGGCCCTCGTGGCGTTCGGTGGGGGTCTCGACGAGGATCGGGACGCCGGCGGTGGCGGGGTGACGCATCAACTCGGCGAACGCGGGTTCGCCGATCATGCCCTTGCCGATGTTCTCGTGTCGGTCCCGGGTGGAGCCGCACAGATCCTTGGAGTCGTTCGCGTGTACCAGCCGTAGCCGGTCCGCCCCGACGGCGGTCACCAGGGCATCCAGCGTCGCGGTCATGCCGCCCTCGGCGGCCAGGTCGTGCCCGGCGGCCCAGGCGTGGCAGGTGTCGAAGCAGACCCCGAGCTGCGGATGCCGGTCCACCGCGTCGAGGTACGGCCCGAGCTGTTCCACCCGGCAGGCCAGTGACCGGCCGCCACCGGCGCTCGGCTCGACCAGCAGCATCGGGCCGCCCGCGTCGGCGGCCGAGTCGAGCAGCGGCAAGAGCGACTCGCGTACCTGCCGCATGGCCGCGTCGGCATGCCCGGCGTCCACCGCGCTGCCGGCGTGGAAGACCACCCCCCGGGCGCCGATCGCCGCACCACGGCGCAGCGCGTGGGCCAGGCTCTGGGTCGACCGCTCGACCGTTGCCGCCGTCGGTGAGCCGAGGTTGACCAGCAGCGAGGCGTGAATGTAGACGACGACGCCGCGTTCGGCGCAGCCGTCCCGGAACAGCGCGTCCTGCACCGGATCGCCGACCGGCATCGCCCAGCCCCGCGAGTTGCCGACGTAGACCTGCGCCACCTCGGAGCCGGTCGCGTCCACGTACGGCAGCGCCGCCTTCGCCAGCCCACCCGAGGTGGGCGTGTGCGAACCGATCGGCCGGTGCCCGGGATCCGGTGCCGGCATCAGAAGCACCCGATGGTGATCTGGGTGCCCGGGGCGACCTGGGCGTTCTCGTTCGGGTTCTGGAACCGGGTGACGGCGTTCGGGTTGAACTGCACCGCCACCGGGAAGCCCTGGCTCTCCAGCACCTGCTTGGCCTGCTGGCAGGGCAGGTCGACGACGCGCGGCACGGTCACCAGCGGGGGGCCCTCGCTGACCTCGAGCCGGATCTGGGCACCCTTCTCCACGCCGCCGCCGGCAGCCGGGCTCTGCCCGATCACCTCGTCACGCGGCTTGTCGGACTCCTTGCGCGTCGGCTCCACCAGCACCAGGCCGAGCTGTGCGATCTGGTTACGGGCGTCGTTGAGGTTCTTGCCGACCAGGTTCGGCACGGTGATCGGGGCCCGGCCCTTACTGAGGATGACGGTGATCTCGTCGCCTGGTTTGACCTCCTCGCCCGCCTTCGGGTCGGTGGCCACCACGATGCCCTCCGGCAGGCTGTCGTCGTACCGGGCGGTGCCCTTGACGACCTCGAGCTGGGCGCTGACCAGGTCGGCCTCGGCCAGCGCGAACTCCTTGCCCACCACGTCCGGCAACTCGAAGCGTTCCGGCCCGAGCGACAGGGTGAGGGTGATGGTGCCGCCCCTGAGGATCCGGGCGGACGAGGCGGGATCCTGGCCCAGCACACCGTCGCGGGGGATCTGATCGTCGTACCGCGGGTCGGCGTAGACCACCTCGAAGCCCGCCTGGGAGGCCTGTGCCTCCGCCTCTGCCTTGCTCATGCTCACCAGTTGCGGCGCGGTGGTGTATCGACCGACCCCGAACCACCAGCCACCGAGCGCGGCCACCAGCCCGAGCACCACGACGACGGCCGCCACGCCGAGACGTCCACCGCCCTGACCGGTCAGCCGGGCGCCCAGTCCGGCCAGTCGGGTCCGCAGATCGTCGCCGCCGCTCGGCGTCGCCCGGCGCCGACCGCGGGCGGGCGGGCCGCCTTCGGGCAGGCGGGCCCAGGTCGGTCGCTCGGGCGGACGTACGGGCGCGACCATCATCGTCGGTTGCGACACCGCCGGGCCCTCGGCCACCGGGGCGATCAGGGCGGTGTGGCTGTTCGGGCTGCCGACGCCGTCCCGGGCCACCTGGACCTCGGCCAGCAGCGTGCCGGCGTCGCCCGGACGGGTCGTCGGATCACGACGGGTGGCGCGGGCGACCAGGTCGTCGAGCACTCTCGGCAGGCTGGGCACCAGCGTCGACGGCGCGGGTACGTCCCGGTCGACGTGCTGCCAGGCGATGTCGATCGGCCGGTCACCGTCGTACGGCACCCGGCCGGTGAGCATCTCGAACAGCACGATGCCCGTCGAGTAGACGTCGGTGCGGGCGTCGGCCCGGCCGTCGGTGACCAGTTCCGGAGCGACGTACGCCACGGTGGCCATCAGCTGGTTTGCGCTGTCGTGGTCGGTGCTCGCCTCGACGGCCCGGGCCAACCCGAAGTCGGTCACCTTGACCACGCTGTCGACGAGGTTGGCCGGACCGCCGCTGGGTGCCTCGGCGACCAGCACGTTCTCCGGTTTCACGTCGCGGTGCACCAGGCCGGCCCGGTGGGCGGCGCCGATCGCCGCGAGCATCTGCTCGGTGATGGCCAGCGCCTCGTCCGGGTTCAGCCGGCGCCGCTCGGCCAGCACCTCGCGCAGGGTGCGGCCGCGGACGTACTCCATGACCAGGTACGGCCGCCCGGCGTGGGTGCCCTGGTCGTAGACCGCCACCACGTTCGGGTGGGTGAGCCGGGCGATCGTCTTGGCCTCGTCGGTGAACCGGTCGACGAAGCTGGGCCGACCGGCCTGCCCGGGAGGCCCCTGGGTGGAGTGAATGATCTTGACTGCGACGGTGCGTTCGAGTCGCTCGTCGGTGGCGGTGTACACGGTCGCCATGCCGCCACGGGCCACGCGACCGCGAATGCGGTAGCGCCCGTCGATCAGCGAGCCCAGCAACGTGTCGGCGACCTGTGTGTCCATCGGCAGGCAGTCTATGTGTCGGGGGGACGAAGGTTGAACAGGATGCTACCGGCAGCCACCCAGGCGCGGGTCCGACGCGCGCACAGGGTGATGGTTG
Organism: Micromonospora sp. C95; assembly: GCF_018070465.1. Classification (GTDB taxonomy): domain Bacteria; phylum Actinomycetota; class Actinomycetes; order Mycobacteriales; family Micromonosporaceae; genus Micromonospora. The sequence goes on from NZ_JAGPXT010000034.1 coordinate 2,967, forward strand.
CCCCTGCTCAGGGTGGTCGCCGGGAGGTCGTTGACCGGGTCGGGGGGTGGCGTGGCAGGGTGTTGCCCGTGACCGAATCCGTACCCGCCGAGGGCGGCGCACCCCTGGCCGGTCCCGCCGACGCGGCGGGCTGGCTGACCCTGCCGGACGTCGCCGAACGGCTCGACCTGCCGATCAGCAAGGTCCACCAGATGATCCGGGACCGGGAACTGATCGCGGTACGCCGGGACGGCGTCCGCCGGATCCCGGCCGACCTGGTGGCCAACCGGACCGTGCTCAAACACCTGCCGGGTGTGCTCACCCTGCTGGCCGACGCCGGTTACGACGACGAGGCCGCGCTGCGCTGGCTCTACCAGCCCGACGACACGTTGGCCGGTGGCACCCCCGCGACCGCCCTCGGCGGTGACCAGGCCCGTGAGGTCAAGCGCCGCGCCCAGGCCCTGGGCTTCTGACGCACACCGGACGGCAGGCAGGTGCGCGGGCCGCGTGTCCGGGAGCGCTGAGCCGCACCGGGTGGGTCAGTCGGCGCGGCGGGTGGCGGCGATGGCCAGGTCCACCAGGGCCTGCCGGGCCTCGGTGTCCAGGTCGACGGCGGTGAGCGCGGCGAGCGCCGCGTCGGTGAGTGTGACGATGCGCTGCTCGGTACGGGCCAGCGCGCCGGTGTCGACGATCAGTTCCCGCAGCCGGGCCACCCCGGTGGCGTCCAGGTCGTCGTCGCCGAGGCCACCGAGCAGCCGGGTGCGGCCGGCGTCGTCGGCCGCCTCCAGGGCCGCCGCCACCAGGTAGGTCCGCTTGCCCTCGCGTAGATCGTCGCCGGCCGGCTTGCCGGTCTGCGCCGGGTCGCCGAAGACGCCCAGCACGTCGTCGCGCAGCTGAAACGCCTCACCCAACGGCATGCCGTACGCCGAGTAGGCGATGCGTACGTCGGCGGGGGCGTCGGCCAGCGCCGCGCCGATCAGCAGTGGCCGTTCCACGGTGTACTTGGCCGACTTGTACCGGGCGACCTTGCCGGCCTGTTCCAGCGAGGCGTCGCCGGTGGCCTGGGTCAGCACGTCGAGGTACTGCCCGATGGTGACCTCGGTGCGCATCTCGTCGAAGTCCGGCCGGGCCCGGGCCACCGTCCGGGGGTCGAGCCCGGCGGAGTGCAGCAGTTCGTCGGACCAGACCAGGCACAGATCGCCGAGCAGGATCGCCGCGGCGTCACCGAAGCCGTCCGGGTCGCCACCCCAGCCGGCGCGACGGTGCCGGGTGGCGAACCGCCGGTGCACGGCGGGCTCACCTCGTCGGGTGTCCGAGCGGTCCATCAGGTCGTCGTGGATCAGTGCGCTGGCCTGCACGAATTCGAGCGCGGCGAGGGCGGTCACCACCGGATCGGTGTCCACCCCGCCGGCACCCCGGTAGCCCCAGTAGGCGAAGGCCGGTCGCAGCCGCTTGCCACCACCCAGCACGAACGCCTCGATCGCCTCGGCGACCGGCACCAGGGCGTCGTCGACGTCGGTCATCCAGGCGCGACGCCCGGCGAGGAAGTCCGACAGCGCCTTGTCGACCCGCTGGCGCAAGCTGGCACGGTCGACGGGGGAGACGGGAGCAGCATGGGTCACGTCCCGACGCTAGTGGGTCGCGGTCCGCCGCGACGACCCACCCGCCCTCCGGCGCGTCGGGGTCAACTGCTGGTCGCGGCCGGATCGGTGCCCTGCCGGAGGGGCGGGTCGGCGATCGACGCCCTCGGGGTGACGGTCGACAAGCCTGACCCCTGGCGCTCAGCCAGCCACCTTGAGCCCTTCGATCAGGACGAAGACTGTCCGCCGTGCTACGGCATTCCCCTTGTCGTCAACCTGATACCCCTCCAACCAGATCCACCCGTCGTACGTGGTCCAGTCAAGCGTCTTGATCACCCGGAGCCTGATCGGCCGGTAGAACTGTGGGCTTGCTTCCCGAGAGATCCACAGGAGATCGCCCGACCGAGGTGCGCCAGGTGTTGATGGTCTCCGCCGCGAACGCGAGGCTCGGGCAGGAGCCGTCGGGCCGGCAGCGTGAGCAGACCGTGACGTGATGAGCGTCGATGATCGACCAGGCGATACCGACCCTGAACGGGACTTCATCCCTGATCCGGTCGAGTGCCATGGCCCCTCTGATTCATCGACCGGACTACGAACCCCGACCGCCACCACCCGCCACGGGTCACCACTGTGACGTTCAGCAACAGCCGTGCCCTGTCGTTCCACGCGGGCCACACCCTGCCCCCTCCGTGTTGCGGAGTTGGCTGCACGACGTCCACGGGCTCATCTCGGCGTTGGAACCATTTGATCCTAGTCATACGCCTAGAGTAAATGACTAGAGGCGACGTACAGTAGGCTTCCGTAAAGGTGACACACGCCTAGTTGGCAGACACCTACCTTCCTGCTCATGGCGAGGAAGCTCCGGCTGGTCGGGTCCGCAGAGATCCGGATCATGCTTGGTGGTGTCTCGCGCCAGCGTGTCTACCAGATCACCACCCGGCGTGACTTCCCTGAGCCTGTTGCGCAGCTGTCGATGGGAAACGTCTGGCTTGCTGAGGACGTTGAGCGCTGGATCGCAGAGCGACGCGCCGATCTGGACTAGCTGGTTGCTGCCTCCGGAGCGCCCGGCGGGTCGTGACCGGGTCACCATCGGGCCGAGCGGCGGTTGGCCGGGCGAGGGCTGTGACACCGGGGCCGGCGGGCACGCCCGGCGGGCCGGGCCGCCGTACCGGCGGTTGTGGAGGCCGAGCGGGTCGGCCCGGCCGCCGGGCCGGTGGATCTTCCTGCCGGATCAGTGGGTGTGCCGGATCCGATCGACAGGGCATCCGGCCCGGTGGCCAGGGGGCTCGCCGGCGCCGCGAGCACCAGGGCCAGCCAGCCACGCCAGAACCGGCCCGGCACCCGCACCTGCCGCTCCCACCGAGAAACCTCGTGCCGGCTCAGCGTGGACACTCCGGCGGCGGCGCAGAGTTCTGCCGCGAGGCGGGACTGGCTCCAGCCCTTGGCGAGTCGTAACCGGGCCACCATCGGGCCGATCGGCGGTCGGCTGGGCGGCGGCTGTGACATCGGGGCCTCCGGGGCGGGTCGCGGGGCGACGGCCCGACCCCAGCCGGTCGGGGCGGTGTCGGTGCGTACCGTCTGCTGCTGACCCCCGCGCGGACCCCAGGTGGGCTCTCGCTCACACCCGCGCAGGTCGGAAGGCTAGTCCGGTGGTGCGACAGTTTTCCGCGTCCCATCGAACCGGACCGATCCGCCCGACACTGTCTCCACCGCTGGGAAGCCGGTAGGGCTGTCCGGCCCGGCCCGCTAGAGTCGGTGTGTGGCTCTCGGTCTTCCCTCGGTCCTCCCGAACTCGCAGCCGGCGATCGGCGAGCTGGTCCGCGACTGCCAGCCGACCTTCTCCTTCGAGTTCATGCCCCCGAAGACGGAGCAGGGCGAGCGGCAGTTGTGGCAGGCCATCCGCGAGCTGGAGCCGTTGCGTCCCTCCTTCGTCTCGATCACCTACGGGGCCGGCGGCTCGACCCGGGACACCACGGTCGCGGTCACCGAGCGGATCGCCACCGAGACCACCCTGCTGCCGATGGCCCACCTGACCGCGGTCAACCACTCCGTCGCCGAGTTGCGGCACGTGATCGGCCGGCTGGCCGGCGTCGGGGTGCGCAACGTGCTCGTGGTACGCGGCGACCCGCCGGGCGATCCCACCGGCCAGTGGATCCCGCACCCCGACGGCGTGCACTACGCCGAGGATCTCGTCCGGCTGGTCCGGCACTCCGGCGACTTCAGCGTCGGTGTCGCCGCCTTCCCCTACCGGCATCCGCGCTCGCCGGACGTCGACACCGACACCGAGTACTTCATCCGTAAGTGCCGGGCCGGTGCGGACTTCGCGATCACCCAGATGTTCTTCGACGCCGACGAATATCTTCGGCTGCGTGACCGGGTGGCCGCCGCCGGCTGCGACACCCCGATCCTGGCCGGGGTGATGCCGGTGACCCGGATCGGCACCATCGAGCGGTCCGTGCAGCTGTCCGGGGCACCCTTCCCGCCGGCGCTGGCCGCGCGGTTCGAGCGGGTCGCCGACGATCCGGAGGCGGTCCGCCGGCTCGGCATCGAGCAGACCAGCGAGATGTGCCGCCGGTTGCTCGACGAGGGGGTCCCGGGGATCCACTTCATCACCTTCAACCGGTCCACCGCGACCCGGGAGATATGGCAGAACCTGCGGGTGGGCGCCGCGACGTGACATCCGGCGCGCGACACCTCGGCGCTGTCGCGACGGTTGAACCGTGGTGGGCAGACAGCTGAACTGGAACGAGTACGCCACGGCGTGGGCCCGGCTGCACGGTGGGTTCGATCCCCGGGCCGCCACTCCGGTGGTACGTGGCTGGCTGCGCTTCTCCTACCACGTGGGGTTCCTGCTGGGCCGGCTGCGGGTCGGCCCGACCGCGGTCACGGTGGTCGGGGTGCTGCTCTGCCTCTGCGTACCGCTGCTCGCGGTCCGGCCCGGCGACGGGCCGTTCCTGGGCGCGCTGTTCGTGCTGCTCGCCTCGGTGGCCGACAGCGTCGACGGTGCGGTGGCGGTGGCCACCGGCCGCACCACCCGGCTCGGCTACGTCTACGACTCGCTTGCCGACCGGATCGGCGAGGCCGCGTGGCTGGTGGCGTTCTGGCTGGTCGGCGCGCCGGGAGCGCTGGTCGCCGCGGGCGGTGCGCTCTCCTGGCTGCACGAGTACGTCCGGGCCCGCGCGGTCGCCGCCGGCATGCGGGAGATCGGCGCGGTCACCGTGGGGGAACGGCCCACCCGGGTCTGCGTGGCGGTGGCGGGGCTGCTGCTGGCCGGCCTGAGCGGGCTGATCGAGGTGGACCTGGCCGCGGGCACCATCACCATGGCGACTGCCGTGTGGGTGCTGCTCGCCGCCTTCGGGCTGGGACAGTTGCTCTCCGCCGTGCGCCGGGCACTCGTCGACGCCGGCTGACCTACCAGGCGGGGCCGATCGCGTCGGCGACGATCTGCGCGGACAGGGTCACCATCGGCAGGCCACCACCGGGATGGCTGGAGCCGCCGACCAGCCACAGGCCCCGGGCCGGTCCCCGGTTGGCCGGCCGGAGCAGGCCACCGGCGGTGCCGTAGATGGTGCCGCCCGGTGCGCCGGTGGCGGTGGCCAGATCGGCCGGGGTACGCACGTCGCGGAACACCAGCCGGTCGCGTACGTCCACGCCGCGTTCGGCCAGCACGTCCAGGATCCGGTCGGCGTACGCCTGGGCCAGCCCCGGCCGGCGCCAGTCGATCGCGCCCGGGGCGGTGCCCTGGCGGGCGGCGTTGACAAGCACGAACCACGCCTCGTGCCCGGCCGGGCGGACGGCCGGGTCGTCTGCCACGGTGACGAAGACCGTCGGGTCGGCGGCCGGGCGGGCCCGCACCCCCCGTCCCGGGTCACCGAAGACCGCGTCGAACTCGGCGTCGTAGTCGGTGGGGAAGAAGACGTTGTGGTGGGCCAGCCCGGAGTCGCCGCGTACGCCGAGCAGCAGCACGAAACCGGCCAGGCTGCGGTCGGTGAGCCCGGCCAGCCGGCGCGGGTCGGGCAGCAGGTCGCGGTAGACGCTGAGCGCGTCGACGTTTGCCACCACCACGTCGGCCGGGATCGGAACTGTCGACCCGGCGACGCGTACCCCGTGCACCCGGCCGCCCACCGCGTCGATCCGGGTGACCGTGGTGCCGGTGCGCACCACCACCCCCAGGTCCAGGCAGCGGGACAGCAGCGCGTCGGCGAGGGTGCCTAGCCCGCCGCGCAGATACCAGCCGCCGAAGGCCAGCTCGGCGTAGGGGACCGCGACCAGCGCGGCGGGCGCCCGGCGCGGGTCGGCACCGGTGTAGGTGGCGTACCGGTCCAGCAGCATCCGCAGTCGCGGGTCGGAGATCAGGGTGCGACCCAGCCCACGCAGGCTCTGGCCGGGTCGGATCGCGGCCAGGTCGCCCAGCCGCCAGGCCAGCCGGGCCAGGTCGCGGGGGGAGTCGACACGGCGGCGCAGGATGTCGCGTTCGGAGGCCCGCCACACCCGGGCGGCGCGCCGCCACAACCGCTGCCAGTCGGCGGCGGCCCGGTCGCCGAGGGCCGCGCCGACGCGGGCGGTGAACTCGGCCGGGTCGGCGCAGGAGTCGAGCACCGGGCCGCCACCGGGAAAGACATGCCGCACGATCGGGTCCAGCGGCACCAGGTCGAGGTACTCGTCGAGCTTCGCCCCGGTCGCCTCGAACAGCTCCTGAAAGACCTCGGGCAGGGTCAGCAGGCTGGGGCCGGTGTCGAAGTGGAACGGGCCCTCGGGGGTGTCCCGGCGGTGCCGGCCGAGTTTGCCGCCCACCTCCTCGGCGCGTTCCAGAACTGTCACCCGGTGTCCGGTGACGGCCAGCCGGGCCGCGGTGGCCAGCCCACCCACCCCGGCACCGATCACCACGATCCGCGCCATGCCGCGTCCTCCCGGGCCGCTATCCGATCGGACGGCCGCGCCAGGACAGGCGTCGCCGCTTGCGCAGATGGTACGACCGCAGGGTCAGCCAACCGAGGACCGCGACCGACACGGGATGGCCCAGCGCGTCGGGCCAGGTCCGGCCGCCGGTGGCCCGGGCGCTTACCACCCGCCCGGCCACCCCCGCCAGGTACGCGCCGACGGCGATCCCGGCCACCGTCGGCGCACCGGCGAGCAGTGCCGCGCCGGCCACCAGCGGTGGTGCGGTGTAGAGCGCCAGCAGCACGGTAAGCACCACGGCCGCGGCGCTCGGGTGCCCGAACGAGGCCCACAACGACTTGGTGTAGCCGTCCCGCAGCTGCGGCCAGTCCTCGTACATCCGGCAGCTGGCCAGCCGGGAGCCGTCGGCGAGGGCGATCCGGCCGCCGGCCCGCTTCACCGCCCGGGCCAGCTCGATGTCCTCCAGCACCCGGTCGGCGACTGCCGCGTGCCCGCCGGCCCGCAGGTAACCGGCCCGGTCGACGACCAGGAACTGCCCGCCGGCCGCGGCCAGCGACGGCCGGGGCGAACGCTCCATCGCCCGCAGCGGCAGGAAGGTCAGCCACAGCCACTGCAACAGCGGCTGCACCAGCCGGTCGGCCATCGTCCGCACCACGATCCGTGGGTACGGCGACAGCAGCGTCGCCCCGGCGGCGCGTAGTTCGGTGACCGCCGCCGCCACGGCGTACGGTTCGAGCACCACGTCGGCGTCCACGAAGACAAGGGCGGTGGCCGACCCCTCGACCCGGGTGGCCAACTGCCAGCAGGCGTGCGGCTTGCCCAGCCAGCCCGGCGGCGGGGTCACCCCGGTGAGCAGGGTGACCCGGGGGTCGTCGGCGACGACCGTGCGGACCACCTCGGCGGTGCCGTCGACCGAGCCGTCGTCGAGCACCACGACGCGCAGCCCGGGTACTCCCCGCTGGGCGAGCAGGGCGCGCAGGCACGGGGTCACCCGGTCGGCCTCGTCACGCAGCGGCAACAGCACCGCCACCGGCTCGGTCACCTCCACCGGCCGGTCGGCCGGCCGGCGCAGCCAACGGCCGGCGTTGACCACGGTGTGCGCGGTCAGCACGGTGACGCCGAGCAACAGGACCAGCGCGGCGGTCATGCCGCCACGTCGACCGGGGAGCGTGGCGAACCGGTGTCCCGGTCGTGGGTCCGTCGGGCCCGCAGCAGCGTGACGGCAAGCGGTACGGCGACCACCGCCATGCCGGCCGCACCCCAGACCGCCGAGGCGGGCAGGTCGAGGAAGACGGCGTGGGCGAGCGCGCTGGAGCCGTACGTCCACAGGTAGAGCGCGTACATCGGCTGGTCGCCGGTGTCGGTGGTGGCCACGGCGGGCCCGGCGAGCGGACGCAGCGCGGTCATCATCAGCACCGCGAACAGCAGCCAGCCCAGGTAGTTGCTGATCGGGATGCCGGGCAGCCCGGGCAGGGCCGGCGTGGCGTCCCGCCACACCCAGTGGCCCTCGGCCACCATCTGCGGATCGAGGAAGAGGTCCCAGGTGGCCAACCCGAGCGTGGCCAACGCGATCCGCCCCGGCCAACGCCACCGACCGGTCGACCCGCCGGTGAGCCGGGTGGCCGCCAACCAGGCGGGCCAGGCCATCCAGGTCCAGGCCAGCGGGATGATCAGCGGTACGCCGGCCAGTTTCGGGCCGAGCTGGCCGGAGTAGTCGTAGCTGCCGAACGGGAAGCCGGTGGCCACGCCGAGCGCCTCGATGGCGAACCCGCCGCCGGTGGCCACCGTGACCAGTGCCGCCGCCGCCCGTGGCCCCCGGGACGCCAGGGCGTGACCGACCGAGAGCAGGTAGCCGAGCACGACCGTGGCCACGGTCAGTCGGGCCCGGGTGGTCCCGGCGGTCAGCGGGTAGCAGATCTGCGCCAGTACCAGCAGGGCCAGCAGCGTCCAGGCGTAGCCGCGGGCCGCCGAACGTGCGGTCATGACCGCACGGGTGGTGGGGTCGGCGCCGACGGCGGTGGTGTCGATCCCGGCACGGGCAGCGGCAGATCCCGGCCGAGCACCCCGAACGGGCGCTCGTCGCCGGGGAAACGGAAGTCGCGCAGCACGTCGACGAAACCGAACCGGCGGTACAGCCGCCAGGCGCGCGAGGTCTGCTCGTCGGCCTCCGGGGTGGACAGCAGGGTGGTGGCGCTCTCGGCCATGGTGAGCAGGGCGCGCAGTTGGCCGGCGCCCAACCCGTGACCCTGGGCCGGTGGCCGTACGTGCAGCTCGACCACCTCGAAGCAGTCGGTCAGCCAGCGCCGCCGGGTGGGCTGGTCCAGTGCCCGCCAGACCTGGTCGTGCCACCACTGACCGGCGGCACCGACGTAGCCGTACCCGAAACCGGCCAGCTGGCCGGAGCTGGTGAGGCTGGCCACGGCACGGAAGCCGGGTCGGCGTACGTGGGTGGCGATGTAGCCGCGGCGGGCCTCCAGCAGGTCGGCGCGGTAGCCCATCGCCTCGCCGTAGACGGCCACCACGTCGTCCAGCCGCCGGAGGAGATCGTCCGGCGTCCACCGCACCAACCTCATGCCCGTTCACCCTTCGCCGGGCCACCGTCGTCGGTGACCCACCCCAGTACCGTCCGGTCGCCGACCACGTCCCGCACCTCGAATCGGGCGAAGAGTTCCTCCGCGTACCACCGCTGGGTCTCCGTCCGGGTGATCGCGGCCCGGTGCTGCGGGTGACGGTACGCGAACGCCACGAGGTCCGTCGGATCACGCCACACGCTCACCGTGCCCTGCCAGCCCAGGGGCGCCTCGCCGACGCCGAAGCGGGCCAGCAGCCCCGGTGCGGCGTGCAGGGCGGCGGCCACCGGCGGGACCGCCCGCCAGAAGGTGAGTGCCCGGGCCGGGCGCAGCCGGGCCCGGGTCAGCGCCAGCACCGGGCCGGTGACCCGGCCACCGGCGGGCGCACCGAACGGCCGCCGGCCGGACCACTCACCCCGGCTGGTCAGCGGTCGCAGGTCGAGCCGGACGCCCGCGCGGGCGAGACCGGACCAGGCCCGCGCCACCGGCGAGTCGGCGAACCGGCCGGCCGCGGCGGGGGAGTCCCAGACCGTCAGCGCCGCCCACCGGGTCAGGTCCGCGTCGCCGGGCCCGAAGCCGGTGCCGGTCCCGGTGCCGAGCAGCTTGCCGAACCGTACGCCGGGCAGGGCCCGCAGCCGGCGCGGGTCGACCGCCATCCGGGTCAGCGCCCGGCCCACGGCGGCCGGTGCGATCCGCCACACGTGCAGGGTGACCAGCTCGGGGACGCTCTGCGGATGACTCACGCCGCCGCCTCGCCGCGCTCGCCGCCGGCGCGAGGCGCCACTGTGCTGTGCCTGATGGTTCGCTCGCTTCGCTCGTTCACGCCACGTCGGTCGGGGTCCCGCCGGTGACCCGCAGCAGCTCGGCGTACGTGGTGGGAAAGACCGCCTGCGGTACACCACCGGCGGCCCAGATCTCGTCGTACTTGTCCAGGGCGGTGTCGACGAGCGTGCGCAGCGGCTGCGGGTGACCCACCGGGGCGACCCCGCCGATCACCTGTCCGGTGTGCTCCTTGACGAACTGCGGGGTGGCCCGGCGCAGCCGGGTGACGGCGAGCCGGGTGGCCAGACCGGCGGTGTCCACCCGGTGCGCGCCGGAGGTGAGCACCAGCAGCGGGGTGCCGTCGGCGTCGAAGACGAGCGAGTTGGCGATGGCGCCGACGTCGACACCGACCGCCTCGGCGGCGGCCGCGGCGGTGTGCACGGCGTCGGGCAGCAGGCGGACCGTGGCGGGCGCGTCGGAGCCGTCCCGGGCGTTCGCGGCGTCGAGGGCGTCCTGCACCGCCCGGACGTTCGGGTGTGACTGCATGCCGCCATTCTTCCCGGTACGCGGACCGCCCACGCCACCGCCCACGCCGCCCGGGGTAGTCGGCGCGCAGCGACCGGCGCAGCGACCGGCGCAGTGGCACGGGTTGCCGCATGTCGCGGTATCCCGGGCCGGTTGAAGCCGCGAGTTGCGGCGTCTCGCGGGACGCTGTTGATCCGATCGACGTTGTCGGCGCGTCACACGTTGCGTTTTCGTCGGGGGGAGGGTGTACTGTCAGCAGTAGTTAGAACGAGTGTTCGATTGCCTCGAACGTTCGTTCCAACCCCTCTCGGGGGCGGGTGTTTCGCGGCACCGGCCTCCGACAGGTGTGGTGCCGCGGACCGCACCTGGGCACCGGGCAGTCGCGAGTCCGGGCCCGTCAGGCAGGACCGTCGTCCGCCGCCCACCGACCCCCGGGCGGCGGACGACGGACCCGCCGGTACGCCGGCCGGGTGTGGTGTGGGGAAGCTCCGCACCCGGCCGGCCACCCACCTGGTGCGTCTTCCTCCGCACCGACCGCCGCGGGCTACCGCGTCGACGGATCCGACCCGTCGTGCACCTGCCCGCCCCGGCTCATCTGGAGGAGACCATGCCGACCAGTCCGGCTCAGGCACCGACGGTGCCCGCGAACGTGCTGCCGCACCGTACTCCCGTCCAGTTGCTCGCGGTGGCCCGGCAGGGGCTCGCCGAGGCCGCCCGGACCGGCCCCGACGGCCTCCGGTACGCCGCCGCCCACCTCGCGGCCCTGCGCGCCGCCGCGGCGGTGCTCGCCGCCCGCGCCCGTCCCGCACCTACCCGACGCCACCGGATCACGAGCGTCTGGGTCCTGCTCGCCAACGTCGCCCCCGAACTCGACGAGTGGGCCGGCTACTTCGCCCTCGGTGCCGGCAAACGGGCCGCCGCCGAGGCCGGCATACCCCGGGTGGTGACCGCCCGGGAGGCCGACGACCTGCTCCGCGCCGCCGAGGAGTTCGTGGCGGTGGTGGAGGCGGCACTCGGCCTGGCACACCAGCCGGCGATCGACGGTCTCGTCGCCTGAGCCGCGGCGTCCGGCCGCCTCGGCGGGACCCAGGGTGGCCGGACGCCGCCCCACCACACGCACGTTCTTTCTGATCCACGACAGCACCAACCACGGGCCGGGATGTCCGTGACGACGACGGGGGAGGGTCCGATGGCGGGCCGCATGGTGGTCGGTTCCGCCGCGCTGGCCGGGCTGGTCCGCCCAGCCAGCGCACCCGACCCGGCGGGTGGGCACCGGGTGCTGCCCGTGCGGCCCGAACTGACCGGGTTGCTGCCCAACCGGGGGTTGCGGCGCGGCAGCACCATCGCGGTCGGCGGTGGACAGGCCCGACCCAGCGGCACCACCTCGTTGTTGCTCGCGCTGCTCGCCGAGGCGTCCCGCGCCGGATCCTGGTGCGCCGTGGTCGGGATGCCGACCTTCGGGGCCGGGGCGGCGGCCGAGGCCGGCATCGTGCTGGACCGGCTGGCCCTGGTGCCGCAGCCCGGTCCGGAGTGGCCCACCGTCGTCGCCGCGCTCATCGACGGGGTCGACGTGGTGGTCACCGCGGTCCCATCCACCGTCTCCGCCTCCGTCGCCGACCGGTTGGCCGCGCGGGCCCGGCAACGCGGCAGCGTGCTGGTGCCGTACGGCCGGTGGGACGGCGCGGACGTGACGCTCCAGGTGGTCCGTGGGATCTGGCAGGGACTCGGGCCGGGGCGGGGACGGTTGCGCCGCCGGGAGGTGACCATCTCGGCTCGCGGGCGGGGCGCCGCCGCCCGGCCCCGAGAGGTAAAGGTCTGGCTGCCCGGTGACGAGCTGACCCGGGTCATCCCGGGCCCGACCACCGTCGCCCGGCCGGGTGCCTCGCGCCTGCGGGTGGTGGCGGGCCGTGGGTGAACCGGTCCGGACACTGCTGCTGTGGTGCCCGGACTGGCCGGTACTCGCCGCCGAGATCGTCGACGGGGTGCCCGCCACCGGGCCGGTCGCGGTGCTGCACGCCAACCGGGTGATCGCCTGCTCCGAACGGGCTCGCGCCGAGGGGGTACGCCGAGGGCTGCGTCGGCGGGAGGCGCAGGGACGCTGCTCCGGGCTCACCGTCGTCGACCACGATCCGGGGCGGGACGCGCGGGCGTTCGAGCCGGTGGTGGCCGCGGTCGAGGAGGTGGCGGTCGGGGTCGAGGTGATCCGTCCCGGGGCCTGCGCGCTGGCCGCCCGGGGGCCGAGCCGCTATCTGGGTGGTGAGGAGGCGGCCGCCGAGCGGATCGTCGAGCACGTCGCCCTCAGTTGTGCGGTGGAGAGCCAGATCGGTGTCGCCGCCGGGGTCTTCGCCGCCGGGCTGGCCGCCCGCGAGGGGCGGATCGTCCCGCCCGGCGGGACACCGGAGTTCCTGGCCGGTCAGCCCGTCGAGGCGCTCGGCCGCCCCGCCCTGGCCGACCTGCTGCGCCGGCTGGGGGTGCGTACGCTGGGCGACTTCGCCGCGCTGCCGGCCGGCGACGTACTGGCCCGGTTCGGGTTCGACGGGGCGCTGGCCCATCGGCTGGCCGCCGGGCGGGACGACCGGCCGCTCGCGGTGCGACGCCCGCCGATCGACCTGACGGTCACCGCCGACCTGGACGAGCCGATCGACCGGATCGACGTGGCGGCGTTCGCGGCCCGGACACTGGCCGAGCAACTGCACGAACGGCTCGCCGGGTACGGACTGGCCTGCACCCGCCTGGGCATCGAGGCGGTCACCGCACACGGCCAGGAACTGCACCGGGTCTGGCGGCACGACGGGCTGCTCACCGCGGCGGCGATCGCCGACCGGGTCCGCTGGCAACTGGACGGCTGGCTCTCCGGTGCCCGGCGCGGCGGTGACCGGCCGGCCCGTCCCACCGCCGGGATCATCCGGCTGCGGCTGCTGCCGGACGGGGTGCTGGCCCAGGCCGGCCTGCAACCCGGGCTGTGGGGGGAGACCGGCGCGGAACGCGGGCGGGCGCACCGCGCGCTGAGTCGGGTGCAGGGCCTGCTCGGTCCCGAGGCGGTGGTCACCGCGGTGCTCGGCGGCGGGCGGTCCCCGGCCGACCAGACCCGGCTGGTGCCCTGGGGCGACGAGCGCCGGCCCGCCCGCCCCGGTCCGCCGCCGCTGCCCGAACCCGTCGCGCGCTCCTGGCCCGGTCCGGACGTCGAACCCGCCTCCGGTGGGCTGGCCGGCTCCGGTGGCTCGGCCGGCTCTGGTGGGTCGGCCGGCTCTGGTGGGTCGGCCGGCTCTGGTGGGTCGGCCGGCTCCGGTGGCTCGGCCGGCTCCGGTGGTGAGTCGGTGGCCTCCGGCGGCGGATCGGCTCGTTCCGGTGGGCGGCGGGTGAGTCCCGGACCGGCCGTACCGTCCTGGCCGGGGCGACTGCCGCCGCCCTCGCCGGCCGTGGTGCTGCCCGTCCCGCTCGCCGCGAGCGTGCTCGACGCCACCGGGGCGCCGGTGGTGGTGAGCGCGCGGCTGGCGGTGAGCGCCCCACCGGCCCGGCTGAGCATCGGCTCGGTGCCGTCGCAGCCCACCGGCCCCACTCCCGCCCCGGGGTCCGCCACCTCCACCGCCGCTGCTTCGGCCACCGCCACTTCCACCGCCGCTTCGGCCACCGCCCTTCGTGGTGGGACGCTCGCGTCGGTCGAGATCGTCGGCTGGGCCGGTCCGTGGCCGGTCGACGAACGGTGGTGGGCACCGGCCGAGGCCCGCCGCCGAGCCCGGTTCCAGGTCCACCTCGCCGACGGCAGCGCCCTGCTGCTCGCCGTCGAGTCCGGCCAGTGGCTGCTGGAGGCGATCTATGACTGACGTCGGGTCGACGGGCTTCACCAGTTGCGGTATGTCGGGGCCTCTGGGCCGGTTGAGGGCACGGGATGCGGCATCCTGCGCGGCGGCGAGGTGGCGGCGGTGAGTTTCCACAATCCACGGTTGCCGTGGTCGGAGTTGGAGCGGGTGCTCTCCGGGCGGCCGGCCGGCGGGAAGGGCGGCACCGTCGGGAGGGGCGGCGATGGCGGGAGGGGCGGCGATGGCGGGAGGGGCGGCGATGGCGGGAGGGGCGGCGGTGCGGGGCGGCACCTGCATGTGGTGGATCCGCTGGCGGTCGATGCCGACGGGGGCGACTCGCCGGCCTGGAGCCGGCGGCGGGAGCACTACCGGCCGCCGGAACTGGCCCGGCCCGACGGCGTGCCGCCGTACGCCGAGCTGCACGCGCACACCAACTTCAGCTTCCTCGACGGCGCCAGCCACCCCGAGGAACTGGCCGAGGAGGCCGTCCGGTTGGGGCTCACCGCACTCGCCGTCACCGACCATGACGGGTTCTACGGCGTGGTGCGGTTCGCCGAGGCGGCCCGCGCGCTGAGTCTGCCGACGATCTTCGGAGCGGAGCTGTCCCTCGGCCTGCCCGGTCCGCAGAACGGCGTACCCGATCCGCACGGCAACCACCTGCTGCTGCTCGCCCACGGCCACGAGGGGTACGCCCGGCTGGCCACCACCATCTCCCGCGCCCAGCTGCGCGGCGGTGAGAAGGGCCGCCCGGTCTACGGCGAGTTGGAGGAGATCGCCGCCGACCTGCGCGACCACGTGCTGGTGCTCACCGGCTGCCGCAAGGGGCACGTGCCGGCCGCCCTGCTCACCGAGGGGGTCGACGCGGCGGCCCGGGAGCTGGACCGGCTCACCGTGCTGTTCGGCGCGGAGACGGTGGCGGTGGAGCTGACCGACCACGGGCATCCGGTCGACGGCGACCGCAACGACGCCCTGGCCGAGCTGGCGGCCGCGGCCGGCCTGCCCACGGTGGCCACGAACAATGTGCACTACGCGACCCCGGGGCGGCGTCGACTGGCCACCACCCTGGCGGCCGTCCGGGCCCGACGCAGCCTGGACGAGATCGACGGCTGGCTGCCCGCGGCGGGCACCGCCCACCTGCGCGACGGCGCCGAGATGACGGCCCGGTTCGCCGCCTACCCGGGTGCGGTGGCCCGGGCTGCCGAGTTCGGCGTCGAGCTGGCCTTCGACCTCCAGCTCGTGGCACCGCAGCTGCCGGCGTACCCGGTGCCGCCGGGGCACAGCGAGATGAGCTGGCTGCGCCACCTCACCGAGGCCGGCGCCCGGGAACGCTACGGCCCGCGCGAGGCGCACCCGCAGGCGTACGCGCAGCTCGACCACGAGCTGAACATGATCGAGGAGTTGGGCTTCCCCGGCTACTTCCTGGTGGTGTACGACATCGTCGACTTCTGCCGGCGAGCGGACATCTACTGCCAGGGTCGGGGTTCGGCGGCGAACTCGGCGGTCTGCTACGCGCTGCGGATCACGAACGTGGACGCGGTCCGGCACCGGCTGCTGTTCGAACGCTTCCTGGCGCCCGAGCGGGACGGGCCGCCCGACATCGACGTGGACATCGAGTCCGACCGCCGGGAGGAGGTCATCCAGCACGTCTACGCCCGCTACGGCCGGGAGCACACCGCCCAGGTGGCCAACGTGATCTCCTACCGGCCCCGCTCGGCGGTGCGGGACGTGGCCAAGGCGTTCGGCTTCCCACCCGGCCAGCAGGACGCGTGGAGCAAGCAGATCGACCGCTGGGGCGAGGTGGCCACGGTGGACGTGCCGGAGATCCCCGAGCAGGTGGTCGCGTACGCCAACGAACTCCAGACGTTCCCCCGGCACCTGGGCATCCACTCCGGCGGCATGGTGATCTGCGACCGACCGGTGATCGAGGTCTGCCCGGTGGAGTGGGGGCGGATGCCCGGCCGCAGCGTGCTCCAGTGGGACAAGGACGACTGCGCCGCCGTCGGCCTGGTCAAGTTCGACCTGCTCGGCCTCGGCATGCTGTCGGCCCTGCACTACGGCTACGACATGATCGGGATGAGCCTGGATCTCGGCGACATGACGCTCGACGACCCCGAGGTCTACGACATGCTCTGCCGGGCCGACTCGGTCGGGGTGTTCCAGGTGGAGAGCCGGGCCCAGATGGCCACCCTGCCCCGGCTCAAGCCCCGGACGTTCTACGACCTGGTGGTCGAGGTGGCGCTGATCCGGCCCGGCCCGATCCAGGGCGGCTCGGTGCACCCGTACATCCGGCGCAAGAACGGCCAGGAGCCGGTGACCTACGCGCATCCGCTGATGCGCAACGCGCTGGAGAAGACCCTCGGCGTGCCGCTGTTCCAGGAGCAGTTGATGCAGCTCGCCATCGACCTGGCCGGCTTCGACGCGGCCGAGGCCGACCAGCTGCGCCGGGCGATGGGCGCCAAACGGTCGGTGCAGCGGATGGAACAGATCGCCGACCGGCTCTACCGGGGCATGGCGGAGCGCGGCATCACCGGCGAACTGGCCGACGACGTCTACCGCAAGCTCACCGCGTTCGCCAGCTACGGTTTCCCGGAGAGCCACGCGATGAGCTTCGCCTACCTGGTCTACGCCAGTTCCTGGCTGAAGCGCTACCACCCCGGTCCGTTCCTGGCCGCGCTGCTCAGCGCCCAGCCGATGGGCTTCTACTCGCCGCAGACCCTGGTCGACGACGCCCGCCGGCACGGCGTGCAGGTACGCCGACCGGACGTCAACGCCAGCGACGCGAAGCCGGTGCTGGAATCCACCCCGGACACCCGCTGGGGCAGCCGGGCGGGTGAACCGCCGCACGCCTGGGGGCTGGGCGGTCCGGCGGTCCGGCTCGGGCTGTCCAGTGTGCGTACCCTCGGCGACGGGGTGGCCGAGCGGATCGAGGCCGAGCGGGCGGCGAACGGCCCGTACCGCGACATGCCGGAGCTGGCCCGGCGGGTGGGGCTGACCGCCGCGCAGTTGGAGGCGCTGGCCACCGCGGACGCCTTCGCCTGTTTCGGGCTGACCCGGCGGCAGGCGCTCTGGGCGGCCGGCGCGGCGGCCCAGGAGCGGCCCGGTCGGCTGCCCGGCACGGTCACCGGTACGGCGGCGCCCGTGCTGCCCGGAATGGAGGAGGTGGACCGGCTGGTCGCCGACGTCTGGGCCACCGGGTTGTCGCCGGAGAACCATCCGGCCCGGTTCATCCGGCCGCAGCTGGACGCCGTGGGGGCGGTACCGATCGACAGGTTGGGCCGGGTGGAGCCGGGTCGGCGGATCCGGGTCGGCGGGATCGTCACCCACCGCCAGCGGCCGGCGACCGCCGGTGGGGTCACCTTCCTCAACCTGGAGGACGAGACCGGCATGCTCAACGTCACCTGCTCGCCTGGCCTGTGGCAGCGGCACCGGAAGGTGGCCCGCACCAGCACGGCCTTGGTGGTGCGGGGCCGGCTACAGCGGCACGAGGGGGTGGTCAACCTGGTCGCCGACCGGCTGGACCCGATCGAGGCACCGGTCCGCCCCTCCTCCCGCGACTTCCGCTGACGGCGGGCAGGTGCCCCCTGGCGATCTGTGCCCGGCTGACTAGGCTCGACCGGGTGGAACAGACCCCAGGCCCGTCCGGGCCGCCGCTCACCCCCCGTACCGCCGTGGTCTGGTCGGTGCTGCGCGCCGAGTTGGACCGCCGGCCGGCCGCCGAGCTGACCGTGCTGGACGTGGGGGGCGGCACCGGCGGCTTCGCGGTGCCGCTGGCCCGGGCCGGGCACCGGGTGACCGTGGTGGACGCCAGTCCCGACGCGCTCGCCGCGCTCAGCCGCCGGGCCGCGGAGGCCGGGGTGGCCGGGCGGGTACGCGCGGTGCAGGGTGACGCCGACGCGTTGGCCGGCCTGATCGAGCCGGCCAGCGTCGACCTGGTGCTCTGCCACGCCGTGCTGGAGGTGGTCGACGACCCGGCACCCGTGGTGTCCGCGCTGGCCGGCGTGCTGCGACCGGGTGGTGCGGCGAGCGTGCTGGTCGCCGGGCGGGCCGCCGCGGTGCTCGGCCGGGCGATGAACGGGCACCTCGACGTGGCCGCCGCGCTGGCCGCCGACCCGGCCGGCGCCGCCGGCACCCGGGACACCCTGCGTCGCCGCTTCGACGTCGAGAGCGCCGCCGCGCTGCTGGCCGCCGCCGGGCTCGCCGTCGAGGAGATCCACGGTGTACGCGTCCTGGCCGACCTGCTGCCCGCGGCGGTGGCGGACGGTCAGGCCGCTGCCCTGGTCGAGTTGGAACGGACGCTCGCCGCGCAACCACCCTGGCGGGACGTCGCGGCCCAGCTGCACCTGTTCGCCCGCCGCCCGGCATGACCGGCCTGATCGGTCGGGCCCGGCCGCTGGAGATCGTCGCGCCGGGTTACGGCGGTGGGAGCCTCGCCGACGTGCTGCCCAGCGCGCTGGCCGTGCTCGGTGTCCCCGGTGCCGTGGACCCGCTCGGCCTCGCCGCCGAACTGTCCGGGGTGCGCCGGATCGCGGTGCTGCTCGTCGACGGCCTCGGCTGGTACCAGATCCCCACCGCCGCGCCGTACGCACCGACCCTGACCGGGCTGACCGCCGCCTCGGGTCGACCGCTCACCTGCGGTTTCCCCTCCACCACCCCGACCAGCCTGGTAACCCTGGGCAGCGGCGTGGCGCCCGGCGCGCACGGGGTGCTCGGCTTCACCGTGCGTGTCCCGGGCACCGAGCGGGTGCTCAACCACATCGAGTGGCGCGACGGCGATCCCGACCCGCTGCGCTGGCAACCGGTCCCCACCCAGTTGGAACGGGCCCGGGCGGCGGGTGTGGCGGTGACCGTGGTGAGCCGGCCGGAGTTCGGCGGCACCGGCCTGACCCTGGCCGCGAACCGGGGCGGTGACTACCGGGGCGCGGCCGGGGTCGACGCGGTGGCCACCACCACGCTGGCGGCGCTGACCGCCGGACCCGGCCCGACCCTGGTTTCCGCCTACCACCCGGACGTCGACCGCCACGGTCACCTCAGCGGCGTCGACTCGTTGCCGTGGCGGGTGGCGGTGACCGAGCTGGACGGGTTACTGGCCCGGCTGGTGGACGGGTTGCCGCCCGACGCCGCGTTGCTGGTCACCGCCGACCACGGGCAGCTCGACATTCCCGCCGCAGACCGGTTCGACCTGGACACCGACCCCCGGCTGACCGACGGCGTGCGGGTGGTCGCGGGCGAACCCCGGGTGCGCTACCTGCATGTCGCACCGGGGGCCACCGCCGACGTGGTGGCGGCCTGGTCGGCCGTGCTCGGCACCGCCGCCCGGGTGCTGACCCGCGAGGAGGCGGTGGCCAGCGGCCGGTTCGGGCCGGTGGCCACCGGTCACCTGGACCGGATCGGCGACGTCGTGGTGATCTGCAACGACACGTACGCCGTGCTGGCCAGTCGGTCGGAGCCGCCGATGGTGTCCAGTCTGGTGGCCTTCCACGGCGCGGACACCGCGGCCGAGATGACCATTCCGCTGCTGGTGGTGCGGGGCTGACCGGCCGGAATGTCACCCCTGCGGGCTAACCTGCGCGGGTGGGCCGTAGCCAGTCGCTACCTCGGGGCGGTGATCCCCGGTTCGGCCCCGGTGCCGACGACGCCGGGTGCCCGATCCTGCACGTCGACATGGACGCCTTCTACGCCTCGGTGGAGGTCCGGCACCGCCCCGAGCTGCGCGGCCGGGCCGTCGTGGTCGGTGGGGTCGGTCCGCGCGGCGTGGTCAGTTCGGCCAGCTACGAGGCCCGGCGGTACGGCGTACGCAGCGCCATGCCCACGATGCGGGCGCGTGCGCTCTGCCCGCACGCGGTATTCCTCGCCCCCGACTTCGCCCGTTACTCGGCGGCCTCGCGGGCGGTCATGCAGATCTTTCGGGACGTCACGCCGCTGGTCGAGCCGCTCTCCCTGGACGAGGCGTTCCTCGACGTCGCGGGTGCCCGGCGACTGTTCGGCCGGCCGGCGGAGATCGCCCGGCGCATCCGGGAGCGGGTCGCCGAGGAGCAGAGGTTGACCTGCTCGGTGGGGGTCGCATCGAGCAAGTTCGTGGCCAAGCTCGGCTCGACCCGGGCGAAGCCCGACGGTCTGCTCGTGGTGCCGGCCGACCGGGTGCTCGAGTTCCTCCACCCGCTTCCGGTCGCCGCGCTGTGGGGGGTGGGCGAGCGCTCCGAGCAGGCACTGCTGCGGCTCGGGCTGCGCACCGTCGGCGACCTCGCGCAGGCTCCGCCGGGCATGCTGCGGGCCGCGCTCGGCGAGGCCGCCGCCGCGCACCTGCACGAGCTGTCCTGGGGTCGCGACCCGCGCCGGGTCAGCCCGGAGCAGGCGGAGAAGTCGATCGGCGCGGAGGTCACCTTCGACGTGGACGTCGACGATCCGGCCGAGATCCGTCGTACGCTGCTGGCCCTGGCGGAGAAGGTCGGCGCCCGGTTGCGGGCCGCCGGGCAGGTGGGACGGACGGTCTCGCTCAAGGTGCGCACCGCCGACTTCCGGACGGTGAGCCGGGCCCGCACCCTGGATGTGCCCACCGACGTGGCCCGGGAGATGTTCGACACGTCGTGGGCGCTCTACACCGCGCTGAGCCCGGGTGAGCGGATTCGCCTGCTCGGTGTCCGGGCGGAGGGACTCACGACGGCGGCCGAGACGCCGCGGCAGCTCGCCCTCGGGCAGCCGGAGCGCGGCTGGCGGGAGGCGGAGGTCGCGGCCGACGCGGCGGCTGCCCGTTTCGGGCGGTCCGTCATAGGACCGGCCAGTCTGCTCAGCGGGCGCGATCCCCGACGAAATGAAAATCCGACCCGGCCGTAGGTCGTCCCGCTTTCCGACGCGCGAGGGCCCTCGTAGACTTGCGGGTAAGCAGCCGGTTGGCTGCCACGGTCTGTCGGTCCGACCGGACCGACCAACGTGACCGGGGAGGAGTGCCGTGCCGCTCTCGGAGCACGAGCAGCGGCTGTTCGAGCAGATCGAGCGGTCGCTTGCCGAGGACCCCAAGTTCGCCTCGGCCGTGCGCGCCAGCGATCCGCGCTTCCACGCGCGGCGTCGCCTGCTCGTCGCTGCCGGCGTGATCATCGCTGGCCTGGCGTTGCTGGTCTATGGCGCGGTGATTGCAACTCCGCCGCTGGCAGTGGCGGGATTCGTTGTCATGCTGGCCTCGGCCGCGTTCGCGGTGCAGTCGCATCGTCGGGCGCAGTCACCCGACCTGCACGTCGTCGGGGGCACGACGAGTCGTCGCCGGTCCCGAGGCCGTTCCGGCCGGAGGTCGGGTTTCCTCGACCGGATGGAGGACCGGTGGCGGCAGCGCCCGGAGGGGCACCGCTGACCCCGTTCCGCCGCTGACGAGGAAGCACGTCACCCCGGGGCTGGACCGCCCGGGGTGAGTGGCACGCAAACGGCCAGGGTGCCGTGCGAGGCTCCATGTTGCCCGCTGCCGCTTGCTGTCGTGTGTCCGTCGCGTCAAGCCACCACCGATGCGCCCTTGAACGTCATGACGGGGTGACATTTCGGGCCGCGCCGATGTGACCGTCTTCGGGGTAGGCCGTCGCCGGCGACACCGCTCGGGTCGCCGGCAACGACGCTCAGCGTCGCTAGGGTCGCCGGCAACGACGCTCAGCGTCCCGCTAGGGTCGCCGGCAACGACGCTCAGCGTCCCGCGCGGCTGGCGATCAATCGGCGCGGACTGAACCGCAGCAGCCTCCGGCGCACCTGCCCGGCCGAGTTGACCAGTCGGGACGAGTTGTCCGCGATGGCGGTGCGCCAACGGGACAACACCGACGGCGGCAGTACGGTCGCCACCAACCGGGTCCGCCGGTCCGCCTGCCCGGCGAGCGCGCCGCGCACCGTCCGTAGGGCCGCCGGCAGCGGTTCACCGGTCAACGGATCCCGGGCGTAGCGGGCCCGCTCCTCGGCCCGCCCGAGCAGGCGTACCGCCGACCCGGCGTCGGTCTGCGTGGCCAGCCGCTCCCGGGCCAGCCGCTCCGCCGTGGCGCGTGGGGTTTCCGTCCGATCCACTCCGATCCGGTAGTCGACGAGCGTGTCGATCAGCTCGTCCCAGGCGGCGTGCGCGTCGGCCCGCGCCCGGTCCGGGTCGGTGGCGACCACCATGACCGGTTGCCCGGACGTGGACGGGGCCACCTCCGGGGCGTCGACCTTCCGCACCGCCGGTGCCGGCCGGCCCCGACGGCGACGCAGGGCGAGCCGGCGCAGCGCGGGCAGGGCGAGCAGCACCAGCAACGCCAGGACGCTGGCGGCGACCAGCCACGGCCAGACGGGCGTCCGTTCGACAGGCGTGTCGGAGCCGGCCGCCGCACCCGGGTCCTCGCCCTCCTCGAACTGGTTCGGTCCCTGCTCCGCCTCGGCCGACGGATCGGTCTCGTCGGGCGTGTCCGACGTGCCGCCCTGCGGCGTGCTCTCCTCCGGCGCGTCCACGTCCGGCGCCCACGCCGAGCGGGTCGAGCCCGGCACGCCGTAGGCCGGGGTGGCGTCGAAGGGCACCCAGCCGATCTGGTCGAAGTAGACCTCGGTCCAGGCGTGCAGGTTGCGGTTGGTCAGGGTGAGAGTGTCGTCGCTGCGCCGGCTGCCGTTGGTGAACCCGAAGGCGACCCGGGCCGGGATCCCCGCGTCGCGGACCATCCAGGCCAGCGCGGCGGCGTACTGCTGGCAGTAGCCGACCTTGTTGTCGAGAAAGTCGACAATGGCCTGACCACTGGTGCCCTGCTCGGTGCTGAGCCGGTAGCTGAAGCCGTTGTCCTCGGAGAAGTAGTCGTAGATGGCCCGCACCTTGTCGTACTCGGTGCGCGCCCCCCGGATCAGGTCCTCCACCAGGGCGCGGACCTCCGGCACGTCCGGCGTCACGGTCTGCTGCCGGCGCAGCGGCAGGTCCGCCGGCAGCGGCCGGGCCCGTCGCAGCGCCTGCGGGCTGTACGACGAGCGTACGTAGTCGAAGGAGTACTCCTTGCCCCGGGAGTTCTCCCGGTTGGAGAAGACGACCTGCAGGTTCGGGTCGTAGAACCAGTTGTTGCCGAGTTCGGCGAAGCTGACCGGCTCGGCGTAGACCGGCAGCAGCGGCATGTTCAGCTCCCGGCTGACCTGCACGGTGGCCCGTTGCCGGGTGCGTTCGATGCCCGGCGCCGAGCGCCCCGAGGGATCGGGTAGGTCGCCGTTGACCCGCCTACCGTTGGGGCCGCGCACCCGGAAGCCGTCGGTACGCAGCTCGTCGGCGACCCCGAAGCGCAGGTAGAACGGCTCATCCTCGGTGGTGGTGACGGTCACCAGGTCGGTCACCTGGGACTGGTTGAGCTGCCCACTGAGCGCGGCGAAGAGGTCGACCCGGCCGGGCGAGCCGCCGAATCCGGGACCGATGCCGGAGCCGGCGCCGGAGTTGAGTGTGGTCATCAGCCCGGCGGTCATCCCGGGCACGGCCAACGGCACCAGCACGGCCAGCGCGAGGCCCACCACCGCCAGTCGTCGGCCGGCGGCGGCCAGCGGCGACGACTCCCAGACGTCGACGTCGCGGCCGTCGCCGGTGAACCGGCGGCCGAACCGGCGGACCCGGTCCACGTTGTCGGTCACCAGCAGCCACAGGAAACCGGCGGCGCCGATCGCGAACGGTACCGGCGGAACGCTGTCCACGTAGACCGCCACCGGCACCGAGTAGATGGCGAGCATCGGCAGACCGGCCAGGGCGGGGCGGCGCAGCCCGACGCAGAGCACGTCCACCAGCACCGCCACCCCGCCGATGCCGAGCACGGTGACGAACAGCAGCGGGTCGGTGTCCGGAACCTTCACGCCGTGGGAGCGCATGTCCTCGACCGAGTTGCCGAGCAGCTCGGCGAAATGCCCGAAGGTGGCCGGGGTGGGCAGCACCGCCAACAGTTCGCTGCCGCTGGGGAACAGCCAGGTCAGGGCGAGGGTGAGGCCGCCGACCATGGCCAGGATCTGCACCCACAGCGGGGTCCGGCCGAGCCGGGCCAGCGCCGCCGCGGCCGCCACCGCGGCCACCGCGATGACCGCCTGGACCAGCCACGTCCAGCGGTCGAAGATGGCCGACAGGGGCGCCGCCGCGAGCAGCGTCGCGCCGGCGGCCACCAGGCCCAGGTTCCGATGGGCGATCATGAGGGGGACCTTCCGTTCATCGCACGCCACCGGCCACGGTCTCGGCCATCGCCGCGCGCAGCGCGAAACCCTGCGAGCCCCGACCGGCCTGTGGCCAGAGCGCCGGAAGCCGGCCGCCATGGTCGACGCCGATCACCCGCCAGCCGGACTGCAGCAGTGCCAGTGCCGCGGTGTCGTGCGCCTGATCGGCCTCCGCCCGCGCGGGCGTCGGCAGGTTCAGCCAGGCGGAGCTGTCCAGCAGGAAGCAGACACAGGTGGCACCGTTGGCCCGCAGGCCGGCCAACAGTTCCGCCTCGGCCGTGCTCAGCGACCCGAACAGGCCGATGATCAGCCCGCCGTCGGAGCGTTGCCGTACGTGCTGCACCAGGGTGGTGATCTCGACCCGCTGGTCCAGTCTGACCTCGGCGAGCTGGTCGAGCAGCAGGCCGTCGCCGGCACCCTCGGTGGCGTCCACGTCCGCCCCCGCGCCGGTGACCAGGCGCAGCTTGTAGCCGGCCTGCCGCAGATGCACCGCGATGCTGGCGGCGGCCGAGACGGCCCACTCGAAGCTGGCCGTCGGGCCGTCGCCCTGGTGGCCGTACGCACGGGTGTCCAGCAGCACCGTCGCTCGGCTCTCCCAGGGCTGCTCCTCGCGCCGCACCATCAGCTCGCCGGTGCGTGCGGTCGACTTCCAGTGCACCCGGCGCAGGTCGTCGCCGCGCCGGTACTCGCGGGTGGCCGCGTCGTCCTCGCCGTGCACCGCCACCGAGCGGGCCCGGCTCTCGCCGCTGCCGGCGTACTCACCGGGGAGGCGCACCGACGGCAACGGAACCACCTGCGGGACGACCGTGAGCCGGTCGGTGCCGGGGAAGGCACGGGTGAGTTCGCAGAGACCGAAGGGGTCGGTCATCCGGACCACCAGCGGGCCCACCTCGTACCGGCCACGCACGTCGGCGCGCACCGTGTACGCCACGGAACTGGCCTGGTGCGCGCCGAGACGCTCCAGCACCACCCGGGGCCGGCTGCCGAGGGCGTACGGGAGCCGATCCTCCAGCAGCAGGGTGCCGGTGGGCAGCCGGGACATGTTCTGCAGGCGCAGTACCACCCGGGCGGTCGCGCCGACCGGCACCCGGTGTGGCTCAAGCGACCGGTGACAGGCGAGCTTGTAGCGACTGCGGCCGACGTACAGCGCGGCGAGCAGCGGCAGGACGGCCAGCAGCACGGCCACCCGCAGCAGGTCCTTCTCGCCGAGAATGCCGGCGGAGATGGCCGCCGCCACCGCCGCGGCCAGGAAGGAGCGGCCGCGGGTGGTCAGCCCGCGCAGCCCGACACGCACGTCACGGCCTCCGCGGCTCGAAGGGGGCCCGGCCGTTACCGCTCGATGGCCGGGTGTCGTAGGGCGAGCGCTTGCGGTCGTGTGGCAGCGGCAGCCGGTGCACCAGGTCGGCGACGATCGCGTCGGTGGTACGCCGGGCGAGCTGCGCGTCGGCCGTGGGGATGATCCGGTGCGCCAGCACCGGCACGGCGAGCACCTGGAGGTCGTCGGGCAGGACGTAGTCACGCCCGTCGAGGGCGGCCACCGCGCGGGCGGTGCGCAGCAGCTGCAGGGTGCACCGGGGGGAGGCACCCAGGCGCAGGTCGGGCGACTCGCGGGTGGCGGTGACCAGGTCGACCGCGTACTGCTTGACCGCGTCGGCGACGTGCACCTGCCGGACGTGACCGATCAGCCGGCGTACGGTGTCGGCGTCGGAGACCGGCCGCAACCCGGACAGCGGGTCGAGCGCCCCGTGCCCGTCGAGCATGGCCAGCTCGGCGGTCGGGTCCGGGTATCCCATGGCGATGCGGGCGGTGAACCGGTCGCGCTGTGCCTCCGGCAGCGGGTAGGTGCCCTCCATCTCGATCGGGTTCTGGGTGGCGATCACCATGAACGGCGTCTGCAACTGGTAGGTCACCCCGTCGACGGTGACCTGCCGTTCCTCCATGCACTCCAGCAGCGCGGACTGGGTCTTCGGCGAGGCCCGGTTGATCTCGTCGCCGACGACCAGGTTGGCGAAGACGGCGCCCGGACGGAACTCGAAGTCGTGCGTCTCCTGGTTGTAGACGCTGACCCCGGTGACATCGCTGGGTAGCAGGTCGGGCGTGAACTGGATGCGGCGTACCGAGCAGTCGATCGACCGGGCCAGGGCCTTGGCCAGCTTGGTCTTGCCGACGCCGGGCACGTCCTCGATGAGCAGGTGCCCCTCGGCGAGCAGGACGGCCAGCGCCAGCCGCACGGTCGCGGTCTTGCCCTCGATGACCTGTTCGATGTTGGTCACGATCGCGTCACTGGCGGCGCGGAACTCGTCGTACGGCAGCAGACCGCCAACGTCGTCCCAGGTCTGTTGTGTCACGGGCCTCCTCCTCGTCGCCGTCACGGCAGCTCTCTACAAGAGCACCTGGCCCCGCCGTTTCGTTCGCGACGTGTGAGCCTCATGTGCCGCGGCAATCTCACTGGCCTCTCAGGCTAACCATGTTTGTCGTCAACGCCGACCGCCGCAGGTGTTTGAGCGCTTACGCAGTGATTTGTCATTTACGCAGCGCATGTCGTCGGTTCTGCCGGGTAAGCGGGCCCGAATCCGCCTGCCTGGACGGGAGGACATGACGGGTGATCCTGGCCGCCACGCTCGCCTGGCAGTTCGGCCTGGCGGCCTGCGTACCACTGCTGGTGCGGCACTTCGGCCGCAACGCCGGTTATCCGCTGGCCGCCGGCTACCTCGTCGCCGCGGCGCTGCTGCTCACCCGGTTGCCGGTGATTCTCGACGACCGCGAGGTCACCGTGGCCTGGCGGTGGCTGCCGGGGCTGGCGGTCCATGCCGCGTTGCGGATGGACGCGCTGGGGCTGGTCTTCGCGTTGCTGGCCCTCGGGGTCGGCGCGCTGATCATGGCCTACTGCCCGCGCTACCTCAGCGGGGACGAAGCCGAGCACGACCGGGTCTACCTGACGATGACCCTCTTCGCCGCCGCGATGCTGGGCCTGGTCCTCGCCGACGACCTGCTGGTGCTCTTCGTCTTCTGGGAACTCACCTCGATCCTCTCCTTCGTCCTGATCGGGCAGGGCGGCCGGCCGGCGGCCACCGGACCGGCCGTGCAGGCGCTGCTGGTCACCGTCGCCGGCGGCCTGGCGCTGCTGACCGCGATCGTGCTGCTGGCGGTACACCTCGGCACCACCAGCCTGGACACCATCGTGGCCGAGCCGGAGCGGCTGAGCGGCGTACCGGCCTGGGTGGTGGGGACGCTGGTCATCGTCGCGGCGTTCACCAAGTCCGCGCAGCTGCCGTTCCACTTCTGGCTGCCCGGTGCGATGGTGGCGATCACGCCGGTGAGCGCGTACCTGCACGCGGCGACGATGGTGAAGGCCGGCATCTACCTGCTGATGCGGTTCTCGGCGGTGTTCGGCGGCTCCTGGGCGTGGGACGGCACCCTGATCGCCGTCGGTCTGCTCACCGCGATCCTCGGCGCGTTGCTCGCGCTGCGCCAGTACGACCTGAAAGCCCTGCTGGCGTACTCCACGGTCAGCCAGCTCGGCCTGCTGGTCGGGGTGATCGGCGTCGGCACCCCGGAAGCCGACGCGGCGGCGATCCTCTACACCGTCGCCCACGCGCTGTTCAAGGCGACCCTGTTCATGCTCGTCGGCATCATCGACCATCAGGCGGGCAGCCGTGACGTGCGGGAGCTGGCCGGTCTGCACCGGGTGATGCCGGCGACGGTCTGGCTCACCGCGCTGGCGGCGATGTCGTTGGCCGGCCTGCCGCCGACCATCGGCTTCGTCGGCAAGGAGGCGATCTTCGAGGCCCTCGGCGGGGCCTACGGTGCCGGGTGGCTGGGCTGGTCCGCCGCCGGGCTCGGGGTGCTCGCCTCGGTGCTCACCTTCGGGTACGCGGCCCGTCTGGTGCACGGAATGATGGAGGGCCCGACCCGGCAGCGCCAGCTGCGCGAGCCGTCCTGGGCGTTTCTCGCCCCGGCCGCGGTGGCCGCGCTGGCGGCGACCGCGCTCGGTCCGACGGTGGCCGTGCTGAGCCCACTCGTGGAACGGGCCGCCAACGACGCCCGCCCGGAGGGTACGCCGCCGTACCTGGCGTTCTGGCACGGTTTCACCCCCGCTCTGGGGCTGAGCGTGCTCACCGTGCTGCTGGGTGTGCTGATGTTTCTCGGCCGGGTCCGGGTGGAGCGGTGGCTTCGGGCCGTACCCACCGCCCCGCCGTTCGCCGCGTTGTTCGAGCGGGCCCGACAGGCGCTGGTGCACGCGGGTGCCGTCGTCGCCCGGACCGCGCACGCGCCGGGCCCGGTGCCCTACCTGGCCCGGCCGTTGCTGGCGGCGGTGGTCCTGGCCGCGGTCGCCGCGGTGGCGCTGCCCGACGTCCCGGCCGGCCTCGGCGGTGACCCGGCGCGGCCCGGTGACTGGCTGCTGCTGGGTCTGCTCGTGACGGCACTCGCCGGGCTGCTGGTGGTGCGTTCCGCGCTGGCGGCGATCGGCCTCACCGGAGTGGTGGGACTGCTGCTGTCGGCGTGGTTCCTGACCGTCGGCGCACCGGACGTGGCGCTGACCCTGATGCTCGTGGAGGTGCTGACCGCGGTGGTCGTCATGCTGGCCCTGCGGCAGCAGCCGCCTCGGCTCGCGCCCGTCGGACGGCGCCGGCCGGTCGCGGGAGCGGCCCTGCTCGCGGTCGCCACCGGTGTCGCGGCGGCCGCGGGTACGGCGGTGCTGACCAGGCGCGACCAGGTGTCCGAACCCGGCCGGTGGTACCTCGACCGGGCGGAGGACCTGACCGGCGGGGCCAACGTCGTCAACACCGTCCTGGTGGACTTCCGGGCCCTGGACACCCTCGGCGAGGCGGTGGTGCTCGCGGTGGTGGCACTGGGCCTGGTCCGGCTCGCCGCCGGTCGCCCGGTCGTGCCGGCCAGCACCGGGCCGGCCGGCGACGACCTCGTGCTCGGCCTCGCCTTCCGGGTGCTCGCCCCGGTGATGCTGCTCGCCTCGGCGGTGCTGTTCCTGCGCGGACACGAGGAGACCGGCGGCGGCTTCATCGGGGCACTGCTGGCCGGCACCGCCGTCGGGCTCGGCCAGTTGGCGCACCCCGGCGGGGCGCCGCTGCTGAGCCGGCTCCGCTCGGCACCGCTGGTGGCGGCCGGGCTGCTGACCGCGACGATAGCCGCGCTGCTGCCGCTGGCCGCGGGTCGGTCGCTGCTCACGCCGCTCACCCTCAGCACACCGGAGCCGCTGCCGTCGCTGTCCACGTCGCTGCTGTTCGACCTCGGGGTCTACCTGATGGTCCTGGCGCTGGTGGTGGCCGCCGTGCGGCGCCTCGGCATGCCACCGGCCCGGCCGGCCGTCCCGCCGGACACCGTGGGTGCCCGGTGAGCGCCGCGTTCGTGGTCGGCGTCCTGGTGGCGGCGGGGGTGTTCCTGCTGCTACGGCCGGGGTTGCTGCGCGTGGTGCTGGGCTTCGTGCTGCTCGGCCACGCCGTCAACGTGGTGCTGCTCGCCGCCGGTGGGCTGGGCCGGCGGACCGCGGCGTTGGAGGAGGTCGGTTCCGACACCGCCGATCCGTTGCCGCAGGCGTTCGTGCTGACCGCCATCGTGATCACCTTCGGGATCACCATCCATCTGCTCGGCCTGCTGAGACGGGACGCCGGCGGGCCGGCCAGTGGTGCGGACCCCACGGACGGCGACGACCACACCAGGTCCGGCGACGATGACACCGGGTCCGGCGGCGACGGCACCGGTGGAGCGGGCGGGCCCGGCACCACGGGGCGGCGGCGGTGACCGGCCTGCTCCTGCTCCCGGTGGTCGGCCCGCTGCTGGTCGCCGGGGTGCTGCTCGCCCTGCCGAACCGCACCGGCCTGCACCGGGTCGCTGCGATCGCCACCATGACGGGGGTGCTGGCGGCCGGCCTGGTGCTGCTGGTGAGAGCCAGCGGGGGCGCGCTGACCGTACTGCGGGTGGGTGGCTGGCCCGGCCCGATCGCCATCAGCCTGGCGGCGGACGCGCTGAGCGCCCTGCTGGTCACCGTGACGGCGCTGGTGGTGCTCGGCTGCCTCGTCTCCGCCGTCGGCTCCGGGGACGACCGTCGCCCGTACTTCCTGCCGCTGGTGCTGGTCCTCGCCGCCGGGGCCGGCGGCGCGTTCCTCACCACCGACCTGTTCAACCTCTTCGTGCTGATCGAGGTGATGCTGGTGCCCTCGTACGTGCTGTTGAGCCTGGCCGGCGGCGCCGGGCGGGGCGGCGCGGGACGGGTATACGTGGCCACCAACCTGCTCGGTTCCACCCTGCTGCTGACCGGGGTGGCCCTGGTCTACGGCACCACCGGCGTGGTCGGGCTGGGTGACCTGGCCGGTGTGGCCGGTGACCAACCGACGGTCGCGGTCGCCTGCGGTGTGGTGCTGCTCGCCCTCGGCGTCAAGAGCGCGCTGGTGCCGTGGCACGACTGGCTGCCGCGCACCTACCCGGTGGCCTCGCCGGTGGTGGTGGCGCTCTTCTCCGGGCTGCTGACCAAGGTCGGTCTCTACGCGGTGATCCGGATCTACGCGGTGGTGTACGGCGGTGATCCCGGATACCGCTGGCTGCTCGGCGCGGTGGCGCTGGTGTCGATGGTGGTGGGCGTGCTCGGCGCGGTGGGCGAGAACGCGATGCGGCGGATCCTGACCTTCCACATGGTCAGCCAGCTCGGCTACGTCCTGCTCGGCCTGGCCCTGTTCACCGCCGCCGCGCTTGCCGCAGCGGTCTACTACCTGGCCCAGTACATCCTGGTGAAGGCGGCGTTGTTCCTGTGCGCGGCAGCGGTACGTGCCGGCCGGGGAACCGACCGGCTCGACGGCTCCGGCGGTCTGGCCGGGCAACGTCCCGCGCTCGCCCTGGCCTTCGCCGGGGCGGGGCTGTCGCTGGCCGGACTGCCGCCGTTCTCCGGGTTCCTGGCGAAGTTCCTGCTGCTGCGGGCCGCCGTGGAAACCGGTGCCTGGCTGGCCGTGACGGTCGCCGTGCTGGTCAGCCTGGTCACCCTGCTGTCCATGGTGAAGATCTGGAGCGCCCTGTTCACTGGCGAGCCGCCGGCCTCGTCGAGCGTGGCGCAGCGGATCGGACCGACGCTTGTCGGCCCGCCGCTGGCGCTGGCCGGTCTCTCCCTGGCGGCCGGGCTGGCGGCGGCACCGCTGCTGGTCCTTGCCGACACGGCGGCGGCCGGGCTGCGTGACCCGACGGCCTACGTACGGGCGGTGACCGGCCGATGAGCGGCGACCCGATGACCATTCCCCGCCGCACGGCGGTGCGGGTCCGACGCGTTCTGCGGTTCGCCGGCTACTTCGCCGTCCGGCTGGTCCAGGCGAACCTCGCCGTGGCCTGGGAGATCCTCACGCCGGGTTCCCGGCTGGCCCCCGCGGTGGTGCGGGTGCCGCTGCGGGCGGCCACCGACACGGAGGTGGCGGCGGTGGCGCTGGCGGTGAGCCTGACCCCGGGCACGCTGACCCTGCGCGTGCGCCGGCAACCCACCGCCGGGCTCTGGGTGCACGGCATGTACGCCGCCGACCCGGTGGCGTTCCGGCGGGCGGTGACCGAACTGGAGTGGCGCCTGCTGGCCGCCCTGCGCCCGGCCACCCACCCGGACGGCCCCGACACCGGGCGTACGGAGGTGGCCCGGAGGTGACGATGATCCTGCTCGACACGGTGCTCGTGGTCCTCGCCGGCTCGATGACGGTGGTGATCGTCCGGCTGGTGGTCGGGCCGACCGACGCCGACCGGGCGGCCGCGCTGGATCTCGGCTTCTTCGTCTTCCTGGCGGCCCTGGCGGTACTCGCGGCCCGGCTACACGCCCCTGACCTGCTCGACCTGGTGCTGACCGGCACGCTCGTGAGTTTCCTGGCGACGGTGGCGATGGCCCGGCTGGTGCACCGGGGGCAGCGGTGATCCGGACCGTTGCGGCATCGACCCTGCTGCTGCTCGGCACCGCGCTGATCGCGATCGGCGCGGTCGGCCTGATCCGCCTGCCCGACGTCTACCACCGGATGAACTCCGTGGCCAAGGCGGCCAGCCTGGGGGTGAGTTGCGTGCTGCTCGGCGTGCTGCTGCTGATCCCCGGCTGGCGTACCGCCGTGGTGGTCCTGGCCGCCGTCGGGCTGCAACTGTTCACCGCACCGATCGGCGGCTACACCCTGGCACGGGCCGCCTACCGGTCCGGGGCACCGCTGGCACCGATCACCCGCTACGACGAACTCGGCGGCCGGGCCGGCGAGGGCGGCGACGAGCCACCCCGCGACCCGGTCTGAGGGGTGGTGGGCGGCGGTGCCACACCACGCGCGGTACACTGCCGGACATGGCCGGAGTCTTCCTGCTTCTTACCGGGCCGTGCTGATGCGCTGAACGCGCGACAGCACGGCGGCCCCTCCTGCGTGAGGGGCTTTTTCGTGCCCGCCGCCGGCTCCCGACGGGTCGGCATGGCAGACCCGAGACCAGCCAGCACTCCGACAGACTCCGCCGAGCGACGCGAGGAGAAGGCCATGACCGAGGCAGACGTCCCACCGTTCCGGTACACCGCGGCACTGGCCGACGAGATCGAACGCCGCTGGCAGGACCGTTGGGAGCAGGAGGGCGCCTTCCACGCGCCGAACCCGTCCGGTCCGCTGGCCGACCCGGGCCACCCGCGCTCCGGCGCGGAGAAGCTGTACGTGCTGGACATGTTCCCCTACCCGTCCGGGGCCGGACTGCACGTCGGGCACCCGCTGGGCTACATCGGCACCGACTGCTTCGCCCGGTACCAGCGGATGGCCGGCCGCAACGTGCTGCACGCGATGGGTTTCGACGCGTTCGGGCTGCCCGCCGAGCAGTACGCGGTGCAGACCGGCACCCACCCGCGGACCACCACCGAGGCCAACATCGAGCGGTACAAGGCACAGCTGCGCCGGTTGGGGCTGGCCCACGACCAGCGGCGCTCGGTGGCCACCATCGACACCGACTTCTACCGCTGGACCCAGTGGATCTTCCTGCAGATCTTCAACTCCTGGTACGACCGGGACGCCGGCCGGGCCCGGCCGATCAGTGAGCTGATCGCCGAGTTCGCCGGTGGCGTGCGGCGCACCCCGGACGGCCGGCCGTGGAGCGAACTGTCCGCCGCCGAGCGGCGGGCGATCGTCGACGACCACCGCCTGGCGTACGTGTCGCAGGCGCCGGTGAACTGGTGCCCCGGGCTGGGCACGGTGCTGGCCAACGAGGAGGTCACCGCCGACGGCCGTTCCGAGCGGGGCAACTTCCCGGTCTTCAAGCGCAACCTGAAGCAGTGGATGATGCGGATCACCGCGTACGGCGACCGGCTGCTGGATGACCTGGACAAGCTGGACTGGCCCGAGCCGATCAAGCTGATGCAGCGCAACTGGATCGGCCGGTCGCAGGGCGCGCACATCGACTTCCCGACCCCGGTCGCCCCGATCCGGGTGTTCACGACCCGGCCCGACACCGTCTTCGGGGCCACCTACATGGTGCTGGCCCCGGAGCACGAGCTGGTCGACACGCTGGTGCCGGCGGCCTGGCCGGCGGGCACCCGGGGCGCGTGGACCGGCGGGCACGCCGGCCCGCGGGAGGCCGTCGAGGCGTACCGCAAGGCGGCGGCGGCCAAGACCGACGTGGAGCGGCAGGCCGAGACGAAGGAGAAGACCGGCGTCTTCACCGGCGCGTACGCCACCAATCCGGTCACCGGCGGGCAGATCCCGATCTTCATCGCCGACTACGTGCTGGCCGGCTACGGCACCGGCGCGATCATGGCGGTGCCCGCCCAGGACGAGCGGGACTGGGAGTTCGCCGAGGTTTTCGAGCTGCCGATCGTGCGTACCGTGCAGCCGTCGGAGGGCTTCGACGGTAAGGCGTACACCGGGGACGGGCCGGCGATCAACAGCGCCGCGCCCGAGCGCGGCCTGGACCTGAACGGCCTGGGGGTGGCCGACGCCAAGGCCCGGATCATCGCCTGGCTGGAGGAGACCGGCAACGGCCAGGGCGCGGTGACCTACCGGCTGCGGGACTGGCTGTTCAGCCGGCAGCGCTACTGGGGCGAACCGTTCCCGATCGTCTACGACGCCGACGGCGCGGCCGTCGCGCTGCCGGAGGAGATGCTGCCGGTCGAACTGCCCGAGGTGGACGACTTCTCCCCGCGCACCTTCGACCCGCAGGACGCGAACAGCAACCCCGAGACGCCGCTGTCGCGCCGCCGGGACTGGGTCGAGGTCGAGCTGGACCTGGGTGACGGGCCGAAGCGCTACACCCGGGAGACCAACGTGATGCCGCAGTGGGCCGGCTCCTGCTGGTACGAGCTGCGCTACCTGGACCCGACGAACGGCGACCGGTTCGTCGACGCGGACAACGAGCGGTACTGGATGGGCCCGCGCGGCGAGGGCGACTGCGGCGGCGTGGACCTGTACGTCGGCGGGGCCGAACACGCCGTGCTGCACCTGCTGTACGCCCGGTTCTGGCACAAGGTGCTGTACGACCTGGGCCACGTGTCGTCGTTCGAGCCGTTCCGCAAGCTGTTCAACCAGGGCTACATCCAGGCGTACGCGTACACCGACGCCCGGGGCGCGTACGTGCCGGCGGAGGAGGTCGCCGAGCGCGACGGCGGCTTCTTCCTGGGCGACGTCCAGGTCAACCGCGAGTACGGCAAGATGGGCAAGTCCCTGAAGAACGTGGTCACCCCGGACGAGATGTGTGCCGCCTACGGTGCCGACACGTTCCGGGTGTACGAGATGTCGATGGGCCCGCTGGAGGTGTCCCGCCCGTGGGAGACCCGGGCGGTGGTCGGCTCTTACCGTTTCCTGCAGCGGGTCTGGCGGGCCATCGTCGACGAGCAGACCGGGCAGTCGCGGGTCACCGACGACCCGGCCGACGAGCAGACCCGGCGGCTGCTGCACAAGGTGATCGACGGTGTCCGGGGCGACATGGAGCAGATCCGGTTCAACACCGCGATCGCCAAGCTGATCGAGCTGACCAACGGGGTGACCCGGCTGTCGGGTACCCCGCGCGAGGTGGCCGAGCCGCTGGTGCTGATGGTCGCGCCGTTCGCCCCGCACGTCGCCGAGGAACTGTGGCAGCGACTGGGTCACGCCACCTCGCTGACGTACGCGGACTTCCCGGTCGCCGACCCGGCCCTGCTGGTGGCCGAGACGGTCACCTACCCGGTGCAGGTCAACGGCAAGGTCCGGGGTCGCATCGAGGTGCCCGCCGACGCGACCGAGGAGACCGTCCGCGAACAGGCGCTGGCGGCGGTCGCCGCCGTCCTGGCCGGCAAGGAACCCCGCAAGGTCATCGTCATCCCCGCGCGGATGGTCTCGGTCGTCGCCTGAACCGCGCCCCTCCTCAAGCGTTGGTCATGAGGCTGGCGGCAATTCGGAGATCATTTCCTGCCGTCCACCTCATGACCAACAGGGTGATAGCGGATGTGCGGAAGGGGTGCGAGTCAGGGTTCCCGGCGGTGTAGGGCGAGCGTGGTCACCAGGGCAGCCACCACCGCCCAGGCGGCGTATGTGGTCCAGGCGCCGGAGACGGTGGCGGGGTGGATGTCGGTCAGCCACGGCGGTGGATCGTTCGGGTCCCGCAGCCGCTGCCATGCCGGCACCAACATGGCGTGCCGGAGCAGCGCGCTCCAGCGTTCGTCCTCATTGACGGCGGTGGGCAGCAGGAGCAGCACCGTCGCGGCGGTGACGATCGCGGGTGCGGTGTGCCGGATCAGCGCCGCGAGGGCCATGCCGACGAGCGCGCAGAGCGGCACCAGCAGGGCAGAGGCGGCGACGCCGCGCAGCGCGCCGGGATCGCCGATGGACATGTTCGCGTCGACGTCGGCGAGGATCGCCTGCGACACCACGAACGCCGCCGCCGCGCCCAGCGCCCCCAGCAGGGTCAGCACGCCGGTCAGCACGGTCAACTTGGCGGCGGCCACCGCGTAACGCCGGGGGACGGCCGCGAACGTGGTACGCATCAGCCCGGAGGCGTACTCACCGCCGATCGCGACCGCGCCGACACCACTGGCCGCGAGGACGACGAACATCTGCGCCTCGGTGGGGAAGGCGTCCCAGAGCGGGGAGCGCAGCGCCCGCCGCTCGGCCGACCAGTCCGGCCAGCCCGCGTGGGTGGCCAGCGCGGCGTGGCCGGCGAGGCCGACCATGGCGAGCAGGATCAGGGCGAACGCGGCCCAGGTGGAGCGGAGCGACCAGAGTTTGATCCATTCGGCGGCGAGCAGGTCGCGGTAGCGGGCCGGGTGGGTCGGGATGGTGCGGGTGGCGGCTCGGGTCGTGGCGGTCATCGGGTCTCCCCGGCGGCGTACTCGACATCGGCGGCGGTGAGTGCCATGAAGGCCTCCTCCAGTGAGGCGGTGCGGGTGGTCAACTGGTGCAGCGGAATCCGCAGGCCGAGGGCCAGGTCGCCGATCCGTTCCGCGTCCACCCCGCTGACGGCGAGCGCACCATCCGCAGCCGGCCGCACGTCCGCGCCGACCTCCACCAGCGCCGTGGTCAGGGCGGCCGGTTCGGGGGTACGCAGGACGACCTCGACCCGGCCGGCGCGGGCGGCGAAGTCGTCCAGGGACTCGTCGGCGATCAACCGGCCCCGGCCGATGACGACGAGGTGGTCGGCGCAGTGCTCGACCTCGCCCATCAGGTGACTGGAGACGAAGACGGTGCGGCCCTCGGCGGCGAGCCGTCGGAACAGCTTCCGTACCCAGCGCACCCCTTCCGGGTCGAGGCCGTTGAACGGTTCGTCGAACATCAACACTGGCGGGTCGCCCAGCAACGCGGTGGCGATACCGAGGCGTTGCCGCATGCCGAGCGAGAATCGGCCGACCCGGCGGTTGGCCGCGGCGTCGAGGCCGACCAGTCCCAGGACCTCGTCGGCTCGCCGGGAACCGATGCCGTTGCCGCGGGCGAGGGCCGCCAGGTGCGCCCGTGCGCTGCGCCCGCCGTGCACGTCCCCGGCGTCGAGCAGCGCGCCGGCGTGCCGTAACCCCCGGGCAAGGTCCCGGAACCGGACGCCAGCGACCGTGACGGTGCCGCTGGTCGGAGTGGTCAGCCCGAGCACCATGCGCAGGGTGGTGGACTTGCCGGCACCGTTCGGGCCGAGGAAGCCGGTCACCCGGCCGGGTCGGACGGTCAGGGTCAGACCGTCGACGGCGGTGGTGCGGCCGTACCGCCGGGTCAGGCCATCAAGTTCGATCATGCCGGTCACGCTGCCGGGTGCCGGGCACTGCCGCGTCGACCCGCCGGCCGTACCGGGTGCCTGGATGGTGGCCTGCGGGCGTACGCCCCCGGGCCGATGCCGGTGCGGCGTGCCGCTGGATACCGTGTGCCGGTGGACGCCACCGCCCTGATCCGGCCGCGGACCGCCGTGCCGGTGGTACGGGCGGTCCTGGTGTGGGCCGGGGTCGCCGTCCTGCCGGTGCTCTGGGCGCTGGCGCCGGCCGTGTCGCACAGCGGCGACGGGGTCGGCGTCATGGGCTGGTGGCTGCCGGCACGCTACCTGGTGCCGGTGCTGATCGTGGCGCTGCCGGCGGGCCTGCTGCGTCGCCGCCCGCTGACCGCGCTCGGCCTGATGCTCGCCGGAGCGACGCTCTGCGCCGCGACCGTGCACGGCCTGGATCCCGGGTACCTCGGCGACATCTTCAACCTCCAGTTCCTCGCCGTCGACGCGGCGCTCGCCGTCGTTGCCGCGAACCGCTCCCGTCGGGTGTCGGTGCCGGCCGCCGGGGCGGTGCTGGTGACGCAGGTACTCGCCGCCTTCGTGAACTTCGGAGTCGAGCCGGTGGACCAGGCCGCGCTGACCGTGCTGGCGGTCGCGACAGCCTGGATCGCCGGCAACTCGGTGCGGGCACGGCGGAGCTACGCGGCCGCACTGCGGCGGCACGCCGCCGCCGAGGCGGTCACCGCCGAGCGGCTGCGCATCGCCCGGGAACTGCACGACATGGTCGCGCACAGCATCGGCGTCATCGCCATCCAGGCCGGGGTGGGCGCGCGGGTGATCGACACCCAACCGGCCCAGGCCCGCGCCGCGCTCGCCACCATCGAGGCGGCCAGCCGGGACACCCTGGCCGGGCTGCGGCGTACCCTCGGCGCGCTGCGCCGCGGCGACGGCGATCAGGCACCGCTGGAGCCGGTGCCCGGATTGGTGGACCTGGAGCGGCTGATTGCCGCGACGGGTGATGCCGGAGTCCGGGTCGAGCTGTCCGCCGTCGGCGACGGGCCGGTCCCGGCCGAGATCGACCTCGCCGCGTTCCGCATCGTCCAGGAGGCGCTCACCAACGTGGTCCGCCACGCCGGGGTCGACGCGTGCCGGGTCGTCGTCGAGTGCGGCGACCACGCGGTCACTGTGGAGATCGTCGACGACGGCCGGGGCGGGCCGATCGGCGTCGAGGGGCACGGCTTGATCGGCATGCGCGAGCGGGTCACGGCCGTCGGTGGCCGGTTCCGGGCCGGACCACGGGCAGGGGGTGGCTTCCGCGTGGCGGCCTGGCTGCCGGTGCCGTCGGGGCACGCCCTCCCGGCCGATGGTGGTCGTCCGGGTGGTGCTGGCTCGGTCGGTGGCCGTGCGGTCGATGCCGGTCGGGTCGGTGGCCGTCCGGGCGGTGCCAGTTCCGACGGTCGTCGTGTGGACGGTGGTGGCGCGGCCGGCGGTCGTCCTGAGGAGGCGGCCCAGCGGTGACCATCCGGGTGCTGCTCGTCGACGACCAACCACTGGTGCGGGCCGGGCTGCGCGTGCTGATCGCCGACGTGCCGGACATGGCAGTGGTCGGCGAGGCTGCCACCGGCGCCGAAGCGGTGCGCCTGACCCGTGAGGTGTTGCCGGACGTGGTGCTGATGGACCTGCGGATGCCGGGGACCGATGGCATCCAGGCGACGCGGACGATCACCGACTCCGGCGGGCCCGCCCGGGTGTTGGTGCTCACCACGTTCGACGACGACGAGCACGTGCACGCCGCGCTGCGGGCCGGCGCGAGCGGCTTTCTCGTCAAGGACATGGCGTTGGAGGACATCCTCGGCGCGATCCGGGTGGTAGCGGCGGGGGACGCGCTCATCGCACCAGGCGTGACCCGGCGACTGATCGCCGAGTTCAGCCGCCGGCCAGCGGCTGCGACGCCACGGTCGCTGGCCGGGGTGACCGATCGGGAGCGCGAGGTGCTCACCCTGGTGGGCCGGGGCCTGTCCAACGCCGAGATCGCCGCCGAACTGGTGATCAGTGCGGCCACCGCCAAGGCGCACGTGGCCCGACTGTTCAGCAAGCTCGGCGCCCGCGACCGGGTGCACCTGGTCATCGCCGCCTACGAAGCCGGCCTGGTCACCCCGCCCCGCTGACGCACCGTCATCTCCCGCCGCCCCGGTGTGTAGCCCACCCCCGTACCCGACGTGCGCACGTGCCCCCGTGCCGACGTGCGCAACTTCGGGGAAGGTGCTGCCTCGACCGCGTCGGACACAGCACTTTCCCCGAAGTTGCTGGGTCGGCGAGAAGACGGGGTCAGCGGAGGGGGCGGCGGAGGCGGCGTTCGGCGCGCCACCAGCGGGCGAGCAGCACGGCGCTGGCGATGAAGCCCAGCGAGGCCGGTGCGGCGGCGAACCAGTTGATCTCGCCGGGGCTGGTCACGGCCGCGCCGACCGCCGCGTAGCCGAACGCGGTCGGCGCGGAGGCGATCACGCTGCCGACGAGGAACGGCAGCACCCGCGCGCCGGTGGTGCCGTAGCCGTAGCTGACCAGGCCGAAACCGGAGATCGGCAGCAGCCGTACGGTGACCACGCCGAGGACGCTCTGCCGGGTGAACCAGCGGTCGAGGCGGGCCAGCCGGCCCCGGACGCGTTCGGCGACGAACTCCCGGCCCAGCACCCGACCCACGGTGAAGCCGATGGCCGCCGCCAGCAGCGCGGCGCCCAGGGCGTACGCGGCACCCTCCAGGGCACCGAAGATCGCCCCTGAGGCGAGCGTGATGAAGGTGCGGGGGACCAGCGCCACCAACAGCAGTGCCCCGCCGAGGACACCGGCCACCGGAGCGAGCCGACCCATCCGGTCGGCCAGGTCCGGTAGTGCGGTCGGTTCGGGGTGCGGCACCAGCAGCAGCGTCACCCCGAACCCGGCGAGCAGGAGCAGCAGCAGCGAGAACCGGGTCACCGATGGCGTAGTGGCGAGCAGCAGGAGCCGGCGCGCGGTGGCTGGGGCGGTGACCGCTGTGTCGCCGTACCGTGCGCCGTGGCCCGGGTCCACAGCGGGCCGGGCGGTTTCGGCCCCGGGTTGTGGGGGGTCGGCCGACGTGGGGCCGGGCTGCGGGACGTCGGCTGCCGGCCCGGCCGATCGGCTCGCCCGCAGTAGTCGCCTCCGCAGCTCGCGGATCATGCCCGGGCGGTGGCCACCGCGGTCCGGCGTTCGGCCCGCAGCCGGTCGGCCCAGGTGTCGTCGAGCGGGGGCAGGTGCTGCGCGCCGGTCGCCCAGCGCAGCAGCAGGTCGGCCAGGGCCGGGTTGCGGGCCAGCGCCGGGCCGTGCGAGTACGTGCCGAGCAGCTTGCCCCGCCAGGCCCCCTCGGTAGCGCCGTCGTTGCCGACCCCGGCGGTGACCCGGGCCAGCGGTGAGACGCCGGGGCCCAGGTGGGTGCGGCCGCCGTGGTTCTCGAACCCGGTCAGCGGCGGTAGGCCGAGGCGGGCGTCGACGTCGCCGGCCAGCTCGCCGACGGCCCGGCTGGGGCCCCGGTCCGAGGAGAGGTCGAGCAGTTCCAGGCCCTGGTACTGGGTGCCCTTGGCGAAGAACGAGGTGCCCAGCAACTGGTAGCCGGCGCAGACGCCGAAGACCACCGAGCCCTGGGCCACCGCCCGGTGCAGGCCGCCGTCGGCGAGCAGTCGTTGCGCGCCGAGCGCCTGCGGGCCGTCCTCCCCGCCGCCGATGAGGTAGATGTCGGCGGTGGTGGGTAGCTGCTGGTCGGAGCGGACCTCCAGCACCTCGACCGGGAATCCGCGCTGCTGGGCCCGGCGGGCCAGGATCAGGGCGTTGCCCCGATCGCCGTACGTCGACAGCAGGTCCGGGTAGATCCAGACGATGCGCAGGGTCTCAGTTGACACGGTCCAACTCCGCTCGGATGTCCTGGAACGCGGTGTAGTTCGCGATGACCTCCAGCCGACCCGGCGGTACCGCCCGGACCGCGTCGTCGAAGGTGCGTACGTACTGGAAGGGCACGTCGTTGACCTCCAGCCGTACGGCCAGGTCGTACGCCCGGTCGCCGGTGATGAGCACCAGGCGTCCGCGCAGCGGCGCGAAGTCGACGTCGAAGAGCCAGGAAGTGTCCAGCCCGTCGGGGTCCCGGGCGTTTATGGACAGCAGCGTCGGTGCCTCGTCGGCCATGTCGAACGCCTCCAGCCAACTGGCCGGGTTCTTGGCCAGCAGCAGTCGTACGGTGCGACCGTCCCGGACGACCTGGGCGTAGCGCCCGGCCACCGAGGTCACGTCGCCGAGGCGGGGGACCGCGTCGAAGGGGCGTACGCCGAACTCGGCGGCGACCGCCAGCGCGGTCGCCGCGTTGCCGATGTTGACCTTGCCGGGGAGCTGCAGCTTGACCTTGTACCAGGCGCCGGTCGGGTCGACGACGCCCTCCTCGTCCACGGTCCACTGCGGCTCCGGTCGGCGCAGCGGGCAGCCGGTGCACCACCACTGCTCGCCGGAGCGCTGGATGGTGGAGCCGCACTCGGGGCAGACCCAGGAGTCGTCGTGCCAGCGCTGCCCGGCGGAGAACCAGGTGACGTGCGGCGGGGTGATCCGCTGGTCGTGGGTGGCCGGCGGGCTGGCGGCCCAGACCACCATCGGGTCGTCGGCGTTGGCTACCACGCGGATGTCCGGGTGCCGGGCCAGCGCCGCGCGCCAGAGCTGCGCCATCATGGCGACCTCCTTGGCCCGGTCCAGCTGGTCGCGGGAGAGGTTGAGCAGTGCGACGACGTGCGGCTCGGTCGCCTCGATCACCTGCGCGAGGTAGTGCTCGTCGACCTCCAGCACCGCGTACGGCGTGCTGCCGGCCTTGGCCAGCGCGGAGGTGTGCCCGGTGGGCATGTTGGCGCCGAAGGAGTTGGTGGCGACCCGGCCGAGCACCCCGACGGCGGCGGCGGCGAGCCGGGTGGTGGTGGTCTTGCCGTTGGTGCCGGAGATCAGCGCGATGGCCCGTCCGGCGGATAGGTGGGCGAGCAGTTCCGGGTCGATCTTCAGGCCGAGCCAACCACCGATCACCGAGCCGTCGCCCCGGCCCGCTGCCCGGGACAACGCCGCGGCGGTCCGTGACACGGAGCTGGCCACCTTCGCCCGCAGGGGCATCTTCGCGTCCGTCACCCGAGCGAGGTTACCGGACCAGCGGACCCGCGAGATCGGCACCGACGGCGATCCGTTCGGCTCGGCGCGGCCGGCGCCCGGTCGGATGACCCTCGGCCGGACGGAGTCGATCTATGTCGGAAAGCGGACCCGCCCGGGGGTGCCGCGCGGCCCTCCACTCCGCTCCACCCCTTCTGACGTGC
Source organism: Micromonospora sp. C95 (assembly GCF_018070465.1). Classification (GTDB taxonomy): domain Bacteria; phylum Actinomycetota; class Actinomycetes; order Mycobacteriales; family Micromonosporaceae; genus Micromonospora. The sequence continues at coordinate 45,716 of NZ_JAGPXT010000034.1, forward strand.
ATTTTTGTGGCGCGACGCGGCGCGCCACGCGCTCGAATCTGGTTGCGGGTGGAGGGAAGTGGAGTAGAGTGGGGCGCATTGGTGGGGCCGGGAGGGGCCCACCGGCCCGGGGGGTCAGCGGCGCGCGAACGCCGCTAAAGGGCGAGGGGGTTGGGCCGATGTTTCTCGGCACCCACACTCCGCGCCTGGACGACAAGGGCCGGTTGATCCTTCCGGCGAAGTTCCGGGATGAGCTGGCGGGGGGTGTCGTGATCACCAAAGGGCAGGAGCGCTGCCTCTACGTCTTCCCGACGCCGGAGTTCCAGCGGATCGCGGAGCAGTTGCGCGCGCAGCCGATGACGCACAAGGCGGCCCGGGCCTACAGCCGGGTGTTCTTCGCCAGCGCGCACGACGAGGTGCCGGACAAGCAGGGCCGGGTGACCATCCCGGCGCACCTGCGTAGCTACGCGGGGCTCGACCGGGACCTGGTGGTCATCGGCGCGAGCACCCGGGTGGAGATCTGGGACCGGGTCGCCTGGGAGACCTACCTCGCCGAGAGCGAAGACGACTTCGCCGACATCGAGGAAGGGGTGCTGCCCGGCGGTCTGTAGGGCGTGGCGACGCCCGACGTACTGCGAGATCTCCAGCCGCTTTCGAGTTCCTGGCATCCCTTCCCCGGTGCCAGGCGCACGATCCGACCTCCGGGCCCACGCCCGACGGGCGGGCGGAGAGCGGATGGGGATCTGGCGGTACGACGGCACGGCGTCGTCCGACGAACAGGGCGCGGATACACAACCGGTTCAACCAGTGGGGGTCGACATGGGGGAGCTACGCGGCACGCACGTGCCGGTGCTGCTCGAGCGGTGTCTCGAGCTGCTGGCCCCCGCGCTGGGCCGGGGTGGGCGCACCGTGCACGTCGACGCGACGTTGGGTCTGGCCGGCCACGCCGAGGCGGTGCTGCAGGCCCATCCGGAAACGGTGCTGGTGGGCCTGGACCGGGACACCGAGGCGCTGGCCCACGCCGGGGTCCGGCTGGCTCGGTTCGCCGACCGCGTCCATCTGGAGCACGCCGTCTACGACGAACTGCCCGAGGTGCTCGACCGGCTGGGATATCCGTCCGTGGACGGGGTCCTGTTCGATCTCGGTGTCTCCTCGTTGCAGCTCGACGCGCCCGACCGCGGGTTCGCGTACGCGCAGGACACGCCGTTGGACATGCGGATGGACCAGACCCGGGGGGTGACCGCCGAGGAGGTGGTCAACACCTACCCGCACCCGGACCTGGCCCGGGTGCTGCGGGTCTACGGCGAGGAGAAGTTCGCCGGGCGGATCGCCTCGGCGATCATCCGGGAGCGGGAACGCGGCCGGATCACCTCGTCGGCGCGGCTGGCCGAGTTGGTCCGGGAGTCGATTCCCGCACCAGCCCGGCGAACCGGGGGACACCCGGCAAAGAGAACGTTTCAGGCTTTACGGATCGAGGTAAACAGAGAACTGGCAGCGCTGGAGACGGCGCTGCCGGCCGCTCTGGACCGGCTCGCCGTCGGCGGTCGCCTGGTGGTCCTGTCCTACCACTCGCTGGAGGACAGGCTCACCAAACAGGCGCTCGCCGATCGGGTCCGCAGCACGGGGCCGATCGACCTCCCGGTCGAACTGCCCGGGTCAGAGCCGACGTTCCGGCTGCTCAGCCGGGGCGCGGAGCTGCCCGGGGAGGTGGAGGTCACCGCGAATCCGCGGGCCGCTTCGGTGCGCCTGCGGGCCGCGGAGCGGATCGACCCGCAGGCACGGCAACGGGGGCGTACCGACCGCGAACGGTACCGCCGCCGGGTCAAGGCGATGTACCAACCGGGGACGGCGTCGACCACGGAATCCGGTCCGGATCCGCGGCGGGCGCCGGGGGACACCACGGACGAAGAGGGGGAGGGGACATGAACGTAGACAAGCGTCGGGACATCGCCGGCGCCGGGCAGCGCGCACCGCGGTCGGGGGGCCGGATCGCGGCGGAGCGGACCCGGGGAGCGGGCGACGGTGCTCGGCGGACGGACCGGGCGAACCGGTCGGCGGAGACTCGCGCCCGGGGGGCGCGCGAGTTCCCGACCCAGGGCAGCGCGGCGCTGCGTCCGGTGGAGCGGGTCGCCGTCGCGGCCGAGCGGTCGGAGTCGCCGCGGCTGCGGGTCGCCCCGCCGCCGCCGGTGCGGGTGCCGCGGGCGCCGTTCGCCGCGCTGGTGGTGGTGCTGGTCGTCGGCGGGGTGCTGGGCATCCTGGCGGTCAACACGAAGATCAACGAGAACGCCTTCCGGCTCGACGAGTTGCAGCAGCAGCAGGCCAAGCTCGACGTGGAGCAGCAGCAGCTGAAGAAGCAGATCGCCGAGTCCGAGTCGCCGGGCAACCTCGCCGCGCAGGCCCGCAAGCTGGGCCTTGTCGAGTCGGGTGAGCCGGCGTACATCCGGCTGCCGGACGGCAAGGTGATCGGGGTGCCGCAGCCGGCCGGTGGCAAGCTCTCCATCGCCAGCCAGCAGGGCGGGCAGGGGTAGGCCGTGCCACCGAGGTCGGAGGAACCGCGCCGGGACGCCGAAGGCTCCCGGCGCGGTTCGTCGCGTGGCGGCGGGCAGCGCAGTTCGCCGCCCCGCCCAACCGGTGAGCGGGACATGGCGCCGGTCCTGGGCGGCATTTCCGACGCCCGCGCCTACACCCCCCGGGGCCGCTCCGTCCGCGAGGGCGGCGCGGCTGCCGGCACCGGCCGGGCCGAGCAGCGACGTAGCCCGCGCAGCAGCCGGTCGCAGGATCCGTTCCGGCCGGCGCTACAGGTCCTCGACGGTGGTCGGGTCACCGCCGGCCGGGCCGCCGGCCGACCCGGCGGCGCGGCCCGCCGTGACGCCGGCGCGGCCCGTGCCACCGTGACCCGTACCGTCACCGACCGCACTCCGCGCGACGAGCCCCCGGCCACCGCCCCACGACCACGGGTGACCAGCCGGGATCCGCGTCGCGGGGACCGCACGCCGCCGCGCCGGCCGTCGCGCAAGCGGCCCCGACCGCCCCGGCTGGCCGACCCGGGACGCCGGCTGCGGCTGGGTACCGCGTTGACCCTGGCCCTCTTCGTCGCCGTCGGGGTGCGGCTGGTCGTGCTCCAGACCGTCGACACGCCGGCGTACGCCGACGGCGGTCTCGCCGACCGCATCACCACCGTGCCGCTGCCCGCGCCGCGGGGCGCCATCTTGGACCGCTCCGGCGAGGCCGCCCTGTCGCACAGCGTCGAGGCCCGGTACGTCTACGCCGACCCGACCCGGGTGGAGGACATCGCGGCGACCGCGGCGGCGCTCTCCCCGCTGCTCGGCATCCCGGCATCCGAGCTGGCCGAGAAGATGAAACCCCGCAAGCGGAAGGACGGCGTCGACTCGCAGTTCGAGTACCTGGCCCGGGGGGTGGACATCGACCGCGCCAAAGAGATCATGGCGCTCAAGCGGCCCGGCATCGGCACGCACCGCGACGAGCGGCGCGAGGTGCCCGGCGGGGATCTCGCCGCCAACCTGATCGGCTTCACCAGCCCGGACATGGTCGGGCTGGAGGGCCTGGAGGCGCGCTTCGACGACCTGCTGCACGGCGAGGACGGCCAGCGGGTCTTCGAGGTCGGCCTCGGCGACCTGGCCGCACCCATTCCCACCGGCTACAGCCGCACCACGAAGGCCAAGCCGGGCAGTTCGGTGGTGCTCACCATCGACCGCGACCTGCAGTACGTGGTGCAGCGCATCCTCAGCGACCAGATGCAGCAGGTGCAGGGCAGCACCGGCGCCGCCGTGGTGCTGGACGCGCACACCGGCGAGGTGCTGGCCCAGGCCAGCCATCCCACCTACAACGCGGCAGCGCCCTTCCCGAGCGAGCCGACGGACCGGGAGGACGCGGCCACCAGCTTCATCGTCGACCCGGGCTCGGTGCACAAGCCGATCACGTTCGGCGCCGCCCTGCAGGAAGGCGTCATCACCCCGGACACCTCGTTCCCGGTGGCCAACGCCATCCGTAAGGGCGACACCTGGTTCCGCGACACCCACCAGGCGAACGGGCGGCGGATGAGCGTGGCCGGCATGATGGCGTACTCCTCGAACGTCGGCACCATCCAGATCGCCGACAAACTCGGTCCGGACCGCCTGCTCGACTACCAGCGGCGCTTCGGCCTGGGCAAGCCGACCGAGGTCGGGATGCCCGGCGAGGCGAGCGGGCGGTTGCTGCCGGTGCAGGAGTGGAGCGACTCGTCGTACGGGTCGGTGCCGATCGGGCACAGTGTGGACGCCACCCCGTTGCAGATGGCCGCCGCCTACGCGGCGATCGCCAACGACGGCACCTACATCCAGCCCCATCTGCTGAAGGAGACGATCGCCCCGAACGGGAAGCGGACCCCTGCGCCGGAGCCGGAGACCCGGCAGGTGCTCAGCCCGGACAATGCCGCCGCCCTGCGTACGATCATGGAGGCCGTCACCACGGTCGACGACGCCACCGGGCTGGCCGCCGCGGTCCCGGGCTACCGGGTCGCCGGCAAGACCGGCACCGGCTGGCGGCTGGTCGCCGGCAAGAAGCAGCCCGGCGAGGTCGCCTCGTTCATCGGGATGGCCCCGGCGGAGAACCCGCGCTACGTCATCGCGGTCTTCGTGCACAGCCCCAGCGGCGGTGGCGGTCAGATCTCGGCGCCGGCCTTCCGCGACATGATGACCTTCACCCTGCGTCATCATCGGGTACCACCGTCGACCGAACCGGCGCCGACGTTCACCGTCTTCCCGTAGCCACGACCTGCGGTTCGACTCCATGAGACGGAGATTCAGGCGCGCCGTGCGGCCCGGACCGGGCGACCGGGTAGGGTCTGACGCCGTGCGCGGCAATCCTCGTCCCCGTTCCGTGACCGGAATCCGGCTCGGTGACCTGGCCGCCCGGCTCGCCGTGGCGTCCGATACCAGTGCCGACCCGCTGGTGACCGGGGTGACCCACGCCAGCGGCGAGGTCCACCCCGGCGATCTGTACGCGGCCCTGCCCGGCGCCCGGCGGCACGGCGCTGAGTTCGCCGCCGCCGCGGCGACCGCGGGCGCGGTCGCGATGCTCACCGATCCGGCCGGCGCCGAGCGGGCCGCCGACAGCGGGTTGCCGACCCTGGTGGTGGCCGATCCCCGCGCGGTGCTCGGCACCCTCGCCTCGGCGGTCTACGGCGATCCGACGGCGGGGTTGACCGTGATCGGCGTGACCGGCACCGCCGGCAAGACCTCCACCGCGTACCTGGTCGAGTCGGGGTTGCGTGCCGCCGGCCACGTCACCGGCCTGATCGGCACCGTGGAGACCCGCCTGGGTGACCTGGTGATCGACAGCGTGCGGACCACGCCCGAGGCCACCGACCTGCACGCCATGCTGGCCGCCGCCGCCGAGCGTGGGGTGACCGCAGTGGTCATGGAGGTCTCCAGCCACGCGCTGGCGATGGGCCGGGTCGGCGGGGTGAGGTTCACCGTCGGTGGCTGGACCAACTTCGGCTCCGATCACCTGGACTTCCACGCCGACGCCGAGGACTACTTCGCCGCCAAGGCCCGACTGTTCGACGGCCGGTGCGCGGTCGAGGTGCTCAACCACGACGATCCGGCGCTCAAGGCGCTGTTCAAGCCGGGCACCGTCAGCTTCTCGGCGGCCGGCGATCCGGCCGCCAGCTGGTGGGCCGACGAGCTGACCGGCGAGGGGTACGCCCAGCGGTTCACCGCGCACGGCCCGGACGGGCTGACCCTGCCCGCCCGGGTGGCGCTGCCCGGCCGGCACAACGTGTCCAACGCCCTGCTGGCCATCGCCAGCCTGGTGGCCGCCGGGGTCGACCCGGTGACCGCGGCCGAGGGAGTGGCCGCCTGCGGCGGCGTGCCGGGCCGGCTGGAGTCGGTGGGCGTGGCCGGCGGGGTGCGCGGGGTGGTCGACTACGCGCACAAGACCGACGCCGTGGTGGCCGCGCTGGCCGCGCTACGGGAACTCAGCACCGGCCGGCTGATCTGCGTCATCGGTGCCGGCGGTGACCGGGACCGGGCCAAGCGGCCGGCGATGGGTGCCGCCGCCGCGGCCGGTGCCGACGTGGTGGTGGTGACCGACGACAACCCCCGCACCGAGGATCCGGCGGCGATCCGCGCCGAGGTGCTCGTCGGTGCCCACCGGGCCGACGCGCCGGCCCGGGTCATCGAGATCGGCGGTCGCCGGGCGGCGATCGACGAGGCGGTGCGGATGGCGGCGCCGGGTGACGTGGTGGCCCTGCTCGGCAAGGGGCACGAGCGGGGCCAGGAGATCGCCGGTGAGGTGTACCCGTTCGACGACCGGACCGAGCTCGCCGACGCGCTGCGGGGCCGCTTCGGGGATCTGGAGGGCCAGTGATCACGCTCAGCCTGGCGGAGGTGGCCTCGGCGGTCGACGGTCGGCTGGCCGCCGCCGATCCCGCCGCGCAGATCACCGGCAGCGTCGAGTTCGACTCCCGCAAGGTCACCCCCGGCGGGCTGTTCGTCGCCTTCGACGGGGAGAAGGTGGACGGCCACGACTTCGCCGCCGCGGCGGTGGCCTCGGGGGCGGCGGCGGTCATGGGCACCCGCGAGGTGCCCGGGGTGCCGATGATCGTCGTCGCCGACCCGTTGGCGGCGATGGGCCGGCTGGCCCGTGCGGTGGTGGACCGGCTGCCCGGGCTGACCGTGATCGGGCTTACCGGCTCCTCGGGCAAGACCACCACCAAGGATCTGATCGCCCAGCTGACCGCGCGGCTCGGGGAGACGGTGGCGCCGCCCGGATCGTTCAACAACGAGCTGGGGCACCCGTACACGGCGCTGCAGGCCGGCCCGACCACCCGCTACCTGGTGATGGAGAAGGGTGCCCGGGGCATCGGCCACGTGCGGTATCTCTGTGAGGTCGCGCCGCCGCGCATCTCCGTGGTGCTCAACGTCGGGGTGTCACACATCGGCGAGTTCGGGTCGCAGGAGAACATCGCCCTGGCCAAGGGTGAGCTGGTGGAGGCGCTGCCGGCCGACGGCCTGGCGGTGCTGAACGCCGACGATCCGCTCGTCGACGCCATGGCCGCCCGGACGGCGGCCCGGGTGATCCGCTACGGCGAGTCGGCGCACGCCGACGTGCGGGCCGTGGACGTGACTCTCGACGAGCGGGGACGGGCCGCGTACACCCTGGTCACGCCGGAGGGCACGGCGCCGGTGCGACTCGGGCTCACCGGCCGGCACCAGGTCTGGAACAGCCTGGCCGCCGCGGCCGTGGCGCGGGAGCTGGGCATGCCGCTGGCCGAGCTGGCCATCGCGCTGGGCGCGCTCGGGCTGGTCTCCACCCGTCGGATGGACGTCTTCGAGCGCACCGACGGGGTCACCGTGATCGACGACTCGTACAACGCCAACCCGGCGTCGACGGCGGTGGCGCTGCGGGCGCTGGGCGGCATCGGCGCGGGACGGCGTACCGTCGCGGTGCTCGGCTACATGGCCGAGTTGGGCGAATTCGAGGCGCAGGGACACGCCGAGGTGGGCCGACTCGCGGCCGAGCTGGGCGTGGACCGGCTGCTCGTGGTCGGCGAGGCGGCGGCGCCGATCCACCACGGGGCGACATCGGTAGGTGACTGGGGAGGAGAGTCGGTGCTGCTCACCGATCAGGCGGCGGCCGTCGAGGTGCTGCGCAGCGAGCTACGGCCGGGCGACGTCGTCCTGGTGAAGGGCTCCCGGTACCGGACCTGGGAGGTGGCCGACGCGCTGCGCGTCGACGCCGTCGGGGACGGCAACGGTACGTCGGCGTCGGCCGGGGGTGGCGCCGCGTGAGAGCGGTAATCGTGGCCATCGGGGTGGCCTTCCTCGTCTCGCTGTTCTGCACCCCGATCGCCATCCGGGTGTTCACCCGGCTCAAGGCGGGGCAGCCGATCCGGACCGATGGTCCGCAGATGCACCAGGGCAAGAAGGGCACGCCGACGATGGGCGGCGTGGTGTTCATCCTGGCCACTGTCATCGCGTACGTGGCCGGTCACCTCGCCCTGACCACCCTGCCCGACGCGCAGATCGCCCAGGTCGAGCCGACCATCACGGCGCTGGTGCTGCTGGGGCTGATGGTCTTCTGCGGTGCGGTCGGCTTCATCGACGACTTCCTGAAGGTGCGCAAGCGGCACAGCGGTGGCCTGAGCGCCCGCGGCAAGCTGCTCGGGCAGATCCTGGTCGGCGCGGTGTTCGGGGTCGTGGCGCTCTGGTTCCCGTCCACCATGACCGACGCCACCGGCGCGGTGACAAACACCGAGACGGTCGGCAGCACGACCCTCAGCTTCATCCGGGACATCCCGGCGCTGGACGTCACCAAGATCGGCGCGGTGATCATCTTCATCTTCGTGGTGATGGCGGCGACCAACGGCGTCAACCTCACCGACGGTCTCGACGGGCTGGCCACCGGCGCCTCGGTGATGGTGCTCGGCGCGTACGCGGTGATCGCGTTCTGGCAGTACCGGCACTGGTGCGCCGACCCGGCGTACACCGCAAATCCGGACAACTACTGCTACACCGTCCGCGACCCCTTGGAGATCGCGCTGATCGCCGGGGCGGCGGCCGGGGCCTGCGTCGGCTTCCTGTGGTGGAACACCTCGCCGGCCCGGATCTTCATGGGCGACACCGGAGCGCTCGGCCTCGGTGGCCTGATCGCCGGGATGGCGATGTCGACCCGGACCATCCTGCTCCTGCTGATCATCGGCGGCCTGTTCGTGATCATCACGATGTCGGTGGTGATCCAGATCATCTCCTTCAAGACCACCGGCAAGCGCGTCTTCCGGATGTCCCCCCTCCAGCACCACTTCGAGCTCGCCGGCTGGAGCGAAGTCAACATCGTGGTCCGCTTCTGGATCATCGCCGGCATCGGCGTGGCCATCGCCCTCGGCCTCTTCTACAGCGACTTCCTGGCCAACATGGGCTGACCCCCACCCCCCCCCCCACCCCCCCCCCCCACCCCCCCCCC
>NZ_JAGPXT010000035.1 GCF_018070465.1 Micromonospora sp. C95
GGGCGGGGGTGGGGGTGGGGGTGGGTGGGGTCGTGTTAGAGGGTGCAGTTGATTAGGACGGGTTCGGGGTGGAGGGTTACGCCGAAGCGGGTGCGGACGCCGTCGCGGATCTCGCGGGCCAGGGTGAGCAGAGCCCGGGTGCTGGCGGTGCCGGTGGGGTTGGTCAGGGCGAGGGTGTGCTTGGTGGAGATGGCGGTGCCCTCGGGGCCGGGATACCCCTTGCCGAAGCCGGCCTTGTCGATCAACCAGGCAGCGCTGACCTTGACCAGGTCACCGGCACCGGGCCAGGCCGGCGGCTCACCCAGGTCGGCGGCCCGCTGCCGCAGTTGCTCGTACGCCGCGGCGTCGAGGACCGGATTGGTGAAGAACGAGCCGACGGAGCGGGTGTCGGGGTCGCCCGCGTCGAGCACCATGCCCTTGCCGGCGCGCAGTCCCAGCACCGTGGCCCGGGCCTGGGCCAGCGGCACCCGGTCACCGACCTCGACGCCGAGCGCCCGGGCCAGCTCCGCGTAGCGCACCGGGCCGGACAGCGGCGAGCGGGCCAGCCGGAAGTCCACCGACAGCACCACCCAGCGCTCGTTGTACTTGAAGACGCTCGACCGGTAGGCGAAGCCGCAGTCGACGGCCTCGACCTGCCCGACCGTGCCGGCCGCCCGGTCGTAGACCTGCACGGCGGTGATGGTCTCGGCGACCTCCTGCCCGTACGCTCCGACGTTCTGGATCGGGGTGGCACCGGTCGAGCCGGGGATGCCGGACAGACACTCCAGCCCCGACCAGCCGTTGCGTACCGTCGCGGCGACCAGGTCGTCCCACGGCTCACCGGCCTCGACCCGTACCGTCACGGTCTGCTCGTCCTCGGCGAGCACCCGCAGCCCCCGGGAGCGGACCAGGACCACCGTGCCGGGGAAGCCACCGTCACCGATCACCACGTTGCTACCGCCGGCGATCAGGAGAACCTCGGCGTTCGCCTCGCGTACCCGGCTGACGATCTCGTCGGCGTTGCCGGCGGTCACGACCCGGCCGGCCGGCCCACCCACGCACAATGTCGTGTATTGCGCCAGATCGTCCGTGCTGGCGGGTTGCGCGGCGGCTGTCGGCTGGGCGTAGACGTCGGACACGCCTCTCACCCTAGGCTGAGGGGTAGCCGTGGCACCCACTGGTGGCCCGGTCACCCCCGGGAGGATGGCGATGAGCAGATTGCACGGCAGCAAGGATTTCTGGATTGGCGCACTGCGGGCGGAGGGCCCGGCTTTCGCCGCCGCGGTGGCCGAGGCGCCGCCCGAGACACCCGTGCTGTCCTGTCCCGGTTGGACCGTGACCGATTTGACCCGTCACCTCGCCGGCGTCTACCGGTGGGTGCACGACGTGGCCGGCTCGGGCGACCCGGCGGCGCCGCAGCAGAACCGGTCACAGCCGGTCGAGCCGGCGGCGGGCGTCACCGCCGTGCAGCAGTGGCAGCAGGCGTACGACGACCTGATGGCGCTCTTCGACACCCTCGATCCGGAGGCACCGGCGTGGAACTGGGCCCCCCAGCCGAAGAAGGCCGGCTTCTGGCCGCGCCGGATGGCCCACGAGACGGCGGTGCACCGCTGGGACGCCCAACTCGCCATCGCCGCCGGTGAGCCGGTCGAGGCCAAGCTCGCGGCCGACGGGGTGAGCGAGGTGCTGGACACCTGGTTGCCGGCGGGCCGGCGCAGGTCGGGCGGCCCGTGGGCGGGCGTGGTCCGGTTGACCGCCACCGACGCCGACCACGAGTGGTATCTGCGGCTGCGTGGCGAGGGGGTCGCCCTGCTCGACACCGGCACCATCCTCGACCACGACGACCACCACGCCCGGGTTCAGGTCACCGGCACCGCCAGCGATCTGCTGCTGGCGCTCTGGGGCCGGGTCAGCTTCGACACCCTGACCGTGGTGGGCGACCGCACCCTGCTCGACGGCGTCCGCACCGGCTGACCCCCTCCCGACCTCGTTGATCATGAGGTTGGCGGCAGAGTTGATCTCCTCAGTTGCCGCCAACCTCATGATCAATTGACCTGGGTGGACGGCGGGCCGGTTGTGGCCATTCTGTGATGGGTGCCGAGAGAGCGCTCTCTTGACACGGTCCCGGGGCGGGCCGCAGGCTACGAGAGAGCGCTCTCAGAGCCTTCTACCACCACCCGACCTGAGAGGGGTCATCAGACAATGGGCACATTCCCGCGTCACCGCCTCGCGGCGGTCGCTCTGGCCGCCACCGGCGTCCTGCTCGTCACCGGCGGCTGTGGCGGCGGCGACGAGGCCGCCGGGGACGGCACGATAACGCTCACCGTCGACGTCTTCGGCCAGTTCGGCTACGAGCAGCTCTACCAGCAGTACATGGACGACAACCCGAACATCAAGATCGTCGAGCGGGGCACCGGCGGCAACCTCGACGAGTACTCGCCGAAGCTGACCCAGTGGCTCGCCGCGGGCAAGGGCGCCGGCGACGTGGTGGCCATCGAAGAGGGCCTGATGGTCGAGTACAAGGCCAACCCGGACAACTTCGTCAACCTGCTCGACCACGGTGCCGCCGACCTCAAGGGCAACTTCCTGGAGTGGAAGTGGAACCAGGGGCTCACCGCCGACGGCCAGAAGCTGATCGGGCTCGGCACCGACGTCGGCGGCATGGCCATGTGCTACCGCACCGACCTCTTCGACAAGGCCGGCCTGCCGACCGACCGGGAGCAGGTCTCCGCACTCTGGCCGACCTGGGCGGACTACATCGCCACCGGCGAGAAGTTCAAGGCCGCCAACACCGGCGCCTCGTTCCTGGACGCGGCCACCAACACCTTCAACACGATCGTGCTCCAGACCGCCGGCAACGCGCAGGGCTACCACTACTACGACACCAGCGACAACCTGGTGGTGGACAGCAACCCGGCGGTGAAGCAGGCCTGGGACATCACCATGAACATCGTCAGCGCCGGCCTGTCCGGCAAGTACGGCTCCTGGTCGGAGGAGTGGGTCTCCGCCTTCAAGCAGGCCAAGTTCGCCACCATCGCCTGCCCCGCCTGGATGACCGGCGTGATCGAGGGCAACGCCGGGCCGGAGGCCAAGGGCAAGTGGGACATCGCCCGGGTGCCCGGCAACGGCGGCAACTGGGGCGGCTCGCACCTGGCCGTGCCGCAGCAGAGCAAGCACCAGGAGGAGGCGGTCAAGCTGGTCAAGTTCCTGACCAGCGCCGAGGGTCACATCGGCGCCTTCAAGGCCAAGGGTCCGCTGCCGTCCTCGCCGCAGGCGCTTGACGACCCGGCGATCACCGAGGCCACCAACGCGTACTTCTCCGACGCGCCGGTCGGCAAGATCTTCGGCGAGGGCGCGAAGACGCTGAAGCCGGTCTACATGGGCCCGAAGAACCAGGCCGTCCGCACCGAGGTGGAGAACGCGGTCCGCACCGTCGAGCTGGGCCAGCGTACGCCCGAGCAGGGGTGGCAGGACGCGGTCGACAACGCCAAGAAGGCTGCCGCCAAGTAACCGACCCGAGGCCCCCTCCCCGCCGCCGGTCCAGGCTCCGCCGCGATTCGCAGGTGTACGCGGCCCGCACTGGACCGGCGCGGGGCGGGGGCGTGGAAAGGAGTCAACGGGTCATGGCGTTGCAGCTCGACGCGCGCCCGCCGGGCACACCGGCGCCGCGTGCCACCCGCCCGTCCCGGGCCGGCCGGCTGAGCCGGATCGACGCGAAGTACTCGCCCTATCTCTACATCGCCCCGTTCTTCGTGATCTTCGCGATCTTCGGGGCCTGGCCGCTGGCGTACACCTTCTGGGTCTCGCTGCACGACTGGGACCTGCTGGGCAGCAATCCCACGTTCATCGGCGCGGACAACTACACCCGACTGCTGGCGGACAGTGACTTCTGGCACTCGGTGGTCAACACCCTCGGCATCTTCGTCCTCAGCACGGTCCCGCAGTTGCTCGCCGCGCTCTGGTTGGCGAACCTGCTCAACCGGCAGTTGCGGATGCGTACCGGTTGGCGGATGACGGTGCTGGTGCCGAACGTCACCTCCACGGCCGCCGTGGCGATCGTGTTCGGGGTGCTGTTCGGCCGCGAGTTCGGCATGGTCAACTGGCTGCTCGACCTGGTCGGCGTCGACGGCATCGAGTGGAAGTCGAACCGGTTCGCCTCCTGGGTGGCCATCTCGACGATGGTCGACTGGCGCTGGACCGGCTACAACGCATTGATCTTCCTGGCCGCCATGCAGGCCATTCCCCGCGATCTGTACGAGGCGGCGGCGATCGACGGCGCGAACCGGGCCCGGCAGTTCTGGACCATCACCGTGCCGCTGCTCAAGCCCACGATCATCTTCTGCGTCATCATCTCCACGATCGGCGGGCTGCAACTGTTCACCGAGCCCCGGCTGTTCCACTCCGGCACCAATGCGATCCGGGGTGGGCCGATGCGCGAGTCGCAGACGATGACCATGTACATGTTCGAGAATGCCTTCGCGCCGTACTACAACTTCGGCTACGGGTCCGCTGTCGCCTGGCTGCTCTTCGCCCTGATCGCCATCGTCGCGGCGATCAACGTCTTGATCATCCGCCGGCTCGGTGCCGGCGCCCGGCCGGACACCGGCAAGCGGAAGGGAGGCTCCCGATGAGCGAGCGCAGCGAGGTGGCTCCGGTGAGCGAGCGCAGCGAGGTGGCTCCGGTGAGCGAGCGCAGCGAGGTGGCGCGATGAGCCGGTTGTGGCGGGCGAGCCCGCTCACCTACTTCGCACTCGTCGCCGCCGGGGTCATGTCGGTCTTCCCGATCTACTGGATGTTCGTGGTGGCCAGCCGGTCCAGTGACGCGATGGGCCAACTGCCACCGCCGGTGACGCCCGGCGGCAACCTGGGTGCGAACATCGCCCGACTGTTCGCCAACACCGATGCCTACTTCCTGACCGGCCTGATCAATTCGGCGATCGTCGCGATCACGGTCACCGTCTCGGTGGTCTTCTTCTCCACCATTGCCGGGTTCGCCTTCGCGAAGCTGCGGTTCCGGGGCAGCAACGCACTTCTGATGATCATCATTGCCACGATGATGGTGCCCACCCAACTGGGCGTCATTCCGTTGTACATCCTGATGACGAAGCTGAACCTGAACGACCGCCTGCCGGCCGTGATCATGCCCGCCCTGGTCACCGGGTTCGGGGTGTTCATGATGCGGCAGTACGCCGGGCAGGCGGTCAGCAGTGAGCTGATCGAGGCCGCCCGGGTGGACGGTTGCGGTACCGCCCGCGTCTACTGGAACGTGGTGGTGCCGGCCCTGCGGCCAGCCGCCGCCGTCCTCGGCCTGCTCACCTTCATGACCACCTGGAACGACTTCCTCTGGCCGTACGCGGTGCTCAACGACCCGGAGAATCCCACCGTGCAACTATCGTTGCGGGCCCTGTCTGACGGCTACTACCAGGACATGTCCCAGGTCTTCACCGGCACGGCCATCGCCACGCTGCCCCTGCTGCTGGTATTCGTCCTGTTCGGCCGCCAGATCATCGGCGGGATCATGGAAGGTGCGGTCAAGGCGTGACTGAGTTGAGATTCCCGGACAACTTTCTCTGGGGTGCGGCCACCGCGGCGTACCAGATCGAGGGGGCGGCCCGCGACGACGGGCGCGGCCCGTCGATCTGGGACACCTTCAGCCGTACGCCGGGCAAGGTGCACGCCGGTCACACCGGTGACGTCGCCTGCGACCACTACCACCGCTACGCCGACGACGTCGCGATGATGGCGGAGCTGGGGTTGCAGGCGTACCGCTTCTCGGTGTCCTGGCCCCGCATCCAGCCCGACGGCAGCGGCCCGGTAAACCCTCGCGGCCTGGACTTCTACGACCGGCTGACGGACGCGCTGCTGGGCCGGGGAATCGACCCGATCGTCACGCTCTACCACTGGGACCTGCCGCAGACGTTGCAGGATCGGGGCGGGTGGACCAGCCGGGACACCGCCGAGCACTTCGCCACCTACGCCAGCGCCCTGTACGCCCGCCTGGGCGACCGGGTCGGCACCTGGACCACGCTCAACGAGCCGTGGTGTTCGGCGTACCTCGGCTACGGCAACGGCGTGCACGCCCCCGGCGTGCAGGACCCGGGGGCAGCCTTCGCCGCCGTGCACCACCTGCTGCTCGCGCACGGCCTGGCGACCCAGGCGCTGCGCGCGGGCGGCGCCGGCCGCGTCGGGGTCACGCTCAATCCCGCAGACGTACGCCCCGCCGACCCGAACAGCACCGCCGACGCCGCGGCCGTACGTCTGGTCGACGGACTGCACAACCGGATCTTCCTCGATCCACTGCTGGTCGGCGGGTACCCGGACGACGTCCGCGAGCACGTCGCACGGTTCGTCGAGCCCACCTTCGTCCGGGACGAGGACGAGAAGACCATCGCGGCGCCGATCGACCTGCTCGGGATCAACTACTACGCGCCCACCTACGTCGCGGGCCGATCGGACGGTGCCGGCGGTGGTGGGGCGTACCCCGGCACCGAGGGGCGGGTGCAGTTCCTGGCGCCGGTCGGCCCGCTCACCGACATGGGCTGGATGATCGAGCCGGCCGGGCTGACCCGGCTGCTGGAACGCATCGCCACCGACTACCCGGCGGTGCCGCTGCTGATCACCGAGAACGGTGCGGCTTTCCCGGACAAGACCGCCGACCCGACGACCCCGCTTCAGGACTCGGACCGGGTCGCCTACCTCGACGGCCACCTGCGGGCCGCGCACGAGGCCATCGCCCGGGGCGTCGACCTGCGCGGCTATCTCGTATGGTCATTGCTTGACAACTTCGAGTGGGCCGAGGGGTACCGTAAGCGATTCGGCATCGTGCACGTCGACTACCTCACTCAGCGGCGTACACCGAAGTCCAGCGCCCGGTGGTACCAGGAGGTGATCTCCCGGAACGGGCTGTGACGAGGTGGTGGTTTCTCCGATGACGGGGGCGCAGCGGCCCACTCTGGAAGCGGTGGCACGACGGGCCGGGGTGTCCCGGGCCACCGTTTCCCGGGTGGTGAACGGGTCGACCACGGTCGCCGAGCCGATCCAGGAGGCGGTCCGCCAGGCGGTCGCCGAGTTGGGGTACGTGCCGAACCTGGCCGCACGCACCCTCGTCACCCAGCGGACCGACTCGATCGCCCTGGTGATGCCGGAGGAGGCCACCCGGGTCTTCTCCGACGACCAGGTCTTCCCGGGGATCATCCGCGGCGCCGCCCAGGAGTTGGAGGCCGCCGACAAACAGCTGGTGCTGATGCTGGCCGGGTCGCCGGCCGGGCATGAACGGGTCGCCCGGTACACCACCGGCCGACACGTCGACGGGGTGCTGTTCGCCTCGCTGCACGGGGCCGATCCACTGCCCGCCCGGCTGGCCGCGCTGGGCATCCCGGTGGTGTGCAGCGGCCGGCCGCTCGACGGGGCGGAGGTGCCGTACATCGACGTCGACCAGGTCGGCGGGGTCACCCGCGCGGTACGGCACCTGATCGACAACGGCCGGCGCCGGATCGCCACCATCGCCGGGCCGCAGGACATGGTCGCCGGGATCGAGCGGCTGACCGGGTACCTGGACACCGTCGCCGCCGCCGGGCTGCCCGAGATGGTGGCGGTCGGCGACTTCACCCGTGAGTCCGGAGCGGCGGCGATGCGCGAACTGCTCGCCGCCCATCCCGACCTCGATGCCGTATTCGCCGCGTCGGACCTGATGGCGCATGCCGCCCTGCGTACGCTGCGCGAGGCGGGACGGCGGGTGCCGGAGGACGTGGCGGTGATCGGCTTCGACGACATCGAGACCGCCGCTTACACCGATCCGCCGTTGACCACCGTCCGGCAACCGATAGTGGAGTTGGGCCGGCAGGGCACCCGGCTGCTGCTCCGCCTCGCCGCCGGCGAACAGGTCGAGCCGGCGCTCATCCTGCCCACCGAGCTGATCATCCGCCAATCCGCCTGAGCCCGGGGCGACGCCGATACGCCCAGCGCCGTGAAATATGTGGACTGTGATGTTCGGCATTGCGTCCTCATTACGCCTCGCGGTCCCTCAACCGCCGGGCCTTTCCCAACAGGGGCGTCGGAATGGAGCCACTGCCCGATGAGCCGTTGATCGCGCCCGGATCGGGCAGGTCCTGCATTGTCTGCACCCAATTCCGGTATGTACGGTGGGCCCGTCACGCACAGTGGTTCGTGGCGCGATCCGTGGGGGAGTCGAACGGTGCCGACCGAAACGGCGTTGAATGCGGCCGATCCGAGCCATCGCGTCTCCGGCGGGGCACCGGACCGCTCGACCCGCACCTGGCAGTTGGTGGGAATCTCCACCCTGGCCGGCGTGATCGCACTGGCCTCGATCGCGGTCCCGTGGTTACTGACCCCCGACGAGAGCCGGCCCGATGGCACCGCCGCCCCCGCCGCCACGGGCAACCAGACCGTCCCGCCACCGTCGGCCACCGCCAGCCCGCTGGCGACCTCGGTCGGCCCGGCCTCACAGCTAACTACGGCGGCAACCGGGCCGAACGCGGCCAACGGCGGACCGATCTCGAAACCGGCGCCGGGCCAGTCGGCCAGGCCGGTGACGACCGCACCGCCGCCGGTGGCCGCCGCACCGCCGCCATCGCCGTCCGCCGAGCCGGACGGCTCCAGCGGGACGCTGCCGTTCCGGCCGGCCAGTGTGGAGGCCGAGGACCCGGCCAACCTGCTCACCGAAGGTGCCGGCATCGCCGTCTGTGGCGCCTGCGAGGGCGGTGCCCGGGTCCGCTACGTGGGCAGGCTCACCGCCTACCTCACCACGGCGACCGCCGGCAGTCGGACCATAACCGTGAGTTACACGGTCAACGGTGAGCGCAGTATCCAGATCTCCATCAACGGTGCCGCACCAACCACGCACCGCCTGACCGGCACGGACTGGGACATCCCGCGCACCTTCCGGTACACGGCGACGGTCCCGGCGGGACGGGTCAGCATGGCCTTCTACAACGACGCCGGTCCAGCTCCCGACATCGACAAGATCACCATAAGCTGACTGTGCGCGGATGAGCCGATTCGTCGCGTACGTCGCGCTGTGCCGAGCCATCTTGCTCGGCAGGTTGGCGCTGACGCTGGCAGCGGTGGGCGTCGGCATCCGGCTCGCCGACGATCCCTGGCAGACGCTCGGCGTCCTCCTGCTCATCACCGTGACCACCTGCGTGCAGGTCACCGTGCTGGGTCGATGGCCCGGCGTCATCCGATGGCGGTTGGGTTTCCTGGTCGTCGACGCGGCAATCATGATCGCGGTACTGGTGCTCAGTCAGGGAAACGTGGCCTTCTTCTGCTACGCCGCCGGCTTCGCCGCACTCACCGGCACCCTGCTGGGGACCCTCGCGCTACCCCTCTGGGTCGCTGACGCCGGCCTCGGACTGGCCGTGGCGACACACCTGCTCCGAACCGGCGGGACAGCCGACTCCGTCGCCGCGCCCTTCGTCCTGGCATTCCCGATGATGGACATCGTCTGCGGGTACGGTGCGGCCGTGCTGACAGCGGCCCTGGCCCGCTATCTCGACGCTTCGATCGCCACGGTGGCCAGCGCCTACCACTCGGCGGCGGCCTCCGAGCGGGCACGGCTGGCACGCGAGTTGCACGACTCGGTCGCGAAGACGCTACGCGGTGTCTCGTTCGCCGCCGTCGCCCTCCCCACCCTGCTCCGCCGGCAGCCCGACCTGGCCGAGGAGCTCGCCAGCACCGTCTCCGCCGGAGCCGACACCGCCATCCGGGAGGCCCGCGAACTGCTCACCGGGTTGCGCAAGGACGCACTCGACCGGCCGTTTGCCGAGCATCTGCGCCAGGTCTGTCGCGGCTGGACGGAGTGGAGCAGGGTGCCCACGCGGCTCGACGTCAGCGCTGTCGAGGAGCCGACCCCGGCGGTCCGATACGAGCTGACCCACATCCTTGACGAAGCGTTGGAGAACGTGGCCCGACACGCGAACGCGACCCTGGTCCAGGTGAGTCTGCGGCAGCGAGCGGGTCGGGTGGTACTGACCATCCAGGACGACGGCGTGGGCTTCGTTCCGCCCGGTGAGCTGACGGAGCTGTCCAGCAGCGGCAGCTTCGGGATCATCGGCATGGCGGAACGCGCCCAGACGGTCGGCGGCTCAGTGCACGTCGACTCCCTCGGCGGGTCGGGTACCACTGTGGTGGCCCAGGTTCCGCTGTCGGCTACCGCCGACGCTGCCTCGGCCCGGTTCGGCGGATGAGACAACCATGATCGAAGTATTGATCGTCGACGACAACCCGATCGTTCGGATGGCCTTGCGCGGCTACCTCGCGAGCGCCGGCGATGTGACCGTGGTCGGTGAGGCACCGGACGGACGGACCGCGGTGACCGTGGCGCGGCGGCTGCGTCCGGGCGTGACGCTGCTGGATCACCGGATGCCGATCGCCGACGGTCTCAGCGTGGTCAGCCAGCTCGCGGAGTACTCCCGCGTCCTCGTCCTGACCAGCGACGACGCCGACGAGTTGATCGCCGGGATGCTGCGCGGCGGTGCCCACGGCTACCTGGTGCACGGTGAGTTCGACCCCGCCGAGTTGCTGCGTGCGGTCCGGGCGGTGGCCGCCGGCGAGGGCTGGCTGTCGGCCCGTGGTGCCTCGGTCACCATCGCCATGCTTCGCGAGCAGGCGGCCCGCGAGCAGGAAGACGCGGTCCGCGCCGAGGGAACCCGGGCGCGGCGCGAGAGGTTCGGCCTGACCCGGCGCGAGCAGGACGTGATGGCGCTGCTGTGCGCCGGGCACGCGAACGCGGCGATCGCCCGCCAACTGCTGCTGACCGAGAAGACGGTCAAGAACCACCTCGCGAGCATCTTCACCAAGTTGCAGGCCACCAACCGTACCGAGGCGGTGGTGCGGTGGACGGGTCAGCAGTAGCCGAGCCGGGCCGCGCGACGCACGGGGTGGCCGCCCTGTCGAGCTGACGGCCTGAACGGATCGCGCTGGACCGGCTGAACGCCATCGTCCGTGCCTGCGTCGTATGGACGACGGGCCCTACCGCCCGGCACACCCTCGGATGGGACAGCTATGGGCGACGGATCTTTCGGTGGGCCGATGATCGAGGGACCGGCCGATCGACGGATGAGGGACGCCAGCGAACGGCCGCGGATCGGCACCGACCCGGTGACCGCCCTGATCGTTCATCCCGACGCGGCGGAGCGGGCCGCTCTTGGGGCGGTACTCGACTCCGGCGAACGGATACGGGTCGTCACGCTCACCGACGACGGCGACGCGGCGGTGACCTTGGCACACCGGCAGCGTCCCGCCGTGGTCCTGCTCGACGAGCGGGTCAATGCGCCGGACAACCGGGATCTGATCCAAGCCTTGGCCCGATGGTCGCGAGTGATCGTGCTGACCGGTGCCGCCGAACACAGCGCGATCAGGGAACTGCTCTGCGCACCGGTGCGTGGCTGTCTGGTGTACGGCCACTTCGAGGCGTCCGACCTGCTCGGTGCCGTTCGTGCGGTCGCCGCCGGCCTGGGCTGGCTATCACCGGTGGCGGTGGCCGCGGCGACCTGGCAGCTGCGGAGCGCGCGGTAGCCCGGGGCGTACCCGGTCCCGCCGGGTCAGGACACCAGTTCGTCGCTCCTGTCGAGGGCTCCCCGCGCGGCGCGCAGGGCGTAGAACGACCGTGACCGCACCGTACCCTCCGGAATCCCGATCCGGGTCGCCACCTCGGCGACCGAGGCACCGCCGTAGTAGAGCTCGACGAGCACGGCACGGTGCTCGGGAGTGATCCTGCGGAGCGCGTCGGCCAGGGTGATCCGGTCCACGATGCCTTCGAAGGCGTTGTCCGACGACGCCATCCAGCCCACGTCGATCCCGTAGATCTCGGTCGGCCGGGCGGCGCGGGCCCGAGCGGCATCGATCATCAGATGTCGGGCGACTATGAAGAGCCACCGGCGTACGGTGTCCGCCTCCGGCGGCAGCTCCGCCAACCGACGCCACGCCCGCAGCATGGTCTCCTGCATCAGATCCTCGGCGAGTTCGCGCTGGCCCCGGGTCAGGCGAAGCAGAAAGGAATACAGCGGTCGGGAGTTCGCGGCGAAGATCGCCTGCATCCGGCGCGCAGCCTCGGTGTCGGTGCCGACCGATCTCGTCGGGCAGACGTCGGTGGACAGGGCGATCGCCTCCTGCGGCCGGGATGGTGTACGCGGCGTACCGGACGCTAGCGACCGGCAGGGCCGGGATGCCTGAGGCAAAGGACCCAGGACGCAGCTCGTCACCCGGGCGCTGGTTCATCCGGTCAGGTAGTCGTCCTCTTCGACCTCGGGCCGCTCCTTCGGGCGGTGCGAGCCGGGTTTGCAGCCCGCGAACGGGCCGTTGGGGCTGCGCAGCGCCTCCATGGTCGGCCAGAGGTAGCTCTGGTGCCACATCGCCGGGTCGGACGGTTGCGCTTGCGCGCCGGTCCGCTCCTGCCAGGCGAGCCAGAGTCCGTGCAGGTAGGCGATCGCCTCCGGGTGTTCCCGCCAGCGGGGACACCACGGCGAGTTGGAGCTGACCTCCCCGCCGTACACCGGGAGCAGGAGGTCTTCCACCCACATCGAGAGCCGTCGGAGTTCCTCGACGTACTCCGCCCCGTCGAGGTACAGGATGAAGAAGGGTTTGTCCTGGTCGGTGGCCTCCGCCTCGTCGTCGGTGACCGTCGGCACCGAGGCCGGTTCGCCGGGCGGGATCGGTTGCGTCATGGTGGTCGCTCCACATCGCACTCGTCGGTGTCGGACATGTCGGCCCGGCCGACGCTGGGGCCTAGGCCCTGTGTCGAAGTCCTCGGTCGAGCCGAGGCGGAGTCCAGGCGACGCAGGCCGGCCAGGGACTTCGACACAGGGCCTAGCACGTGAGGGTGTCCTCGCTACCGGGATCGACGCCCAGGGCGGCGGCGAACCGCTCGTACGCGTCGACCCGGGCCTGCACCTGCGCGGTGTTCCGGCCGCCGCACTCCAGGGCGCCGTTGATGGTCCGGATGGTCTCGCCGAATCCGCCGCCACCGGTGATCGCCGCGTGCGCCGTCGTCGTGCCCGCCCCGCTCTGGGTCATCCAGAACCAGAGCGCGGTCTGCCAGGCCACCGAGGCGTCGTTGCGCACCAGGTCGGGCTCGTTGAGCAGGTCCAGGCCGAGTGCGTCGCCGGCCGCCTTGTAGTTGGTGTTCCAGCTCAGCTGGATCGGTCCACGACCGTGGTACGCGGTCTGCCCGGCGGGGCACCCGTAGGGCTGACCGGTGTCGCAGTAGTTGCCCCAGGCATCCCGGTTGATCTCCTCGACGTGTACCAGTCCGCCCGACTCGTGGTCGATGTTGGCCAGGAAGGCGGCCAGTTCCCGCTTGCGGGTCTGCTGATCTCCGGTGCCGGCGAAGGCGGGGAACTTCTCCATCGCGTCGGTCAGTCCGGCGTAGGTGTAGAAGGAGTTCCGGCCGGGGAACATCGCGTCGAACGTGGACTCGCTGAGCAGCCGCGCCCCTTCGGCATCCGGGTCCGGTTCGTTGTCCGGATCTCCGGCCGAGGCGTGCTGCGTCGGCGGATCCGTCGGGGGGTCGGACTCCTCGCCGTCGCGGGTGTACTTCGCGAAGAGCCCCCGGACCTGGAACGGGTAGCTGCCCAGGGCGAGGACCGGCATGCCGCCCTGGGCCTCGACCGTCTCCAGGCCCATCTCCCAGGCCATCAGGGTCAGGGTGAGGTGGTCGCCGACCACCTTGTCCTCGGACAGCAGCCGGTCGGTCTCCTCGGCCAGGTGACAGAAGTATCGGGCGTGGGCGTGGATCGAGTCCTCGTCGTCGAGTACGGAGGCTTCGCCGCTGTCGTCGTCGTCCTCGCCGTACTCGTCGAACACCTCGGGCGTCAGTTGCGACAGCCCCTTGCGACCGCCGGGGCCCTCCTGGTCCGCGTCGAACCCGGATGCGTACTCGATCTGCGCCGCGATGATCACCGGCGTCAGCAGATCGCACGTGCCGGCGGCGGACCTGATCGGCGCGACCAGATCCTCATCCGGCACACTCGTCGCGTTGAAGCTGCCCCGGCCGTCTCCGCCGGACATCTCGATCAGGGCGTTGGTGTTGACGGCTGATCCGCCGCCGGTTGACGAGTCGGGCGAGGACGAGGCCGACGTCATCTGCGACCCGCCGGCCATCGCGAAGATGACGATCAGCACGATCAGGGCCAGCATCGCCAGCAGTGCCAGCGGCAGCGTTCCGATCGCCGAGATGATCAACCATGCCAGCTGCGCCGAGTCGAACTTGGTCAGCGGCTTCGTCGCCCGCCCGGCCGACTGCATCTTCCGCACCGCCATGGCTCAGCCGACCTGGCCGGACTCGCGGCGACTCCACCGCTCCGCCGCACGTTCGGTGATGGCCTGCACCTCGGCCCTGGCCGCCGCGGAGATCATCCCGGCGTTCGCCTCCTTGTACCAGGGACGCAGCCGGATGAGCGCCGGCCGGACACCGGTGGCCAGCAGCAGCGCGGTGCCCTTGGGCAGGGCTCGGATCTTGTCCGCCGGCAGCACCTGCTCCTGTCGGTACGACACCGACCGGGAGGAGCCGTCCCTGGACCGGGAGTAGGTCGGGGTCCGCACGTCGTGCTGGCCGACCAGCCGGGCGACCTTGTCGACGAAGTCGGCGTCGTCGAGCCCGGCGCCGAGCAGCTTGATGGTGGCGGCGCTCCACAGCGCGTCCATCCCCGCCTCGCCCCAGACCCGCACCCCCTGCCGATAGCTCTGCAACAGGGTGACCACGCTGATGCCTCGGGAGCCGAGGTGGCTGTAGAGGTCCGGTAGGTCGGAGATGCGGCAGACGTTTGCGGCCTCGTCCAGCACGGCGGTCATCGGCGGGTCCAGCCGCCCGCCCATCCGCTCGGCGGCCACCACTCCGGCACGGATCACGGCATCCGCCAGCCCGGCGATCACCCCGGCGGCGGAGCCGCCACCGTCCTTGGAGAGCAGGTAGAGGGTGTCCCGGCCGAGGACGTGTTCGTCCGGGACGAACTCCGGGCGGTCCGGGTCGGGGCTGACCCAGGCCACGATCTCCGGATCGAGCAGGCAGGCCACACACTGCCGGGCGGTCTCGTAGATGCCGTCGCGGGTCTCGACGGCGCCGCGTACCGTGCCCTGCAACTGGTCGGCCATGGCCGCCATGCCGACATCGCGGAGCAGGTCCACCGGCGTCCGGTCGGCCGGGTCCGCGAGCCAGCCCAGCAGCTCGTTGACGGACTCGCCGCTGCGGGAGGCGGCGAGGAACAGTGCCGTAAGCGTGTTCTGGGCCGCCGCGATCCAGAAGTCCTTCTTCGACGAGTCGTCGTTGACGGAGCTGACGAAATGGCCGGCCAGCCGTCGGGCGCCTTCGATGGTGTCGCAGCCACTGAGCAGGTCCCACCACATCTCGCGCTCGGTGTACGCGATGCCCTGCGGGTCGAAGGTCCAGACCCGGCCGACCTTCGTGCGCTCCTGTCGGGTGACGGTGAAGACGTCGGACTTGTTCGAGGTCAGCATGACCGCTCCGGGGGCCCGCAGCACCCGTGGAACGGCTATCCCGGTGGACTTCCCGGCCCGTGGCGCCATCAGGTCCAGTTCCACGTCTTCGTAGGAGGAGCGCAGCTCGGGACCGGCGGGCACGAGGTCGCCGAGCAGGTTCCCGGTGTCGTCCGGGCTCAGCCGGGGACGGTCCTTGAGCGACGGGCGCAGGTCGCGGGCGCGGGACGCACGTTCCTTGCCGATCAGGCCGCTGAGTTCGCCGGACCGGGCCAGACTGCGGGGTTCCCGCAGCCGGCGCACCAGTCCACGCGCGAGTACGACCGCCGGGGTGCTGCCGAGCAGGACCAGCGTGACCGCCCCGCCGTAGACCAGGTACGGCGGCACCTGCGGCCAGACCTCCCCAGTGGCCCCGCTGACCAGGCTGAGGTAGACCTCCAGGGTGAACGGTGCGGGTTGCCAGCCGTGCCCGGTAACCGCGACGGCGATCGCGCCACCCAGCCACAGCAGGGCGAAGACCACCAGGTTGACCAGTGCGAAGCCGGGAATCAGCCACGGCAGGTACTCGTTCCCGACCCCACCCGGGCGGCTCATCGGTGCCCCGCACCCTGCTGCTCGCGGCCGTCTCGGTGTCCGGTCGGACCGGCCGTACCGGACAGGTCGCCGCCGGTGACCGCGCGCACCACCGCGGCCCGCTCGGCCAGCAGCCGTTCCGCCTCACCGTTGGCGATCCAGCGGGTGTTCGTGTCGTGCAGGTGGCGTTCGGCGCCGGTGATCGCGACCCGGATCGGAATGCCGGGTCGACCGCCAACCTTGATCAGGAAGCGGCCCCGGCCGGGCGGCTCCTCGTTGCCACCGTCCTGGGCCCAGCCGGGCGGCGACGACCAGGACGACACCAGCTCGATCTCGCGCCGGGACAGCCCCACCACTCGGCCCAGGTCCTCCATCTCCGCCCTGGGTAACCCGGCGCAGGCGACCATGCCGGCGCGCTCGACGAAACCCCGGGCCTTGGCCTTGTCGGCCTCGTTGCCGAGCGCCTCGGCGTCCTTGAGCGTGTGGGTGATCTTCGCGTCGGCGAGGCCGAGGGAACGGTTCAGTCGGGTGAGGGCATCGATGCGATCGACGATGCCGGAGGCGGCCCGCAGCGGTCGCCACAACTCGTCGAGCACGGTGAAGAACCAGCGCCGGGGCGCCAGTCCCGCGTCGGCCAGGGCGTGCGACGCGGCCACCGTACCCAGCCCGTCCGACCATGCCGCGAGCATCGCGGCGGCGGTAAGCTGCCCGTCGGCCTCACCGATGCGGGAGATGTCGACGCAGACCGCGGTGGCGTCCGGGTCGATCCTGGTCGAGGTCTCCGCGGCGAAGGTGTCGCCGAGCGGACCGTCGAGGATGCCGAGAAGTGATCGGTGCAGCGGGTCCACGGCGTCGCGGTAGCGGGCCTCCTGACCACGGTCGAGGGTTACCTGCCGCACCCGTGGCGGCCCCTCCTCCAGCACGTTGAGCAGGTCGGGTAGCCGGAAGGTCTGCCCCACCGCGGTGCGCTCGCGCAGGTGGCGCAGGCAGGCGGAGAGCACCGACTGCTCGTGGTCGCTGATCGGCGCGCCCCGGACGATGGTGAGCAGCGCCGCGACCATGTTGAGCACCCGGCCGTGGGTCTCGGCGGCCAGCGCCTGCCCCGCCTGCCCGCCGATCCTCGCCGCGGCCATACCCATCGCGCCCGGGTCCAGGATGTTCAGTCCACCGACGCCACGGGCGATGGAGATGACCTGTCCGCCGAGGGCGCGAACCGTGTCGGCGTAGTCGGGTTTCAGGTCACCGAGCACCAGCGGCACCACGCCCTGTGCACTCAGCCCGATCAGCATCCGGTTGATCAGCGTCGACTTGCCGAGACCGGGCATGCCCAGCATGAACAGCGACGGGTTGGAGATGTACCGGGCCCGGGTGAACCAGTTGAGCGGGTCACCGCAGACGGTGGCACCGGTGTGGAGGTGCTGCCCGAGC
Source organism: Micromonospora sp. C95 (assembly GCF_018070465.1). GTDB lineage: Bacteria > Actinomycetota > Actinomycetes > Mycobacteriales > Micromonosporaceae > Micromonospora. Next base: position 17,430 of record NZ_JAGPXT010000035.1, read on the forward strand.
GGTACGCCGGTCATCGGTGCGCCGGAACCGGAGGCGAACGGCCAGAGCCCGCAGGCCTGCACGGTGGTGGCCCGCCACATGGTGGGCGGATCCAACGGGGCCACCCGACCTCCGCCGAGGACGTACGAGCCACGGTGCGGCACGCTGTCGTCCGCGTTGGCCTTGGCCAGCCGCCGCAGGTACCGCCGCTCGGCCGCGTCCTGCTGGGCCTGCTGTCGGCGCGCCCGCCGCAGCGCCCGGGTGGTCTGCTTGCCGGTCTCGTCGGGTTCCCGGTCCTGCGCCTCCGCCGCCGGTACCACCAGATCGGACATTGCCGTGACCGGACCGGAGGCGTGCCTCGGCCAGCCGGCACCGAGATCCAGCGGCCGGGCGCCGCCGGTGGGCGTCACAACGCCTCCCGCAACTCGTGCGGCACCATCGTCTGCTCCCAGGGCAGGATGCCGACCGGAAGGGCGCAGGCGAACGCGGCGGCCTGCATCCGGTCGGCCGGGCGCATCGCGATGCGGGTGGCGCCCAGGAGGTTCCGCATGGTCACGTCGGCGTCCCGGGCGTCAGCGACCGAGTCGACGGTGAGCGTCACAAGCATCGAGAACTCCACCAGACCCGCACCGGAAGCCTCCTCCGCCGCGGTCTGCTCGGCGGCCTCGATCTCGGAGAGTGCGCGGGCCCGGACCAGGCCACGGGTCGAGTTGGCCATGAACTGGGCGTTCCGACGGTCCGACTCGACGATCTTGGCGGAGGTCGCCGGGTCGATCGGGCGGTAGACCAGGGCCACCCGTTTGCGCCGGACGCCGAGTGCCGGGTCCAGCAGGCTACGCAGCACGCCGGATCGCACGGTGCCGCGTGGTGCCAGGGTCAGCAGCCAGCTGCGGGACACCCCGGAGTCGTGCTGGTAGTGGGTGACCGTCTCCACGGTGGCGGCCGGTCCGGCGTCGGCCCACTCCAGCCCGGTCCCGCCGTGCTGGGCCCGTACGTCGAGCACCTCCGCGGCGACGGCCGGGTCGTAGGCGACCCGGACGACCTCGGCGATTCGCTCGGCCGACAGTGGTTCCGCCGACCCGCCGCCCGCCGCGACCAGCCCGCCCAGCACGCCGGGCAGCCGCAGCGCCAGGTCGGCGAGCATCGCGTCGTGGTCCCGCCGGGCGCCGCCGGGGGCCGAGTAGGTGAGGGTGAGGAAGGTGTTCATCTCCGACGACGCGTCCGGGTAGGTCTGCACCACCTCCTCCATCACGGCCCGCGCGGCGGCCGGCGCGTTCGGGGAGATGCGACCCAGCACCTCGGTGGCGAGGCGGGTGCCCGGGTCCGGTGCGGTCTCGATCACCACGGAGGCACCCCGCAACCCCGGCTCGTGCGACAGCCGGGACAGCCACTCACCCCAGAGCGCCACCCAGGTGTCGACCTGGTCGGGGTCGACGAGGGAACCACCGTCCGGCTCGCAGCCGAGCACGATGGTGTACTGGTTGCGGTTGCGGTGGTGGAGCACTCCGAAGGGGCGGTCGTACGGGTCGCGGCCCTCGATCATGGTCACCCGGCTGAGCAGCCCGGGTGGACGGAACCGGCCGCCCGGGCGCGTCGAGAGCGGTCCGGCGGCGTACAGGTGCTGCCGCTTGGACCTGCGGCGCAGCCACCCGATCCGGACGGCCGCCATGTCGTAGACGTTGCGGCCGTCCTGGGTACGGACCGCGAGCGGGGCCAGCAGCACCGCGAACGGCAGCCCCACCACCACCGCCGCGTTCAGCGAGACCATCGAGGAGACCAGGACCAGCACCAGCGCACCGAACAGGCCGACGGTCCCGACCAGGCCCAGCGAGCCCAGCCCGGCCTTGCGGGGGCGACGCCAGTTGCCGTACGTCGGTGTCTTGAGGGATTCCGCTGTCGTACTCACGATGAACCTTCTCCTTCGTCCCGGGCATCAGCTAGTCGTCTGCGTCGGGCAGGGCGCCGCTGGCGATGTTCCTGGCGTGCTTGTGGGTGCTGGTCGCGGCGCGGGCGCCCACCTGCACCGCCGAGGCCGCGGCACCGACCGTCGCGGCCGCGACGCCGACCGCGCCCCGGGCGATCTGCCCGGATCTCGACCGACCGCCGCCTGATCCGCCGTCGGACCCGCCGCCACCGGAACCACCGGACGAGCCGCCACCGGAACCACCGCCGGAGCCACCCGACGGACCACCGCCGCGCCCACCGGCCGAGCGACCGCCACCCGACGCGCCGCCCGGTGACGAACTGCCGCCGCTCGGCCCCCGGGACCGGCCGGAGCGAGCAGCCGAGCCCGCACCGCCAGCGATCTTCTTCGCCCCACTCGCGACCGCTCCGGCCGCGGCGGCACCGGCACCGGCGCCCGCGCCGACGCCGTCGCGCGAGCCGAGGCTCGCCATCGCGGGCACGACCAGACGCATCAGCGCGGGGAGCGCGACCGCGGCCATCAACAGGACGGCGACACCGGCGAGCTTGTAGTGCTTGGCGCTGTCCTCGTCTGCCACGTTGTCGGTGGCACCGATCATGGCGGCACCCGAATACATGATCAGCCCGACCACCGGTTTGAAGGCCAACCAGGCGACCATCCAGGCGATGTGCTTGCGCCACCACCCTCCGCCCCATTCGGACATCGAGGCCGCCGCGGCCAACGGCAGCGTGCCGGTGAGCAGAACCATCACGCCGAGCCGGATGTACATCAGGATGACGTGGATGCAACCGGCGATCAGCAGGAGCAGCCCGATGATGATCAGCAGAAAGGCGGTGAGGCCGTCCGTGCCGCAGTTGGCGATCAGCTTGAGCTGCGCCTTGATGCCCTCTTCGTAGAGGTGCTGCGAGTAGGCGTCCGCCTCGCTGGCGAGCCAGTTGACCACCCACCACGCGGCGATCACGGTGAGCACCATGCGGACCAGGCCCATGAGCGCCACCACGAGGGGTTGCCCCTTGCGTTCCAGCGCCGTGCGGAAGGCCGCCGCCAGCAGCGACGCCACCGCGATCGTCACGACCAGCCAGTCGGTCTGAAGGTGGATGCTGTCGTTCAGGCTCTCGTCGCCGACGGTGGGAATGTCGCCGAGGTTGGCGAAGAGTTCGACCGCCGCGCCCAGGATGGCGGCGGCGATGTCGCTGAGGATGCCGTCGATGCCCCGCTCGAAGAATCCGACGACCTGGCCGATGGTGCCGATGTAGACGGCGTCACCGGTGGCGCACTCGGCCATGTCACACCTCGTTCCACAGCACGAAGCCGACGAGGGAGACGACGGGGTTGACCCGGCTGTACAGGCCGCCGGAGTTCAGCGGCCGGAGCTGCCAGTCGACCCCGTTCCAGTCGACGATGTAGTCGACCGAGGCATAGAGCGCCTTCGCCTGCCGGACCAGCACGCGGATGGTGGCGGTGCCCGGCGAGTACTTCAGCACGAGAAATCCGGCCAGGGCGTTCGTGGTCTGCACCGGCCCGGTCTCCGGCATCGAGGCCCGCATCGCGTCGAAGTAGTCCCGGCCCAACCCGGGTACGAGTTGCTGCTGGCTGACCGTCCGCCAGTCAGGTCCGCTCATCTGTCGGGAGATGGTGTGTGCCGCCATCACCGCACCCATCGGGGTGTGCGCAAAACACCACAGCAGCGGACCGGTGGTCTTCAACGGCCCCGCCGAAGCGGAGACCGGGGTCTGCGCCCCGTTCAGCGGCCGCCAGGTGATGTCCCGTGGCGCCTCGGTCGGCAGCCGCTGCGCGGAGTCGTCGGTACGGCAGTTGTGCGGCCGGGAACCGTCCGGGCCGAGGGCGCCGATCACCGGCCCGGCGGGAGCCTTGACGCTGGAACTGGCGTCGTGTCCGCCACTCAGCGCCGCGACGGTACCGGTACAGAGGGCGAGGGCGAGAAAGGCGGCCGACAGCTGCCAGCGACGGTGCTGCCAGAACGGCTTGTCCTCGTCCGCCTCGTCGTCGGATGCGTATCTCAGTCTCATGGCACCTACCGTGTTCGACGGATTCGGGTACGCGATCGATGGGTGCCGCCCTGGCTCGACACGGCCGAGCCGGGCGGGGTCAGTTGCTTTCGCCGCCGCCACCGCCGAAGAGCCAGGAGACGATCGGCCCGGCCATGGCCACCAGGATGCAGCCGCCCAGCACCATGCCGAGGCGGCTCATGTGCTCCGAACTCTCGCCACGCTTGTGCGAGATGGCCATGACCGCGCCGGTGGCCAGGATGCCGACGACACCGGCCGCCGTGCCCACCCAGGCGATCAGGCCCAGCGCCTGCTCGACCTTGTCGGCGAGACCGCTCGGTAGCGTTCCGCCGGTCGCCGGCTGCGGAACCGCGCCACCGCCTTCGTCGGGGTCGGGATCGCCGGGCGCCCGGAGCACGGATGAGAGCAGAAGGGTCCGGTAATAGATGTCGGGGAGGATCATTGGGTCTCCTTCGGAGATCAGGACCGTCGTTTCTGTCACGGCTCGGGCTGGTGCCCGGGCGGGCGTCATCCGGTCACGTCGAGCCACGCGATGATCGGGCCGGCGGTGGTCGCCAACAGGCACGCGACCAGCACGAACGCGAGGTGTTTCACGTATTCGGTCCGCTCTTCGAGAGAGCCGCGACGCACCTGCGACGCCATCGCAGCGCCGGTCATCAGCGTGCCGGTCACGGCGGCGGCGCTCACCAGCCACGCCATGAAGTCGAGCAGTTTCGAGACCGCCCTGTCCGAATTGGTGTTGATCGTGTATGGATCGATGGCCGGCGGTGAGAACCTGACGCTGTTGATCGGAGTGTCACACTCGAACTTCCCGGCGTGCAGCGCGCCCGAGATCGTGCAGTTCGTCGCCCCGGTGATCTCAACGTTGTCCTTGGTGACCGACTCGCCGGCGAGACCGGTGTGCATCTCGATGTCCATCATCACCGTGTCGCCCGGCGCATACGGGGCGAACATGTCGTAGGACCCGTCGAGCGAGCTCATCTTCTTGAAGCAGACTCGGTCACTGCCCCGCGGCTGCGCCATGGTGGTGGTCGTCTTGAGACATAGGGTGTAGAGGTAGATGGCACTGCCGCCGTGGATTCTCACGGTGTAGGTGTCCTCGGCCGCCAACGCGGCCGAGGGTGCCAGCAGGCCCATCCCCAGCAGGCTGACGACGACGGCCGCCGCGATCCGGACAGGCCTGGTCACGGCTGCCTCCGTCGCTCGCCGTGCGCGCTCACCACGGTGGACAGGCGGGACAGTTGCCGGGGCGGTCGCTTCGGCTCCGCACCCACCCGGTACGACGGAATCCACGGCAGCCGGTGCACCGGGGCGATCGACCGCAGCAGCCGGATCCGACCGAGCAGCGGCGACGGAAGCCGCCCCGGAGCGTCCGCGATCAGCACCACGCCGAGCAACCGCATCCCGGCCGGATGCCGACCTTCACGCATCGCGTGCAGTGCGCGGGAGACCGCCCGCAGCCCGTCCAGGTTCGTCCGCCCGACCAGCATGACCTGCGCGGGTTCGGCGAGGGCCGGGTCCGGCCAGCGGCAACCGATGTCGGTGCCACCCAGCAGACGGGTGAGCGTGGTCGCGCCGGCACCACCGTGGGCACCGATCCACCCGACGCCGTCCCCGGAGAGGCTGTCCCGCCGCCAGGCGGGGACGTCGTGGTACGCCCGCGTACCGGATTGCTCGTCCGGCCCCGCGCCCGCGATCCGCCGCAATGCCACAGACCCGTTGCCCATGTTGCCTCGCCTCCCTCCGCTGCTCGCCTTTCCGGTCACCGGCGGAGCCCAGGGCACCAGTGACAGCCGCTTAACGGCGCGGTAGGTCCCTCGGTTCAGGGCGGGTGCAGACTTTTTCCCGGCCCCGCTCGCGGCCGGCCCCGAGCGGGCCACCGCGCCAGCCGGCGAGCAGGCGACCGGTCGTTCTCAACACGATGGATGACTGCGAACGTCGGCTGATCCCGCTCCCGCCGGCGTGCTTCGCCGAACGGACGGGCGCCCATGAGTCCGGAGTTTTTACACGGCCGACCTCGGGCCGGCGGTTGGTCCGCCGGCCCGGGTGCCCATCCCGGTCCACGTGCCGGGTCGATGATGACCCCGCCCGCTACCTCCGGCCCTTGCGCTGTTGACTGCCGCTGCCCTGGCCCTGGCCGGCTCCGGGCCCCCAGGCCGCCTGCGGATTCTGCTGATATCCGTAGCCGCCACCCGACGGGTGGCTCACCGAACTGGATCGCCCCACCGAGGGCCGCGACCCGCTAGCTTGTGACTGCACTGCGGCGGCTCTGGCCCGTTCCACATTCTTGTCATGGCTCTTGTAGAACTTCGTCAGTGCCTTCTGCAGGTCTCTCGGCACAGCCGTCCAGGAGTCAAGCCGGGTGATCTCCGCCCGGTGCTCGATGAGGAAGTGCTTGCCGGTCTTACCGGGATCCTCGCGTCCGGCGTTCATGCTGTTGAGAGCGGTAGCGGCGGCGGAGATCAACGTGCCGGCGAAGGCGATGTCCGTCCGTCCCGCCGCCAACGCCGCTGAAGCACTTACCACCCCGCCGCCGGCCGTGGCGAGGTTCGCCACCAGCTGCACCCCCGGTTTGCTCAGCGCATCCCTGAACCGATGAACTTTCGCGGCTGGCAGCCCGGTCTGCGTGTCGATCCGCCCTCGCTCCATCGCCTTACGGGCGTCGTCGAACGTCTTGTACAAGCCACCGACGACCGTCATGATTCCGCCGGCCCCCTGTACGTAGGACGCGGCTGATGCCGTAGCGGGAAAGGCGCCCTGCACGGCGCCGACGAAGCTCGTCACCATCCCTGCCGATTGCAGCCAGTAGAACGTCCGCTCGCCGAACTTCGCCAGCAGCGATCCGTCATCGGCCTGGGCGACCACATCCGCACCCGGCACGTCGTACAGCGAAATCGAACTTGTGGAGTCGTTCGAGCCGGTCGGCGACGGCGGCGAGTCGTACATGACGCCTTCTTGGATCGGTTCGAGCGGTTGGTCCCCGAAGAAAGGGGCGGGCTGGGTGTAAGACCTGGAGGGCAGGGGCTGCTGCGCCTCGACGTCATAGTCCACCGCCGGCGCCGAGCCCCGCCGTTGCCGCAGATCGGTCAAACTCAGATCATTGAACTCGCCCGACAGATCAGACACGATGCGCTCCTTACGTCAGTGACGATTTCCGACGCCAGCAGGACGTGCCGCACATCCCGCCGGTTCAGTTCCGACAGGCGAAACTTGGAATCGTCGTCAGAGCGGCGGGAGCTACGGGAACAGCCGACCGCCGGCAGGCCCTGTCGCTCCAGCGGGCGTCGATCTGCACGGTGCGAGGCGGAGGAGAGCTACGGTCAGCGGGGTGCGGCGGGATCCCGGGCGATCGGCGCGGTCACGATCGCGGAGCCGTCGACCAGCCCGACGGTGATGAACGACAGTTCGTCGATGGGCAGCGAGGTCTCGCCGGCCACCTCCTGCGGCCCGGACGAGGCGGTCCAGTCGCGCACCACGTGGGTGGCGCCGTCGCGGGTCACCGCGAACAGCCGGTACCGGATGCCCTGCCGCAGGCCGGTGGCGGTGATCCGGATGGTCGCGCTGCCTCCCTCGCCGGCGATGACGGCGACGGAGAGGCTGGCGCCGTAGCCGGGCGCCTCCCCCGAGGCGGTCAGCACCGGATCGGGGCCGGCGGCCCATTCGTTGACCGCCACCACCCCACCGGCCAACGCCAGGACGGCCACCGCCGCGCCGACCCACAGGCCCCGCCGCCGACGCCGTGAGCCGGGCGCCGACGGACGCCCGCCGGACGGACGGCTACCCGCCGCACGGCTGCCGGACGGGCGCACCGAACCGGTGTTCGCCTCCCGCACGTAGTGCTCCCGCGTGCTGGCCACGCCGTCGGGCCCCGAAACACGGTCAGAATCATCACTGCCGTCGCGGGCCGGGCCGCCGTCGACGGCGGACGTCGCGTCGACAGCGTCCTTCGGTGCCGCCGAAGCGGACGCGGACGGCACGGGATCCCCGGCGGCGGGGGGTGCAGGCGTCGCTGCCCCGGTGAGGTCAGGCGACCAGTCCGCGTCGCCGAGCCCGGCCAGACCGCCGATCGAAGGGCCGATCGTGGCCGCCTCGTCCAGGCAGGACCAGCAACCGGCGAGATGGTCCTCGAACGCCTCGCGCTCAGCGTCGTCCAAGGCCCCCAACAGGTAGAGAGCCAGCCTCTCCCGCTCGGCCGTGGTGTGATCCCCGCCTGCGCGCATCCAGCCCTCTCCTCAACGGGTAGGCACCACGCGGTGTTCGTCTGGTCCAGGGGTACGAGGCGACCCTGGCGTCAGGGCGGCTCGGTAGAGCCGAGCGCGGCGTGCAGGGCGCGCACCGCGTAGAAGGCTCTGGACTTCACCGTACCCTCGGGTATTCCCAGTCGCACCGCCGCCTCGGCCACGGAGGCGTTCCGGTAGTACATCTCGTGGAGCACCGCACGGTGTTCCGGGCTGATCGTCTTCAACGCGAGCCGCACGGCGTGGACGTTCACCACCCGGTCCATCTCGTCGTCCGTGGCGGGCACCCGGTTGAGGTCCGGCAGGCTGACCTCTGGCGGTCGGGCCTGCCGGGCCCGCATCGCGTCGATCGCCACGTGCCGGGCGACCGTGTAGAGCCAGGGCGCGATCTTCGACGGGTCGGCGGCGAGCTTCTCCGCATGCCGCCAGGCGCGGAGAAACGTCTCCTGCACCAGGTCCTCGGCAAGGTCCTGCTGCCCGAGCAGCAGCCGGGTGAGAAAGCGGTGCAGCGGCCGGTGGTATTCCGCGACGACCTGCCGCAGCAGGGTCTCGGCGGCGGTCGGATCGGCGGCGGCGCCGTCCGAGAGACAAGGTCCGGCCGACTCGTTGGGCACCGCCGACACAGGCCGCCTCCCTGACGGACGGATCGCACCCTGACGGCCGGGTGAACGTGACGCGCTCTCGCCCCCACGGCCCTGGCACGCAGCATAGCCGCACCACGATCCGGTCGCAGTTTCGCCCGTCGGTCGACTGTGCACCGACCCACCGGCGACCCGGCGGACGACACATCGCACGAACCACACCTGCTCGGCGTCACGCTTCTCCTTGTGGACTGTGCGGCGCTGGTGGCCTGCCCGACACTCGCCGGAGCCAACGCTGCCCGATCAACGGCTGCCTGACCCGGCTGGTTCAACCCCGGCCACAGGTTCGCCGGAAAAATCCGTGCGGGATCTGAACGCCGGGCACTGGAAATCCGTCACGACAGTGTCGCCACGCCGAAAGGGATGGCCCCCCGTGACAACCGACTTCCTGTCCACCAGGTTCACCTTCGGCCGTACGCCGCGCAGAGCGCTGGCGGCGGTGCTCGCCGCACTGGCGGTGCTCGCCGCCGTCCTGGCCACCATCAACTGGAGCGTCGCCTCGGCTCGCGATGACACGGTGGTCGGTGAGCCGGTGACCGAGAAGCAGATGACGGCGATCGTCACCGCCGCTCACTCCTGTCCGATGCTGGATCCGGCGCGGATCGCCGGTCAGCTCATGGCCGAGTCGGGCCTGAACAACCGCGAGCGGCAGACGGCCTCCGGCGGCCGGGGCATCGCCGGCCTCGACGACGAGGACTGGACGAGGTGGAAGCCGTGGCCGGACGCGCGGCGCTCGGACGTCGCCGCGAGCATCCTGGCGCTCGCCCACCAGATGTGCGACTTCAGCGGCCAGCTCCGGCTGGCCGGCATTCCGGGTGACCACTGGCGTCTCTCGGTGGCCGCCTTCCACGGCGGACTGCCTGCGGTCGCCGAGGCCAAGGCTGTGCCCGCCGAGGCCGTGGAGTACGTCGATCTGGTCAGCGGATACGCCGGGTACTACGGGCGGTTGCGGCAGTTCGGCGGTGACGGCGTACCCACGCCGACGCCCCCGCCGGCCAACGACGCGAAGGGCGTACCCGCCGAGTACGTCCCGCTCGTCGTGCAGGCCGGGTCGGTATGCGATCAGGTGACACCGCCGATGGTCGCCGCTCAACTGATGACACTCTCCGGCTTCGACGCCAACCTGCTCGGCCCGACCGGGCAACGAGGCATCGCCCAGTTCCTTCCCGAGGTGTGGCAGGCGTACGGGCCGGAGGGCGGCTCGGCCTGGGAGCCGACGGTGGCGGTGCCGACGGTCGGCATCGCGATGTGTGCTCTGGTCTCCGAGCTGTCCGGCCTCGACGGCGACCCGTACCTGCTGGCGCTGGCCGCCTACCGCAACGGTCCGACCGCCGTACGGCAGACCGCCGGCCGACTCGACCAGCCGACCGAGACGTTCCTGCGTGCGGTGAAGGCGCTCACCGACCTGTACGTGCTCGACACCCGGCTCGGCCGTCCCGCGCCGGTTCCACCGGCACCGACGACCACGGCTCCCGAGCCGCCGGAGGGTGAGTCGTCCCCCGCACCGACGAGCGAGCCGCCCCCACTGGCCAGCGAGCCGAAGCCGCCGGCCGACCAGCCGGATCCGCCGGCCAGCGATCCGAAACCACCCGCCAGCGAGCCCAAGCCGACCACCGCCGCACCCAAGCCGGTCCGGCCGGCCGGGATGAAGCAGATCTTCCACCCGCGAACCGGACGATGCGTCAGCTCCGGCAAGACCGGTGACGGGACCCGGCTGTTGCTGAAGCCCTGCACGGAGGACCCGGCCCAGTGGTGGGACTTCCGCACGGACGGCACGATCCGCGCCCGGGGGCTCTGCATGGACATCGCCTGGGCCGGTTCCACCGACGGCACCGCCATCCAGGTGGCCGTCTGTAGTGGCAACGCGGCCCAGTCCTGGCAGTTCAACAGCAAGGGCGGCATCATCAGCAAGCTCAACGGCAAGTCCGTCGACGTCAACATGAACGTCAAGAGCGCGGACAAGCCACTCGAGCTGTGGATCTACGTCGGCAACGCCGAGCAGACCTGGCGGAAGCGGTAGTCCTCGGTTCCGCCGCAGCGAGACGGGGTACGGGCGCTTCGCCCGTACCCCGTCTCGTCTGTCTCGTCAGGGTGCCGGTCAGCTGAGGGCGCGACGACGGCGAAGTTGCAGCGTCAGGAAGGCACCACCACCGATGAGTGCCAGGCCGAGAAGGACGAGCGCACCCATGCCACCACCACCGTTTTCCGCGTCCACTCCGACCGGCCGCTCGTCCTCCACCGGTCGGGCGACCGACGCGGCCGGATTGATCATCCCCGCGCCGTACCTGTCGTCGGGGGTGTCGCCGCCCAGCGCGTCGGCGGTGTCCCGGATCCGCTGCTCGACCTGGGTGGCATTCAGCTCCGGATAGGCGGCCCGGACCAGCGCCGCCTGTCCGGCGGCGAAGGCGACGGCGAAGCGGGTGCCCGTGTAGCTCAGCGGGCCCGCATCGCCCGGCCCGAGACTTGTCACGTCCGCACCGGGCGCGACCACATCCACGGCCTCCGGCTGGTACTCCTCCACGAACTGGTTGTCCGCGCCGACCCCGCCGACCAGCAGCAGGGCACCGGTGGCGGCGGGCTCGCCGGGCGACGGCAGGGTGACGGGCCTGGTCGGCGCCCCTGCCACCACGAGCACGTCATGGTTGAGCGCGGTGGTGAGAGAGGTGACGACGGCCGGGGCCGACAGGTCGACATGGGAGCCGAGCGCCACCACCGAAGCACCTGCGCTCACCGCCACCTCGATGGCGTTCGCCGCGTCCGTGGCCCGGCTCTTACCGGACGCGCCGACCATCCGCACCGGCAGGATCGTGGCGTCCGGTGCGAGACCGGCCGGGGTTCGCGCGTTGCCGGCGTTCGCGGCGATGATGCTCGCCATCGCGGTACCGGTGCCATGGCAGTCGGTGTCACCGCGCCCGTTTCCGGCGGTGACGTCGGCACCGACCGCGATGCGACCACTCAGCTGTTCGAGATCGCCGTCCACGCCGGAGTCGACCACCGCGACCATGACCCCGTTGCCACGGCTGAGGTCCCACGCGCCGTCGGCCGCCATCCGCAGTTGGGCCCAGTCCGAACGACTGCTCGACGCGGCAACGGCGGTGCAGCCGGCGGTGTTCTTCTTACCGGTCGGCGACGGGCTGGGGCTGCGACTCGGGCTCGGACTGGGGCTGGCCGGTGGGCCCGAGGTGCCGGTGGGCGTGGGTGCCTTGGTGGTCGGCTTCGGGCCGGCCGGGATCTGTCCGTACTTCACCCCCTCGCCTGCCGCGTCCCACGGCAGCACCAGGTACCAGCCACGGTTGAGTCGGTTCGGGTCGGTCAGGCTCGCCCCGTCCGGCTGCACCCGTCCGGCATTGAGGTTGTAGATCTCCGCGGACCGCTCGCCGCTGCCGAGCAACCGGGTCGCGATCGCGGTGAGGGTTTCCGGCTGATCCTGGTACGCCGCAGCGACGACGTAGTACTTGACGTAGGCCTGCGGGTCCGGCGGTGCCTGCCGGGCCGCCGAGGTGCCGGCCATCGCCATGACCAGGCAGCAGGCAACCGCCACGCCCGCGAGCAGGCGCCAAACGTTCGCCACCACTGATCTTGCCTCCTTCGGTTGCCTGCGGCCGATCGGCCCGGCCGACACCCTCTACAGCGGATCCGCGCCGGCTGCGTTCAATCGGAACGGCAGAAACGTTCCGGTTGGGCTGAACCAGCCTCCGCGGATCTCCGTCGTGAAGACGTGAAGCCCGGCATCCGAACCAAGGCATGGGCCGGGCGGGGACTCGGATCAAGGTAAGGCAAGTCGGTGGGCGTCGATCCAAACGGATGGTGGTGAGCGCATGAATGCCGATCCCGCTGCGACGGACACGATCGTCGACGGCAGGCCGTCCATCCGCCGCTTCGACCTCAGCCGGCATCGGCGGGTCGCCGGGCTGTTCGATCTCTGGCTGGAGCCCGGCGTACACGGGGGTCTGGTGGTGCCGCACAAACCCGACGAACCGCTTACCGCGTCGGCCATCACCGACCTGGTCCGACGCTCCGGCGAGACCGCGAACGACGTACGGATCCTGACCCAGGACGGCGCCCGGCACACGGGATTGTTCAGCGAGGTGGCCGGGCTGCTCTCCCACGACGTCCTGGTGAGTCCGGACGGAGCGGTGATCCGGCACCACGAGCGGCGGATCGGGGCCGGACCGCTGCACGCGATACCGCTGGACCGGACCACCCGTCAGGTCCGGGACTGGATCGTGATCCAGCCACCCGAGCTGGCCACCCCGCTGCCCGGCTGGTTCACCCTGGACCGGGGTCTGGTGCGTCCGCGTACCGGTGTGGTGGGCCTGCCGCTCCAGGGTGGGGTGGTGCTGGCCACCCGGGCCGACTTCGTCACCAGACGGGCGACCGCGCATCGGCTCGGCACAGCCTCGGACGGGCCGGTGACCATCGCGGTCACCGCACGTGCCGGCGGCTTTCTGGTCGGCGACTACGGCGGCACCCAGCGGGTGTACGACGGCGGACAGCTCGCCGCCCTGCTCGGCGACCTTCCGCTCTACGGCAGCGAACTACGGCTCTGGCTCAGCTGGCCGTCCGATCCCGACGAGCAGCATCGTCTCCGCGCGCAGGCGCAGGAACTGGCCGAGACGACCGGCGCCACCGTCTGGACACCGCCGCCGGGCGGCAGCGCGGAACTGGTGGACGGCCGGCAGGATCTGCGCGCGCTCGACCAGGCGGGGAAGCCCGCCGAGTGGCAGGCGTTCCGGCCCCGGATCGCGCTCGGCCCGCCAGCGCTGCGGGCGACCTCGACCGGCCTGCTGGTGCCGGTCTGCACCGGGGCCGTCGTCACGACCGGCCCCCCACCGGACAGCGGACCGCCGGGAACAGCTCCGCCGCCAGCCGTCGGACCGTCGGGGGCGGACGAGCCGCCACGCGCCGTTCCGGTCCTGCCGCTCCCCCGCCCCTCGCTCGTCACCGAGAACCGGCGTACGGCGTACGGCCCGGCGTGGCTGTCGGCGGCGCAGCAGGTGAACGCCGAACAGTTCGAGGCGTTCGTCGCCGCGCCGGTCGACGCCTCGTCGATCGCCGATGGCCTGCCCGCTGCCGAACTCTTCCTGCTCGCCTTCCTGGACGCCAGGTCGGTGCCGGACGGCAGTCGGCTGCTGCGGGTCCGGGTGGAACCAGGCGGTGCGATCCCGATGGCGGTGCTCCGGGCAGCCCTACCCGCCCGCCTACAACACCTGCGCGGCCTGCGCGAGGCGTATCTCCTGCCGGCCGCGCGTCTGGACCGGACCTTCCCGGTGGACACCTTCGAGGTGGAGCGCACCGGTCGCCTGACGCCGGCCGGTGACTGCGCAGGCCAACCGCTGAGGCTCCGCTGCGCCGCGCAGGCCGGCTCGATCGCCGGCCTGCCCAACGAGGTGCGGCGCTGGCCGACCTTCGGCACCCGGCGGGCGTACGCGCTCCTGCCGGCGCAGCGCACCCGACTGCCGCGCAACTGGCTTCGGCTGTACCGACGCCAGCCACCGGTCCGGTCCGGACGGCTGCTGCTGGAACTGCAGGTGCCGAGGGGACGTGCGATCGACGTGATGTCGACAGCCGACCTGCTCGCGCCGCTCACGGAGATCCGGTCCCAGGCGGAACCCCTGCGCGCCGCGCAGGTGGAGTTGATCCTCGCCAGCCGCTCCTACCCACGGGTGCGGGTACGTCGGGTGTACCGGGCCGAGGCGGACACCTGGCTCCGGGTGCCACAGCTACCGCCGGGGCCGCTGCCGTCCGTCGCACCTCAGCTTCAGACCCCCGCGCCGAGCTGAGCCGACCATCGGCCGTCCGGGACCGGGCCAATCACCACAGGTACGCAGCGGCCGGCGGTGGCGGCGGCGAGCCCTCGGATCCCGGCGCCGCTGGGCAGCCCGGCGGTGATCACGACGTACCGGTCGGAGTCGAGCTCAGCCGGCTCGGGAAGCCGGGCCAGGCGACGGCAGCCGGCGAAGGTCTCCGCACCGAGCGCGTCACCGACGACCCCGACCGCGATTCCGTCCGCGTGCAGCTGTCGGGCGTAGGCGACGGCCAGCCGGCGGCATTCGTCCAGGTCGCCCACCAGGGTGAAGACATCGGGTGCCCGGCCGAGGTCGACCTGGAGTCGCCACGGCCCCTGGCGTCCCAGCACCAGCGGTACCGTCGCTTCCGGCGCGGGTTCGTCATCGGCGAGCCAGGCGTAGGCAGGGGTACTCGGACCGGTCGTGACGCCGATCAGGCGCACCATGACCGAGCCGACCTCGGTACGCACCTCGGACCGGACGTACGGCACGTCACCGTCGGCCGGCAACGTCGGCCGGGGCAGGTCAACCCGGCCCATCGCGCCATTGTCGCCCGGAATGTCCGGCCATTCCACCGTCACCGGGCTGGGCGGTGCCGGCGTCGGCGACGTACCGGCGAACGGAGGCCAGTCGGGCGGCGCAGCTGACGGCGACGAGCCCGGCTCCGCCTGCGGAGTGGGCGGCGCCGACGGGCCAGCCTCGCCCGCCGGCGGCGCCGTGGGCTCCACCGGCACCGGAGCTGGCGACGGCGAGGCGGGAGGGACAGCGGTGGGAGGGGCAGCGGCGGGCGGCGGCGCTGGCGCGGGAGACGGCGGGGCGGGTGACCGGCCAGGCGCCACCGACGACGGAGCGGGTGGCGGCGGGGCGGACGGTGGCGGGGGTGCCAGAGCCGGATCCGCAGCGGGGGGTGGCTGGGACGGGTCTGCCGGGGCGGCTGGCGCCGTCGACGGGGTGTCGGTCGCGAGGGCAGCCCGCTCCGCCGGGGTCGGTGTGTGATGCCGCTCCGGCGGCCACGGACCGTCGTCGAGACCGACCGAGCGCAGTTGATGCCTGCGGCGGGGCAGCACCAGGAGCGCGACGGTGGCGAGGAGCACTGCAAGAGCAGCCGCGCCGATCCGGACCAGGTTGGCACTTGACAGTCCCGAGCCGGACTCCGACGGCGGGGCGACGGCGACGGTGGCCGGGCTGTCCGTCGGAGTCGTCGGGTCCGCGCTCGGTGGTGGTTGCGGTGTCGTGGGCGACGGAGCCGCTGTGCTCGGGGTCGGAGCCGCCGCGCTCCGCGACGGCCGGGGTGTGGGGGGCCCGATGGCCGGAAGCGCGCCGGTACGCACTCCCGGCCCGTCCGCGTCCGGCGGCAACACCAGGATCCAGCCGGGGCCCAGCTCGACGCCGTCGGTGAAGGTCGCGCCGTCCGGCTGCTCGCGTCCCCGGTTGAGTTCGATGATCTCGCGAAACCGGTTGCCGTTGCCGAGAGTGACCAGGGCGATGCTGTACAGGTACTCCCGCTGACCGTCGACCGGCGGCCCGACGACGTAGTACCTGCCGGTCTCCTCGGGTGCCGCGGTGGCCGGACCTGCCGAGCCGAAGGGCACGAGCAAGACGGCCAGCAGCCACGGCAGAGCCCACCAGAACCTCGCCACCGGTCGGCAGCGCCCTGACTCCATTCGTACCCCTTCGTTCCCGGTCCGTTCTTTCGCCCCGCCGCGTGACCTGTCGCCTTCGGCTGCGCGAGGAATCACGGCGGCGAGCCGCCGGAAAGCGCGGCCCACCGCGACGGTCAGCGTCGGATGGCCTGCCAGGTCTGGTTGTCCTGCCCGGGATTGCACTCCCAGATCTGCAACGGGGCACCGTCGCCGGCATTCCAGTCACGAACGTCGAGGCACTTACCGGAATGCGGATTGCGTACCATGCCCCGCTCGGTGACCCAGACCTGGGCGGGCCCACCGTTGCAGTGCGCGAGCTGCACCTTGGTCCCGTTGTCCCGCGCCGCCCAGGCGACATCCATGCACTTGTCGAGCGCCACCAGGGAGCCGTTGGGTCCACGGGCGAACCGCTGCGCGGCGGTGCCGTTGCACCTCCAGAGCTGCAACTGCGCGCCGTCGGCGGAGATGCCGCCCGGCACATCGACGCACTTGCCCGCGAAGCCGCGCAGGGCGAAGGCGGACGAGTCCGGGGTGTCGGGCCTCGGGACGGGCGGGGCCGCCGAGGCACCCCCGTTGCGGAAGGTGACCGTGAAGTCCGCGCACCCGGGGCAGTTGAAGACGGTCTCGTTGCCCGGCACCCTGTCGTGGGTCGACCACAGGTACGCCCGGGGGCCGAAGGGACGCAGTGCGATGGTGTAGGCGCTTTCCGCGTCCCGGTTGGGGTTGACGCAGTTGATCCGGTCGCCCCGACGCGGGTCACGTACGGCGTGCGCCTCAGGGCAGGCGGCGAGCATCTGGCCACCGCCGCAGGCCGACCTGACGCAACTTCCGGCAACGGCCGGATTCGGCGCGCCGGGCGCTTCGATCGTGATCACCACCGACAGCGCGTCGACGTAGCTGACGTTGTACCAGGGCGCTGCGGGATTGTTCTGGTCGAAGTTGAACTCGGCCAGGCTCACCGGCTCCGCGCCCCGCTCGCAGTGGCCCACGTGCGGGCCGCAGTCGCCGACGAGGCACTTGAAGGTGCTGCCGGAGTCTCCACTGCACCGTTGCCGGGCGAAGAACCTGCCCCGCCAGTGACCCGGCTGCCCGCCGTCCGGGATGACGACGGTCTTCGACTCCCCCGGGCGCAGCACCGGTAGCCCGGTGATCCGACGCGAGCCGTCGGCGCTCTCGCCCGCACCGACCCACAACGTCTCACCGGTTCGGTTGACGAACCTGACCCGCTCGCCCGCGACGGCATCGGAACTGCTGGACATCACCACGATCAGACCTGCGGCGAGCACCATCACGACGACCAACGCGGCTCGGGTACTCGTCCACAATCGGCGGAACGAGATTGAGCCAGTTCCCACAGTCATACAGCCCTCCAATGGCGTGCCCTGCCGGCGCACCCGCCCGGGCACGGGTGCGGCACGCGCATGACGGTGCGGAGGCACCGCCGGTTCACCCACCATCCGCTCCGATCGAAAACCGGCTGTCCGGGACCACCGCGCGGTCCGCCTCCCCTCGCGGTCGGCCCTAGGGCGTGAAAGGCTGCCCCGTCCCACGACGCTGCCGCGAAGCGCGACGTTCAGCCGGCCTGCCGACAGCGCGGCAGGAGTATCGGCGCTCGGGCGAAAGTCGAGGCGGTACGAGAGTCCTACCGACTAACCTGCCGCGCATGCCGAACTCCAGAAGACGGTCGTCCGCGCTGATCCGTTCTGCCCACCCCGACGACGCACCGGCCGTGGTGGCGCTGCGTACGCTCGTGTTTCCCTCTCTGATCCGTGGGGTCGCGTCCACCCGGCAACTGATCTCGACGCCACCGGCGGAGCAGCGCTGGGGCGGTTTCGTCGCCGAGGTCGACGGGCAGGTCGTTGGTTGGGTGTCGGCATCCCGCAACACCAACACGAGCGCTGCGGTCGGCGAGTTGTCCCTGCTGCACGTACACCCCGACCAACGGCGACGCGGAATCGGCGGGGCGCTGCTGGGCCGGGCACTGGAGCATCTCGCGCCGCTCGGCCTGGACCGGCTACGTGGGCGGACGCTGCCGGAGGCGCTGCCGTTCGCCCGCCGTCACGGCTTCACCCCAAGTCGCGAGGAGCACTTCTCGGCCCTGGAACTGCACACGCTGCCACCGTTGGCGGGATCCCCCGATGACGTCCGGCTGGTGACGCTGGCCGAGGTCGACCCCCGCCGGGTGCACCGAGTGGAAGTCCTCGCCAGCGCCGACGAGCCGGGTGATGTGGCCCTCGGTGCCATCGACTACGCCACCTGGTGCGCCGACACGTGGGACAACGTCGGGCTGGACCGGGAGGCCAGCATGGGTGCCGAGGTCGACGGCGAGTTGGTGGCGATCAGCCTGGTGAAGCGCGACGGCGCGCGGATGTGGTCGGACTACACCGGTACCGTGCCGGACTTCCGCGGCCGGGGACTGGGCCGGTCGGTGAAGCTGGCCGCGCTGCACCGGGCCGCGGCGCGCGGCGTCACCGTCGCGTACACCGGGAACGACGCGGCGAACGCACCGATGCTGGCAATCAACGACCGGCTCGGCTACCGACGGGTGGCCAGCCAGTGGTCCTGCGTACGCGAGATGCACTAAAGCTCGGCGTACACCCGCTCGGCGATCGCCTGGGTGTCGGCGCCGAAGAGCACCAGCCGGGCCTCGGCGATGTTCGTCGGTGTCGCCGTGCGCAGCACCGACAGGGCCTGACGGACGGCGTCCTCGACCGGCCAGCCGTAGACCCCGGCGGAGATCAGCGGGAAGGCGATGCTTGCCGCGCCCAACTCATCGGCGACCGACAGGCTGTTGGTGTAGCAGGAGCGCAGCAGCGTGGTGCGGTCCTCGGTGGCCGAGAAGACCGGGCGTCCACCTGTTCGGTGGTGATGTCTCCCTCGACCAGGGTGAGATCCATGTCAGCCCTCCGTGATGGGTTGGCCGAGCGAACGGCGGGCCAGCAGGGTGGCACCGGCCACCGCGGCCGGCATCAGCAGTACGGCGCCGAGCGGGATCAGGAAGCAGACGAACACCGCGACTCCGAAGCCGAGTGCGGTGGGGCGGTCCGCCTTCAGCGCGGCGCGCCGGTGCGGCAGTCGCTTGCCGCGCCGGGAGAAGGGCGCGCCGGTCAGTTCCACGGCGAGCAGCCAGCCGCCCACCGCCGCGCCGATGACCGGGACCACGGTCTGGCCAACAAGCGGGATGAAGCCGGCGGCGAACAACGGCACACCGAACAGCGCGGCCAGGGCGACCAGGCGGAGCGAGTCGGCGGCGCTGCGGCGCAGCGACGGCCAGAACGGGACCTCGACCGCGTCCGGCGTACCGCCGTAGCGTCGCTCCACCCGCTCGGAGATCTTCTCGTAGAAGGGATCACCGATGACCAGGGTGACCGCCGTGAAGGTGAGGACGGTGAGCAGGCCGCCGAGACCGAGAAAGGCCAGGCCGGCGATCACCCGAACCACGCTCCGCGGCGTCGTCGCCCAGTCGTCGGCGAACGGGGTGGCCGCGGCGGCCAGGTCGTCGACGAAGAAGACCAGGAGAGCGTACGCGGTCGCGAAGATCGCCCCGGAGATCAGCGCCGGGACGATGCCGAGCAGCATCAGACCTGGGCTGCG
This sequence comes from Micromonospora sp. C95, assembly GCF_018070465.1. Classification (GTDB taxonomy): domain Bacteria; phylum Actinomycetota; class Actinomycetes; order Mycobacteriales; family Micromonosporaceae; genus Micromonospora. The sequence continues at coordinate 37,268 of NZ_JAGPXT010000035.1, forward strand.
TACGTACAGGCGGACGCCCCGCAGCAGCAGCGTGGCCCCGCCGAGAAAGCGGCGACCGGCGCCCACGGCGGTGGCGGGAAGCTCGGATGCGTGCACGTCCAGGAGCGTAGTCACTCGTCGGCGCATCCACCGGTTGACGGATCGCCGGAATCAACCGGAGCTGACCAAGGTCACCTACGGCCGGTCGATTCGTCGCCGGCCGCCTTCCGCGACGCTTGAGCGGTACCCGGAACCGACGGCGAGAGGCGGCTGCCATGCCGGTCATCGAGGTGACCAGCCTGCACAAGCGGTACGGCGAGACGGTGGCGGTGGCGGACGTGTCCTTCGACGTCGAGGCCGGTGAGATCTTCGGCGTACTCGGCCCGAACGGTGCCGGCAAGACCACCACTGTGGAGTGTGTCGCCGGGCTGCGCGTCCCGGACGGGGGCGGGGTGTCGGTCCTCGGGCTCGACCCTCGCCGAGACGCCACCCGGCTGCGCCAACTGGTGGGGGTGCAACTTCAGGAGAGCCAGTTGCCCGACCGCCTCCGGGTGGCCGAGGCGCTGGAGCTGTACGCGTCGTTCTACCGCGAGCCGGCCGACCCGGCACAGCTGATCGACGAGTTGGGACTCGACGGGAAGCGGAACACCCCGTACGAGAAGCTCTCCGGTGGTCAGAAGCAGCGGCTCTCCATCGCGTTGGCGCTTGTCGGCAACCCGCGGATCGCCATCCTGGACGAGCTGACCACCGGGTTGGACCCGCAGGCCCGCCGGGACACCTGGGATCTGATCGAGCGGGTGCGGGACCGTGGCGTGACCATCCTGCTGGTCACCCACTTCATGGCGGAGGCCGAGCGGCTCTGCGACCGCCTCGCAGTGATCGACAAGGGGCGGGTGGTGGCCCTGGACAGCCCGGCCGGGCTGGTTTCCGCCGTGGTGCCCGAGCAGCGCATCCGGTTCCGCCCGTCCGCACCGTTCGACGACCGGCTGCTGACCGAACTGCCGCAGGTCACGGCCGTGACAGGCAGCGGCAGCCAGATCGTGGTGACCGGCACCGGCGACGTGCTGCACGCGGTCACCTCGGTGCTCGCCCGCCACCAGATCATCGCCGCCGACCTGCGGCTGGAGCAGGCCACGCTCGACGACGCATTCGTAGAGCTGACCGGGCACCGGTTCGTCGACTGAAGGGGACACGATGCACGCCTTCGGCCAGATCCTCAGAACTGAGGCAAAGCTCTACCTACGGGATATCCCGACGCTGATGCTCACCGTCGCTCTGCCCACCCTGATCCTGGTGGTACTCGGGCTGATTCCGTCGCTTCGGGAACCCAGCCCGGAATTCGGCAACCAGTCCTTCGTCACGTACTTCACCCCCTCACTGCTGGTCGTCACGCTGGCCATGGTCGGCATCAACGCCCTGCCCACCGTGTTGGCCACCTACCGGGAGCGCGGCATCCTGCGCCGGCTGGCCACCACCCCGGCGAGTCCGCTGGCGCTGTTGACCGCCCAACTCGTGCTGGCCCTGGTGGGCATCCTGGCCAGCGCGGTGCTCCTCGCGGTCATCGCCCGGCTGGCGTTCGGCACCCCGTTGCCACAGCATCCGCTCGGATTCGCGGTGGCGCTCGTCCTGGGTACGGCCGCGCTGCTCGCGGTGGGGTTGCTGGTGGCGGCGGTCGCACCCACCGCCAAGGCGGCCCAGGCGCTGGCCGTACCACTGTTCATGGTGATCATGTTCTTCGGCGGGGTGTACCTGCCCCGGTTCCTGCTGCCCGATTTTCTCGCGGACGTCGGCGCCTACACGCCGCCCGGGATCCAGGCGCTGCTCGACGCCTGGACCGGCACCGCACCGCACCCACTGCACCTGGGGATAATGGCCGTGATCGCCGTGGCGGCCGGTGCCGCAGCGGCGAGGCTGTTCCGCTGGGAGTGAGCGCATGGTGAGCAGGGACGGGACGAGCTGCGGCGGGCACCCGACGGCCAGCCGCGACGACGCCGTACCCGCCCACGACGACCGACTGGCCAACTGGCGGGCGCGGGAGGCGCGGCTGCACCGCCTCCTGCCCTACGGCGGACTGCTCGTAGGCTCGCTGCTGGCCGCCTTCGCACCGGCACCGCGCGGGCTGCCGATGCCGCCCACCCTGGTCGTCGCCGGGTTGACCGCCTGCTGGGTCACCTGGTTCGTCATCCTGTCTCCGCAGTGGCCGGGACGGCACGTGTCGATGGCTGTCTACTACGTCGGGCTGCTCGCCTTCGCCGCCGTCCTGGTGACTGCGAGCCCGTGGTACGGCTTCTTCGCCTGGGTCGGCTTCCTGCACGCCTTCCTCGTGCTCAACGGACGATGGCGTTTCGTAGGGATGGCCGCGACCGCCGTACTGGTCGCCACCGCACAGGGCGGTGGCCTGGCGTCCTCGTGGTCGAACTGGCCGCTGTGGCTGGTGTTGGTGCTGGTGAACCTGGTGCTGGCCGGTGCGGTGAGCTGGTTCAACCTCCTCGGTGAACGGGAGGACGCCAGGCGCAAGCGGCTGGTGGCGGAACTCGCCGCCACCAACCGCCAACTCGCCGAGACGGTACGGGAGAACGAGGGGCTGCACGCGCAGCTCATCACCCAGGCCCGCGAGGCTGGCGCACTGGACGAGCGGCAGCGGATGGCCCAGGAGATCCACGACACCCTGGCCCAGGGGCTGACCGGCATCATCACCCAACTGGAGGCGGCCGAGCAGACCCGCGACCGCTCCGCCGACTGGCGACGGCACGTGGACAACGCCCTGGCGCTGGCCCGGGAGAGCCTCACCGAAGCCCGCCGGTCGGTCCGGGCGTTGCGCCCCGAGCCGCTGGAGACGGCCCGCCTGCCCGACGCGCTCGCCGAGCTTGGCGAACGCTGGTCGGCCGTGCACGGGGTGACGGCCAGCGTCAGCACCACCGGAACGCCCCGCCCGCTGCACCCGGAGATCGAGGTGACGTTGCTGCGGGCGGCGCAGGAGGCACTGAGCAACGTGGCCCGACACGCCGCCGCGTCCCGGGTCGGGCTCACCCTGTCGTACATGTCGGACGTGGTCACCCTGGATGTCCGCGACGACGGATCGGGATTCGACCTGACCAGCCGGTCGACAGTCCCGGACGAGAACGGCAGCTACGGCCTGACCGCGATGCGGCAGCGGGTCAACCGGGTCGGTGGCCAGCTCGCCGTCGAGTCCGAACCGGGTGCCGGCACCGCCGTCTCGGCCTCCGTACCGGCCCTGCCGGGAGTCGCCGCATGACCGATCCGGTACGCCTGCTCATCGTCGACGATCACCCGGTGGTGCGCGACGGGCTGCGCGGCATGTTCGCCGGTGACCCCGGGTTCGAGGTGGTCGGCGAGGCGGCCGACGGTGCCGAGGCGCTGACGATGGCCGCCCGCAGCCGCCCCGACGTGGTGCTGATGGACCTGCGGATGCCGGGGATGGACGGGGTGACCGCGATCGGTCGGCTCGTCGAGACGGACAGCCCGGCGAAGGTGCTGGTACTCACCACCTACGACACCGACGCGGACGTGCTCCCGGCGATCGAGGCCGGTGCCACCGGCTACCTGCTCAAGGACGCACCCCGCGACGAACTGGTCCGGGCGGTACGCGCCGCCGCCCGAGGCGAGTCGGTGCTCTCGCCAAGCGTGGCGGGCCGGCTGATGGGTCGGCTGCGGACCCCACGTCAGCCGGCCGAGGAACCGCTGAGCCAGCGCGAGTTGGAGGTGCTCACCCTGGTGGCCCGGGGCTCGTCCAACCGCGAGGCCGCCGCGCTCCTGTTCATCAGCGAGGCCACGGTGAAGACCCACCTGCTGCACGTCTACGCCAAGCTCGGGGTCAACGACCGGGCCGCCGCGGTCGCGGTCGCGTACGACCGGGGGTTGTTGACTCCCGGTGGACGGTGACCGTCGGTGCGGGCGTCCCGGTTGCTCTCCCTGCTGTTGCTGTTGCAGGCTCGCGAGGTGCTGACGGCGGCGGAACTGGCTCGCGAGCTGGAGGTTTCCGAGCGGACGGTGTACCGGGACGTGCTGGCGCTCTCCGCCGCCGGGGTGCCGATCTACGCCGACCGGGGGCGGGCCGGCGGTTACCGGCTGCTCGGCGGCTTCCGGACCCGGCTGACCGGGATGACCCGGGACGAGGCGGAGGCGCTGTTCCTGGCCGGGCTGCCCGGCCCGGCCGGTGACATGGGGTTGGCCGACGCGGTCGCGGCGGCGGAACTGAAGCTCCTCGCGGCACTGCCGCCGACCCTGCGCGACGCCCCCGCCCGCACCGGCCAGCGGTTCCACCTGGACGTGCCGGGCTGGTACCGCGAGAGCACACCGCCGCAGTGGTTGGCCGAGCTGGCCGGCGCGGTCTGGCAGGACCGGGTGGTGACGCTGCGCTACCGGCGTGGGGAGCGCGAGGTCACCCGCCGGGTCTGCCCGTACGGGCTGGTGCTCAAGAGCGGTACCTGGTATCTGGTCGGTCGGGTCGGTGAGGACGTGCGTACCTACCGGGTGGACCGGGTGATCGCGGTCGAGCCGCACGAGGAGGGCTTCGACCGTGATCCGGGATTCGACCTGGCCGGCCACTGGCGGGCGCAGGCCGAGGCGTTCCTGCGCGGCATGCTGCGGGCCGAGGTGACGATCCGGCTGAGCCCTGCCGGCCTGCGCCGGCTCCGTCACCTCGCCGAGATCCCGTTCGGGTACGAGGCGGCGGTCGCCACCGCGGACGAACCCGACGAGCAGGGCTGGGTGCGGACCCGCCTGCCCGTCGAGTCCGTCGACGTGGCCTACACCCAGCTGCTGGCGCTGGGGCCGGAGGTGGAGGTGATCGAGCCGCCGGAGCTACGGTCGCGGCTGGCCGAGGCGACGACCCGGGCCGCCGCGCTGTACTCCACCGCCGACGACCGGTCGCCCGACCGGCCGGCGTAGTGCGGCCGGTCGGGTGGGCCGGTCGGTCGGACGGACGCCGGGGGCGGGAGGATCAGCGATAACCCGTGACGTCGGCGGGTCTGCCGGCGTCGACCACCTCGCTGATGTAGCGGAAGGCGTCCGGTTGGGAGCCGTCGACGTCGGTGAAGCCGTAAACCTTGGCCAGTTCTCCGGCGGAGACGGACCGACCGCTCCAGCGTGCCCGGTCCGGGTCGGCGGCAAGCGCGGCGACGGCCCGGCCCACGAACGCCGGAGTCTCCGAGATGAGGAAGTGCGGGTCCTTGGCCGCACCATCGCGCCAGTTGTCCTCGGTCACGCCGAAGTGCTCAAGCATCGCCTCGGAGCGTATCCAGCCCGGGGTGAGCGCGACCGCCGTACCGCCGTGCGGCCTGACTTCGTGGGCCCAGCTGAAGGCGAGCCGGTTGACCGAGGTCTTGGCCAGGTCGTAGAAGACCGACAGCCGGTAGTTCTCGTCGTTGTACGCCTTCGTACCGTCACCGACCTCCACCACCAGTCCGCCGGGCCGGCGGATCAGCAGGGGCAACGCGAAGTGGCTGGTGATCACGTGGGTGTGCACCGCCAGCCGCAGCATCCGGAAGCCGTCGTCGAGCGACTGCTCCCACACCGGCTTCTCCCAGGTGATCAAGGGATCGGCACCCCACACGTCGTTCACCAGCACGTCGAGCTGGCCCTGCTCGGCGTCGATCCGCGCAACCAGGGCCTGCACCTCGTCGGGCACCAGGTGGTCGACCCGGACCGGGATGCCGGTACCGCCGGCCGCGGTGACCAGTTCGGCGGTCTCCTCGATGGTTTCCGGGCGGTCCAGTTCGGAGCGGCCGGCGCGGCTGCTGCGGCCGGTCGCGTAAACGGTGGCACCTGCGGCACCGAGTTGCACGGCGATCTGCCGGCCGGCGCCCCGGGTGGCCCCGGCGACAAGCGCCACCGTTTCGATGAGCGGTTTCGTCATGTGTTCCACGCTGCCAGCAATACCTGCCACCTCGTGGCAGGTATTGCTGACTTGGGTTGCCGCTTTGACGCCACGACATGCGGCATCTCGGGCCCTCCCGCCCGCCGGATGCCGCGACATGCGGCATCTCGCGCAAGGCGGGCGGTGGGGCTACTCGTTGAGGAAGTCGGAGATGCGGCGGCGCAGGTCGGCGCGTTCCGTCCAGAGGACACCGGGCCGGTCGTAGCGGTGCAGGGTGGCCCGGGGCAGCACGGCGGCGAGCTGTTCGGCCACCTCCATCGGGTGCTGCTCGTCGCCCTCGGTGGCGATGACAAGTGCCGGCGCGGTCACCCGGGCGAGCACTCCGGCGTCGGGCAGCGGAGCCTGCTCCGGCAGCTCGACAAGCCCGGCGGCGAGGCCGTCGCGCAGCAGATGGTCCAGCCGCTGCCGCAGGTAGGCCCAGCCGGCCGGAGTGTTGCGTACGGCCGGTGGCAGCTCGGTGGAGACGACCTCCGCCACCGCCGAGGCGTCCCCGCTCTCCACCGCCGACAGCAGATCGGTCAGCCGCGCTCGGGCGACCGGTCCGCGTGGCCGGTCCAGCGCGGCGGGAAGGAAGAAGACCAGCCGCTCGAACCGTTCCGGGCTCTCGGCGAGCAGCCGGCACAGCGCGCCGGCGCCCAGGCTCGCCCCGAAGGCGCGGGTGGCGCCGCTGAGGTCCGCGATCGCCCGCAGGTCTCGGGCCAGGTCCAGATAGCTCCACGGCCCGTCGGGCGCGTCGGAGCGGCCGTGGCCACGGAACTGGAAGAAGACCCGGCGACCGGTGACGCCACTGCCGAAGGGTCGGGTGGTGGCGATGCCGTTGGCCAGCCCGTGCGCGAAGACGGTGACCGGGTCACCGACGCCGGTGACCAGCCGCTCCAGTCGTACGCCGTGCGGGGTGGCGACCAGTTCGGTCTCCGGATCGGGCAACGGCGGCCGGCCGCTGCGCGGGGCACCCGGGCCGGGCCCCCAGGTGCGCGGTCCACCGTCCGGTGGTGGTGGCCAGCGGAACGATCTCACCAAGACCCTCTGTTGTCGCCCAGGTCACGTAGCCCGACCCGGACGTCGAGCAGGTAGATCAGCGCCGCCGCCACCCCGATCAGCCCGAAGATGCTGAGGGTGGAGCGGGTGAGCAGGGTGAGCAGGAGAGTGACCGCCAGGATCGCGATCCAGCCGCCCTTCGGCAGGGTTCCGATGGCCGGGAACGCATCGGAACGTTGCGTCACGGCGTGCACGAGAGCCACCCCCTGCACGACAAGCGCGAAGACGAACAGGATCAGCTCGATCACGTAGCGGACGTCGAAGACGAAGATCGGCGCGGCGTTGGCCATGACGGCAAGCTTATGCCGGCGACCCCGGATCCGTGGCGACAGGACGGTCCCGGGATCGCCGGCTGCTGACTCACTGGCTCCGCTTGGTGCCCCGGGGAAGCTTCGCCGACGGGCTGTCGGTCCGCTTGGTGGCGGTCTGTCGGGTGGTGGACTTCGCCCGGGTGGTCTTCTTCGCGGCAGCCGGCTTGGCAGCCACGATCTCGGCCACCTCGACCGGGCTCGGCGCCTCGGCCGGCGCGGCGTTGCTCGGCGCGGCCTTGTCGGCGGTCGCGGTCTCCTCAGCGGTCTCCGTGGCGGTGGCGCTCGCGGCCGGCGTGGTCGCCTCGGTCGCCTCGATGTCGGTGTTCACCGTGTCGGCGACCTCCAGCACACCGGTGCCGACGACCCGCTCACCCCGCGCCACCAACGCCCCGTACGCGGCCAGCGCCCGCTCCTGAGCGGCCTGGGCGCCGGCGACGACGACGGCCGCGTTGCGGGTGGCCAGCTCGCGCAGACGATCCAGATCGGCCGCCTCACGCAGCTTGTTCAGGTCGGCCGTCTCGCGCAGCTTGTTCAGATCCGCCGCCTCGCGGAGCTTGGCCAGGTCGGCGTGCTCGCGCAGCCGGTTGAGGTCGGCCGCCGGAGCGGCCTTGTGCCGCAGCGACTCGGCCGTCCGGTTGGCGTTGCGCAGCGTGTCGTTGGCCTTCTGGCGCAGCTCGAAGCCGGTGACGACGGCCTTGCCGCCGAGTTCGTTGACGACCCGGCCACCGTCGGCGACCACACGGTCACGCAGCTCGCCGACCACGGTGGGCAGTTTGCGCAGCTGCTGCAGGGCCAGTTCACCGGCGCCGGCCGCGGCGTAGATCGGGGCAGGGATGCGGTTGGTCTTCGGCTGGGTCATGACTACTTCTCCTCCTGGACCGCGGTAGCGGTCTTGCGGACCACCTTGCGGGCGGCCTTCCTGGCTGGGGTGCTGTTCGGGGCGGGAGCGGAACCCGCTTCGGTCACCGCGACCGACTCGAGCACCGCCTCGGTCGGGGTGCCCGCCGCGGTGGTGGGCCCGGTCGCGGCCAGATTGGCCACGTCCGGGGCGGTGAGGTCATTCGCGTCGGCGGTGCCGGCCGCGCCGCTCGCGGCGGATCCGCCGGTCTCGTCGCTCGTGTCCGAGGTGCCGGTCCCGCCGCTCGCGCCGGTCGTCGTCGCGGTCGCTTCGGCCAGTCGGGCGTTCTCCCGGCGGAATGTCTCGTAAATCTGGGTAAGGGACTGTTTCTGGGCCATCGTCAGGTCCGGGTCGACGGCGATGGCGGCCAGCACACCCTGGCCCTCCTTGTCGTCGAGCAGACCGGCCCGCAGGTACATCGCCGGAGTGGAGACCCGTAGCGCGCTGGCGAGCTGCTGGAGCACCTCGGCGCTGGGCCGGCGCAGGCCGCGTTCGATCTGACTGAGGTAGGGGTTGCTGACCCCGGCCTGCTCGGCCAGTTGCCGAAGCGAAATCTTCGCGTTCCGCCGCAGGTCACGAATGAACCCGCCGACGTCGGGAAGGTCCTTGGGAGTGGCCATGACTCAACGCTAGCCCGCCCCCGCTAGCAGCTGCAAGCAAAACGCTAGCCGGAGTTAGCGATGTCTCACCGGCCAGTTGCGCCCAACTCGCGCCCGGTCGTACCGTCCTGGCGTGACCAAGATCGAAGTAAACGGGGCTCTGCTGGCGTACGACGAGGCCGGCAGCGGATCACCGGTGGTCCTGCTGCACGCCGGTATCGCCGACCGCCGGATGTGGCGGAACCAGATCGGCCCGCTCGCCACCCGACACCGGGTGATCAACCTCGACCTGCGTGGCTACGGGGACTCCGAGCTGCCGCCGAGCGCCTTCGCCCACCACGACGATGTGGCCGGCCTGCTGGACGTCCTCGGGTTGGACCGCGCCGCCCTGGTCGGCTGCTCCTTCGGCGGGGCGGTGGCGATCGACACCGCGCTGGCCCACCCCCACCGGGTCAGTGCCCTCGCCCTGCTCGGTACCGCCGTGTCCGGCCATGAGTGGTCGGAGCAGACGAACGACCTGTGGGAAAACCTGGTCGGCGACATCGACCCCGAGGACTTCGCCGCGACAGCCGCCGGCGAGGTGCGCTTCTGGGTGGTCGGTCCGGACCGCGAACCCGCGGACGTCGACCCTGAACTGGTCGCCTTCGCCACCGCGATGGACGAACGCGCGCTCGCCGCCGAACTGGCACTCAGCGCCGTGGACGTGGCCGAACTCGACCCACCGGCCATCGGGCGACTCGCCGAGCTGACCATGCCCGTGCTGGTCGCGGCCGGCGCGGCGGACGTACCCGACATCCGCCACCTGGCCGATCGCATCGCCGCCGAGGCACCACAAGCGGTACGCCTACCCGACATACCCCACGCCGCCCACCTACTCCCCCTGGAACACCCCACCCAAATCAACACCCCCCTCCTAACCTTCCTCCCCTAACCACCCCCACCACCCCACCACCCCCACCACCCCGTCGATCTTGCACTTCCGGTCGCCGATACGGCCCTTTCGCGTGCTTTGCGGGGACGAGAAGTGCAAGATCCACGAGGTCGGTGGGTGGGG
>NZ_JAGPXT010000036.1 GCF_018070465.1 Micromonospora sp. C95
GGGGTGGGGCGGGGGCGGGAGGCTGTTTTGGCCTGTTCGAGGCGACCTGGTAACCTGGCTCTTCGCGCAGCGATGACGCATGCTCGTCGCGCGCAACAAGCTGACCAACCCGAGCTATCAAGACGAGGCTGTCGCGTGGCGAACATCAAATCCCAGATCAAGCGCAACCGGCAGAACGAGAAGCGCCGGCTGCGTAACAAGTCGGTCAAGTCGTCGCTGAAGACCGCCATCCGCAAGTTCCACGAGGCCGCTGAGGCCGGTGACGTCGAGAAGGCCACCGCCCTCATGCAGGACGCCACGCGCAAGCTGGACAAGGCGGCCAGCAAGGGCGTCATCCACGGCAACCAGGCCGCGAACCGCAAGTCCGCGATCGCCAAGCGCGTCGCGTCGCTCGCTTCCTGAGTTAGCGCCCCAGTCCTGACGGAAGCCCCGAGGCACCGCCTCGGGGCTTCCGCACGTCCGTCCGCGGGTTGTGCTCCGTCTTCGTCCGGCGATCGCCCTGATCAGGACCCGGGCTCGGTGGTACCCGGTCGAGACCCGGTGTCATCCCGATCCGCTGGCGGCCCGCCTCCCTCCGCCGGCTCGGACCGCACCACGACGCCGGGCACGCTGTGCCGCAACCAGTCCACCCGGGCACGCCCGACCACCGGCTCCATCTGCTGGCGGAACCGGTCCCGTTCCTGCTCGGGTACGGCTGCGGCGGAGCGCACCACGGCGGCGGCCACCAGGTCGTTGAGCTTGACCATCACGGCCACCGCGGCGGGTAGCACGAGCACCGCCCACCAGGTCACCAGTTCCGCGAGCGCGAGCAGCGCCGCCAGCGCGACCGACCCCTCGAAGAAGATGAAGCAGAGCACCCCGCCCGGGTTGACGAACCGCAGGCCGAGCGCCCGCGCGTAGAACGGCCGGTACCGCTCCTCGTCGGCCGGGACCGTGGCCCACGAGCCACGGAGGGCTCCGCTCACCTGGCGCCGCCCTGCCGAGCGGCCGCCACCGAGAAGACCGCCTTCTCCAGCGCGTACGCCCGGTCGTCGGAGCCGCCCTTGACCGCCGCGTTGCACTCCGCCGCCGCCCGCATGGCCAGGACCAGACCGTCGGGGCTCCAGCCACGGGCCTGCCGTTGGGCCCGTTCGACCTTCCAGGGTGGCATGCCCAGGCTGCTGGCGAGTTGGTACGGGCTGCCCCGGCCGGCCGAGGCGACCCGGGCGACCGTACGGATGCCGTCGGCGAGGGCGTCGGCGATCGGCACCGGATCCACCCCCACGTGCAGGGCCCAGCGCAGCGCCTCCAGGGCACCCGGGAGGTCACCGACCATCGTGGCGTCCGCCACCGTGAAGCCGCTCACCTCCACCCGGCCCCGGTAGTAACGCGCCACCGTGTCGGCGCCGATCCGGCCGTCGGTGTCGGCGATCAGCTGCGAGCAGGCCGCCGCGAGTTCACGCAGGTCGTTGCCGACCGCGGCGAGCAACGCCTCGGCGGCGTCGTCCGTGCACCGCCCGCCGGCCCGGCGGATCTCGTCGCGGACGAAGGCCACCCGATCGCGGTGGCCCTTCAGCCTGGCGGCGGGCACGACCCGGGCACCCGCCGACTTCAGGCCGTCGGCGAACGCCTTGCCCTTCGCACCGCCGAGATGCGCCACCACGAGCAGCACCTCGGGGTCGGGGTTCTTCGCGTACGCCAGCAGGGCGGCGACCAGGTCCTTGCGGGCGTCCTGACCGGACCGGAGCACCAGCACCCGACGCCCGCCGAACAGCGACGGGCTGAGCATCTCGTCGATCTCACCGACGGTGAGCTGGCTGGCCTGGTACTCACGCACGTCGGCGCCGGAATCGGCGGCACGGGCGGCGGCAACGGTTTCGGACACCGCGCGCGTGGCGAGCAGCTCCTCGTCGCCGAGGACGAGCACAATAGGAGCGGCACTGGCGGCGGTCACGCCGCCCATATTCGCACGCTCGGCCGGTCGGTCCAGTCTGCTCGTCCCTACTCTGTCGGCAGACCCCGCACTCAGCGCAAATCCAGACATACGCCTTATCTTCCGCTTTTCGCGGTAAATCGCCGTCGATTCATCACGGTGGACGGACCCGGTCCACACCAGCAATCACCACCGCCAGCCCTCGGGGCGACCGCACCACCGCCACGTCACCGCCGACATCGGTACGCAGCACCCGCGCCCCGCCCCGGGCCAGCCGGGCCAGCACCGCCTCGTTGGGGTGGCCGTAGCTGTTTCCCGCGCCGACCGGCACCAGCGCCACCGCCGGCCGCACCGCGTCCAGAAAGGCCGGATCCTGGTACGCGCTGCCGTGGTGGGCAACCTTCAGCACCTCGGCCTGCAGCCCGTTCGGTGGCAGCCGTTCCCGCAGCGCCCGCTGTTCCTCCACCTCGGCGTCGCCGGTGAGCAGGATCCGCACCCGGTCGACGGTGGCGAGCAGCACCAGGGAGTTGTTGTTCGGGTCCGAACGGGTTCCGCGCATCGGGTACGGCGGGCCGAGCACGGTCAGGTCGACCGCGCCGGCCCGGTAGCGCCAGCCCGCCGGTGCGGCGACCACCGGTGTGCCGTGTGCTGCGGCGGTGCCACGCACCAGGTCCCGGCCGGCCACCGGCTCCGGCCACTGCGGAACCAGCACCGTGTCCACCCGCCTGCCCCGGAATATCCCGGCCACCCCGCCGGTGTGGTCCACGTGGAAATGGCTGACCACCAGCAGCGACACCCGACGTATGCCGAGCCGACGCAGGCAGGCGTCCGCCGCCGCCGGATCCGGGCCGGCGTCCACCACGACCGCCCGACCGGCCGCCACCGGCAGCAGCACCGTGTCGCCCTGACCCACCGCGCAGGCCGTGACGACCCAACCGTCCGGCGGCCACCCGGGCGCGACCACCCGCACCGGCAGGGCACCCAGCACGACCGCGACGGCGCAGACCGCCACCAGGCGGCGTACCAGCGGGCGCCGGGCCGCGACCAGCAACGCCACGGTCAGCACCGCCAGCAGCAGTGCCCCGGACACCCCGCCGGGCCAGGGCAGGTTGCCCGCCGGCAGCCGGGCGCCGTACCGGGCGACAAGTACCAGCCACCACGCCGGCCAGTGGGCCAGCCAGGCGAGCAACTCCGCGCCGCCGGGCCAGATCGGCGAGAGCGTCGCCGCCGCCACGCCGAGCACCGTCGCGGGCGCGATCGCCGGCACCGCGAGAAGATTCGCCGGCACCGCAACCAGGCTGACCGTGCCCGTCAGGCCGGCGACCACCGGCGAGCAGGCGAGTTGTGCGGCGGCCGGCACCGCGAGCGCCTCGGCCGCCCCCGGCGGTACGCCCCTTCGACGCAGAGCGTCCCGCCAACCCGGTGCGAGCAGCAGCAGACCGCCGGTGGCCAGTACGGACAGCGCGAAGCCGGGATCGCCGGCCAGATCCGGGTCGACCAGCACCAGCACCGCCACGGCCGCGGCCAGCGCGGGTACTGCCGCCCGGGGTCGTCCGGCGGCCAGTGCGGCGAGCCCGATCGCGCCCATGGTGGCGGCGCGTACCACGCTCGGCGACGGCCGAACCAGAATGACGAAGCCCACCAGGGCCAGCCCGCAGAGACCGACGGCCAGCGCGGGACCGGCTCGGGCCCAGCGGGCCAGCAACAGCACCGCCCCGACGACGATCGCGACATTCGAGCCGGAGACAGCGTTCAGGTGAGTCATCCCGGTGGCCTGGAAGTCCTCCTCCACCGGGTCGGGCAGCCGACTGGTGTCCCCGACGACAAGGCCGGGCAACAGGCCACCCGGATCGTCCGGCAGCGGTGCACACGCCTGCTGGAGACCGGCGCGGAGCCGACCGGCCGCACGTTGCAGCGCCGAGGGGGTATCCAGTCGCACCGGCGCACCCACGGCCTTCACGACCGCCCCGGTGAGGTCGCCGCCGCGCGGCTGGGCCAGGCGGCCGTCGGCGGTGAGCCGTTGCCCGGGCAACAGCCCGCGCCACGCCGGATCGTCGGCGAGCACAAGTACCCGCGTGGGTACGGCGATCCGCTGACCCTGCGGCCCGGTCAGGGTCACCAGCCTGGCCGGCACCAGCAGGGTCGGTGGACGCCCCACGATGCCGCCGCGTACCGGCCGGGGATCGTCCCGGACGATCAACTCGGCGGTGACCCGGGCCCGCTCGTCCACCAGGGCACGCAGCGGGGCCGCGTCCCGTACGGTCAGCCGCGCCGAGGTGGCCGCCCCGCCACACACCACGCCGATCAGGATCGCCACCGCGACCCAGCCGTGGCGACGCACGGCCGGGCCGGGTCGCCCGACGAGACCGCTCAGGTGCAGTGTCGCCATCCCCGCGAGACCGGCCGCGACGGCGGCGAGCAGCAGCGTCCGTCGAGCATCGAGATGCAGTCCCGCCAGCGCGGTGAGCCAGGCCGCCACCGCCAGCCCTGCCGTGCGGAGGTCGGGTGCGCCCCCGCCGGTCACGACAGCGGGGATCCCGGCCGGCGGCGCGACCGGGGCGGGCGACGCCCTCACACCGTCACCAGGTCCTTGAGCTGTTCGTACCGCGCGTCGCCGATCCCGGTCACCTGACGCAGGTCGCCGACGGACCGGAAGCCGCCGTGCTGATCGCGATACTGGATGATCCGCTGGGCGAGCACGGGACCCACCCCGGGTAGCGACTCGAGCTGCGTCGACGTCGCGGTGTTCAGGTTGACCCGCCCACCCGGGCCCGGTCCGCCACCCGGCAGCGGGCCGGTGCCGACGCCGGGACCCGCCGCGCCCGACGGTGCTGGTACGCCGACCAGGATCAGTTCGCCGTCGCTGATCCGACGGGCCGGATTGAGCATCGCCACGTCCACCCCCGGCAACGCGCCTCCGGCGGCGTCGAGGGCGTCTGCCACCCGCGCGCCGGCCGCCAGCCGCACCAACCCGGGCCGGCGGACCTTGCCGGCGACGGCGACCACCAGTTCCCCGGGCGACTCCGCCGCCGGTCTGCCCGGCTCGTGGCCGGCCTCGACGGACGGATCCGGTGTCCCGGCGGCACCGGTCTCGGCGACGACCGGCTCCAGCTGAGGACGGGATCGCCAGGTCCAGATGCCGGCGGCCAGCACCACCAGCACGGCGACGGCCGCGAGCGCCCGCACTCCCCGCCGCCCCGGGTCGAAGGCACTCGGCCCCGGAAGGAGCTTCGGCGTCGCCTCGTCGACCGTCCGCCCCCGCCCGGCGTCGACCGGTACCTCGTCGCTGAACCGAAGCGGACCATCGGCCCGGGCCAGCCCGCCGTGGCTTACCGGACCACTGGGCCGGGTCGGCCCGCCATCGCTGACCGGACCACCGTCACCGACCCGGTCGGCGGCCTGGACCGGCAGCAGCACGGTCGGCCACTCCGCGGCCGGCGGCGGCCCGCCGGACACCCCGGAGGTCGGGGGCAGTTCGACGGACGGGGGCCGCCCGACGCGCGGGGGCAGGTCAACGGACGGCGGCCACCCGGTGAGGGCCGGCGTCCGGTCGCCGCCCGACAGCGGTGGTGCGGCAGCGTGCCCCGGCAGGTCTAGCGTGCCGGGCATCAGTTGCCACAGACGCCGCCGGACCACCATCTCCTCGTCCTCGTCCTTCGACACGGCGCGACGTTAGGGCGGCCAGGCCCGGTCGAGCGCGCCGCGCCGGGCCGTCTGTGGACAGCCCGAGGCACTGTGGACAACGCCCTGATCATGCACCCGATCTGCTATGGCCTCCGCGCGTTGCCGGGCCGCCGCCCGTCGTCACCGAGACGCCCGCACGGGCCCGATCCCACCGACACGTGCCACGCGGGTCCCCGAACCGCCGGTTCAGTCGGTGCGCGCCTGCGGATCCGGACCGAGGACGGCGCGCCCGCCGTCGACCGGCAGGGTCACCCCGTTGACGAAGCCCGCCGCCGGCGAGAGCAGGTACGCGACCGCCTCCGCCACGTCCTGCGGCTGCCCGATCCGGCCCACCGGGTGCAGCCGGGCCAACTCCGCCTCGATTCGCCGCGCCTGGTCCGGCTCGGCCTCGGCGAGAAACGCCTCGTGTCGCTCGGTGGCCACCGAACCGAGGGCGATCGCGTTGGCTCGGATGCCGTGCCTGCCGTACTCGACGGCCAGTGCCCGGGTCAGCCCCTCCACCGCCGCCTTGGCCGTGGCGTACGGCAGGCAGCCTGGCACCGGCCGGCTCGCCTGGTGAGACGAGACGTTGACCACGGCGCCAGCGGTGCCGGCGGCGAGGAAGCGGCGCACCGCGGTGGCGGCACCGACCACGGTCGGACGCAGGTTGCGGGTGATCAGGTCGACGACCTCGCCGACCGGCGCGTCGTGCACCGAGGCGTCGCGGAAGACAGCGGCATTGTTCACCCACCCGGTGAGCGGGTCGAAGCGCTCCGCCCGGTCCGCGGCCCGTCCGGCGACGCCCTCGTCACCGGCGTCACCGACCACCGCCGCGAGCTGGTCGGCCCGGTCATGGCCGTCCACCCAGGACAATGCCCCCGGATCGCGTTCGACCACCACCACCGTCCAGCCTCGGGCGAGCAGGCACTCCACGATGCCCCGCCCGACCCCGCGCCCCCCGCCGGTCACCACACAGGACATCCGCCCGCACCTCCCCAGCCCGGCCCACGATCAATCCTCGCCCACCGAGGCCACAAGCGGCGAGCGGGTCAGCCGGCAGGGTCCGCCGCACGGTGGATCACCACACAGGCGAGGCCGGGCCCGACGTGCACAGCGACGGCGGCACCGGCCTCCGAGACGTACGTGTCACGCAACCGGTCACCGAGCCGGGCGGCAACCGCGCCGACGAGTTCCTCGGCTCGCTGCGGTGCGTCGAGATGGTGTACGGCCAGGTCCACCGGGCCGTCGCCGGCCGCCTCGACGGCAAGGTCCACCAGACGCGCCATGCCCCGACTGGCGGTGCGGACCTTGTCCCGCAGCACGATGCGTCCCTCGGGCATGTGCAGGATGGGCTTGACCGACAGGGCGGTGCCGAGCAACGCCTCGGCCGCGTTGATCCGTCCGCCGCGACGGAGGAACTCCAGCGTGTCGACGTAGAAGTGGATGCTGGTACGGCCCACGGCCGCTGCTGCCGCGGCGCGTACGCCGGCCAGGTCGCCGCCCCGCGCGGCGGCCCGGGCCGCCGCGATCGCCGGGAAACCGAGACCCATCCCGCAGGAGCGGCTGTCGACCACGCTGACCCGGTCGTCCAGGTCGGCGGCGGCCAACTCGGCGGCCTCGACCGTGCCGGAGAGTCCGGCCGACAGGTGCACCGATACGACGCCCTCCGCTCCGGCCGCCAGCAGTTCCCGATAGGTGCGGGAGAACTGCTCGGGCGACGGGCGGGAGGTGCTCACCGACACCCGCCGCGCGCGAAGCGCCCGAGTGGCGTCCGCCGGGAAGGTCTCGACGCTCTCCAGTCCTTCGACGCCGGCCAGCACCACGGTCAGCGGTACCACGGTCAGCCGGTGCTCCCGCACCAGCTCGGGCGGCAGGTAGGCGGTGGAGTCGGTGACGACCGCGACTGGCATGCGGGCACCGTAGCGGATCAAGCTGGGCGGCTGCCTGACCGCGTCCGCTCAGACCGGCTCGGCGGAGACCGGGACCGCGGTCGCGCCGGCACCGGCCCCGGCGGCCGGAACGTCCATCGGGCCGACGTTGTGGGCGCGCAGGTGCCAGCCGCGGTCCACGTCGTGGCGCAGTTCCGTCCAGTGACAGTTGCGCAGCGAGCCGACGGCCCGCAGCACGGCGTGCTCCCAGCCGAGCAGGTGGCCGCAGCCCTGGCGGGCGGCGCCGCCGTGGGTGGCGATCACCACGGTGCCCCCGGGCAGTTGGTCGGCGGCCTCCTGCAACGCGGTGCCGATGCGTTTACCCAGCGTGTCAAGTGGTTCGACGTCCGCGCCCGGATCGGGGTCCCCGGCGCGCCAGCGGGCGTACTCCGCGGGGAACCGCTGCGCCACCTCAGTCAGCAGCAGCCCCTGCCAGGCGCCGAAGTGCCGCTCCCGCAGGCGGGCGTCGGAGCGTACCGGCAGGCCGGTGAGCGCGGCCAGCGCGGCGGCGGTGTCCGCGGCGCGAGTCAGGTCGCTGGCAACCAGGGCGTCCGGGCGCAGCGCGGCCAGCAGCGGCGCGGCCGTGCGCGCCTGTTCCCGGCCGCGATCGTTGAGCGGCACGTCGGTCTGTCCCTGAACCCTGCTGGCGGCGTTCCAGTCGGTGTTGCCGTGCCGCCAGATGATCAGCCTGGTCACTCGCCCGATCCGGCGGCGGCCTCGGCGCGGGCGAGGTCCCGCTCGACGAACGGGATGGTCGGGCAGTCCTTCCAGAGCCGGTCGAGGGCGTAGAACTCGCGTTCCTCGGTGTGCTGCACGTGCACCACCACGTCGACGTAGTCGAGCAGCACCCAACGGCCACCGCGCTCGCCCTCCCGGCGCACCGGCTTCGCCTTCTCCGGCAGGTCGAGCAGGGCTTCCTCGATGGCGTCGACGATGGCCAGCACCTGGCGCTCGTTCGGGGCCGCGGCGAGCAGGAACGCGTCGGTGATGGCGAGTTGGTCGCCCACGTCGATGATGACGATGTCCTGAGCCTTCTTGTCGGCCGCGGCCTGGGCAGCGACGATCGCCAGCTCGTGGGCGCGTTCGGAAACTGTCACCGTTCTCCTTCGATCAACCGTGCGAGGCTTCCAGCCTCTCACACGGCCCGGATTCCCGACTCACCAGTTTCAGCCGGAAAGAGGCATGAAACGGTCGAATCACGCCCGGTATAGGCACCGTTTCGCGATGTACTGCACCACACCGTCGGGCACCAGATACCAGACCGGTTCGCCCCGGGCGACCCGGGCCCGGCAGTCGGTGGACGAGATCGCCATGGCCGGGACCTGGACCAGGCTGACCGTGTCGGCGGGCAGGTGCGCGGCGGTCAGCTGGAAGCCCGGCCGGGTGACCCCGACGAAGTGGGCCAGCTCGAAGATCTCGTCGAGGTCCTTCCAGCTCAGGATGCGCTCCAGGGCGTCCGCGCCGGTGATGAAGAACAGTTGCGCCTTCGTCCCGTACTGGGCGCGCAGGTCACGCAGGGTGTCGACGGTGTAGGTGGGCCCGCCCCGGTCGATGTCGACCCGGCTGACCTGGAACCGGGGGTTGGACGCGGTGGCGATCACCGTCATCAGGTAGCGGTCCTCGGCCGAGCTGACCGGGACGTCGGCCTTCTGCCATGGCTGCCCCGTGGGCACGAAGATCACTTCGTCGAGGCCGAATCGGTCCGCCACCTCGCTCGCGGCCACGAGGTGCCCGTGATGGATCGGATCGAACGTGCCGCCCATGATGCCGATCCGCCGGATGTCTTCCTCCACCCCGTGATCCTAGGGCGTGCCCGCGCGGAGCCGGGCCGGGCCGACACCATGCGGCCCGGCACGGCTCCGGTCGTCATGCGGTGGTGGCGGCCACCGCCGTGCGCGCCACCAGGGCCCGACGCAGATCGTCGTCGGCGTCGGTGACCACCCGGCGCAGCCCTGGCGTGAGGTCGTCGCGGGCCAGCAACGCCGCAGCCGCCTCCCGGGTCGGCTGGGACACCGCGTGGCGGGGAAAGGCCAGCTTGGCAACCTCGTCGGCCACCCAGGGCGTACGCAGCCGCGCGGCAGCCGGCATGTCGGCGAAGTAGCTGTCGACGTAGCCGCTCGTCAGTTCCACCTGCTCGGGCTGCCAGAAGCCCTCCGCCGTCGCCTCGACCAGCCGATTCGACAACTCCGTGTTCGACACGATGATCTCCCACGCGGCCTGCTTGGCCGCGGGTTCGGGCAGGGCGGCCCGGCACCGGGCGGCCCGCTCGGCACCGGTGGCGCTGGGGTCGGCCGCCGCCTCGGCCGCGATCTCGGCCGCGCCGGCGGCATTGAGGACCACCAACCGGCCGAGCAGTGCCCACCGCAGCTCGGCGTCCACGGCCAGCCCGGCGGGGACGGCCCGGCCGGCGAGCCAACCGGCGAGCAACTCGGCGTCGGTGCTCGCGGCGATCAGCCCCCGAGCGGCGGCCAGTTGCAACGACTCCCCCGGCGCGGCGTCGTCCAGCAAGCGTCGGCAGGATTCGGCGACCCGGGCCAGGGCGGACTGTCGCGCCAGCGGATCGAGATAGCGATCGATGAGCGAGCGACTCATCGCCAGCACGTCCTCGACGATGATCACTTCCCGCTCGGTGGGCAACGCCGCGACGATCAGATCGACAAGTCCGGTGACCGGCCGGTCCCCGTCGGTCGCGGCGTCCATCGCCTCACCCCAGAGCAGGGCGCGGGCCAACGGGTCGGTCAGGCGGGGCAGCAGCAGTGGCACCGCGTCGGCCGAGGCGGCGTCGAGGCGGATCTTGGCGAAGGTCAGGTCGCCGTCGTTGGGCAGCAGCACGGCGGCTGCCGGTTCCCCGGCCAACCCGTCGAGCCGGGTACGGCCGTCGTCGGTCTTCGGATCGAGGTCGACCTCGATCCGCTCGGCGGTGCCGTCCACGGCGTACCGGCCCACGCCGATGCGGTGCGGGCGCAGCGCCGGGTGCGTCGGCGGCGCGGTCTGCGCGATCACGACCTCGTCGTACCGGCCCTCGGCGTCCACCGTCACCTCGGCCCGCAGCGTGTTCACCTGCGCGGTCCGCAGCCAGGACGCCGCCCAGTCGGTCAGCTCCCGGCCGCTGCTGGCGGCCAGACTCTCGAGCAGGTCGGCGAGGGTGGCGTTGCCGAAGCGGTGCCGGGCGAAGTGGTCGTTGAGGCCGGCCAGGAACGCCTCGTCACCGAGCCAGGCCACCAGCTGCCGCAGCACGCTGGCCCCCTTGGCGTACGAGATGCCGTCGAAGTTGAGCAGCCCCTCCGCGGCGTCGGTGACCTGCTCGGGCGCCACCGGATGGGTGGAGGGGCGCTGGTCGGCGGCGTATCCCCACGCCTTGCGGCGCAGCGCGAACGTCGTCCACGCCCGGTCGAACCGGGTCGCCTCGGCGGTGACCCGGGTGCCGAGGTACTCCGCGAACGACTCGTTCAACCACAGATCGTCCCACCAACGCATGGTGACCAGGTCGCCGAACCACATGTGCGCCATCTCGTGGGCGATCGTGGTGGCCCGCAGCTCGCGCTGGCTGTCGGTGACCGCCGAGCGGAACACGTAGTCGTCGCGGAAGGTGACCAGGCCCGGATTCTCCATGGCACCGGCGTTGAACTCGGGCACGAACGCCTGGTCGTACTTGCCGAACGGATAGCGCTCGTCGAACAGCTGGTGAAACCGGTCGAGACACTGCTTCGTGACGGTGAGGATCTCCGCCGCGTCGGCGTCGAGATGCTCGGCGAGGGAGCGCCGGCAGTACACACCGAGCGGAATTCCGTCGTGGGTGTCCCGGCGGACGTGCCAGGGACCGGCGATCAGGGTGAAGAAGTACGTGGCGATCGGCAGGGTGGGGGCGAACTCCCAACGACCCGGCTCGGGGTTGGCCGCCAGCTCCGCGTTGGCCGCCACCGTCCAGTGCTCCGGCGCGGTCACCGACAGCGTGACCGGTGCCTTGAGGTCCGGTTGGTCGAAGGCGGCGAAGACCCGCTGCACGTCGTCCAGGAACGACATCACGTACAGATAGGTCTCGCCGTCGGCGGGGTCGACGAAGCGGTGCATCCCCTCGCCGGTGTTCGTGTACGCCATCTCGGCGTCGACGGTAAGCGTGTTCCGCGCCGCCAGGCCGGTGAGCGGCAGCCGGTTGTCATCGAGGGTCGCGGGATCGACATCGGTGTCGTTGAGGCGTACGGCGAGCAGGGCCGCCGGCTTGACCTCGACGAAGGTCTCGGTGCCGGTGGCCCGGAACCGGACCGTGACATGGGATCGGAACCGCTCACCGTCCCCGGTCAGGTCAAGGTCCACCTGGTAGGACTCGACGGTGATCGACGCGCCACGCGCGGTCGCCTCTGCACGGCTCAGGCTCGGCATCCGCTTATCCTGCCCGATGAGGGAACGAACCGGCTTCCTCATTTCCCCTGGCACTGGAGGACGGGACCATGACAGCGCACCCCAAGGGTGACTTCGACCTCTCCCGGGCGGTCTGGCAGCGGGCCGAGGGCGACACCTCGGAGGCCGCCGTGGAGGTCGCCTTCGTCGACGATCTCATCGGCATGCGCAACTCCGCCGAGCCGGACGGCCCGGTGCTGGTGTTCACCCAGGCCGAGTGGGACGCCTTCGTCGCGGGCGCCCAGGACGGCGAGTTCGACCTGGATTGAGCGCGGGTGCGGCGGTGGCCGCGAACGTGTACCGGTCGCGCCCGGACCGAGCGACGACCGATGGCGTCCCCGGCCGCCGCGCTAGCCGCGGTCACCGTCGCCCCAGCCGAGGCCACCGGGGCCGGGCGCGTGATGGAAACCGGCGTGGCCGGCTACATCCACACACCGTTCGGCGTCCGGCCCGAGGGCACCGCAGAACAGCCGCTCGGCGTGCTGCCAGGCGTCGGCCGGCGACAGCGCGGAGGCACCGATCGCCAGCTCGGGCCGGAGCACGCTCAGCGCCTCGGCGTACCCGACCGCCACCTCGCGCGCGGCGACGAGATCGGCAGCGGTGAAGCCGAGATGGACGGTGAAGTGACGGTCGGGCCGAGCTGGCCGGCGCGGCTGCCCCACCAGCGGTAGCCGATCCCCGCCGGCCGCCCCGGCCTTCCAGCGGCGCCAGTACGCCGCACGGTTGTCCCGCATCCGTCCTCCCCGTGGCACGCCGAACCCCTGCTGTGGCGACGCACCGACCGTGCCGTTCGGGCCCGGTGGCTGGATCACCGCCGGACCGGTCGACGCCGCCCGATCAAGCAAACCAGGCTTCCCCGATGCGGGGAGGGGCCAGCAGCCGCTCCACCTGACCGGCCTGGCGTCACTGCCGCCCGTCAGCGCGGTTCATCGGCCCCTGACCTGGGTAGATATCACCTGCGACGGTTGGACGGCCGGTCGGCGACGGCCGCGCCCCGGCAGCAGGGACCCCGATGGCGACCATTCCGACGGACCGCAGTCCGGACAGCACCCTGGCCTTCCTGCGGGCCGGCTACCGGTTCGTCGGCACGCGGTGCGAGCGGTACGGCACCGACATCTTCCAGACCCGCCTGCTGCTGAAACCGACGATCTGCCTGCGCGGCAGCGCCGCCGCCGAACTCTTCTACGACACCGACCGGTTCGTGCGCGAGGGTGCCATGCCGGCTCGCGGTCAACGGACGCTCACCGGCCGGGGCGGCGTCCAGGGTCTCGACGGCGACGCCCACCGCGACCGCAAGGCCATGTACCTGTCGCTGATGACGCCGATCGCGGTACGGCGGCTCGGGCAGCTCTTCGCCGACGAGTGGCAGGCCCGGCTGCCCACCTGGGAACTGTCCGGCACGGTGAACCTGCACACCGAGGTCGCATCGATGCTGACCCGAGCTGTCTGCGCCTGGGCGGGGGTGCCGCTGAGCGGCGGCGAGCTGGACCGGCGTACCGCCGATCTCCAGGCCATGATCGACAGTGCCGCCGCGATCGGTCCCCGGCACTGGCGTGGTCGGCTGGGTCGTCGGCGCGGCGAGCACTGGGCCGGTGATCTCGTCGAGCGGGCACGCGGCGGGTCGCTGTCCCCGCCCGACGGCAGCGCTCTACGTGTGATCGCCGAGCATCGCGACGGCGCGGGGCATCGGCTGCCCCGCCGCGTCGCCGCGGTGGAACTGCTGAACGTGCTCCGCCCGACGGTGGCGGTGGCCCGGTTCGTGGTCTTCGCCGCGCTGGCCCTGCACGACCATCCCGCCTGGCGGCAGCGGGTACGCGACGACGAGGACGCCACGCAGTTCGTGCAGGAGGTTCGCCGCTACTACCCGTTCTTCCCGGTGACCACGGCCCGGGTCCGTCGGGACTTCGACTGGCAGGGTTACCACTTCCCGCAGGGCCGACGGGTGCTGCTGGATCTCTACGGCACCGATCATCACCCCGAGGTGTGGCCGGAGCCGGAGCTGTTCCGACCGGAGCGCTTCGCTGGCTGGTCAGGGGACCCGTTCACGCTGGTGCCCCAGGGTGGCGGAGGCCATCTCACCGGCCACCGCTGCGCCGGCGAGTGGATCACGATCGAGCTGATGAAGCGGGCGGTGACACTGCTCACCGAGGACATCCGCTACGACGTACCGCCGCAGGATCTCGCGGTGGACCTGAGCCGGATGCCGGCACTGCCGGCCAGCGGCTTCGTGGTCACCGCCGTGCGGCGCACCGGCTGAGCCCGGCTTAAGCGGTGACCGATTGGCCATTCTTCTGCGAAAACGCCGCCGACGCTCAAGGATTGGAGGAAGGTCGGCGTCTCACGGACGGTGATCGGTCACAGTCGGACGGATCGCCCGCGCATCCTCGGAGGTGACACCGATGTCACATCGGTCAGGCGACCGCACCGTACGCGCGCGGGTCCAGCTCGCCGCCATGATCGTGTCGGGGATCCTGCTGCTGTTCGGCGTGCTCGGCTTCGTGCCCGGCATCACCACCGACTACCACGAGCTGACCTTCGCCGGACCCCGGAGCCGGGCAGAACTGTTCGGGCTGTTCCAGGTGTCCGTGCTGCGCAACCTGGTGTTCATGATCAGCGGCCTGATCGGTCTGGTGCTGGCGCGGCGGCTGACCGGGGCGCGGGTCTTCCTCGCTGTCGGCGGCGCGCTGTATCTCCTGCTCTGGATCTACGGCCTGGCGACGGCCGACGAGAGCACCGCCAACTGGCTGCCGGTGAACGGCCCCGGTGACTGGTTGCATCTGGCTCTCGGCCTGTGCATGCTGGCCCTCGGCCTGCTGCTGTCCAACCGGGTCGGTACCGCTGGCCGACTGGACGAACCGATCGACAGTCCCTGATCGAGCTCAGGCCGGAACCGGAAGTCGCTTGGCGAAGCAGGCACGATACGGCCGGCCACCGGGCGCACCGTCATCGGCAACCAGCTCGTAGCCGCAGGCCCGGAACAGTGCCGCTGCGGGAAGATGCGAACCGGCCTCCACCCGCACCACCGAGTACCCCCGCTGGTACGCCAACTCCTCCAGCGCGGCGACCAATTGGCGGGCGACACCCCGGCGGCGGTAGGCCGGACGCACGTACAGCTGCGCCAGCTCGCCGGTGTCGTCGTCGCGCACCCGCATCCCACCGCACGCCACCGCCCGGCCGGCGAGTACGACCGTCAACCAGCAGGTGTCGCCGCGCGTGCCGACGTCCCGCCCGGCCCCGCCGGCGATGTCGCCCAGCTCGCGCTCACCGGCCGCGGCGAGTGCGGCGACCTCCGGATCCGTCAGCGGGCGGGACTCGATAAGCATCACCCCACGCTAGGGCGACGAAATTTCGCGAAGGTTTCCAACAGTTGTCCCCATTTCGGAGCGCATCGAGCTATTCGGCGTCAGTCCCGTCGGCGGGTGCCGACTCGACCTCGTCGGCCGGTCGCTGCCGGCGTGCCTTGCGGGCCGCCAGCCGCTCGGCCGCGCTGGCCCGGGTCGGCTTCTCCTCCAGCCGGACGTCACGGCCCCGGGTACCCGGGACGAACTCGGCACCGGCGTAGAGCGTGGGCTGCCAGTCGAACTCCCGCTCACCGATCCGAACCAGGTCACCGGGCTGCGCGCCCGCCTTGGCCAACTGCTCCTCGACGCCGAGCCGGGCCAACCGGTCGGCGAGGTAGCCGATCGCCTCGTCGTTGTCGAAGTTCGTCTGACGCACCCAGCGCTCGGGGCGGACACCGCGCACCGTGTACGAGCCGTCCTCCTCGGCCTCGATGGTGAAGCCGGCGTCGTCGACCGCCTTCGGCCGGATCACGATCCGCGTCGGTTCGACCGGTGGTGCCGCCGCTCGCGACTGTTCCACCAGTTCCGCCATCGCGTAGGTGAGCTCCTTGAGCCCTTCCCTCGTGGCTGCGGAGACCTCGTAGACCCGCAGACCACGCGCCTCCAGGTCGGGTCGGACGATCTCGGCGAGGTCGCGGCCGTCCGGCACGTCGACCTTGTTCAGCGCGACCAGCCGGGGGCGGTCGGCCAGCCCGCCGTACTCGGCCAGCTCCGCCTCGATGGTGTCGATGTCGGCCAACGGGTCCCGCCCCGGCTCCAGGGTGGCGGTGTCGATGACGTGCACCAGCACCGCGCAGCGCTCGATGTGCCGGAGGAACTCCAGCCCCAGCCCCTTGCCGGTGGCCGCGCCCGGGATCAGCCCGGGCACGTCGGCGACGGTGAAGGTGTGGTTGTCGAGCCGGACCACGCCGAGGTTCGGCACCAGCGTGGTGAACGGGTAGTCGGCGATCTTGGGCTTGGCGGCGGAGATCACCGAGATGAGCGACGACTTTCCGGCCGACGGGAAACCCACCAGGCCGACGTCGGCGACGCTCTTCAGCTCCAGCACCACGTCCAGTTGTTCG
This sequence comes from Micromonospora sp. C95, assembly GCF_018070465.1. Lineage (GTDB taxonomy): Bacteria > Actinomycetota > Actinomycetes > Mycobacteriales > Micromonosporaceae > Micromonospora. The sequence continues at coordinate 16,307 of NZ_JAGPXT010000036.1, forward strand.
CCCGGCTCACCCAGTTCGGCGAAGCCCGGGGCCTTGCGGCGCGAGTTGGCCAGCGAGGCGTTGCCCCGGCCACCGCGACCGCCCCGGGCCACCTCGAAGGTGGTGCCGGCGCCGACCATGTCGGCCAGCACGGTGCCGTCGCTGGTCTGCACCACCGTGCCGTCGGGCACCTTGAGCACCAGGTCGGCGCCGTTGCCACCGTCCCGGTTCGATCCCGCGCCGCCTCGCCCGTTCTCCGCCTTCACGTGCGGTCGGAAATGGAAGTCGAGCAGCGTGTGCGCCTGCGGATCGACCACCAGCGAGACGCTGCCGCCGTGCCCGCCGTTGCCTCCGTCCGGGCCGCCGAACGGCTTGAACTTCTCCCGGTGGATCGAGACACAGCCGTGCCCGCCGTCGCCGGCCTGCAGATGCAGGACGACCCGGTCAACGAACGTCGTCACGACGTAATCCTTCCAGCGGGGCCCGGCCCCGCGTGAGAAAAGGCGAAGCGGGCCGGGACATCAGGTCCACGGCCCGCTTTCGCCGGACAGCTACTGCTGCGGCACGATGCTCACGGTCTTGCGACCGCGCCGGGTGCCGAACTGGACCGCACCGGCGGCCAGCGCGAAGAGCGTGTCGTCTCCGCCGCGGCCGACCAGGTCACCGGGGTGGAACTTGGTGCCACGCTGACGGATGAGGATCTCACCCGCGCTGACGACCTGACCACCGAAGCGCTTCACGCCGAGTCGCTGGGCCGCGGAGTCACGACCGTTACGCGAGCTGGACGCACCCTTTTTGTGAGCCATTGGAGGACGACCTACTTCCCGCTGGAGATGCCGGTCACCTTGACCTGGGTCAACGGCTGGCGGTGACCCTGGCGCTTGTGGTAGCCGGTCTTGTTCTTGAACTTGTGGATCCGGATCTTCGGGCCCTTGGTGTGCGCGGCGATCTCGCCGGACACCTCGACCTGAGCGAGCTTCGCCGCGTCGGTCACCAGGTCGTCACCGTCGACGAGGAGCACCGCGGCGAGCTTCACCGCGTCACCGGGGGCACCGGTGAGCTTCTCGACCTCGATCACGTCGCCCTCGGCGACCTTGTACTGCTTGCCGCCGGTCTTGACGATCGCGTACATCGGAGGCGGACTCCCTGTCGTTGAGGCTGCTAGCGTCTTTTCCCACCGTTGCCGGTCGGTCGTCCCCACGGCGGCTCGCCAGGCAGCAGAAGCACGGCGGCGCGGGCACGCGGGAACTCGGCACACCAAAGTGCGCCGCAGGTTAGCGTACGCCATCCTCGGGCCGGGACCCAAACCGGGCCTGGCCGGTCACCGGCCGCAGAGCCGGTCGAGGCGCTGCTGCAATCGGTCGAGCGAAGCGCCCTCAAGCGCCTCGATGTCGGTGCCGAGCCGGCCGACCTCGGTCGACAACTCCGTCAGCAGTTCCTTGAGCTGCCGGTCGTCGGCGCGGGCCGCCTGCGCTCTGAGCGCCTTCTCCCAGTCGGCCAGGGCTGCCTCGGCCCGCCGGCCGGCGGCCTGCGCGTCGGCGGTGTCGCCCGCACCGGTCGCCGTGACCATCGCGGCGAGGTGCTCGACGTACTTCTTGCCGGCCGCACCGCTCGCCTGTTGCGCGGCGGCGCAGACCTCCGGGGCGTTTCCGCCTGCCGCCCCGGGAGCGGGGGTCGCCACCGGCTGCTCCGGGGTGGGCGTCGCCGGACCGGCGGTGGCCTCGACGCGCGTCGAGGCCGGGGCGGTCGGTTCGGTCGGACCGCCGCGCTCGGCCGAGCAGGCGGTGCCGACAAGCAGTGCGGCGGCGGCGGCCACGGTGACGGCGAGCGGTCGGCGCATCGTGTCCTCCTTCGGGCGGCCGGGTCGAGGCGCCCAGTGCCCAGGGCACCCGGACGGACCCGCCGTGCCCGGACCGGTCCGGGCGGCCGCTCATCGACGATACGGGACGGCCCCGCCCGGCGGACATCACCACCGGACGGGGCTCGTCGACCGTCGAGCGCAGCTGGCCCTACCGGCCACCCCTAGGGCCGGGTACGGCGACGCGCACCGCCACGACGGGAACGACGCCGACCGTTGCCGCTCTCGCCACCGTCGTCCTCGTCGGTCTCGCCGAGTGCGTCCGGGTCGTCCGGGGCGGCGAGCCGGGCCGACTCACCCTGCTGGCTGTCGGCGACGTCCGGCGCGGCCGGGGTATCCGTCTCGTAACGCGACAGGTCGTAGCCCATGGTGTCGTGGAAGTCGGCGTCAGCGGTGCTCGTGGTGTCGGTCTCGGTGACCTCCACCACGGTCCGCTCCGCCGAGGCGGCGCCCTTACGCGCTCGGCGCCGGGACGAACCAGTCGTCTGCTCGGCCGCCGGGGCACCCGCCGAGGCGACCGCCTTGACCTTGTCCCCGCCACCGGAGCGCGGCTTCTCCGGCACCGGTTCGGTGTGGATGACCAGGCCCCGACCCTTGCAGCACTCGCAGGTCTCGCTGAACGCCTCCAGCAGCCCGGCGCCGATCCGCTTGCGGGTCATCTGCACCAGACCGAGTGAAGTGATCTCGGTGACCTGGTGCTTGGTACGGTCCCGGCCCAGGCACTCGGTCAGCCGGCGCAGCACCAGTTCCCGGTTCGACTCCAGCACCATGTCGATGAAGTCGATCACCACGATCCCGCCGATGTCCCGCAGCCGCAGCTGCCGGACGATCTCCTCGGCCGCCTCCAGGTTGTTGCGGGTGACCGTCTCCTCCAGGTTGCCCCCGGCACCTGTGTACTTGCCGGTGTTCACGTCGACCACCGTCATCGCCTCGGTCCGGTCGATCACCAGGTGGCCACCGGAGGGCAGGAAGACCTTGCGGTCGAGGCCCTTGAGGATCTGCTCGTCGATGCGGTACTCGGCGAAGACGTCCGCGGTGCCGACGTGCCGGCGCAACCGCGCGACCAGGTCCGGCGACACGTGCGACAGGTACGACTCGACCATGTCGTACGCCTCGTCGCCCTCCATGACCAGCTCGCGGAAGTCCTCGTTGAAAAGGTCGCGGACCACCCGGATCACCAGGTCGGGCTCCTGGTACAGGAGCACCGGCGCACCGCCCTCGGCGGCCTTCGCCTGGATGTCCTCCCACTGTGCCTGGAGCCGCTTGACGTCCCGGGCCAACTCGTCCTCGCTGGCGCCCTCGGCCGCGGTCCGGACGATCACCCCGGCGCCGTCGGGCACCAGCTTCTTCAGCACGTCACGCAGCCGCTTACGCTCGGTGTCCGGCAGTTTGCGGCTGATCCCGGAGGCATTGCCACCGGGTACGTAGACCAGGTGCCGGCCGGAGAGCGCGATGTGGCTGGTCAACCGGGCGCCTTTGTGCCCGATCGGATCCTTGGTGACCTGCACCAGCACCGAATCACCGGACCTGAGGGCCTGCTCGATCGAACGGGCCCTCCCCTCCAGGCCGGTGGTGTCCCAGTTGACCTCGCCGGCGTACAGGACCGCGTTGCGTCCCCGGCCGATGTCGACGAACGCCGCCTCCATGCTCGGCAGCACGTTCTGCACCTTGCCGAGGTAGACGTTGCCGGCCATCGTCCCGGCGGAACTGCGGGTGACGTAGTGCTCGACCAGGACGCCGTCCTCAAGCACGGCGATCTGGGTCCGGTCGCCGCGCTGGCGGACCGCCATGACCCGGTCGACCGCCTCACGGCGGGCCAGGAACTCCGACTCGCTGAGGATCGGCGGGCGGGTTCGGCGCTGCTCCCGGCCGTCCCGACGGCGCTGCCGCTTGGCCTCCAGACGGGTCGAGCCGGACACACCCTGCACCTCGTCGACCGTGCGACGCGGCTCCCTGATCTTCACCACGGTGGGCACACCGTCGTCGGCGGCGCCGTCGGTGTCACCCGCCCCCCGCCGACGCCGCCGGCGGCGTCGGCGGGTCATCCCGTCGCCCTCGGCCTCGTCGCTCTCCTCGGAATCGGACTCGGAATCGGACTCGGAATCGGAATCGTCCGTCCCGGCCTGAACGGCTTCCGCAGCCTCGCTCTCCTCGGCCTCCTCGCCGTCCTCGGCGCCACCCTTGCCCCGGCCCCGTCCCCGGCGACCGCGACGACGGCGACGCCGGCCGCCTGCGGTCTCCTCGTCGTCCTCGTCCTCGGTGGCCTCCTCGGCCGCCACCGCCGGTTCCTCCTCGACCTCGGTCGCCACCGCTGGCTCAGCCTCCCGCCGGCCCCGGCGACGCCGCCGGGACGGCTCGGCCGGCTCCTCGGTGGGCTCCTCCTCGGTGGGCTGCGCGGCGGCGGCGCGGGCGGCGACCACCTCTTCCGGCGCCATGAACAGCACCGTCGGCGCGGTGAGTGCGGCCTTACGACGGCGGGACCGGGTCTCTGGTTCGGCCGACGCAGCCTCCGTGCCCACCGGCCTCTCGGTGCTCTCCGGCGCGACGGCATCCGGCGGCTCAGCGGTCGCCGCCGCCTCGACCGTCTGCTCCGGGTCGGCGGCACCCTCGGCGGGCAGCGCCGCGGAGCCGAAGTCGGTGCCGGCCGCCGGTGCGAGCTCGACCTCGGCGGCGGGCTGCGTCGGCTCGGCCTCGGCGGGCGGCTCGATCGTGGCTTCGGCCGCCGGCTCGGCGGGCCCGGACGCGGACTTTCGGCGACGGGTACGGGTCACCTTGACCGGCGGGACCACATCGCCGTCGGCGGCCTCCGCCGCGGCCACGGCCAGCGGCTCCTCGACGGCCTTCTGCCCGGTGGTCGCCTTGCGCCGGCGTCGCGGCGTCTTCGCGGCCGGGTCGAGATCACCGGAGACCGGGGCGAACACCTCGGCCTGGGGCGCTTCGCCGCTGCCCACCGCCGCGGCTGCGGACGCTTCCACCGGCGCGTCGGTCTGCTCGGGCCGACTGACCGAGGTGGCCCGGCGGCGAGTCGTCCGGCGCCGCGGGGCCGGCTCGGCGTTCGGCGCACCAGCCAGGTCGGCGGTGCCACCCAGGTCGGCGGTGCCACTCACGGCACCGGCGATCTCCTCCGGCGGGTCTGCGACCGGGTCGGGTTCGGCCGCGTCCGGCGGCTGTGATCCCGTCGCCGCTGCGGTGCTGTTCTCGGCGGTGTCGTCGGCCGGGTTGATGCCGGCTCGTTCGCTGCCCTCGGGCTCGTTCTCGAGCATGGACGTTCTCCAGTTCTGGCTTCCCCGGGCGCGGGTGAGCGCTGCCACGCAGGGTTGCCGCAAAAGGTGTTTCCCCGGGCGCACGAGGTGCGCGCCGGCGAAGTCTGCCTGCCTGGACGCCGACCGTCGGTCAGCGCCCGCCGATGGTTGCCCCGTCGCGGTCCGCGTCCAGCGGGTCCACGATCGCGCCCTGCGCGGTCAGCGTGCCCTGAGCCAGCCGGATCACCTTCGGGGCCACCGGCGGCTCCAGGCCGGCCACCACGCGGAAGCCGGAAAGGACGTCATCGGGCCGCACGGACGGGGTGACCTGCCGCACGACCAGTTCGAGTATCGCACACGGTACGGCCGGGTCCCCGGAAGGCGTCGCCGAAGCGGGACTCACATCGATGTTCACGACTGCGGCGCGTGCGTCGAAGGTGCGCCGCCCCTGCTTGGTCATCCGCTCGACCAGCACCTCGTCGGCGGCGGTGAAGACGGCCACGGCCTTGGCCAGTACGTCGGGATCCACCTGCGGAAGTTCGATCCGCCAGCGGGACGCCTCGATCCGGTCGGGCAGGCTCGCGCCGCTGGCCACCACGGCGTCGAGCACGTCGAGGCCGGGCGAGAGTGCCGCGTCCAGCGCCAACCGCAGTTGCTCCGGATCGACCGGCTCACGCAGGCCGATCTCCAGATACTCGGCCTCGCTGGCCACCCCGGTCGGTGCCGCGCTGGCGTACGAGATCTTCGGGTGCGGGGTGAAACCCTGGGAGAAGGCCACCGGTACGCCGGCCCGGCGCAGCGCCCGCTCGAAGGCCCGGGCGAAGTCCCGGTGCGAGGTGAACCGCAGCGGGCCACGCTTGGCGTACCGGATCCGGACGCGCTGGACGACCGGTGCCTGGCCGCCCTCGGGCTGTGGTTTCCTACTGATCGTCGTGCTCCTCGGTGTCGGGCCCCACCCGTGCCGCCGGACTACTGGGCGCCGGCGGACAGCTTCATGCCGTTGACCGGGGTCAACGGGAGCAGCTTCCGGCCGGTCGGGCCGATCTGGATCTCGGTGTCCATCGCCGGGCAGACGCCGCAGTCGAAGCAGGGCGTCCACCGGCAGTCGTCCTGCTCGTACTCGCCGAGCGCGTCCTGCCAGTCCTGCCAGAGCCAGTCCTTGTCCAGGCCCGAGTCCAGGTGGTCCCAGGGCAGGACCTCCAGTTCGTCGCGCTCCCGGGTGGTGTACCAGTCGAGGTCCACCCCGAAACCGGGCAACACCTCGGCCGCCGCGTCGACCCAGCGCTGGTACGAGAAGTGTTCGCTCCAGCCGTCGAACCGTCCGCCGTTCTCCCAGACCCGACGGATCACCGCGCCGACCCGACGGTCACCCCGGGACAGCAGGCCCTCGATCAACGACGGCTCACCGTCGTGGTAGCGGTACCCGATCGCCCGGCCCAACGAGCGATCTGCGTTGATGGCCTGCTTGAGCAGCTTCAACCGGTGATCGATGACCTCCGGCCGCTGCATGGCCGCCCACTGGAACGGGGTGTGCGGCTTGGGCACGAACCCGCCGATCGAGACCGTGCACCGGATGTCCTTGGAGCCGGTCGCGGCGCGCCCGGCCCGGATGACCTCGTGCGCCATGTCGGCGATCTCCAGGACGTCGGCGTCGGTCTCGGTCGGCAGACCGCACATGAAGTAGAGCTTCACCTGACGCCAGCCGTTGGTGTACGCGGTGACCACCGTACGGATCAGGTCGTCCTTGGACACCATCTTGTTGATCACCTTGCGGATCCGCTCCGACCCGCCCTCCGGGGCGAAGGTCAGGCCGGTCCGCCGGCCGTTGCGGGACAACTCCTGGGCCAGCTCGATGTTGAAGGCGTCCACCCGGGTCGACGGCAACGAGAGCGAGACATTCGTGCCCTGGTACTGCTCGGCCAGGCCGGAGCACATGTCACCGATCTCCGAGTGGTCGGCCGACGACAACGACAACAGCCCCACCTCGTGGAAGCCGGAGAATTCCAGCCCCTGCTGCACCATCTGCCCGACCGTGGTGATCGAGCGCTCCCGAACCGGACGGGTGATCATGCCGGCCTGGCAGAACCGGCAACCCCGGGTGCAGCCCCGGAAGATCTCCACCGCGTACCGCTCGTGCACCGTCTCGGCCAGCGGCACGAGCGGCTTCTTCGGGTACGGCCAGGCGTCCAGGTCCATCGTCGTGCGCTTGTGCACCCGGAACGGCACGTCCGCCCGGTTCGGCACGACCCGCTGGATCCGGCCGTCCGGCAGGTAGTCCACGTCGTAGAAGCGCGGCACGTAGACACTCTCGGTACGCGCCAGCCGCAGCAGCAGTTCGTCCCGGCCCCCCGGGCAACCCTCGGCCTTCCACTCCCGGACGATCCCGGTGATCTCCAGGACCGCCTCCTCGCCGTCGCCGAGCACGGCGGCGTCGACGAAGTCGGCGATGGGCTCGGGGTTGAACGCGGCGTGCCCGCCGGCCACGATCACCGGGTCGGCGTCGGTGCGGTCGGCGGCGAGCAGCGGGATGCCGGCCAGGTCGATCGCGGAGAGCAGGTTGGTGTAGCCCAGCTCGGTGGCGAACGACACGCCGAACAGATCGAAGTCGCGGACCGGGCGGTGCGCGTCGACGGTGAACTGCGGCACGCCGTGGGCGCGCATCAGCTTCTCCAGATCCGGCCAGACCGCGTAGGTGCGCTCGGCGAGGGTGTCCGGCAGCTCGTTGAGCACCTCGTAGAGGATCTGCACACCCTGGTTGGGCAGTCCCACCTCGTACGCGTCCGGGTACATCAGCGCCCACCGTACGGTCGCCGCGTCCCACTCCTTGACCACCGCGCCCAGCTCACCGCCGACGTACTGGATGGGCTTGGTCACCTGGGGCAGCAGCGGCTCCAGGCGGGGCCACACGGAGTTGGCCGCCACGGGACGCGAAGTGGTGGACGGGACGCTCATGATGCCCAAGGGTACGCGGTGCTCCACCGCCAGCCGCGCCGACGGGGCGAGTGCGACCGGTCAGGTTGTCGTACGCAGACGCGACCGCCCCCGCCGGACACCCTCGCTCGTCACCGCGTGGAAAAAGATCATGACGCCGATGCCGACCAGTCCGATGACCGGGCTGACGAACCAGCCCAGCGCCCCGCCGATGAGATAGAGCGCCATGCCGACCACCGGCCGGATCCGTTGGCTGGACACGAAGGCCCGGCCGATCCCCTCCCCGAGCAACATCGGGTGCCGACGGAGGTAGGCGAAGAAGGCGAGCCAGGGTGCGGACATCGCGGCGGCGACGAGGGCATAGAGCAGCACGGCGACCCGGCGGTCGCGGTCGGTGCCGGCGTGGGCGAAGGCCTCGGCGAGCACCGAGGTCGGGAACGGGATGATCACCACGCCGAGCAATAGCCACAGGTTGATCCAGTTGAGGCCGAGCGTGGTTCCGCGGATGAGGCGCAACAGGGTGTGGTGGTTGAGCCAGAGCACGCCGACGTACCCGAAGGAGAGCAGGAAGGCCAGGTACGCCGCAGCCTGTTCGAGCAGGGCGTGGAGCAGTTCTCCCGGCGCATGGTCGGGAACCTGGAGTTCGATCACCAGCAGGGTGATCACGATGGCGAAGACCCCGTCGCTGAAGCCCGTCATCCGGCCGATATCGCTCACCGGTGACGTACCGGGCTTCGTCTGCGATTCGGACATAGGCCGAGACTAAGGGCATCCGTCCGACCACCATCGGTGAACGGCAGCTGCCGGCGCACCCGCTCGGATCAGCTGTCCTGTCATCCCGGGTCGGTCCCGGTGGCACACCGGTACTAACCTCGGACCGGCGCGAGAGGAGATTGCCGCGATGCCGGAGCCGCAGCCGGGAGCCGACCGGCCGGTCGACGGGAGCCGTCCGGATGAAAACCGGGGCGGGGAGCCGGCGGTCACCCACGAACTGCCCAACGACCCCGCAGCGGCCGACGGTCAGTCGGCCAGCTCGGACGAGACCAAGCAGGCCGACAACGAGCCCGTCGACGTGGCACCCACCGAGGCGGGCCCGCCCGCCGACGTCGCGGCACCCACCCGGATCGACCCACCCGCCGACGCCGACCCCGACGGCAGGCAGCCCTCCGTCCCGCCGGAACCGCCTGTCGGTCCGCAGGGCACCCGCGTGCTGCCCGAGTCCGCGCCGGAGACGGCGACCCCGCGCTGGAGCGGCTCGGCACCGGTACCGCCGGCAACACCGCGCCGACGGGGCTGGGGCGAGTCGGCCGAACCCACCCCGGCGCCGGCCCCCCCGGTGCCGCAGCCGGAGCACCAGACGCCTGTGGATCCGTGGGCCGGCGTCGACACGAGCGGCTGGGATCTTCCCTCGACCGATTTTCCCGCCCTGCCGCCGACGCTGTCCTACCCGAGCCCACCGCCGACCCGGCCGTACTCCGGCCCCCCGACGCCGGTCTCGCCGGTTCCGCCGCCCCAGCCCGCGCCACAGCACCAGCCCGCGCCACAGCACCAGCCCCAGGCCGCGCCGCAGCACCAGCCCCAGGCCGCGCCGCAGCACCAGCTCCCACCCGGGGTCGGGCCGCGGCAGCAGCCACAACCGCCCGGCCCCTACCCGCCCGGCCCGGCCGGCCCACCGGCGTCACCACCGCCGCGTGGTCGGCGGGGCAGGAAGAAGGCCAAGGCTGGACCGGTCGTACCTCCCCCGGGTTGGCAGCCACCCGCGGGGTACGTCCCGGTGCCGGTCCGCAAGCGTCGTCGTTGGCCCTGGTTGCTGCTGTTGACCCTGGCCTGCTGCTGCGGCTGCCCGGCCTACTACGGCGTGCCGATGGCCAGCCAGTACCCGGCCAACGCCGCGTTGCCCCAGCAGGTGGCCGACCTGCGGCTGCGCGAGGACCCGCGCAGCACCCGCGACGCGCGGCAACTGGAGACCCAGATGCGCCAGTCGCACTGGCTCGCCGAGGACACCTTCGCCGGGATCTACCACACCAGCAACGGCAAGCGGGTGACCGTCTTCGGCGGCACCGGCTTCCGGTTCACCCCGTCGGCGGATGCCGACGCCGAGATCGAACGACTCAGAGACCAGTACGCACTCGGCGAGAAGCAGATCATGGAGACCGGCGTCCGGGGTCGCCACGAGCGTTGCGCCGTGGGCCGCACCGACGGTGTCGGCGCGGTGGTGTGCACCTCGGCCGACCACGGCAGCATCACCACCGGTGTCTTCACCGGGCTCTCCGTGGACGACAGCTCCCGGCTGCTGGGCACCCTACGGGACCAGATCGTCACCACCGACGGTTGACCGAGGTGGCCGGCCACCCGCCCCAGCCACGTGTCAACCGGCGGGCGGCGGCTCGGGCGCCGTCGGCTCAGCCGGCGTCGGTCTCTCCGCTGACCGGCGGATGGGCCCGCGGCGGGGCGTAGCGAGGCACGTACTCCTGGCCGGTGAGCTTCTGGATCTCACCCATCATCTCGTCGGTCAGCTGTCGCAGCGACAGTCGGTCGTCGGAGCGACCGGTGTAGTCGAGCGGCTTGCCGAACCTGATGGTGATCTCACCGGTGAAGGGGCGCGGCACCCGGGCACCGATCGGCTGTACCTTCTCGGTGCCGATCATGCCCACCGGGATGATCGGCACGCCGGCCGCGATGGCGAGCCGGACCGCTCCGGTACGCCCCCGGTACAGTCGCCCGTCCGGCGAACGGGTGCCCTCCGGGTAGACGACCACCAGGTCCCCGCCCTTGAGCGCCGGGATGGCGGCGTCGAACGCGGCCAGCGCGGCCCGCCCGCCGGCCCGCTCCACCGGGATCGCGCCGAGACCGGTGAGGACGAACTTGGAGAAGCGGCCCTTGACGCCAGTGCCGGTGAAGTACTCGGACTTGGCCCAGAACGCCAGGTGCCGGGGCACCACCGTGCCGAGGAACAGCTCGTCGGCCACCGACAGGTGGTTGCCGGCGAAGATCGCGCCGCCCTGGTCCGGGATGTGCTCCAGCCCCTCCACCGTCGGACGGAACGCCAGCCGCATCGCGGGCCCCACGGTGAGCTTGCCGATGGTGTAGAGCAGCGGCACTGGTCCTCCGGGCGGATCGAGTGAGGTAAGAGGCGGTGTCACCGTAGCGGACCGCCCCACGCCGGCGAGCGTGAGGTCGGCCGCGTCCGCTGGCTGAGTGCGGGGGCCCTTCCGGTCGGAAGGGCCCCCTTCGGACAACTCAGACCCGACGCACCACCACGGTCACGGGTACGCCCTCGCCGACCTCACCGGCGAAGCCGTCGATCCCCTCGGCGAAGTCGACGCTGTCGGCCAACACCTCCCGGACCACGAAGTCACGGTGCCCGGCCACCGCCGTCCGGACCTCGTCGGAGCCCGACGCCGTCACCACGATCCGGTCGGACACGTCGAGATCGGCGTCCCGGCGCGCCTGCTGCACCACCCGGACGAAGTCCCGGGCCAACCCCTCGGCGGCGAGTTCGGCGGTGACCGTGGTGTCCAGCACCACCACCCCCTCGCCGCCGGGCAGCGGCGCCGAGTGCTCGGCGTCGGCGGCGACCAGGCGCAGCTCGTACTCGCCGTCGGCGAGGGTGACGCCGGCGGCCACCGGGGCACCGTCGACCAGCTCCCACTCGCCCGCCTTGACCGCCTTGATCACCTGTTGCACCTGCTTGCCGACCCGGGGCCCGAGCGCTCGCGGCACCACCGTCAACACCTGCTGGCAGTACACCGACACCTCGTCGGTGACCTCGACCTCCTTGACGTTGACCTCGTCGGCGAGCAGGTCGGCGAACGGCCGCAGCTGCCCGGCCGCCGGGCTGGCCACGGTCAGCTTCGCCAGCGGCAGCCGTACCCGCAGCCCCTTGGTCTTGCGCAGCGACAGCGTCGCGGAGGCCACCGCCCGCACCGCGTCCATCGCGGCGACCAGCTCGTGGTCGGCCGGAAACTCCTCGGCCACCGGCCAGTCGGTCAGGTGCACCGACCGCTCGCCGGTCAGCCCGCGCCAGATCTCCTCGGCGGTGAGCGGCGCCAGCGGCGCCACCACCCGGCAGAGCGTCTCCAGCACGGTCCACAGCGTGTCGAACGCGTCCGCGTCGCCCGCCCAGAACCGGTCTCGGGAACGACGCACGTACCAGTTGGTCAACGCGTCCAGGTAGGACCGGACGGTGGCGCAGGCGCCCGAGATGTCGTACGCGTCCATCTGCGCGCCGACCGTCGACACCAGCTCGTTGGTCTTCGCCAGCACGTACCGGTCGAGCAGGTTGCCGGCGGCTCCGCCGCCACCAGCCGGCGCGGTGTCGGTCTTCCGCTTCGCCAGGTGCGAATCGGCGTTGGCGTAGAGCGAGAAGAAGTACCAGACGTTCCACAGCGGCAGCAGCACCTGCCGGACAGCGTCGCGCACGCTCGACTCGGTGACCGGCATGTCCCCGCCCCGCAGCACCGGCGAGGACATCAGCATCCAGCGCATCGCGTCCGACCCGTACGAGTCGAAGACGTGGTAGACGTCCGGGTAGTTGCGCAGGCTCTTGGACATCTTGCGCCCGTCGGAGCCGAGCAGGATGCCGTGGCTGAGGCAGTTGCGGAACGCCGGTCGGTCGAACAGCGCGGTGGCCAGCACGTGCATGGTGTAGAACCAGCCCCGGGTCTGCCCGATGTACTCCACGATGAAGTCGCCCGGGTAGTGGTGCTCGAACCACCCGGCGTTCTCGAACGGGTAGTGCACCTGGGCGAACGGCATCGAGCCGGACTCGAACCAGCAGTCCAGCACCTCCGGCACCCGGCGCATCATCGACTTTCCGGTCGGGTCGTCCGGGTTGGGGCGGACCAGGTCGTCCACCGCCGGCCGGTGCAGATCCGTCAGCCGTACCCCGAAGTCCCGCTCGATCTCCGCCAGCGACCCGTACACGTCGACCCGCGGGTAATTGGGGTCGTCGGACTTCCACACCGGGATCGGCGAGCCCCAGAACCGGTTACGGCTGATCGACCAGTCGCGGGCGTTGGCCAGCCACTTGCCGAAAGAGCCGTCCTTGATGTGCCCCGGCGTCCAGTTGATCTGCTGGTTCAGCTCGACCATCCGGTCCTTGAACTGCGTCACCGCGACGAACCACGAGGACACGGCCTTGTAGACAAGCGGCGTGTCGCAGCGCCAGCAGTGCGGGTACGAGTGGGTGTAGGTGTCCTGCTTGAGCACCACCCCCCGCTCCTTGAGCTGACGGATCACCGGCTTGTTGACGTCGAAGACCTGCTCACCCTCGAAGGGCGGGACCAGCCCGGTGAACCGGGTGTGATCGTCGACGGTGACGATGGTCGGGATGCCGGCCGCGTTGCAGACGTTCTGGTCGTCCTCGCCGAACGCGGGGGCCAGGTGCACGATCCCGGTGCCGTCCTCGGTGGTCACGAAGTCCGCGCCGAGCACCTGATAGGCGTTGTCACCGGCGTGGGCGACCAGGAAGTCGAACAGCGGCGTGTAGCGGCGACCGACCAGGTCCGCGCCGCGCACCGTGCCGACCTGCTGGTACCCGTCGAGTTCCGTGGCGTACGCACCGAGCCGCGCCGCGCCGACCAGGTGCCGGACGCCGTCACGCTCCAGCACCGCGTACTCGATGTCCGGGCCGACGGCGAGCGCCAGGTTCGACGGCAGGGTCCACGGGGTGGTCGTCCAGACACCCAGCCGCACCGGCCCCCGGAGCAGTTCCGGTGCCGAGTCGTCGGCGGTCAGCTCGAACCACACCGACAGCGTCGGGTCGTGCCGGTCGCGGTAGACGTCGTCCATCCGGGTCTCGGTGTTCGACAGCGGCGTCTCACACCGCCAGCAGTACGCCAGCACCCGGAAGCCCTCGTACACCAGACCCTTGTCGTGCAGGGTCTTGAAGGCCCACATGACGCTTTCCATGTAGTCCAGGTCGAGGGTCTTGTAATCGTTCGTGAAGTCGACCCAGCGGGCCTGGCGGGTGACGTAGCGCTCCCAGTCCTGGGTGAACTCCAGCACCGAGGCGCGGCATGCGTCGTTGAACCGGGCCACGCCGAGGTCGAGGATCTCCGCCTTGCTGGTGATGCCGAGCTGCTTCTCGGCGACCACCTCGGCGGGCAGGCCATGGCAGTCCCAGCCGAAGCGCCGCTCCACCCGTCGGCCTCGCATGGTCTGGTAGCGCGGCACCACGTCCTTGACGTACCCGGTGAACAGGTGGCCGTAGTGGGGCAGACCGTTGGCGAACGGCGGGCCGTCGTAGAAGACGTACTCGTTGTCGCCGTTGCGGCCGGCCTCGCGGCTGTCGACGCTGGCCTCGAAGGTCTTGTCGGCCGTCCAGTGCTCAAGGACCCGGCGCTCGACCGCGGGCAGGTCCGGGCTCGCCGGTACGCCGCCGGCGGTCGGGTCGTGCAACGGATAGGCCATCGCCTGTCGCTCTCCTCGCTGACGCTCACTGTCGTGGGTCTGCGAGGACGAGCCCTCCGGTACGCCGTCACCGGCGCCCCGGGTCGGACCCGCGGTACCACCCCGCTTGACGGTCAGGATCGACCGCCCGCTCGTTAGGTCGGCGATAACGGGCCGCCCCGTCCGGTTCTACTGAGCCGGTCGCCCGGCCGTTCTTCCGGAAGCTCCCCGGTGATAGCCGGATCATCGCCGCCCTCCCATGATACCCACCCCACCTCCCACCCCTCCCCCCAATAACCCCGACGCTCCCGCCCTCCGCGATCTTGCAGTTCTGGTCCCCCATTCACGGCTTCTACACCGTTATGCGCGGACAGAAAGTGCAAGGTCGCGGCGGGCGGGGAGCGGGGGTGTGGTCAGGGGGTGGGGAGGGTGGTGGTCCAGAGGGAGTGGCCCTGGCGGTTGCGGAGGTGGACGGTCAGGGCACGGGTGTCGGCGTCGATGTGGACCTCGCCGAAGTGTTGGAAGCCCTCCGCCGGGGACGTGTTGGCCCGCGGCGGGGCGTTGACGAAGACCGCCTTCGGGCCGAAGGTGCCGTCCAGGGCGTTGGGGCCGAACGCGCCGGCGTGCGCCGGCCCGGAGACGAACTCCCAGAACGGGGTGAAGTCGGCGACCGCCGCCCGGGCCGGGTCGTAGTGGTGCGCCGCGGTGTAGTGCACGTCGGCCGTGAGGAAGACGATGCCGGTCACCCCGGCCCGGTGGGCCGCGCCGAGCACCTGGGCGAACTCCAGCTCCCGGCCGGCCGGCGCACCCGGGTCGCCCTGCGCCACGCCCTCCTGCGCGTCGGATCCGTCGGGCCCACCAGTCCGAGCGGCAGGTCGATGGCGATCACCTTCCAGGTGGCCCGGGACCGGGCCAGCTCGCGGATCAGCCAGGCCCGCTGCTCGGCGCCGAGCAGGCCACGCTCCCGGTCGGCGTAGGTGTTGCCGTCGTTGGGGTCCTTGTAGGTCCGCATGTCCAGCACGAAGAGATCCAGCAACGGGCCGTACGACAGCCGTCGGTAGCCCGGTCCGCGTGGCGGCGTGGGCAGCCACTCGTCGAAGGCCCGCCGGGCCCGCGCGGCCAGCACGTCCACCCGCCGCTCGGTGTAGCGGCTGTCGGTCAACACCTCGCCCGGGTACCAGTTGTTTGTCACCTCGTGGTCGTCCCACTGGTTGACCTGGGGCACCTCCGCGACGAACGCCCGCAGATGCTCGTCGAGCAGGTTGTACGCGAACTGCCCACGGAACTCGGCCAGCGACTCGGCGACCTTGAGCTTCTCCGGCACGACCAGGTTGCGCCACTCCCGCCCGTCGGGCAGCGTCACCGTCTCGGTGAGCGGATTGTCGGCGTAGACCGTGTCGCCGCTGCACAGGAAGAAGTCCGGCCGACGCTCCCGCATCGCCCGGAAGATCTCCATGCCACCGAAGTCCGGTGCGATGCCCCAGCCCTGTCCCGCGATGTCCCCGGTCCAGACGAACCGCACGTCACGACGGTGGCGCGAGGACGGCGCGGTGGTCAGTGATCCGGTCGACGGCGCGCTGGCCAGGCCCGGCCGGTCCAGGCTCTCCACCCGCACCCGGTAATGCAGCCGCTCGGCGCCGGGCAGCCCGCGCAGCCGCACCTTGCCGGTGAAGTCGGTGCTCGGGGTCAGCAGCGGCCCGCGTACCTGACGGGCACCGCGGAAGTCGGGCCGGCGAGCCACCTCCACCAGCATCCGGCCCGGACGGTCGGCTCGGGTCCAGAGCACCGCGCAGTCCGTCGTGGCGGCCCCGCTCTGCACACCGTGGGTCAGCATCGGCCGCCCGGAGGGCCGCCAGGCCGGTCCGGCGAGCGCGCCCGGTCCGCCCAGCAGCGCACCGCCGGCGACACCGGCACCAGCGACCAGACCGGCGCGCAGCAGGGTACGTCGATCGAGTTCGGTCATCGTTCCTCCTGGAATGAGGGGACTGACCGCTTCGGTCTACCGGGCGGACGTGGCCATCGACGTCTGCGCGGATGACCGCCACCGGAACGGTGCATGGCCGCCGTCACATTCCCCGCCTGTCACGCGGCGACCCCGGTGATCCGTCGTGGTGGTGTCATACCGATCTACCGGGAGGTTGTCATGCAGCGGATCAACGTGGCCGAGGTGGCGCCGGAGGCCTTCAACGCCGTGCTGGGGCTGGAGAAGTACGTCCGGGCCAACGTCGAGCACACCGTGCTGGAACTGGTGAAGCTGCGCGCGTCGATGCTGAACGGCTGCACGTACTGCGTCGACATGCACAGCCGGGAAGCGCTCGGCACCGGCGAGTCGAGCCGGCGGCTGTTCGCGGTGGCCGCCTGGCGGGAGGCGCCCTTCTTCGACGAGCGGGAACGCGCCGCGCTCGCACTGACCGACGCGGTCACCCGGCTGGGCGAGCATGGCGTGCCCGACGACGTCTGGGACGCCGCGTCGAAGGTCTGGTCGGAGAAGGCCCTCGCCGACCTGGTTCTGGCAATTGCCACAATCAACGTGTGGAACCGGATCGCGGTGACCTTCCGCAACGAGCTGCCGACGGACGTGTGAGTCCGGTCGAGGCGGCGGAGGCGGCCGGTGCGCTCGACGCGCACCGGCCGATGCTGCTCGGGCTGGCCTACCGTCTGCTGGGCAGCCGGCACGACGCCGAGGACGTCCTCCAGGAGGCGTACCTACGCTGGTTACGGGTCGACCGCGCCGAGGTGAGCGAGCCACGTCGCTACCTGTCCCGGGTGGTGACCCACCTGTCGATGGACCGGCTGCGGGCCCGACAGGCCGCCCGCGAGACGTACGTCGGGCCGTGGCTACCGGAGCCGGTGCCGACCGCGCCGTCGCCGTTCGGGCCGCTGGAGCGTGCCGAGTTGCGCGACTCGCTCTCCACCGCGCTGCTGCACCTGCTGGAGCGGCTCACCCCGCCGGAGCGCGCCGTCTACGTGCTGCACACCGCCTTCGAGCTGCCCTACGCGGAGATCGCCGAGCTGCTGGACCGCTCCGCGGAGGACTGCCGTCAGTTGCACCACCGGGCGAGCGTGCGGATCGGGGGCGACAAGCGCCGGTTCACCGCCGACCGGGCGGAGCAGGAGCGGCTGCTGGAGGCGTTCATCGCCGCCGCCACCGAGGGTGACCTGGCCGCGCTCACCGATCTGGTCGCCGCGGACGCGACCGCGTGGAGCGACGGCGGCGGCCGGGTGCGGGCCGCCCGCAACCCGGTCACCGGCGCCGACCGGGTGGGCCGGTTCCTACTGGGCATCCGCGACAAGAGCTGGCCACTCACCGTGCGGCGCACGGAACTCAACGGCCAGCCGGCCGCCGTGGTGACCACCGCAGGCGGTCTCGCGTACGCGGTCACCCTCGGCACGGCCGGCGGCCGGATCACCGACATCTTCCTGGTGGCCAACCCGGACAAGCTGCCCTGGGCGGCCTGAACCGACCGGCCGGCTCAGCCCAGCTCGGGGAACCAGAGCGCCAGCTCGCGCTTGGCGCTGTCGGCCGAGTCGGAGGCGTGCACCAGGTTCTCCCGGTTGGACAGGGACAGGTCGCCCCGGATGGTGCCGGCGACGGCCTTACGCCCGTCGGTCGCACCGATCAGGCCACGCACCACCTCGATGACCTGGTCGCCGGAGAGCACCAACGCGACCAGCGGACCACCGGTCATGAAGGCCTTCAGCGGCGGGTAGAACGCCTTGTCGACGTGCTCCGCGTAGTGCTCGTCGGCCAGCGTGGCGTCCATCGTCCGGGACACCATCGCGTCGATCCGCAGCCCCTTACGCTCGAACCGGGAGATGATCTCGCCCACCAGTCCTCGACGAACCGCGTCGGGCTTGATCAGGACGAGCGTGCGGTCGTCCGGGCTGCTGCTGGACACGCTGGGTTCCTCCTCAGAGCGGAAGCCGGTCGGGCTGGGTACGGTCAGCCTAGCGACCCGGTCCCGGCGCCGGCGCGGTGGCCGGCCTTCCCCCGGCCCCCGATCCGGCCTAGCCTGGCCCTGACCCCCGGGAGGTCCACTGTGGCGAATGGTGGCGGCAACCGACCCATCGCACCGGTACGCAAGTTGATCGCCGCGGTGCTGGGCACCGTGGCCACCTTCGTCATCCTCTTCGGCCTGGGCATGACCAGCTGGGCGATCGTCGCACTCGGTGCCGCCCTGCTCGCCCTGGCGATCGCGCTGGCCACCGTGCGCGGCGGCGGCCGCACCTGGGTCGTCGGCGCCGGCCACGTGCACAGCGCCTCCGAACCACCGACCCAGTACGCCTTCGGTCGCTGCGAACTCCAACTGGTGATCGACGCACCCGGGCTACCGCCCCGCTCGAAAAAGATCATCGAGCCGAGGGTTCCGGTGTCGAAGTGGCCGTCGCTGGGGCAGACCCTGCCGATCCGGGTGGCGTTGGACGACCCGCGACACGTCCGGGTGCTCTGGGACGAGGTGCTCACCCATACCGAGGCCGGCAGCACCGCCGACCTGCCTCCCGAGTTCGCCACGGTGCCGCCGGACGAGGTGCTGATCGGGCAGGAGGCGCCGCCCTGGGCCGGCCGGACGCCGGAGGACGACTTCCACGACCCCTCGGCCGATCCGCCTGACGGCCCGCCCGGCGGTCCGCCGGACAGCCAACCGCACGACGCCCCGGTCGAAACCGTGGAGCACGTGGAGCGCCACGAGACGGTGCGGGTACGCCAGCGGCCGGGCCGTCCGGTCGTGCTGGAGGGGACCGTGGTGGAGCGCTCCGACGAGCATCGGCTGCCCCGCCGAGCCACGCCCGCCCCACGTACACCGGCCGAGGAACGACTCGCCACCGCGGCGACCTCCGTCGGCGACGAATCCGCCGACCCGATAGCCGATCCGGTGACCTCGGGGCGACCCCCGCAGCCACCGACCGGCCCGAGCACGGGCCTGACCGACCCGATGGCTCCCCTCGACCCGCTCGACCTGCCACTCGACGACCCGGAACCGGGCCCGGCGGCCGCCGCCGACCTGCCGGCAAGCGGCCACCCGCAGCCGGCGGCCGATCGGACGGGCACGGTCGACGCGGGGGAACTGGACGAGGCGATTTTCGGCTTCGATCCGGACGCCGCGGATCCGGCGGCCCCGATCAGCGGAGTGGGCATCACCCTGCTGGTGACAGATTTGTCCCGTTCCCTGGAGTTCTACCGGGACCGGCTCGGTTTCACCGAGGTCGACCGGGGCGCCGCCAATGCGGTGCTCTCCTCGGGGACGACCCGCCTGGTACTACGCGAGGTGACCGGGGCCCAGCCGATCAGTCGCCGGCTGGTCCACGTCAACCTGGACGTGGACGACATCCAGCCGGCGTACGAGCGACTGCGGGAGTCCGGCGTCCGGTTCACCTACCCACCTCGGGTGGTCAACCGTGGCAGCAAGCTGGAGGTGTGGGCGGCGGCGTTCCGCGACCCCGACGGACACGGCATCGCGCTGACCCAGTGGCGGGAACTCGCCGAGGCCTGACGGCCTCGGCCTGCGGGAGGAGCCTGACGCACCCGCCGAAGCAGCCGGGTCAGCCCAGGATCACCCGGCGCACGTGCAGCGCGTACGCCCACACCAGTGCGAACATCACGCCGAGCACGAACAGCGACCAGTGCAGCAGGCCGGACAGTAGCAACAGCCCCTGCACCACGGTGCCGGCGTGCCAGGCCCACGGGCGGCGCATCAGGCCGGCGAGCACGATGGCGACCACGGCCAGCGCCACGATCACGGCGATTACCGCACCGCCGAGGTCACCGCCGACGGCCCGGATCGGCTGGATCGCCAGCAGCAGCACCAACGCCTCCAGGGCGAGAGCAGCCGCACCGAGACCGCGTACCGCCCGCTGCGGGTCGCGCAGACCGGACCGGCGCGGCTGGCCGTCGCCGTCGCCGGTCATCGCTTCAGCAGCCGGCGGGCGTCGGCCACGGTCACCACCGAACCGGTGATGAGCACCCCGACGCCGGCCAGCTCGCCCGGCACGTCCTCCTCGGCCAGCGCGACCGCAGCCTCGATGGCGTCCGGCATCTCCTCGGCCACCTCGACCCGGTCTGGGCCGAACACCTCCGCGGCCAGCGCGGCCAGTTCCTTGACCGGCAGGGCCCGGGGTGAGCTGTTCCGGGTCACCACAAGCTGGTCGACCACCGGTTCCAGCAGCTCCAGCAGGCTTGCGGCGTCCTTGTCGGCGAGAGTCCCCAGCACCGCCACCAACTTGCTGAACGCGAACTCCTCCTGCAACGCGGTGACCGTGGCCGCCATGCCCTGCGGATTGTGCGCGCCGTCGAGCAGGATCGTCGGCGCGGTACGCACCCGCTCCAGCCGCCCCGGGGAACTGGTGGCGGCGAAGCCTTCCCGTACCGCCTCCACGTCGAGCTGCCGGCGGGCACCCGCACCGAGGAATGCCTCGACGGCGGCCAGCGCCACCGCCGCGTTCTGGGCCTGGTGGGCACCGTGCAGCGGGACGAAGACCTCCTCGTACACCCCGCCCAGCCCCTGCAGGGTGAGCACCTGGCCGCCGACCGCGACGGCCCGGCGCAGGACGCCGAACTCCGAGCCCTCCCGGGCCACGGTGGCGCCCACCTCCGCGCAGCGTTGCAGGATCGGCCGGGCGGCCTCCTCCTCCTGCGCGGCGGCGATCACGGTCGCACCCTGGTGAATGATGCCGGCCTTGGCCACCGCGATGTCCTGGAGCGTGTCACCGAGCCACTCCGTGTGGTCGAGCCCGATCGGGGTCAGTACGCACACCCCCGCCTGGATGACGTTCGTGGCGTCCTCGGCGCCACCGAGACCCACCTCGACCACGGCCACGTCGACCGGAGCGTCGGCGAAGGTGGCGAAGGCCAGAGCAGTGGTCATGTCGAAGTAGGTGAGCGGCTCGGCCGATCGGTCGTCGACCAGCTCGGCAAGCGGCTTCACCTCCTGGTACACGGCGGTGAACCGGGCCTCGTCCACCGGCTCGCCATCCAGGCTGATCCGCTCCCGCACCGTCTCCAGATGCGGGCTGGTGTACCGCCCGGTGTGCAGCCCGAAGGCCCGCAGCAGCGAGTCGATCATCCGGGCCGTGGAGGTCTTGCCGTTGGTCCCGGTCAGGTGGATCGACGGGTACGCCCGCTGCGGGCTGCCCAGCAGGTCCAGCAGGGAGGAGATGCGGTCCAGCTCGAAGACCATCCGGGTGAAGCCGCGCGCGGCCAGCTCCGCTTCCACCTGCGCGAAGGCGGCGTGCTCCGCCCGGCCGACGCGCTCACCGCGCGCGCCCGCCCGATCGTCGGTACGGGCGCGTTCGGTCCGTTCGCCGGCTGCTGCACCGGCCCGCTCGTCACGGCGGCGATCGGTGCGGTCGGTGCCATCGGTACGGTCGGTCACGAGGAAAGCGCCTCCAGGGCGGCGTCGATGCGGGCCAGGTCCGCCTCGGCGACCGCCAAGCGTTCGCGGATCTTGGAAACGACGTGCTCGGGGGCCTTGCCGACGAACGCCGGGTTGCCCAGCTTCGCCCGGGCCTGCCCCGCCTCCTTCTCCGCCGCCGCGCGGTCCTTGGTCAACCGGGCCCGCTCGGCGGCAACGTCGATCGAGCCCCGGGTGTCCAACGCGACACTGACCTCACCCGGCATGGCCAGCGTCGCGCTGGCCTGGAAATCGTCGCCGGCCGGGTCCAGCCGGGCCAGCGACCGGATCAACGGCTCGTGCGCCGACACACCGGCACCGGACAGCCCGTCCAGCCGGGCCGCGACCCGCTGGGCCGGGCGCAGGCCCTGGTCCGAGCGGAACCGGCGAACCTCGGTCACCACCCGCTGGAGGGTCGCCACCTCCGTCTCGGCCGCGTCGTCGAGCAGCGCCCGGTCGGCCGTGGGCCACGCCGCCGTCAGTACGGTCTCCCCGCCGGTGAGCGCCGTCCACAGCTCCTCCGTGACGAACGGGATCACCGGGTGCAACAGCCGCAGCAGCCGGTCCAGCACGTGGCCGAGGACACGGCGGCTGACCTCGGCCGGTTCGCCGCCGCCGGTCAGCACCGGCTTGCTCAGCTCCACGTACCAGTCGCAGACGTCGTCCCAGGCGAAGTGGTACAGCAGGTCACAGACCTTGGCGAACTCGTACGCCTCGAACTGCTCGTCGACCTCGGCGGTGACGTGGGCCAGCCGGGACAGGATCCACCGGTCGACGGTCGACAACCGCCCGGCGTCCGGCATCGGGCCGTCGGTGTGCACACCGTTGATCAGCGCGAACCGGGTGGCGTTCCAGAGCTTGTTGCAGAAGTTGCGCGAGCCCTGGCACCACTCCTCGCTGACCGGCACGTCGCCGCCGGGGTTTGCGCCCCGGGCCAGGGTGAACCGGGTGGCGTCGGCGCCGTACCTGTCGATCCAGTCCAGCGGGTCGACCACGTTGCCGAACGACTTGGACATCTTCTTGCCGTGCTCGTCGCGGACCATCCCGTGCAGGGCGATCACGTCGAACGGCTGCCGGCCATCCATCGCGTACAGGCCGAACATCATCATCCGGGCGACCCAGAAGAACAGGATGTCGTACCCGGTGACCAGCACGCTGGTCGGGTAGAACTTCGCCAGATCAGGAGTCTGCTCCGGCCAGCCGAGCGTGGAGAACGGCCAGAGGCCGCTGGAGAACCAGGTGTCCAGCACGTCCTCGTCCTGATGCCAGCCCTCGCCGGCAGGCGGTTCCTCGTCGGGCCCGACGCAAACCACCTCGCCGGCCGGGCCGTACCAGACCGGGATCCGGTGGCCCCACCAGAGCTGCCGGGAGATGCACCAGTCGTGCATGTTGTCGACCCAGGCGAAATAGCGCTTGGCCAGCTCCGCCGGCTCGATGCGCACCCGGCCGTCGCGCACCGCGTCGCCGGCCGCCTTGGCCAGCGGCGAGGTGTTGACGAACCACTGCAGCGACAGCCGAGGCTCGACGGTGGTCCGGCACCGGGAGCAGTGGCCGACGGCGTGCACGTACGGCCGCTTCTCGGCGACGATGCGTCCCTCGGCCCGCAGCGCGGCCACGATCGCCGGACGGGCCTCGAACCGGTCCAACCCCTCGAACGGCCCGTGGGCGGTGATGACCCCCCGCTCGTCCATGATCGTCAGAGCGGGCAGGTCGTGCCGCTGCCCGATCTCGAAGTCGTTCGGGTCGTGCGCCGGAGTCACCTTCACCATGCCGGTGCCGAACGACGGGTCGACGTGGGAGTCCCCCACGATCGGGATCCGCCGCCCGGTCAGCGGCAGCTCGACCTCGGTGCCGATCAGGTGGCGGTACCGCTCGTCGTCCGGGTGCACGGCGACCGCCGTGTCACCGAGCATCGTCTCCGCCCGGGTGGTGGCCACCACCACGTCGTCGCTGTAGCGGATCGAGACCAGCTCGCCGTCGTCGTCGGTGTGCTCCACCTCGATGTCGGACAGGGCCGTCAGGCAGCGCGGACACCAGTTGATGATCCGGTTCGCCCGGTAGATCAAGCCGTCGTCGTAGAGCTTCTTGAACATCGTCTGCACGGCCCGGGACAGGCCCTCGTCCATGGTGAAGCGTTCCCGGTCCCAGTCGACCGAGTCGCCGAGCCGCCGCATCTGGCCGAGGATGGCGCCGCCGGACTCCGCCTTCCACTGCCACACCCGCTCGACGAACTTCTCCCGGCCCAGGTCGTGGCGGGACAGCCCCTGCGCGGCGAGCTGCCGCTCGACCACGTTCTGGGTGGCGATCCCGGCATGGTCCATCCCCGGCAGCCAGAGTGCCTCGTAGCCCTGCATCCGCTTGCGGCGGACCAGGGCGTCCTGCACCGTGTGGTCGAGCGCGTGCCCCATGTGCAGGGAGCCGGTGACGTTCGGCGGCGGGATGACGATGGTGAACGGTTCCCGGTCACTGTCCGCGGCGGCCCGGAAGCGACCGTCGGCTACCCACTGCTCGTACCGTCGCTGCTCTACCTCGCCCGGCTGGTACTGGCCGGCGAGGGTCGGGGCGTCGGGGCGTCGGGCATCCAGTCTCTCGGTCACCCTGAAAGTCTACGGAGCGCTTCGACGGACCCGACGTGCGCCACCTGTCGTTCGCGTACGGTGTCGGCTATGTCCGACGCACATCTCAGTCCCCGTCAGCTCGACGAGGGCGCTTCGCTGGTCGAGCTGACCGACGAGCCGATCGAGCTGGGCGACCGTGAGCCGACCGACGACACCGACCGGCGCCACGTGCGGTCCCGGCGGCGGCGCCTGGTCGTGGTGGTGCTCGCGATCATCGCGCTGGTGGGTGTCGGTGCGCTCGGCACCTGGGCTTGGCGGATCGTGCAGCAGAAGGACGCCCGGATCACCACCCCCGACCAGGTCGCCGGTCTTCGGCTGGACAGCAGCGACCGGGCGGCCAGCACCGCCGACTACCTGCGGAGCGGGCTGGCCGCCGACATTCAGCTCGACAGCAGCTTCGGTGCCGTCTACCAGGACCCGGCCGACGCACAGCGATCGGTACTGATCTTCGGAGGCACCACCCTGCTGTGGCAGCCGGAGCAGGATCTGGAGAGCCTGTTCGAGTTGATGGCCGACGAGACCGCAGCCGTGACCGGGCTTCACGGCGTGTCACCGGGCCGGCTGGGCGGCGTGATGAAGTGCGGCAGCACCGGCGGCGAGGGCGGGGATTTCGCGGTCTGCGGTTGGGCCGACCACGGCAGCGTGGTGCTGGCCATGTTTCCCGCCCGTTCGGTCGACGAGTCGGCCGGCCTGCTGCGGCAGATCCGGGAGAGCATGCAGACCCGCGACTGACCTCGCTGCCCACAGCAGCACAGTTGCCGGCCGGGCCCGGGCCGACCGGCCGATCAGTCCAGGAGCGTCCGCTGCCGGACCGTAGCGCGCACGGTGATGCTTGTGGAAACGCGTTCAGGGCCACCCTGTGGGTGGCCCTGAACGGGAAGTGTGTCCGGCGGTGTCCTACTCTCCCACACCCTCCCGGGTGCAGTACCATCGGCGCTGGAGGGCTT
>NZ_JAGPXT010000037.1 GCF_018070465.1 Micromonospora sp. C95
TCTACGGTGCTGTCAACCTCATGATCAACACGGGCGGTGGGGTGGGGGGTGGGTGTTAGGCGGGGGTGGGGAGGGAGGGGGTGGTGGCGCGGCGGGTGCGGACGGCGGCGGCCAGGTCGGTGAGCACCTCGTCGGTGGTGTCCCAGCCGATGCAGGCGTCGGTGACCGACTGGCCGTAGGTGAGTTCGCGGGTGGGGTCGAGGTCCTGCCGACCCGGTACCAGGAAGCTCTCCAGCATGATCCCCACGATGCCGCGCTGGCCGGCGGCGATCTGCGCCGCCACGTCGGCGGCGACCACGGGCTGGTTACGGTGGTCCTTGCCGCTGTTGGCGTGACTGGCGTCCACCACCAGTCGTTCCGGCAGCCCCGCTGCCCGCAGCAGGTCCAGCGCGCCGGCCACCGACGCGCCGTCGTAGTTCGGCCGGCCGCCGCCACCCCGCAGCACCAGGTGCCCGTCCGCGTTGCCCCGGGTGTGCATGATCGCCGGCGTGCCGGAGACGTCGATGCCCGGGAAGACGTGCGGTACGCCGGCCGCCCGGATCGCGTCGACCGCGGTGGCGATGCTGCCGTCGGGACGGTTCTTCATGCCGATCGGCATGGACAGCCCCGAGGCGAGTTGGCGATGCACCTGGCTCTCCACGGTGCGCGCCCCGATCGCCCCCCACGCGACGGTGTCCGCGATGTACTGCGGGGTGATCGGGTCGAGGAACTCACAACCCACCGGCAGGCCGAGACGCAGCACGTCGAGCAGCAACGCCCGGGCACGGCGCAACCCCGTGTTGACGTCACCGGAACCGTCCAGCCCGGGATCGTTGATCAGCCCCTTCCAGCCCACGGTGGAACGCGGCTTCTCGAAGTACACCCGCATCACGACGAGCAGATCCTCCTCGACCCGCTCGGCCGCCGCGCGGAGCCGGTGCGCGTAGTCGAGGGCGGCGGCGGGGTCGTGGACCGAGCACGGCCCGACCACCACCAGCAGCCGGTCGTCGGTACGGTCGAGCACCTGGCCGACCGCCCGACGGCCAGCCAGCACGGCCGCCGTGAGGGCGGCGTCCAGCGGCAGTTCGTGCAGCAGCAGGGCCGGGGTGGTAAGCGGTACGACACGGTCGATCCGCTGGTCGATGACCCGGTGGTTCTCCGGTGTCGTCACGGTGGGCATCCTTCCGCCGACCGCACCCGGGGCCGGTGCCCGGGTCGAGCCGGCTGCTCGTACGCGAAAGGGCAGGAACGAAAGCTCCTGCCCGGCCGGCTCGAATTCGGTGACGTCAGATCATGGTGAGGTCACCGGCCGAGCCGGCTGCCTAAACCATCGATACGAGCGCGTCACGGCGGTAAGCGTACCCGACCGTGCCCGAGTGCTCATCCTCCCGTCGACAAAGCCTCGTCTCGTGTTCACCGACATCGATAAAACCGCCGGTAATTTCAGCGTCACCAAACGCTGCTCCTCCGGAGGTACAGATGGATCGTCGTACCGTCCTGCGCGCCACCGTCGCCGGTGGCGCCGCCGCCTTCTCCGGCAGCCTCTGGGCGGGCGCCGCCGTGGCCGCACCCGCCCAGCCCGGCCCCAGCCCGTACGGCTCACTGGGCAGCGCCGACAGCAACGGCATCCGGCTGCCCACCGGATTCACCAGCCGGGTGATCGCCCGGTCCCGCCAGGCCGTCTCCGGGACGTCGTACACCTGGCACGACGCGCCCGACGGAGGTGCCTGCTTCGTCGCCGGCACGGGCTGGATCTACGTCTCGAACTCCGAGATCACCCCCGGCGGCGGTGCCTCGGCGGTGCGCTTCAACGCCAACGGCAGCATTGCCTCGGCGTACCGGATCCTCGCCAACACCAACCAGAACTGTGCCGGTGGGGCCACGCCGTGGGGCACCTGGCTCTCCTGCGAGGAGGTCAACCGCGGGTTCGTCTACGAGACGTACCCGCAGGGCGGTACCGCCGCGGTGCAGCGGCCGGCGATGGGACGGTTCAAGCACGAGGCCGCCGCCTGCGACCCGGACCGTCGAGTGATCTACCTGACCGAGGACGAGAGCAACGGCTGCTTCTACCGGTTCCGGCCGAACACCTGGGGCAACCTCTCCGCCGGCACCCTGGAGGTGCTGGTCGCGGGGTCCGCCACCAGCGGCCCGGTGACCTGGGCGCGAGTGCCGGACCCGGACGGGTCGCCGACGGTGACCCGCAGCCAGGTCTCCGGCGCCAAGCGGTTCAACGGTGGCGAGGGCTGCTGGTACGACGACGGCACCTGCTGGTTCACCACCAAGGGTGACAACCGGGTGTGGGCGTACGACGCGGTCAACCAGCGCATCGACCTGGCCTACGACGACTCACTGGTCTCCGGCACCGCGCCGCTTACCGGGGTGGACAACATCACCGGCACCGGCTCGGGCGACCTCTACGTGGCCGAGGACGGCGGCAACATGGAGATCAACATCATCACCCCGGCCGGGGTGGTCGCCCCGTTCCTGCGCATCACCGGTCAGTCCTCCTCGGAGATCTGCGGGCCGGCCTTCTCACCGGACGGCACCCGGCTGTACTTCTCGTCGCAGCGCGGCACCTCCGGCTCCTCGTCCGGCGGCATCACCTACGAGGTGCGTGGCCCGTTCCGCTGAACCGATCGGAAGGGCCCCTTGTCCAACGCGTCAGGCGTCGGAAAGGGGCCCTTTCTCGCCCGAGTGGGGGAGACGGGGGCGGGGTATGAGGAGCGGCATGACTGACGAGCGAAGCGACCAGGAGCGGGTGGAGTCCCGCGCCCACCTGCTACCGGAGGAGGCGGCGGCCGGCAGCGACGACGCTCATGCCCAGGCCGACGCGATCCTCACCGAGTCCGACGCCCGGGAGGCCAACCAGAACGTCGCCCCCGACACGGTGCTGGAGCGGCGCACCTCGGATCAGACCGTCAACCCGGTGGAACCGCCGGACTGAGCGGCGGGCCGTCCGTGGACGCGGCTCGCCGGTGGGGCGTCCCGTGGCCTGCCGAGGCGAAAGATCGGATAGCGTCGGTGCCATGCCCGACAGCGGTTACCCCTGGCCGATCTCGACGACCCGACTGGACAACGGCCTGCGCGTGGTGGTCAGCGAGGACCGCACCGCCCCGGCGGTCGCGGTCAACCTCTGGTACGACGTGGGTTCCCGGCACGAGCCGGCCGGTCAGACCGGCTTCGCGCATCTCTTCGAGCACCTGATGTTCGAGGGCTCCACGCACGTGGCGAAGACCGAGCACATGAGGCTGGTCCAAGGGGCCGGCGGCTCGCTCAACGCCACCACCAACCCGGATCGCACCAACTACTTCGAGACGGTGCCGGCGGAGCACCTCGAGTTGGCGCTCTGGCTGGAGGCCGACCGGATGGGCGGGCTGGTGCCGGCACTGACCCAGGAGACGCTGGACAACCAGCGGGACGTGGTCAAGAACGAGCGGCGGCAGCGGTACGAGAACGTGCCCTACGGCGACGCCTGGCTGCGGCTGCTGCCGCTGCTCTATCCGCCGGGTCACCCGTACCATCACGCCACCATCGGCTCGATGGCCGATCTGAACGCCGCTGACCTGGCCACCTTTCAGGCGTTCCACCAGACCTACTACGCGCCGAACAACGCCGTGCTCAGCGTGGTCGGCGACACCACCGTCGACGAGGTCGTCGCCCTGGCCGAGAAGTACTTCGGTGGCATCCCGCCCCGGCCGGAGATCCCGGCGGCACCCGACGGCCGGGTCGTGCCAGCCAGCGGAGTGCCCGCCGTGGAAACGGTGGTCACCGAGGTGCCGGCACCCCGGGTGTACGTCGCGCACCGCACTCACCCGTTCGGCAGCCCCGGCTACGACGTGGTGACCGTGCTGGCCACCGTGCTCGGCAGTGGTCGGGGCAGCCGGCTCTACCAGCGGCTCGCCGACGGTGAGCGGATCGCCCAACCCGATCTGGTCGGGGCGTACGGGGTGGATCTGGCACACGCACCGGCACCACTGATCGCCACCGCCACCGCCCGCCCGGGAGTCAGCGGTGAGCGGTTGGCCGCCGGGCTCGCCGAGGTGGTCGACGAGCTGGCGACCGTGCCGGTCACCGCCGCCGAGCTCGACCGGGCGAAGGCGTTGCTGACCACCGCGTGGTGGCGGCAAATGTCCACGGTGGACGGTCGGGCGGACGTGTTGAGCCGGTACGCCACCCAGTTCGGCGACCCGACCACGGTGGCCGAGCGGTTACCGGCCTGGCTCGCGGTGACCGCCGAGCAGATCGCCGAGGTGGCGGCCGAGGTGCTCCGCGCCGACGACCGGGCGACCCTCACCTACCTCCCGCAGGACAAGCAGTGAGCGCCAGCAGCGGGCGACGCCGCCCGGTGGGGTGCGGTGGGCGGGCATCCGTGAGCCCCGCAGTCGCGAACGAAAGGATCGCCCGGTGACTCTGATCGCTGATCGTCCCGGTCCGGGTACGGCCCGCCCGTACCGCTTTCCCCAGGTGGTCCGCCGCTCCGTCGCTGGTGGCGACGTCGTTGCCGCACACCTGCCCGGGCAGAACCTCGCCGTGGCGATGCTGCTGCTGGACGCCGGCGCCGGCCGGGAACCGGTGGGCCGCGAGGGGCTCGGCGGGGTGCTGGCCAAGGCACTGGAGGAAGGCACCACCCAGCGTGATGCCACCGCGTACGCGCTGGCGATCGAGGCGCTCGGCACCGAGTTGGTGACCGGGCTGGACTGGGACACCTTCCAGGCGAGCGTGCAGGTGCCGGTGGGCCGGCTGGGCGCGGCGGTGGAACTGCTCGCCGAGGCGGTGCGCACCCCGCGGCTGGACCCGGACGACGTCCGGCGGGTCCGCGACGACGAGGTGACCGCGCTGCGGATGGACTGGGCCAACCCCGGGCCACGGGCCGACGCGGCGCTGCGCGCCGACCTGTTCGGCGCCGGCAACCGGTGGGGCCGGCCGATGTACGGCGACCCCGACTCGGTGGCCGGCCTGGACGTGGAGGACGTGACCGTCTTCCACTCGGAGTGGTTCATCCGGCCGGGAACCCTCGTCGTCGCCGGTGACCTGGATCGGCTCGACCTGGACGCCCTGGCCGCCACGGCGTTCACCGGCACCGGCGGCGGGCCGGTCGACCGGGGGACGCCGATCGAGGTGCCGGTGCGGGCCGGGCGGCGGATCATCCTCGTCGATCGGCCCGGATCGGTGCAGTCCACGCTGCGGCTCGGTCATCCCGGACCGCACCGGGCACATCCCGACCACGTGCCGATCGCGCTCGCCGGCACGGTGCTCGGAGGCGCGTTCACCTCCCGGCTCAACCACCTCATCCGGGAGGTCCGCGGGTACACGTACGGAATCCGGGGCGACTTCGGCTCGTCCCGTCGGTTCGGCCGGTTCGCGGTCAGTTCGAACGTGCAGACCGCCGTCACCGCACCGGCGCTTGTCGAAGTGGTCGGGGAGATCGCGCGTACCCAGGCCGGTGGGGTGACCGAGGACGAGTTGGCGGTGGCCCGGTCCTGGCGGGCGGGCCAGCTCTCGGTCGAGTTGCAGAGCCCTCGGGCGATCGCCGGGGCACTGAGCACGCTCGTGGTGCACGACCTGCCGGACGACTACCACGCCCGGCTGCGGGAGGAACTGCTCGGCGCGCAGGTGGACCAGGTCTCGGCGGCCGCCGCCACGCACCTGCGCCCGGAGTCGCTGACCCTGGTGGTGGAGGGTGACGCCGCGGTGATCAGGGACGAACTGGTGGCCACCGGTCTCGGCGAGCTGACCGACCACCCGTCGGCGGAGTTGCCCAGGATGTGACGTCGGTCGCGGGCGAAGGCGGGCTGGGCTGAGATGCTGCGGTCGGTCGGGGTGGTGCGGCGGTGTTCTTCCGGCGGAACCGGCCGGCGAGGGACGACTGTCCCGGACCGGGCCGGTTCGACTCCGCCGCTGGGATCCCCGGGGGTGGGAAAGCGTTCCCGGTCGAGGCACCGGGCTGGGTAGCCTCGCGGGCATGAGGATCGGCATTGTGGGAGCCACCGGCCAGGTCGGTGGCGTGATGCGGCAGGTGCTGGCGGAGCGGGACTTCCCGGCGGAGCAGGTGCGGTTGTTCGCCTCGGCGCGCTCGGCCGGGCGTACGCTCCCGTGGCGCGGCGAGGAGATCACCGTCGAGGACGCGGCAACCGCGGACTACTCCGGGCTGGACATCGTGCTCTTCTCGGCCGGCAAGGGCTCCGCGAAGGAGTTGGCACCACGGGTGGCCGCCGCGGGTGCGGTCGTCATCGACAACTCGTCGGCGTTCCGGATGGACCCGCAGGTGCCGTTGGTGGTCGCCGAGGTCAACCCGCATGCCGCCACCGCCCGGCCCAAGGGCATCATCGCCAACCCGAACTGCACCACCATGGCCGCGATGCCGGTGCTGCGTCCGCTGCACGCCGAGGCGGAACTTGTCGCCCTGGTCGTCGCCACGTACCAGGCGGTCTCCGGTGCCGGCCTGGCCGGCGTCGCCGAACTTGACGAGCAGGTCCGCAAGGTCGCCGAGAACGCCACCGGGCTCACCTTCGACGGTGCCGCTGTGGACTTTCCCGCGCCCCGTTCGTTCGCCGAGCCGATCGCTTTCAACGTGCTTCCGCTGGCCGGCTCGATCGTCGACGACGGGTCGGCGGAGACCGACGAGGAGCAGAAGCTCCGCAACGAGAGCCGCAAGATCCTGGAGATCCCCGACCTCAAGGTCTCCGGAACCTGTGTGCGGGTGCCGGTCTTCACCGGTCACTCGCTTCAGATCAACGCCCGGTTCGCCCGGCCGATCAGCGCGCAACGGGCGTACGAACTGCTCGCCGGCGCGCCCGGGGTGGCGCTCTCCGACGTGCCGACGCCGTTGCGGGCGGCCGGGCAGGATCCGACGTTCGTCGGCCGGATCCGTGCCGACGAGACCGTCGAGCACGGCCTGGCGTTGTTCTGCTCCAACGACAACCTGCGCAAGGGCGCGGCGCTCAACGCCGTGCAACTCGCCGAACTGGTCGCCGCCGAACGCTGAGCCGTCGTCCGTACACCGATCGGGAGGATGCCGTGACCGACGAGCAGGCCGGACGTGGCCTGGATGACCTGATCGCGAGCCGGTCGCTCGGGGTGCTGGCAACCATCCGGCGGGACGGGCGGCCCCAGCTGTCCAACGTGGTCTACGCCTACGACCGGGCGGCCGGGCTGATCCGGGTGTCGGTCACCGACGGCCGGGCGAAGACCGCGAACCTCCGCCGCGACCCCCGGGCCAGCTTCCACGTCGCCGGCGACGACGGCTGGGCGTACGCGGTGGCCGAGGTGCGGGCCGAGCTGACCCCGGTCGCGGCGGAGCCGAGCGACGACACGGTCGCCGAACTGGTCGACCTCTACCGGACCGTGCAGGGGGAGCATCCGGACTGGGACGACTTCCGCCGGGCCATGGTGGCCGACCGTCGGCTGGCGCTGCGGCTGCGCGTGGAGCGCCTGTACGGTGTCCCGCCACGCGGCTGACCGGCCACGTTACTGGCCGCGGCGGTCGGGTAGACCCGAGGCTGCCCGACACCGGAGAGGGAGGCGCCATGACAACGGTCGGAGAGTTCATGACAACCCGGTTGGTGACCATGGACGGCAACGCCACGCTCGTCGCGGCGGCTCAGGAGATGCGCGACTCCGCGATTGGTGACGTGGTGGTTACCGACGGCGACAACGTGGTCGGCATCGTCACGGACCGGGACATCACGGTCCGAGGCGTGGCGGAGAGCATGGACCCGGACACCACCCGGCTGAACCAGATCACCACCAGGGATGTGGTGACGGTGAGTCAGTACGACGACGCCGTCGCCGCCGCCGACCTGATGCGGACGTACGCCGTGCGGCGGCTGCCCGTGGTGGAGGACGGCCGACTGATCGGCCTGGTGTCCATGGGCGATCTGGCGGTCGAGCGGGAGCCCCAGTCGGTGCTTGCCGACATCAGCGCCGACGACCCCAACAACTGATCGTCGCGACCGAAGCCGGTTCCCGAGTCATCGGGAGCCGGCTTCGTGCCGCTCGGTACCGCGCTGTCCGGAACCGGCGACACCCGCGACCGGCCTTGTCCACGGCCAGCCGGCCCACGCCGACGATTCACCCCATCCGGGTGAGGTTGAGCCACCGGGGCTCGGGGACCCCTCCTGCGGGACACGAGCGACCGGGAGGAGGGCCCGATGGCGGACGCGACCACGCGGTTTTTCGAGGACCTCGACCAGCAGGGGTACGAGCCCCTGCTGGCGAAGATCTCCGGAGCCCTGCGTTTCGACCTGCACGAGGGGCCGCAGACCACGCACTGGCTGGTGCGGATCGACCGGGGGAACATCCAGGTCAGTCGGCAGGACATGGAGGCGGACACGGTGGTCGGCACCAGTCCCGCGCTCTTCGAGGAGCTGGTCACCGGCCGGGAGAACGGTCTGGCGGCGCTGCTGCGGGGGGACATGACGGTCACCGGCGACGCCCGTCTGGTGGTGCAGGTGGACCGGATCTTCCCCGGATCGCCGCACGCCAGGGGACCGCAGCGCTACCGGAAGGGGGTGTCGTGATGGCACCCAGCCACACCGTACGGATCCTGGACGGCAACAACTTCGTCGTCAGCGAGGCCACCGGGGACATCGAGGCGACACCTACCGAACCGACCGGGTTGTTCTCCCTCGACACCCGCTTTCTCTCCAAGTGGGTGCTCACGGTCAACGGCGAGCGGCTCAACGCCCTGTCCTACGACGACCTCCAGTACTACGAGTCGCGCTTCTTCCTGGTGCCCGGGCTGGCCACGCACTACGTCGACGCGAAGCTGTCGATCATCCGGGAGCGGGCGGTCGGTGGGAGCTTCCGGGAGGACATCACCATCCTCAACCACGACGAGAAGGCGGTCGACCTGGAGATCCGGATGGACGCCGCCTGCGACTTCGCCGATCTGTTCGAGGTCAAGGACGAGATCCTCAACAAGAAGGGCGAGATCTACTCCGAGGCGGAGCCGGACCGGCTGCGCCTGGGCTACCGGCGGGGCAACTTCAAGCGCGAGACGATCATCTCGTCCTCCGCGCCGGCCCGGTACGACCGCAACGGATTCGCGTACTCCATCCACCTGGAACCGAACGAGCAGTGGGACACCCGCATCGACGTGCAGACCCTGGCGGTCGGCCCGGGCGGTCGGGATCTGCGTCTCGGGTTGCAGGCGCACGGCACCGAGCGGCTCGCCCTGCAACATGACCTGGAGGAGTGGATCGCCAAGGCGCCGACGGTGAACAGCGAGCACGACCGGCTGGCCGCCACGTACCGCACGTGCATCGTCGACCTGGCCGCGTTGCGCTTCTCGCCGCTGTCGCTTGGCGGTCAGACCCTGCCCGCCGCCGGTCTGCCCTGGTTCATGACCATGTTCGGCCGGGACAGCATCCTGACCTGTCTGCAGACGTTGCCGTTCACCCCGCAGCTGAGCCCGACCACGCTGCGGATCCTCGCGGCCCTGCAGGGCACCCGGTTCGACGACTTCCGGGAAGAGGATCCCGGTCGGATCCTGCACGAGATGCGGTACGGCGAGAGCGCCGCGTTCGAGGAGCAGCCGCACTCGCCGTACTACGGAGCGGTCGACTCGACGCCGCTGTTCGTGGTGCTGCTCGACGAGTACGAGCAGTGGAGCGGCGACGCCGCGCTGGTCAAGGAGTTGGAGCAGGAGTGCCGCCGGGCCTTCAAGTGGATCGACGAGTACGCCGACCTGGTCGGCAACGGTTACATCTGGTACGAGCGGCGGAACACCGACACCGGCCTGGAGAACCAGTGCTGGAAGGACTCCTGGGACTCCATCTCCTACCGTGACGGCACGCTGCCGCCGTTTCCCCGGGCCACCTGCGAGGTGCAGGGGTACGCGTACGACGCGAAGATGCGCGGCGCGCGGCTGGCCCGCGAGTTCTGGGACGACCCGGCGTACGCCGACCAGCTGGAGCGGGAGGCCGCGGCGCTCAAGGAACGGTTCAACCGGGACTGGTGGGTCGAGGACGGCGGCTACTACGCGCTCGCGCTGGACCCGGACGGGCGCCAGTGCGACGTGCTCAGCTCCAACATCGGCCACCTGCTCTGGAGCGGGATCGTCGACGACGACCGGGCCGAGCAGATCGCCAACCACCTGGTCGGGCCGCGGCTGTTCACCGGCTGGGGGGTGCGGACCCTGGCCGAGGGCGAGGTGCGCTACAACCCGATCGGCTACCACAACGGCACCGTCTGGCCCTTCGACACCTCGTTCTGTGCCTGGGGGCTGCGTCGGTACGGCTTCGCCGAGGAGGCCGCCATGATCGCCAACGGCATCCTGGACGCCGCCCGGTACTTCGACGGCCGGTTGCCGGAGGCGTTCGGCGGTTACCCGCGTGAGCAGACGAAGTTCCCGGTGGAGTACCCGACGGCGTGCAGTCCGCAGGCGTGGTCCACGGGTGCCCCGCTGCTGTTGCTGCGGACCATGCTCGGTCTGGAGCCGCACGAGGGGCACCTGGCGGTCGAGCCGCGGCTGCCGGTCGGCATGGGCCGGATCGAGGTGCTGGACATCCCGGGCCGGTGGGGGCGGGTGGACGCCTTCGCCCGTGGTCGGCTCGATCTGCACGCCGGTTGACCGACGCGGCCGGGTTGCCCGACCGGGCGACGGGTCACCCGGCCACGTCCCGGAAGGGCGAGGTGACCGCCGTCCCTACCGGTGCGTAACCTACTCGGGGTAAAGTTCCGGGATGCCGGAACTCGTGTACCCGCCCGTGATCGCCGCCGCCAGGACGATGTTCCGGGTCCTCGACCTCAAGCTCACCGTCGAGGGCGATCACCACGTCCCCCGGACCGGCGGGGCCGTGCTGGCCAGCAACCACGTCAGCTACCTGGACTTCATCTTCTGCGGCCTGGGCGCTCTGGAGTCCCGGCGACTCGTCCGGTTCATGGCCAAGGACTCGGTGTTCCGGCACCGGGTGTCCGGCCCGCTGATGCGCGGCATGCGACACATCCCGGTGGACCGGGGCGCCGGTGCCGACTCGTACGCCGCCGCGGTCGCCGCGCTGCGCTCGGGTGAGGTGGTGGGTGTGTTTCCCGAGGCGACGATCAGTCGCTCCTTCACGGTCAAGGAGCTCAAGAGCGGGGCCACCCGGATGGCCCGCGAGGCGCAGGTACCGGTGCTGCCGGTCGCGCTCTGGGGCACCCAACGACTGTGGACGAAGGGACGCCCGCGTACGCTCACCCGCCGACACACCCCGATCACCATCCTGGTCGGCGAGCCCATGGACCCGTCCGGGTACCCGGACCCCGCCACGATGACCGAGGAACTGCGTACCCGGCTGACCGCGCTTGTCGAGCGGGCTCAGCGGGAGTACCCGGACCAGCCCGCCACGCCGGCGGACCGGTGGTGGTTGCCGGCGCATCTCGGCGGCAGCGCGCCGACCCTGCAGGAGGCGGCGGTGCTCGACGCCGACGACCGGCGCTCCGCGCCCCGCTGACCAGGTCGAGCCGGCGGGGTGCCGGTGACCTACCGCTGGCCGGACGCCGCG
The DNA here is from genome assembly GCF_018070465.1 of Micromonospora sp. C95. GTDB lineage: Bacteria > Actinomycetota > Actinomycetes > Mycobacteriales > Micromonosporaceae > Micromonospora. The sequence continues at coordinate 11,466 of NZ_JAGPXT010000037.1, forward strand.
TCGTACGGCTGTGCGTCGACGTGCCTCGGCCGGTAGTAGTCCTCGCGGGAGTGGAACTCCACCGGCAGGGCACCGGGCAGCAGCACCCGCCCCGTGCTGGCGAGCGACGCGGTCCGGGCCAGGCGGGCCAGCGCGTCCCGCTCCGGCGGAGACAGGTCCACAAGCTCCGGCCGGACCAGCCGGAAGGTGGCGACGGCGTGGCGAAGCTGACGGGCGAGTTCGGCGATCCGAGCGTCGGGGCCGACCAGGGCGAGCGCCGGCTGCCGAATGGTCCGCAACGCGTCGCAGATCACCAGCAACCTCGCCGGGTTGCCGCCGCCGCCGGGCAACAGTTCCAGTCGGGACGGCCACTGCCAGCGGATCTGCCCACTCACCAGCCCCGGCAGCCGGGCCGCCGTACGACGACCGGCCTCGACAAGGGCGAGCTGCGTTCCGCCACTCACATACGCCAGTCGGTGGTCGGTGAGGGTGACGGTGACCGGGGTGGGCAGCGCCCAGGTGCGGTGGGCGTCGCTGGGACTGAGTAGGTATCCGGCCACCTCCACCCGGTGGCGATCGAGCACCTGCTCGCCGCACTCCGGCACCAACTCGTGCCGCCGGTCCAGCACCGGGCCTGTGCCGTCGTCCGCCACGTCGAACCGGTGCGGTGCGATGAAGAACGGGGACGCGTCATCGTGCATCGTCGGGACCTCCGGTGCGGACGGCATCTACCCATGAGCCTCGCCGAGACTTCCGCCGCTGTCATGACGCCCGTTAGGGGGTCGGCTGATCGGTCGACGCGCGCGACCGATAGATACCAATTTCCTCCGGTCGGACGAGTCCGTCCTCGATCGCCCGGGCAAGCAGGGCCGCCTTGGTCGCGGCCGGGCGACCGGCCCGCGTGTACTTGATCCGCGCCCGGTCGACGTACTGCTTCACGGTGTGCTCGCTGATCCGCATCCGCCGGGCCACCGACGCCTTCGACATCGACTGGAACCACAGCAGCAGCGCCTCACGTTCCTTGTCGGACAGCACCGGCCGGTCCGGTCGCGGATCACCGACCATCGCGCCGGCCAGCGCCGGCGCGACGTACGGGCGGTCGCTCGCCGCGTCCAGCACGGTCGCCACGCAGTGCTCGCGTCCCTCGTGTTTGGCGAGGAACGCCACCGCCCCGGCGTCCAGCGTGGCCAGCATCGTCGCCGGGTCGGAGTGTTCCGAGTAGACGACCACGCGTCGTCCGGCGGAGCTCAGCTCGGCCAGCTTGTCCAGCACCAACCTGCCGTGCAACCGCAGGTCGAGCAGGATCACGTCGGCCTGCGGTGCCGCCCGCAGCACCTCGTCCGGATCGTCACCGGTGGCCAGCACGGTCAACCGGGGCTCGGTGGCGAGCCAGGCGCGCACCCCGTCGATGACCACCGGGTGGTCGTCCACGATCGCCACCCCGACGGGCCGCCCCGATGTCACCGGTGCCAGCGCGTCTGTGTCCATCTGATCTTCCCGTCCCGTTCGTAGAGGTGCTCCACCTGCCCGTCGCCGTCCTCCGTGGCATGCCCGGTGGTGTCCGGGCCTTCCCGGTCGGGTGTGACGAGACTGACCACCACCTCGTCGGGGTCGGAGACGACGGTCAACCGGGCCCAGTCGTGGGCGTCCGCGAGGCCGGCGGTGAGCGGATCAGCCAGGCTCCGGCGGACCCGCACCGGCAACGGTGGCGGTGTACCAATTGTGACCAGGTCGATCGGTAGGCCGTTGCGTTCGGCCAGATCGGCCGCGGCCCGCAGTTCGTGCAGCAGCGGATGGGGCACGTCGTCCGACTCGGCGATCAGGCGACGGAGCCGGGCGGCGGCGCGTACGCACCGTCGCTGCACCTGCGGGTCGGCCGGGTCAGCCTGCCCACGAGCCAACTCGGTGAGCACCTCGGTGGCGGCACGACTGACCAGAGCCAGCCGCTCGCCCCGTTCGTGCCGGGCCCGTTCGGCGGCCTCCCGCTCGGCCACCGTCGCGTTCGTGGCCGCAGCCGTGGCGGCCCGTTGCCGGGACAGCGTGGCGAGTACCGCCGCACCGGCGAAGACCGCCACCGGCAGCGACGACGTGCCGTAGAGGGCCATCGTGGCGCGGGCCAGATCGGCGGCGCCCGTCGCGCCGTGCAGCACGACGGCGGTCAGCGCGGTGGCCGCGTGCGCAGCCAGCAGCACGAGCAGCCGGCTCACCGGTCGCCCCCAGAGCACCACCAGGAAGAACCAGGCGAGAGTGCCCCACACCCAGTTCGCCGGGCTGAACAGATGGGACCGGCCGACGGTGGCGAAGACCGCCACGTCGACGACGAGCAGCAGGCCGGCCAACGGCGCCGCCGGCAACGGCGTGTCGCGTAGCAGTCGGATCCCGGCGATCACGCCGAGCGCCGCCACCAGCAGCCAGCCACCGAGCACCACCTGGGGTACGGCCAGTGCCGGCCCGGCGGCCAGCACCGCGGGCAGCCCGATGGCCAGGTGCCAGACCAGCGCGATGGTGACCGCGACGATCCGGGCGCCCCGGTCGGAGGTGCGCGCCACCGCGGCGGCCGCCTGGACCGCCCCGACCTCGTCGGACGCCGACCCGACCATCGGCTTCGGCACTGGACCCGGCGGGGGCCGCTGCGGCAGGAACGCCGTACGGGCGGTGGCTTCGGCGTACGTGGGATTGCCGGCTCGTGGCCGGAATCCCGTCTCGCTCGCCCCCGGGTCCGTCGAGAGCCGCTCAGCCGACATCGGACCACTCCAGCCGGATCCGAGTGCCGCGACCGGGCGCGGAGTCGACGTCGGCACGCCCGCCGATCGTCGCCATCCGGCCGTGTACCGACTCGCGCAGACCGTACCGGTGTGCTGGCACGGTGGCCGGGTCGAAACCGGGACCGTCGTCGATCACCTCGACCGTGACGGTGCCGGCGTAGCGCCGCAGTCGCAGTGTCGCCCGTGCGCCGGGGGCATGATTCACCACATTGGACAGCGCGGCGTGCGCGCTCTCCGCGACGGCCTCCGCGACAGGTGCAGCCACCGTGCACCGTGGCAGGTCGGTGGCGACCGGGAGGCCGGGCAGCCGGGCGAGCACGGCCCGGAGACGCTCGTCCAGTCGAGCGGTCGCGTCGTGCGGCACCGCGCGCGCCTCCGCCAGAGCGGCGAGGGTACGCAGGTCGGCGGCACACCGTTCGCGTAGCGCGGTGGAGAACCTGTCCACCGCGCCCTGCCCCACCATGGTGAGCGTCGCCAGCACGGTGTCATGCAGGTCGCGGTTCTGCCGTCGTTCCGCCTCGCGCGCGATCCGGGCGACCATGGCGTCCCGGGCGGCCCGCTGAGCGGCCACGAAGGCGGTGTCCGCCCGGGTGATGCGGCGGCGCATCACCGCGGTCATCATCGCCGTGCAGGCGGTCTGGGCGAGCAGGGTGGCCGCGTGCGCCCTGGCCTCGGTCGAGTTCCCGGCCGTGTGTGCACCCGTCGCGTACGCCGCGGTGACCAGCAGCCCGGCCGGAATCGACAGGCGGGCCGGGGCGGTCGCCTGAGCGTTGATCACGGTGGTGCTGGCCAGTACCGCGATCCAACTGGCCTCACCGGGCAGCACCTCGGGTGCGACCAGGGCCGGGATCGCCAGGCACGCGGCGCCGGTAAGCGCCATGTCGGTGGCGACGAGTGGCGTGCCGACGCCGTCCCGCCAGGCGTGCAGCGCGTACCAGAGCGACCAGCCGGTCAGCACCGCCACGGCGGGCAGTAGCAACTCCGGACGTACCGGCGGGGTACGCACGGCGAGCGCCACCACGAGGCAGAACAGGCCGCAGGAGAGCCGCAGCAGCGCCGGTAGCCGGGTGAAGATGAACGCCAACGCGCCGGCGGCCGGACGGTCCACCGTGGCAGGCGACGTGATCGGGTTGGGCAGGGCCGACATCGGGAAGGCGTCCTTTGCGACAAACGACCCGATCCGGGTCCGCGCTGCGGAGATCGACGCCGGAGAATAACACACGGCAGTGGCCGTGATGACCGTGGGTGACGCCGAGGTTGACCCTGCGTCGCCCATCCGTCACACTCGGCTGCTGTCGTCCTCCCGTAGCCCGACACAGTCCTGCTGCCAGAAGGTGGCCGAGTAGACGAAGGTGCCGGTCATCCACGGCTCGTAGCCGGAGAGCCTGGCCACCTGGAATGCGGGGGCCGGGATGCGCAGCGACGGCCGGCGGAAGCCCAGGTCACCGGCGGCGGCGAAGCCGAAGCGGGCGTAGTAGCCGGGATCGCCCTCCAGGAAGACCGCCGGCACGCCCCGCTCGTCGAGCAGGCGCAGCCCGTGCCTGATCAGAGCGCCACCGATGCCGCGCCGCTGCCGGTCCGGTACAACCGCGACCGGGCTGAGCACCTGCACCGGTACGAGTCGACGCGGCGCGTCGAGCAGGCTGCGGGTGAACATCACGTGCCCCACGACCTCGTGGTCCTCCTCGGCCACGAGACTGAGGGCTTCCGGGTCGTCGTTGCGCAGCGCCGGCACCAGCGCCGCCACCACCTCCCCGTGGTCACCGAAGGCGCTCCGGTGCAACTCGTGCACGGCGTCGTGATCGGATACCAGTTCGTCGCGTAGGCGCATGGCGGTGACCGTACGGCCGGCGTAACGGCCCGGGCCAGTGATATCCGGTGGCGGCCGGCGGCACTGTCACCTGGCCCTGCACCCATCGGTCCCGGGGTGCGGCCAGGACCGGCGTCCACGTTGCGCACCCTCGGCGCCGAGTTCCAGAACGTTCACCGGTACCATGTTAAATTTACGAGTATCGATCTTAGGGGGTGGCATGAAGATCCGACTCGCGGTCGGGGCCGTACTCACCGCCGGTCTGGTCGCCGGCGGCGTCGGCGCCGCCGGTCTGGCCGGCGCGGCGCCGAGCGCCGAACGTCCATCCGGCGCCCTCGGCGACGCGGCACCGGAGTTGTTCGCGGTGGGCGACTTCGACTTCTCCCGGCCCGAGACGGTCGCCACCGGCCTGCAGGTGCCGTGGGGGATGGACTTCCTGCCCGACGGCAGCGCCCTGGTCGCCCAGCGCCCCACCGGGCAGGTGGTGCGGGTCCGGCCCGGTCAGTCGCCGGAGCCCGTGGTCACCGTCTCCGGCGTGACCCCGGTGAGCGAGGGTGGCCTGCTCGGGCTGGCCGTCTCGCCGAGCTACGCCCAGGACGGCTGGATCTACGTCTACTTCACCACCGCGACCGACAACCGGATCGCCCGGTTCCGGCTCACCGCACCGCAGACCCAGCAGCCCATCCTCACCGGGCTGAACCGTGCGGCGATCCACAACGGCGGCCGGATCGCGTTCGGACCCGACGGGATGCTCTACGTCGGAGTCGGCGACGCCGGACAGACCGCCTCGGCACAGGACCCGCAGAGCCGAAACGGAAAGATCCTGCGCATCCGGCCCGACGGCACCGTCCCGTCGGACAACCCGACCGCCGGATCGCCGGTCTACAGCCTCGGCCACCGCCACGTGCAGGGGCTGGCCTGGGACGCCCAGGGCCGACTGTATGCCACCGAGTTCGGTCAGAACACCTGGGACGAGATCAACCTGATCGTCGCCGGCGGCAACTACGGTTGGCCCACCGTGGAGGGCCGCGCCAACGACCCACGCTTCCGTGACCCGCTGCTCACCTGGACTCCCGCCGAGGCGTCACCGAGCGGTGCGACGATCGCCGGCAACCGGCTCTTCGTGGCCAGCCTGCGGGGCAACCGACTGTGGAACGTGCCACTGAACGGTTCCGGGGGTGTCGGCACGCCCACCGCCGAGCTGACGGGCACCTACGGGCGGCTGCGCACCGTCGAGTACGGCCCGGACGGCTGGCTCTGGGTCACCACGAGCAACCGGGACGGCCGAGGCACCCCGGCGGCCACCGACGACCGTATCCTCCGCTTCCCACCCCGCGACGCCACCACGCCGCCCCCCACCACACCCCCTCCGACCACGCCGCCTCCCACCACGCCCCCGCCCACCACGCCGCCGCCGACCACCGGGCCGGCCGCCTGCACGGTGAACTGGACGGCCAACCAGTGGAACACCGGCTTCACCGCGGACGTCCGGGTCACCAACCGGGGTGCCGCCCTGGCCGGCTGGACGGTGACCTGGTCGTTCAGCGGCAACCAGCAGATCACCAACGGGTGGAACGCGCAGATCACCCAGTCCGGCAGGAACGTCACCGCCCGCAACGCCGCCTGGAACGGCAGCCTGCCGACGAACGGCACGGTGAGTTTCGGCTTCCAGGCCACCTACTCCGGCACCAACGACCGCCCCACCGACTTCCAGCTCAACGACACCCCCTGCCAGCCCAACTGACCATCAACCTCCACCACTTCAGGTCGAACCAATCTTGGAAAGTTTCCGTTCGCGAAGAACGGAAACTTTCCAAGATTGACGGTGGCAGACTGTAGTGCCGACAGGCGGTGGGCGAGGTTGGTGGCATGTTGCGATCGCCCCGTGCGTTCCTGCTGGACTTCGGCGGGGTGCTGGCCGACGCGCCGCGTCAACCCCCGGCGCCACCGGATGTGGTACGTCGATTGTCCGATATGGTGGGCCGCGAGGTGTCGGCCGAGCAGATCGCCGCCGACCTGACCGCAGGCGGTCAGGTGTACGCGCGGTGGCGTGACGACGCCGGCCGCTCGACCGAACCGGTCGAGCTGCCACACACCCGGGTGTGGGCGGATTTCGTGACCCGTACCTGGCCCGAACCGGCTCGCGCGGCGGTCGAGGCAGCGGCGACACAGCTGGCGTACGCGTGGGCGTGGCGACCGGAGTGGCAGGTCCGTCCCGGCATCCCGGAGGCGCTGCGAGCCGCGGCCGAGGCAGGTCTACCGATGGCGGTGGTCAGCAACGCGCTCTGCGGGGCGGCGCATCGGGACTTCCTCGCCGCTGCCGGGCTGTCCGACCTGTTCGTGGCCGAGTTCTACAGCGACGAGGTCGGGCTCCGCAAGCCCAACCCCCGCCTGGCCTGGCTGGCGGCCGACGCTGCAGGCGTACCGATCGGCGACTGCTGGTTCGTCGGCGACAGCGTGCACCGCGACGTCGCCTGCGCTCGTCGGGCCGGTGCCGGCGCCGCGATCCTGATGCGCTCACCACGCACCGACCGCGAGCCGTCCCGCCCCGACCTGCGGCCGGACGTCCGCATCGAGGACGGGCATGGCCTGCTCGCGCTCCTGCGCCGACGGGGCTCCTCGCCCGAGGACGACCTGCCCTAGGGGCCGGTGACGCTGCCCGACGTGTTGGTCCTCGGGCAGCGCCACCGGCAGCATCCAGAGTTACGACCGGCATCTCGCTGGAGATCGTCGGTCGTGGTGAATCTGTGTGGTCGTGACTACCAGTTCGGGGGCAGGTAGTTGCTCTTCGTAACCCCGCGGTTCTTGGTGATGCGGTAGTTGGACCCGCAGTTCGCCTTGGAGTACCCCCCGATACCCACACCGTTGCCGTAGGCGTGCTTCTTCGTACCTGAATTCACATGCTTGCACTCGGTCCAGGCACGGTAGAAGCCGGTGCCGCCCCGACACATGACGCCGTAGGTGGCGGTCCCGGGGGTGCCGTTGCAGTTCTTCGGCAGCGCGTGCGCTGGCGAAGCGGTGACTGCGACAACACCGAGGGTCGAAGTGAGCGCAAGGGTCAGGGAGACCGCGATCCGTTTTGCGGTGCTGACCCTGGTCCCGTGCTCGCTTGCTGATTTTCGCACCTGTTTGTCCCTCTCTGCCGGTCGGCCGGTTCCGACTTCGGCCTTGCGTCGGTAGCTCCTGCGGTGCAGCATCCGCGCCGACACGCCATTGAAGAAGATCATCACGTTGGTCGTGCCGAGATCCGCAGACTCGGCAATGATCCCTTGTGGACGAGCCCGCGGCTCCACCGCCAGCGCAACCCTTCAGCAAGCGGGCTCGAAGATCAAGGTGCGTGGACATACGAACCTCATCGCGGGACTGCCAGGCTGACGTTGATTCCGATTGCTCGGGTGGTCAGCCGAGCCGGCCTTCGGCCGGCTCGCCGCTACAGACAGTCGGCCAACAGCTGCTTTACCTCGGCAAGGGCAAGCCCGGCGTGGTGTGCCTCGTAAGCGGTCTCCCAGGCCGCGACCGAGGGCTCGCCGATCCCCTGCTCGACGGCTGCGGCGGCACGCGCATGCCGGAAGGCAGTCAGATACGCCTCGCCGCCCTCGTCAGCTAGATCCCAGGCGACGACATCAAGCTCGTGGACGATTGCGCCGACAGCATCACGCCGGAACTTCGCCACGTGGCCCGATCTGATCTCATCGACGGCCTCGCGCAGTGCTGGATGCGTAACGTCGGCACGAGAGAGTGCGGCGTTACAAACCTCCGCGCAGAAGATGCGCCGCGTCGGCTCGGGCACCTCGCGTAGCTGCTTGGCGATGGAGTGGCCGACCGGATCTGTTTCAAGCCGATACACGCTGGTCCCTTCTCAGGTCCGAAGTTTGACGGCCCGCAGGTGATCTAGGCAAGGACACCTTCGGTTTGAAAGATCGTTCCGGTTGTCGTGATCTGTCCGGATTGCCTGCTCAGTGGGGGGCGGTGCTGTCCGATCATGACCGTTGCTGACTGTTGGGACACGGGTACTGGCACGTGGCTGGCGCGGCGGTGCGGCTGTCCGGTGGCGTGTGGCTTGCCGTCCCCGGCCTGTCGGGCCGGGGGCGGCTTGCCGTGCCGCCGGCTTTCCGCGCTCCTGTGTGACGGTGGTGCCGGTGCTGATCGTGCGACAATGAGTGGCGGTTTTGGGTGAAGAGGTGGGTCGTGATGTCGAGCAATGCGGAGCAGATGCCCGAGTGGCCGACCGCCGAGCATGTGCCGGTGGAGGAGTTGGCCCGCCGGCAGGGTGTGCGGCCGGTCGCTTCCGTTGATGACCTGGCCCGGCCGGATCTGTTCGAGTCCGACGAAGAGTTGGACGACTTCCTCGCCGATCTGTACGCCTCTCGGCGGGTCAGCATCGCGTAAGGATCGCGACCTGCTGCCTGGTCGACAGGCTTCCGTTGGCGACGTTCAACGGCAAGGACTACGCCGAGTACCACGGCCTACGCCTGTTCGACGTCTCATAGCTTCACCGCTTCGGCCCGCCACGGCTGGACGGCGGTGGCTGATGCTGGCGTTAGCAGAGGGGCAGCTTGGGACAGCAGGGAAGGCTGCCTCGAACTATTGTGCCGCCCATGCTGCTCGATGCCTCCATCTCGCAGATGTTCTTCGCCTCGGTCCTGTGGCTGGTCGGGCAGGTCGTCCTGTACGTCGTGATCCGGACAGCTGTGCGCCACGCCATCGAGGACGCGGATCGTCGTCGAACATCAGAGCAACGCGGGTAAGCCGTAGATCCCCGCCCCGCCGGCCGATGCCGGCCGCAGGCCGCCAGCAGGCCGAGTGGGGCGGGGCTGCACCGCCTTTGCGCGGTGCCGCCTTCTGCACCGTCGTCATCTCGACGGGCATAGCCGAGCCGAAGCAGGGCACAGCATGAACGATTTGGCTGTACGGGAGGTGTGGGGGCCGACGGGACCGGGAAGCCGCTGAGCTGGGGAGTGAGGGCGCGCCCGGCAGGATTCGAACCTGCGGCCTTGGGATTAGAAGTCCCCTGCTCTATCCGCTGAGCTACGGGCGCAACGTGGTATCGCGCGAAAAGGGTACCGCCGCCCCGCCATCGCCCGGTGAAACGGGTGGTCAGGCCGGGTCGTAGCGGCCGGGTGTCGGCGATGGTCAGGCGTCCGCGGCGGAGTGGCTTTCCGTGGGGTTTCCCTCCTCGGCCGAGGGGCGGGGCTGCGGCGGGGCCGGGCGGGTGGTCGTCGGTCCAGCGCAGAGGAAGGCTTCAGCCCACCGACCGACCTCGGCGAAGACCTTCTCGCGTACGGCGGGGCCGGAGAGCGTGAGGTCGTGCAGGCCACCGTCGAAGCGGGACACGGTGACGTGCCGGCCGAGCCGGGGTGCCCAGCGGACCATGTGTTCGACGTCGAGGACGGCGTCGGCCAGGGTCGCCGCGTCCTGCCACTTCGTGCCTCGGAACGACCGGGTGGAGCAGGCGAGCAGCACCGGCACCGGGATGTCCAGACCGGCGCGCAGCCGCCGCTGACCGGTGCGGATGGCATCCAGCCAGCCGGCCCGGACGGGGAAACCGGCAAGTGGCTTCCAGGCCAGGTCGTACGTCCACTCGCCGCGATGGTCGGCGTGCAGGCTCTCGCCGTACACCGTGCCGAGCCCGAACGGGAGGATGCGGTGCGGCGCCCTGCGGCCCAGGCGGGCGACGGCGGCCGCGAGGGGCCGCCGTACCAGCCAGGGGGCGTTGAGGTCGAAGAAGGGGCTGTTGAGGAAGATCCCGTCGACCAGCCCGGCGTCGCGGCGGGCGTCGGTCCACAGCGACAGGATCAGGCCGCCGGTGGAGTGGCCCATGGCCAGCAGGGTGTCGTGCCCGTCCTCGTCGCGGATGATCCGTGCGGCGGCGTCCAACTCGGGAAAGTAGTCGCCGAGGTCGCGGCAGAAGTTCGGGGTCTGGTGCGGCAGCAGGCTACGACCGTACTTGCGTAGGTCGAGGGCGTAGAAGTCCCAGCCACGCGCAGCGAAGAAGTCGGCCACGTGGGTCTGGAAGAAGTAGTCGACGAAGCCGTGCACGTAGAGCACGGCGCGCCCGGTGGGGCGCTCCGCCCGGCGACGAACCAGCGTCGCCACCACCGGACCCTCGTCGTCCCGGCCCAGTTCGATGATCTGCCGCTCGTAGGGCGGGCCAAGCACGTCCGGTTCCACCCCGCCGACGGTACGCCGGCCGGCTACCGGGCGGTAGCCCCCGCCCGCCGACGCCCGGCGGACGGGGGTGGTTCGCTGGTCAGTCGCCCACGGCCTCCCGCCCGGCCGGCTCGTGCGAGGTCTCCGCCCGCCCACGACCGGGACCGTACGGCGACACCTGGTCGACCGGCACCGAGCGGTGCTCCCGACGGGCCGAGGACGAACCGCCCTCGATCGGGCCGTCGCTGTCCTGGACCAGCCGGGTCTCGCCGCTGCGGCGCATCTCGGGTTGCTGCACGTTGGGCATGTCGTTCACCTCCATGGTGGCGCGGCCGGGCCTTCCGTCGCCCGGCCCGAGGCTCACCTCTCGTCGGTCGTGGTCCCGGCGCCGGCCAACTCGTCGGTAGGCGTGGCCGGGCCGGGCGGTTCGTTGACCCGCAGGTGCTTGTTGTTGCGGGGCTCCTGCCGGGTCTTCGCGTCGTTCAGCTGACGACGCAGGTCGTCACGGACGTCGTTGAGCGCGGCGTGCAGGTCCTCCTCGGTGGAGGTGGCGACGACCCGTTGCCGGCCGGCGATCCAGCACTCCAGGGTGACCTTCTGGCCCTTGGCCTCCCGGTCCTTCACCGACAGCTCCATGTCGGTGGCGTCGGCGTGGAAGCCGGCCAGGCGGGCGTCGAGCGTGGCGAACTGCTCGACGATGCGGTTCCGCTCCCGGTCGGAGAAGCCCGCGCCCAGCCGGAGGCACGTGGCCACGGTGGCGGGGTTCTGCACGGCGCTCATCGCCGCACCTGCCCGGTGGGGCGGGTGGAACGGGTGACGGTCATCATCATGATCGCTGACCTTTCGTTCGACGTCGTGCTCACACGTGCGGTTGCAGAGATCCCTACCCAGGTCGGCTCCGTCCGGAACGTGACCATTTCCGCTTCCCATTGATCATCGGTTTCGACCGCCCGGCGGGGCAGGGGCGATCGACCTACCACATCAGGACCTTGATCAGGCGTTTGTCCACAGCTGGCCTGGTCGTCCACAGGTGCCACCTCCTGGGCTGTCCGGGACGGGCCGAAGCCCGCAGGCTCGGTGACGAGTCGACTCGCCGAATGCCCGCCCGACCTTCAAGGAGGGACGATGTTCGACACCTATATGACGATTGTCGGAAATGTTCTCACCGCGCCGGAGTGGCGCCGCACCGCCCAGAGCAACACCCTGGTGGCCAACTTCAAGGTGGCCTCGACCGCTCGACGCCTCGACCGCGACAGCGGGCGCTGGGTCGACGGCAACAGCCTGCGGGTACGCGTCAACTGCTGGCGCAAGCTCGCCGAGGGAGTCGCCGCCTCGGTGATGGTCGGCGACCCGGTGGTGGTCTGCGGCCGGCTCTACACCCGTGACTGGGTTGACGACGCCGGCAACCACCGCACCCTGTACGAGTTGGAGGCCGTCGCGGTCGGCCACGACCTGTCCCGGGGTCGGGGGCGGTTCCTGCGCAACCGGCCCACCCTGGCCACCAGCGCGGTCTCCGACGCCGACGCGGAGCGGCGGGTGCAGGGGGAGCCGACCGAGCCGGTACCGGACGACGAGGCACCGGCCCGGCTCGACCACCGCCCGGTCGACGACGACTTCGAGCTGCCCGACATGTCCGGCTTCGGGGCCGGTCTGGCCGGTGAACTCGACCCAGGCCGGCCCGGTGGGCCCACCTCGGGCTCGGTGGCCGGCGTCGACCCGGACTCGGTGGCCGGGTTCGACCCGGGCTCGGTGGAAAGGTCCGGGTCGACGCCCGGGTCCGGGACGTCGGCCGGGGACCAGCTCCACTCGGCGGAGTTCGACGAGATCGCCGAGGCTGGAGATGGCGCCTTCGACGAACTGGCTCCGGTGCCCGCCCCTGCCACCGAGACCAGGACCGAGTCGGCGGTGCGCCCGGAGGAATCGGGGGCGGGCGATGCCGCGACCGGGCGTGGTCGTCGAGGGCGTGGACGGCTGCCCCAACCCGTCTGACATCGCTGCCGCCGGATGGCCGTCGACGATTGGTGACCGGGCACTCGCCGGACGGTGGGTGGTACGGCCGCTCGCCACTGGTGATCAGGTGACCGGGCCGGCGACGGGTCCGGTCACCACCCGTCGACGGTGGTGCCATCCGGTACGGCTGCGGTCGTGGGCGGGCTCCGCCGGCCGATCCCGTCGACTCGACTCGGCTAGGCTGACCGCCCGGGGGTGACAAGCCGTGCGACACGCGGGTGCGGTGGCGAACGCGACGGGACTGGTCGCGGGCTACGCGCTGGACGCACTGTTCGGTGACCCCCGCCGGGGGCATCCGGTGGCCGGATTCGGTCGGGCCGCCGCCGCCCTGGAACGTCGTCTCTACCGCCCGGAACGGCTGGCCGGTGCGTTCTTCACCGCGCTCTGCGTGGGCGCGCCGGTGGCCATCGGCGTGGCCGCCACCGTGGGCACCCGGCGTCGGCCGGTGGCCCGGGCCGTGCTTGTCGCCGCCGGCACCTGGGCGGTGCTGGGCGGGCGCAGCCTGCGGCACGAGGCGAAGACGATGGGCCGGTCGTTGCGGGGCGGCGACCTGCCGGCCGCCCGACAGCGCCTCGGGCATCTCTGCGGGCGGGACCCGTCGACACTCGACGAACCCGAACTCGCGCGCGCGACGGTGGAATCGGTGGCGGAGAACACCTCCGACGCGGTGGTCGCCCCACTGGTCTGGGGTGCGGTCGCCGGGCTGCCCGGCCTGCTCGGCTACCGCGCGGCGAACACCCTCGACGCGATGGTGGGCCACCGCAATGTTCGCTACGCCCGCTTCGGGACCCCGGCCGCGCGGCTGGACGACCTGCTCAACCTGGTGCCCGCCCGGCTGACCGGGCTGCTGACCGTGGCGCTGGCGCCGGCCGGCAAGGGCGACCGGGCCCGGGCCTGGCGGGTGTGGCGGCGGGACCGCGACGACCATCCCAGCCCCAACGCCGGGCAGTGCGAGGCGGCGATGGCCGGGGCGTTGGGCGTCCGGCTGGGCGGGCGCAACGTGTACTTCGGTCGCACGGAGGTGCGTCCGTTCCTCGGCGACGGGCCTCGCCCCCAGGCACGGCACCTGGCCCGGGCCGCCCGCATCTCCCGGGCGGTCGGGCTGGCGACCCTCGGTCTCGCGGTGGCGTACCCGTTGACCGCGGGCCGTCTGGTGGGTGCCGCCGCCCGCCGGGCCGGTCCGCTTGCCGACAAGGTGGCTCGGCGGGCGGGCCGTCGGTGAGCGGTGGGCTGCTGGTCGCCGGGACGACCTCGGACGCCGGCAAGAGTGTGCTCACCGCGGGCATCTGCCGGTGGCTGCATCGGCGAGGTGTGAAGGTGGCGCCCTTCAAGGCGCAGAACATGTCGAACAACTCCGCCGTGGTGCTCGGGCCGGGCGGCCGGGGCGGCGAGATCGGCCGGGCCCAGGCGATGCAGGCGGCGGCCTGCGGGCTCGCGCCGGACCTGCGGTTCAACCCGGTGCTGCTCAAGCCCGGCAGCGACCTGGCCAGCCAGGTGGTGCTGCTCGGCGAGGCGGTCGACACGATCACCGCCGGTACCTTCCGGACCCTGCGTCCCCGGCTCGCCGAGACCGCGTACGCGGCCCTGGCCGAGCTGCGGTCGGAGTACGACGTGGTGATCTGCGAGGGCGCCGGCAGCCCGGCGGAGATCAACTTGCGCGACGGCGACTACGTGAACATGGGGCTGGCCCGGCACGCGCGGCTGCCCACGATCGTCGTCGGTGACATCGACCGGGGCGGGGTGTTCGCCGCGATGTTCGGCACCCTCGCCCTGCTCGAACCCGCCGACCAGGCCCTCGTCGCCGGCTTCGTGGTCAACAAGTTCCGGGGTGACCGGGGTCTGCTCGCGCCCGGCCTGGAGATGCTGCGGCAGCTCACCGGTCGCCCGACGTACGGGGTGCTGCCCTGGGCACTGGACCTGTGGCTCGACGCGGAGGACTCACTCGCCTACGGCCGGGTGCTCGGTCGTCCGGCCGCCCCGCGCGGCACCGAGTGGCTCGACGTGGCGGTGTTACGGCTGCCCCGGATCAGCAACGCCACCGACGTCGAGGCGCTGGCGACCGAGCCGGGGGTGCGGGTACGCCTGACCGTCGAGCCGGCCGAACTCGCCGCCGCCGACCTGGTGGTGCTGCCCGGCTCGAAGTCGACGGTGGCGGACCTGGCCTGGCTGCGCGAGACGGGCCTCGCCGACGCCGTCACGGGGCACGTCGCGGCGGGCCGTCCGGTGCTCGGCATCTGCGGCGGCTACCAGATGCTGGCCCGTACCATCCACGACCCGGTGGAGAGCCGGCAGGGCACCGTGCCCGGCCTCGACCTGCTCCCCATCGAGATCACCTTCGACCACCGCAAGACCGTCCGACCGGCGGTGGGCAGCGGCGAGGGTGACCGTCCGGTCCACGGCTACGAGATCCACCACGGGTACGTCTCGACCGCCGATCCGCAGGTGCCCCCGCTACTGCGTGATCCCGCCGGTGGCGGCGAGGGCGCGATGCACGGCGTCGTGCACGGCACCCACTGGCACGGCACGTTCGAGTCCGACGAGTTCCGCCGCTGGTTCCTCACCCGGGCGGCCCGCCTCGCCGGGCGTACCGGCTTCCGGGTCGCACCGGACACGTCCTTCGCCGCCGCCCGGGAACGCAACCTCGACCTGCTCGGCGACCTGGTCGAGGAGCACCTGGACACGGAAGCCCTGTGGCGGCTCATCGAGGACGGTGCCCCGACCGACCTACCGTTCGTCCCACCCGGCGCGCCCGAAAGGTAGGGAGCTCGGCCTCCGGACATCGCCGGGAAGGTCCACTGTGGCACGATCTCGTGGTGGTCGATACCCGTCGCCGAAGTCGGCTCGTCCTGCTGCTCCCGGTCGTGCTCGTCGGCTGCGCCGGCACCGCCACCCCGGCACCCAGCTCACCCCCATCACCCGCCGCGTCTTACCGCCTGGTGGACGACCTCTGCACCGAGCTCGACCACCAGCCGCTGATCGACGTGGCCGGCGGGACGACGCGGGTACGGGACCGCCCCGACCGGCCGGACCGCAAGAGCTGCGTACTCAGCGCGGTGTCGGATGACCCCCTGGCGATCCACGCGGTCACCATCACCATGCTGGTCGCAGATTCGACGACAGCGGCCCGTGAGTCGCTGGGCGGTCCGCCGCCCGCCGGAGCGCAGGGCATCGCCCGGGAGGTCAGCGGGGTCGGCGACGGCGCCTGGGTGTCGATCCCACTGGCCAACGGCCCGATCACCGATCCACCGGAGCCCTACGACGGGCCGGTGGACAGCCGGCTCTCGATGGCGGCGGCGATGGCGGGAACGGCCGTGGTCCATTTGCAGCTCAACTTCATCGCGGCGCAGGTGCCGAACGAGGCCCAGACCGAGGAACTGGCGATGGAGTATGCCCGGCAAACCCTGGCCCTGATGACCTACTGAATCAGGGGCGGACGTCGGCGGGCTGGTCGGAGAAGGGCAGGCCCGCCGACCGCCACGCCTCCACCCCGCCGATCATGTCGGTTGCCCGGTGCAGGCCCAGGGCACGCAGGCTCGCGGCGGCGAGACTGGAGCTGTATCCCTGCCGGCACAGCACGACGATCTCCAGGTCGTACCCGGTCGCCTCGGGGATCCGCCAGTCGCTGGCCGGGTCGAGCCGCCACTCCAGCACCGTCCGGTCGATCACGATGACGCCGGGCAGGTCGCCCTGCTCCCGGCGCTGCGCGTCGGTGCGTGTGTCGATCACGAGCGCCCCCCGGGTCGCGGCCTGCACCGTCTCCTGCGGGGTCAGTCGGTTCATGCCCGCACGGGCCTGCTCCAGCAACGCCTCGACACCGGGACTCATCACGGAATGGGACACGCCACGAGCATGCCGTCCGGTGCGCGGCTGCGCGATCCGAAGTGGCCTGGGACAACCCGATCGGTAACGTCGGTGTCCGTGGTGGCGGTCTTCGAGGCGTACGCCGGGCTGGCTCGACGGGTGCTGGCGGGGCCGGCCCGGCTGGGGCGTACCCGGTTGGTGGCCGTCGACGGGCCCAGCGGCGCGGGCAAGACGGTCTTCGCGGCGCGCCTGGCCGACGCCCTCGCCGGTGCGACGCCGCAGGCGACCCGGCCACCGGTGGTGCACACCGACGACCTGCTCGACGGGTGGGACGACCAGCTCACCTTCTGGGTGCGGTTGGAGGAGCAGGTCCTGGCACCGGTACGCGCCGGGCAGCCTGGCGCCTACCGGCGCTACAGCTGGGTGCGCCGGCGCTTCCTGCCCACCCCGGTGCCGGTCCCGGTCGCGCCGGTGCTGATCGTGGAGGGGGTCAGCGCGGCCCGGACCGCCACCGTGGCGGACCTGACCCTGGCGGTCTTCGTCACCGCCCCGCAGCCGCTGCGGCTGGACCGGGCGGTGACCCGCGACGGCCCGACCATCCTGCCGGAGCTGCGTCGGTGGCACGTCACCGAACGCGCCCACTTCGCGGCCGACGGCACCGAGGCCCGCGCCGACCTGGTCGTCGACGGCGCACCCGCCCTGCCGCACGCCGCCGAGCGCTACTACTGCCGACGCGGCTGACGACAACCGACACCCGGCGGTGCCACCAGCGGCAGGGGCGTCGTCCCGCGCCGCCGCTGTTCCGGCAGGTCGGGTCCGGGCTGCCAGGTGGTCCGGCCTGCCCCCGCCGACGGCGACGTCCGGTAAGGCCGGCATACGATGCCGGTCATGACCACACCGATCATGACCGAGTCCGACCTGCGGGAGGCCGTCGCGCGGGAACTGCCCGGCGTACGGGCCGACCTGGAGCGCCTCGTCCGCATTCCCGGCATCGCCTTCGACGGCTTCGACCACGCGCACGTGGAGCGCTCCGCCGAGGCGGTGGCCGAGTTGCTGCGCGGCTGCGGCCTCGACGTGGAGGTGGCGCGGGCCGGTGGTCAGCCCGCGGTGATCGGCCGGAAAGCGGCACCACCCGGTGCCCCGACGGTGATGCTCTACGCCCACCACGACGTGCAGCCGATCGGCGACCGCATGTTGTGGGAGTCCGACCCGTTCGAGCTGGTGGAGCGCGACGGCCGGCTGTACGGGCGGGGTGCCGCCGACGACAAGGCCGGCATCATGGCGCACGTCGCGGCGCTGCGCGCGTACGGCGATCGGCTGCCGGTCGGCGTGGTCGTGTTCGTCGAGGGCGAGGAGGAGTACGGCTCCGACTCCCTGGAGCGGCTGCTCGCCGAGCACCGGGAGAAGCTCACCGCCGACGTCATCGTGATCGCCGACTCGACCAACTGGGATGTCGGCGTGCCGGCGCTGACCACGTCGTTGCGCGGCATCGTCAACTGCTTCGTGGAGGTGCGCACGCTGGAGCACGCCGTGCACAGCGGCATGTTCGGCGGTGCCGTTCCGGACGCGCTCACCACGCTGGTCCGGCTGCTCGCCACGCTGCACGACGACGCCGGGAACGTGGCGGTGGCCGAACTGGTCGGCCGGGAGGCGGCCCGCGTCGACTACCCCGAGGACCGGTTCCGCGCCGAGGCCGGGCTGGCCGAGGGCGTGCGGCTGTTCGGCACCGGCCGGATCACCGACCGGTTGTGGACCAAGCCGGCGCTCGCCGTGCTCGGCATCGACGCCCCGGCCACCGGCGAGGCGCCGAACGCGCTGGTTCCGGCGGCCAAGGCCAAGATCAGCGTACGGCTGGCGCCGGGCGACGAACCGAAGCGGGCGTACGCGGCGCTGCGCGCCCACCTGGAGCAGCACGCACCGTGGGGCGCGCAGGTCGAGGTGACCTTCGAGCACGACGGTGCCCCCTGCGTCATCGACGCCAGCGGCCCGATGTTCGACGCGGCCCGATCGGCCTTCCGGACCGCCTGGGACGGCACCGACGCGGTGGAGATCGGGGTCGGCGGCTCCATTCCGTTCATCGCCACCTTCCAGGAGATGTTCCCGCAGGCGGCGATCCTGGTGACCGGAGTGGAGGACCCGCACGCCCGAGCCCACGGGCCGAACGAGAGCCTGCACCTCGGCGAGTTCGCCCGGGTCTGCCTCGCCGAGGCGTTGTTGCTGGCCAGAGTGGCTGAGGTGGGTCGCGGGTGAACCCGTAACCTCGCACCGACGGTAGCCGTTTCCGGTGTGTCGGGCGCGGGACTGTTGTAGCCTCTCGAACATGCGTACGAACGAGGTTCTGGCCCGCCTGGAGGCCGCCGTCATCGCTCTGGGGGACGTCGACGTCTCCGCGTGGCCCGAGGACACGCTCAAGGAACAGCTCGGCGAGTTGTCCGCCGCCCTGGTCGCCCTGGATGCGTCACTGTCGCGCATCGCGGACGGTGTCCGCGCCCGGGGGCTGCGGGTCGAGGAACCGGTCCCGGCCTGACATCGGCGACCGCCGGCCGGTGGGGTGGCTGCCGGGGACCACAGGAGATGTCCCGCCGGTCGGGTCCGTCCGCAGGTGGCGCCGGTTGTCGGTGGTGGCTGGCAGGATGAGATCGTGCGGTTTCTGGACCTGGCTGCCACCTCCGCGGCCGTCGGCGCCACCAGCGGTCGTCGGGCCAAGGTGGAGCTGCTCGCCGATGCCCTGCGGCGGCTCGACCCGAGCGAGGTGGCGGCGGGCTCCGGCTGGCTCGCCGGCGAGCTGCGCCAGCGGCAGACCGGGGTCGGCTGGGCCAGCCTGCGCGACCTGCCCCCGCCGGCAACCGAACCGACGCTCAGCGTGTCGGCGGTCGACGCCGCGATCGACGAGATCGCGGCCGTGCACGGCGCGGGCTCGCAGGCTCGGCGGCGGGCCCTGGTGCACGCCCTCTACGCGGCCGCCACCGTCGACGAGCAGCGCCTGCTGACCGGTCTGTTCCTCGGCGAGTTGCGGCACGGCGCCCAGGCCGGGCTGCTCGCCGACGCGATCGCCCGGGCCGCCGGGGTGCCCGTCGCCGTGGTACGCCGGGCGCTGCTGCTCGCCGGTGACCTGCGGGCGGTGGCGGTGGCCGCCCTCGGCGGCGGGGCGAGCGCGCTGGCCGAGTTCGGCCTGCGGGTGGGCCGGCCCCTGGCGCCGATGCTGGCGCAGAGCGCGTCCACCGTCGACGAGGCGCTCGCCGCCACCGGGGTGCCCGCCGTGGTCGACGTGAAGCTCGACGGCATCCGCATCCAGGTGCACCGCAGTGGTTCCGACATCGCCGTCTTCTCCCGCAGCCTCGACGAGATCACCACCCGGGTGCCCGAGGTGGTCGCCGCCGTGCGTGCCCTGCCCGCCCGGGAGATCGTCCTCGACGGGGAGGCCATCGGGCTGGACGCCACCGGCCGGCCGCTGCCGTTCCAGCAGACGTCGAGTGCCGCCGCCCGCCGGGCCGGGTCCGCCGGTCCCGCCGCCGGGGCACCGGTCGCACCGGCGGTGCGCGCCGCCGCCGAGCGCACCGGCGAGACTGTGCTCACGCCGTACTTCTTCGACCTGCTGCACCTCGACGGGGTGGATCTGATCGACCTGCCGGGCCGGGAGCGGTGGGCGGCGCTGCGCGGCACGGCCGACGCGGCGCTGCTGGTCGGGCGGGTGGAGGTGGACGACCCGGAGCGGGCCGGCGAGGCATTCGCCGCCGCACTCGACGCCGGGCAGGAGGGCGTGGTGGTCAAGGCGCCCGACGCGCCCTACGACGCCGGCCGGCGCGGCGCCGCCTGGGTCAAGGTGAAGCCCCGGCACACCCTCGACCTGGTGGTGCTCGCCGTGGAGTGGGGCAGCGGCCGACGCACCGGATGGTTGTCGAACCTGCACCTGGGTGCCCGCGACCCGGGCACCGGCGGGTTCGTGATGCTCGGCAAGACCTTCAAGGGCCTCACCGACGATCTGCTGCGCTGGCAGACCGAGCGCTTCCTCGGCCTCGCCGTGGATCGCGGAGACTGGGTCGTCCGGGTCCGACCCGAGCAGGTCGTGGAGATCGCCTTCGACGGGGTGCAGAGCAGCTCGCGCTATCCCGGTGGGGTGGCCCTGCGGTTCGCCCGGGTGGTCCGCTACCGGGACGACAAGACCGCAGCCGAGGCCGACACCATCGACGCCGTCCGGGCGATCCACGCGGGCCGGCCGCCCGGCTGACTGGTCAGGTGACGGCGGGGGTGCCGGAGTCCGCGGCCCGGTCGCGGGGACGTTCGTCGACCACACCGGCGAGCCGGCGGGCCTCGCGGCGGGCGACCCAGCCGTAGCCGGCCAGGGTCATCACCGCGAAGATCCACCACTGCACGACGTAGCCGAGGTTCTGCCAGTTGTTGGTGTGGCCGATCGGCACCGCCCGGAACGTCGGGTCGGCGGCCGGAGTCTGCTCGTCGAGAAGCACGTACGCGCCGTGCACCGGGTACGGCAACTCGCCGGCGAGTTGAGGCACGGACACCCGCCGGCTTTCCAGCCGGCCCTCGCGGCGGGACACCTTGGCGTCGCCGCTCTCGCTGGCGTGCACCCGACCCTCGACGGTCACCTCACCCGCCGGTGCCGGTGGCACGTCCGGCTGTGCCACCGCCCCACCCGGTGCGGGTGGGATCCAGCCCCGGTCCACCAGGACGGCGGTGCCGTCGGTCAGCACCAGCGGGGTGACCACCTCGAAGCCGACCCGGCCCTCAGCCGTGCGGCCCCGGACCAGGACGATGTTGTCGGTGTCGTACCGGCCGGTCACGGTGACCCGGGTGAAGGTCCGCTCCTCCGGCGGGGGCGCACCGACCGTGCCCGGGCCGCCGGTCGGCGCGGGCAGTGCCTCGCGCAGCGGCACGGGATCCATCCGCAGGCCGGCGTCGATGCGTTCGTTGATCGCCGTCCGGCCGTGGTAGCGGTCCAGCTGCCAGTTGCCGAGCAGCACCATCACCGTGGCGGCGGCCAGCGCCAGCACGAGCAGGCCCAGCCAGCGCGGGGTCAGCAGGAACCGGTACACGCCACGAGGTTACCCGTGTGACCGCCGCCACTGTGGCTGACCGTCGCGGCGTCCGCGCGCCGTCGTCCGCCCCGAACCGCCGCAGGCAGCGGCCCCGGCCGGAAACGGGCGGCGGAGACCTCGCCGTGGCGGAGCGTACCCGCGTCGGGGCGGTCCGCCACCGACTGGCTGACCTGGCCCGGACGGGGTGGCGCAGGGTGCGTGTACGGCGTCCGGTTCAGCTATCGTCACGCGGGCGGAGCGCGCCGACGGTCGGCACGCCGACCGCTCGCGAGGAGTCGATGATGACCGTCGTGCCGCGTCTGGTGCTCAGTGCCCCCTCCTCCGGACACGGCAAGAACGCGCTGGCGATCGGCCTGCTCGCCGCGTTCGCCGACCGGGGTGTCGACGTGGCCGGCTTCAAGATCGGCCCCGATCAGGTGGATGCCGCCTACCTCGGCCTGGCCAGCGGTCGACCGGGGCGCACCCTGGACCCACGGCTGGTGGGCACCGACCGCGTCGCCCCGCTGCTGCTGCACGGTGCGCAGGGCACGGACCTCGCCGTGGTGCAGGGCAGCATGGGCCTGTACGACAGCCTGACCGGCCGGAGCGAGACCGAGTCGACCGCCGCCGTCGCCACCGCGCTGCGCAGCCCGGTGGTGCTGGTGGTCGACGTCGCCGCGATGGGCCAGTCGGTGGCCGCCCTGGTGCACGGCTTCCGGGCGTACGACGAGCAGTTGTGGATCGGCGGCGTGATCCTCAACCGGGTCGCCTCCGCACGGCACGAGGCGCTGTTGCGTGAGGCGCTCGACGACATCGGCATTCCGGTCTACGGCGCGCTGCGCCGCCAGGATCTGCCCTCGGTGCTGCCGTCCCGCCGGCACGGCGTGGTGCCGGTGCTCGAAGGCGCCGACGAGGCCACCCGGGCGGTCCGGCGGTTGGGTGAGGCGGTGACCGCCACGGTCGACCTGGAGCGGCTGCTCGGGCTGGCCCGCTCGGCGCCGGCGCTGGGCGTGCCGCAATGGTCGCCGCAGAGCACCGCCGAGGCCGCCCCGGCCCGGCCCGCCGGGGGCGCCCCGCCGGTCGTGGCGTTGCTCGGCGGACCGGGTGGCAGCTTCAGCCACGCCGAGACGGCCGAGCTGCTGCGGGCCGCCGGTGCGGAGGTGATGACACTCGACCCGTTCGCCGACGAGGTGCTGCCGGCCGGCACCCGGGCCCTGGTGGTCGGCGGGGCGTTGCCCGAGTCGTACGCGGAGCAGCTCTCCGCCAACCGGCGGCTGTGCATCGCGGTCGCCGAGCTGGCCCGTACCGGCCGGCCGGTGGTCGCCGAGGGCGCCGGCCTGCTCTGGCTGGCCCGCGAACTCGACGGGCTGCCGATGTGCGGGGTGATCGACGCGATCGGCAGCCTGCGGGACGGGCTGGTGGTCGGCTACCGGGAGGCGACCGCGCAGGGCGACAGTGTGGTTGCCACCCGTGGCGAGGTGGTGACCGGGCACAAGGAGCACCGGGCGGTGCTGACTCCCCGGGGCGGGCAGCGCCCGGCGTGGAGCTGGCCGGGGGGCGCGCCGGAGGGGTTCATCTGGCGGGGCGTGCACGCCTCCCAGCTCGTGCCGCACTGGGCCGCGTACCCACAGATCGCGACGCGGTTGGTGGCCGCCGCTGCGGCCGAGCCGGCCACGGTCCCGGTCGGGCCCGCCGGCGGTGTCCCGGCCGGGCCGGCGGGTGTCGTCCCGGGCGACCCGGCCGGTGTGGTGGCGTCCGGGCCGGCCGCCGGGCCGTCGGCCTGAGCATCAACCGACGATCCGGTCCGACGGTGGGACGAAGTCCCGGACGGGTTTGCCCTTCAAGGCGTCGCGGAGGGTGTTCGACACCGCCGCGATCGGGATCTGGGACTGGCCGTCACCCACGGCGTTGAAGGGATTGTCGGGGTCGGAGATGAAGCTGGCCGCCGCCAGCTCCGGCGTGTAGCCGACGAACCAGGCGGATCGGGTGCTGTCCGTGGTACCGGTCTTGCCGGCCACCGGGCGGCCCACCGTGCCGCGCACGCTGTCCGCCGTGGACCAGCCCCCGCAACTGCCCTTGGCCGGGGTGTCGCCGGTGGGGCAGCGGGCGGCGTCGGTGGCGGCGCGGGCCGCGTCGGCGCTGACCACCTGGCGGCAGCGGGGCTTGGCGACCTCCCGTTCGATACCGCCGGGTGTGGTGTAGGTGGCCGGGGTGCCGTCCCGGTTGTAGATGGCGTTCACCGGCAGCGCCTCGCAGTAGCGCCCGTCGGCGGCGACCGCCGCGTAGGCGTTGGCCATCTCCAGCGGAGTGGCGTCGGAGACGCCCAGGGTGAACGCGCCCCACTTGTTGGCCTTCGCCGGGGAGGCGTGCTCCCGGTCCACGTCGGTACGCCAGCGCAGCCCCAACTGCTCGGCGAGCCGGACGGCCCGTTCCGCCCCGACCTGCTCCTCCAGCCAGACGAAGTAGGTGTTCACCGATTTGCCGAAGCCGGACCACATGGTCTGCGTACCGCTCATCGCACCGCTGGCGTTCGAGGGCTGCCAGCCGTCGTAGACCTCGGAGCGGTAGCTGTGCGGCGCGTTGAATGTGGTGTTGAGCGGCATGCCGGCGTCGAGGGCGGCCAGCATGGGAAACATCTTGAACGTCGAGCCGGCCTGGTAGCCGGGCAGGTCACCGCCGCCCATCAGCGGCGCCACGGTGTTCGGGTAGTTGGCCCGCACCTCCGGACCCGCCTCCGGGTTGGAGCTGAGCGGGTTCTCGTCGACCTTGAGCGAGTAGGTGCGGTTCACCGCCATCGCCTTGACCCGCCCGGTGCCGGGCTCGGAGACCACGATGCCGTTGGCGAACGGGCTGCCGGTGTTGCCCTCGGTGCCGACGTTCTTCTCCGCCGCCGCCTGGATCTTCGGATCCATGCTGAGCACGATCCGGTAGCCGCCCCGGCGCAGCTTGTCCAACCGCTGGAGTCGGTTCTTCCCGAACGCCGGCTGGGCGCTCCACCAGTTCTTCAGGTAGTCGCAGAGGAAACCCCAGCTGTTCCACTTCTCGGGCACCGCCGCGCAGTCGTTGGGCGGGTAGGTCAGTCGGAGCCGGATCGGCTCGCCCTTCGCCGCCTGGGCGGAGTCCGGTGAGAGATAGCCGAGACGGGCCATGTTGTCCAGCACGTAGTTGCGTCGGGCGGTGGCCTCCTTCTGGTCCGAACTGGCCGGGTCGTACTGGGAGGGTGACTTCACCAGCCCGGCGAGGGTGGCCGCCTCGACGGCGGTCAGCTCCTTCGGGGTCTTCGAGAAGAAGATCTCGCTGGCGGCGTAGATGCCGTACGCGCGGTGCCCGAAGTACGCGGAGTTGAGGTACCGCTCCAGGATGTCCTCCTTGCTCAACTCCTTCTCCAGGTCGACCGCCATGCGCATCTCCTTGATCTTGCGCGTCGGGGTCTGCGCGGTGGCCTCCTGCACCTCCCTCGGGGTGGTGGCGCTGTCGCGCAGCGCCATCCGGACGTACTGCATGGTGAGCGTGGAGGCTCCCTGGGAGACACCGCTGGAGCGGGCGTTGGCCACGAAGGCGCGGGCGACACCCTTCGGGTCGACGCCGTGGTGCTGGTAGAAGCGGTTGTCCTCGGCGGCCACGATGGCCTGCTGCATGTTGGGCGAGATGTCCGAAAGCTTGGTGTACTGCCGGTACTCCTCGAAGAACATGGTCAGCACGGTCTTGCCGTCCGGCGCGTACAGGTAGGAGGTCTCGGCGGGCAGGGCGGTGGTCAGCAGCCGGGTCTTGCTCTCCACGGCGTGCGCGGTGGCCTTGGCACCGATGCCGGTCACCGCTACGGCCGGGTACGCGGCGGCGGCGACGACGATGCCGGCGATCAGCCCGGCACGGAGAAGGGGAACGAGACGACCAGCGGCAGCAAGGGGTCGGAAGCTCACACCGCCAAGTTATGACATTTCCGATTCAAGCATGAGAAATACTCATGAAGTGATGCGTGGTGATGCGGCCCACCCGCCGGGTTGCTGTCCCCCGCGCCGCCTTCCCGGCAGGATCGCGGTCATGCACGGGCAGTTGAGCACGACACCCAGGACGTCGGCGGCCGAGCCGGACCTGACCCACCACGGTGACGCCGAGGTCGCCACGGGCCTGGTCGACCTCGCCGTCAATGTGCGACGCGCCCCCCTGCCACCCTGGCTGGCCGGGCCGATCACCGCGTCGATGGCCGACCTCGCCGCGTACCCGGATCCACGCCCGGCCCGCGCCGCCGTCGCCGCCCGGCACCGTCGCCCACCGGAGGAGGTGCTGCTCACCGCCGGTGCCGCCGAGGGCTTCGTGCTGCTCGCTCAGGCACTGCGCGGGCTACGCCGGCCGGTGGTGGTGCATCCGCAGTTCACCGAGCCGGAGGCCGCGCTACGGGCAGCCGGACATTCCGTGCGGCGGGTGCTGCTGGACGCGGCGGACGGTTTCCGGCTGCACCCGGAGCGGATACCCGCCGACGCCGACCTGGTCATCATCGGCAACCCGACGAATCCCACCTCCGTGCTGCACCCGGCCGCCGACCTCGCCGCGCTGGCCCGCCCCGGTCGGGTACTCGTGGTCGACGAGGCGTTCGCCGACACCGCCGTCACGCCCGGGGTACCGGGTGAACCCGAATCGCTTGCCGCCCGCCGGGACCTGCCGGGGTTGCTTGTCGTACGCAGCCTCACCAAGACGTGGGGGCTGGCCGGGCTGCGCATCGGCTACCTGCTCGGCGAGGCCACGTTGCTGCGCCGGCTGGCCGCCGTGCAGCCGCTCTGGGCGGTGTCCACCCCGGCGCTGGCCGCCGCCACGGCCTGCGCCGGCCCCGAGGCGGTCCAGGCCGAACGGGCCATCGCCACGCAGCTCGCCGCCGACCGGGAACACCTGGTCGCGCGGCTGTCGGCGCTGCCCGGGGTACGCGTGGCCGGCCGCCCGGCCAGCGCCTTCGTGCTGGTACGGATCGCCGGCGCCGACCGGATCCGGGACCTGCTGCGGGCGCGGGGCTGGGCGGTACGCCGGGGCGACACGTTTCCCGGACTCGGTCCGGACTGGATCCGGATCGCAGTTCGGGATCGGGCGACCACCGATGCTTTCACCACGGTGCTGGCCGAGATCATGGAGGCATGATGCTGGAGAACACCATCGCGGCCGTCGGCCCGCTCGACGAGCCGGCGATGACCGCAGCACGGCAGTTGCAGGCGCGCCTCACCAAACCCGCCGGCTCGCTCGGGGTCCTGGAGGAGCTGTCCGTACGCCTCGCGGGCCTGGCCGGCGGCTGCCCGCCACCGGTGCCCGACCGGGCGGCGGTGGCGATCTTCGCCGGTGACCATGGCGTGCACGCCCAGCGGGTCACTCCCTGGCCGCAGGAGGTCACCGGGCAGATGGTCGGCAACTTCCTGGCCGGTGGAGCGGTGGTCAACACCTTCGCCCGGCAGGCGGGCGCCTCGGTGACCGTGATCGACGTCGGGGTGGCCGGGCCGCTGCCGGTTGCCGACCCCGTGGACGATGTCGACGCACCGGACAGCTTCGGACCGGCGATGCCCCGACTGGTCAGCGCACCGGTCCGGCGCGGCACCCGGGACATGACCGTCACCGCCGCGATGACCCGGCAGGAGGCGCGGGCGGCGGTCGAGGTCGGCATCGGCATCGCCGGGGACCTGGTCGACGCCGGCGCCGGAATTCTGCTCACCGGTGACATGGGGATCGCCAACACCACCCCGGCCGCCGCCCTGATCGCCGCCTTCACCGGGGTCGACGCCGTCGAGGCCACCGGCCGGGGCACCGGCGTCGACGACCCGACCTACCAGCACAAGATCGAGGTGGTGCGGGCCGCGCTGCGCCGGCACGACCCCGACCCGGAGGATCCGCTCGGTGTGCTGGCCGCTGTCGGTGGGCTGGAACACGCCGCCCTGGCCGGGTTCGTGCTCGGTGCGGCGGCGCGCCGCGTACCGGTGCTGCTGGACGGGGTGATCGCGGTCTCCGCCGCGCTCGCCGCGGCGGCCTTCGCCCCGGACTCCGTGGCGGCCATGGTCGCCGGTCACCGCTCCGCCGAACCCGGCGCGACCGTCGCGCTGCGCCGGCTCGGCCTCACCCCCCTGATCGACCTCGGACTGCGGCTCGGCGAGGGCACCGGCGCGCTGCTGGCTCTGCCCGTGGTCACCGGCGCGGTCCGGGTACTGCACGAGGTGGCCACCTTCGACTCCGCCGGAGTGGCCGAGAAGTGAGCGAGCGAACCCTTCGGACTCACGGCGCGATGCCGGGCATCGTCGGTACGCGGAGCGAGGCGGCATGAGCGAGCTGGCGAGCGAACGATCGGGCGCCTCGCGCCGCCCAATGAAGCGGGCGGCGCCATGAGCGCGAGCGCGTACCCCCTCGGGCTCCGACTGGCCGGACTCCGCGTGGTGGTGGTGGGCGGGGGAGCGGTGGCCACGCGGCGGGTTCCGGCGCTGCTCGACGCGGGCGCGGACGTCCTGCTGGTGACGCCGGAAATCACCCCGGCGCTGCGCGCGCACGTCGATGCCGGGCGGTTGCACTGGGCGTCGCGCCGGTTCGCCCCGGACGATCTCGACGGCGCGTGGCTGGTGCAGGTCGCCATCGACGACCCGGTCGCCGCCGCAGACGTCAGCGCCGCCGCCGCCGAACGTCGGATCTTCTGCGTACGTGCCGACGACCGGCACGCGGCGACGGCCTGGACCCCGGCCGTGACCCGGTACGGCCCGGTCACCGTCGCGGTGCACGGCGGCGGCGACCCACGTCGCGCGGCGAGCGTCCGCGACGCCATCCGTACCCTCCTCCAGCAGGGGAGGGAGCCGCAGGCCCCCGCCAATCACCCCGCTGGCGGGGGTGGCCGCACTGGTCGAGTCGCCCTGGTAGGTGCCGGACCCGGTGATCCGGAACTGATCACTCTCCGGGGTTGGCGGCTGCTCAACGAGGCCGACGTGGTGGTCGCCGATCGTCTGGTGCCTGGACTGCTCCTCGACGAGCTGCGCTCGGGCGTGGAACTGGTGGACGCCTCCAAGATCCCCTACGGCCCGTCCCGGACCCAGGAGGAGATCAACCGGATCTTGGTGGACCGGGCGTTGGCGGGCGCACTCGTGGTCCGGCTCAAGGGCGGTGACCCGTACGTCTTCGGCCGGGGCGGCGAGGAACTGCTGGCCTGTGCGGCGGCCGGCGTACCGGTCACCGTGGTCCCGGGGGTGACCAGTTCGATCGCCGCACCGGCCGCGGCGAGCATTCCGGTGACCCACCGGTCGGTGGCACACGAGTTCACCGTCGTGTCCGGGCACGTCGCGCCGGAATCGCCGGACTCACTGGTCCGCTGGGAGGCGCTGGCCGGTCTACGCGGCACGCTGGTGATCCTGATGGGTCTGAAGAACCTACCGTTGATCGCCAGCACGCTGCTGGCGCACGGACGGGCAGCCGCTACGCCGGCTGCGGTGATCCAGGAGGCCACCACCGGCGGTCAGCGGATCGTCCGCTCGACACTCGGCGAGGTGGCTGAGGCGGTGACCGCCGCGGGGTTGCGTCCACCGGCTGTGGTCGTGGTCGGTGACGTGGTCGAGGCACTGGGGGCGGCTGGGCTGGCCTGAGCCCTTTGCTCCTGGGGTATCGGGGTCGTGTGTCTGGCTTCTTGGGTGGTTGCGGTGGGGCTGGGGGCGACCGTGCCCGGCTTCGGGCGGTCAGGCTTGATCCCTGCGCCGGGCACGGTCGCCCCCAGCCTGACCTGGTCGGTCTCCGTGCGGGTGTGGGCCAGCCCGGGTGGGTTTGACTGTCTGCTGTCTGCTGTCTGCTGTCTGCTGTCTGCTGTCTGCTGTCTGCTGTCTGCTGTCTGGTTGATCTGGCTGTGGTCAGTTCGCGTGGTGGTGTGCAGATGCCGCTGGCCGGCACCCGGGTGTCGGGTGCCGGCCGGCGGTTCTGCTCCCCCTGTGGAGGAATGTCTTCGGTTGTTGTCTGACCGTGGTGGGGGTCAGCTGGTCCAGTGTTCGATGACGAGGTCGGCGGCCTGCTGTTCCCACTGGGCGTAGTGGTCGGGGTAGGCCGAGACCTGGACGGTCTGGGCTGCCTCGGTGAGGGGCATGTCCTGCCAGCCGTCGACCTGCTTGAGGGCCTTGAGGAAGGCCAGGGTCGAGTACTCGGGGTCGGTGATCTGCTCCACGGTGCCCCAGCCCGAGGAGGGGCGCTGCTGGAACAGGCCCTGGGAGTCGTGGTCGTTGCGGTCACCCAGGTGGCCCAGGTTCTCCAGCTTCGACTCCTGCAGGGCGGTGGCGATCGACACCACCGCGGCACGCTCGTCCATGCCGGCCTTCTTCGTCGCCGCGATGATCGCCTTCACATTCGCGGTCTGCTCGTCGTTCAGCTCGATCGTCGACTGGTTGCTGGGGGTGCCGTGGGGCAGCACCTTGCTCATGTCCGGCTTGTCAGCCCGCACCGCCGCTACCGGAGCCGGCTTGCCGGCGACCGGGGTGGTGTCGGCGTGGGCGGCCACCGGACCGGCGAACAGGCCACCGGTGAAGGCCAGACCCGCGATACCCAGCACGCTCTTCCGCAGCATCGTGTTCATGACAAAGCTCCAATTCGGGGGTCG
>NZ_JAGPXT010000038.1 GCF_018070465.1 Micromonospora sp. C95
CCCCCGCGCCGATCTTGCACTTATGGTCGCGACAAAAGGGATGAAAGCGGTGTTACTGCCGACCAAAACTGCAAGATCGGCGAGGAAGGGTGTGGGTGGGTGGGGTGGGGGGGTGGGGCGGCCCACCGTGCTGCCGACGCGGAGGGCCGCCCTTCACCGGGGGATATCGGTGTTTGTGGGGCCTCGGTGAGACTATGGGGCAGGTTACCGAGGAATGGGAGTCTCGGGAAGAGTGTCCGACTTTGTGGGCTGGTGGCTCGGCATGCGGGCGGGACCACGCACCGGCAGGACGACGAGCAGCACCAGGCAGAGCCACACGTACGCGTTGCGGAGCAGGAACTCCCACGGGCTGCCGGTGGGCGACGGCGTGATTCCCCAGTCGTAGAAGGACACCACTCCGTACACGATGATCGAGGTGACGCTCACGGCGAGGATCACCATCCGGCGGCGTCGGCGGGCCCCCGCGGCGGTGCGCGGGTCGGTACCCAACGCGGTGTCGGCCAGGATCACCACCGCCGGGATGAACCAGTAGATGTGGTGTGTCCAGGTGATCGGGCTGATCAGCGCCGCCACCAGGCCGGTAAGCGTCAGGCCGGTCAGCGCGTCCCCGGCCTGCGACGCCCGCACCGCCCGCCACAACCCGTACCCGCTGACCACGGCGACCAGGAGCAGCCACACCAGCCGGTTCGGCTCCTCCGGAGCGATGAGCCGGCTCAGCAGTCCGAACAGTGACTGGTTGCCGGTGTAGTCGGTGCGACCGACCCGGTCGGTGGCCCACAACTCGTGCGTCCAGAACCGCCACGAATCACCGGGAGCCACCGCCGCGGCGAGCAGGGTCGCCCCGGCCGCGGTCGCCCCGGCCACCACCGCCGCCCGCCACCGCCGGGTGGCCAGCAGGTAGATCACGAAGATGGCCGGGAACAGCTTGAGCGCCGCCGCCAACCCGACGCCCACCCCGGCCCAGCGGCTGTCGCGGGGTACGGCGAACAGCAGGTCGGCCAGGATCAGCACCACCAGCAGCATGTTGATCTGCCCGAAGGTGATCGTCTCCCGGGTGCTCTCCACACCGAGCACGATCAGCACGCCCACCACGAGGGTGAACAGGTGCGGTAGCCGGTGTCGACGGATCACCGGGTCGAGTAGCCACTTCGTGGTGACCACCACGCCGAGCAGGGTAAGCCCGGTGAAGATCGCCACGGTGGCGCCCAACTTCAGCCAGGAGAACGGCAGCAGGACCAGCGCGGCGAACGGCGGATAGGTGAAGAACAACTCGCCCTGCACCCGGTCCGGCTGTGCGTAGTCGTACAGCGGGTTGCCAGCAGCCCACCAGTCCATGGCCGCCATGTAGATCTTCAGGTCGAAGAAGTCGTGGGTGCGTCCCGGCAGGTAGAGAGCCGGGAGCGCCGCCGCCAACGCCAGCGCTCCCACGACCCGGCGGGCCGTGCGGCTGCCCGGGTCGTCCAGGTCGACGCAGGGTGGTGTGGCGGGTTCGGCGGGCACGGGGAAGACCTTAGCGGTCGGTGACCGTGACGGCGCGGAGCCACGAGACTTGGGCTGCGCGTAGGCTGTCCCGGTGGCTGATCTTCTCGTCTGGATCGACTGTGAGATGACCGGGCTGGACCTCGGTGGCGACAAACTGATCGAGGTCGCCGCGCTGGTCACCGACCCCGACCTCAACGTGCTCGGTGACGGCATCGACGTGGTGATCCACGCTGACGACGCCGCGCTGGACGCGATGCCCGAGATCGTCCGGACGATGCACGGCAAGTCGGGGCTTACCGACGAGGTGCGCCGCTCCACCGTCACCCTGGCCGAGGCGGAGGAGCGGGTGCTCGACTACGTCACCCGCCACGTCAAGGATCCGCGTACCGCGCCGCTGTGTGGCAACTCGATCGCCACCGACCGTGGTTTCATCGCCCGGGACATGCCCCGCCTCGACGCCCACCTGCACTACCGCATGATCGACGTCTCCTCGATCAAGGAACTGTGCCGCCGCTGGTATCCGCGGGTGTACTTCGGTCAGCCGCAGAAGGGCCTGGCGCACCGGGCCCTGGCCGACATCCGGGAGAGCATCCGGGAGCTGGAGTACTACCGGCGCACCATCTTCGTCCCCCTGCCCGGACCCGACGTGGAGAGCGCCAAGGCGATCGCCGGCGAACTCTGACCGCCCCGGCTGCCGCGCGGCCTGCCTGTCGCGGACCGGTCCCGTCCCGGCGGCAACCCGGTGGACGTGGTCGGCCGTGGTGGGGGTATGATTTCACCGCACCCGCCCCGGGCGATCGACCGGGCGCGGCGGCATGGTGGCTGTAGCTCAGTTGGCAGAGCACCGGGTTGTGGTCCCGGTTGTCGTGGGTTCAATTCCCATCAGTCACCCCACCGGTCAGGCCCCCTCCGCGGAGGGGGCCTGACGCTTTCGGAGTACCCGGCAGCCGGGTCTGCGGGGAGCAGCCACCCCGGATGCGGCATGACGCGGTATGCCCGCCGACGGAGGCCGCAGGTTGCGGCATGTCGTGGCACCGGTGCCGGCGTGAGGGTCAGGCGCCAGGGGCCTCGCTCGCCTCGACGTCTGGGTTGGTCTCGTCGTTCGCTGCCGGCTCGTACGGCAGGGCGCTGCCCTTGACGTACTCCTCCCAGCTGACGTTCCAGTCGGTCCAGCCGTTGCCGAGCTGGAGCTTGCGCTCGGTGCCCTTGACCACGATCGGGTCACCGACCTTCGTGTTCTTGAACAGCCAGGCGCCGTTGGCCATTGAGACGTTCACGCAGCCGTGCGAGACGTTCGTCGTGCCCTGCTGCCCCTCCGACCAGGGTGCCGCGTGGATGAACTCGCCACCCCAGGTGAGCCGCTGCGCGTAGTCGATCTTCGTCCGGTAGCCGTCCTCGGGGCCCAGCTCGTCGTACGTGTCGAAGACCGTCTTGCGCAGCTTCTCCATCACCACCATGGTGCCGCTGGAGGACGGGGTGCTCTTCTTGCCCAGGCTCACCGGGATCGTCTTGATCTTCTCGCCGTTCTTGGTGACGATCATCCGCTTGGTCCGGTTGTCCACCGTCATCAGCAGCTCCGGGCCGATGGCGATGTCGACGGTCAGGTCGGCCCGGCCGTACCAGCCGTCGCCGAGTGGCAGCCCGCCGGCCTGCACCCGGTACGACACCTTGCTGCCGGCCTGCCAGAACTCCTTCGGCCGGTACCGGATCTCGGTGGGGCTGACCCAGTGCCAGATGCCCTCCTGGGCTGGCTCCGAGGTCACCGTCATCCGGCGTTGCAGGTCGGCGCGGTACTTCTCCGGGATCTCCCGGCCGAACTTGACGATAAGCGGCATGGCCACCCCGACCGTCTGGTCGTCGCCGAGGAAGCTGCTGATGCGTACCTGGTTCTCCGGCTTCTCCATCACGGTGAAGGCGCTTGTCGCGGTCGCCGGCAGGCCGTCGTCGCCGGTCGCGGTGACGGTGGCGGTGTACGTGGCGCCGTAGGTCAACGCCGCCGCCGGCAGCCAACTGCGGCCGTCGGCGGCGAGGTCACCCTCGACCGACTCGCCCTCGGCGTCGGTCAGCTCGACCGTGACGTCCTCGGCCTGCTCGGCGGCGAAGGCGATCGCCGTCGACGCCGGCACCTCCGTGGCGTCCGCCGCCGGCTCGCTGATGCTCACCGACGCCTTCGCGGCCGGCTGGTCGGCACCGTCCTGCCAACCCGGCCCCTTGTCGCCACCCTTACCGCCGGTGCAGGCGGAGGTCAGTGCCAACGTCACGGCGAGCAGGCCCGCGGCGAGCACCTCCCGCCGCCGGTTGCGCTGGTCCCGAATCCGCATGGTGTCCTCACAGTCGTGGTCCGCTTCCCGTCCACATCTCTGACGCACCAGTTCACGTACCCGTTGCGCCTAGTGAACCGAAACACGTGGAGCGGGATGTCCGGATAGTGACATATTTCGTCCGGTCATACGGCCGGACCGGCGCCACCGTCCGGAACGGGCAGCGCACTGCCCTTGACGAACTCCGACCAGCTCAGGTTCCACGCCGTCCAACCGTTGCCGGCCGCCAGCTTGCGTTCGGTGCCGGTGATGGTGATCGGGTCGCCGATCTTCGTGCGTTGGAAGAGCCATCGAGCGTTCGCCATCGAGATGTTGACGCACCCGTGCGACACATTCTGCCGCCCCTGGACATTCTCCGACCAGGGTGCCGCGTGGATGTACTCGCCGCCCCAGGTGAGTCGCTGGGCGAACTCGATGTCGGTGACGTACCGGTTCTCCGGATCCGGGTCGTCCATCGTGTCGAAGACTGTCGCTTCCTTCTTCTCCATCACCACGAGCGTGCCACTGGACGAGGGGGTCTTCTTCTTGCCCAGGCTGACCGGCAACGTCTTGACCAGCTGCCCGTCCTCGTACACCCGCATCTGCTTGTCGGAGTTGGTGACCTTCATCTCGAAGGCCGAGCCGATCTTCGCGGTGGCGTTGCGGTCGACGTTGCCGTACCTGCCGTTGCTCAGCGGGATGCCGGCCAGGGCGATGCGTACGGTCAACTTGGTGCCGGCCTTCCAGTACTCCGGTGCGCGGTAGTACGCCTGCGTACCGTTGCTCACCCAGTGCCAGGCGCCCGGCTGCGGCGGGTCGGTCTGCACGAACATCCGCTTCTGCACCTTGGCCCGGTCCTTGGCCGGGATACCCGGGTGGAACTCCGCCACCACCGGCATCGCCACCCCGTACGTCCGGTCGTCGAACAGGTACAACCCGGAGGTGATCATCGAGCCGGGCTTGGCCATCGTGGTGAACGTGCTGGTGCCCTCGCTGACCGCGCCGTCCGGCCCCTTCGCGGAGACGGTCGCGGTGTAACGGGTGGACCACTTCAACGGCGCCGACGGAACCCACGAGGACCCGTCCGTACGCAGCTTGCCCTTGACGGTCTTGCCGTCCTCGGTCTTGAGCGTGACCTGCGACACCTCGCCGCCGTCCGGCAGCTTCGCGCCGATCTCCACGCTGACCGGCCGGTTCTTCGCCCCGTCGGCCGGACTCACCGTCAGCGGCGGACCACTCGACACCTCCGGTGCGCCCGGTGCCCCCGGCGTCCCGGTGCCGGTCGCACCAGGGGTCTGGCCGGGTACGAACTCGGCCGGTGCGCGCTCCTCGCCGCAGCCCGACAACGCCAGCGACGCCACCAGCCCCAAGACCACCCCGGCCCGCGCGAACCTGCCCATTCCCACCCCTGTCGTTGCGCACCTGGCGCACATCGTGCCGTATCGCTGCCGCCCGGCATCACCCCGGTCCCACGCTTTGCGAGGGATTTTTTCGCTAATGTCCGATAAGCTCGACCGAAGGGGTGACCCCGGGATCGGATTGGAACCCGGTTCAGGGTGCGTGCTAGTGTTTCCCCCGTTGTCAGCGAGCGCCGCTAGCTCAACTGGCAGAGCAGCGGACTCTTAATCCGCGGGTTCGGGGTTCGAGTCCCTGGCGGCGCACCAACGAGCAAGGCCCTGAACTGGTAGAACTCTGCCAGTCGGGGCCTTTTTCGCGTACGCGGATGGCGGGTGGTCGCTCGGTGGTCGCTCGGGAGCCGTTGGACGGCGGCGGCATCGGTGGGACGCGAGGCGATGCCGGCGGACAGATCCATAGATCACGGGTGCGCTGGTGCCTGGTCGCTCTGGACGTGGATAGGGGCCGGTTGTGCGTCGGATCGTGCGTAGGTCGGTGCGGGCCATTCTTTTGAACGAGGAAGACCGCCTCGTGCTGATCAAGCGAATCAAGTCCGGCCAGGCGCCGTACTGGACGACGCCGGGCGGTGGCGTGGAGTCGACGGATGGCTCTCTGGAGGCTGCGCTTCGTCGGGAGTTGCACGAAGAACTCGGTGCCGAGGCGGACCGGTTCGTCCAGGTGTTCCTGTTCACCGCTCCTGTTGGGGATGGTGGGCACTTCTTCGTCTGTCGGCTACTTGAGCTGCGGGAAGATGCTCGAACCGGGCCGGAGTTCGATGATCCCGCCATCGGGGCTGCGTGGGTGAGTGATCGGGGCGGTCTGCCCGAGGCCGCCGTGCGGCGGCGGTGGGCTCGCCCTTCCCCCGGCGAGCCCACCGCTCACCGTCTCGAACGGAAGTGCTGGCATGACGGTGTACGTCTCACGTCACGCGAAAGCCGACCGTCTATGGCGACAGACGTTGACCACCGAGGGCCCTATGCCACAAACGACTCGACCGTCTGATCCACCGCTGCTCACCCATGCCTGGCGTCAACTGTTCGAGCGGCAGGTCCGGGAAGCCGGCCGCCGATGACCGGCGACCGGGACCAGGGCCCGGCCCGAGCGAATGGTGCAGCCGTGTTCCGGCAGGAACATCTGCCAATGCAGCCGCTGTGGCTTTGCCGGCGGTGCGGTCAGCCGTGGCCGTGCGGCGCGGCGAAGCTCGCTCTCGCGGCCGAGTACCGGGACAGCCCGGTGAGCCTGTTTCTCTATCTGGCCAGCTGCCTGCACGACGCGA
The DNA here is from genome assembly GCF_018070465.1 of Micromonospora sp. C95. Classification (GTDB taxonomy): domain Bacteria; phylum Actinomycetota; class Actinomycetes; order Mycobacteriales; family Micromonosporaceae; genus Micromonospora. Next base: position 6,454 of record NZ_JAGPXT010000038.1, read on the forward strand.
TCGATGACCTGCACCGGCTCAATCCCAGTGCGGCGGGTGGTACCGCCGCACTGTTTGACCGGTTCCTCGGGTGGCCCGCCCGCACCCACGCCTACCGAGCCAACACCGCCACGGCGATCGGGAACGAGGAGACTTCGTGAACGGCATCGGCCTCATCAGCGTCAATCGTCAGCCGGCGATCGCCAGCACGTTCCACACACTGGTCGTGCGGCCCACCAGCTTCTGCGACCTCGACTGCACCTTCTCAATCGTTGAGTAGCCGCCATGTGGTGAGAGCGATTCTGGCCCGTATCAGTCCGGTGGGTTCGGTGAGTTCGATGCCCAGGGTCTTTCCGATCTGGTCGAGTCGGCGGGCGACGCTGCTGTGGTGCAGGTGGAGAAGGTCGGCGGCCCGGCGCAACGAGCCGGTTTCGCAGTAGGCGTCCAGTGTCTTCAAATCTTCCGGGTTGCTGGCTATTCGGGCGGTCGTCGCCACGTCGGGGTTGTCTCGCGCGGCATCCTTGGGTACCTGTGCGAGAAGCGCTAACGCCCCGAGACTGTGGTAGTGGACGACCGTCTGGTGCGGGGTGGTGTAGCGGAGGGCGGTGCGAGCTTGCCGCCAGGACTCGTCGGGACTTTCGGCGGCACCGATGCCCGCGCGTACGCCGGGCGGAAGCTGGGCCGGGTCAACGGTGGTGGCCAGGATGACGCCAACGTCGGCCAGTGATGCCGCCTTCACCGGGCGGGTCGGGCAGACCAGGCCACCGATATGGTCGAGCGGGAGTTGCGAGCGTACGGCGAGGACTCGGATCGGCTGGTCGGCAGCGAAACCGAGAAGCCGTAGGGCCCGAGTTCTAGCCGCCTGGTCGCTGTCGGAGCTGATCACCAGTTCGACGAGTGCGGGGTCGGCCATGGTGGTGTGGGCCGGGGCGTAGCGTTCGACAACCGCCGCGGCGGCGATGGCGAGCCGGTCCAGCAGCAGGTCGTCGAGCGGCAGGGGCGGCCCAGGACGTTCCAGCCACACCGTGCCGATCTCTTCGCCGTCAAGCGTGATCGGTGCCGTGGCGAAGGCCGCCGGCTGTGCAACGGGCGCCTGTCGGCCGTCAGGTCCGACGCGCACTGTGCGCCCCGTGCTGTGCAGCCGGATCCCAGCCACGCACTCGGCCAGGCCCGCCGAGGCCCGGGCAAGTGCCGGCAGATCCACCCGCCGGCGCATCAGCGTGTCGTAGAACATCACGACGCGGAGCGCACCCCCGGCCTCCCGATCCAGATGCGACAGCCGTTCGGCCAGTGCCTCCATCACCGGAGGATAGGCGACGACCGGCGCACGAACCAGGTGGGATTCCCGACAGATGGCGGATGATTCCGGGGATGGCGGCCGTGAGGATCGTGGACATGGATCCTGAACTGGAAGCGTTCATCCCGCTGTTCCCCGAGGCTGATCTGACCGACCCGGTGACCGCGCGCAAGAAACTCGCCGGGCTGGCCGCCTCGGTGCCGGCACCGGACACCTCGAATATGGAGGTCGAGGACCGTACCGTGCCTGCCGATCCGCACGTGCCGGTGCGGATCTATCGCCCGCACGGGGCACAGGGCGCCATCATCTGGCTGCACGGCGGCGGATTCGTCATGGGTGACCTGGACACCGAGCATCCGTGGGCCGCCCGGATCGCGGACAGTTGCGGTGCGACGGTGATCTCGGTGGGCTACCGTCTGGCCCCCGAGCACCGGTTCCCCGCCGCCCTCGACGACACGTACGCCGTGCTGGTTTGGGCAGCCGAACACGCGGCCGAGCTCGGTATCGACCCGGCCCGCATCGCGGTCGGAGGTCACAGCGCAGGCGCGGGAATCGCGGCCGCGGTCGCGTTGCGGGCACGTGATCAGCACGGGCCGCCGATCTGCTTCCAACTGATGAACCAGCCTGGGCTGGATGACCGGCAGGAGACATGGTCGGCGCGGAACTTCACCGATACGCCCTGGATGACACGTGACAAGGTCATCGCGGCGTGGCGGCACTACCTGGGCTCCCAGCCCGCCTCACCGTACGCCGCCCCGGCGCGGGCCGACGACCTGTCCGGCCTGCCGCCCGCCTACATCGCGACCGCGGAATTCTGCCCGAGCCGCGATGAAGGAATCGAATACGCACTGCGCCTGCTGCAAGCGGGCGTGTCAGTCGAGTTGCACCAGTGGGCCGGAACGTTCCACGGGTCACAGGCGATCCTGTCCGCCGAGGTGTCACAGCGGCAGATCGCGGAACTCGCCGCAGCCCTACGGCACGCCCTGGCCGAGTGAGATGGCCGGCGACGGCCAGCCGCATCCGCTGGGCGGCCGCCACCCGCATGAGGGCGAGCTCCGCCCGCAACCAACGACTGTCCTTGTCGGGCAGCGTCACCCGAAGCACATGCCGTGTCTCAACCAGTCCGAAGGAGCACTACCTTGCGGAAAGTATTTGCCGGCCTTGCCGCTCTGCTGGTGCTGGTCATCGTCGTACAGTTCTTCCTCGCCGCCAGCGGCGCGTTCAACACCGCGCCCAGGGACGAGTCGTTCCAGGTGCATCGCTCGCTGGGCTATGTGATCCTGCTGTCCGCGGCCGTGATGACGATCATCGCCGCCCTGGCCCGAATGCCCGGCCGGCTCATCGGGATGACCGGTCTGGTAGCCGGGCTCGTTGTCGTACAGGTTCTGATCCGGGAGTTCGCCGTCGCGCTCGATGGCACGGGCGGTGCCAGCACGACGGCCGGCCAGCTCATCTTCGGCCTGCACGCGGTCAACGGTCTGATCATCCTGATGGTGGCCGGCGACCTCGCGCGGCGCGCGCGAATGCTGTCGAGGGTCCCGGTTGCGTATCGGCGGGCCGGGGCGGGCGACGACACACGGGCGTCCGAACCGGCGGCGCGGGCGTCATGACGACAGGCCAGTTGATTCTCGTCGATCACGTGGTGGCGCTGCTGGGCGTGGCCGCGTGGTTCGCGGCCGGCGCCACCGCAGCCATCCGGCGCGCGCGGCTCGCGCTCGGGCTCCTTGCGGCGGCTGTCCTGGTGGCACTTGCCCGGGTGGTCACGGTGGCGATGTTGGCCGGTCGTGGCTGGTGGTTCGTGCAGGAGAAGGTGCTACTGGGCCTGCCGATCCTGGGAGCCGCCGGGTTGGCCGCCGTTGTGGTCGCCGGCCCGCGGTTGCTCGCGGCGAGACGCGCTCCGGAAGCCGGGATACCGGCAGCCTGCGTGGTCTTGCCACTCACCGCCGGATACGCGGCCCTGGCCGGGCTCGTGGTGACCGTCCTGGTGGGTTTTCCCCTGGCGTGGAGTACGGCGTTGATCGCCTGCTCCCTGGTCTGTGCGGGCGCGCTGCTGACCGCGCGGGTCGTAGCGGCGCCGGTGGGCACCACCGACGCCGCTGTGGGCGCCACCCGTGCCGATGACACCGCCGTCGGTGACGCTGATATCGCCCCCGCCGAGGAACCGCGGGCAATGGCCCGACTTTCACGTCGCCGGTTCATCAGCCTGACGGGGGGTGGCGCGATCGTGGCGGGTGGCGGCACCACCGGTGTCGGCCTGCTGTTCGTGCCGGCTGAACCAGTGGTTACCGGAGGTGGTCCCGGGCGATCCTCCAGCTCTCGACCGGTCGTGTCGGTGGCCGACCTGCGGGGGGTCGACACACCGGCGCCGGGCGGCGCCAGACGCCAGTACGTCCTCACTGCGCAGACCGCCACCTTCCGGCTTCCGTCCGGACGTGATCTCGCCGCGTGGACCTACAACGGGCAGGTGCCCGGCCCGCCGGTCACCGCCACCAAGGGTGATCTGATCGAGGTGACGCTACGCAACACTGACATCGACGACGGGGTCACGCTGCACTGGCACGGCTACGACGTGGCGTGCGGTGAGGACGGCGTACCAGGCCTGACCCAGAATGCGGTGACGCCCGGCGAGGAGTTCGTCTACCGGTTCCGCGCGGATCAGGTGGGTACCTACTGGTACCACACCCACCAGTTGTCCCACCTCGGGGTGCGTCGCGGGCTGTACGGGACCCTCGTCGTGATGCCGCGCGAACAGCAGCACGACAACAGCGCAGCCCTCGCTGGGCAGCTGGATCTGATTCTTCCCGTGCACACCTTCGACGGCACCATCGTGATCGCCGGGCGGGACGGACGTACCGACCACACCGCGCCGGCCGGCACAAAGGTGCGGTTGCGGCTGATCAACACTGACCCGGATCCGCACCGGTTCGCGCTCACCGGAACGCCGTTCCGGGTGGCGGCCATCGACGGCCGGGATCTCCACCAACCTGGAGAGGTCACCGACGCCGGACTGCGCCTGCCCGCAGGCGGACGCTACGACCTTGCCTTTGTCATGCCAGAGACTCCGGTGGCACTCGTCCTCGACAACGACCACACCGGCGGCCTGCGGCTGCAACCGGACGACCACCCCACCGGTCGTGCCCCGGCCGTCGAGGACACCTCCGACTGGCCGGAGCTCGACATGCTGAGTTACGGAGCGCCGGCCAGCGTGCCGTTCGATGCTGCACGCCGCGCCGATCGGCACTTCACCATCGTTCTGGACCGCGGCGTGGCTCTGGTCGACGGTCGGCCGGCGTACGCGCACACGGTAAACGGCCGTGGTCACCCGTCGATCCCGGATCAACTCGTGGCCGAGGGCAACCTCATCCGGTTCACCGTGGTGAACCGAAGCCCGGAAACCCACCCCTGGCATCTGCACGGACATCCCGTGCTGATCCTGTCGAGGAACGGTACGCCGACGTCCGGCAGTCCATTGTGGATGGACACATTCGATGTCCGCCCAGGGGAGGTGTGGGAGGTCGCGTTCAAGGCAACGAATCCGGGGATCTGGATGAACCACTGCCACAACCTGCCCCACGCACAGCAGGGGATGATGCTGCAGCTGCGCTACGACGGTGTCACCACGCCGTTCCACGGCTCCCACACTGCCCATTCGGCCGGCAAGGCCAGGAATCGAGGGACCGTACAGGTAACGGCTGATCGACCGATCAAGTGAGAGGTGCAGCGGCATGACCTTGTACTTCTCGCGTAACGCGACTGTCGGCCAGACTCAACAGCTCGGGCCTGATCGCACGTCTTCGCAGCGGCAGACGTGGCCTGCGGACCCGCCGTTGCTGACCTACGTTTGGCGTCGACTGTTCGGACAGCAGGTCAGAGAGAACGATCGGCGGTGACCGGGCACTCGCGCCGCTTGTCGGCGCATCCGAACCATCCGAACGAGAAGGTGCATCTGCCGATGCGTCCGCTGTGGCTGTGCTGCCGGTGTGGGCATCCGTGGCCGTGTGGGTCGGCGAGGCTGACTCTCGTGGCCGAGTATCGGGACATGCCGGTGAGCCTGTTCCTTCACCTGGCCAGCTGTCTGCACGACGCCATCGACGACCTGCACCGGTTGCATCCCAGAGTGACAGGCAACGCGGCTGACCTGTTCGACCGCTTCCTCGGCTGGCCCACCCGGCACCGCGGCCGCCGCGCGTCGGCGGCCGACCCGCAGACGCCGGATGGCGCAAACAAGAAGTGGTGACCGCCGGCGCGATTCGACGCGGGGTGGCGTGCCTACCCCGCGCCCAGACAGGTTGACCAGGTCTCCTCGGCGGGGCCGGCGGCGCAAACGGTGATCTGCGGGTGGCCGCCGGCCCTCGCCCGGGGTTCAGCGGGTCGCCGGCTCGCTGCTGGGGTCTGGCTGGACGCGCTCGAACCGTATCCGGCTGAGCCAGCCGGGCAGGTCGCTTAGCGCGTACAGCTCGCCGTGCACGTCGGCGTCGATCGCGGTCGGCTGGATCGGGAAGTTGCCGATGATGGCGCTCTCGTAGCCGCCCCACGGTTTGGGGCGTACGGCGAAGGCGAGGGTCGAGCAGTAGTCGCTGGCGATGTAGGTGCCCCAGGCTTCCGGGGTGGCGGAGCCTCGGTACACCACACCGCCGGTCACCGAGCAGCTCTCGGTCATGTAGTGCTCGTACTCGAAGACCGGGTCGGTGTACCTCACGCCCGGTCGGCACTGCTCCGGGTCGAACACCGGGGTGCCCTCCCGGCAGGACCAGCCGAGGTTCGCGCCACCCTGCCACGGGCGGATGTGGTTGATCTCCTCGACCAGGCCCTGGCCGACGTCACCGATCCACAGTGAGTTGTCGAGCTTGTCGACGGAGAACCGCCACGGGTTTCGCAGCCCGTACAGCCAGATCTCGGGCCGTGCGTCGCGGTTGCGGACGAACGGGTTGTCCCGGGGTACGCAGTAGGGCTTCGCGCCGCAGCTGCGGTTGACGTCGATCCGCACGATCTTGCCGAGCAGGGTGCCGAGGTCCTGGCCGGCCTTGTACGGGTCGTTGGCGTGGCCGCCGTCGCCGAGGGACCAGTAGAGGTAGCCGTCGCGGCCGAAGGCCACCTGTCCGCCGTTGTGGTTGTTGTACTCGGCGTGTTCCTGGGTGAGCAGCACCTGTAGCCGCTCGGGAGCGCTGATCGGCAGCCGCGCCAGGGTCAGTTCGCCGTCCGGGAGGCTGGTGTAGGCCACGTAGAGCAGCCCGGTCCGGGCGAAGTCCGGCGCGGGGGTGATGCCGAGCAGGCCACGCTCGTTGCCCGACGTGTCCACCCGGGCGGTCAGGTCGAGCACCGGCTCGGCCGCCAGGCCGGTGTCGGGGTGGTAGGCGCGGACGGTGCCGTTCTTCTCCGCGATCAGCATCCGGCCGTCCGGCAGCCCGGTGAGCGCGATCGGACGTTGCAGTCCGTAGGCCACCTGTTCGGATACCACGGTCAGCTCGGTGAGCGGCACCTTGCCGGGCCGGGGTACGCCGGCCGTGGCGGTGCCGGCGGCCGACGCCGACAGGAGCGCGGACAGGACCAGGACGAGCAAGCCGGCCAGTACGGGTACTGGGCGCCAACGTGGTCGCGACATGTTCTCAGCTCCTTGTGCAGGTGGTGGGGGTACGCAGGCTGGGAGCGTGCCCAACACTACATCAACTCTTATCAATGCATTAGGTGCGGCGCCGAATCGGCGGCCGGTGGAGTGGTCTTCGTACGATGACCGCCATGGATGTTGCGATCGTGACGAACGCGGTCGTGGCCGCGGTCTCGGTGATCACCGTCGGTGTCTCGGTGTTCTTCGCGCTCCGGCAACTGCGGCTGTCGCAGAGTGCGAACCACACCCTGGTCGCGATCGAGCTGCTCACCCGGGACCGGATGAGCGACGCCTTCCTGGACAGCCAGCAGTTCGTGCTCACCGAGTTGCGGGCGAGGTGCTCGCCGGACCTGCGGGTCAGCGATCTTCCGTCCGACGCTCGTAAGCATGTGAACCGGATCGCGTTGTACTACAACGGGCTGGGCCAGATGCTGGCCTTCGACGTCGTCGACCCGGCGCTGTTGATCGGTACCGGTGGCTTCCGCGCTCGGGAGGCGTGGAGCGTGTTGGAGCCGTACATCCTCGCCGAGCGGGCGGCCCGCGGGGAGTCGTATCTGGCGAACTTCGAGCATCTCGCCGTGCTCGCCACCGAGACGCCGTGGTCGGTTGCGGTGCGCAAGCTGGGCCTACGCCGATTCGACAGCTATCCCGCCGACCTGGGCCTGACGACCGGGGCGGGTAACGCGGCCGGGACGGCGCCGGCCGCCGATCCAGCCAGCGAACGCTCCGGTTGACGACCATCGGCGCCTACTGACCCGAGGCGGGTCAGGTGGGTCGGGTCGGCGCGCCGCCGCGCGTCAACGGCTGCCGGCCGCCGCCTGCTCGTCCACGACGCGGGTCGGAGTTGTCGATGTTCACGTGCACATTGCACGCGACGGTGGTGGAGCATCTGGTGTGGCTCGCCGCCGTGGATCTTCAAGCGGTGACTTCCATCGATGGAGAGGCATCGTGGCCGAGCTGTCCGGCCGGTGCAAAGTACTCGTCTTACCTGCTCTTTTTCCGGTCTTTGGGGGGCAACTCCTTGAGCGTTCCGTAACTTTGTGGCAATCTCACTGCCATCGATGCGTAGCGTTGTGTCGTCTCCTGTGGTCTGCCCCAACGAGCACGTGAGTCGCCGGGCGATGTTAGCGCTAACCCGTCGAAGTGACGCGACTCTGGAAGGTGCTGAGACACATGAAGAATCTCGTACATCCGAGCGGTTCTCCGCGACGACGTTGGTCGACCATGCGGGCGCTGGCGGTCGGGTTGCTGGTGGCCGGCACGGTGCTCGTGCCCACCGGCGCCGCCAACGCGGGCACCACGCTGGGCACCTCGGCGGCGGAGAAGGGCCGCTACTTCGGTGCCGCCGTCGGCACGTACAAGTTCAACGACAACACGTACATGACGGTGCTGAACCGCGAGTTCAACAGCCTGGTCGCCGAGAACGAGATGAAGTGGGACGCGACCGAGCCGCAGCGGGGCGTGTTCAACTTCAGCGCCGGTGACCGCATCGTCAACCACGCCCGTTCCCGGGGGATGAAGGTGCGCGGGCACACCCTGCTGTGGCACGCCCAGCAGCCCGGCTGGGCGCAGGGCCTGTCCGGCGGTGACCTGCGCAACGCCGCCATCAACCACGTCACCCAGGTGGCCAGCCACTTCCGGGGACAGATCTACTCGTGGGACGTGGTCAACGAGGCGTTCGCCGACGGTGGCAGCGGCGCGCGGCGGGACTCGAACCTGCAACGCACCGGCAACGACTGGATCGAGGCCGCGTTCCGGGCGGCCCGGGCGGCCGACCCCGGCGCGAAGCTCTGCTACAACGACTACAACACCGACGGCATCAACGCGAAGTCGACAGGCATCTACAACATGGTGCGCGACTTCAAGCAGCGCGGCGTGCCGATCGACTGCGTCGGCTTCCAGTCCCACCTGGGCACCACGATCGCCGGCGACTACCAGGCCAACCTGCAACGCTTCGCCGACCTGGGCGTGGACGTGGAGATCACCGAGCTGGACGTCACCCAGGGCGGCAACCAGGCCAACATCTACGCCACCGTCACCCGCGCCTGCCTGGCGATCTCGCGCTGCACCGGCATCACCGTGTGGGGCGTACGGGACTGTGACTCCTGGCGCGGCAGCGACAACGCCCTGCTGTTCGACTGCGCCGGCAACAAGAAGCCCGCGTACACGGCGGTCCTCGACGCCCTGAACGGCGGCACCACCCCGAACCCGACCGGCAACAGGTTCCGCAACGAAGGGTCCGGCCGGTGCCTGGACGTCAACGGCGCTAGTTCGGCGAACGGTGCCCAAATGATCATCTGGGACTGCCACAGCAACGCCAACCAGCAGTTCACCCAGAACGGGCGGGCGTTGCAGGTGATGGGCAAGTGCCTGGACGTGCCGAACAACGCCGCCGCCGGCACCCGGGTGCAGATCTACGACTGCCACGGTGGGGCGAACCAGCAGTGGAACGTCAACAGCAACGGCACGATCAGCAACGCGCAGACGGGGCTCTGCCTGGACGTCAACGGCGCCGCCACCGCCAACGGCTCCGCGGTGATCGTGTGGGGCTGCCACGGCGGCGCCAACCAGCGCTGGGCTCGGGCCTGAGCCGATGAGCGCGACAGTCGGCACCGCACAGAAGGGAACGACGATGGTCAGATCCCGCTCGAACCGCTCGTTGCGCCGGATGCTCGCCTGCGCCCTGGCCGCTCTCGTTGCGGTGCCGACTGCCGTGCTCGGCGGTGCCGCACCGGCAGCCGCAGACACCAGCCAGTTCCGTGGTGTCAACTGGGCCAGGTTGGGTGACAACTTCCACGGCGGACCGCTGGTCCTGCACGGGCTGAGCAGCTCCGACAGCTACGCGACGGTGGTGGCCAAGGCCAACGCGATCTACACCGGCTTCCAGAACAACCTGGGCGCCAACACCGTCCGGTTGCCGATCAACACCTACACCGTCGGTACGAGCTGGTGGAACGCGTACACCGGCGCGATCGACGCGGCCACCGCGAAGGGCCTCAGGGTCGTCCTCTCCTACTGGGACGACGGCGTGGCCGCAAGCGGCGGACGGATCGTCAACACCACCGCCTTCGACACCATGTGGAACACCGTGGTCGCCAGGTACGGCAGCAACGACCTGGTGTACTTCGAGCCGATGAACGAGCCCGGCGGGCACAGCGCCGCGGACTGGGCCAACGTGGTGAACAACTGGCTCACCGCCCGTCCGGCGGTCCCGCGCCACCGGGTCTTCGTCAGTGGTGCGGGTCTGAACACCGACATCAGGTCGATGTGTGCCGACCGCCGGCTCGACGGAACGATCGTGTCGCTGCACCACTACACCTTCTTCAGCGGCGCGAAGACCTACGACCAGTGGGTGACGTTCCTGCGGGACGCCATCGGCTCCTGCGCCGCCCGTACCGTCATGGACGAGTTCGGTGCGCCGATGGACACCGGGCTCAACTACCACGACGCCACCAGCACCGACAACTTCGTGCGCTACTTCCGCGCCACCACCGACGTGCTGCGGGAACTGCGGATCGGCTCGATCTACTGGCCGGGCCTGGGCGGCAAGGTCACCGCCGGTCAGGGTGACGACTGGTACGCCATGCAGAAGCTGCACGGCACCGGCACCAACCTCACCCTGAGCACCCCCAACGCCAGCGGTCTCGACCGCCTCCGGTACGCCTGGGGCCTGACCGACGGAGGCACACCGGACCGGGTGAGCCGGCTCCGGAACGTCGGCACCGGGCAGTGCCTGGACATCCCCGGCGCCACCACCGCAAACATCCAGGTCCAGGTGTACGCCTGCAACGACACCGCCGCCCAGCGGTGGACCGTGACGGCCGGCGGGCAGATCACCGCCCTCGGCGGTCAACGGTGTCTCGACGCGTACAACCGGGGGACCGTGAACGGCACCGTCGTCGGCACGTACGCATGCAACGGCGGCGACAACCAGCGGTGGACGGTCGGCGGCGACGGCACCATCCGCGGCGCGCAGTCCGGCCTCTGCCTGGACGTGAACACCGCCACGGCCAAGGTCCAGCTCTGGTCCTGCTGGGGCGGCGACAACCAGAAGTGGCAGGTACAGAACGCCTGACCCGGCATTCGTCAGCAACGGTCGTGCCGTCCGTACCGACAAGGCGGCGCAGAAGGTCAATGGCTTCCGGGACGGTCCGACTGTCACGCGCAGGGGCGCATCGCCTCGGCGGGGCACGGGCCGTCGCGGACGTGGAGGGAGAAGAGATGAGATCCGTTGTCCATGCCGGGAAAGGTTGCCTACTCGCGCTGGGGGTGTTCGTCTCCGCCGCGGTGCCGGCCGTGATCGCAGATCAGGCGCCGGCTCTGGCCGCGGTCCAGGAGACGCTTCACGTCGCACCGAACGGGAACGACGCCAACCCCGGCACGCTCGCCGCGCCGTTCCGGACGCTCCAACGCGCGCGGGACGTGGTCCGCACGAAGACCGCGAGCATGACCGGCGACATCCAGGTCTACCTTCGCGGTGGTAGCTATCCGGTGACCAGCACGATCGAGTTCGGGGCCAGCGACTCCGGCGCCAACGGCCATCGGGTGATCTACTCGGCGTACCCCGACGAGACGCCGGTGCTTGAGGCCGGTGTGCAGGTGACCGGCTGGACCCAGCACAGCGGCAACATCTGGAAGGCCCCGCTCGACCGGGCCAACAAGCTGCGGGCGCTCTACGTCAACGGCCAGCGGGCCCACATGGCGGCCAAGACGATCACCTCGGCGGGTTGCCACGGCACGTACACCATCACCGCGGGACAGGCCGACTGGGCGTGGGAGTCGGGCTCGCAGTGTGCGGGCGCGAGGTACAACCCGGCTGATTTTCCGTCGATCTCCCGCAACCAGGAGGACATCGAGATCGAGACGGGCACCACCTGGACCACGGCCATCGTGGGAGTTCGCCAGGTGACCACGAGTGGTGACGGTCAGAGTCGTATCGCGCTGTTCCAGCAGCCGGGTGCCGCCATCGCCCAGGGGGCGTTCAACGGCAACGCCCAGATCAACGGTAGCCACAAGGTGATGAACGCCTACGAGTTCCTGGACGCGCCCGGCGAGTTCTACTTCGACAAGTCCAGCCGAACGCTCTACTACTACAAGGCCGGCAGCGACAACATGTCCACCGCGTCGGTCTTCGCACCCAACAACGTGACCACCGTGCTGCGGGTCGCCGGCACCTCGACAAGCAACCAGGCGCGAAACATCACGTTCTCCGGGCTCACCGTGCGGCACTCCGACTGGAACCTGTTCAACGTCGCCGGCTCGGTGTACAAGCAGGCCCAGCAGGGCAATCTCGGCGCCCAGGCGTACGCGCGCGGCAACTTCCACGTCTACTACTACCGCAACGTCGACCTCACCCCCGGCATCATCCACCTGCAGAACGCCAACGCGATCCGGTTGGAGCGCAACCGGATCGCGCACACCGGGGCCGACGGGATCACCCTGGTCAACGACGTGACGAACACGCAGTTGATCGGCAACTACACCAACGACATCGCCGGAACGGCGATAAGCGTGGGTCACCCGCAGCACGTCTACATCGGCGATCACACGTCGAGCAACCGCGAGAAGTACCCGGCTCAGGTCGAAGGGCTGCCGAAGAACATCGAGATCAGGAACAACTACATCCACGACAGCTCGGTGCTGTTCAACGGGCACGGCGCGGTCGCGGCGTACTTCGCCGACACCCTCACGGTGCAGCACAACCGCATCGAGAAGGCCCCGTGGGCGGGCATCACGATGGGTTGGGGATGGTGGAACTTCGACGGATCCTCAGGGTCGATCGCGCCCAACCGGCCGACCACCACGGCGAAGAACAACACCATCAGTCACAACCACATCATCGACACGGTGCAACGGCTCAGCGATACGGCGCCCATCTACACGCTTGGCAGCCAGCCGGGCACCACGATCCACGACAACTATTTCCAGGGTGTGCCGGCCGGCCACAAGTACGGACTCCACCCGGACGAGGGCTCGGCGTTCATCACCTTCCGGGACAACGTCCTGAGCGTGGACAAGAACATCACCTGGATGATCAACTCAGACGACTTCGGGCGTAAGCACGATCTGAGCATCACCTCCACGTACGGTCCGATCAACAAGGTCTCCAACAAGAACCTGCCCAACAGCACCATCCACGACATCCTCGTCTCCGCCGACTACGTCTGGCCGGCGGCGGCCTACGGGATCGCGGTCAACTCCGGGCTGCAGGACTCGTACCGGGACATCACCCAGCCGCGCAACCTGCCGATGCAGGACTACGTCCTACCGGCGAGCACGTTCGTCGGCAGCGGCACGAACTCGATCCCGATCCGCAGCAGCGGCGACCCGTCCAGGTCGCTCTGGCTGGCCCCGTCCGGCACCACAAGTTTCGCCGCCGGCCCGACGATGACCAGGGCGGACGGCAACGCCACCACCATCGCGGTGCCGACGACGTCGGGTGACTACCGGCTCTACGTCGTCGACGCGCAGGGCAGTCGGTCGGCCGAGTCGAAGTCGCTCGTCCGGCGGCAGGGCACCGGCGGTACGCCCGACACCCAGCTCGTCGGCGGCCAGTCCGGCCGCTGCATCGAGGTCCCCGGCGCCACCACCACGAACGGCACCCAGACGCAGCTGTGGGACTGCTCCGGCGGCTCGCACCAGCGCTGGACCTACACCGCGAGCAAGCAGTTCACCGTGTACGGCAACAAGTGCCTGGACGCCAACGGTGCCGGTACCACAAACGGCACCACGGTCATCATCTGGGACTGCCACGGCGGTCTCAACCAGCAGTGGAACGTCAACGCCAACGGCACCATCACGAACGTCCAGTCCGGACTGTGCCTGGACGCCAACGGCGCCGCCACCGCCAACGGAACAAAGATCATTCTCTGGTCCTGCAACGGCGGCGCGAACCAGCAGTGGAGTCGTCGCAGCTGAGAGCCGCATCCGGAGGGGCCAGGCACCGGTGGTGCCTGGCCCCTCCGACGTAGGAAGGCGCAGCGTGCGGAGGAACCGACGCCCTGGACGAGGCGTGGGTGAGCTGGCACCATGTGCCGATCATGAAGCGGACCCGGATGGAGAACCTGGTGAACAGCTTGTGGTCGGGGCCGGGCGGGCTGCCGGGGCGATCGGGTGTTCGCGCGGTGGGCAGGATGGCCGTGGCGGCAGGTGTGGCGGTCGCGTTGGCCGTGGCGGCCGGCTGCGCCGACGCGGGGTCGCCAGCGTCGGCTCCGAGCCCGTCGGCGAGCGCGGCGGAGCAGGACCTGCACACGTGGCTGCACGAGGGTGCGAAGAAGGTCGGTCAGGACACCTACTCGTCTCGTTTGAGCATGACACGCCGGGACGTCGAGGGAGCTTCGGTCAGTACGAGAGTCGAGATGACGGTGGATCCGGCCAGGCGCCGGAGCGACATGAGCATCCACTTCCCCATTCAGCAACCCGGCCACTTTCAGTGGATCGAGATCAAGACCGTCGACGAGGAGAGTTGGGCGCGGTTCTTCGGCTTCGGGGCGCCTCCCGAGAGATGGCTACCGGTCGACCTGCCGCGGCTGCTGGGTGAGGACTCCTCGATCTTCATCGGTACGCAGGCGACGGACGACCTTCAGGAACTGGTGAAGACGTCGGTCGAGCTGCGGCTGGTCACCGAACGAGCCGTTCGTGGTGTCCTCGACCTCCGTCGACTCCCGGACCTGACCGTCGAGCTGCGTGAAGAATTGCCGGGAACGAACACGATGGTGCCCTTCGACGCCACCCTCGACGCGCAGGGCCGGCTCACGAACCTGACGCTGCACTTCGATCAGGTGGAAGCGGGCGCTGGTAGGTGGCAGTTTCTCTACCACTCGTTCGGTCGGCGACAGCCGATCGAACCGCCACCCGCCAAGGACGTACTCGATCCGGACGACCTCGACCCGCAACTGCTTGTCGGGCTGCGTGACGTCGGCTGGTTGTAGGCAGGCCGCCGCCACCCCCACCGCCGGGACTGCCGCGTCTACGATCGGCCGGTGGCCCGACCCCTCGACCGCATCGCCCTCATCTCCGACGTCCACGGCAACCTGACCGCGCTTGAGGCGGTGCTCGCCGACATCGACGCACGCGGCATCGAGCGGATCTTCAACCTCGGCGACTACGTCGGTAAGGGACCGCGTGGCCGCGAGGTGATCGAGGTCTGCCGGGAGCGCTGCGAGGTCAACATCCTCGGCAACTGGGACGACCTCCTCCCTGACCCGGATCGGACCTACGACAGCGAGGCGATGGCCTGGTGGTTGGCGCAGCTCGCCGACGGCCAGGGTGACTGGCTGCGCGGCCTGCCGTTCAGCCACGACTTCCTGCTCAGCGGGCGACGGGTGCGCCTCTTCCACGCCTCGGCGACGAGCGTGCACCGTCGGGTGCGGTTCGACCACGACGAGGCCGAGTTCCTCGGCATGTTCGCCAACACGCCAGCCACCGGCGACGGGCCGGAGCCCTCGGTGGTGGGCTACGGCGACACGCACGATCCGTTCTACGAGGTGGATCGCGAGCGCCGCACGCTGTTCAACACCGGCAGCGTCGGCAACGCGATGGACGACCAGACCCCGGTCTACGTGATCCTCGAAGGTGTCGTCGACGCGGAGTCCGACGCGCCGTTCTCGATCCAGTTCGTTCGCGTGCCGTACGACGTCGAGGCCGAGCTGGCCGTGGCGGCCCGGCTGGGCATGCCCGAGTTGGCGGAGTACGTCTCCGAGCTGCGGCACGGCGTCTACCGGGGCGAGATGCACGCTCCGGACGGACCGCAATACCACCGCCGGCCGGCACCACGACAACCGGCCGCGTGACCGGTCCGGTACGACCGACCGGATGGCCCGGCGGTGACAGTGAATGAGCGAGAAAGGCGAGTACGTGGCGCGAGAATGACGGTATGCGTGCCGCCTACATCGAGGGCCCCGGTCCGGCCGACGACATCCGGTACGGGGACCTGCCGCCGTCACGTCCCGGTCCGACCGATGTCCTCGTCGACGTCCTGGCGACGACAGTCAACCCGGTCGACACCTTCGTGCGTTCCGGGGCGTACCCGACGCCGTTGCCGTTGCCCTTCATCGTCGGCCGTGACCTGGTCGGGCGGGTGACGGCGCCGGGGTCCGGGGTGAGCGGCTTCGGCGTCGGTGACCTGGTGTGGTGCAACAGCCTCGGGCACGACGGCCGGCAGGGCAGCGCCGCCGAGCAGGCCGTCGTGCCGGCGGATCGGCTGTACCGACTTCCGGCGGGGGTCGATCCGGCGGTCGCGGTGGCCGTGCTGCACCCTGCCGCCACCGCCTACCTGGGTCTTGTGGTGCATGGGCAGTTGCGGGTCGGGGAAACCGTGTTGGTGGGCGGTGGCGGCGGAAACGTCGGCTCGGCACTTGTGGCGCTCGCGAGGGCGGCCGGTGCCCGCGTCGTGGCCACCGCGTCCGCCGCGGACGCCGAGTACTGCCGGCAGCTCGGGGCCGCAGAGGTTCTCGACTACCGGGAGCCCGATCTGATCGGTCGGTTGAGGTCGGTGTGCCCTGACGGTATCGACCTGCACCTCGACACGTCGGGACGGAACGATCTCGAATCGATCGTCGACCTGATCCGGATACGTGGCCGGATCGTGTTGCTGGCGGGACCCCGCGCCAGGCCGGTACTGCCCGCCGGCCCCCTCTACCTGAACGATCGCACGGTCACCGGCTTCGTCATCTCCCGCGCCACCACTGCCGAGTTGGCCGCGGCTGCCGGCACCGTCAACCGGATGCTTCTCGCCGGGGAGCTGGCACCACGCGGCATGGTACGGATGCCGCTGTCGGGGGTCGCCGAGGCGCACCGGATGATCGAGCAGGGTGAGCTGCGCGGACGGCGGGCCGTCATCACCCCGTGAGCGGGCGGCCCCGCGTGGTGTGCGTCGTCACGGTTCGAGAGCCGTGTCGAGCATCTCGACGAGGTGCTCGGCTGCCGCCGCCGTGTCGTAGTCGGGGTCGTGGAGCTGTTCGGCGACGATCGCGTCGATGCCGCCCCCGACGATGATCGCCGTCGTGCGCGTGTCGATGTCGTCGTCGCCGCCGCGTGCGACCCGCGCCGCGTCGATGAGTTCGGCCAGGGGACGCCAACGGGCGGCCGGATCGTGGTCGCCGTCGTCGTGCACCATCGCCTCGATGATCATGCGAGTGTGTCGCGGATGCTCCCGTAGGTGTCCCACCATCGACCTGACGTACGCGGCGGGCCGGTTCGCGGTGTCGGCGGCCTCGACCGCGGCGGCGACGGCTGCGACAAGGGCGGCGAGGGCGTGCTCGTGGGCGGCGCGTACGACGGCGGCCTTGGTGGGGAAGTGGTAGAGCACGGCGGCCTTGGTGATGCCGGCGCGCTCGGCGATGGCGGCCAGTGAGGCGCCCGCGTAGCCCCGGTCGGCGACCAGCTCGATGGTGACCTCGATCAGCTGGGCGCGGCGGGCGCGCTCGATCAGGGTCAGTCCGGCCGTCGCGCCCGCTCGTCTGCTTGTCACCCGCCAGATTCTACCGTACGGTCGAAAAATCTACCGATCGGTTAGGAGGGTGTGGTGGGGGCCGTTCATGCCTGGTTGAAGAAGGTCGCCGACCGGCTGCGTCCCAGGTCGCGGCGGGTCAAGGTGCTCCTGGCCGGGCTCGGGCTCAGTGCGCTGGTGATCGCCTTCGCCATGCGTACGCCCGCTCCCATCGGTCACTGGGACGGCGCCGACGGGCAGGACCGGTTCCTGCGGGCCTACACGGAAGCCTTCGCCGCCCTGCCCGACCCGGCGGAGACCATCGACGTACGCACCGACTTCGGCATCGTCCGCGTCTACCGCTTCGCCGGCACCGGCGGCGACGCGGACATCCCGCTGCTGCTGCTGCCCGGGCGCGCCTCGGCCACCCCGGTCTGGGCCGACAACATGCCCCTGCTGCTGCCGTTCGGCGACGTCTACACCGTCGACCTGCTCGGCGAGCCGGGCATGAGCGTGCAGAACCGCCCGATCGACAACGACGAGGCGCAGGCCGAGTGGTTGCACCAGACCCTCCGGGCGCTCCCGCCGGACGAGTTCCACCTGGTCGGTCTCTCGATCGGTGGCTGGACCGCGGTCAACCTGGCCCTGCACCGACCGGACCACATCGCGTCGATGACCGTCATCGACCCGGTCCACGTCTTCGCCGACATACCGTTCGGCACCATCGTGCGGTCCATCCCGGCCGCCCTGCCCTGGCTGCCCAGGTCCTGGCGGGACAGCTTCAACTCCTACACCGCCGGTGGCACCCCGGTCGAGGACGAACCGGTCGCCGACATGATCGAAGCCGGCATGCAGCACTACAAACTGAGGCTGCCGCAGCCCACCCGGATCAGCGAGGAACGACTTCGACGAATCGACCTGCCGGTCCTGGCGATCATCGCCGGGGATTCGGTGATGCACGACCCGCAGTCGGCCGCCGAGACCGCACGCCAGGCCCTGCCCCGGGGCACGGTCCGGCTCTACCCGGACGCCTCGCACGCCGTCAACGGCGAGCAGCCCGAACGGATCGCCGCCGACATCGGCGGCTTTATCGGCGCGAGGCCGTGATCACTGGACTCCTGCGTCTCACCGGGGATGGGTGGATTGACCGACTGTCAAGTCGGCAGACTTCGCCGCCCAAATCGGTGGAAGGCGGTGCACGGTTTGTCCTTGCGATGGTTCCGGTCATCCGGTAGCCAGCTCGATCGTAAGGGTGCCGTTGCCCTTTATGACGGGGTGATCCGAAAAGGGAACTGACCCAATCGTGATCCACTGGAGAGCGTGGGCGAGGGAGGGACAGCCGTCACGATTCCTGAGCGAATCTTAATCGCCGTACAATCCACCTGTGGATTTGGCTCTAGTCCAACGCTGGTATGCGATCAACTCTGAGATGTTGGTGCATCTGGGGGCAGGACGCTCGGTTCGGGGGAGGCTGGCGGCAGTCGACGTGGACAGTCTTGTACTGATCACGCCGACCGGGCCGACGTTGTTGCTGGCGAGCGCGATCGAGCAGGTGGAACTTGTCGGTCCGCCAGAACAGCCCGGCGCGGTTGCGTCCGGTCTGGACGAGCAGTGGGCCGACCTGACCGCGGAGTTCACCCCGGAGGCCACCGCGCCGACGTCGACCCGCCCGACCTTCCGTCGGGACAGGACGCTGGTACTTGACCCGGCCCAGGCACAGGCCGTCGATCGGGAGCTTGCCCGGGCGTCCAACCAGCATGCCTATACCCTGAAGATGCGTGATCCACAGCGCGTGGCACGGACGATCCACGTCCTCACGCATCTCGCTGAGCAGTGGCAGTACCCGCCGGCGTACCACCTCGCCGCCTTGCTGCTCTTGAGCGACCGCGAGGATGGGCCAGCCTCCGTAGCCCAAGCCGAACGCTGGCTCATCGAGGCGGCTTACCTGGGCGGTCAGTACGCTTGGGACCTGGCGGTGTTGTATCTGAACACGGACCGACCGGATCGGGCGGCTGAGGTGTTGGCCGGCAGCCTGAGCGAGGATCCGGTGGAGGATTCCCGAGACGTCGCGTTGCGCACCTATCTGGACATCGTGGTTCGGCTCGGCGACTCGAGTTTGGCGGTCGAGCCGTTGGCGGCGATGACCCGCTCCCCGAGTGCTGTGCGCACGGCAGTTCGAGCCGGTCTCTACCTCCTGCACCGCCTACGACCCGACCGGGCGGCGACGTTGGAGGCGCTGCTGAGCAGCGCTGAGCCGACCGACAACGACCTCGCGCAGGTGCTCAACCATCTTGGGCCACCGAGGGCGCAGTCCGCCTCACGATCGCGGCGGTCTGTCGCCCCGCCGAGTGGGGACCGACCAGTCATACCGATCCGGGTGCCGAGGGAGGTGGACATTGGGAGCAACGGCACCGGGAAACCAGCGATTCCGACGCAGCAAGCTGGGGATGGCCGTGCCCCGAACTCCTCCGCCAACACCCCTCTGCTGTACGTGCAGGCCGCGGAACGCAAGTTCCATCAGGGGCGTTTCGAAGACGCCTTGGAGATCGCCAGAAAGGGCTTGGACGGCAGCCCCGACAATCGGGATCTTGCCCAGATCGCCGAGGACGCCAGGCGGCAGATCGGCAACAGTCGTGCGACGGCGTCCCGTAGCGCCGGGACCGGGCCTGCGCGCATGCCGTCGACCCGGCGCGACTCGCTGTACGCGCAGGCACAAAAGGCGGAGACCGAACAGAAGAACCTGCCTCGGGCTGAAGAACTGTACCGGCGCGCGATCGAGGCGGGTGACAACACCGAGCGTTCGGTGCGCAGCCTGGCCTGGCTGCTCCATCGGCGAAAGCGGAGTACGGAGGCGTTGGACCTGCTCCGCGATCCGGCGCATCTGGTACGAGAGAGCCTTCAACACCACAACATCCTGAGCACGATTCTCGGCGACCTGGGACGGTGGGCGGAGAGCGCCGAGGTGCTGCAAAGGGCACTCTCGCTGTCGCAGCCCCGTCATGTCCAAGTTGGCCTGCTCAAACGGCTGATCCGCGCGCATCAGCAATCTCGTGACTGGGTGCAGGCGAAACACGCGGCAAGCCGGCTACTCACGCTTGAACCCAGGAACAAGGAGTTCCAGGACATCGTCGCGGAGCTCGACAGGGTCGAACGGACCGGCATGTTCAGTCGGCTCGACGAACTGCTCGCCGACAGCGACTGGAATCCCGACCACTCCCGGCTGGTCAGCCCACTTCTCGCCCTTCACCTTGACAGTTGCGAGTACGCAGGGGTGTCCCCGGCCAAGGTCCAGAGCCAGCGGCTCGGCGAGAAGGACGTGCAGGAGTTGGACGCGCTGATCGGCAAGCTCGGCGTGCGCCGATCCGGCGATCGGGCCGCCTACAATCTCTCTGCGGCGCGGATTCTGCGTGATATCGGTCTTACCGATGACGATCGTTTTCGGCGGTCGCTGCGCGCGTTTGCGGCGGCGATGGGGGACTTCTGTGCTGCCGAGCGCCGAGCCGGGGATGTGACCAGGGCCTACTACGCAGAGTCTATCGTTCTCGGTCGATCATGGGACGACATGGCGGCACTCAAGGTGCGGCAGTTCGTGTTGTCGTACCACCATCAGCGACCGGTCACGGGCGACCCGCCGAACTTCGAGAAGTGTCTCACCTCGGTGTTGGAGGTCAGAACCCTGCGCCGCTCGGTCCTGATCGGGCTGCTCACGCTCTCCAGCCGCTCGGATGCCGTGCGCCGGGAGATAGTGAACCGCACCTTCAACTACAAGGAGCTGCGCAGCATCCTGTTCGAGGAAATCTGCCAGTACCTGGACCAGCCGGTGCGCCCCTGTGCCAATGCCGAGTCGTACGCCGGAGCGTGGCAGGAGGCGCTACGAGCCTTCCGTCAGGATCTCGACGGGCAGCGACAGTCATTGCAGCTCCTGCTGAACCGGCCGGATCCGCTGGGCACCGTCAAGGAGGATGCCGAGGAACTGGGGCGGGCGCGAAGCCGAATGGTGACGAGCCGGGCGGATCGCGAGCGTCTGCAAGCTGCCGCGTCCACCCTCGGTAACCTCCATCACTACCTGGAGCAGTCGTCCTACCTGGAGCAGGAGCGGCTGGAACTGATGAACCGCACCGAGCTGCGTGAGCAGGTAACCGACATCCAGGCCAACCCGACACCGTTGAGCCTTGAGTACCTCGTACCGCTGCTCAAGCGATGGGAGTCGGCGCTGGCCGCCCATTTCGCCGAGGTTCGGCGCGCGGCGGAGCCGAGCGACCTCGACGTCAGCCTGGTGCTGCCCAGCTACGTGCCCAACGCGGCGCTGACGATCACGGTCCAGCTGGCGGTGGCGAACGCGGCACGGCGCAGCCCGGCGTCCGACGTCATGTTGCGGGTACTGGACAACCCGGACGACTACCAACCCGTACGGGAGCCGATACCCGTGGCGCACACCCTACGCGACGGACAGGGTGAAAGCTGTGCACTCACCCTGGTGGTCACGCCACGCGCCATGGCGGACAAGGTACTCACCCTGAGGTACACGCTGGAGTTCGTGGTTCGTTCCGGAGCGCATGTGACGACCGATCCGGAGTCGCTCTCCCTCCGCTTGTACGAGTTGTCGGACTTCGAGCCGGCCCCGAATCCTTACTCGGAAGGCGCACCTGTCGAGAACGAGCAGATGTTCTATGGCCGGCGGCCGCTTCTGGACAGCCTGGTCGAGTCGCTGAAGCGCAGCGAGGCCAAGTGTGTGGTCTTCTACGGCCAGAAGCGTGCCGGCAAGTCCAGCGTCCTCTACCACCTACAGAGAAGGTTGGAACCGCCGTTGCTCGCGGCCAAGTTCAGTCTACTGGATCTGTCGACGCAGCTTGATCATTCGGCTTTGCTGTACAAAATCGCGCGGGCGTTTCACACCCGATTCGAGGAGCTCCACGAGGAGGGTTTCCCTGCGCTGAACGTGCCGGAACCAAGGGTCAGCGAGTTCACTACCAGCGGTGCCCCGCAGATCCACTTCGATGAGTACATGAACCGGATGCGCCGTGAGATGCGCCGCACCGACCCGTTCCAGGACTGGCGACTGGTGCTGTTGCTCGACGAGTTCACGATGCTGTACGCCGCGATCGAGCGGAGCGATCTGCCGCGAGGCTTCATGAAGTCGTGGAAGGCCATGCTGGAAAGCAAGCTGTTCAGCAGTGTGGTGGTGGGAAATGACCTGATGCCTACATTCCTCGCGGCATATCCCAACGAGTTCCAGGTGGCGCGGCAGGAGCGGTTGTCATACCTCGACCCGGACGAGGCGGAGGCGCTCATCGTCGAGCCGGTGCTCATGGCAGACGGAGAGAGCCGCTACAAGGGCGACTCGGTGGAACGCATCCTCGAACTGACGGCGCGCAGCCCGTACTACATCCAGCTGTTCTGCAACCGCCTGATCGAGAGCATGAACACCGAGCGACAGCCCCTGATCGGCCCGGCGGACGTGGAGCGGATGGCCGACGCATTGGTACACGGAGACAAGGCGTTGCCCCAGGAGCAGTTCGACAACCTGCTGACTCCGGGAGATGCCGATGTCAGCGCACTCTCCGCCGAGACCGCGCTTGCTGTGCTGAAGGCATGCCTCACGGGGCACCGCCGTGCGCTGTATCTCGACGGGCGTCGGGCTGCCGACATCCCTGAGGGCAGGCGGGTGATCGAGGACATGTTGCGCCGCGACGTCATCGTCCACGAGTCGGAGGAGCGTTACCGGATCAAGGTGGGGCTCTTCGCGGAGTGGCTCTGGGCGAGGAAAGCATGAGCGTCGTCGGCACCGGGACCATCGACAATCCGTTCGCCACGGTCGGTCACATCGTGCACGGCGACGCGCACGTCGGCCGGCTGAATCTGATCACGGTGCTGCGTCAGCGGGTTCTACTGCCCGAGTCGGGTGCCGGAGCCACCGCCATTGTTGGACCGCCGAGGATCGGCAAGTCCAGCCTCGCGTACCACGTGTTCATGCGCTCGGATGCGAAGGCGCTGCAACCACGTCTGCTGCCGGTCTGGATCAACTTGCGGATCCAGCCGAACGCTGAGCGGCTGTTCCGCAAGTTCGTAGCGGAACTCTGGTCGCAGTTGCAAGACCATCCTGATGCCGACATCGATGAGCCGCTGGGGCGTCGCCACGATCGGGTCCGCGTCGCCCAGGACGGAATCGAGCTGCAGGACGCCGTGCAGGACTTCCTGAAGATCCTTCGCCGCCGAGGTTGGCGAGTTCTGCTGATCTTGGATGAGTTCGACGCGGCGCGAGAAGTATTCAAGCCCTTTCCGGGCACCTTCCAGGCGCTTCGCGAACTGGCGTACAACCCCGAGTGGAGCATCGGCCTGGTCACCACCTCGCGTCGGGAGCTGCGGGACATCGTCAACCGGGCGGACCCCGTCGAGTCCACTTTTCCCGGCATCTTTCGCCAGGTTCAGGTGACCTGCTTCGACGAGGCGGAGTTGTCCGCTCTGACCCGGCGGGCCTCGTGCCTCATGGCCGGCGCTGACGACACGTCACTCGTCGAGCGGCTTGTCGAGCTGACCGGTGGCCATCCCTATCTGGCCAGCATGGCGTTGGAGCGGCTCTGCGGGCAGGGAGCGTCTGCTCCGGTCTCCGACGCCGAGTGGGTCGCGGCGGTGACCGCCTGCCGGGTCGACTTCCACCGCTACTACCGGGATCTGGAGGATCTACTTCGCGCCGACGGCCGCCTGCAGGCCCTGTTGGAAGTGCTGTTGGGTCCACAGATCACCGTCACCTCCGACGATGCCGAGCGGCTGCTGCACCAAGGGCTGATCCGGGCAGCAGGTGAGACCTTCCAACCCTTCTCCCGCCAGTTCGGCGAGTACCTGATGCTCGTGGGCCGGCACTCCGACCACTGGCAGAGCTGGATCGAGGTCGAGAGCGGGCTACGCGAGTTGCTGGAAACCACGTTGAGTCGCGCGCTCGGCGCTGACTGGCCGGCGGAGCTGTGCCGGGTCCGACCCAAGCTGGCCGATATGCTCAGCCGCTGCGCCCAGATGCGCGATCGGGAGCAGCACACCTTCGGCCAGCGCGCGTCGACGAGGTTGCTTGACTTCACCTATCCGCGCGACCTGTACGACATCGTGGCCGCACGCTGGGATCTGTTCGGCAGCGTCTTCGGGCACGACAAGCGGTACTGGAACGATCGTTTCGAGCTGCTGGCCAAGGTGCGGAATCCCATGGCGCATAACCGGATGTTGATGGTGACGCCCACCGAACGTAACCTCTTCCAGTCGTACTGCATGGAGATCCTCGACATGCTTACCGCGTTGGAAAACAGGACGGCCGAGCCTGTCGACCCGGCCAGCGGGTCCGTCGGGACCGGTTGATTTCAGAAAAGGGTGGTGGGTTCCACCGGGATCGGCTCGGGCAGCGGGGCCAGCTCCGGTACCCGGGCGCGTACCTCGTCGTGGAAGCGGCGGGCCAGGGTCGGCGCGTCGGCGTTGTCCGGAGTGTGGATGAAGACGGTCGGCGACCGGCCCTCGCGCAGCCACTCCGCAGCGACGTCCACCCAGCGTCGCCAGCCCTCGACGGTGCGCGTCGGGTCGTCGCGGCCGAGGTAACGGACGATCGGCCGATCGGTGAGCGCGACCGTGCGCGACGGCATCCTCGGCTTCTTCGTCCAGGCGTCGCGCTCGGCGTCGCTGGTCGGCGGGTCGGTGAAGAACGCGGTGGTGTCGAACGGGATCCACTCGGCGTCCGTCTCCGCGAGCGCCGCCTCCAGCAGCCGGGTCGCGTGGGGGTCGGTGAAGAACGCCGGATCGCGCACCTCCACGGCAGGTCGGTGGGCGGCGGGCAGGCGGCGCAGGAACCGGGCAAGGCTGGGCACGTCGTCCGGGCGGAAGGAGCCGGGCAACTGCACCCAGAGGGCGTACGCCCTGGAGCCGAGGGGCTCGATCGCGTCGAGGAAGGCGCGCATCGGCTGGTCGACGTCGGCGAGGCGGCGTTCGTGGGTGACCACCTTCGGCAACTTCAGCACGAAGCGGAAGTCGGGTCCGGTCTGCTCGGCCCAGGAGGCGGCCGTCTCGCGGGCCGGCGTGGCGTAGAAGGTGGTGTTGCCCTCGACCGCGTCGCACCAGCCGGCGTAGTGCCGTAGCCGCTCCTGCGCCGGCAGGGGATGGGGGAGCAGTCGCCCCTGCCAGGACCGGTGGGTCCACATCGCACACCCGACGTGCAGTCGCATGGCCACGCCAGCCCTCCAGCCTCGGTACACCAGTCGTTTCCGCCGAGCAGCGGCGACCGGACGTACCGTATCCGCCAGTCAGCGGCCGGCCGGCGGACAGGTGCCCCGCACCGGCCTGGGCTGGTCTGCGCCGACCCTCGCTGTCACCGGCCCGGTCGGTCGTGCTCGGGGGTGTCATTCGGTGTGCTGTCGGCGACGAAGCCGAGGTGCGGCGTGGCGCCAGTCACCGGACGCTAGCCGGCGGCGGTGCGTTCGACGGTGATGGCGGAGACGCCGGCCGTCGCGTCGATGTCGTAGCGGTCCGTCGCGGAGTTCCACTCGGGCGGGGTGAAGGTGGTGCCACCGGCCACCCCGGAGTGGGTGGTGCCGTCGACGGTGACCGAACCGGCACCGCCACCGGCGCGTACCTGCACGGGGGCGTCGCCGGCCAGGCGGACGACGATCTGGCTCGCGCCGCCGCCGAGCAGGGTGCGCTGCGTCCCCTCCGGTGCGGGCAGCGTCAGCTCGATCCGGTTCGCGCCGGCGGTGAACTCGACGTCACCGAGCTGGGCGCCGCGCAGGTCGAGGTGCTGTTCCTTGGCCCCACCGTTGAGCCGGACGTGCCAGCGGACCGACTCGGCCAGCACCACCTCCACGACCGCCGGGCCGTCCCGGTCGGTGCCGCGCAGGCTGGTCAGCAGGCTTCCATCGGTGAGGGAGACGGCGGGACGGACGTTGGCATCGCGGGGCGTCGACACCCGGTAGGCGTCGTCGCCGAGGTCGGCGGTGCGCACCTGGACCACGTCGGCACCGTCGAGCAGGACGAAGGTGGCCTCCCGCAGATCGCCGACGGCACCGGTGACGACGTGACCGTTGCGGCCGTCACCCCGGACCGTCACCCACGTCCAGGTGGCGACCACCACCACCACGACCAGTACGGCCGCACCGATCCACCACCACATCCGTCGTCCGCCGGCCGCCTGAGTGTTCTCCACGTCGCCTCCCGTACATCGATGACCGCACGGGTTACTACCCGCCTGTCACCGACTCTTACGCACGCCACGCTCGGTGGGCTCAGCGCCGGGCGTGGCGGTGAGCCCACCGGTCCGTCGCGGGCGGTCGCCTCAGGCTCGGGACCACTTCTGGTTGGGGGTGCCGGCGCAGTCCCACAGTTGCAGCCGGCCGCCGTTGTTCGGGTTGTTGTCGCGTACGTCGACGCAGCGGTTCGCGTTGAGGTTGACCAGGTCGCCGGCGGCGTTGAGGGTGAAGCGTTGCGCCGGGTTGCCGTTGCAGGTGACGAGGTTGACCTCGGTGCCGTTGGCGGTGCCGGCCCAGGCCGGGTCCATGCACTTGCCCATCGCGCGGATGGTGCCGTCGGCGGCGAAGGTCCACGCCTGCGCGGCGGTGGTGTTGCAGTTCCAGATCTGTAGCGGCGCCCCGTCGACCGGGTTGGCGTTGGGGATGTCGATGCACCGGCCGCTCTGCTGCCCCCGGATCCGGGTGGTGCCGGTGTTGCCGTCCGGCACGTAGCCGTGGACGCGGACGTAGTCGACGAGCATCTGCTGCGGGAACTGGGTGCTGCCGTCGGGATAGCCGGGCCAGTTACCACCGACCGCCACGTTGAGGATCATGAAGAACGGGTGGTCGAAGACCCAGCGGTTACCGCCGAGCCGGCTCGGGTCCACCCGGAAGAACTCCGATCCGTCGAGGTACCAGCGGATGATGTTCGGTTCCCAGTCCACCCGGTAGGTGTGGAAGGTGTCGGCCAGCGGCTGCCCGATGGTGCGACTGCCGGTGATCCCGCCGCCGCCGGAGTAGCCCGGTCCGTGGATGGTGCCGTGCACGGTGTTCGGTTCCCGCCCGACGTTCTCCATGATGTCGATCTCGCCGGAGGCCGGCCAGCCGACATTGCCGAAGTCGCTGCCGAGCATCCAGAACGCCGGCCAGATTCCCTGACCTCGCGGGATCTTGATGCGCGCCTCGAACCGCCCGTACGCCTGGCTGAACGTGGCCGCGGTCAGCAGCCGGGCGGAGGTGTACTCGCACCGGCCGTAGTGGCACTGGTAGTTGGCCGGGTTCTCCCGGCGGGCGGTGATGACCAGGTTGCCCTGGCCGTCGTGCACCGCGTTGCTGGTGCTGTTGGTGTAGTACTGCCGTTCGTTGTTGCCCCAGCCGTGGCCGCCGATGTCGAAGCGCCACTTGGACTGGTCGACCGGGGTGCCGGCCGGCGAGTTGAACTCGTCCTGCCAGGTGATGCCGCCGATCGCGGCGGCGGCCGGTGCGGACTGCACGGGTAGCAGGAGCGCGCTGGTGACGAGGGCCGCACCCAGGGCGGCGGCTGCCCGCCGGAGGCTGCGGGAGATGGCGTACACGATGGAATCTCCTCGGGGGTGGAGGGGCGGATACGCTAGGCGAGGCGGGTTGGAGAGCGCTCTCCAGATCCGAGTCTGTCTATTTCGAGAGAATTAGTCAAGGTTGTTAACAGCGATCATCGACCGGAAG
This sequence comes from Micromonospora sp. C95, assembly GCF_018070465.1. Classification (GTDB taxonomy): domain Bacteria; phylum Actinomycetota; class Actinomycetes; order Mycobacteriales; family Micromonosporaceae; genus Micromonospora. The sequence continues at coordinate 34,443 of NZ_JAGPXT010000038.1, forward strand.
GTCCCTCGTCAACCGGTGGTTGACGGCAACGGTCCGTCAACCTAAGGTTGACGCATGACTGAACCCGTGCAGATGAGCAACCCGGTCCGACTCGACGATCTGATCCAGGCAATCAAGCAGGCCCACCCCGACGCGCTCGACCAGCTCACCGACGCGGTGATGGTGGCCGACCACATCGGTGAGGTCGCCGACCATCTGATCGGCCACTTCGTGGACCAGGCCCGGCGTTCCGGCGCATCCTGGACCGAGATCGGCCGCAGCATGGGGGTGAGCAAGCAGGCCGCCCAGAAGCGCTTCGTGGGCGCGGCGATGGACCCTCAGGAGGGCTTCCAGCGGTTCACCCCGCGCGCCCGCAACGTGGTGATGGCCTCGCAGAACGAGGCGAAGGCCGCCGGCAACGCCGAGATCAGCCCGGTTCACCTGGTGCTCGGCCTGCTGGCCGAACCGGAGGCGCTGGCCGCAAAGGTGCTCGCCGCCGGGGGCGTGTCGATCGAGGCCGTGCGTGAGGCCGCCACGGCGGCGCTGCCGCCGTCGTCGGAGGAGGTTCCGGACCTGATCCCGTACGACGCCGCCGGTAAGAAGGCCCTGGAGTTGACCTTCCGCGAGGCGCTGCGGCTCGGGCACAACTACATCGGCACCGAGCACGTCCTGCTGGCCCTGCTGGAGCAGGAGAACGGTGAGGGTGTGCTCACCGGCCTCGGCGTGGACAAGGCCGCCACCGAGGCGAACATCGTGGCGGCCCTGGCCAAGATTCGGGCGTTCGAATAGGCGGTCAGGGCTCGACGGGGAAGCCGTACCGGGCGGCGTGCTCCGGGTCGACCGGATCGATCTGGCGTAGCCCGGCGTCGGCGAGGCGCTTGTTGACCTCGTCGAGTCGCTCGCGCACCAGCCGGGCCTCCTCTTCGGTGACCCGCCCCCGGTGCGGCCGACCCGCGTGCTCGATGGTGCCGTAATCGATCTTCTCGACGCTGCGCCGGGCCTTCGGCGGACGTACCCGTTCGGCGGTCCTGAGCAACTGCGCCATCGGCACGTCGGTGGCCATCGCGTCGAACTCGCTCGCGGTCAGCACCACCCGACGCGGCTCGCCCTGGCCGTGCCGGTCGTGGATCTCGACCACCGCCACGTCCAGCGCCGCGTCGTCGATGCTCTCCACCTCCGCCGGGGTGGCGTCCAGTTGCACGGGCCCGGCCACCAGGTCAGGGTGCTCGAGGACGACGACACGGACGGCCTCGTCGTCGGCGCCGAGCACCGTGCCGCTGAAGTCGGAGACGTGGATCGTCTTCTTGCCCATGGATGTGCCAGCTCCCGTCGTGACCCGTCGAAGGACCAGCAGACGTTACCCGACAGGTGTGCGAAAGCGCGCGCTGGCACGCCGCTCTACAGGCTTCCTCGGCGTGCCACCCACTCGGTCGGCTGACCGGTGATCGCGGCGATCCGGTCGTAGTCGGCGTCGTAGTGCAGCACGGTCGCTCCGTGCACTTCTGCGGTCGCCGCGATCACCAGGTCGGGCAGTCGGAAGTTGCGATGCTGGCTGTCCGCGGCGAGCAGGCGGTGCACGGCGAGAGCACGATCCATCGCCTCGGTCGTCACGTCCATCCACCGGTGGCCGCGCAAGGCTTGCCACAGGATCTCGTACCCCTTCGGATGAGGAGCATTGTTGAGGAACTCGAGAGCGGCCATGTGGCAGGTCGCCAAGCGTCCCTCGGCCAGCAACGTCTCGAAGCGGCGTCGGACCGCCGGATATCGCCCCTGAAGCACGAACACCGACGTGTCGGCGAGATAGATCGCACCAGCCATTACGCGGCCTCGGAGTCGCGCGCATCCTCGACGAGTCGACCGAGATCCCGGCCGCCGCCGTAACGCCACGCCTCTTCGGAGTCGGTGAAGTCCATCTCCACCTGATCGAACGCGGAGACGATCTCCCGTGCCTGACGACGCAGGGCAAAGGCGTGCAGGGCGGCGTTGATGGTCGCCACCTTGGTGTCGGTGCCGAGCACCTCGCGGGCTGCGTCAAGCCACTCGTCGTTCACGTCCACGGTGATGCGTGTCATGGCCAAATCGTACACCAGATAGGAACGTTTCAAGGCACCAAGATTGCCAAACGGTTGGTGTGTCAGTGCGGGTTCAGGTGGTGCCGTACGGGGTTGGCCGGCAGGCTGTTCAGCTCGCGCCAGGAGAGGGCGCCGGGACGGGTGCGGTGCCCCCGGTGGGGGGTCTGGGCCGGGAGTTGGCGGGTCGTCCCGCGGTGCTGCCAGGCGCGCTCCGGGTCCTGCTGATCACGGTCCTGCGGGTGTTTCGGCATGCCTACACCGTTCCAAAGAAAGTTGTCCATGTATGGAAATGGATGTGACGGTCGATCGATCGTTCAGGTTCCCCGGATCGCACCCACCTACCCCCCGAACTCACCGGATCGTCGTACCGTGAGCGGCGTCGACGGTGACGGACCGGGAGGTGTTGATGCTCGACCGGCGGCTCCACCTGCACCTGGCGACCTGGCTGGGACAGTGGCCGGCCGGCCCGGGCCTGCACGTGGTCGGGTCCGGGCGGCGGACCCGACCCGCCTGGGACGGCCGCCCGCGCCCCGCCATCGCGGTCCAGGCCAGGGCCGGCGGCGTGCTCTCCGTGGCCCCCGACCGGGTCGCGGCCGTACGTGAGCTGGCGCGGCGCCCGGACGGGCTGCTGAATGCACTGCCGGCCGCAGTCGGGTATCCGCGCTGGTCCGTGCACGACGACGTCTTCCGGTGGAGCGTGGCGCCGGCGGATCTGCCGGATGTCGGTGAGTGGGTGTCGCCGACCGCCGCCGGCCTGCCCTCCTGGCTGCGGCTGTTCGACCGGTCGGTGCTCATCGTGCGCGACGACCGGGGCCGCTACCTGGCCGGCGTCGGGATCAAGCGGCATGACCGGCACGGACACGAGTTGGCGGTGGGCACCGTCCCGGCGGCGCGTGGACGAGGTCTGGCCCGGAGGTTGGTGGCCCAGGCGGCTCGCCGGGTGCTCGACGACGGTGCCGTGCCGACCTATCTGCACGACCGGCGCAACGGCGCCTCGGCGCGGGTGGCGGAGGCCGCCGGGTTTCCCGACCGCGGCTGGCGGTCCTACGGGGTCTACCCGAGCTGAACACCGACCGGCAGGGCGCGGACCGTGGATCCCGGGCCGGATCCACGGTCCGCAGCCTCCCCCCAGGTCCGGGTGCGGCTCCAGTGCCGATCACGCTACGTATCCGGAACCCTCTCGGCAAGCCGCCGCCAGTGTCTCGTTGCTGTCCAATTATGGACTTGACCTGGGAAGAAGCATTTCCTTCGGTGCGACGCGGTCAGTGACGCAGGGTGGGTGTCAGGCCGAGTGCCTCGGCGGCGGCGCGGCCGTTGGCGTGGCTCGCGCCGTACGTGGTGACGAAGGCGCGTACGCGCTCGGGTCGCCAGGTCGCCGGCCAGCCCATCTCCACCACGGCCACCGGATGCGCGGCGGCCAACGCGTTGACCAGCTCCGGTCCGCCGGGCAGCCGGTGCAGGTTGCGGGCGACCAGGACGATCGGGCGGTCGGCGGCGCGTCGGCGCAGGTCGGCCGGGTCCGTCTCGGCGGCCACCACCCGGATCTGCTCGGTGCCGTCCAGGTGTGGTCCGAGGCCCCACGGCACCCGGCCCTCGGCGATCGTGGAGTTGCCGTGCAACTGCACCACGAGCGACCGGTCCAGCCCGGTCGGCGCGCCCTCCACCCGTACCGCTCGGCGGGCGGCCGCGTACCCGAGGTCGTCGGGGGTGGCGGTGGTGCGGTCGGCGGTCCGGGTCCACGCGGCGAGGTCCGCGACGCGGCCGGCCGCCTGTTCGACGCCGGCCCGGTCCAACCGGCCGTCGCCGAGCGCGGCCACGATCTCGGCGACGACCCGCTCGACCAGGTCGGCGTCGACCTTGGCGCCGATGCAGAGCAGATCGGCACCGGCGGCCAGAGCGCGTACCGCACCGGGGGCGATGCCGCCGGCAGCCAGGGCCGCGCCCTTCATCTCCAGCGCATCGGTGACGATGACGCCGTCGAAGCCGTACTCGTGGCGCAGCAGGTCGACCAGCACGGTCCGGCTGAACGTGGCGGGCCCGTCACCGGTCAGCGCGGGCACCCGGATGTGTGCGGTCATCACCGCCTTCGTTCCGGCGGCGATGACCGCGGCGAACGGCGGCAGGTCCCGCCGACGCAGCAGCTCGGCCGCGACGTCCACGGTGGGCAGCTCGTGGTGGGAGTCCGCCACCGTCGCCCCGTGGCCGGGGAAGTGCTTGGCGCAGGCCGCCACCCCGGCGGCCTGCAGCCCGGCGGTCGCGGCGGCTGCGTGTGCGGCGACCTGCTCCGGGTCGGCGCCGAAGGACCGGGTGCCGATGATCGGGTTGTCGTCGGCGGTGTTGACGTCGACCGTAGGGGCCAGGTCGAGGGTGATACCCAGGCTGGCCAGCTCGGCGCCGATGGCCTGGTAGACCTGGCGGGTCAGCGCCACGTCGCCGACCGCGCCGAGCGCGGCGTTGCCCGGGTACGGGCTGCCGGTGGCGTGGGCCAGTCGGGTGACGTCGCCGCCCTCCTCGTCGATGGCGATCAGTACGTCGGGCCGACCGCCGCGCAGCGCCGCCGTGCTGGCCGACACCTGCGCCGGTTCGGTGACGTTGCCGCCGAACAGGGTGTGTCCGGCGAGCCCGTCGGCGACCAGGTCGACGGCCCACCCGGGCGGGACCGACCCCGGGTACGCGGCCAGCAGGGTGCCCAGCGCCAGCCGGCGCAGTCCTGGATCGAGCCCCACGTGTTCTCTCCTCTCGATGCCGGCCGGCGCGGATCTCGTACCGGGTCGGCGGAGGGTCGCGCTCCCACGTGGCCGATACGCTACGGCTTACCCGTTCGCCTGTCGGTTCTACGGCCGCACAGGCCATACAGTTAGCAAAGTTTACTAAAACTTGAGGACACATGGCATGAGCGCGACCCGGCTGCCCGGCACCCCACGTCTGTTGCGAGCCCTCAACGACCGCGCGGCGCTGGAACTGCTGCTGGAGCAGGGGCCACTGACCCGGGCCCGGATCGGCGAGCTGACCGGCCTGTCCAAGGTCACCGCGTCGCAACTGGTGGAGCGGCTGGAGGAGCGCGGACTTGTCACCCGCGTCGGCGAGCAGGCCGGCGGCCGGGGGCCGAACGCCCAGCTCTACGCCGTGCGGCCCGGCAGCGCCCACGTGGTCGGTGTCGACGTGGGCCCGGAGCGGGTGGTAGCCGCCTGCGCCGACATCACCGGTGCGGTCATCGGCCGCGTCGAGCAGTCCACCCGGGACACCGACGACCCGGTCGGCGTGGTGCACAACGCGGTCGTCCGGGTGGCCAGCAGCGCCGGGGCGCAGCTGGCGAGCGTACGCCGGATCGTGCTCGGCACCCCCGGCCTGGTCGACCCGGGCAGCGGCGACATCACCTTCGCGTACAACCTGCCCCGCTGGCATCGGGGTCTGCTTGCCGCGCTCCGCGACGACCTGGACACCCCGGTGGTCTTCGAGAACGACGTCAACCTGGCCGCGGTGGCCGAGGCGCAGTCCGGTGCGGCCCAGGGCCTGGCGGACTTCGTCCTGGTCTGGGTCGGTGCCGGCGTCGGTCTGGCGATCATGCTGGGCGGGCGGTTGCACCACGGCAGCAGCGGCGCCGCCGGTGAGATCGGCTACCTGCCGGTGCCCGGCGCTCCCATCCCGCGCGACGTGTCACGCCGGGCGAAACCGGCCTTCCAGCAGTTGGCCGGCGCCGACGCGATCCGCACCCTGGCCCGGGAACGCGGCTACCCGGATGCGGCCGCCGCCGAGGCGGTCCGGGCCGCGATCGCGGACGGCACCTCGGGTGGACCGATGCTCGACGAGGTGGCCCGCCGGCTCGCCCTCGGCGTGGCGAGCACCTGCGTGGTGCTGGACCCGCCGCTCGTGGTGCTCGCCGGGGAGGTGGGGCAGGCCGGCGGGGCGGCCCTGGCCGAACGGGTGCAACACGAGGTCGCCGCGATCACCCTGGTACGCCCCCGGGTGGTACCCACCGGCCTGACCGAGGAGCCGATCCTGCACGGCGCCCTGCGCACAGCCCTGGACGCCGTCCGCGACGAGGTCTTCGGCTCCACAATCCCCTGACTCCACCCCCCACCCCGGTTCGCCGCGATCTTGCACTTTTCGCCTCCACAAATGCCGTCGGAACTGACATTACGGCGACCAAAAGTGCAAGATCGCCGGGGTGGGTGGG
>NZ_JAGPXT010000039.1 GCF_018070465.1 Micromonospora sp. C95
ACCACGAGCGGGGGCACGTTCTGACACCAGGACTCGCATTGGTCCAGGCGGCGGGAGTGCTCACCCGCTCGCGGCTACCAGGCACCGAGTCTGCCAGCGGCTCACCCGGTAGCTCCCATTAGGCGGGTAGACGCTCCTCCCCGGTGACCGCCCAGGCACCGCTGCGCAATCGCAGCAACAACCCGACCAGGCGGACCACGGTGAACAGCATCAGCCCGGCCCAGATGCCGCCGAGCCCGAGATCGAGGGCGTACGCCAGCCAGATCGCCGGCAGGAAGCCGCCGAGCGCGCCGACCACGGTGAGGTTGCGCAGATAGCGGATGTCACCCGCGCCGATCAGCACCCCGTCGAGGGCGAACACCACCCCGGCCAGCGGCAGCATCGCGGCAAACCAGGGCCAGGCCACCAGCGCCTGCTCGTGGACCGCCCGATCGGAGGTGAACCAGGTGGGCACCACGGTGGCACCGGCCGCGGCGAGCACGGCGAACGCCGTACCGCAGATCGCGCCCAGCCGGCCGATCCGGCGGGCCAGCGTCCGGGCCGCCGCGTCGTCACCACCGCCGAGCGCCGCACCGACGAGCGCCTGCGCGGCGATGGCCAGCGCGTCGAGCACCAGCGCCGCGAAGAACCAGAGCTGTACGGCGATCTGGTGGGCCCCCACCGTGGCGGCACCGAACCGGGCGGCCACGGCGGTCGCGGACAGGAAACTGGCCTGGAAGGCCACCCCACGGATCAGCAGGTCCCGGCTGAGCACCAGTTGCTGGCCGATGACCCGGGGACGCGGGCGCAGCGCCACCCGCTCGGCCACCAGGGCCGCGGCGAAGAGGACACCGGAGAGGGTCTGCGCGATCACGTTCGCCACCGCCGAGCCGACCAGCCCCATGCCCACCGGATAGACAAGCACCGGGCAGAGCACCGCGGAGAGCAGGTTGGGACCGACCACGAAGAGCAGCGGTCGGCGGGTGTCCTGCACACCGCGCAGCCAGCCGTTGCCGGCGGCGGCGAGCAGCAGCCCGGGTGCGCCGAACGCGGCGACGCGCAGCCACTCGGCAGCGGCGAGCGCCACCTCACCACCGCCGGCCAGAGCACCCGCCAGGGCACCGCCACCGATCTGCATGCCGACGACGACCACCAGCCCCACCCCAAGGGCCGACCAGGACGCCTGGACCCCCTCGGCCACCGCGGCGGCGCGGTCGCCGGCACCGTACCGGCGGGCCGCGCGGCCGGTCGTGCCGTACGCGACCACGGTCCCCAGCCAGGCGATGAGGGTCATCACGGTGCCACCGACGGCCACCGCCGCGAGCGGCACCCGGCCCAGGTGGCCGACGACCGCGGTGTCGACGAGCACGTAGAGCGGCTCGGCGGCGAGTACCACGAGGGCGGGCAGGGCGAGCGCGGCGATTCGGCGCGGCGGCGCGACCCGATCGGCGGCAAGGGTGGACTGGCTCATCGGCGCCGATGGTGGCACGTCGAGTGTAAGGGGAGCAAACTGAGGTGCTACTTACCGGGACGAACGTTCTCCCGGGTCAGTACCGGTGGCGCCGTCCCCCGGTACGGCGGCGCGCAGGGGTCGTTCGGACCGGTGGTGACGTCGTACGCTTCGGCGGCCGGACGTCACCACCGGTCGGACACCGTCACTGACGGGTGTCCATGGAGGTCTGCAGGGCGCGGCGGGCCTGTTCGCGGGCCTCGTCAGTGCTCTCGGGCTGGGGCTTGGCGGCCATGGTGGGCTCCCTTCCAGGGCACGCGCGTCACCGAGCGCGGCGGCGCGTCACGGGCGGTGCTGGGACTGTCGCCCGGGACCGGTTCCGGGGTCGCCGGAACGGCGGAGGGCGGCCTGGTGGCCCGGGTCGGTCAACCCTGGAGCGCGAGCGGCACCGGGTATGGCTCCGCCCCTGACCTGCGCCGAAGCGGCGCCGGCCGTTTCCCAAGTTATCGTTCAGGTCCACATGGTGCGTACTGTTCCCGCGATCTGGACAGGTTGCCGCACCGTCAACGGGCCAGGAAGTGCCAGCCGATCCACCACCAGAAGCCGAACAGACCGATCCGGCCCACCGGCACCGGCCCCACCTCGTACCGCATGACGTACCCACAGAGCTCGCCGAGCGTCGGGATCTTCGAGCCCTCCCGCCGGGCCAGCCACTCGACCAGCCCGAACAGTGCCAGCCCGACCAGGAACCCGCCGATCGCCAGTGCCCGCATCATCGCCGCACCAGCCCCCAGAACGCCGACAGCCAGACCAGCCAGGCCGCAGACCGGACCAGGCGGTCCTCCAGCAGCGGGTCGGCCAGCAGGGAGAAGGTGGGAAAGTCGTCACCGGCCGCCGCGATGAAGGTGGCCCCCTCGAAGATCCCGAACACCAGCACCGGCAGCGTCCACCAGACCGCTCCGGGTGGCAACCGTTCAGGCGCCGGACGAGCCTGCACCCGCTTGGTCAGGCCGAGCCAGATCAGCACCCCGCCAGCACCGAACACATAGACGTTGGCCTCGGTCGAGAAGGACGTGAAGCGGCCACCCACCAGGGAGAGGGCGACAAGCACCGGTACGCAGACGACTGGCCGCTCCCAGGTGCGAGGGGTGTCGACGGTGAGGTCGTGGGGCTGCTCCATCATCCGATTCTCCCCGCCCTGTCCAGGTGCCGAAGTCCCGACGCCCCGGAGCCGACCCTGAAATCACCCCTGCTGGTCGGCGCCGCTCTCCGGGTCGTCCGCCCGCAGCTGCGTTCGGATCCGCTCGATGACCTCGTCCACCGTGCCGTGGCCGGTGAAACCGGCGGCCAGCCGGTGCCCGCCGCCACCCAGCGCGACCGCCACCCGACTCACGTCCGTCGCGCCCTTGCTGCGCAGGGAGACCGCCCACGCGGCCGGCGCGGTCTGCTTGACCACGCAACTGACGTCGGCCTCGGCGGTGCAGCGCACCGGATCGATGAGCGCCTCCAGCACGTACGGCCGCTGCTCGTGGCGGGCCAGGTCGTCGAGGGTCGCGTACGTCCAGACCAGGCCCTGTCCGCCGGCCTCCTCGGGCTCCAGCCGGGCCCGCCCGAGCACCTCGCCGAAGAGCCGCACCGCGCCGAACGGCCGGCTGTCGAACACCCGCCGCGAGATGTCACCCGGCCGGATCCCGGTGGCCAGCAACCGGGCCGCCATCTCGTGCACCGCCGGGGTGGTCGCGTCGAACCGGAACGACCCGGTGTCGGTGCTCAGCGCCACGTACAGGCACTCGGCGATGGCGGCGTCCAGCGGCACACCGAGCCGCTCCAGCAACTGCTCGGCGAGCACGGAGGTCGCCGCCGCCGCCGGATCCACCAGGTTCACGTCGCCGAAGCCGCGATTCGAGGCGTGATGGTCGAGCACCAGGGCGGTGCCCTTCCCGGTCAACCGGTCGGCCAACTCGCCGAGCCGCGACTCGCTCGCCGCGTCGAAGCAGATGACCAGGTCCGGCTCGGGCTCCGCCTCCGCCTCCGGTACCAGCAGTTCCAGACCGGGCAGGCCGCGCAGCGGCTCGGGCACCTCCGGTGGACCGGGGAAGGTGGCCTGCAACCGGCCCACCCCGAGCCGCCGCAGTCCGAGCGCGAAGCCGAGCATGCTGCCCAGCGCGTCCCCGTCCGGGTTGACGTGACAGATCAGCAGCACCCGACCGTCGGCGGGCAGCTGGCGGACAACCGCCACCGCGGCGGCCCAGTCGGCCTCGGTCGGCCCGTCAGGTGCCGGCGCGGACGGACTCGGTCCGGCAGGTGCCGGCGCGGACGGACTCGGTCCGACCGGGCCGTGCGTACCGGTGGCGGGTGTCAACGGGGCCGGCTGACCGTCGGCGGCCGCACCGACCCGGCCGGGGCCGGGCTGACGGCGCACGGCGGGATTCGGCTCGGTCACGGCACCACCGGAGGCGGTCACCGACGGTCCCCGCCCCGGGCATCGTCGGCGGTGCCGTCGGGCTCGTCCTCGTCGTCGGCACCACCCGCGTCGTCGTCCTCGTCGAGCCGGTACGGCTGCGCCTCACCGGCGTACTCGGCCCGCGCCGCCAGCCGCTGCACCTCGGCGTCGGCGTTGCGGGCCGCGGCGAGCAGATCGTCGATGTGCTTGACCTGGTCCTGGACGTCGTCCAGGACGAAGGTCAGCGTCGGCGAGTGGCGCAGCCCGAGCGCCTTGCCGACCGTGCTGCGCAGCATGCCCTTGGCGCTGTCCAGCGCGGCGGCGGTGCCCGCCTGGGCCGCCGCGTCGCCGAGCACGGTGTAGAAGACCGTGGCGTCCCGCAGGTCGGCGGTGATCCGGGCGTCGGTAATGGTGATCATGCCGAGTCGGGGGTCCTTGATCTGACTCCGCACCACCGACGCGACCAGCTCGCGCACCCGCTCCGCGTGCCGGCGTACCTTGGCCGCATCCGTCATCTCCGCCACCTCCACGGCGTCCCACTACCGGCCGGGCTCCGGTGACGCCGGCGTCACCGGAGCCCGCACCGACCCCAACACTCGAACCCTACCCGCGCCGTCCGCCCCGGCGTGCGGGGCGGCGGCCAACCGGCTCAGTCGTCGTCGCCGTGCAGCCGACGACGCACCGACAGCAGTTCGACCTCCGGACGGCCAGCCACCAGGCGCTCGCACGAGTCGAGCACCTCACGGGCGTGTACCGCCTCGGCGGCCACCACCGCCACCCCTATCTCCGCTCGTCCGTGCAGGTCGAGCGCCCCCACCTCGGCGGCCGACACGTCGAACCGGCGCAGCGCCGCGACGATCGGCCGCACGTACGACCTCTTGGCCTTCAGCGACCGGGAGTCCCCTGGCAGCAGCAGGTCGAATACTGCGGTTGCGGTGTACATCGTCTGCGGACACTACCCGCACCCCACCCCACATGATCAAGGGGTTTACGCCGACCGGCGTAAACCCCTTGATCAGTGCGTCACCGCAGGATCAGGCGCGAACCTTCTCCCGCATCTCGAAGGTCTCGATCACGTCGCCGACCTGGACGTTGTTGTAACCACCCAGGGTCAGACCGCACTCGAAGCCCTCCCGGACCTCCGTCGCGTCGTCCTTGAACCGCTTGAGCGAGCTGATCGTGAGGTTGTCCGCCACGACCGTGCCGTCGCGCAGCAGGCGCGCCTTCGCGTTCCGTCGGATGACACCCGACCGGACGATGCAACCGGAGATGTTGCCGATCTTGGACGAGCGGAACACGTCGCGGATCTCCGCGGTGCCGAGCTCGACCTCCTCGTACTCCGGCTTGAGCAGGCCCTTGAGCGCCGCCTCGATCTCCTCGATGGCCTGGTAGATGACGGTGTAGTACCGGATCTCCACGCCCTCGCGGTCGGCCATCTCGCGGACCTTGTTCGAGGCCCGCACGTTGAAGCCGATGATCGTGACTGGCTCGGACGAGGCGCTGGCGAGCATGATGTTGCTCTCGGTGATCGCGCCGACGCCCCGGTCGAGGACCTTGAGCTGGACCTCCTCGGGAATGTCGAGGTTGAACAGCGCGTCCTCCAGGGCCTCCACGGAACCGGAGACGTCACCCTTGAGGATGAGGTTGAGCGACGTCTTCTCGCCCTCCTTGAGCTGCTCCATGAGCGTCTCGAGGGTGGCCCGGCCACGGGAGTTGGCGAACGCCGCCGCCCGGCGACGGGCCTGCCGCTGCTCGGCGATCTGCCGCACCGTGCGGTCGTCCGCCGCGGCGAGGAAGGTGTCGCCCGCCCCCGGCACCGCGGTCAGACCGAGGACCATGACCGGACGCGCCGGACCCGCCTCGGTGACCTGGTTGCCGTTCTCGTCGAGCATCGCCCGGACCCGGCCGTGCGCCCCACCGGCGACGATCGAGTCGCCCGCCCGCAGGGTGCCCTTCTGCACCAGCACCGTCGCGACCGCACCCCGGCCCTTGTCCAGGTGCGCCTCGATGGCCACACCCTGCGCCGGCCCGTCGGTCGGAGCGGTCAGCTCCAACGACGCATCGGCGGTGAGCAACACCGCTTCGAGCAGTTCCTCGATGCCGATGCCGGGCTTCGCGGCCACGTTGACGAACATGGTCTCGCCGCCGTACTCCTCGGCGACCAGGCCGTACTCGGTCAGCTGCTGGCGGACCTTGTCCGGGTTCGCCTCCGGCTTGTCGACCTTGTTGACCGCGACCACGATCGGCACCTCGGCCGCCTTGGCGTGGTTCAACGCCTCGATGGTCTGCGGCATGACACCGTCGTCGGCCGCGACCACCAGGATCACGATGTCCGTCACCTGGGCACCACGAGCACGCATGGCGGTGAACGCCTCGTGACCCGGGGTGTCGATGAACGTCACCGCGCGGTCCTCGCCCTCGTGCGGCACGTGGACCTGGTAGGCACCGATGTGCTGGGTGATGCCTCCGGCCTCGCCGGCGACCACGTTCGCCTTGCGGATCGCGTCGAGCAGCTTGGTCTTACCGTGGTCGACGTGACCCATGACGGTCACCACCGGCGCCCGGCTGACCAGACGGTCCTCCGCGACCTCGGCGTCGAGGTCGATGTTGAACTGCGCGAGCAGCTCGCGGTCCTCGTCCTCCGGGCTGACGATCTGCACGTTGAAGCCGAGGTGCTCCCCCAGCAGCAGCAGCGTGTCGTCGGAGCACGACTGGGTCGCGGTGACCATCTCGCCCAGGTTGAACATCTCCTGGACCAGCGAACCGGGGTTGGCGTTGATCTTGTCGGCGAAGTCCGACAGCGACGCACCACGGGAGAGGCGTACCGTCTGCCCCTGACCCCGGGGAGCACCCGAGCTCATGGTCGGGGCCGACAGGTTGTCGAACTCCTGTCTGCGCTGCTTCTTGGACTTGCGACCACGGGTGGGCTTGCCACCCGGACGCCCGAAGGCACCGGCGGCACCACCGCCACGGCCACGGCCACCGCCACCGGGACGACCGCCGCCGCCGGCCGGCGCACCCGGCCGGAATCCACCGCCGGCGCCGCCACCCGGACCGCCACGGTAGCCACCGCCACCGCCACCACCCGGACCGCCACGGTAGCCACCGCCACCGCCACCACCCGGACCGCCACGGTAGCCACCGCCACCGCCACCACCGGGACGACCGGCGCCTCCGCCGGAGCGACCGGCACCCGGACCACCGGGACGGCCCGGACGCTGGCTCGGCATCGAGGCCGGGCTGGGCCGCGGCGGCATGGACGCCGGGCTGGGCCGCGGCGGCATCGACGCCGGGCTGGGCCGGGAACCACCGGCACCGCCGCCACCGCCGGCCGGCGGCCGCTGCTGGCTGCCCTGGATACCGAAGGGGTTGTTACCGGCGCCGCGCGCCGGCGGGCGGCCCTGCCGGCCACCCGGACCCGGGTTGGTGGGACCGGGACGACCCGCCGCCGGGGAACCCGGGCGGGGCGGCATCGTGCCAGGACCGGGTCGGGGACCCGGACGGGCGGCACCGTCGGCCGGGGGCTCCCGGCGGACGTTGTCCCGCTGCTGCTGGCGGGCGGCCTGGGCGGCCTTGACCGCAGCCTCCTGCTCAGCCTTCAGGGCGGCGGCACGCGCCTCGGCGGCGGCCACCTCGATGTCGTGAGCGCTCGCCGGCTTGGCGACCGGGGCCGCCGGCGGCGGCGGACCGGGCACCGGACCCTTCGGCTTCGGCCCGGGCACCGCCGGACGCCGTGGCGGCGTCGGCTTGGCGGTGACCCGAGGCTCGCCGGGGGTCGGCGACGGGGTCGGTGCCGCCGTCGGAGCCGGCGCGGCCGGCGGCGCGGCCGCCGGGGCACCGGCGCCGCCCGAGGCGACGAACGCGCTGCGCAGCCGTCGGGCGACAGGCGCCTCGACGGTGCTCGACGCGGACTTGACGAACTCGCCCATCTCCTTGAGCTTGGCGAGTACGGTCTTGCTTTCGACCCCGAGCTCTTTTGCAAGCTCGTGTACGCGGGCCTTACCTGCCACTGCACTCCTCACTCCGAGGTCGTGCGGGCAGCACCCGCAGCGACCTCACTCGTGCACTTGAAGCCTGATCATTTCTGGGACTTCATCGTGTGCTCATGTCGGTCGTCCTACCTTGCTAGCGGCCCTCGTCCGGTCGGGTGACCGGACGTGGTGGTTGACGCGTCAGGTACTCCGCGAGGGCTCCGTCATCTGGAACCCCGGCGAGGCGCAGCGCGCGCCCGAAGGCACGACGCCGCACTGCCTGCGCGAAGCAGGCCGGATCCGGGTGCATGTTCGCTCCCCGACCCGGCAGCCTGCGGGCCGGATCGGGTCGGAGGCTGAAACCAGCCCCGTCGCCAATCGCGACGATCCGCAGCAGATCACTGGCCGGTGCGCGCCGTCGACAACCCACACAGGTGCGCTCCGGCAGCGCGCGTCGTGCCACTGGTGAAAGTCTACCCCTAGCTACCCGACACCGCTCCGCCCGGTTCCCGGACGTGATCAGCTCCAGCCTGCCCGGTGGGGGCAGCCTGCTCGGCGTCGGAACGGATGTCGATCCGCCAACCGGTCAACCGGGCAGCAAGTCGGGCATTCTGCCCCTCCCGCCCGATCGCGAGGGAGAGCTGGAAATCCGGCACGGTCACCCGCGCGGCCCGGTTGGCCAGGTCGACCACCTCGACCCGCAACGCCTTGGCCGGAGAGAGCGCGTTACCGACGAAGGTCGCCGGATCGTCCGACCAGTCGATGATGTCGATCTTCTCGCCGTGCAGCTCGCTCATCACCGCCCGGACCCGCTGACCCATCGGGCCGATGCAGGCGCCCTTGGCGTTGACCCCGGCTGCGGTGGAACGCACCGCGATCTTCGTACGGTGACCCGCCTCACGGGCGATCGCGCCGATCTCGACCGTGCCGTCGGCGATCTCCGGCACCTCCAGGGCGAACAGCTTCTTCACCAGGTTCGGGTGCGTCCGCGACAACGTGATCTGCGGGCCACGCATTCCCTTGGCCACGTGCACCACCACGCAACGGATCCGCTCGCCGTGGGTGTACCGCTCGCCGGGCACCTGCTCCGACTGCGGCAGCACACCCTCCAGCTTGCCCAGGTCGACGGTGACGATGCCCTTCTCGGCCCGCGCCTCGTGCGCCTGGACCACCCCGGTGACCAGGTCACCGTCGCGGCCGACGTACTCACCGAAGTGCACCTCGTCGGTGGCCTCCCGCAGCCGCTGGAGAATCACCTGCTTGGCCGTCATGGCAGCGATCCGGCCGAAGTCGTGCGGGGTGTCGTCCCACTCCCGCTCCACGGCACCCTCGGTGCTCAACTCCTGAGCGTAGACAAGTGCCGCGCCGGTCTTCCGGTCGATCTCCACCCGGGCGTGCGACTGAGCACCCTCGGTGTGCCGGTACGCGGTCAGCAACGCGGTCTCGATCGCCGCGAGGATCGTGTCGAACGGGATCTCCCGCTCGCGCTCCAGTGCGCGCAGCGCCGCGAGGTCGATGTTCACCTCTCCTCGTCCTCCACATCGTCATCGTCGTCGACGTCTTCTGATTCGGCCAACTCGTCGAGGCGGGTGAACTCGACCTGCACCCGGCCCGGGCCGAGGTCGGCGTAGGCCCACTCCGTACGGTCCGCCTCGGTCTCCAGGACCACTCGTTCGGCGTCGGCGTCGACCACCCGGCCGGTGACCTGCCGGTCGCCCCCGGACTGCCCGGACGGCGGGTTGCCGCGTACGGTCACCCGGACCAGCCGGCCCACGTTGCGGCGCCAGTGCCGGGGCAGCGTCAACGGGCGGTCCACCCCCGGCGAACTGACCTCGAGCTGGTACTCCCCCGCGACGATGTCGCCACCGGTCTCCTCCGCCGCGTCCAGCGCGGTGGAGACCGCGCGCGACACGTCCGCCACCGCGTCCAGGTTGATTCCGCCGTCGGCGTCGACGATCACCCGCACCACGTGCCGGCGGCCGGCTCGGGAGACGGTGAGGTCCTCCAGGTCGTAGCCGGCGGCCTGCACCACGGGCGCGATCACCGAGCGCAGCCGATCACGGCGGGCGGCGAGGTCACCGCGGGAGGTCTGACCCGCGCGTGCAGCCTGGCCACCGCGGGGTCGACCCGTCGTCCGGGTGGCACGGCCACGCTGCGTCATCCGAAGAACCCTTCCGCTGCTCGCCGACGCCATGCCGGCACGCCACCGGTGCGGACGCGCCGGTGGCTTCGCAGAGCGTAACGCGCCGCCGGGACGAGGGCCCCGGCGGCGCACCGACGCCACCGCCGGACACACCGCACGGCGATGGTGTTGACTTGTCCGGTGGCGATGGGCAGAACGATGCGGCAGGACGACGCCTCCGAGCTTTCCCGACGCGGCCTGCTGCGGGCCGGCGCGCTGCTGGCACTCGGCGGGGCCGCCGCTCCGCTGGCCGGTTGCGGCCTGCTCGACCGCGACGAGCCACCGCCGCAGCCCGATCCGCTCGCGCCGCTGCTGGACGAGTCCCGACAGCTCGCGGCCGGTCTGCGTGCCGCCGCCACCGCCCACCCCGACCTGGCCGCCCGGCTGCTCCCGCTCGCCGAGTCGCACGAGGCGCACGCCGCGGAACTCGCCCGGCTGACCGGTGCGGTGACCGCCTCCGCCACGCCCACGGCCACCCCGTCGGGCTCGCCGCCGACGGATCGCTCGGCCGCGCTGGCCGAGCTGCGGAAGTCCGAACGCGCCGGCCGGGAGTCGGCAATCCGGGCCTGCGCGGCGGCGCCCGCCGAGCGCGTCGCGCTGCTCGGCTCGGTCGCCGCCGCCCGCGCCACCCACCTGGAGGCGCTGCGATGAGCGAATCCGCCGAGGCGCTCGCCGCCGCCCTCACCGCCGAGTACGCCGCGATCTGGGCATACGGCCCCGTCGGGGTACGACTGAGCGGGACCGAACGCAAGGCCGCGGCGGAGGCGGAGGCGGCCCACCGGGCTCGCCGGGACGCGCTCGTGGTGCAGTTGAGCACCGGCGGCGGCAGCGTTCCGCCGGATCGGGCCGGGTACGCGTTGCCCTTCCCGGTGACCGACCGGGCCAGCGCCCTGCGGCTGGCCGTGCAGGTGGAGGAACGCACCGCGGCCTTCTGGCGGGCGGCGCTGCCGGTCAGCACCGGCGCCGAGCGGGATCGGGCCCTGGCCGCCCTGGTGGAGTACGCGGTCCGGGCGACCCGCTGGCGGCGCAGCGCGGGATTGACCCCGCTGACCGTGCCGTTCCCGGGCCGACCGGGCTGAACCGGCCCGGCGAACGCACCCGGGTAGGCGAACTCACGTTCGCGCCGGTTGCGGTCGGCATACCAGGTATGCATACTCCGGTCCATGTCCATCCGCCACGGCCTGCTCGCCCTGCTCGAACGCGGGCAGATGTACGGCTACCAGCTCCGGGCCGCCTTCGAGGAGTCGACCGGCGCCACCTGGCCGCTGAACATCGGGCAGGTCTACACCACCCTGTCGCGGCTGGAGCGGGACGGCCTGGTCAGGTCGCTGCCGGAGAGCGAGGCCGGCCAACGGCCGTACGAGATCACCGACGCCGGGCGGGCGGACCTGGCCCTGTGGTTCGTCACCCCGATCAGCCGCAGCGACCGCCCGCGCGACGAGCTGGCGATCAAGCTGGCGCTGGCGTTGACCACCCCCGGGGTGGACGTCCGCTCGGTGGTCCAGACCCAGCGCACCGCCACCATGCGCACGTTGCAGGAGTTGACCCGGTTGAAGTACGCCAGCGACCGGCCGGAGGACCTGCCGTGGCGGCTGGTGCTGGACGCGATGGTGTTCCAGGCCGAGGCCGAGGTGCGCTGGCTCGACCACTGCGAGAGCAGCCTGGTACGGCACCGCCCCCCGGTCGCGGGCCCAGCGCCCCGCTCCGAGGCGGTGGGCCACAGTGGTGAGGAGGCACGACGGTGACCACCGGCGGCGGACGGATGCCGGCCGCCCCCGACCCCCGGGCCGCGTCCGACTCCGCCGCGGCCTCCGACGCGGCCGGCCGCGCGCCGGCCGGCAACACCGTGCTCGACCTGCGTGACGTGCATCGCACGCACGGCAGCGGCCCGGCGGCGGTGCACGCCCTGCGCGGGGTGAGCCTGGCCGTACGCCCCGGCGAACTGGTCGCCGTGATGGGCCCCTCCGGCTCCGGCAAGTCCACCCTGCTCACCCTGGCCGGCGGGTTGGACAGCCCGACCGCCGGTGAGGTGCACGTCGAGGGGCAGCCGCTGCACGCCCTGGATCGGCGCGGATTGGCCCGGCTGCGCCGCCGCCGCATCGGGTACATCTTCCAGAACCTGAACCTGATCGGCAGCCTGACCGCCGTGGAGAACGTCGCCCTTCCCCTCGAACTGGACGGCACCGGGGTACGAGTGGCCCGCCGGCTGGCCCGCGACGCGCTGACCGAGGTGGGGCTGTCGGAGTTGGGCGACCGGTTCCCGGACCAGCTCTCCGGTGGCCAGCAGCAACGTGTCGCCATCGCCCGGGCGTTGGTCGGGCAGCGGCGCCTCGTGCTGGCCGACGAGCCGACCGGGGCGCTGGACTCGCAGACCGGGGAGGCGGTGCTGCGGCTGCTGCGCCGCCGGGTCGACGCCGGGGCCGCCGGTGTGCTGGTGACCCACGAGGCACGCCACGCCGCCTGGGCCGACCGGGTGGTCTTCCTCCGCGACGGCGTGACGGTCGACTCGACCGCCCCGCTGGCCGGCGTGGAGGCCCTGCTCAGCGGCAGCGGTCGGTGAGCGGTCGACCGTCACGACCGGCCGGCCGCGCGCGGCTGGCCGAGACGCTCGGGTCGTGGCGGGCCGCGCTGCGGATCGCCCGACGCGAGGCGAAACGGGCCCGCGGGCGCACCACCCTGGTGCTGGCGATGATCGTCCTGCCGGTGCTGGCGTTGAGCTTCATCGCGGTAAGCGTCGACATGGCACGCCTGACGCCGGCCGAGCAGATGGAACGCCGGCTCGGCAACGCCGACGCGGAACTCCGGGTGGTGGGACGCGGCCCGGTCGAGCAGAACTCCGACGGCAGCGGCTGGACCTCCGGAGGCACGGACCAGCCGCGCACCGCACCGGTCACCGCGGCGTACGTCGCCGCGCTGCTGCCCGAGGGCAGCCGGGTGCTGCCGGTACGTCGGTGGGTGCCGTTCGGCGCCTGGCGGGGCGACCGGATCCGGGACGACGTCGCCGCCACCGTGATCGACCTGACCGATCCCCTCGGGCGCGGCCTGGCCCGGGTCCACCGGGGCCGGGTACCGGCCGCCACCGACGAGATCGCGGTGAACCTGGCCGCCCGGCGCAGCCTCGGCGTCGACGTCGGAGACCGGGTCGCCGCCGCGGACGGCACCCGCACCTGGACCGTCGTCGGCGTGGCCGAACTCCCCGAGCAGCTGAGCCCGATGGTCCTTCTGCACCCCGCCGGGGCGCCGCTGGAGACCGACCCCGACGAGGTGTTCCTGGCCGACCTGGCCGGCCCGCTCACCGACGACGTCTTCCGGCGCCTCAACCGCAACGGTGTCGTGGTGGCCGCCCGGGTACCCGCTCCGCCCGGGAAGCTGCCCCAGCACGTCGACTCGCCGACCGGCCGGATGAGCCTGGAGGAGGTCAGTTCCGGCGTGCTGATCGGCGGGCTCGGCCTGCTCGAAGTGGTGCTGCTGGTCGGGCCGGCGTTCGCCGTCGGGGTACGCCGTCGGCGGCGGGAACTGGCGCTGGTGGCGGTCGCCGGTGGCGATGCCGCGCAGCTACGCCGGGTGGTGCTCGCCGACGGTGTGGTGCTGGGCGGAGTCGGTGCCGTCGCCGGGATCGCGCTCGGCGTGGCCGCCGCCTTCGCCGGCCGACCCCTGGTCGAGCAGTTCATCTTCGCGCAGCGGTTCGGCGGCTACCGTGCCTGGCCCACCGCCCTGGTCGTGATCGCACTTGTCGCGGTGCTGGCCGGGGTGCTGGCCGCGCTGGCACCGGCGTGGACGGCCGCCCGGCAGGACGTGGTGGCCGGGCTCGCCGGCCGGCGCACCGCGCCCGTGCACCGACGCCGGTGGCTGGCCATCGGCATCGTGCTGGCCGCCGGCGGGACCGTCGTGGCCGCGACCGGTGCCGTGGTCACCTCGCAGTCGATCATCCTCGCCGGGCTGGTGCTGGGCGAGCTAGGGCTGGTGTTCGCCACCCCGACGCTTGTCGGACTGCTGGCCAGGCTCGGTCGGTTTCTCCCGCTGGCACCCCGGATCGCGGTACGCGACGCCAGCCGCAACCGTGCGTCGGCCGCGCCCGCCATCTCCGCCGTGATGGCCGCGGTCGCCGGCAGCGTCGCCCTCGGTCTCTTCCTGGCCAGCGACGACGCTCGCAACGAGGAACAGAACCGGGCGCTGCTGCCGGAGCGTACCGTGCTGGTCACCACCAACGGCGATCCCGCGACGGACCGCCCGCCCACCCTCGACGAGATCAGCGGCCCGGCGCGGCAGCTGCTCGGTGCCGACACGATCGCTCCGCTGGTGGCGGCCGGCTGCTCGCCGGACTTCTACGCCTGCACGGTCACCGCCACCATGCCACCCGAGCGGGCCTGCCCCTGGCAGCCGTACGAGCCGCTCAGTGCGGCCGACCAGCTGCGGGCCCGCGCCGACCCCCGCTGTCAGCACGGCGACGAACCACACGGCCCGTACCTGCGGGTCGCCGTGGACGACGGCACCACGTTGCGGCTGCTGACCGGGGTCGCACCGGCCGACGTCGCGGCCGCCACCGCCACGCTGCGCGCGGGCGGCGCGGTGATAACCGACGCCCGCTTCCTCCACGACGACCGCCTGGATCTCCGGGTCGAACACGGGGAGGAGGCACGGCCCACGGACACCGCCACCGTGCCTGGACACGCGCTGCACACCGGGCTCGGTGAGCACTGGCTGCTGCTCTCACCCGCCGCCGCCGACCGGCTCGGGCTGGCGACCTGGCAGGTCGGCTGGGCACTGGACGCCCGGCAGCCACCGGACCAGCAGCGACAGGACGACCTCGCCGCCGCACTTCGCCCACTCGGCGCCGCCGGGGTCGCGGTGGAGCGGAACCGGGACTACGACGACACCCGTCCGCTGCTGCTGTTGCTGGCGGCGGTCTCCGCGGTGGTCACCGTCGGCGCCGCCGGCATCGCCACCGGCCTGGCCGCCGCTGAGGGACGGGCCGACCTGTCCACCCTCGCCGCGGTCGGCGCGGGACCGGGCGTACGCCGCCTGCTGTCGCTCTGCCAGGCCGGCGTGATCGCGGTGCTCGGCTCGACGCTGGGCATCGTCGCCGGACTCGCCTCGGCCCTGATCGTGCTGGCCTTCACCAACCAGCGGTACGCCGACAGCTGGCCGATCGAACCGCCCTATCCGCTGGTGATGCCCTGGCTGACCCTTGGCGTGCTGGTGGTGGTGCCGGTGGTGGCGATGCTCGGCGCGGCGCTGTTCACCCGGTCCCGGCTACCGGTGGAACGCCGGCTGGACTGACCGGTACCCCACCCTCCAGACTGTGCGGATGTCCGTGCTGGGAAGCCTCACCCGCCGGGTAGGTCGGTACCGCTGGTTCGGTGCCACCATCCGGCTGCTGGTACCCGTCGACCGGGCCGTCGGACGGCTGACCCGGGGCCGGGTGGTCACCCTCGGGCTCGTACCGTCGTTGGTGATCACCACGACCGGCCGTCGGTCCGGTCGGCCGCGCAGCAACCCGCTGCTCTACGTGCCCGACGGCGACGGGTACGTGGTGGTGGGGTCGAACTGGGGCCAGGCGCACCAGCCGGCGTGGTCGCTGAACCTGCTCGCCGAGCCGAGGGCCGAGGTGGACGTCAAGGGTCGCCGCATCCCGGTACGCGCCGAGGTGGCCACCGGTGCCGAACGCGACCGGCTGTGGCGGCTGCTGGTCGACGAGTGGCCGGCCTACGAGACGTACGTGGCGCGGGCCGGTGGGCGGGAGATCCGCATCTTCCGGCTGGTGCCCGACGACGCCCGCCGCACCTGACCGCCGTCGCGGCTCGATCGAAGTCCCGAACCCAGGCGTTAGGGTGTGCGGTGACCGATAGGTCGCTGTGGGTGGCGCGAACGCGGGGTGGTCGGCGTGGACGGTGTCCAGGAGCACCGGGACGATCCCCGGTGGGACGTGGCCGAGCGGGTCGCCGCAGCCGTCCGGCGACGGTTCCCGGCCGAGGTGCTCGCGGTCGCGGTCCACGGTCCGTTGGCGCATGGCGACGACGACGGCGGGGGCGACGGTGAGGTCGGGCTGCTGGTGGCCACCTACCGGCCCGGCACCGGGCCGCCGTCAGCGGCCCGACGGGTGGACGGCGTGCTTGTCGACCTGACCGTGGTCGCCGCCGAGGAACGGCTGCGCCAGGCGCGGCAACTGACCAGCCGGTGGCCGCTGACCGCCGACCGGTACGTGACCACCCGGGCCCTGCACGACCCGACCGGATGGCTGGCCACCCTGCGCGACGAACATCTCGGCCGGCTGGCCCGGGCCCGCCCGGCCGAGTTCACCTCGGCCGCCCGCCGGGCCTGGTACCGGGGCAGCGCCGCGCACGCCCGGGCTGCCCGGCTTGCCGAGTGGTACGAGACGGACCAGGCCCTGCTGATGCTGGGCGAGGCCCGGCTCGGCGCGGCCACGGTCAGCGGGCTGCTCAGCCGCACCTACTTCCGGGATCCGGGCGACGCGGTGCGCCGGACCGGGCTGGCCGGAGCGGACATGACCGAGGTGGGTGCCGTGCTGGCCCGCCAGTCGGCGGAGCTCACCGCCCGTGGCCGCCCGGTCGACGGCACCATCGAGGAGCTGCTCGACGGCTGACTCAGCCGAGCCCGCCCTGGACCCCGATCAGCGCACCGATCAGGTATGTCGCCACCGCGGCGGCGGCGCCGAGCAGCAGTTGGCGCAGCCCGCCGGACCACCACCGGCGGTTGGTGAACCGGGAGACGATCGCACCGGCGACGAAGAGCCCGAGCCCGCCGACCGCCAGGGCGAGCGCCAGGCTGGTCGCGCCGAACAGGTACGGCAGCAGCGGCACCAGGGCACCGACGGAGAAGCAGAGGAACGACGAGAGCGCCGCCGCCCACGGGTTCGGTTGTTCGTCCGGGTTGACGCCCAACTCCTCCTGCACGTGCATCCGCAGCGCCTGCTCCGGGTGGCGGCGTACCGCCTCGGCGACCTGGACGGCGAGGTCTTCGGGCAGCCCCCGGGCGACCCACAGCTCGGCGAGCTCGCGGGCCTCGGCCTCCGGGTGACGCTCCAGTTCTCGGCGTTCCTTGGCCACCTCCGCGGCGATCTGCTCGTTGGCTGACCGCACGCTCGTGTATTCGCCGAGCGCCATCGAGATGGCGCCGGCGACCAGGCCGGCGGTGCCGGTGAGCACGATGGTGCGGGGCGAGACCCCGCCGCCGCCGACACCGGCGATCAGGGCGATGTTGGTGACCAGGCCGTCCATCGCCCCGAACACGGCCGGGCGCAGCCAGCCGCCGGACACGTCGGCGTGGTGGTGCTCGCGCAGTGCGGCCGGGGTCTCGGTCACGGCAGCGTCAGGATCTCGTGGCCGTCCTCGGTCACCAGCACGGTGTGCTCGAACTGGGCGGTCCACCTCCGGTCCTTGGTGACCACCGTCCAGCCGTCGTCCCACAGGTCGTACTGGTAGGTGCCGAGAGTGATCATCGGCTCGATGGTGAAGGTCATTCCGGGCTCCATCACGTCGGTGGGGCGCGGGCTGTCGTAGTGCGGCACGTAGAGCCCGCTGTGGAAGGCCTCGCCGATGCCGTGGCCGGTGAAGTCACGGACCACGCCGTACCCGAAGCGCTTCGCGTACGACTCGATGACCCGGCCGATCACGTTGATCTGTCGTCCCGGGGCGACCGCCCGGATCCCCCGCATCATCGCCTCGTGGGTCCGCTCGACGAGCAACCGGTTCTCCTCGGCGACCTCACCGACGCAGAACGTCGCGTCCGTGTCGCCGTGGACGCCACCGATGTACGCCGTGACGTCGACGTTGATGATGTCGCCGTCGACGAGCGTGGTCGAGTCGGGGATGCCGTGGCAGATCACCTCGTTGAGGCTGGTGCAGCAGGACTTCGGAAAGCCCCGGTAGCCCAGGGTCGACGGGTAGGCGTCGTGGTCGACCAGGAAGTCGTGCACCACCCGGTCGATCTCGTCGGTGGTCACGCCGGGTTTGCAGTGCTCCCCCGCCAACTGCACCGCCTGCGCGGCGATCCGCCCGGCCAGACGCATCTTCTCGATGGTCTCCGGGGTCTGCACGTGCGATCCCTGCCAGGGCCGGGGAGCCTTCTTGCCGACGTACTCCGGGCGGGCGATGTGGGCGGGCACCGGCCGCCACGGGGAGAGCGTGCCGGGGGTCAGCGGCGCACGGACGGTCATGACGCAAGCCTATCGCCGCCCGCGTAGTGACCCCCGCCACCGGCCGCCACAAGCGGTTGTTGCCCTACCACAAGCACTGTGTCAAGGTGTCTGCGTGGATCAAGGGGGCGCACCTCCCATCTTCTCCGCCAACGCGGAGACCGATGGTGATCACCTGAGCGTGGTGGTCACCGGCGAGGTCGACATGGCGACCGCCGACACCATGCTCCAGACCGTGCTGCGCGAGCCGGCCGGCCGGGTGACGCTCGACCTGCGGGCGGTCACCTTCTTCGACTCGGCGGCCATCCATGCGGTGGTGCGGCTCGCCGGCCACTATCCGGACACGTTGACGGTCCTGCCGTCCCGGCAGGTCAGCCGGGTGCTGGAGATCGCCGGCCTGGGGAGTCAGCCCTGGTTGCACCCGGCCTGACCGACCGCCCCGGCCGGGCGGTCAGGCGGTGAGCGCACGGCGCAGGGTGACCCGGGTCCCCTCGGTGGTCTGCTCGACCGAGAGATCCCCGAGTGCCCGGATCAGCGACAGTCCGCGGCCCCGGAAGCCCGAACCGGTCGACTCCCGCCACTGCCCGCTGTCCGACACCGTCGCCACCACCGTACGGTCCTCGATCCGCACCTCGATCTCGATCACCGGCTCCATTGGGTCGACCGGGTGCTCGATGGCGTTCGCCGCCGCCTCGGAAACCGCCACGGTCAGGTCGAACAGGTCCGTCTCGCCCACCCGGTGCGCGACGAGGAAATCCTCCAGCCGCTTGCGTAGCACGCTCAGCCGGGTCGGGTCGGCGGGCAGCCGCAGCGCGAACCGGTTGAGTTCGACCGCCTCCAGGGCCAGTACCGCGACGTCGTCCCGGCGGGGCCGGCCGGCGACCCGCGCCACCACCGCGTCGATCAGGTCGGCCACATGCTCACCGGAGCGGGCCGCGTCGGCGCGTAGCAGGGCCAACGACTCGTCGATGCCCATCTGCCGGTCCTCGATCAGGCCGTCGGTGTAGAGCAGCAGCCGGTCACCGGCCCGCAGCTCGCCGGAGACGGTCTCGTACTCGGTGCCCGCGATGGCACCGACCGGCGGCCCGAGCGCCCGGCCGTGCAGGAACGCCACGTCGTCGCCCCGGATCAGCAGGGGCGACGGGTGTCCCGCGCTGGCATAGCGCAGTCGACCCGTCCGGGGGCTGAACCACAGGCAGAAGACCGTCGCGAACGAACGTGACTCGGTCGACCCCACCAGTCGGTTCAGCCGGGTCAACGACTCACCGGGATCGAAACCCTCCAGCACGTACGCGCGCAGCGCGTTGCGCAGCTGGCCCATGGCCGCCGCCGCCGGCACCCCCTTGCCGACCACGTCACCGATGATCAGCATGAGTTCGTCGTCGTCCCGGGCCACCACGTCGTACCAGTCGCCGCCCACCTCGACCTCGGCACTGCCCGGCAGGTAGCGGCTGGCCACCACGGCGCCGGGCAGTTGGGGCAGGGAACGGGGCAGGAAGCTGTGCTGGAGGGTGGTGGCGATGCGGTGCTCGGCCTCGTAGAGTTGAGCGTTCTCCATGCGTACCCCGACCAGGCGGGCGAGCTGGGTCAACGCGGCCTCGTCGGCGTCGGCGCTCTCCGCGGTCGGATGCCACACCCGCAGCTCACCGAGGGGCTGGTCGGCCACCCCGGTCAGCGGCAGGACGAAGGACGGCTCGACGCTGCTGGGGCCACCGGCGTCGGCCTCGTAGCGCGCGCCACCGGCGGAGACCACCACCCGAACGGCCTCGGCGAGACTCAACGCATGACGGGCGGCGATCTGGAGCACGTCGGCGGTGGATCGGGCGCTGTTGACCGCCACCGCCGCGTCCGCGAGCGCACGCAACCGGCGGATGATCTGATTGCGTAGCTGACCGAGGGCCATGTTCGCCCGAACCCGAGCGGTCAGCTCCTGCCCCGAGAAGGGTTTGGTGAGGTAATCGTCGGCACCCACCGACAACCCGGCCACTTCCTCTGCCGAACCGGCGCGGGCGGAGAGCAGCACGATCGGCACGTACCGGGTACGCGGATCCGCGCGCAGCGCGGCGACCAGCCCGAAGCCGTCCAGGCGCGGCATCATCACGTCGGTCAGCACCAGATCGAAGGCCCGCTCGGTGGCGAGCCGCAGCGCCTCCACCCCGTCGGCGGCGGTACTCACCTCCCAGGTGGGCACGAGCAACCGGGTGACGTGTTCGCGCAGATCGGGGTTGTCGTCGACGACCAGCACCCGACCGGCGGGCACGGCGGCGAAGGGCCGGGCTGCGTCCGGCACGGTCGGGGCGTCGGTCGGCGTCGAGCGGGACGCGGCCGGGCCGGCAGCGGCGGTCCACTGAACGGTTTCGGCAACGAAGAGCGGGGCCTGCCGTGGCTCGCGAACGGTGTGCTCGGTGTGGTCGGCGTCGGCCACCCGGTCGGCCTGTAGGTGCCCGACACCGAACGGAACGGTGACCAGGAACGTGCTGCCGACGTCGAGCTGGCTCGTGGCGCTGACCCGGCCACCGTGCATCTCGACCAGTTCCCGTACCAGGGCCAGGCCGATCCCGGTGCCCTCGTGGCTGCGGGAGCGCACTCCCGGCACCCGGTGGAACCGCTCGAACACGTGCGGCAGTTCCCGCGCGTCGATGCCCACCCCGGTGTCGGACACCTCCAGCTGCGCGGCACCGTCGACCGCACGGACGCGGATGCTGATCTGTCCCTCGAAGGTGAACTTCAGGGCGTTGGAGACCAGGTTGAGGACGATCTTCTCCCACATGTCCGGGTCGACGAAGACCGGTTCCGCCAGCGGCGGACAGTCCACCACCAGCCGCAGCCCGGCGCGTTCGGTGGCAGAACGGAACGTGCTGGCCACCCGGGAGGTGTAGTCGGCCAGATCGGTGGGCTCGTAGTGGGCCACCAGCCGCCCGGACTCCAGCCGCGAGAAGTCGAGCACCGTGTTGACCAGCTTCAACAGCCGCAACGCGTTGCGGTGCATCACAGTCAGCCGCTCGGTGTGGTCCTCGCTGAGCCCCGGGTCCGCCAGCAGGTCCTCCAACGGGCCCAGCACCAGGGTCAACGGTGTACGGAACTCGTGACTCACGTTGGCGAAGAAGTTGGTCTTGGCCAGGTCCAGGGCGGCCAGCTCGGCGACCCGGGCCCGTTCCTGCTCGTACGCCCGCTGCTTGCCGACCGCCCGAGAGATCTGCGCGGCGACCAGCTCGAAGAACGTGCGGTAGTCCTCGGTGAGCGGCAGGCGCCGAGCCATTCCCAGCACCAGCACCCCGGCCGGGTCGTTCGTCGCGCTGATCGGCAGCACCACCGCCTCGTCGGCGGCATCGGGCGGAACCCGGCCGAGCAGGTCAGCGGTGGCCACCACCGCTCCGACGCCGACCGCACCCAGCTCCACCAGCCGGGCGGGCGGATCAGCCGCGACGCTGACGCCACCGCTGGCCCCGGCGGGGCGCAGGTGTCCGTCGTCGTCCCGCAGATAGAGCAGCCCGAACGGGACGTCGAGCCGATGCCGGTCGAGCACCGCCGCCGTGACCTGGCCGAGTTCCTCGGTGCCGACCGGGTCGGCCAGTTCCGAGCCGAGTTCGGCCAGGGCGCGCAGCCGGCGTTCGCTGAGCACCCGCCCGGTGGTCTCGCTGCAGATGCAGAGCACCCCGCTGATCGTGCCGTCGACGTCGCGGATCGGATCGTACGAGACGTCGAAGTAGACGTCCTCCACGAAGCCGTGTCGATTGAGCAGGAAGTGATGGTCACGCGCCTGGTACGCCTCACCGCCGCGCAGCACGCCGGTCAGCAGCGGTTCGAGCACGTCCCAGGTCTCCGCCCAGTGCTCCCGCGCGGGCTCGCCCAGCACGGCCGGATGCTTGTCGCCGATGGTCGGCCGGTAGGCGTCATTGTAGAAGGCCAGCAGGTCCTCGCTCCAGAACATGGCGATCTGCGCCTTCGAGGCGAGCATCGTGCTGACGGCGTTGCCCAGCGAGGTGGGCCAGCGCTCCGGCGGACCCAGCGGACTTGCCGACCAGTCGCGGTCACGCAACAGGGCGCCCATCTCGCCACCACCCGCGAATGCCGCCGTGAGCAGCGGCGACGTGCCATCTTCCGCTGCGGACGGCTGACCACCGTCCATGCCCCCCTGGGCCGAGTTCATGCAGCCTCCCCGGCCGTGTCCTTACCGCGCCCGATCACCAAGTGCCCTGATCCGCCTTCTACCCAAACGGATCAGCAACGTAACGCATACGAGGGTTCGGACGCTGTTCAGCTCCAGGTGAGCGTCGGCGCCGGCCCGATCGACCGCCGCCGGTCACCTTCAGTGAAGGCGCGATCACAGTGGGGTGACGTACGCGCCGGTGATGCCGCCGTCGACAACGAACTGCGCGGCGGTCATGAACGAGGCGTCGTCGCTGGCCAGAAAGGCCACCGCGGCGGCGATCTCGGTCGGTTCACCGAACCGCCCCATCGGCACGTGCACCAGCCGACGGGCGGCGCGCTCCGGATCGGCCGCGAACAGCTCGCGCAGCAGCGGCGTGGCCACCGGCCCCGGACAGAGGGCATTGACCCGGATGCCCTCCCGGGCGAACTGCACACCCAGTTCCCGGGTGAGCGCCAGCACCCCGCCCTTGCTCGCGGTGTACGCGATCTGGGACGTCGCCGCGCCCATCAACGCCACGAAGGAGGCGGTGTTGATGATCGAGCCCCGGCCCTGCCGGCGCATGTGCGGGATGACGTGCTTACAGCAGAGGTAGACGCTCGTGGTGTTGACCCGCAGCACCCGTTCCCAGGCGTCCAGCCCGGTCTCCAGGATGGAGTCGTCGTCCGGCGGGGAGATGCCGGCGTTGTTGAACGCCACGTCCACCCGCCCGTACCGCTCGACCACCCCGTCGAAGAGGTCGCGTACCGCCGGCTCGTCGGCCACGTCGGCCGCGACGAAGCTCCCGCCCACCTCGTCGGCGGCCCGCTGGCCGGCCTCGATGTCCACGTCGACGCAGACCACCCGGGCCCCCTCGGCGGCGAACCGCCGCACGGTGGCCAGCCCGATACCGCTGGCCGCGCCGGTCACCACGGCCACCCGGTCCCGCAACCGTCCCGGCATGCTCACTCCTCGGTGCTGACGAAGACGTTCTTGACGTCGGTGAACGCGAGCAGGGCGTCCGGCCCCAGTTCCCGGCCCAGGCCGGAGCGCTTCATCCCGCCGAACGGCGTCCAGTACCGCACCGAGGAGTGGGAGTTGACGCTCAGGTTGCCGGCCTCGACGGCCCGGGCCACCCGCAGCGCCCGGCCCACGTCCCGGGTCCAGATCGAGCCGGAGAGACCGTACTCGGTGTCGTTGGCCAGCCGGACGGCGTCGGCCTCGTCGTCGAACGGCAGCACCGATACGACCGGGCCGAAGATCTCCTCCCGCCAGTGGCGGTCGCCGGGCGAGTCGGCGAGCAGCACCGTCGGGGCGTACCAGTAGCCGGGGCCGTCGGGTCGGGAGCCGGTGAACGCCACCCGCGAACCGTCGACGTACCCGGCGACCCGGTCCCGCTGCCCGGCCGAGATCAGCGGTCCCATCTCGGTGCGCTCGTCGGCCGGGTCACCGACCCGGAAGGCGCGCACCGCCGGTTCGAGCAGTTCGAGGAAACGGTCGTACACCCCGCGCTGCACCAGGATCCGGGACCGGGCGCAGCAGTCCTGGCCGGCGTTGTCGAAGACGGCGTACGGCGCGCTGGCGGCGGCCCGCTCCAGGTCGGCGTCGGCGAAGACCAGGTTCGCCGACTTGCCGCCCAACTCCAGGGTCAGCCGCTTCACCTGACTCGCGCAGCCGGCCATGATCCGGGTGCCGACCTCGGTGGAGCCGGTGAAGCAGATCTTGCGTACCGCCGGGTGGCTGACGAACCGTTCGCCCACCACCTCCCCCCGTCCGGGCAGCACGGTGAACACGCCCTCCGGCAGCCCCGCCTGGTCGGCCAACTCGGCCAGCCGCAGCGCGGTCAACGGCGTCAGCTCGGCGGGTTTGAGCACCACCGTGTTGCCGGCGGCCAGCGCGGGAGCGAAGCCCCAGGCGGCGATGGGCATGGGGAAGTTCCACGGCACGATCACCCCGACCACGCCGAGCGGTTCGTGGAAGGTGACGTCAAGCCCGCCCGGCACCGGGATCTGCCGCCCGGTGAGTCGCTCCGGCGCCCCCGCGTAGTAGTCCAGCACGTCCCGGACGTTTCCCGCCTCCCACCGCGCGTTGCCGATGGTGTGCCCCGCGTTGGCGACCTCCAGCCGCGCCAACTCCTCCAGGTGCGCGTCCACCACCGCGGCGAACCGCCGCAACACCCGCCCCCGCTCCCCCGCGCTCACCCCCCGCCACCGCTCAAACGCCCGCCCCGCCCGCTCGACCGCCGCATCCACCTCCCCCACCGAGCTGTCCGCGACCTCCCCCAACACCACCCCACGAGCCGGATCCCATACCTCACCCACCCACCCTCACCCCACCCACTCCTCGCGATCTTGCACTTTCTGTCGGGACAAAATCGGCATACCACCGCAAGTCAGCGACCAAAAGTGCAAGATCGCGGAGAAGGTGGGGTGGTGGGGGTCAGAGGCGTTCGAAGCCACGGGTGAGTTCCCAGTCGGTGACGGCGGCGTCGAAGGCGGCCAGCTCGACGCGGGCCATGTTGGCGTAGTGGGCCACCACCTCGGCGCCGAAGGCTTCGCGGGCCACCGTCGAGCCTTCCCAGAGGGTGAGGGCGTCGCGGAGGGTGCCGGGGACGCGATCGGCGCTCGGGTCGTCGTACGCGTTGCCGGTGCACTCCTCGGCCAGGTCCAACTCGTTCTCGATGCCGTGCAGCGCGCCCGCCACCAGGGCCGCGATCGCCAGGTACGGGTTGACGTCGGCGCCCGGCACCCGGTTCTCCACCCGCATGCCCTGACCGTGGCCCACCAGCCGCAGCGCGCAAGTGCGGTTGTCGGTGCCCCAGCGCAGCGCGGTCGGGGCGAACGAACCCGGCTGGTAACGCTTGTAGGAGTTGACGTTCGGCGCGAAGAGCAGGCTCATCTCCCGCATCGTGGCGAGCAGCCCGGCGAGCACCCGCTGCCCGGTCGGGCTCAGGTGCGCCGGCCCGTCACCGAGCATGGCCGAGCCACCGGCAGCATCGCGCAGCGAGAAGTGGATGTGGCAGGAGTTTCCCTCGCGCTCGTTCGGCTTGGCCATGAACGTGATCGACATGCCCTCCTGGGCGGCGATCTCCTTCGCCCCGTTCTTGTAGATGACGTGATGGTCGGCGCAGGCCACCGCCTCGTCGTAGCGGAAGGCGATCTCGTGCTGGCCGAGGTTGCACTCCCCCTTGGCGCTCTCCGGCACCAGACCCGCGCCGGCCATCTCGGTGCGGATGCGGCGCAGCAGCGGCTCCACCCGGGCGGTGCCGAGCAACGAGTAGTCCACGTTGTACTGGTTGGCCGGGGTCAGCTCCCGGTAGCCGCTCCGCCACGCCTGCTCGTACGAGTCCCGGAACAGCACGAACTCCAGCTCGGTGCCGGCGTACGCGGTCAACCCGTGCGCGGCGAGCCGGTCCAACTGCCGACGCAGGATCTGCCGCGGCGAGGCGATCACCGGACCGGTGCCGTCAAGCCACTCCAGGTCGGCCAGGAGCAGTGCCGTCCCAGGCTGCCACGGCACCCGGCGCAGGGTGCCGAAGTCCGGCTTCATCGCGAAGTCGCCGTAGCCGCGTTCCCAGCTCGACATCGCGTACCCGTCGACGGTGTTCATGTCCACGTCGACGGCGAGCAGGTAGTTGCACCCCTCGCTGCCGTTCGCGACGACCTGGTCGAGGAAGTACGGGGCGTGGAACCGTTTGCCCTGCAACCGGCCCTGCATGTCGACCAGGGCCAGCACCACCGTGTCGACTTCGCCCTCGGCGACGGCGACCCGCAGTTGCTCCAACGTGAGCGGCGGCTTTCTCATCCGCGAGCCTCCATCACCAAGGTCTACCGGCCCAGCCGATCACCGTCAATAAGATGCTCCGCCCGTACCCCCATCCGATCCCCCGGCAAACCGTCCGGGACCGACGACGGGTCGCCACCCGCGCACCGCCACGACGCGGACACCGGCGGTGGTGAAGTAGGGATCCTCGGCCAGCAGCCGGTCGACCTCCGCCCGGTCGCCGGTGAAGACCAGCAACGCGCCGGAGTCGTCGTCCCAGGGGCCGGCGAGGAGCAGCGCACCCTGCTCGTGCAGCGCCCGCAGGCGGTCCCGGTGTGCCGGTCGGGCCGCCAGCCGGGCAGGCTCGTCGGTGAAGGAGAGTTCCACACAGATCATGGCGAGGAGCGTAGGGACCAGACGGGTCGGACGGCTGTATCCCGCGATACGCTCCACGGGATGGACCGGGCGGAACTGGCGGCGGTGCCGCTGTTCTCGATGCTCGACGAGGCACGCCTGGCGTCGCTCGCCACCGAATGTCCGCCCCGCGACCTCCCCCGGGGTGCCACCGCCGCCCGGGTCGGCGAGCCGGCCCGGCACCTCGTCGTTGTGCTCTGCGGGACACTCTCGGCCGGCTACGACACCAGCCACGGCTCGCACGTCCGATTCGCGACGGTGACCGGCCCGTGCGCGGTCGACAAGGCCGCCGTGCTCGGCGGCGGATCGCACACGGCGACGTGGACCGCGTCGACCGCCTGCCGGATCCGCCTGCTGCCGGCGGTTCTCCTGCGAGATCTCATCGATCAAGTGCCGGCGCTCCGCGACCACGTCCTACGCCACCTCGCCGACCAGGTGCACCGCGACCGTCGAACCCAGGTCCGCCGCGCCGCGCCGCAGCCCGTCGCGCGGGTCGCCGCCTGGCTCGCCGAATCCATCCGTACCCGGGGCAGCCGGATCACCCTGCCCGGGGCGCAGCAGGGACTGGGTGAGGAGGTCGGGCTGTCCCGGGTGACCGTCAACCGCGCGCTACAGGTCCTCGTCGGTGCGGGCGCCATCCGGGTCGAGCCCGGCACCATCATCGTGTTGGACCCGAGCCGCCTCACCGACTGGGACGGCGGGTAGGCGCGTCAGGGCGCAATTGCGTTGCCGGCGCGGCTCGCGTACCCCATCCTTGGGCTTGTGACCAGGCCCGATCGCGACGGGCCGACCACCGGGCCCTCGGAACGGCCCGGCCGCCGTGGCGGCGCGGGAAAGCGTCACCTCTCTCTCGGGTACGGCGTCGCGCCCTACCCCGACTCCGCCCCGCGCCGCTTCGGTCAGCACCGGTGCCCCGACCGGTCAGGCCATCACCAGGCCGGCCACCCACAGGGCACCGATCACCATTCCCGACAGGAACTCGACAAGCATCGACAGCCCGGCGGCGGCGACCGCCTGTTTCGTTGCCGGCCAGGCGAGTCGGGTGTCGCCGAGCCGCAGCCGCTCCATCGCGAAGATCCCGCCGACGAAGCCGATGACCAGCCCGACCACCGGGATGACGAAGAAGCCGACCAGACCGAGCACCGCACCGGCGAGCAGCGACGTGGTCGGCACCCCGGCCCGCTTGAGGTTGCGGCCAGGCCAGGCGTACTTCACGACGGTGCCGGCCACGGCGACAAGCGTCGCGGCGGCGAGCACCAGCCACCGGCCGGGCCCGGCGTCGCCGAACAGGCTCCACACCAGTACGCCGCCCCAGCACAGCGGCAGCGCCGGTAGTCCGGGCACCACCACCCCGGCCAATCCGGCAAGGATGGCCAGCGCGGTGATCACCGACACCGCGGCGCCCGTGTCGGTCAGGCTCACGTCGACTCCCGTTGACTCGGCAGATCAGTTGGGAAGGGGCCGTTCCCCTACCCAGGCGTTGACACCGGTGCCCTTCCTCACTCCGGATCGCGGAGCCGGGCGACGATAGTCTCCGCCGGGCCCGGGGGCCCGAACAGCCGCCCCTGCGCGGTGTCGCACCGCAGCGCCCGCAGCCGGTCCGCCTGCGCCTCGGTCTCCACCGCCTCCGCGGTGACCCACAGTTCCAGCGCGTGGGCCAGCCGCACCAGCGCGTCGACGATGCGTTCGTCGCGGTGGTCGGCGTCGGCCGGCTCGGTGCCCCGGATCCCCTCGACGAACGGGCCGGCCAGCTTCAGGCAGGTGATCGGCAGCCGGCGCAGGTACGCCAGATTCGAGTACCCGGTGCCGAAGTCGTCAACGGCCAGCCGTACGCCGAGCGCGGCGAGCCGGTGCAGCGTCCGCAGCGGCTCCCCCGCCGACCCCATCACCGCGCTCTCGGTCAGCTCCAGCTGCAGCAGTTCCGCCGGCAGTCCACTGCTGGCCAGCGCGTCGGCCACGGTGTCCACGATCGCCGGCCGGTCGGCCTGGCGGGCGGCCAGGTTGACGCTCACCACCAGCCCGGCGTCCGGGAAGTCGGTGTGCCACCGCTGGGCATCCCGGCACGCCTGCCGCAGCACCCACTCACCGAGCCGGACGATCAGGCCGGTCTCCTCGGCGAGCCCGATGAACCGGTCCGGGCCGATCAACCCCAGTTCCGGGTGCTGCCACCGGACGAGCGCCTCGACGGCCAGCATGCGCCCGTCGAGCAGGGACACGATCGGCTGGTAGTGCAGCACGAACTCGCCTCGGTCCAGGGCCAGCGGCAGCCCGGCGGCCAGCGCCGACCGGGCGCTGTCCCGGGCGCTGCGCTCCGGGTCGTACACCGCCCACCGGTCCCGGCCCTCCGCCTTCGCCCAGTAGAGCGTGGCGTCGGCGGCCTTCATCAGCTCCACGACGCTGGTGCCGGCGACCGCCGAGTCGACGATGCCGATGCTCGCCGAGACCGCGAGCTGCTGGTCGCCGACGTACACCGGCGCGGCGACGGCCGCCAGCGCCGACTCGGCCACGGCGATCACGTCCTGAACGGCGGTGACCCCGTCGACCAGGATGACGAACTCGTCGCCACCCATCCGGGCGACCAGGTAGCCCTGCTCGGCCACGCAGTCGGCCAGCCGTCGGGCGATCATCACCAGTAGCCGGTCGCCGAGGGCGTGCCCGAGACTGTCGTTTATCGCCTTGAACCCGTCCAGGTCGAGGAAGCAGACACCGACCCGACCCGGCGCGTCGGGCTGCTCCACCAGGCCGGCCAACGTGTCGAAGAACAGCGTCCGGTTGGGCAGGCCGGTGAGCGGGTCGTGCAGCGCCTGGAAACGCAACCGCTGCTGGAGTTCGTACCGTTCGGTGATGTCCTCGACCACGGCCACGGTGAATCGGGGTCGACCGTCGTCGTGACGGATCAGCGAGACGGCCAGGTCGGTCCAGACGGCGCTGCCGTCCTTGCGGTAGTACCGCTTCTGGACCCGGGCCGCGTCGTGCTTGCCCTCGATCAGCTCCTGGTACAGCTCCCACATGCCGGCCGCGTCGTCGGCGTGGAACAGCGACGCCACGTTGAGCTGCCGCAGTTCCTCGACCGGGTAGCCGAGCATGTCGGCGAAAGCGTGGTTGACGTCGATGATCGTTCCGTCGACTCCGGCGATGCCGATGCCGACGGCCGCGCCGTCGAAGACCGCCCGGAAGCGGGCCTCGCTGTCCCGCAACGCCGCCTCGGCGTCGTCCCGCGCCTGCCACATGGCGCGGGCGATACCCTCCTGCTGGACGAAGGTCCGCTCCCGCAGCGCGCGGGCGAAGCCGGCCGCGAGTGCGCCCTGCATCGCCGCGATCCGCTCGTCGCGGCCCGGCCGATCCGCCGCGCCAGGGATCACGTCGGTCCGGAACCGCTCGCCGAGCGTACGGATCGACCACTCGATGACCCCTGGTTCGGTGAGGTGCGCGGCGACGAGTGCGCGTCCGACCTCCTCCGCCGCCGCTGCCGGTGGTTCGGCGGAGAGCAGCACCTCCGCCAGCCGGAGGGTGTGCCCGAGCAGCAGCCGCTCGGTCTCGGCCGCGCTCAGCGGCACGAAACCGAGCCGGCGTACGGCCCGCGTCCAGGCGGCGGCGTACCGCTGGGCGCCGGCCGGGTCGACGGTGTCCCCGCCGGAGGCACCCACGGCGGCCATCTGATCAGCCGGCGGGCCGGTCGTTCCGGGCGACGCCACCGAAGGCACCGAAGCGCTGCCCGTCGGCGGTGACCTCGGACGGCGAGTCGGGTCGCCACAGCTCCATGTGCACCACCCCGGGCTCCACAATGGTCCAGTCGCCGAAGAATCCGGTGATCTCGGCCCGCGAGCGAAGGGTGATCTCGGTGGCGGTACGCGCCGACAACCGTTGCGCGTCGAGCATCTCCTGCGGTTGGTCCTCGAAGGTGGAGTGGGAGATCACCAGGTGGCTCCCGGGGGCCGCCGCCGCGCGCAGGGTGGCCAGGATGTCAGCGGGTCGGTCGGTGTCCGGGACGAAGTGCACCACCCCGGCGAGCAGGATGCCCAGCGGCCGGTCGAAGTCGAGCAGGTCGAGTTTGCGCGCCTCGGCCAGGATCCGTTCCGGGTCCCGCAGGTCGGCGTGGATGACGCCGGTCGACTCGTTGCCGGCGAGCAGCTCCTGGCTGTGTGCCACCGCGACCGGGTCGATGTCGACGTAGACCACCCGGGCCTTCGGGTTCGTGGCCTGGGCGACCTCGTGCACGTTGCCGACGGTGGGGATGCCGGAGCCGATGTCCAGGAACTGGTCGATCCCGGCGTCGAGCAGGGCCCGCACGGCCCGGCGGAGGAACTCCCGCCCGGCTCGCATCGTCGCCGGCAGGTTCGGCGTCATGGCCGCGATCTGGTCGGCCAGCTGCCGGTCGATCTCGAAGTTGTGGGCGCCGCCGAGGAAGTAGTCGTACACCCGCGCCGCGCTGGGCCGGGAGAGGTCGATCTCGGCGGGGAGTCCGTCCGGCTGCTGCACTGGTTGCACCTCACGTCGTCGCCGTGGATCGTGATGCTGACCACTCTAGGCGGGTCCGTGCCACGGGGGGAGATCCACAACGCTCTTTTCCTGATCGGCCGTTCGTACCGGCCGGGGGTCAGGCGGCCTCCAGCAGCAGCGCGATGCCCTGCCCCACCCCGATGCACATGGTGGCCAACGCCCGGCGCCCGCCGCGTCGACGCAGCTCCAGCGCGGCGGTGAGCGCGAGCCGGGCACCACTGGCACCGAGCGGGTGACCCAGGGCGATGGCGCCGCCGTTGGGGTTGACGTGCTCCGCGTCCTCCGGCAGGCCGAGTTCGCGCAGCACCGCGACGGACTGGGCGGCGAAGGCCTCGTTCAGCTCGATCACGTCGATGTCGGCAAGCGCCAACCCCTGCCGGTCCAGCAGCCGCCGGGTCGCCGGAACCGGCCCGATGCCCATCACCCGGGGCGGCACACCGGCCGCCGCCGTGCCGGTGACCCGCGCCAGCGGAGTGAGACCGTACGCGGCGACGGCCGCCTCCGAGGCGACCAGCAGGGCCACCGCGCCGTCGTTGACGCCCGAGGAGTTGCCGGCGGTCACCGTGCCGCCGTCGCGGAACGGGGTGGGCAGCGCGGCCAGTTTCTCCAGCGAGGTCTGTCGGGGGTGCTCGTCCACCTCGACCAGCCGGGTCTCCCGCCGGCCCGCCGGCACGGTCACCGGCACGATCTCCTGGGCCAGCCGCCCGTCGGCCTGGGCCTTGGCGGCCCGCAACTGCGAGCGGTACGCGAACTCGTCCTGCGCCGCCCGGTCCACGCCGTACTCGGCCGCCACGTTCTCCGCCGTCTCGGGCATCGAGTCGATGCCCCAGCTCCGCTCCATCCGCGGGTTCACCAGCCGCCAACCGATGGTGGTGTCGTACACCTCGGCGGATCGGGAGAACGCGGTGGTCGCCTTCGGCATCACGAACGGCGCCCGGCTCATGCTCTCCACCCCGCCCGCGACGACCAGGTCCGCCTCGCCGGCGACGATCGACCGTGCGGCGGTGGCCAGCGCGTCCAGCCCGGAGCCGCAGAGCCGGTTGACCGTGCTGCCGGGCACCTGCTCGGGTAGCCCGGCGAGCAGCGCCGCCATCCGGGCCACGTTGCGGTTGTCCTCGCCGGCCTGGTTGGCGCAGCCCAGCACCACGTCGTCGGTACGCGCCCAGTCCACCGAGGGGTGCCGCGCGACCAGCTCGCGGATCACGTGGGCGGCCAGATCGTCGGGGCGTACGCCGGCCAGCGCGCCCGCGTACCGGCCGATCGGGGTGCGGACACCGGCCACCAGGTATGCCACGGTCATCGCGAGTCCTTCGGGGGTGGTGGGAAGGGCGGAGGGGTGCGTCCGCCGGGTCACGGGGACTCACCGACGGCCAGGATATCCCCGGTGGCTGCCGATAGGTTGTGGGCATGGCACGGGCCCAGTTCAGCGCGGAAACCAGCGGCGGCGGCGCGTTCGTCCGCCAACCCAACCGGTTCACCGGGCGGGTGACCCCGCACTCGACCGCACCGCCGGGTGGCGGGCCGGACGAGCAGGACCGCTGGCCGCTGGAGCCCGGCCGCTACCGGCTGATCTGGTGCCGGGCCTGCCCGTGGGCGCACCGGGCACTCATCGTGCGGAACCTGCTCGGGCTGACCGACGCCATCTCGCTGGGCACCGTCGACCCGATCCGGGACGATCGCGGTTGGCGGTTCGCGCTCGACCAGGACGGCTTCGACCCGGTGCTGGGCATCGGTTTCCTCTCCGAGGCGTACCTGGCCACCGATCCGGACTACACCGGCCGGGTCACCGTGCCGGCGCTTGTCGACACCCGTACCGGGCGGGTGGTCACCAACGACTACCCGCAACTGACCCTGGACCTGTCCACCGAGTGGCGGCGGCTGCACGCCCCCGGCGCGCCGGACCTCTACCCGGTCGAGCTGCGCCCGGAGCTGGACGCGCTGATGGCCGAGATCCACCGGGACGTCAACAACGGCGTCTACCGGTGCGGATTCGCCACCTCGCAGCAGGCGTACGACGAGGCGTTCGAGGCGCTGTTCGCCCGGCTGGACGCGCTGTCGGAACGGTTGGCCGGCCGGCGCTACCTGATGGGTGACTCGATCACCGAGGCGGACGTGCGCCTGTTCACCACGCTGGTCCGCTTCGACGTGGCGTACCACGGGCACTTCAAGTGCAACCGGCAGAAACTCACCGAGCTGCCGGTGCTGTGGGCGTACGCCCGGGATCTGTTCCAGACGCCCGGTTTCGGGGAGACGGTCGACTTCGACCACATCAAGCGGCACTACTACGCCACCCACGGCGAGATCAACCCGACAGGCATCGTTCCGCTCGGGCCGGACCTGCACGGCTGGACGACGCCGCACGGGCGTGGCTGAGCCGCCGGCCACGGTCCGACGGTCGGTGCGGCGCGGCGCCGCGCTGGTCGCCGCGCTCTGCGCCCTGGCTGGCGCGGCTGCGGTGACACTCGCCGTGGTCGCCGGCCCAGGACCGGGCCTGACCGGGTACGTGAGTGAGGCCGGTGTCGTCGACAGCGACTATGCCTGGACGTACCGGATCGGAGTGTTCGCCCTGGCCGGGGCGCTGCTGCTGCTCGCCGTCGCGCTACGGGTCGGTGCGCGGCACTACGGCGACCCGGCACTTCGGGTCGCCGTGACGCTACTCGTGGTGGCGAGTCTGTGCACGGTCCTGTCCGGCGCGGTGACGTGCAGCGCGGGTTGCCCACTGCCGCCGTTCGAACGGGCCACCGTGGCGGATCTGGTGCACGGTGCGGCAAGTGTCGCCGCGACGGTGGCGGTGGTCTTCGCGATGCTGGCGGTCGCCTTCTCGCCGGTGGCGCGACGCCGGCTGCGGCGCACGGGCGTCGTCGCGGCAACGGTGTCGCTGCCACTCGCGGGCGCGGTCGGTCTGGCGATGCTGCTGGTCGGCCGGAGTCCGCTGGTCGGGGTGCTGGAGCGGCTGCTGCTGACGGTTGCCGTCGGCTGGGCCCTGGCCACCGCCGGAGCGTTGGCGGTACGCGACCCCACGGCGATGGCGGTGCAGGACCACCGGACACCGACCGTGCGCGAGACCACAGCTCGCCGTCGGCGCTGAGGTCGCGCACCCGGGAGAGGATGGCGCGATGAGTTCGTTGTTCACGCCGCTGACGCTGCGGACGGTCACCCTGCCCAACCGGATCGCGCTGGCACCGATGTGCCAGTACAGCGCCGGTCCCGACGGCCTGCCCACCGACTGGCACCTGGTGCATCTCGGCACCCGGGCGATCGGTGGCGCGGGCCTGGTGATGACCGAGGCGACCGCCGTGCTGCCGGAGGGCCGGATCAGCCCGCAGGACACCGGGTTGTGGTCCGGCCGCCACGTCGACGCCTGGCGGCCGGTGACCAGGCTCGTGGCCGCGCACGGCGCGGTGCCCGTGGTGCAGCTCGCGCATGCCGGGTTCAAGGCGTCGACGTACCGCCCGTGGGAGCCGCGCCAGGGTGGGGTGCCGGACGCCGAGGGCGGCTGGACGCCGGTCGGGCCAACCGGTGAACCGTTCGTGCCCGCGTACCGGGTGCCGACGGCCCTGGACGACACCGGGATCGCCGATGTCGTCGCGGCCTTCGCCGAGTCCGCCACGCGGGCGGTGGCGGCCGGCTTCGCCGCCGTGGAGATCCACGCTGCACACGGCTACCTGCTGCACGAGTTCCTCTCCCCGCTGACCAACCATCGGACCGACGGCTGGGGTGGTGACCGGGCCGGGCGGATGCGGCTGACGCTGGAGGTGGCTCGGGCGGTGCGCGCCGCTGTCGGTGAGGACGTGCCGGTACTGGCCCGGATCTCGGCCACCGACTGGGTGCCGGGCGGCTGGACGGTCGAGGACAGCGTGGCCCTCGCCGCCGCACTCGCCGCCGCCGGGGTGGACCTGATCGACTGCTCCTCCGGCGGGGCGTCGCCATCCGCCAACGTCCCGGTCGGGCGCGGCTACCAGGTGCCGCTGGCCGCTCAGGTCCGCCGCGAGGCGCAGGTGCCGACCGGCGCGGTCGGCCTGATCGTCGAACCGGAGCAGGCCGAGGCGATCATCGCCGACGGCGAGGCCGACATGGTGCTGCTCGGCCGGGAACTGCTGCGCAATCCGTACTGGCCGCACCAGGCGGCGGCCAAGTTGGGCACCGCACCCAACTGGCCGGACCCGTACCTGCGGGCGGCCTGACCAGCGGTCCGGCTGCCCGGTGACGGCCGAGGGCAGCCGGACCCGTGCGGATCTCAGCCACGCTCTCAGCCGGCCAGGTGGCCCCAGTGTTGCTCCAGGTCGCGCCACCGCCCCTGGGCGGCCACCGTACCGGCGATGAGCACCACCACGTGGTCGGCCCGGATCAGCGCGGCCCGCTTCGAGGTGGAGCCGACCACCGTCACCCCCCGGTCCCGCAGTGCCTGCCACAGCGCCAGTTCGGTGGTGACGTCCAGCGCGGAGGAGACGTCGTCGGCCACCAGGAGTTCGGTACGCGGCGCCAGCGCCCGGGCCAGCGCCAGCCGTTGCAGCTGGCCACCGGACAACCGGGTGCCCTTGTGCCCGATGAGCAGGCCGAGCCCGCTGCCGGTGGCGGCCAGGTCGTGGTCGAGCTGGGCGGTGCTCACCGCGTGCGCGGCGTCCACCTGATGCCCGAGGGTGATGTTGTCGGCGACCGTGCCGGAGAGCACCCGGGGCAACTGACCGACGTAGCCGACCTGGTTGGGACGCAGGAACAGCTCCGGCTCGGTCACCGGCTCGCCGTTCCAGGTCAGCAGCCCGGTGTGCGGGGCGATGCCGGCGAGGGCCCGCAGCAACGACGACTTGCCCGAGCCGACCGGCCCGACCACCAGGACGAGCTGCCCGCGTACCACGGTCAGGTCCACGTCGCGTACGGCGGTGATGCCGTCGGTGTGCCGGACGCCGAAGCCGACCAGCTCCAGCCGCCGCAACGGGGTACGCGGTGGCGCCGTCGGGGCGGGAGCGGTACCGGCGGCCAGGTCGACTCCCGGCACCCGCGCCGAGTACGCCTCGATCCCGGTCATCTCCGCCGTCCGCCGGGTCCACACCCGCGCCGACGGCACCTGGGAGATCAGCGAGGCGGTGGTCCAGGCGAACCAGCGGGCCGCGCCCAGCGTGGCGACCGCGACCAGTGCCGCCCCGGCGGAGAGCCCACCGGTCAGGAACAACGCCCACACGCCGATCGGGAACAGTCCGCTGGCCACGGCCGGCGTGGAGCGCGCCCAGACCTGCACGGCGATCTCCCGGCGCTGCCGTTCGCTGCGTACCGCGTCGAGGCCGGCCAGGTGGGTCAGCACCGGTCGGGTGGCCCCGGCCAGCTTCACCGTGCGCGCCGCCGACAGCGTGGAGACCAGCGCGGTGGCGAAGGCCGCCCGCGCGGCGACGGTGTCCCGCGCCGCCCGCTCCAGCCTCGGCCCGAACGCCGTGGCGGCCAGCCCGGAGAGCACCATCGTGCCGAGGAAGAACAGTCCCGGCACCACGCTGCCGGTGATCAGGGTCATGGCGACCAGCAGGATCAGGCCGACGGTCTGGTCGAGCACGTTGTCGGCGAGTTGGACGACCCGCTCGGTGTCGCCGCCCTGGGCCACCACCTCGGCCGGGGTGTGCCGGCTGACCCGGCGCGGGCCGGTCTGGCCGTGCACCAGGCGGGCGCTGATCCGCAGCATCTGCCGCACCCACCAGGCGGGGAACCACAGGTGGGTCCAGTAGTGCGCCGGGATGGCGAGGATCAGCCCGGCCGCGATACCGAGGGCGGGCAGCCAGGGGTCGCCGGTGCCGTCGACCACGTCGGCCCAGAGCCAGGCGAGCACCGGCCCGTCCAGGCCGAGAATCGCCAGCACGGTGAAGATGCCCACCCCCGCCGCGCCGTACCGGGGATCGTTCAGGCAGAGCCGGGCGATCTCCCGCAGGGTCCGTGCCCGGGAGGCCGGCCGCCGGTCGGCTTCGGTCGCCGCGTCTGCGGCGGTGGCGCCGGCTTCACGGCCGCCGACCTGTCGCCCCTCCGCCGGGTCGACCGGCTCCGGCCCGACGACCGGCGCG
This sequence comes from Micromonospora sp. C95, assembly GCF_018070465.1. Taxonomy (GTDB): domain Bacteria; phylum Actinomycetota; class Actinomycetes; order Mycobacteriales; family Micromonosporaceae; genus Micromonospora. The sequence continues at coordinate 37,027 of NZ_JAGPXT010000039.1, forward strand.
GGATCACCCACCGGCAGACCTACCTCGACGCCGTGCCCGGCGGGCAGCTCGGCGTCGTCCGGCGGCGGCGAGCCCGGGCCGTCGCCGGTCTCGCCGCCGGGCAGCAGCACGTCGGCGCCTCGCGCGGCGGCCGTGCGGGTGCCCACGGGCGCGCTGATCGCGGTCGTCGGGCTGAACGCGCCGGCCGGCGTGGCGGCGGCCGGGTTGGCACCGACGAGCGCCGGCTCCGCCCAGCCGCGGTCCGTCTCCGGCTCGGGCAGCAGCCCGGTTCCCGCGTCGACGCCGTGCCCGCCCTGGTGACCGGCCGCCAGCAGCTCGGCGAAGCGCCGCGACTCGGCCAGCGGGGCGGCCTCGACCACCGCTCCGTCAGCCAGTACCACCACCTCGTCGCAGCGGCTCACCGACGACAGTCGGTGCGCGATGACGATGCCGATCCGGTCGCGCAGCAGGCGCTCGGTGGCCTGCTGCACCCGGGTCTCGGTGACCGGGTCGAGCCGGGCGGTGGCCTCGTCGAGGATCACCACGTGCGGGTCACGGACCAGGATCCGGGCGAAGGCGACAAGCTGCTCCTGACCGGCCGAGAGCACGTGGCCGCCCTCGCCGAGGCGGGTGTCCAGGCCGGCCGGCAGCTCGGCGATCCAGTTGGCCAGGCCCAGTTCGTGCAGGGCCCGGGCGGCGGCGTCGAGCAGCTCGGGGTCGAACAGCGCCACGTTCTCGGCGAGCGTGCCGGCAAGGATCTCGGTCCGTTGCGGCACCACGGCGACCCACTGGCGCAGCTGCTCCACGTCGAGGTCGAGCACGTCGCGCCCACCGAGCAGGACCGTCCCCGGTGGCACGTCGACCGCCCGGGTGAGCAGCTTGGCCAGCGTGGACTTGCCCGACCCGGTCCGGCCGACCAGAGCGTACGAGCGGCCCCGCACGAAGGTCAGGTCGACGTCGCGCAGCGCGGGGCCGCGCTCGGCGTCCGGCCCGCTGCTCGGGTAGCGGTAGGTCAGGTCGCGGATGACCAGGTCACCGTCGCTGGGGGCGGCACCGCCGCTGGGTTCCTGCGGAGCGGCCGAGAGCAGTTGCACCCGCCCCCACGCGCCGAGGGCGTACTGCACCTCCGGCACCATCCGGCTGACGTGTTCGACGGTCATGCCGAGCGAGAGTGCGAGCAGCCAGATCGCGGTGATCCGGGCGGCGTCGACCCGGCCGGTGGTCAACGCCCACACCCCGCCGAGCACGACAAGCGCCACCCCGGCCCGGGTCACCCCGGCCGCGACGGTGTTGACCTGCGCCGACATCTGCCACACCCGCAGGCCACGGCGCAGCACCTCGGCCGCCCGACGGGCGTACAGGCGCAGCACGTACGGCCGGGCCAGGCTGGTGCGTACGTCGTCCTGGCCGTGGATCGACTCCTCCATCACGGCCGCGAGGTCCGACCAGGCCGCCTCCTCGTGCATCCGGGCCGGGGCGATCCGGGCGGCGGGACGCCGCAGCGTGAACGCGAGCAGGACGCAGAGCAGCAGCATGCCGAGCCCGGCCGGCCACCAGACGGTGAGCGCGACGAGCGTGGACAACAGGCCGACGGCCAGCGCCTGGGCCAGCCGTACGCCGGGGCCACGCACGCCCGAGGCGACGTCGTACACGTCGCCGTCGATCCGGTCGAGCATCTCACCGACCGGGGTCGTCTCCAGGGCGGGCACGGGCTGTCCAAGCGCCACCCGGCACAGTCGGCGGCGCAGGTCGGCCGACCAGTCGGCGGTCACGCCGGCCATCACCAGGCTGACCACCAGGTCACTGACGACCGCCGCGACCAACGCCACCGACAGCAGCACGAAGAACCCGACGGAACGGTGCAACAGCACCGGCCCGGCAAGCGCGGCGGTGGCCGCCTGGCCGATGCCGCCGAGCAGGATCAGGGCGACCACCAGGGTCATCCGGCGCGAGGAGGTGACCCACAGATCACGGAGCAGGCGCATGCGTCAGTTCCTCCGGTCTGGTGGCGGAGTTTCCAGCCTGCTTCGCCCGGGCGCCCGGCTCAACGGATTTTCGCCTGGGGCAGAGCCCCGTGACGAAAATCTCCGGCGGGCCGGCTCAGAACAGCACGGTCGCCAGGGTGCCGACCGGCCGGAAGCCGCAGCGCTCGTAGACGCGTCGGGCGGGCAGGTTGAAGTCGTTGACGTACAGGCTGACCGTCGGGGCGACCCGGGTCAGCGCGTCAGCGACCACCGCCGCCATCGCGGCGGTGGCGATGCCCCGTCCCCGCCACTCGGGCGCCACCCACACCCCTTGGACCTGCGCGGTGCGCCGGGTGACGACCGCCAGTTCGGCCTTGAACACCACCCGGCCGTCGACGAACCGGGCGTACGCCCGACCGGAGCGGATCATGTCGGTGACCCGGCGCCGGTACCCGCGACCGCCGTCGTCGGCGAGTGGGGAGACGCCGACCTCCTCGGTGTACATCGCCACCGCGGCCGGGAAGAGCCGGTCGAGCTCGCCGCTGCGCACCCGGCGCACCTGCGGGTCGACCGGGACCGGGGGCAGCGCGTCGGTGACCAGCAACGGCTGGTTCGCGCGTACGTCGCGGGCCGGTCCCCAGGTGTCGGAGAGTCGCTCCCACAGTTGCAGGACAGCGTCGGCGCGCCCGACGATCGAGGAACAGAGCCGTTCCTCGCCGGCCAGCAGGTCGGCGAAGGCCGCGATGGCCTGCGGGCCGGCCAGCACCGGGGTGAGGTTGCCGCCGAGCCAGCAGACCGATTCGAGGTGCCGGCGGGAGCCGTACCCCAGGACCCGGCCCTCGGCCCGCCACCAGGCCAGCCCGCGCGCGGCGACCCGCTCCGCGACCTGCGCGCTGGCGAACGGGTCGAGGTCGAGCAACCGCTCGACCGCACGCCGTTCCGATTCCCCGATTTGCCGCACCGGCGCAGTCAGCACGGTTACCAGCCTGCCAGATTCGTTCACTTTCCGTCGCCGGACAGCAACCCCCACCCACCCCCCCCGCTC
>NZ_JAGPXT010000004.1 GCF_018070465.1 Micromonospora sp. C95
GGCGCCGTCGCCCGCCTCAAGGACGGTGTAGGGCAGAGCGCGCTCGTGCAGGTGCGCGGCGGCGGCGAGGCCGACCGGCCCGGCACCGATGACAGCGACGGGCAACTGGTCCAGATCACTCATCAGGAACTCCTTACGTAGCAGTAGGGTGTCGCGGGCCGCCGAGTCATCGTGGCGGCGGTGGATGTCAGGTGATGGCGGGCGCGGTGTGGCGGGTGGCGGCGGAGCTGACCGAGCAAAGCTGCCGGTACGGCAGAGCTCATCCGCAGCACTTCCGTCCTGCGTTGATGGCCTCGGCCTTGGCCTCTGCGTCGCAGCAGGAGTCGGCGGCCCGAGCGGCCTCCGCCGTACCGCAGCAGGGGCCGGCGGTTGCCGTCTCAACGACGGGCGGGCGGGCTGATTCGACCGCTCGGGTGGGGCTTGCGCAGCAGGATCCGGATCCGGTGGCCGCAAGGGCGGCGGCCAAGTCGCCGGTGCTCTGGGTGTTTTCGTTCATCAGGGATGTCCCTTCCGGTTATCGCGGGCTGATCAGGGCGTAGATGGTGGTGCGGGCGCGTTCGTAGCGGCGTTGCGCGCGCTGGGCAGCGGTGGACACCTCGCCGCAGGAGTCGCAGAACACAACTCCCGCCGGGGCTGCCGATGACCGCCGAGCCCTGCCGAACATGACGACTCCTCCCCGAGGATGCCTGTCTTGACGTCTGTCTAAGCAGAGACTTGCACGCTGATTAGAGAGATGTCAACCTAGAGGAATGTCGAAGCAAGCCGCGCCGCTCACCGTGATCGACCTGAACGCCGATGCACCCTGCTGCCCGCCGCTGGCGCAGCGCCGGGTGCCGGCGGAGACGGCCGCGGTCCTCGCGCCGGCGTTCAAGGCCCTCGGAGATCCGGTGCGGCTGCAGCTGATGTCGATGATCGCTTCCGCCGAGGGCGGGGAGGCGTGCGTGTGTGACCTGACGCCGGCGTTCGACCTGACCGGGCCGACGATCTCGCACCACCTGAAGGCGCTGCGCGAGGCGGATCTGGTGGACGCCGAGCGGCGGGGGACGTGGGTCTACTACCGGGCGCGTCCGGGGATCCTGCGCCAGTTGGCGGCCCTGCTCACCGTCGAGCCAGTCGAGTCGTAACACCACCCGAGGGCGTGCGCGACGCTCGCCGCGCAGTGGTCAGCGTGGTGCGCCAGCTGTGCCACTGCGCGCGGACGTCGGGATCGCCGCCGAGCGTGGCAGCCTGCGCCGCCCGGACAGGTGCGCGGCGAGAGCACGCATCACATGGGTGGCGTCGCGGCTGACGCCACGCAGCGTGTTCGAGGCGAAGGATCGCTGGAACTCCAGCCCCACGTAGGCCAGCCTCCGATGGGTGGTGGAGAGTCCGCTGACCTGTCGGGGCGTGGCGTGCGCCAGGACGCCGAGGGGCTCCAGGTAGCCCAAATCCGGGCGGTAGCCGGTGGCGAAGATGACCGCGTCCACCGCTTCTGTCGTGCCGTCGCTCCAGACGACGCCGTTCGGGGTGAAGGTAGTGAACATGTCTCGGCGGGCGAGTTGCCCGGAGGTGATGGCCTGGCGGTAGACGCCGCTGTCGAGCACGGCGGCGTGGCGGATCAGGCGGGTGAGGATCCGCCGGGGGAGGCGGTCCGCGCCGGTGACACGCAGCCAATGGTGCAGGTCCCGTCCGCCGATGCGCTGCGGTAGGAACCGGACGGGTTCGCGGGTGGCGAGGGTGACGTGCGCGTGCGCCGCGAGTTCATAGGCGACCTGCACCGCGGAGTTGCCGGCCCCGACGACGATGACCCGCTTGCCGGCGTATGGTTCCGGCCGGCGGTAGTCGGCGACATGCAGCAGGTCTCCGGTGAAGTCGCTGCGGCCGGGCAGGTCGGGCAGGTACGGGTTGCCGAAGGAACCGCTGGCGGCGACGACACCGGCTGCGGCGATCTCGTCACCAGCATCGGTGCGGATCTGATACCCGCCGCCAGCGTGCGGGTGTACCTCGGTGACGCGCACGCCGGTGCGGATCTCGGCGTCCAGAGTTGCCGCGTAGCGGCGCAGGTAGGCGACGACCTGGTCGCGGTGGGGATAGTGGTCGGGGTCCCCGTCGAAGGCCAGTCCGGGCAGGGCGCTGTAGCGGGCGGGCGAGAACAGGGTCAGGCTGTCGTAGTAGCCCGGCCAGGAGCCAGCCGGTGAGTTCCCGGCGTGCAGGACAACCGGACGCAGGCCGGCGGCGAGGGCGGCACGGGCTGCGGCGAGGCCGGACTGGCCACCGCCAACGATGATCACCGGTTCAGTTTCAGCGGCCACGGCATCATCATATCGTCATTTTGTTGAGTGACAATATGATTGTGGCGGGGAAAGGTGTGACCATGAGCCAGACCGCCGCCGACCAGCCGACCGGGCCGCGGAACGCCGCCCCGCCGGGTCTTGCGCCGCAGACGCAGGAGTTCCTCAAGGCCCTCGGCAGCCCGACCCGGCAGCGGATCATGATGCTGTTCGCCCGCGGCGCCGAGATGTCCGTCGGCGAGGTGGCCGAGCGGGTCGGCATCAGCCAGGCCACGGCGTCGCAGCAGTTGACCCTGCTGCGACGCGGCGGGGTGGTCACCTCACGACGCGACGGCAAGACGGTGTACCACCGGGCCGACCGCGACGGCGCCCTCGCCGCCCTTGCGGACCTGAAGTCCTACCTGACGACCTGCTGCTGACCCACCCCACTTTTCATGTTGGTCTGCCTTCGAAAAGGATCGTCGCGGCGAGCCCGCGGCGGCGTGTGTGGATCGAGGCCGGTGTGAGGTCGACCGGTGGCGTCCGGTGGAAGGCCGGTGGCGGAATCGATCGCCCCACCGCAGTCGGGATGGCGTCGGGACGAGGCGGCCGAGCCGATAGGGAACGCGTAGCCGACGCATAAGCGACTCGATCAAACTGGCCGTCGACAGGGCGTGGCGCGGACACCCTGCGTAACGACTCGCCCTGACCAGAAAGGACTGGTATGGCCGACGACAAGACCGCGGGACCCACCGCAGACCACCAGGCCGAGCACTTCCTCGACCTGGACGACCTCGACCTCGCCGGGGTCGACATCGACACCTGGGACAAGACCGCAGGCGGCACCAGCTGGCCCTGCGTCATTCGTACGATCACGGTGGCCACCCGGGCTGTCTGCGGTTCCGCCGACTGCGGCCCGCCCCCGCCCGGTGGCAGCTACTGAGTTCCTGAGGTTGGTTAACGACCGGTGAAACAGCTCAGCTCTCCAGTGCTGTGGCTGCGGGACGGTCCGGAGGAGGTCCAGAGCCTGGTTATGGGCCTGGACCTCGTTCGGACCGCCGCGCACGAGGACCCAAGCCACGCGTGGCTCTGCATGATTGCCAATGGCACCGCCCACTATCTGTCCACCTATGCGCCGACGGAGCTGCTGTCGAGGCTCTACACCGGCGGAGACGAACTGTACGGCGTGGTCGCCCCGGTCGGCCGGCTCCGCACCGACGCCGATGGCGGGCTGGTGCTTGACGGTTGCTGGCGGTTCGGCTCGGGTTCCGATCGGGCTGCCGTCATGGCGATGGGGTGCGAGCCGATGGCGGGCCGCCGCGTCACCGTCCTCGTCGACCGGGCGCGGCTCGAGGTGACGCACCCGTGGGAGGGGCCGGGGTTGCTCGCGACCGCCAGCCACACCCTGCGAGCCAGCGGTGTTCGCGTCTCACCCGCAGATGTGGTCGACATGACCGACGTGCCGGCCGGTCGACCGGTCGGGATCTACGCCGATCCGGATCTGTTCCTGGCGAACATGCCCGGGGTGGCGCTCGGGCTCGCCGAACGGCTGCTGGCGCTGCTCGGACCGGGGCCGGCACCCGGTGCCTGGCGGGCCACCTACGCCGAAGCTGTCGCCCGTAACACGCTTGCCCGACGTGGCCTGGTCGGGATGTTGCACAGCTTCGACGCGCTGGCGAGGGCAGGGCAGCTGGCGCCGTTCTCGCCCGCGTTGCGGCGCGAGTTCCTGCTGATGTTGAGCGCTACGTACCACCTCGGCCTGGATGCCGCCCTCGCGCTGGCCGAGAGCTGCGATACGACGGACCCGGGGATCCGGCAACAGCTCGAGCAGGCGCGGGTCGACATCGCGACCATGCGACCGCATGCCGCGATGCGACCGTCCCGCCTGGTCAACGAGGGGTCGTTCACCCCGATGGGGAGGCTCTGATGACCACCGTCCCGTCGCTGTCGACGCCGGGCTGGTGCCTGCTGCGGATTCCACTGCTGCCGGCGGTGCCCGACGCCGCCGCCCCGGATGGCTTGGCGCGGCAACTGCTGGACCTGGCCGTCGACTACGCGACCGTGTTCCAGCGGGCCGGCGAGGACGACCGGGACTGGCAGGATCCGGCAACTCGGCTGGCCGTGTACGGCAGTCGGGCCCGGTACCGCCCTACCCCGTTCGGCATGTTCAGCCTCAGCATGCTCGCCGAGGTCAGGGAGGAGGACCGGCCGCCGGCTACCCGGCTCGATCTGGTGACCGATGTACGGTTACGCCGCCTCGACCTGCCGCAACAGACTGGGCGATGGTTCGTTAATCCGTCCCTCGCCGTCGAGCACGGCCGGTGGTCGTACCTGCACCCGGACAAGGGTGGGGTCACGTCGATGTCGGACACCTCGGGCGTGCGCCAGCTCGCGGAGCGTCTCGCCGCGCAGCTCGCCGCGGCACCCCGATCGGCGGCGGCGTGGGCCGTCGTGCTCGATGGCGAGACCCGGTTCGACCTGGCCGTACGGCAGCGGCTGCTGCTGCCGGAGCACGAGCCAGCGATGATCGTCGGCCGGGCCGCGCCGGCCGCTCCCACCGAGGCGGTAAAGGCCGCCCTGGCTGTCGAGCGCCCGTTCCGGGACGACCAGTTCGTGGACGCCTTCAGTGAGGTCCGGGCCCGGATGTCCGGCGCGGGCACGGCAGCGCTGCTTGACGGAGCCGCACGGTTGCTGCAGGGACACTGGCGACCCGGCCGGCTCGACCGGGTGCGGGACCACGTCGCCGGCGGATACAGCGGCGGAGCGATCCCGCTGACGTGGCTGCTGACCGCCCCGGTGGACCATCCGCTGGGCAGCTGGCGGCGGCCGGAGGCCACGACCGAAGGCACCGAGAACCTGGTACCGGCGCGACGCCTGTTCGTGCCACGGGCCCGCCGCGACAACGCCGCGGTGCGGTGGTGGGAGGAAGCCCTCACACTGGACCAGTGGCGGTCCCGCCGTAAGGCGCCCGCCGCCGACAGCGCCGTGGTCACCCAGCCGCAGTTCGGGATGGCCAACGGTGCGCTGCTGGCCGAGCCGGTGGCCGGGGCGGACGCCTGGCTCAAACTGGTCCTGCCCGGCTTCTGGGGTGGGCCTGGTGCCCGGCTCAGTGAGCAACTGGGCATCACGAAGCCCGACCTCGGTACGGAGGTACCCGGCTGGCTACCGCTGGAGATCGGATGGGTTCCGCCGGATCGGCGGGCACCGTTGGTCCGCCGACCGGAGAGTGGACTGCCCCGACTCAACCTCAATCTGCCGCACCGGACCGGCGATCTACAACTGGCGGATCTGGCCGTGACCATGATGGCGGGGCGGCTCCAAATCGTGCACTGTCGCGACGGACGCTACGTGCAGCTGCGGTGGGACAGCCCGTTGACGCTGAGCAACAGTTTCAACCCGTGGTCGGTGCAGCTGCTGGGGTTGCTGCTGGACGAGGCCCACGGTCCGGCGCTGGCCGCCGACCCCAGCCTGTGGGCGCCGCCGGGCGAGATGGTCCCCCGCATCACCGCCGGCCGTTGTCTGGTTTCCCGGCGCAGCGTCGTCCTGGACGCACAGCACCGCGCCGATCTGCTGGACCTGGCCGAGAATCCGGCGCAGTTGTGCGACGTACTCACCGAGGTGGGGTTCGGGCCGCAGGTGGAGGTGAGCGAGGGGCCGGACACGACCATGCGGTTGGACCTCACCGACGCCACCCAGCGGTGGTGGTTCACCCGGCGCCTGCGCCGCGAGGGCCGGTTGATGCTGCACGAGGCCCTGCCGGTGGCGACGCTTGTCGAGTCGGAGTTGGGTGGGCACATCCACGACGTCTGGGTGCCATGGCTGCGTCCTGATCCGCACGCGGTCAGGCCGATGTCGCGTACCCGCCTGGTGGACCGGCAGCCGACCGTCGACCCGGATTGGACCAGCTGGTTCGTCTACGCCCCGGAGCGGGTGGTGGAGCTCTGGCTGGCCGGCGCCGAGAGAATGGCGTTGATGCGCCGGGGGCACCTGTTCTACATCCGCTACCACGACGACCGACCGCATCTGCGGATCCGGGTGCACCACAGCGTCGAGGCCGAGCCGCTGCTGGCCGACCTACGCGCCCACCTGGCCGCGATGGTTCCGCAGCAGCCCTGCGAGGTCGATCTCCGGAGCTGGACACCGGAGGACTACCGGTACGGCGGTGCAGCGAGCCGGGCCGACGCCGTGCGGCTGTTCTGCGCCGACTCGGCCTGGTGGACGCAGCGGCTCGCCGCGGGCCCGGACCAGGCCGGCCGGTACACGTTGGCGGTTGCCCGGATCGCCGCCTGGTGCCGGCAGCTGGCCGGCGAGGAGCAGGCGCTGGCGTTGCTCTGCGGGCTGCGCGGGCTGGACCCCCGGCTGCCCAGCTCGCGGGCCGAGCGGGAGTGGATGGCGACCTTCCGGGCTGCTCGGAAGGACTTGGAGCAGGCCCTCGACGCCGCGCTCACCGAGCCGGAGCCGGCCCTGAACTATCTGGCCGGCCTGGACAGCGACGCCTATGCCACGGCGCTGAGCAGCCTCATCCACATGAGCGTGAACCGGGGGTTGCCGATGGGGCAGGCGGTAAATCGCGAGTCGGAACTCGTGCTCGCGGCGGCTCGGTTGTTGAAGGGTCGGCAGGCGCGGGCGACCCGGAGCCGAGCGGTCGATGGCTGAGGCCGACGCAGCCCGGCGGCTGCTGCGCCGGCTCGTCGCCGAACTACGACAGCGGGGGCACGCGAGCCCGGAGGCGGCGACGGCCCTTGCCCTGCTCGCGTGCCGGCTGGGTCAGGCGTCCCTGGCGGCGTCGCTGACCGAGCTGGCCGTGCGGGGCGGACAGGTGCTCGACTTTCGGATCAGCTGGCTGCGTCACCGGCTGGCGGGTGAGTGCCTGCCGCCCGGCCCCGGCCACGCCGAGACATTGGCCCGTACCCGGGCGGAGGCGATGGAAGTACTCGACGCCTTCTATCGGCACCACCTTGAGGCCGGCGACGTCGATCTGATCAATGGCGCCGGCGGGGTCGGCATGACCCTGTGGGACCTCGCCGACGAACCGGCTCGCGCCAGGCTGGCGCAGCCCATCACCCGGATCGCACTGTCCATCCTGGAGCAGAGGTCGTACGGTCTCTACCACGGCCGCAGCGGCGGCATCCTGTTGCTGCGGATGCTGGGGCGCCGCTATGGCGAAGACCGGCAGGTGACCGCAGCGGTCGACGCGTTGCTCCGGCACCTGGAGGGGCTGACCCCCGCCGTCCTCGACCGCGACTGGTTGGGTGTCGGCGGCGTCACCATGTGTTACGGCCAGCCAGGAATGCTTACCGCGCTGGGCCCGGAGGTCGACCCGCTGGTGCTGGCGCGGTTCGTCGACGCGGCGATCACCGGCCCGGCCCTCGCCCGGCTGGATGAGCTGCTGGCCGACGCCGACGCCGACGCCGACGTCTCGGTCTGCCACGGCCTGGCCGGGCTGAGCCTGGTCACCAGGTTCGCCCCCGGGTGGCGGGAACTGGTCGGTCCGGACCGCCGGGCCCGGCTGGCAGCCCGACTCGCGCATCATCTGGACCAGGCCGATGACCAGGCGGTGGCCGCCATCTTCGACACGCCTTTCCTGCTGTCGGTGATCGAAGGGACGCTCGGGACGGCGCTGGCGCTGGCGGAGTGCGAGACGACGTCACGGCCGTGGTGGGGCATCTGCGTGAGTCTCGGTGACGGATCGGCCGCCGTGGCCGGCAGCCAAGCAATTGGGAGCAGTCGATGACAGCCAACCTTCAGACCGAGGACAACGACTGCGGCGTGTCGGCACTCGTCGCCAGCCTGCGCCTACAGGGACATCAGTTTTCCGAACCGCTGTTGCGGGATGCGCTGGCCACCCGGGGCGCCCTGTCGCTTCAGGACCTGCGGGACACCTGCGCCGCCGTGGTGGGCGTGCGCTACCGCGGCCGGCGGGACTTTCCGTTCGCCGAACTGACTCCGGGCACCATCGTCCATCTGCGTATGGATCACTTCGTGACGGTGGAGCGATGGCGCGGCCGACGGGTACGGGTCTTCGACCCATCGGTCGGGTACGGATGGCTGACCGAGGCCGCCTACCAGGAGCAGGCCAGCGGCTGGGTGCTGGCACCGGCCACCCCGGCGCCGGCGGACGCGCCCCGACGTCCACGCGCGGCGACCCGGGCCGCCTGGCTGTGGCCGATGCTGCGGTCCGGGCAGATCAAGTTCCGGCAGGTGGTGCCGGTCCTCGCGATGAGCCTGCTGCTCTACACCGGCCTGACTTTGCTCAACATGGTCCTGCTGCCCTATCTGAACGAGGTCACCGTCGCGGGTACGGTCGCCGCCGGCACCCTGGTCACCGCGTTACTGACGTTCAGCGTCGCGACCAGCGCGCTGTTCTGGCTTCGGCATCGGCAACTCACCTCGCTGGGGCTGTCGTTCGACCGGGCCATGCTGCGGGAACTGATCGACCGGCTGACCCGTACGTCGGCGCGTACCGAGCTGACCTCGGGCGACGTGCTGCATCGGGTACAGAGCGCCCGCGCCGTCCGGGAGGCCGGCACCGGTCTGGCGCTGTCGCTGTTCACCGACGCGGTCGCCGTGGTGATCCTGCTGGCGTTCATGGCGACGATGTCGCTGCCGCTGACCGGCGTGGTGGCCGGCGTCGCCGCACTCCACATCGTCCTGACCATCCTCGGCCGGATCCCGATCAACCGGCGTTTCGAGGAACAGCTGCAACTCGACGGTGAACTCCAGGACCTGCTCATCAGCATCTCTCGCGGGCTGACCACCTACCGGGGGCTGGGGGCGGTCCGGCACCTGGAGACCGAGCACGCCCAGCGGCTGGACCGGCTCCAGCAGTCGATCCGCGGGCTGGAGTACCGCCTGGCCTGGGTGTACGGGCCGAGCAACGCCCTGCGGTTCGCCGGCCTGTACGTGATCCTCGTGGTGGGCTCGGTGCTGCTGTCGGCGGGTCTGGTCAGCACCGGAGAGCTGTTCGGGTTCCTCACCCTCGGCGGTACGGTGCTGTTCTCGGTCACCGCGATCGCGCAGAGCCTCACCAATGCCGCCACGCTGGAGCGGCAACTCCGCTACGTGACGAGTTTGTTCACGTTGCCCGTGATGGAACGGGGAACCCGTACCGAGCCGGTGCCGGCCGCGCCGGCGGTGGTGCTGGAGGGGGTTCGGGTGCACCGTCCGAGGGAGCACTTCGACCTTCGGCTGGACCTGCGGGTGGAGCCGGGTGAGACGGTGACCGTCAGCGGTACGAGTGGGGTCGGCAAGTCGACCATGGCCCAGATCATCAGCGGCCTCGACCCGGTACCGACGGGACAGGTGGCCGTCTACGGCGTGCCGATCGCCGACTGGGACCCGGACCGACTTCGCCCGCTTGTGTGTTACATCCCGCCCCGGTCCGACTTCCTGCACACGACGATCCGGGAGAGCCTGTCCAGCGGGTCGACCGAGGTGACCGACCAGGAGATCCATGACGTGCTCGCCGTGATGGAGCTGACCGAGGTGATGCGTCCCCTGCGGCTCGGGTTGCGTACCCGCCTGCGCATCAACGGCTCGACCTTCAGCGCGGGAGAGGTGCAACGGTTCGCGTTGGCCCGGGCGCTGCTGCGCCGACCGTCGCTGCTGATCCTCGACGAGGCGACCAACTCCCTGGACCGGGACCTGGAACTGCGGCTGCTCTCGGCGATGCAGCAGCGGGTCGGGACGCTTGTCGTGATCAGTCATCGCCCGGTCGCTGAGCACCTGGGCGGCCGTCATCTGCGGATCGCGCGCGACGCTACCGGCGTGTCCCGGCTCGAATCGGCGGCGGTCGCGGCGGTCGTCGGTGGCTGAGGGGATACGCGGCGTCCACGCCTACTGGCAGTTGCCCAACCGGTTGCCCCGGGCTTACCAACAGCTGTCCCGGGCGACCTGGCTGCTGAGCATCCGCTCGTGGCAACGGCACGCCGGGCCGATCACGCTCTACGCCGACCCGCCGACAATTGAGTGGCTCGACCGGCTCGGCTGGCTCGACTGCTACGACCAGACCGAGACGTTTGACGACCGGGATCTCGACAAGCGCTACGACCGGGTCGCCTGTTTCGCGCTGCCGAAGCTGCTCGCCCTGGCGCGGTATCCCGACGCGGTGCTGGTGGACACCGACGCCTACCTGTACCACCGGCTGCGGTTGCCGGCCACCGGCTCGGTCTTCGCGCACCTGGAGCACGGCGACGCCGACTTCTATACGGGGCTGCGGGAACTGCGCAATCCCGCCCGGGTGGAATTGCCCGACTCACTGCCGACGGTCGGCAACACGTCGTTGTTCCGGGCGGCCGATGCGGATCTGGCCCGCCGGATCAGCCAGGCCGGGCTCAGCTTCCTGGCCGACAACCCGACCACGCCCGGCCGCGACGTCCACCTGCACATGACCGTCGCCGAGCAGGTGCTCGCCACCCACCTGACCACCGTTGCCGGGCATCGGGTGGTCAATGCCTTCAATGCGTTGTGGTGCCCACGGACGCTGCGCTGGCTGACCGAGCCACCCCGCTTCGGCCACCTGTGGAACCTCAAACGCGGGGCGCCCGCCGAACAGCTGCTGGCCGCGTACGTGTCGGTCACCCGGACGCTGTGGAACGAGTACGGCGTCGCCCCGGACCGGGTACGCGCAGCCTTGGAGCGAACATGATCTCGACCGACCTGCTCGACCGGCTGGCGAACACCGGCGCCGGGCTGACCCAGCCAGCCGGATCGACCGTCTCCGGTGGGCACTCTCCGGACTGGGTGGTGGAGCCGGAGTCGCTGGCGCAGCTGACCACCCTGGTCCGGATACTGCACGCTGCCGGCGCGGACTGGCGGGTGGACGCCCGCGGCCGCAACTGGGGATACGACGATGCCCGGGTCCGCGAGCCAGGGCTGATCGTCCGTCTGGCCCGGCTGGATCGGTTGGATCTCGATCTCGATCTCGGCCTCGCCACTGTGCAGCCCGGGGTGACCTTCGCGCAGCTGAACGAGGCGTTGCGGCGGGCCGATGCCCGATTCGAGCTGCCGCCGCCCGGCTCCGGCCCGCACACCTCGGTGCTCGGTAACGCGCTGGAACGTGGCCTACTCGCCGGTCTCGGCGAGCGCGAACGCCACTGTAGGGACTTTCTCGTCCTGCGCCGCGACGGCGAACTCGCTCGCCTGGGCTGGCCGGACGCCACCGACGACCGGGTCCGGCGGGCGCTGCCGTATCCACCCGGTCCGCACCGGCAAGGGTCGCTGTTCCAAACCTCCGGGTACGGCCCGGTGGTGGTGGAGCTGACGCACGTCCTGCCGCTGGCAACCGGGTTGACGGCCACGCCGGTGCTGCTGGCCGGTGCCGAGCTGACCGAGGAACTGGTGCGGTGCTGGCGGGACGTGCTCCTGGAGGAGCTGGTGACCTCCAGCATCCTCCTCTCGCCGGCCCGCCGCCGGGCTCAGGGCATCAGCGTCAGCCACGACGGTCTCGTCCTTGAACTGTGCGTCACCGCCCGTTCGCCAGTGATGCTCCGGGCCAAGGTCGTCGACGTGCAGCGGCTCGCCCGCCAGCACGGGCAGCGGCTGGCCGCACGCGCCGTCGGCGGCCACGACGACCTGAGCATCCTCGGCGGCGACCAGAACCAGCCGGAGTTGGTGGGCAAACTCCCGGATGGACTGGAATGGCACACCGCGGCGTTGCCGTTCGCCCCATCGGTAGTGGCCGCCTTCGCGCGGGCCGTGCGGGCGGACCCGGCGCTGGCGGACATCCCGTGGACCCTGCGTCCGCTCGATGCCCGGGCGTTGGTCTGGTTGGCGCCGATCGTCTACCGCAAGGAGGACTCGGACAGCGTCGCCCTACTGCGGCGTCGGGTGGCCGCCGTCAGCCGGATCCGCGACGAGTTTGCCGTCCCGGCCTACCGGTCCGGTGCGGTACGGGGCCACCGATGAGTCACGTTCTCGTCATCAGCGTCCACCGGATCCACGTCGGCCGGTCCGGGGAGGCGGTTCACCTGCGCCAGCTCAGCGAGGCGCTGCGGGCCACAGGTGAGCGCGTGACAGTCCTTGACGGTCCGATGGACCCGGGTAGGGACGGGGCCGACCACGGGGCCGGACTGCGGCCGGTCGCCGAACAGCTGGACACCCTGCTGGCACGGGACCGGCCCGATGCTGCCCTGCTCTGGGGGCACCTGGGCGAGGAGACCGAGCTGGTGCGGCGGCTGGCGGCGGCGAATGTGCCGACCGTGCTGGAGCACCCGGCCGCTGACCTTGTTCCGGTGCCGGAGACGCTTCGGCTGGTTGACGAGGTGGTGGTGCCGTCCGCGTTCGCCCGGCGGCTGTTCGAGTCGCAGACCGGCCGTCAGGCCCGCGCGATCGAACCCTGCCTGCGGGGCTGTGCCTGCCCGCCGGAACCGTCCCGCGATCCGGTGTCCAAGGGGTCGTACCGGCTGACCTTCATCAACCCGGAGCCGGCCAAGGGGCTCGGGGTGGTGATGCATCTCGTGCTGGCCGCCAGCGGGGCGGGGCTGCCGTTCCGGTTCCGGTTCGTCGAGGGGCGGTGGACCAGGGACCACCTCGCCCCGCTCGGCATCGGCCCCACCGACCTGCCCGAGGTGGAGATCGTCGAATACCGCGACGACAGCTGTGCGCTCTACGCCGAGACCGACCTGCTGCTCGTACCGAGCCTGTGGCAGGAGAGTTTCGGGATGGTCGCTCGCGAAGCCGTGATCCACGGGGTGCCGGTGGTGGCCACCCGGGTCGGCGGGCTGCCACAGGCGGTCGGTGACGGCGGACAGTGCCTGCCACCGCCGGCGTGGGACGGCGACTACCAGGTCCGGATGACCATGGCAGAGGTCAGGGCCTGGCTGGCGGCCGTGATCACCGGGCTGCGCGGCGCTCACCGGCCGCAACCGGCGCTGCTGTCCCGTGCCACGTCGGACAGCGTCCGGGCGTACCGGGCGGTGCTCGGTTCGTCGCCGGGGTGAACTCGTCCGGTGGCGCGGCTCACGGCGTCGACGATCGCCGCTGCCGGCCTGCTCCAGCGCTGCTCGCCGGCTACCGCCACCATCGTCGCCAGGTTCTCCGACTCGTCGCGTAGCCAGTCCCGCGGCCTGATGAGCAGCCGGTCCAACTCGGCCGGCGAGAACAGCAGCCGGGAGGCGGTGCCCGGCGGCGGGTGCCGATCGGCCGTTGGCCGCCCGGCGCCCGGCGCCAGCCGCTGGACAGCCTCCTGCGCCAGCACACTCCAACCGTCGGCCGCACGAGCCAGCACCTGGTCGACGGGTACGTCGATGTGGGGTGATCCGTCCGTCGCAGCGGTGAGCGCGTAGGTCCGGACCAGGTTGGGCAGCAGGTAGCGGTGCGGGCCGACGGTCTGCCGCGGCACCGGCGTCAGCAGGTGAGTGCCGACCAGCTCGTCCAGCGCCTGCATCGCCTCGCGGGGCGCCAGCCCCGCACAGATCGTGGGTGCCCAGTCCGGGACGGTGGCCGTCGGAAGTACGGCGAGCCGACGCAGCGTCAGGCTTGCCGCCGTGGTCAGCGCCCGGAATGACGGCGCCAGGTTGTCGCGCATCGACCCGTCGTCGGTACTCAGCGCGTCGAGCCGGTGCTGCGGGTCCCGCAACAGGGTCACCAGGTCGGCGGCCCACCGGCCCCGGTACATCCGGCAGGCAGCGAACCACAGGGCCAACGGCAGGCCGTCGCAGAGCACGGACAGCGCGCGGACCGCAGCCGGCTCCGCCGACAGTCGATCGGGGCCGAGATGAGCGGCGAGGAGCTCCAGTCCCTGCGCCTGCGACATCGGCGCCACCAGATGCCGGTGCGCTCCGGGGAGGTCGAGCCGCCAGCGGGCGGTGACCAGCACCGCGCAGCCGGCCCCCGCTGGCAGCAGCGGTAGCACCTGGTCGACCGCGCGGGCATCGTCGAGCAGCAGCAGGCAGCGCCGATCCGCGAAGAGGCTGCGCAGCAGCGCCACCCGTGCCGTCCGCTCGGCCGGGATTGCCAGGTCGGCGACGCCCAGCGCGCGTAGCAGCTCGTCGAGCACCTGGTCCGGGTGCTGCGGCTGCCCGCTGCCAGCGAGGTCGACGTACAGCTGGCCATCGGGGTAGGCGGCGGCGACGGTGTGGGCGACCTGGAGTGCCAGGGCGGACTTGCCGACCCCGGGCATGCCGTGCAACAGAGCGAGCTGCGGCCCGGCGTTCGCCGGCCGGTCCGGGTCGCTGTCCAGGTGCCTGACCAGTTCCGTCAGGTCGTCCTGGCGGGCTACGAAGAGCGACGACGCGGGCGGCAGTTGGGCTGGCCGAGGCCGGTCGGCGAAGCGCAGGGTCGGCACCGCACCGACCGTGACGGCGAGGCTCGGATCCTGCCGGAGAACAGCGTGCTCCAGATCGCGCAGGAGTGGGCCGGGGTCGAGCCCGTGCTCGTCCAGCAACAGCTGGCGACCCTGCCGGGCGACACTGAGCGCCTCCGGCTGCCGGTCGCTGCGGTAGAGCGCCACCACCAGTTGGGCGCGCAGAAGCTCCCGCAACGGATGCTCGGCGACGTACCGGGTCAGCTCCGGGATCAGGTCGCGGTGGCAACCGAGCTGGAGCTCGATGTCGATCAGCCGTTCCAGGTCGGCCAGCCGGGTCTCCTCCAGACCGGCACGGGTCGGGGCGACGAACGCGGCGAGGGCGCCGGTCAGTGCCGGGCCGGTCCAGAGCGCCAGCGCGTCACGCATGAGGGTGCGGGCGTTGGCCAGCCGACCTCGGTTGCGCTGCGCTCGCGCCAACCCGACGAGCCTGCCGTAGGCCGTCAGGTCGAGTTCGTGCGAGGCGAGGTCCAGCAGGTAGCCGCCGGGCCTGGTGAGCAGCGGCGCCGGTGCGTCGTCGGTACGCCGCAACGTCCAGCGCAGCGCCGAGATCTCGGACTGAATCTGCGCCCGTGCCGTGGCCGGCGGCGCGCTTTCCCAGATCGCCGTGGTCAGCTGGTCGACCGACACCACGCGGTTGGCGTTCAGGAGCAGGTAGGCGAGCACCGCACGGCGGCGGGGCCGCGCCACGTCGACCGGCGCACATTCCGCAGCTGCACCGACCGGACCAAGCACCGTGAAGCGCAGCGTCATCGTGCTACCCGAGAGCTCCGTCGAAGACCGCGAACCGATTCTGGTCGGGCGACAATTGCTGAGGACGGGACCGTGTGCACCGGGGCTCCTGGATTGGTTGGGCGGCGTCGCTGAATCCGTCGCGCAATGTCCGGTCGAGGCCGCTGGCCCCGCGCCCTCCGATGGAGTGCCAGCGAAGGCCGGTGGATCGGACACGACACGGATGCCGTTGCGCTTTCGGGTGTCCGTGCGGAAGCAGGGTATGGCGATCCACGTACAACCCGGGTACAAGCGGCGTACAAGCTCGGCGTACCGGATCCCGACCGGCCCTAGCGTGCTTGGCCTAGGTTGCTGCTCGAACCCCAACCTTCTGATTCGTAACGTTCGAGGCGGCGACGTGTCTCCTCGGCGGCGGGGTCGCCCACGTCCTCGTAGATCCGCACGGCCTGACGCCAGGCGGCGGAGGCGGCGGCCCGGTCGCCCATCCCGTCCCGGGTGTCTCCGAGCCGGATGAGAGTTTCCGCCTCGTGATACCGGTCGACGGAATCGCGAAAGAGTTGGATCGCCTGCTCGTAGCAGTTGGCCGCGCGGTCGCGATCACCGAGGCGGTCGTAGGCGAAGCCGAGGCTGTCCAGCGTGGCGGCCTGGCCGTTGCGGTCGTCGCTCCGTCGTTGCTGGGCGAGTGCCTCGGTGCAGCTCTCGATGGCCTGCACGTAGTCGCCGGTGGCGGCCAGCAGCCAACCGATCGCGTTGAGCGTCCGGGCTTCCCCCGAGCGGTTGCCGACCAGCCGGTACAGCCGCAGCGCCTCGCGACCGTGGGTGAGCGCCTCGTCGAGCCGGCCGTCCAGGTAGCAGAGTTCGCAGTAATTGTGCAGCGTCTGGGCCTGACCAGTGGGATCGCCGAGGCGCTCGTGCAGCTCGAGTGCGCGCTTCAGCCGGTGCTCGGCGGTGTCGTGGTCGCCGAGTCGGGTCAGTGCGCGGGCGAGCAGCCGGTTGGCGGCGGCCTGCCCGGCGAGGTCGTCGATCTTTTCTGCCGCGGCCAGCGCGACCATCTGGGTGGCGAGCTGGTCCTGCCACAGGCCACGCGGTGCCAGGAAGGTGTTCAACGCCCAGGCGATCTGCCAGGCGTACGCTTCGAAGCCGCTCTCGGCGGCCTGCTGGACCACCCGCATCAGCACCCGGTGCTCGGCGGTGAACCACACGAGCGCGCCGTCGTGATCGGTGACCGGCCGCCTGGCGGGTACGGGCAGCGGTGGCACCGGCTCGATCGGGGGCCACTGTGGTTGGAGCAGCAGGGCGGCAGGGTAGGCGTCGTGCAGATAGTGGTCGTACAGGCGTGCTCGGGCCGCTGCGTGTTCGTCGGCGCGCTCCGGCGACTCCGCGAGCTCGGCCGCATAGACGCGCAGAAGATCATGGAAGGCGTACCGGCCGGGCGTGTGCTCAGCCAGCAGATGGAGCCGGGTCAACTCCCGCAGTCGCGGCGTGACGGCCGCGGTCGACACGCCGGCGAGCGCCGCGGCCGCGGCGGGGGTCAGGTCCGGGCCCGGATGGAGCCCCAGCAGGGCGAACAGCCGGGCCGCGTCCGGTCCCAGGGCCAGGTACGACCAGGAGAAGACGCGCCGTACGTCGCCGTCGGCCAGCGCGTCCAGCCGTGCCTCTGCCGATTGCAGTTCGGCGGCGATGGCGCCGAGCGGGAATGTGGGATGGGTGGCGACGCGCGCCGCCACTATCGACAGTGCCAGCGGGAGTCGTCCGGTGGCCTCGACGATGTCGGCCACCGCGGCCGGCTCGGAGGCGAGGCGCCCGGCGCCGAGCCGGCTGGCGAGCAGGCTCGTCGACTCTTCGGCGGTGAGCACGCTCAGGGTCAACGGCGCCGCGGACTCGGTGGCGATCAGACCGCCGAGCCGGTCGCGGCTGGTGACCACGACCATGCAGCCGCCGGCACCGGGCAGCAGAGCGCGAACCTGGGCGGCGTCGCGAGCGTTGTCGAGCACCACGAGCATCCGACGGGAGGCCAGCAGGCTGCGGTAGAGACCCGTCCGGGCCTCCAGGTCGGAGGGTATCCGGGCGTGGGGTACGCCGAGCGCCTCGAGGAAGCCGGACAGGGCGCCGGGCGGCGACACCACCCCGGCTTCGTCGTACCCGCGGAGGTTCACGTAGAGCTGGCCGTCGGGGAAGCGGTTGGCCACCCGGTGCGCCCAGTGCAGTGCCAGGGCGGTCTTGCCGACTCCGGCCATGCCGGACACCACGGCGATGACCACTGCCGTCGGCCCCTGCGCCCGGCTGTCTACGAGAGCGTCGAGGCTGGCCAGTTCGACTCCGCGGCCGACGAACCCCGGCACCGCACGCGGCAACTGTTCGGGGCGCTGGATGAGCGGCCGCAGCGGCGTGACCGATGCCGGTCCGTTCGGCCTCGGTGGCGGGTGCGCCGCCAGTCCCGGTCGGTGATGCAGGATGTCGTCGTACAACTTGGTGAGCTCCGGCACGGGATCGAGGCCGGTCTCCTCCGCCAGCACCTGCCGAGCCTGCCGGAAGGTATCCAGTGCGCCGGCCACGTCGCCGATGCGGTAGAGGCCCACCATCAGCTGCCCCCACGCCCGCTGCCGCAGCGGGTGCCGGTCGAGCAGGGCGCGCAGCCGGCGTACCACCTCGGCCGGCTCACCGAGCGCCAACAGTGCCCCGGTGTAGTCCTCCTCGGCGAGCAGCCGGCGCTCCTCCAACTGCGCCACCCGCCGGGCCAGCGCCGGACGCAGCGGCAGGTCGGACAGCGAGTCCCCACGCCACAGTCCCAGCGCCGCGGCGAGTTCGGCCTCGGCCCGGTTCGCATCCGAGGCGGCGAGAGCGTCGCGGCCCCGCGCCACCGCGGCGTCGAACAGGTCCAGATCTCGTTCGCCTGGTCCCACCCGCAGCAGGTAACCGCCGGCTGCGGCGGTCACCCCCTCCCACGACGTCCCGCCGCCCAGCGACTGCCGCACGCCGCGTACGTAGGTGCGCAGGTTCGCCGCGGCCGACGCCGGCTGATCGTCGCCCCACAGCATCGAGGTCAGCTCGTTGGCGCTGACGATCTCGTTCGGACGCAGCAGCAGGGTGGCCAAGAGGAGACGTTGTTTCACCGAGCCCAGCGGAACTGGCTGGCCATCGCGGTATACGCGGATCGGGCCGAGGAGGTCGAAACGCACAAGCACCTCAATGTGGGCGCTGTCACCGGGTGCACCGTACCCCGATGACGGGGGCGAGTTGGTGGTCCATACGTCAGTTGTGCGCGATTGTATGGGGCTCCACCGTATCGTTCCGCCGTCCACACCTCCCCGCCGGAGACCACAGTCCATGCCCCACGGGGTTCGTCGGTCCCAGTCGCGGGTCGACGCGGTCCGATGCCAACCGACGGACCTCCGCTTCGGATCGAATCGGTACTCAACCGGCTGGTCCTCCAGACAGGTGGCACGCAGCTCACGCCCGTGGTTCACAACTCCGATGAGCACGGGGTTGGTCTACTGGCCACGAAATCAGCGCGAGGTCGGCTCGCCTCACTGGCATGCTCTCCCTCGTGCTCAGGCAGTTGGATGATGGCATCGAGCTCACGGCCGAACCGGGCCGAGGGTCCGTACGCCTGCGTTGTCCCCACAGACCTTGGGATGACCTGGTGCTCGACCTTCTCTGTGAGCTGGACGACGCCGGCGTCAACGCTGCGACCTTGGTCCGGACGCTCGCCGGTGACGGGATCGTGACATGGACGGATTCGCTGGCCGAGTCGTTCTACGGCTGGAACGGCGTGCGTAGCTGGCAGTCACTCGAGCATGACCTCCGCATCGACGCGACGCACGATGGACGCGGCCATGTCAGTCTCCGTTTCGTCATCCGAGGTCCCCGGGGCTACGAACCGGGAGCGTGGGAGGCATCCGTCGTAGTGACCCTCGACAGCGGCGAGGACATGCGACGCCTCGTCGCCGAACTCACCGAGTTGGTCTCGTAGAGGTGCCGGCAGAGCCGGGGCGCCGTGCGCTCGTCGACATCACTCCGATCCGGGAGCAGCGTGACGACCTCGCCGAACGCGAAGGATGGCATCATCACCCTCGTGCAGCACGGACTCTACGACCTGAGCAGGGCGGAGGCCCGCGCGTCGGTGAAGGTCTTCCGACGGGTGCCTCTTCGGGAGCGTCAAGAGGTGATCCGGCGCTCCAGGCGCGGCCAGGGGCACCCGGATCCGGCTGTGGCTGCTGCGGCGGAACGATGGTCCCGAGCCGTGCTGCGCCGGACGTGGTGGAACCGCCTTCCGGGCTGGGCCCAGCCCGCCGCTTGTGTGAGCCTCATGATCTTCGGCTCGTGGGCTGGTGCGGGCGTGATTGTCGTCCCCGGCGGTGCCGCCGCACTCGCCCTGGGTCTACTGGAGTGGAACAACAGGCGCGTCGCGCACTGCATCCTCGAAGCAGGTACCAGGACGGCTCAGGACCAAGAGCCAGAAGCGTGACCGACCGGAGGCCATCGCACCCACCGCAGGTGCGGCGGCCACCTGCTCGGTTGACGTTCGTGTCCGGGGTAGGACTTAGGCTTCGGGCGTGATGGTCGGGCGGGCCAGTGGATGCTCGACCACCACAAGCACATCGTCGACATCTACCGACTCCCCGGCACCATCCATCAATCGACGATACGACTGAGCCAGCAACCAGGCAGTGCGATTTGCGGATGGTTCGAGGGCGGGGCGCGAGGGTCAGCGTCGTAGCCTGAGCGGGTCGACGTGATGGACCGGAACTGTCAGCCGTCGCCGATCTCGGTTTACGCCGACGTCTGCCCGGTGTGGAGATGCAGGCGCCGGGTGGCTGAGCCAGCGGAGACCCGGCCGGGATCATGGAGACATGAGTCAGTACTTTCAGGTGGGCGACCTCGTACTGTGGAACCCTTCCAATCGGGTGGCCGAGTTGTTTGTCCGTACCAGCGAGGCGGTCGCTGTACTGGTTGGCGTGCCGACCGGGATCGGCCCTGTGCGCGCCGACGACTATGAGATCGATCTTGATGTGTTCGTCGGCTTCGTGGATGCACTGGTCGCGCAGTACATGTCGTCAAGCCATGCGATCCTCAGATCCTTGCTCGAAGGCTTCATCGCCACCGCGCTCGTTCTGGTTGACCGCGCCGGCCGCGACGCGCCCTCGCTCCGGGCCGATGCCACGCTGGACCCGAGGGACGTCTCCGTAGGCCCTGAGGGAATCCGCCCGCTGGGCGACTCTCAGCGCTTGCAGAACCTGGCCGGCGAGCACGCCAAGGCCATGCCCCATTGACCACGTCGCATCGCCATGCCGTGCCACCGGCCCCGTGTCGGGTGCGATGGCGTTGGTTGCCGGCGCACAGATGCTGCTCGACGAGTAGTAGGCCCGACAGTCAGGGGTGGCGTCCAGCGCACCTGTGGTGGCGATGAGGACTGCGGCATCAGCGGCGACGAGCGGTACGTCGCGGTCCTGATGCACCGCGCCGACGGCTTGGAGTATCGCCCCGGCAACGCCTGAGGCGCCACGAGTAGCGAGTTGCCGACGCGACCGCCACCCATGCCGGTCGTCGTCACTCGCCGTCGTCAGTCGAACAGCCGGTCGAGCGCCTCCTGTTCGAGGTCGCGCCAGCGCTGGGAGTCCTTCAGCGCCTTGGCGATCTCCTTCTCGTCGAGGTGGTGGGCGCCTTCCTCACGGATGCACGCGACGTTGAACGGCCCGCCGACCGACGGCGAGGTCTGATCCAGCGCCTCCAGCACCCGGATCACGCCCACCACGCCGTACTCGATGGTGCGCCTGGTAATCCGCAAGTGCGACAGCAGCGCGCCGGCCTGCTGGGCCATGGGCGCGCCGGAGCCGATGGCGTGGAAGCCCACGTCCTCGTAACGGCCGATGAGCCCGTTGGGGTTGATCTCGACGATCCACGGCGCGCCCTGGCTGTAGCCGGCCGCGAGCAGGTACGCCGACACCCCGCCGCCGTCGTCCTCGCCGGGCACGTCCGGGATGTAGTTCTCGTAGTGCTTCTTGAAGACGGGCAGGACGCGCTCCTGCAACTCGCCGCCGATGTCGGGTGCTTCGAGGATGGCGGTGGCCGAGTCCTGAAGGAGGGGGCGCAGGTCGTTGAGTACTCCCCGCGCGCCGCTGCCGCCCCAGGCGGCGCAGGAGCCCAGCGGGTGCAGCTTCCGGGCGGGA
The DNA here is from genome assembly GCF_018070465.1 of Micromonospora sp. C95. Taxonomy (GTDB): domain Bacteria; phylum Actinomycetota; class Actinomycetes; order Mycobacteriales; family Micromonosporaceae; genus Micromonospora. The sequence continues at coordinate 21,456 of NZ_JAGPXT010000004.1, forward strand.
AAGCTCAGACCGCGGTCGCTGTCGGTGATCTGGGAGTCCGCGCCGATCACCACCCCGTCGCTGCAGACAACGGCGAGTACGACGGTCATGGGGTCCTCCTGGATGGGGGTACGGGGTAGGGCGCGAGGTACCCGGCATCCCGCCCGCCTACACCCCGACTGGTGTCGGCCCGTCCGTTGCCCGCGGTTGGCGATCCGGAACGTTGCTCCGTATGGTTGGGAGCGAGGTTCCGTTTCTACGTACGGCGGAGCCGGCACCTTTCGGAAGAGGAGAGTGAAGTCATGGGTCTCCCCGTCACCATCGCGCAGACGCTCGATGACATCGTCGGCGGCGGCGCTTCCGTCGTGTCGGTCGCGCCGGTGAACCTGGACGCGCCGGGTCGAGCCGTGCCCCTGGAGGTGCGCGTGTCCGCTCCGGCGACCGGTTCCCGTCTGCCGATCGTGTTGTTCTCGCACGGCAATGGTTGGTCGTTGGACGGCTACGCGCCTCTGACCAGCTTCTGGGCGTCGCGCGGCTTCGTCGTCATCCAGCCCACCCATCTGGACTCCCGCCGTATCGGCATCACCGTCGACGACCCCCGTTTCCCGGACATCTGGCTCCAGCGCATCGCGGACCTGAAGCGCATCCTCGACCAACTCGACACCATCGAAGGAGCCCTGCCGGGTCTCGCCGGCCGGATGGACCGTCGCAGCGTCGCCGCCGCCGGGCACTCCTGGGGCGGTCACACCGTTCAGGCGATCCTCGGCGCACGCGTCATCGAGGCGGACGGGCGACTGGGCGAGGACCTTTCCGACAAGCGCGTGAAGGCCGGCATCCTCCTTGCGACGACCGGCGCGGGTGGCGACGAACTGCACCCCTTCGCGAAGGAGAGGTTTCCCTTCATGAATCCGTCCTTCGCCGAACTCACCACCCCGACGCTTGTCGTCGCCGGTGACCAGGATCAGTCCCGCATGTCCAGCCGCGGACCCGACTGGTTCACCGATGCGTACACGCTCAGCCCTGGGGCGACCGATCTGCTCACCCTGTTCGGCGCGGGGCACTCCCTCGGCGGCATACCGGGCTACGAGGTCGCCGAGACCACCGACGAGAGCCCCGAGCGGGTAGCCGTCCTGCAACGGCTGACCACCGCCTACCTGCGTAGCGCGCTCTCCTCGACCAAGGACACCTGGACTGCTGCCCGGTCCGTGTTCAACACGAGCACCAACCCGATCGGACGCATCGACAGCAAGTGAGCCTAGCTAGTGGACGCGGAGCCCGGCGACGAGGAGGTCGACCAGCCGGCGCGCATCGTAACGGGGATCGTTGCCAGCGCCGATGCAGAGATTGCCGACGCCGCGCAGCAGCGCGTAGGCGTCCATGTCGGGGCGGATCTCGTCGTGGGCGGCGGCGGCGTCGAGAAGCTGGTCGCAGACCGGGACGAGCCGGTCGAGGAAGTAGGTGTGCAGGGTCTGGAAGGCGGCCTCGTCGGACTGTAGCGCTGCGGCGAGACCGTGCTTGGTGACCAGGAAGTCGACAAACAGGTCGATCCACTGTGCCAGGGCGGCGTGCGGCGTGTCGCTCTCGGCCAGTAGGGCCGGTCCCGCCTCGGCGCACGCCTCGATCTGGTGCCGGTAGACGGCGACGATGAGGTCGGCCCGGGTGGGGAAGTGGCGGTAGATCGTGCCGACGCCGACGCCCGCCCTGACGGCGATCTCCCGCACGGGCACGTCCACGCCGGCGGTGACGAACGCCGCGGCGGCGGCGTCGAGCAGGGCCCTCTCGTTGCGCCGGGCGTCGGCCCGCTTGCGCGGGACCGAGCCACTGTCGATGTCGGCCACGCCGCGTTACCTCCGTCACTCCGCTTGGCATCCGGAACGCTGTTCCGTATGTTGGTTATCGGAACATCGCTCCGCTTGGTCAGCATACTTACCGGGCGGGCCACCACCAAACCGTCTACCGCCGGACGTCGGTAAGGAGAACAGTCATGCAGTACCGCACGTTGGGTCGCACTGGTGTGCAGGTCAGCACCCTCGTCCTCGGCGCGATGAACTTCGGCAGGATCGGCGACACCACCCAGGACGAAGCCACGGCCATCGTCGACGCAGCCCTCGAGGCGGGGATCAACCTCATCGACACCGCCGACGCATACAGCGGCGGCCAGTCCGAGGAGATGGTCGGCAAGGCGATCGCCGGCCGCCGGGACGACGTCGTCCTGGCCACCAAGGCGACCCTGCCGATGGGCGACGGGCGCAACCAGCGGGGCGGTTCGCGCCGCTGGCTGGTCACCGCGCTGGAGAACAGCCTGCGCCGCCTCGGCGTCGACCACGTCGACCTCTACCAGATGCACCGGTGGGATCCGGCGACCAGCGACGACGAGACGCTGTCGGCTCTGACGGACCTGCAGCGTACGGGCAAGATCCGCTACTTCGGCTCCTCGACCTTCCCGGCCTACCGCATCGTGCAGGCGCAGTGGGCCGCCCGCGAGGGACGGCTGAGCCGTTACGTGACCGAGCAGCCGAACTACTCGATCCTGCAGCGGGGCGTCGAGACCCACGTGCTGCCCGCGACGCAGGAGTACGGCATGGGCGTGCTCGCCTGGAGCCCGCTGGCGTCGGGCTGGCTGTCCGGGGCGATCCGTGCCGGCCAGGAAATCAGCACGAACCGCGCAGGTTTCATGCCCCAACGCTACGACGTCGGTATCCCGGCCAACCGCGCCAAGCTCGACGCCGTCGAGCAACTCGCCACAGTCGCCGACCAGGCCGGCCTCAGCATGATCCAGCTCGCGCTCGGCTTCGTCACCGCGCATCCGGGCGTGACCAGCGCGATCATCGGCCCCCGCACGATGGACCACCTTCGCTCGCAGCTCGCCGCCGCGGACACGGTGCTCCCGGCCGACGTGCTGGACGCGATCGACGCGATCGTGGCTCCCGGCGTCGACCTCGCCGCCCACGAGAAGAACGACACCCCGCCCGCTCTGCTCGATCCGGCGCTGCGCCGCCGCTGAGCACTCGGCACGTCAGTCAGCAGGCGGCAGACAGCCGTACGCGCCGCTGCCCGTTGCCGAGCTGAGCGTCTACCTGCTCAGCTCGGCAACGCGGATGGCCGCCTCGCAGAAAACAAGTGGTGGCAGGTATGCGTGAGCGGCCACGTAGTGGGTCAGTAGCTGAGGCGCGGCGTACACGACGCCGTGGCCCCGCACCTGGAACTCAGCGCTTCCGCGAGGGATCAAGCCCTGCTGAATGGCTTCTCTGGCCGCGTCACCCATGTCCCGGAGGCAGAGTTCGCAGTGGTGGTGGCCGCGTGTCTGGCGGACGCGCACCTTCGCCAGTTTCGTCAGCGCAGGAATCAACTCATCAGGGGGAGCGCCAGTCTGGAACGGATGCGAGCAGTCCAGCCAGCCGACATTGAGCAGGGGTAGGCTCGGCCACGGCTCGTCGGGTCGCCACCTCCCGCTTGTGTCGTATGGCTCCCAGTACGTGTATGGCGTCAGGTCGGCGAAGAAGGCCACGAGCCATGCCTACCAGGCGTCTGTCCCGAGTGCCGGCCCGGTCGCCGTACAACGCAGGTACCGCAATACCTCTGACCGCTGGACCCTCGACCCGGCCGCTTCGCTCCGGCTCCGGGTCGGCATGAATCAGTCGCGGTCCCAGTCGGTCGAAGCGCTGAGCGCCGCCGGGACTTTGTCGGCCAACTCTCGTGGCCCCTCGATAAGCCAGGCGCGTACGCAGCAGCCGCAGCCGACCTGCGAGACCGAGGTGAATTCCTCCCGGAATCTCGCGATCCAATCTTCGGCCTCAGCAACCTCACGTTCGTCATCGACCCGAGCCACCATGCTGAACCGAGACATGGCGGCAGCGTATCGGCGGTCGGTGTGCTGTGCCAGCCGCAGTGGGGCCAGATGTCGCGGCTGCGGTAGGGGCCTACTGCGCCGGCGAAACGCCCGGCTGGAGCGCCAGGGGTGGATCTCCGTCGTCCGGGTTCGTCGACGGCAGTGTGACGGCCGGGTCGGCAACCCCAACGTTCTTGTTACCTGGCTGCGGTGCCGGCTGGAACGCGGCGCCGGTCACGTCGGCGGCCAGCTCGGTGAAGTCGGTGCCGTACGCGGCCGGTTCGACGATCCGCAGCACCAGGGCGAACGGACGGTCGGCGCCGAACTGGCGGTACAGCTCGGGGTGGTGCCGGGCCAGGTAGCGGGCGCCGGCGAGGTTGCTGCCGGCGGTCAGGCCGCCGAGAAAGAACACCGGGCGTCCGCCGGTTGGTGCCCAGAACCGGGCGAGCAGGACGTAGCTGGCCTCCGCACTGTGGAGGTACTCGGTGCCGCCGACCGTGAACGACAGCCGGCGCTTCTCCTCGTCGAAGACCTCGTACGTCACACCGCGCAGGATCGCGCGTACGTGCGTGGCGCTGCGGGGGCTGGCGCCGCCGGGGCCGCCGACGCAGAACTCGGTGAGCCGGCCGATCTCGCCGGCCGGCTGGTTCTCGCCGACCCGGTCGGCGTGCGCGCCACATTCCCGGGCGATGGTCGCCAGTTCCACGAGCGCGGCGACGTCGCGGCGGTGGACGCTGAACTCGCGCGGCGAGGACGCGTGCCGGGACACCACAAGCAGGCAGCTCGCTCCGGGGGACAGGCCGAAGAAGGCGCGGGCCCGGCCCAGCCGGCGTCGCCGCAGCAGGAAACCCGTGAGCCAGACGGCCGTGCCGGCGATGACGCTTGCCAGCAGATTGATCAGCAGGTCGCCCATGTGAGGATGATGTCCGATTCCGTCTCGGGTCAGCGGCGGGGTAGTACGCCCAGCAGGGTCGCGGTCAGGGCCAGCGTCAAGGAGTCCTTCAGCGCCATGTGGAAGCGGGCCAGGGTTGGTTCGGCCCGGTAGGCCGCTTCCAGGCTGGCCGGGGGAGTGCTGTACGCCGACAGTGCGCCGGCCGTGACCATCGTCTGCAGGCTGAACAGCTCGGCGTTGTCGCCCAGCTCCGGTAGGTGCCTCTGCACCAGGTCGGCCATGGTGGCCAGGCGGTTGAGGGCGGCCCGCTTGTGGCGTATCGCGACCTCGACGGAGACGTTGTGTTCCAGGACGCTGCCCTGTGCGCCGAACAGGTCGCACAGCACCACCCGGGCGGCGAGTGACCGGCTGATGATCTCGGCTGTCGCTGCCGCGCGCTCGGCCATGGGCAGCTTCTCGTCGATGCCGTCGGCCAACTCGGCGGTCAGTTCTGCCAGCCACTCCGCCAGGAACTGATCCAGCAGTTCCAGCAGCACCGCCTCGCGCGACTCGAAGTAGCGCAGCACGTTCGGCTTCGCCAGACCTACCCGGCGGCTGAGTTCGTTGAGCGTGACCGCGGCCACCGGCATCTCGTCGAGCATCGCCGACGCGGCGTCGAGGATGGCCAGTCGCCGGATCTCCCGCTGCTCCTCGGTGCGCGCCCGCTGGAAAGTCACGGTCGCCATCCTAGCTTAGGTACCGTCGGTACGTTGACAACGTACCGAAAGTACTTTAGCGTCGTGCATACAAGATACCTCCGGTACGTAAAGGGAGACTGGCATGGGTGAGAAGTGGACGACGGCGAACATCCCGGACCAGCGCGGGCGGGTGGCCGTGGTGACCGGGGCCAACACCGGCCTGGGGTACGAGACCGCAAAGGCGCTCGCCGAGCGCGGGGCGTCCGTGGTGCTCGCCGTCCGTAACGTCGAGAAGGGTGAGCGGGCGGCGGCCCGGATGGCCGGCGACGTGACCGTGCAGGAGCTGGACCTGACCTCGCTGGACTCCGTCCAGACCGCAGCGGCGGCGTTGCGGTCCCGGCTCGGCCGGCTCGATCTGCTGATCAACAATGCCGGCGTGATGTACACCCCGAAGCAGACCACCCGGGACGGCTTCGAGATGCAGTTCGGCACCAACCACCTCGGCCACTTCGCGCTCACCGGACTGCTGCTGGACCTGATGCTGCCGGTGCCCGGCTCGCGGGTGGTGACGGTCAGCAGTGCTGGCCACCGCATCCGGGCCGCGATCCACTTCGACGATCTGCACTGGGAGCGGTCGTACCGCCGGGTCGCCGCCTACGGTCAGTCCAAGCTGGCGAACCTGATGTTCACCTACGAGTTGCAGCGCCGGCTCGCCCCGCACGGCACCACGGTCGCGGTGGCCGCGCACCCCGGGTTGTCCAGCACCGAACTCGCCCGGAACACTCCCGTGGCCCTCCAGATTCCGCTGACCTGGCTCGCGCCGCTGATCGCCCAGACACCGGCCATGGGCGCGCTGCCGACCCTGCGCGCCGCCACCGATCCCGCCGTGCTCGGCGGCCAGTACTACGGTCCCGGGGGGCGCCACGAGGTCACGGGCCACCCTCGCCTGGTCACCTCCAGCCCCGAGTCGTACGAGGTGGCCGTCCAGCAGCGGCTGTGGGCCGTCTCCGAAGACCTCACCGGAGTGACGTTCCCCGTCGTCGAGCCCAGGCAGCACGTCTCTCCCGCCGACCCGGCCGTCGACTACCGCTCCTGACCTGCCTCGGCGATGAGCCGTGACGACGTGGCGGCATCGATGGCGAACTCGCTGGCCTGGGACAGGGCATCCTGGAGCTGCGCGAGCCGCTCGGGCTCCTCGACGAGCTGAATGCTGCCGTCGAAGCCGTACACGAAGGCGAGGCTTCCGTGGTCGCCGATCGTCATGACGGCGAAGGACGGTGCGGCGACGAATCGGGCGGCGGCGGTGCGGGGGATGATGCGGACCGATGGTGTCGCCGCCAGCCGCCGTAGTTGGGTGGCCTGCACCGAGGCGCCGCCGACCTGGCGGTGCAGCACCGCCTCCTGGATCAGGAAGGTCGTCCGGACGTGTCTGGTGCGACGGGTCAACCATTCCTGACGCTGGATGACGGAGGTGGCCACGTCGTCCGTCACGACCTGGTCGCCGAGTCGGACAGGTGCGAGCGCGGCGGCGTACTCGCGGGTCTGCAGGAGGTCGGGAATCCACGTGGCGGCGTAGACGTCGATGGTGGTCGCGGATCGTTCGAAGTGGGCGACCTGCTCGAACACCGTACGGACCGACGACGGCATGTGGAAGATCCGCCGGTCGTGGCGGGAGCGTGCGATGAGCGCGAGTCGCCGTAGTTCGTCGAGCTGCGCCCGGTCGTCGACGCGGTAGAGGGCGAGCAGCGCACGCATGTCGTAGACACTGACTCCGAAGGCGCCGCTCTCGATGCGGATGACCTTGGACACCGACCAATCCATCTCATTGGCCACCTGATCCTGGGTGAGCAGGCGTCGCTCGCGCAGCCGGCGGAGGCGGGTGCGGATCAGCCAACGTGCCACCGCGGGCGTTGGTTCCTCCTGATCCAGGGCGTGGTCAGGGTGGTGGCGATCGGGCATCATGGAAGACATGGTCGACCGTTCCGGCAACCGACGCACTCGGCGCTTTGACGTGCCGGCGTTGGCGGGTGCCGTGGCGATCGTGGCTGGCACGGCGACCGTCGGATTCGCCACCGCCGACGAGCAGCTGTCGGTTGCCCAGATCTGCTGGCTGGTGGCCGGCGCGGCGCTCGGGACGGTTGGTATGGTGCGCCTGGACAACCCGGGCGCAGTAAAAAAATCGCCCAAGGTTGCTAGCTGGCAGATTGCGGTATGGCTGTTTGCGGTATGGCGACACCTACGCGAACGGGCCGTCCTGAGTGAAGGCGTACTCGGCGAAACGGGTACCGATCCGCTGGTGGGCCTCGGGGCTCGGGTGCAGGCCGTCCGGTAGCGGAAGGTCGGCGGGGCCGTACAGGGTGGTGCCGTCGAGGTAGTGCAGGTTCTTGTCGGCGGCGCGGCGGTCGGCCAGTGAGCGCAGCTCACGCCGGATGACCTGAAGCGTCAAGCGTCCGAGCGCGATGTCCCCGGGCGTTCCGGTGGCGACGAAACGCACCTGGTCGGTGCCGACCGAGTCGGGGTCGATCGCGCCCGGCCCTGGGGTGTCCTCGTGGATGCCGCAGAACAACGGCGAGATCAGCAGCAGCGGAACGTCCGGATGGCCGTCGCGGATGGTGTCGAGGAAGCCGTGTACGGCGGGGACGAAGGTGCGTAGCCGCATCCCGTCGAGGTTCACCACGTTGATGCCGAGCTTGACGCTTATGTAGTCGGCGGGGGCGTCACGGATCACGCGGGCCAGGAACGGGTCGACGAACGCACTGCCGCCAAGGCCGAGGTTGCGCAGCTCGACGCCGGCCCGGCGGGCGGCGACGGCCGGCCAGGTTTCGCTGGGTGCGAGGGCGTTCGAGCCGTGACTGATGGAGCTGCCATGGTGCACCCACAGCGGCAGGGTGGCGTCGTCCGGCTCGATCGGGGCGTCGGCCCGCAGGTCGACCAGTTCGACGCTCTCGTTGTGCGGCAGCCAGACCTCGATCCGGTGCCGGCCGGCGGGCAGCCCGGAGACGCTCGTCGTGTGCGCCGGTCCGGGGTGGAAGACGCTCTGGCCGCTGGCGAGGTCGACCTCCACCCGGTCGCCGCCGCTGAGCGGGTCACGGAGGGCGAGTACGCCGTCGACGTAGACGTCGACGCGGCCACGCGGTCGGTCGGCGCCCAGATAGGCGATCCGGGTCGGGTGGGTCACCAGGTCGAGTGTGCTCGCCGCCGTCTGGAAGACGAGGCGTACGCCGGACGGCTGGCTCTCCATCGCGAGTAGCTGACCGTCCGGGAACTGCTCCCGTACCCAGGCCGGCAGCCGGTGCGGCCGGATGCCGCGCGGGGTGACCTCGGTCTCGGCGGCGCCACGGAGAAGGTCGGACGGGACGGGCATCAGTGGTTCCCTTCGGTGGGCCAGGAGCGGAATGCGGTGTCGAGCGCGCTCAGCGCTCGCTGCCAGGAGACGTCCGAGGACGGCTCGCGGTGCCCGAAGCTGCCGTTGACCTCAAGCGCCAGGAAGCCGTTGATGGTGGCGCCGAGCAGCCGGGTGGCGTGGACGAGTTCGGCCTCCGGCAGCTGGTAGCCGCGGAGCATCGCCAGGGTGAGCGCGACCAGTCGGCCGGCCGCCTCCGAGCGTACGGTCGATGCCGCCGCCGGACGTTGCAGGGCGGCCCACCGGCCGGGGCACTGGCGCGCGTAGTCGCGGTGCGCGTCGGCGAGGGCGGTGAGGGCGTCGCGCTGGGCCCGGCCACCGATGGCCATGCCGACCCGGTCGGCCAGCTCACCGAGGGCCAGTTCGTGGACGCGGTCGAGCAGTGCGGACCGGTCGCGGACGTGCGAGTAGAGACTCGCGGTCTGCACCCCGAAGTGGCGGGCCAGCGCCGACAGGGTGATCGCCTCGAATCCCTCCCGGTCAGCCAGCTCCGCCGCTGCGGCGGTGACGACCGCCGGAGTCAGGTTCGCGCGTGCCATACCTGCCACCCTACACCCTGTAGCCGAAAACCTAACAGTATTAGGTTTGGGTGGGTGGCACGACGTGCCCGGTACGGTCGGCCGGGTGACGATCCGTGCCGTACTGGACACCGACCTGGACTGCCTGGGGGAACTGGCGGGGTCGCGGGACCGCGCCGAGGTGCGGCTCCAGGCCGCCCGGCGCGACGAGGAGGTGATGCTCGTCGCCGTGGCCGCCGACCGCGTGGTGGGGGCGGTGAGCGTCCGGTGGCGGGACGGCTGCGACCCGCCACACCCGTGGCTTTACGGGTTGGCGGTGGTCGCGTCGGCCCGTCGCCGTGGCATCGGGAGGGCGCTCGTCGAAGCCGGCGAAGCGGCGGGCGCGGCGCGGGGAGCCGACGCGATGAGTCTCGACGTGGACGTCGACGACGAGGCCGCCGCCGCGTTCTACGCGAGGTTGGGCTACGTCGTCGTTCGACCGCACCGGCACCGCTGGCGCGCGATCGACCCGGCTACGGGCGAGGTGACCGGGGAGGGCACGGCGTCGACCTGGATCATGCGTCGTCGGCTCCGGGGAATCGGCTGACAGCTCCCGACGGTTCGGCACCGGGCCGGTCCGGTTCTAGCGCTGCCAGGTGTCGAGGGCGTCGACCGCAGCCCGAACGAAGTCGTCCACCAGCGCAGGGTCGCCGCTGGTGCCTTCCCACCCCTCGTCGTGCAGCAGGGTCACCGCGTCGGCCACCCGTACCACGGCGATCTGCGTGGTCGTCTCCTCGCCCTCGACGAGATCGCCCGGCAGGTTCCGCGCCTGCCGCACCTGGACGACGAGCAGTCCCTCGTCGCCGGCGTCGGGCAACGTCTCGGTGCGGACCTTCACGGTGTCGCCGTTGTCGATGGTGAAGGACGCGCAGTCGGCGAGGGTCGCGCGGAGCCGCCGGAGATAGTCCGCCGCGCCGTCGCCCGAGAAGGTGAAGATCGTCTGCGCGATCGTGCCGTACGGGACGTTGGAGGGCGGGTCGCCGGGCTGCCGGTAGCCGGTCATCATCGCGGCGCTGGCGGTGACCGACCGGCCGCCGGTGCCGAACCCGTCATCGCACAACTCGGGTACGGCGTCGGCGACGGGCATCGTGCGCGGCGGAAGCTTCCGCAGCTCCGCTGGCAGTTCGAGGAACGCCGACTTCGGGATGACCACTGTCGCATCGGCCGTGGGGGTGGCCGTGGCCGGGTCGGTCGCGGCGCTCGATGCCGACGGTGGCGGGGCGGAGGTCGAGTCGGACCTGCTGGTGGCGTCGGTGCCTGCACAGCCGGCGGCGACCGCGAGGGCGCCGAGCAACGGCAGCACCAGCGCCGCGACCCGGCGTGTCCGCCGTGCCTCCTGCTTCATGTCCTGGCTCATCGGCGTCGCCCCTGTATGTCGGATCAAAGCTCTCCTGCCCACCAAAGGGTCTCCTGCCCACGGGTGAACCCGGCGAAACTGCCGGCCGGCGTGTCCGACCGACCGTCACCGAGGCGTCTCACGACTGGTGGGACGCTGCCCCTGACCGCACGCCGGGCGCCCGCGGTCGGTGAGACGTCCCGGCCGTTCAGTACGTGAATCCAGGGTTTCCAATTCGTCACGCAATTTGACCGCACGTTGCGATTAAGTGCCTGGTGGGTTAGCGATAACACTGGCACCGCTTGTGACCTCTGCCATGTTGACAATCGTCGTTCGAGTGCAGATTCACGTGCCGCCACATCCGCTGTGTCCCGGGTGACCTCGCCATTCATGAACCTTCCGTGGGAGCGCTCCCGGGTCGTGTCATCCCGATCAAGGAGATCGCGTTCGGAATGGTATTGGCGACGACATTTACCGGTAACCCCGGGACGTGGTGGAGTCGCTACGTTCAGCACCGGCCGGCGGGAAGCCGGAACACGATCTGGGAGAGGGAGCATGCGCAGAAAATTGATCCGGCGATTGCTCGCCGGAGTCACAGTGGGGGTGGTGCTGGCGCCGCTCGCCCCGTCGTCCGTGTCCGCGTCCCCGACCGGGGACGTGCAGTGGACGCCGTGCGAGCAGGACGCGGGCGCCCTGTGCGGCACCCTGGAGGTACCGGTCGACTGGGCCGATCCAGACGGTCCCACAATCGAATTGGCGCTGGCCAAGCGGCCGGCGACGGACCCGGCGGTGCGCCGCGGGTCGCTGCTGGTGAATCCGGGTGGCCCGGGCGGCTCCGGCGTCGACTCGGCGTTGTGGGCCACCTACGGCGACGAACTGCGTCGCCATTTCGACATCGTCGGATTCGATCCACGCGGGGTGGCCCGCAGTTCACCGATCATGTGTACGCTTGACAAGATCAACCAATTGCCGGTCGAGCCGATAAAAACGTCAAGCGCATTCGCCCGGATGGTCTCCGCGAGCCGGGCGCTGGCCGACGACTGCCGGGCCAACAGCGGGCCGGTATTCGATCACGTGGACACGCTTCAGGTCATCCAGGACATCGACGCGATTCGGGCGGCCGTCGGTGACGCCAAGTTGAATTTCTTGGGCATGTCATACGGCACGTTGATGGCCCAGCAGTACGCGGATATGTATCCGAGTCGGGTGGGCGCCATCGTGGCCGACAGCGTGATGGACCACAGCCAGGACGCGCGCGGTTTCGCCGTCACCCAGGCGGCCACCGGGCAGGATTCGTTCAACGAGTTCGTGGCGGGCTGCTCCCGGTTGCCGCAGTGCGCCCTGTACGGCCGCAACATCCGTCAGTTCTGGCAGCGGCTGCTCGATCGCGCCGCCCGGGGTGAGCTACCGGACCCGGACGATCACAGCTACAAGATCACCCAGCGGGATCTGGTCAACTTCGTGTTGGGCAATCTCAACTACCAGCCGTACTGGCTGGAGATCGCCGCCGAGCTGGAGCGGGTCGACGCGGGACGGCCGTGGGGGACGTCGGCGGCGGTGACGCGGGAGGTTGCCGACGAGCCGCCGACCGTGGTGCCCTTCGCCTATCAGGCGGTGCTCTGCCAGGACTGGAACCTGAAGGCCCGGGACGTCACCCAGTGGCGCTCCATTCTCGCCGACGCCCAGCGCGCCGCACCCGACCTGCCGGACCCGCCCCGGGCGTCGGTCGGGGCCATCTGCCTGGGCTGGCCGACCCCGGTGGACAACCCGCAGCGGCGGATCGACCCGACGAACGAGTCGAAGCTGCTGCTGGTCAACTCGCTGCACGATCCGGCGACGGGCTACAACTGGGCGCTCGGTGCCGCCGACCAGTTCGGTGACCACGCCGAACTGCTCACCTACGAGGGCTGGGGGCACATCGTCTACGGCCGCGTGAGCTGCGCGGACGAGGCCATCGAGGGGTACCTGATCGACCGGGTCGTGCCGGCGGAGGGCACGCGTTGCGCCGCCGCACCGCCGCCGGGCACGACGTCCGCCCGTGGCCGGGCGTCGAGCCAGGAGTCCGGCCCCGCCGCGCCGCCGCCGGTGCCGCTGCGCGGTGCTCCGCCGCTGCCGACCTGGCTGTTCTGAGCTGTCGGGTCTTGGGGTGGCCGGTTCGCCGAGGCGAGCCGGCCACCCCGGTGCCGGTCGGCACCCGAACCCCGGAAGGCGTCAGGGTAGTTCGTGAATGGTGACCGGGCCGGCGGTGTAGCGGACCGGGGCGAGCCGGGCCAGTTCGTCGGCGACCGGTCCGGCGTTGGCGTCGGCGAGCAGCCAACGCACCCCGTGGGCGTCGCGGAGCCGTGCCAGGTCGGCGGGGGTGGGGTCGGTGAAGACCCGTTCGTTGAGCGCGAACAGCGCCGGGTCGGGTGCGGGTTGTCGGGGGTAGGCGTGTCCGTCGCGGCCGTGTGCCGCGACGGTGTCGTCGGCGTACCCCCAACTCTCGACAAGCGCGCGGCGGCCGCCCAGGCCGGTGACCCAGAAGGCGCGGGCGTCGCAATTCGGCGTGGTGCGTACGGGCCGGCAGTGCACGTTCGTGGCGACCAGGTCGTCGGGATCGGTGTGCTCGTGCAGCCAGAGCGCGGCCCGCATCTCCGGCTCGGTCACCCTGAGTTGGTTGACGGCTGCGGGCGAATCCCCGCGGGCGAGCAGCTGCCGGCCCATGGTGTCCACGCCGGTGGCGAGGCTGGCGCCGAGCAGTGCCGCGACGGCTGCGGCGAGCGCCGACCGGCCGAACTGGGTGGTCCAGGCCGGCCGGCCAAGCCGGCGGGCCAGAGCGGCGCGGCGGGCGGTGAGGGCGGTGCGGGGCCGGTTGAGGAGCAGCGCCTCCACCGCGACGGCGAGCAGCGCGGCCGCGACGATCAGGGCGGCGTACCGGACGGCCGACCAGCCGATCACCACAATCCAGTCGTCGGCGTGGGCTGCGCGTACCGACTCGACCGCACGTTGCGCCTGGGTCAGCAGCGGCGGTGAATCGAGCGGCGGGGCCAGAAGCTGGGCGACGAGGCCGAGGAGACCGGCCGTGACGAGCACCGGCCACCGCACCCGGATCCGGGCGAGTAGCCAGCCGGCGAGCAGAGCACCGAACGGGATGACGGGTAGCCAGAAGTAGACCTGGCTGGCGGAGGGATGGAAGGTCAGCCAGGTCACGGTGAGTCCGGCGGCGACGGCACCGCTGAACAACCAGGCGGCCGGGTCGCGTCGAGTCGGTGTGACCAGCAGCAACCCGCCCGCCAGCCGGGCTGTCTGCTGCAGCAGCCACGAGCCGAACAGGGCTGCCGCGAGCAGCCAAGCGGCACTTCCGTCGGCCCCGGACAGGCCCGGCGGCAGCAGGCCGCCCAACTGGGCGCCGTCCTCCGCGCCGTAGGTCTGCTGGTAGGGCGCCATGAAACGGATCAGGCCGAACGGCTGGGTCCGCAGGATGCCCGCGCCACCGCCGGCGAACAGCCGGTAGCCGACGGCCATGGCGGCGACAAGCGTGGCCAGCACGGCGAGCACCCGCCACGGAGGCCGGCGGTGACGGATCCAGGCGGCCAGCGCGGCGAGGCCGAGTCCGGCGATCAGCGGTGGCAGGGCACTGGACTTCGCACCCGCGCAGGCGAGACCGAGCGCCGGTACCAGCACCCACGCCGGGCCCAGAGCCCGCCCGCGCAGCACCTGGACGCAGACGGCGGCGAGCAGCATCAGCAGCGGCAGTACGTACGTCTGGGAGAGGCTGGCGTACGACAGGGCGCGGGATCCGGGCATCGCCAGCGGAGAGCCGAGGGTGGCCGGGGCGCCGAGGTACCCGACGGCGGCGACCAGCGGCCCGATCCACCAGCGTCCGGCCAGCTCGCGGGCCAGCGCGGCGACGACCAGCGCGGCGACCCAGGCGACCGGCACCACCCACAGGTACAGCAGCACCGTGGCCGGTGACACACCAGTGATCATGCTGGCACTGGCGAGGTGCGCGTCGGACAGGTAGTGGTAGCGCAGCGGCTCCCCGGCCAGGTGCGGCAGTTGGAAGGGCATGTCCCGGGTGAGTTCGTGCACCAGCCCGAGGTGGTAGAGCAGATCCTGGTAGTAGGCGTAGTCGGCCGGGGGCGGCGGCAACGTCCGCCAGTTGGCGTACCCCCACACGGCGATCAGCAGCAGCACGCCGCAGATCGCCCAGTGCCAGGCCAGCGGCAGCCGCCGGCCGGGTCCGGTGCGCCAGTGCCGCCGCAACCGGGGTACGGCCAGGAAGATCACGACCACCGGCAGCGGCCACCAGCGCAGCAGGTGCTGACCTCCGCTTGCGGCGGCGAGCGCCCAGACGGCCAGTTCGAGCAGCAGGCCGGTGGCCGCGCCGTAGCCGAGATCCTCGGGCAGGTTGCCCCGGCTGCCGCGCAACGCCCGGTGCACAAGTGTCCCGGGCAGCACCACCGCCACCGCCCAGTACGCCCCGAACGCCCCGACGTCGGCCATCGGGATGCCGCCGTCCCACCACCCGATCGGCAGCACGGCGAGCACGACCAACCAGGGCAGCAGCGTGGCGGACCGGCGCAGCACCTCCCGGTGGGCCGGGCGTCGGGTCGGTGCACCGGGATCGCTGCCGTTCGCCGGTGCCGCCGTGGCGGGCGCGGTTGCCAGACCCGCCCCCGCCGGTCCACGCTGAGTCGGTACCGCCGTCGGTACGGCGGACCGTGGCGGGGTGGCGGCGGGCAGCGGTGACTCAGCCACGGACGGCAGCGACCGGGCGTGCATTGGCCGCCTGGTGCTCGGCCCCGGCGGACCGGTCGTCGTCGGTGTCCGACCCGACGTGGAAGGTCGGCCGGTTCTGTACTGCGGCGTAGATCCGGCCGACGTACTCGCCGAGCAGGCCCAGGCAGACCAACTGCACCCCGCCGAGCAGCAGCACCGCGACGAACAGGGACGTCCAGCCGGGGATGGTCACCCCACGCAGGTGCCCGACGACGCCGAAGGCCATCAGCACCAGGCAGGCCAGGAAGCTACCCGCGCCCAGCCAGGTGGCCAGCCGCAACGGCGCGGCGGAGAAGTTCGCGACGCTGTCCCAGGCCAACGCGATCATCCGGGGCAGCGGGTACTTCGTCTCTCCGGCGTGCCGGGCCTCGCGTACGTAGCGGACCTCGGCGCTGGGGAAACCGAGGGCGGGGATCAACAACCGGTAGACCGGGTTGCGTTCGGGCAGCCGGCGCAGCGTCTGCACCACCTCCCGGCTGACCATCCGGAAGTCACCGGCCTGGGCCGGCACCTCCGCGCCGACGATCCGCCGCATCAGCCGGTAGTAGACCCGCGCGGTGTGCCGCTTGAATAACGTGTCGGTGCTGCGGTCGGCGCGTACCCCGTACACCACGGCGGCGCCGGCCCGCGCCAACCGCAACATCTCGGCGATCGTCTCCGGTGGATCCTGAAGATCCGCGTCGAGGCTGACCACCCACCGCCCGCGCGCCCGGTGCAGGCCGGCGGTGAGTGCCGCCTGGTGGCCGCTGTTGCGCCGCAACCGGACGATGCGCAGCTGCGGCCAGTCCCGCGCCTGCGCGGTGAGCAGCGCCACCGTCGCGTCCCGGCTGCCGTCGTCGACGGCCACCACCTCGTAGTCGACGTGCAGGTCGTCGAGCACCGGCCGGAGCCGGGCGACGAGGCCGCCGATCACGGCCTCCTCGTTGTACATCGGCACGACCACGGACAGGGTCGTCTCTCCGGTCACGTCGGATCGCATTGTCTGCCGGCCCCGTCCCACGCAGAGTCCACTTTTGGAAGCGCCCGCACAAAGCAAGCAAGCGGTCACCCTGCCCCGAGAAGTTGACTCCCGCCCGGCGCTGGCGTTAACGGCCGGCGAATCCCGCCTGCCGTGCGGATGGTCCGGGGTGATGCCGGGCGGGACCCGGGGGCGGCCCGGCCGCCCCGTGGCGCACACCGGCGGCGTGCGCCACGGACTGCTCGGCCGGTTTCCGGCGGTCGGCTCAGGCCGGTACCGGTGCGGCGCCGAGCGCGCGGCCGGCCTCCCGGGCGGCCTGCAGAGCCTCGGCGTGCATCTGCGCGGCCTGGTCGGTGAACGAGTCGAGGGCGGGGTTGACGCCGACGAGGGTGAACTCCCGTTCGACGACGGTGAGGTCGGCGCCCCAGCAGTCGGCGATGATGCGGCGCAGGTACGGGGTGGCGTGGTCCCAGCCCTCCCGTGGGGTGCCACCCCCGTACGCCCCGCCCCGGACCGTGACCAGCACGACCCGCTTGCCCGCCAGGAACGGCTTGCCGAATGCGCGCTGGTCGGTGCTGACCAGGTCGACGTAGGTCTTGACGTGCTGTGAGACGCCGTAGTTGTACAGCGGCACGGCGAACAGGACGGCGTCGGCGGCGAGCAACTCGTCCACCAGGGTCGCGGCGAGGGCGACGGCCGCACGTTGCTCGGCGGTGTGCTCCTCGGGTGCGGTCGTCTGGGCGGTGACCGCCGCCGCCCAGGCCGTCGACGGCAGGGCGTCGACGCCGATGTGGCGACGCTCGATCGGGTCTCCGGTGTGCGCGGCGAGCCACTCCTCTTCGACGATGTCGGCGATCTCGCGGCTCGCCGACCCGTGGGTACGGATGCTGGCGTCCAGTCGGAACAGGGTCACGACAACTCCAAGGTGGTTTTGTTCAAGCTTGAATCCGACGGTAGCCCGTCAAAGTTCAAGCTTGAAGTAAATGCGAGCTGGCTCACCTCCCGCCGTTGTCGACGACCTGCCCGACATCGCCTTCCGCGGCCGGCAGCTAGGCTGGGCGGATGCCGGAGGAACCCCGGTGGTTGACCGAGTGCGAGCGCGAGGCCTGGCTCGCCCTGGCCAGCCTCATATTCAAGCTGCCCGGCGCGCTCGATGCGCAACTGCTACGCGACCACAACCTCACGCTGTTCGACTACTTCGTGCTGAGCGGCCTGTCCATGGCACCCGGGCGCAGCCTGCGGCTCAGTACCCTGGCAGGCCAGATCAACAGCTCGCTGTCCCGGCTGTCGAACGTCGTCAAGCGTCTTGAACAGCGGGGTCTGCTGCGTCGTGAGCCCGACCCGGAGAACCCCCGCTACAACCGGGCGGTGCTGACCGAGGCCGGGTGGGATCTCGTGGTCGCCGCGGCGCCGGGGCATGTCGCGGCGGTGCGCCGGTTCGTCATCGACGGGCTCACCGAGGAACAGGTCACCGCGTTGCGGGAGGTCTCCTGTCGGGTGACGCAGCAGGTCGACGAGGCGGCGCAGCCGCCGCAGTAGGGTCGGTGCCGGACCGGGCGTTTCCGCCGCCCATGGCGTCGAGTTCGGCGGTGGACAGGTTCGGCAGGGCCTCGCGCACCGCCAGCTCGTGCATGGCGGTGGTCACCGACGGGGCGCCCCGCCGCGCCCGCAGGTCCAGCCACTCGGCGCGCTCGCGGTCGTTGAGCCGCTCACCAGGGGTCAGTGGCGTCGTGGGCGGTCATGGTGTCCTGGCGGCCGGGCTCCTCGCGGAGGATCGCGGCGTGCAGCCAGGTCTCCGGAATGGCGAAGCCGTCCACCAACGTCCGCATCTGCGGACGTAGCTCCTTGAGCAGACCGTTCACCACGCCGGTGATCGCCTTCGAGCGGGCCGGCGTGAGTCGGCCGTGCTCCAGCAGCCACCCCTTGTGGGACTCGATGACGCTGAGGGCGTACAGGTCGCAGACCCGGGAGAGCAGCGCCCGGACCCCCGGGTCCGCGGTGTCCTCGATGCCGGCGACGAACGCCTCCAGGGTGATCCGGTCGACGTGTGCGGCGGCGGCGGTGAGGACGTGGTCCTGGACATCGTTGAAGATGTCGAAGGGACGGTCCCGCTTGCTCGACGCGCCGCTGCGCAGACGGCGGATCGCCCCTTCCAGCAGGTGCTTCTCCCGGTCGTCGAAGATCTTGAGCTGCCAGCCCCGGTCGGTGACGGCGACCTCCTCGTCGCGGCCGGGCACGGCGCTGATCAGTTGCTGGATCAGCGACCGGGCGGCGCTGCGTTCGAGCACCATCTCCCGGACCTGCTCGGCGACGAAGGAGGCACGTCCCCAGCCGTCCAGCGAGCCGAACTCGTCCCGGTACCCGGTCAGCAGCCCCTTGGCGACCAGTTGCAGCAGGACCGTGTTGTCACCCTCGAACGTGGTGAAGACGTCGGTGTCGGCGCGCAGGCCCGGCAGCCGGTTCTCGGCCAGGTAGCCGGCGCCGCCGCACGCCTCGCGACACAACTGGATGGTCCGCGCGGCGTGCCAGGTCTGCGCGGCCTTGAGCCCGGCGGCGCGGGACTCCAACTCCCGCTGCCGGCGCTCGTCGACCGGGCCGTCGCCGCCCTGTACGTCGTGCAGGACGGCGACCAGCTCGGCCTGGGCGAAGTGCAGCGCGTAGGTGGTGGCCAGGGCGGGCAGCAACTTGCGCTGGTGGGCCAGGTAGTCGTTGAGCAGCACCTCCCGCTCGGCGTCGGGGGTGCTGAACTGGCGGCGGATGTCGCCGTACCGGACCGCGATGGTCAACGCCGACTTGGTGGCCGCCGACGCGGCGCCACCCACGCTGATCCGGCCCCGGACCAGGGTGCCCAGCATGGTGAAGAAGCGCCGGGAGTCGTTCTCGATCGGGCTGGAGTACGTGCCGTCCTCGGCGACCTGGCCGTAGCGGTCCAGCAGCATGTCCCGGGGCACCGTGACGTGGTCGAAGCTGAGTCGGCCGTTGTCCACGCCGAGCAGGCCGGCCTTGGGCCCGGCGTCGCCGATGGTCACGCCGGGCAGCGGGTTGCCCTGCTCGTCGCGGATCGGCACCAGCCAGGCGTGTACGCCGTGCCCCTGCCCATTACTGACCAACTGCGCGAAGACCACCGCCATCCGCCCGTCTCGGGCGGCGTTGCCGATGTAGTCCTTTCGGGCCGCCTCGTGCGGGGTGTGCAGGTCGAAGGTCTGCGTCCCGGAATCGTACGTGCAGGTGGTGCGCAGCTGCTGGACGTCGGAACCGTGCCCCGTCTCGGTCATCGCGAAGCAGCCCAGGATCCGGCCGGAGATGATGTCCCGAAGGTAGGCGTCGTGATGGCGTCGGGTGCCCAGGGCCGCGACCGCACCGCCGAACAGGCCCCACTGCACGCCGGCCTTGACCATCAGCGAGAGGTCCACCTGGGCCAGCATCTCGGTGGCGATGATCGAGCCGCCGACGTCCGATCCGCCGCCGTACTGGGTGGGAAAGGCCGACGCGATCCCCAGCTTGACGGGCAGTTCGCCGAGCAGCCGGGTGATCCGCTCCCGGGCCTGGTCGCCGGTCTCGCCGTACACCGGGAGGAAGCGTTCGTCGAGGTGCCTGCGGTGCGCGTTGCGGACCTCGGCCCACGGTCCGTCGAGCACTTCCTGGAGGCGGGTGAGGTCGACGGGGCCGGGTGCTGGACTGGGCATGGCTACCTCGCAGGACGCTGGTTGGGTACAGCTCGTACCCAGCCAAGGTTACCGAGCCGCTACAGTGATCCGGTGAGCAATGCGGCGGTGAAACGGGACACCATCGCCGCCCGCCGTGCCGGTGGCATCCCGCAGGAGCGGGCCCGGCGACGGCAGGCGATCGTCGAGGCCGCAGTCCGCGTCATCGAGGAACACGGCACCGACACCGGGCTGGGCACGGTGGCCGACCGGGCCGGGCTGCCCAGACCGCACGTCTACCGCCATTTCTCCAGCAAGGACGACCTCGATCAGGCCGTCGCGCGGCATGCCGCCCGCCAGGTGAGCGCCTGGATCCGCCCGTCGCTGTCCGCCCCGGGCACCCCGCCTCAGGTGGTGCACGGCATCATCGGCCGGGTGCTGAGCTGGGCGGTTGCCCACCCCAACCTCTACCGGTTCCGGGCTCGCCTCGGCACCGCGCACGCCGTTCCCGAGATCACCGAGGCGGCCGTCGCCAACCTGCGCGCCGCCGGGCACGAGGCGCACCTGCCCGCGTACGTGGTGGCCAGCGTCGTCGGCATGGTCGACGCCGGCATCATCTGGTGGTTCGACCACCGCGACGAGGTCGAGCCGGACCAGCTCAACGACTGGCTCGCCGCCCAGGTGTGGCGGGTCGTCGCCGAGGCGGTCCGCTGACCACCGTCGGCGTATGACCACAGGGTGCCGACCGGGCACCCGCCGAACCGGTCATCACCCGGCCAGGGGATCGGCCCTGCCATTGTCCGGCTCGGTGGTCACCCATTCCTCCCGGCGATCCCCGGCCCGAGGACCCTCGGTAATCCAGAACGGTTACAGGATCCGTTGATAGATCGATTGCTACCGTTCCTGCGCCGACCGCTGAAGGGGGAGACCGGTGATGGCCACTGCTCCGGCACCAGCCCTCCGACCGGGCGTCCGGCGGTGGCTGGCACCACGCAGAACAGCCCTGGTGCTGCTGCCGCTGCTGCTGGCCGGCGCGGCTGCCGCCGTGCACCGCACGACCGGCCTGTTCTGGGGTGACTTCGCGGTCTACCAGGCGGGCGCCGTCGCGGCCGCGCGCGGCGACGGGCAGCTCTACGAGGCCGCCCACCGGGGCACCGACGGCATCGTGCTGGGTTTCACCTACCCCCCGTTCGCCGCCTTCCTGCTGCAGCCGCTGGCCCACGTCGACCCCACCGTGGGCGTCGGGATCTGGCTGCTGGCCTCGGTCGTCGCGCTGTCGGCCGGGGTCGCACTGGCGCTACGCGCCGCCGGTGTGGCCGCCTCCGCCGGCGCGGTACTGACCGGCACGGTCGCGATGCTGCCGGTGTTCCCGGTGGCCGGTCACCTTCAGGTCGGTCAGGTGGGCCTGTTCCTGATGCTGATCGTGCTGCTGGACCTGATGCACGGTCCGGGCCGGCGCTGGCACGGGCTCGGCGTCGGTGTCGCCGCCGGGGTGAAGCTGACGCCGCTCATCTTCGTGGCGTACCTGCTGTGCACCGGCCGGTGGCGGGCCGCGGGGGTGGCGTTGGCCGGGTTCGCCGCCACCGTCGGGCTCGGCTTCGCCTGGCGGCCACAGGACTCGGCGCGGTTCTTCA
This sequence comes from Micromonospora sp. C95, assembly GCF_018070465.1. Classification (GTDB taxonomy): domain Bacteria; phylum Actinomycetota; class Actinomycetes; order Mycobacteriales; family Micromonosporaceae; genus Micromonospora. The sequence continues at coordinate 43,126 of NZ_JAGPXT010000004.1, forward strand.
GCGGCGGCCTGTTCGACACCGCCCGGGTGACCGGGGACCCGCGGACCGTGCTGAACCAGTCGCTGCACGGCACGCTGGCCCGGCTCGCCGACACCGCCGACGTGCGAGCCGTCTGGCTGCCGGTGGCGGCGCTGACCGCGGTGGCCGGGCTGGTGATCGCGGCGCGCTGCGCCCACGCCGGTGCACCGCTGCTCGGGGTGCTCGCCTGCGCCACGACCGGACTGCTCGTCTCGCCGGTCTCCTGGCATCACCACTGGGTGTGGTGCGTACCCGCGCTGGTGCTGCTGGTGGTGCGCGGACGCCGGGCGGGGCACCGGTTCGCGGTGGTGCTCGGCGCGGCGCTCTGGGCCGGCCTCGTGGCAAGCGCCGGGTGGACCGTCATCGGTCTGCGCGGGACGGACCTGCACTTCCAGGGCTGGGCGCTGCTGCACACCAACATGTACGTGCTGGTCGGGCTGGCCGCACTGGGCTGGCTGGCGGTGCGTCCGGCCGGGGCGCCCGTCGGCGCTGAGCCGACCCGCCCACAACCGGCGGCGGACCCGGCCGCAGAACCGCACGGAAGGGACGGTGCCGACATGAACCGCGCCGACACCATCGAGGGCGGGATCCGGTGAGGGTCTCGGTGGTCGTGCCCAACTACAACAAGGAGCGGACGCTGCACGCCTGCCTGTCCTCGGTGTACGCGCAGACCCCGCCGCCGGCCGAAGTGATCGTCGTCGACGACGCGAGCACCGACCGGTCGCGACAGATCGCAGCCGGCTTCCCGTGCACGGTGGTGGCCTTCGGGGCCAACCGGGGCGTGTCGGCGGCCCGCAACGCCGGTGCCGCCCGGGCCACCGGCGACGTGTTGTTCTTCGTCGACTCGGACATCGCGCTGGCCCCCGGTGCGCTTGCCGCCGCGGTGCGCGCCCTTTCGGCGCATCCCGACTGCGGCGTGGTGCAGGGCATCTACGACCCGCGTCCGCTCTACGACGACGGGCCGGTCGAGGCGTACAAGACGTTGTTCGAACACTACTGGCGGCGTCGGGCCACCGGGGTGACCACGAGCACCATGTTCGCCCTCACGGCCGTACCGAGAGCCGTGTTCGACCTGGTGGGCGGCTTCGACGAGCGGCTGCGCGACGCCGAGGACGTGGAGTTCGGCACCCGGTTGCCCCGACGGTACGAGATCCGGGTCAGCGACGAGATCGTCGGCCGGCACGACGACGTGGACCGGCTGTGGCCCTACCTGTCGGAGCTGTTCCGCCGGGCGGTGACGTACGCCGACGCGGTCGTGGCGGCCCGATGGCAGCGGCCGGTCGCCGGGGCCGACACCGCGCAGCGGTCGCCGCATCCGGTCGATGTCGGGTCCGTGGTCGGCATGGGCGCGACCGGGCTGGCGGTGGCCGGCGTGCCCCTGGTCGTCCTCACACCCTGGCTGGGGTTGCTGCCGGTGGCCCTGCTGACCGCCGCCGTGGTTGCCGACCGCGAGTTGCTGGCCTTCGCCCGGCGGCACCGGGGCCCCCGGTTCCTGATCTACGCCACCTGGCTGCGGTGGATGACCCACCTGACCGAGTTCGTCGGGATGGGCCTGGGGGTGTGCGCGGCCCTGCTGCGCCGGTTGCGGGACCACCGGTCCCGACCGGTGAGTCTGGTGTCGCGCCGGTGAGCGGCCGTTGGTGGCGGCTGGCCAACCACGTCCTCACGGCCGTGTTCGTGGTGGCCCTGACCGTCGGTCTGGTGCTGTTCGTCCGGGCCCAGGACTGGACTCCGGTGGCCACGCTGGCCGGCCAACTTGATCCGCTGCGGGTGGTGGCGGCGCTGATCGGCGCCCTGCTGATCAACGCCGCCGGGCTGCTGCTGGGGCTGGCCTCCTGGCGGGCGCTCTTCGCCGACCTGGGCGCCGCGGTCGACAGGTGGACCGCGTACCGGCTGTTCTTCGTGGGTTTCCTGGCCAAGTTCGTGCCGGGCCGGTTCGTCGCTCTGCCGGTGCTGCTGCGGATGGGCAAGGAGATCGAGGTGGGGCCGGTCCGGCTGGCCGGGGTGTTCCTGCTCAGCTGGGCGGTGGTGGCGATGACCGGGATGACGATCGCGCTCGCGGCCGGGCCGGCACTGCTGTCCGGAACCGCCGGCTGGCTGCTGGTCGCCACCGTGCCCCTGGTGGTGCTGGTCGCCCGGCCGGACCTGCTGAACCGGGGACTGGCGGCGGCGGCCCGGCTGCTACGACGACCACCACCGCAGGTCACCGCCTCCGCCACCGGCGTACGTCGGGCGGTCACCGCACAGTCGCTGTCCTGGCTGGTCTCCGGGCACCACCTGTGGTTGCTGGCGGTGGTCGCCGGAGCGCCGCCGGCCCGGTCGTACCTGATCTGCGTCGCCGGGTTCGCCGCCGCGACGGTGGCCGGCCTGTCGGTGATGATCGCCCCGGACGGTCTGGGGGTGCGTGAGGCGGTGCTCATGCTCGGGCTGGTCACCGTGCTGCCGGTCGCCGTGGCGACACCGGTGGTGCTGGTCAGCCGGCTGGTCTGCGCGCTCAGCGAGGTGGCGGTCGGTGGGGTGGGGCTGCTGCTGGCCCAGTACCTGCACCGACGCCGCACCGATCCGGTGCGGCGGGTCGCGCCGGTCGGCTGACGTCATCGAAGGAGAGATCATGGGCAGGGCACCACTGCGGACGATGGCCCGACTGGTCGGCGCGCCGGTACGGGCGCTGGTACGACGCAGTCCCCGGTTGACCGCCGCGCTCTGGGACACCCAGTACGCGCTGGGTTTCTGGGGCTACCTGGACACCACCGGCGGTGGCGAGGTGCCGTTGTCGCTGATCGAGACGTGGGCGCCGCACCCGACGATCCTCGACCTGGGCTGTGGCACCAGCGCCAACCTGCCGCTGGCGCAGGGCCGGCACCGGCACTACCACGGGGTGGACATCAGCCGGCGGGCGATCGAGGCGGCCCGGTCGCTCGCCCGGCCGGATGCGTCGTTCGAGGTGGCCGACATCCGCACCTACGACACCACCCGGCGCTTCGACGCGATCCTGCTGCGTGAGGTCATCTACTACCTGTCCGTGCCGGAGGCGACGCAGCTGTTGCGCCGCCTGCCCGGGCTGCTCACCGACCGGGGGCGGATCCTCGTGCAGATCTACGACGTGCAGCGGTCGCGGCAGTTCGTGGAGGTGATCCGCGAGTGCGCGCTCGACGCGGTAACCCGGGAGCCCACGGACTCCGACGGCGGTGCGGCGGGGGCCTTCTTCGTGCTCACCCCCGCCGCCGCCCCGAAACACTGACCCGCACCGGTCAGACCGGCACCCGGCGTTCCCACCACGGGCGTACCGTCACGGGTTCGCTGCGCAGCAGTCTGCGGTGCAGATCCTGAAGCCGGTGACCCGGCTCCACGCCGAGCCGGTCGGCGAGGGTGTCCCGGGCGTCCTGGAACGCGGTGAGCGCCTCCGCCCGCCGGGAGGTCTGCCCGAGCGCGACGAGCAGCAGTTCCCAGAGCCGCTCCCGCATCGGATGCTCCACGAGCATCCAGCGCAACTCGGCCACCACGTCCTCCACGTCGCCCAGGAGCAGTCGCAGGCCGGTCACCTCCTCCAGCACGTCCTGCCGCAGCTCGGTCAACCGGATCCGTTCGGCCTCGGCCAGCGGGCCGGTCGCCTCGTGCAGGGCCTGACCGGACCAGTGCGCCAGGCCGCGTTGGAACAGGTAGAGCGCCTGCGCCAGCTCGGCCCGGGAGCGGGCGGCGCGGGCCGCCCGGACGTCACGCTCGAAGCGGACGATGTCCACCGCCTCCGGCGGTACGTCCAGGGTGTACCCCGGACGGGTGGAGCGCAGCACCCGGGCGAGTGCCGGGCGGCGGCCGGGCGGCTCCAGCACCCGGCGCAGCCGGCCGATGTAGGTGTGCACCATGTTCTCCACCGAGTCGGGCCGGCGGCCCACCCAGATGGCGTCGACGATCTGGGCCACGGAGAGCACCATGCCGCTGCGCATCGCCAGCACCGCCAGCACCTCGCGTTGTCGTGGGGTGCCCAGATAGAGGCGGGCGTCCGCCCGACGGGCCTGGATCGGGCCGAGCAAGAGTATTGACAGGTCATCGTGCGACATCAGAGTTTTCTCCCCCACCCAATCGAACCGGGTGCCACGACCCGGCTCCGGCACTTGTGCGGTGTCGACGGCTCCGGCACTCCCCACCTACCGGTCCTCCGCGACGGTGACGAAGCGGAGTCCCTGGCCGATCAGCCTCGGGATGACCTGGGTCAGGGCGGCGAGGGTTTGTGACCGGTCGCCGCCGCCGTCGTGGCAGAGGATGATCTGCCCGGGCCGGGTTCGGGACAGGGTCCGGGTGATCCTTTCGACGCCCGGACTGCGCCAGTCGCTGGGGTTGACCGTCCAGTCGACCGGGGTGAGGCCAAGGTCGGCGGTGGTCCGCAGGACGGTGGGTGACCAGTTGCCGCCGGGGGCGCGGAACAGCCGGGGGGTGACCCCGGTGGCGTCCTCGATCGCCCGCTGGGTCCGGTCGATCTCCGCCCGTAGGGCCGGGCGGGGCAGGGCGGCGAACGGTTGTGGATGCGTCATGGAGTGGTTGCCGATCGGATGACCGGCGGCCATGATCCGCCGGGCCAGCTCGGGGTGCTCGCGTACCCGGTCGCCGATGAGGAAGAACGTGGCGCGTATCCCGTGGGCGTCGAGCAGGTCGAGCAGCGGCGGGGTCCACCTCGGGTGCGGGCCGTCGTCGATGGTCAGCGCGATGCCGTCGCCGGGGACGCCGAACGCCGGCCAGCGGGGGCCACCGCGGGCGGGACGGCGGCGCAGCAGTTGGCGGCCCCGGTAGGCGAACAGCAGGTAGTGCAGTGCCTGTGCGCAGAGGTGGGTGGTGAGCGGTCCGTGGCCGGCGTTCATCGGGACGTTTTCGCAGCGGTCACCCGGGTGGGCCCGAAGTCGCGGTCGGTGAGGTGGCGCAGCCCGCCCACCACCGCGCCGGCGACGATGGCCAGCTGCACCATCAGGTGCACGAGGAAGAAGAAGGCGGTGAAGGCGGGCCCTCGCTGGCGCAGGACGAAGCGGAGCAGGCCGGGCTCGGCCACGGTGAACAGCGCGAAACACAGCAGGGCCGCCAGCGGCCAACCGCCGGTGAGCGGTGTCAGCGTCAGGCTGGCCGGCACCACGGCGGCGGTGAGCAGGCCCGCCGGGCTGTTCGCGCGGATGCCGGCCGGGCCGCGTTCGGCCAGGGCCACCGGGATCAGCAGCTGCGAGCGACGGAACTGCTTGCGCAGCAGCGCACCGAGCCGGCTGTCGTCGTCGTGGCGGCAGACGACCGTGTCGGTGAGGACGATGCCGTACCGGTCGCCCATCCGGTCGCCCAGCTCGACGTCCTCGGAGGCGCGCAGGTTCTCGTCGAACAGCCCGACGGAGGTGAACACCTCCCGCCGGATGAGGCAGACCGCGAAGAGGCTGGTGCGTACCCGGCCGACGTGACGCAGCCGCCAGTAGTGTCCGTGCAGCAGCCGGTACGCCTCGACGGGCCCGTCGTCGAACAACGGTTCCAGGGAGTAGATGCCGTGTACGCAGGCGACGTCCGGTTGCTCGCGCAGTACCGCGAGGGCGTTCGCCAGCGCGTCCGGCTCGGGCGCGCAGTCGGAGTCCAGAAAGAACAGCAGCTCACCGGTGCTGGCGCGGATGCCGCGGTTGCGGGCGGCGGCCGGTCCGGCGTTGCGGTCGGTGACAAGTAGCCGGCACGGGAAGCGCCGGGCGATCGCTCGGGTGTCGTCGGTACTGGCGTCGTCGACGACGATGACCTCGGTCACCGGATGGTGTTGCCGACGAATCGCCTCGAGACAGGCACCCAGGGTCTTCGAGCTGTTGTGGGTGGGGATGATGACCGAGACCGTCGGCGGCATGTTCAACACCTTCGGGACGTAGGGCAATGCGCTAAGGAAATTGACGAGGAAAATTCTCTTCGCAGCGACCAAGTTAGCTACCGGCCAGCCCTGCCGCAAGGGGTTGCCTTGCGTAGTCAAGGTTGCATCCAGCATCGGTCCAGGAAAGATCTCGCAGCAATGGATAGCGTCCCGACATGCCCAATCTGGTCAGCGTCGAGGAATGCGAACGTCTCACCATTCGGGAGGTGCACGATCTCTATCGGCGGTACGTGAACGCAAGCCAGGTCAATCTGATGACCTCGTTCGGGTTCGGCCGGGAATTGGTCGACCAGGCCGAGGGTGCCTACCTGACATTACGTGACGGTCGCCGGATCCTCGATCTGACCGGCGGGGTGGGGGTGCTCAACCATGGCCACAACCACCCGCGCATCGTCGAGGCCCGCCGCCGGTTCGCCGAGCGGCGGCGGATGGAGGTGCACAAGACGTACTTTTCGCCCTACCTTGCGGCGCTCGGTCACAACCTCGCGCAGTTGCTGCCCGGTGATCTCGCCATGTCCTTTCTGCCCAACTCGGGCGCGGAGGCGGTGGAGGGCGCGGTGAAGCTCGCCTATAAATACCACGGTGGTCGACGCGGGACCATCCTGCGCGCGGACTGCGGTTTTCACGGAAAGCTGCTCGCTTCCGGTGGACTGACCGGACAACCGCACTTCAACTTTCCGACGATTCCGGGAATCGTTCCTTTCGCCTATGGCGATCTAAATTCCGTCCGGTCGGCCATTGACGACAATCCGGACGACGTCTATGCGCTCATCGTCGAGCCCTTCAGCGCCTCTACGATTCAGTGGTGTGACGAATCGTTCCTGCGCGGGGTGCGGGAACTGTGCGACCGGCACGACATCGTGTTGATCTTCGACGAGATCTACACCGGTTGGGGCAAGACGGGCAGCCTCTTCTACTTCATGCGCTACCCGGGCCTGATACCGGACGTGCTGACCACCAGCAAATCCTTCGGCGGTGGCAAGTCGTCCATTTCGGCCTTCGTCGCCCGGAAACCGGTGTTCCGCCGGGCGTACGACAACCTGACCGACGCGCTGCTGCAGAGCACCAGCACCACGTACTACGGCATGGGGGAGGAGTGCGTCACCGCCATCGAGGCGATAAACGTGGTGGTGGAGGACGACTACCCGGCGCGCGCCCGCGAGCTGGAACGCGTCCTCGAACCGGCGCTGAACCGGTTGGCGAAGGAGTACCCGGACGCGGTCGACCGGGTGGCCGGCGCCGGAGCGCTCTGGGGTGTGCAGATCTCCGGCGGTCCGAAGGTCCTCGACCTGGTGTCCCGACTCGCCCCGGGCGGGGTGGCCCGCGACCCCCGGTTCAAGGCGAAACTGGTCACCTCCGCCGTGGTCAACGCCCTCTACCGCGACCACGACATCTTCACCTACTACGCCTTGAACGGACGCAATCCACTGATCATCGGCCCGTCCCTGGTCACCGATCCGGCCGACGTGCAACGCGGCGTCGACGCCCTCGCCGAGGTGCTCGACCAGGGGTTGACCCGGCTGGTCTCCCGCTTCGTCGCGCAGAAGATGGGTTCGCTGTGGTGATCACGGTCACCGGCGCCGCCGGCATGCTCGGGTCCCGCCTGGTCGACCGGCTCACCGCCGACGGCCATCAGGTGCGCGGCGTCGACCTTCGGGACGAGTCCACCGTCACCGACGTCGGCGACATCCGCGACGCGCGGCTGCTGGACCGTGCGCTCGCCGACAGCAGCGTGGTCATCCACTGCGCCGCGGCGTTGCCCAGCTACCCGCCCGACCAGATCCGGTCGGTGATCGTCGATGGCACGCGCAGCGTGTTCGCCGCCGCCCAGCGGGCCCGCGCGGCGCGGGTGGTGCACGTGTCGTCGACGGCCGTGTACGGACTGCCCAGGCAGGTGCCCACCCCCGAGCAGCACCCGCGCACCCCGGTCGACACCTACAGTGCGGCCAAGGCGGCGGCGGAGGAGATCGCCGAGGAACACCGCGCCGCCGGGCTGCCGGTGGCGGTGCTGCGACCCAAGACCTTCCTCGGTCCCGGCCGCATGGGTCTGTTCGCGATGCTGTTCGAATGGGCAGAGGAGGGGCGCAACTTTCCCGTGCTGGGTCGTGGCGACGTCCGGATCCAGATGTTCGCCGTCGACGACCTGGTCGACGCGGTGGTCACCGTCCTCAACGCCCCCGACGAGGTCGCCAACGACACCTACAACCTCGGTGCCGACCACTTCGGCACGCTGCGCGAGGACTTCCAGGCGGTCCTGGACGCCGCCGGACACGGCCGCCGGGTGGTCTCGTTGCCCGCCCGGCCCGCGTTGGCCGCGCTCAGCCTGCTCGAACGTCTCCGGCTCTCCCCGGTCTACGGCCGGCTGCTGCACAAGCTGATGGCCGACTCGTACGTCAGCACGGACAAGGCCCGACGTCGCCTGGGCTTCCAACCCAAGCTGTCCAACCAGGACGCCATCCTGCGCACGTACGAGTGGTGGCGCGCGGAACGGCACCGGGCCCGTCCGGCCGGCCAGGGGCGGACCAGCCGCGACCCCTGGCGGCAGGGTGCCCTGGCCGCCGCCAAGATCTTCTTCTGACAGGGGGTCTTGCGATGACGTCCGTCGAAACCGTGGTGGAGCCGGTCGCCCCGGTGGTCACCCGGCGCACCACCCGCCTGCCCGCGCCGTTGCGACATCTGGTGGCGCTGGCCCGGCCCGGCCACGCGGTGAAGAACCTGCTCGCCGTGCCGCTCGCGCTGGCCGACACCCCGCTGTGGACGGCAGCGACGCTGTGGCGCTGCCTCTGGGCGGTCGCCGCGTTCACGCTGGCGTCCTCGGTGATCTACGTGGTCAACGACATCGCCGACCGCCACCGGGACCGCGACCATCCGGTCAAGCGGGCCCGTCCGATCGCCGCCGGCCACGTCCCGGTCCCGGTGGCCTGGGTGTACGCGGGGGTCCTGGGTGCCGCACTCACCGGGTTGACCGTCGCCGGACCGGCCATGAGCTGGTGGCCGCTGCTCACCTACCTGGCGCTGAGCATCGCCTACAGCAGATGGCTCAAGCACGTGCCGCTGCTCGACGTCTGCGTGGTCTCCGCCGGCTTCGTGCTGCGGGTCCTGCAGGGGTACGCGGCGACCGGGGCGGAGGTCTCCAGTCTGCTGTTGACCGCCGTGTTCAGCGGGTGCCTGGTGCTCATCCTCGGCAAGCGGCGGCACGAACTGGCCGCCCTGGGCACACCCCACCGGCCCGCCCTGGACGGCTACAACCTGCTGCTCGCCGACCACCTGCTCGGCCTCACCGCCTCGCTGGCCGGCACCACGTTCCTGCTGTACCTGCACATCGACGCGCCGGTCGACGCGTACCCGCCGGTCGCGCTGGCCATCGTCGTACCGCTGGGCCTGCTCGCCGCGTTCCGCTACCTCCAGGCGGTCCTGGTGCTGCGCGGTGGTGGCGACCCGATCCGGATCCTGCTGCGGGACCGGACCATCGTCGTGTGCGCCGCACTGGCCGGCGCCACGTTGGCCCTGGCCCAGATCATCGCCCGCTACCCCAACCTGCTGACCTGGACGGACAGTTGATGAGACAACCGCTGGTGTCGGTCATCGTGCCGAACTACAACTACGCCCGTGCGCTGCACCTCTGCCTGGAGTCGCTGCGTGCGCAGACCTACCCCCACCTGGAGATCATCGTGGTGGACGACTGCAGCACCGACGACTCGGTAGCGGTCGCCGAGGCCCACGGCGCGCGGGTGACGCGTACCCCCGCCAACGGTGGACCGGCGGCGGCGCGCAACCTGGGCGCGGCGGTCGCGACCGGAGAGATCCTGTTCTTCATCGACTCGGACGTGGCCGCCCGGCCCGACGCGGTGGCCAACGCGGTCGAACTGCTCACCGCCGACCCGACGATCGGAGCGGTGTGCGGCAACTACGACCCGGTGCCGCTGATCCGGGACAGCCTGCTGGAGGAGTACCGCTGCCTGCAACAGTCCTACTGGTTGATCGCCGACGAGGGCCAGATCATGACGCTCTACACCGCGCTGCTGGCCATACCGGCCCGGGTGTTCGCCGAGGTGGGGCCGTTCAACCCGGAGCTGCGGGAGACCGAGAACGCGGACTACGGGATGCGGCTGGCACAGCGCTACCGGATCCTGCTCTCGCCCCGGGTACGCGGCGTGCACGATCACGACCACGAACTCGGTGTGCTGGTGCGCAAGGTGTTCACCCGCACCGCCTTGCACATCCCGCTGTACGCCAGCAAACCGGAGTTTCCCGGCGGGTTGCGCAGCGGCCCCCGGGCCTGGGTGAGCATCGCCGCCCCGCTGGCGGTGCTCACCGCCGTGCTGCCCCTGCTGTTCGGGCCGGCGCTGTTGCTGGTGCCGGCCGCCGCGTTCGTCGCGTTCGTCGCCGGGGACCGGCCGATGTACCAGTTCGTCCGGGCCGAACGAGGGGCGCTGTTTCTGGTCTACTTCATCGCGATGCACTTCCTGCTGAACCTCGTCATCGCCGTCGCCGCGGCGTGCGGCGTGGCCGCCTGGCTGGCCTCGGCCCGGTTCCGCCGGCTCTACGACCGTCCGGAGGTGGTCGCCCGATGAACGAGCTTCCGCTGGTCTCGGTGATCGTGCCGAACTACAACTACGCCGAGTCGCTGGACCTGAGCCTGCGGTCCATCCTCGATCAGACCTACCCGAACATCGAGCTGCTGATGGTCGACGACTGCAGCACCGACCAGTCCGTCGCGGTGGCCGCCGCCCTCGGTGTGAACGTGGTCAGCACCGGCGTCAACGGTGGCTGCGGCACCGCCCGCAACGTGGGCGCCGCGCACACCCGCGGCGAACTGATCTGCTACGTGGACTCCGACCTGGCCCTGGCGCCGGACGCGGTGGCCACCGCGGTGCGAATCCTCACCGAGCAGCCGACCGTCGGTGCGGTCTGCGGCATCCAGGACGCCGAGCCGTTGCTCCACGACACGGTGGTCTCCCGGTACCGGGGCCTGCAGTACCACTACTGGTCGATCAGCTCCGAAGGTGACGTGTCGTTCCTGTTCCCCGCGATGTGCGTCATCCGCCGCAGCGTCTACGACGAGGTCGGGCCGTTCAACCCGGCGCTGCGGCAGACCGAGGAGGTCGACTACGGCTACCGGCTGACCCGCCGGCACCGGATGCTGCTCACCTCCGAGGTACGCGGCCGGCACGACCACGACCATGAGCTGGTCGGGCTGCTGCGCAAGCTGTTCCACCGGGGCCGGCTGCGCATCCCGCTGTACGCGCGGGCCCGGCGCTTCGGCAAGGGGTTCGAGACCGCGTCCCGGGCCTGGGGCAGCCTCGCCGCCTTCGCCGTCCTGCCGGCGCTGGCCGTACCGCTGGTGCTGGGGCCCTGGGCTGCCGTCCTGCCGGCCGTCCTGCTCGGCACCTCGCTGGCCTGCGACGCCGGGATGTACCGTTTCGTGCTGCGCGGTCGTGGGCTGCCGGCGCTGGTCGGCTTCGCCGCGCTGCACTTTCTGGTGAACGTCACCATCACCGCCGGAGTGGCCACCGGCGCGGCGCAGTGGCTGCTGTCGCGACCCTTCCGCCAGCTCTACGACGCCTCCTTCCCCATCGACGGCACCCCCCGGTGGACGTCGGCGTGACGACCGCCACCCCGGTGGCCGCGGCCGGCACCGAACCGGACCAGCTCACCCGTACGGCGTCCCGAGGCTGGCCGGCGGTGCTGCTGGTCACCGCCGCGGCGCTCTGGCTGGCGTTCACCGTCACGCACCTGGCGATCAGCGGACACTGGTGGCTGTGGCTCGCGGTGGACGCCGTGCCACCGCTGGCCTTCGCGCTCGTCCCGGTGATCCTGGGTGCCGGCGCGGCGGTGCTGCGCTGGCGGCGGCGCACGGTGGCGCTGCTCGCCGCCGCCGCGCTGCTGCTCGGCGCGGGCCAGTCCGGCATCAACACCCGGCGGTGGCAGGGCGGGGACGGTGCCGCGCCGGCCGACGCGGTGCGGGTCTTCGTCTGGAACACCGACTACTGGGACGAGGGCGGCCAGACCGAGGCGCTGTACCGGGTGCTGCGCGAGGCCGACGCCGACGTCTACCTGTTGCAGGAGTACTGGTACGCACGGAGCGCCGGGCCGACGGAGGCGGCGCTGGAGCGGCTGCGCGCCGAGTTCCCCGGCTTCCACGTGGTGGTCGTCGGCGAGTTGGTCACCGTCTCGCGCCTGCCGGTGCTGCGGCAGGCGCCACTGGCGGCGGACGACCTGCCACCGGCGGTCGCCGACGCCGGTGACCAGTGGCGGTACAAGACGCTGCGCACCGATCTGGACGTCGGCGGCAGCCGGGTGCTGTCGATGTACAACCTGCACCTGCCGGTGCAGCTCTCACCCGACCACGGCCCGTTCGACCCGGACTTCTACCGGGTCCTGCGCGAGCAGCACGCACAGCGTGAACCGCAGTGGCGGGCCCTGGCCGCGGACGTGACCGCCAACCCGCATCCGGTGCTGCTCGCCGGTGACCTGAACACCAGCCCCGCCATGGGCGACCTGCGCAAGCTGCCCGACGGACTGCGCGACGCCGGCTACGCGATGCCGTCGCTGTACCCGGCGAGTTGGGCCGACAGCCCCGGCTGGCCCCAGTGGTGGCGGCTGGACTGGGCGTTCGTGTCACCGGACGTGCGGGTGCACTCCTACCGGTTCGGCGCTGGGCAGGGCGTGTCCGACCACCGTCCGCAGGAACTGGTGCTGTCCCTGCCCGGCCGCTGACCGGCCGGGCCGGCAGCCACGCCCACGGTGGGTCCGGCTATCCCGCCGTCGGGCCCGCTCCGGTGACGTTCAGCGCGAGCGAGTAGACCGAGGTGGTGGCGGTCACGAACAGCAGATTGCGCTTGCGGCCACCGAAGGTGAGGTTCGAGCAGATCTCCGGTAGCCGGAGTTTGCCGAGCAGCGTGCCCTCCTGGTCGAAGCAGTGCAGGCCGTCGTGGGCGGCGACCCACAGCCGGCCCTCGCGGTCGAGTCGGATCCCGTCGAACGAGCCGGCGTCGCACTCGGCGAGCACGCCACGGTCGCGCAGCGTCCAGTCGGGGCCCACGTCGAAGTGGCGGAGGTGCCGGCGACGGGTGTCGGCGATGAACAGCCGCCGTTCGTCCGCCGAGAACGCGAGACCGTTGGGGCGCAGGAAATCGTCGGCGACCTGCTCCACCCGGCCGTCGGGGGTGCAGCGGTAGACGTGGCAGCCGTCCAGCTCCGGATCCGCCTGGTACCCCTCGTAGTCGCTGTCGATGCCGTAGCTCGGATCGGTGAACCACAACGAGCCGTCGCTGGTCTCGACGACGTCGTTCGGGCTGTTGAACCGCCTGCCCCGCCACCGGTCCGCCACCACGGTCAGCGACCCGTCGGGTTCGGTACGGGTCACCCGACGATTACCGTGCTCGCACGTCACGACGCGACCGAGGCGGTCGATCGTACGGCCGTTGGGGTGACCGGCGGGCGTCTGGAACACGTCGCACCGGCCGGTGACCTCGTCCCACCGCAGCACCCGGTCGTTGGGGATGTCACTGAACAGTAGGCAGCGCCACGCGGGGGAGTACGCCGGCCCCTCCAGCCAACGCCCGCCGTCGAACAGCCGCTGCACCACGTGGTCACCGCTGACTGCCCGGAACCGCTCGTCCAGGACCTCCCACCGGGTGGGTATACGTTCGACCGGGTTCATCGTCATGTACCGGATGGTACGGCGGTGTCCGGCACCTGGCCCGCCAGGGTCGTGGCGGCGGCGACCCGGGGACGCGCTCCGCCCGGGCCGCCACCGTCGTGCCTCAGCCGTTGTCGATGAGGCCCGCGATCTCGTTGTAGATGAGGTGTGCCTTGGCGCCCTGGTTGGACGGACACCCACCGAGGTGGTGCAGGGCGATCACCCGGTGGCTGCTGTTGAGCACCGGTGAGCCCGAGTTCCCCCCGGAGGTGTCGCAGCTGTAGCTGATGTTCCAGGTGTTGTAGTTGGCGTTCCGTACGGTGCAGCGCGCCCCGTTCTGGGTGTTCTCGAAGATGGACAGCCGCTTCGGGCTGCCGTCACCGTGCCCCGGGATGTACATCTGCGTCCCGGTGGTGGTGGCGGACGTCGCCAGGTAGAGCGTGCCGAAGCCCTGGATGGCGGCGAAGTTGTTCACCGAGAACAGGGCGTAGTCGAGCTGGCTGGAGCCGCCACTGCTCACCCGGTAGAGCGTCGCACCACTCACCTTGGTGCCGGGGCCGGGGTTCGCGCCGCCGCAGGTGGCGCACTGGTAGTTGAACTGCATCTCGCTGCCGCTGACCGCGGCCTGGGTCGAGAAGCAGTGCTTGTTCGTCAGCATGCGGTTGGTGTTGCCGACCCGCCAGGTGGTGCACATGCCGCCGCCGCTGATCAGCAGCCGCGCCACGGCGTTGCCCCGGGCGTACTCGGTGGGGTGGCTGCTCTGGTAGCAGACCACGTCGCGGCGGGCGTCGGTGCTGCACACCGACTGGGTGGAGAAGTTGTACTGGCCGATCTCCGTGCGGTCGTAGCCGCGCCAGAACCGGTCGATGGTCGCGGCGCTGCCCCGGGAGGAGCGGTTGCTGTGCAGTGTCACCACCGCCGTGTCGCCCTCCACCGACATCGCCCAGAAGCCGGGCCGGCCGTCGGTGGTGTAGTCCGCGCCGGTGGCCCGGTTCAGGTGGCGGTCGTACCGGTAGCTCTCCCGGCCGTCCGGGCTGGACACGGTGACGTACTCGCCGGGTGCCAGCCGCAGCGAGCTGAAGTGCACCTTGACGTACGTGGCGCCGGGGTGCCGGATGATCTGGGTCCGGCCGCTGCGGGCGTACGACAACGAGCCGCCGACGGTGCGCAGCTCACCGACGGTCGTCACACCCTCGGCCGAGAACTGGTCCGATTCGGGTGCCCGCTCGGACAGTGGCGTGATCGGCTGCACCGGCTGTGCCGCGGCGGGGGCCGACAGCAGGGTCAGTCCGAGGGTGCCGGCGGCGAGGGTGACGGCCAGCGTGCGTAGGCGACGCAGGGCATGTTTCATCGTGGCTCCTCCCACAAAGCGGAACCTGAACGATTCCTAAGCCTTCATACCGAAAACAGATCGACATATGCAAGATAATCAATTGGTAATACCTCCTCTCGGACCGTCGGTTGACGTGGGCCGACCTGGGTACTGGAGGCACATGTTCGACGGCTTCACCGACGAGCGGGTCGACGTGGGCGAGGTGGAACTGCGCGTCCGGCATGCCGGACGCGGCCCCGCCGTCCTGCTCGTCCACGGACATCCGCGTACCGGATCGACCTGGCACCGGGTCGCCCCGAGGCTGGTGGATCGGGGGTTCGCCGTGGTCTGCCCCGACATGCGGGGCTACGGCCAGTCCGGCAAGGCGCGGATCCTGCCGGATCACTCCCAGCAGTCCAAGCGCGTGGTGGCGGCGGACATGGTCCGACTCATGCGCGCACTCGGCCATGCGACGTTCGCCGTTGTCGGGCACGATCGCGGTTGTTACGTGGCGCTACGCCTGGCGCTCGACCATCCCGACACCGTCAGCCGGCTGGTGGTCATCGACGGCGTACCCATCAGCGAGGCCCTCGCCAGGTGCGACGCGGCGTTCGCCCGGAACTGGTACCACTGGTTCTTCTTCGCCCAGCCGGACAAGCCGGAACGGGCCATCGGCGCCGATCCCGACGCCTGGTACGGCGACAAGGCGCGACCGGACCGGATGGGAATCGACAACCACCGGGAGTTCCGGCAGGCCATCCACGACCCGGCGACCGTGCGGGCGATGCTGGAGGACTACCGCGCCGGCCTCGGGGTCGACCGGGCGCACGAGGAGGCCGACCGGCGAGCCGGTCATACGGTCCGGTGTCCTACCCTGCTGCTCTGGTCGACCCGGGACGACCTGGAGGATCTGTACGGCGACCCGCTCGCCGTGTGGCGCACCTGGGCCGACGATCTGCGTGGCCACCCGATCGAGTCCGGACACCACGTCGCCGAGGAGAACCCCGACGACCTGACCGCCGCCTTGTGCCACTTTCTCGCCTGACCGCCGCGTCGCCACCGCGTGTCGACGATCAGGGCTGGTGCCGCGGCACCGGTGTGGGCCACTCTTGCTGTCAGGCTTGATGCATCGACATCAATCACCACCTCACCTGGTTCCGAGACCGTCCGGCAGACCCGCCGGACGTGCCCGAACCCGTCGGGCACCCGCATCCCGCGGATGTGAAGGAGCGCCATGAAACCGTCCCTCCGGGTCCTCGCGGCGGTGGTCGTCCTCGCGGCCCCGCTGGCCCTGACCGCCCCCGTACAGGCAGCGAACACTCTCACCATGCGTGGCGCGGACGTCTCCTCGCTGCAACGCAGCCTCGACCTCGGTGCCCGCTACTACAACGCCTCCGGCGCGCCCGCCGACCCCTACGACATCCTCGCCTCGAAGGGCGTCAACTATCTGCGGCTGCGCGTCTGGAACAACCCGGCCAGCGGCTACAACAACAAGGCCAAGGTGCTCCAGCAGGCCAGGACGATCAAGGCCAAGGGCTTCAAGCTGCTGATCGACTTCCACTACTCGGACACCTGGGCCGATCCGGGCAAGCAGTATCCGCCGGCAGCCTGGGCCGACCACTCGCTGAGCCAGTTGCAGGCCGATGTCTACAACTACACCTACGACGTGTGCACCGCGTTGAAGGCGCAGGGCACCACGCCGGACGCGGTGCAGATCGGCAACGAGATCAACGTGGGGATGCTCTGGCCGGCCGGGCAGGTGGTCAACAACGACTTCGCCCCGTTGGCGAGTCTGCTCAAGCAGGGCTACCAGGCCACCAAGGCGTGCCACGGCGGCACCCAGGTGTGGATCCACACGGCGAACGCCGACAGCAATGCCAACGCCCGCTGGTTCTACGACGGGATCCGGGCACAGGGAGTCCGCTGGGACGTCACCGCCCTGTCCTACTACTGCATGTGGCACGGCACCCTGGCAAACCTCTACAACGTGATCGCCGACGTGCGGTCGCGGTACGGCAAACCGGTGGTGATCGCCGAGACGGCGTACCCGTTCACCACGGCCGACGCCGACCACCAGCCGAACGTGATCTCGGGAACCGCGCGCTGCGACAACATTCCGACCACCTGGGCCGGACAGGCGCAACAGTTCAGCTGGGTGCAGAACACCGCGCGCAACGCCGGTGCGGTGGGCGTCTTCTACTGGGAGCCGACCTGGCACGCGGTGCGCGGCAACGGGTGGGATCCGGCGGACATCAACGGAACCGGCAACGGCTGGGACAACATGGCCGTCTTCGACTGGTTCGGGCGGGTGAACCCGCACGTGTACTGGACGCCATGACCGTCGTCCGGGCCCGGGAGTCGCCACCGGGCCCGGTGAACGAGGTGTTCCGTGGCCTCGGGCGGGCCCGGACCGGGGGTTCGAAGGCGGGCCGACAAATAGACCTCAGTCGTTTGACGTATGACGTCGTTAACGCTAACTTCGCTGTCACGAGCGGGGTCTTGTGGCTGCCGGGAGCCCGATTCACCGCCGTGGTCCCGCGCCGGCCAGTCGCGACCGTGGGCGCGTCGTCACGCTGGCCGGCGGTTCCTGGTGACCGATCTTCCGCACCACCCCACCGTGCTGGACGCCACCACCTGACGCCGGCACATCCGCCCGGGCATCCACCAGCTGTGCGTGGATGACCCCGATCGAAGGAGTGGACCATGAAGGCCATCGGTGAGGCTCGTCCCGCCTCCCCATCCAGACGCGGTTGGCGGCCGGGAGTGGCCGCGGCGGCCGCCGCGGTCCTGGCGGCGAGCGCGCTCGTGGTGGTGAACGCGGCGCCGGCAGCGGCGGCGACCGTGGACCCCAACGCCTGGTACGTGCTGGTCAACCGCAACAGTGGCAAGGCGTTGGATGTGTACGGTCTGGCGACCAACGACGGTGCGCGGATCAGTCAGTGGACTCGTAACGACGGCGCGAATCAGCAGTGGCAGTTCGTGGACTCCGGTGGTGGCTACTACCGGCTGAAGTCGCGGCATTCGGGCAAGGTTCTGGACGTGTCGAATGCGTCGACGGCGGATGGCGCGGCGATCGTGCAGTGGTCTGATCACAACGGTGCGAATCAGCAGTTCCGGTTGGCCGACTCCGACGGTGGTCACGTCCGGTTGGTCAGTCGGCACAGCAACAAGGTCGTCGAGGTGCAGGGTGCCGCGACGGCGGACGGTGCGAACATCGTGCAGTACGCCGACTGGAACGGCGCCAACCAGCAGTGGCAACTGGCCCGGGTCGACGGGGGCGGCCCCACGTCGCCACCACCGACCGGCGGCACCGGGTGCGGCAAGGCCCCGACCCTTTACAACGGCACGCACACGATCCAGAGCAACGGCAAGAGCCGCCAGTTCATCCTGCGCCTGCCGGCCAACTACAACAACGCCAACGCCTACCGGCTGATCTTCGCCTTCCACTGGCGCGGTGGCACCATGCAGGAGATCTCCTCCGGTGGCACCAGCGGGAGCGCCTGGTCCTACTACGGCCAGCAGGAGCAGTCGAACAACAGCGCGATCCTGGTCGCGCCGCAGGGGCTCGGTAACGGTTGGGGCAACGCCGGCGGCGAGGACGTCACCTTCGTAGACGACATGATCCGTCGGATCGAGAGCGACCTGTGCGTCAACCCGAGACAGCGCTTCGCCCTCGGCTTCAGCTGGGGCGGTGGCATGAGCTACGCCCTCGCCTGCGCGCGGGCCACCGTCTTCCGGGCGGTCGCCGTGATCGCGGGTGCGCAGATCAGCGGTTGCAGTGGCGGTACCCAGCCGATCGCGTACTTCGGTCTGCACGGCATCTCGGACAACGTCCTCAGCATCGGCCAGGGCCGAGGGCTGCGTGACACCTTCGTCCGGAACAACGGGTGCAACGCCCAGAACCCGCCGGAGCCGGGATCGGGCAGCCGTACGCACATCACCACGGCCTACTCCGGCTGCCGGTCCGGCTACCCCGTACAGTGGGCGGCCTTCGACAACGGGCACATGCCCGGGCCGGTGGACGGGACGTACGCCGAGAGTGGCATCACCACCTGGACCAAGGGTGAGATCTGGCGATTCTTCGCCCAGTTCTCCTGACTTGGCCGAACGCGACGGTGGGTCTCGGCCTCCTGGCGGCAGTGGGAGCCAGGAGGCCGGGCCCGCCGACCCGTCGTGTCCGAGGTCAGCGTTGCAGGCGGTCCGGCTTGCCCGAGCCGCTGCGGCGGACCACCCAGGCCTCGGTGATGTGGGTGAACATCGCCGCCGCGGCCCCTTGCGGGTCGTGGGCGGCGATCATCTCGTAGACACGTCGGTGTCCACGGTTGGAGGCGACGCAGAGCGACCGCTCGGTGCGGCCGGTGTAGCGCGCCGTGTTCACGACCTGACTCTCCAGCGCCTGCACGACGCCACGAGCGATGCGGTTCCCGGACGCCTGCATGACGGTGTCGTGAAAGGCACGGTCGAGTTCGTGGTAGGCCACGGTGTCGCCGACGAGCTCGTCCATCCGGTCGACCAGGGCGCGCAGGCGGTCCACGGTCTCCTCACCGGCGACCCGGGCGGCGACGTGTGCCATGTCGGACTCCAGCAGCCGCCGGGTCACCACCACGTCGTCGAGGATGGAAAGGCTGTCGTCCTCGGCGATGGTGGCCCCGAGGACGAGTTCGTCGAGCATGTCCCACATCGACTGCGGGGTGACCATGGTGCCGGCACCCTGACGGACCTGCACCAGACCCTTCTCCTGGAGGATCTTCACCGCCTCCCGGACGACGGTCCGACTGACGGAGAAGGTCTCGCAGAGCACCGGCTCGGGGGGCAACGCCGTGCCCGACGGATGCACCCCGCGGACGATGCGTTCCACCAGCTCGGCGGTGACCGCCGTGGCGAGGTTGGTGGGGCGGCGCGACCAGGCCGGGGAGGCCAGCTTTTCCAGGGCCGTCTCCTGCGATGGTGTCATGTCCCCCTCCGATTGGCTCGTCGTGCCACGACGTCCACGGCCAGTGTACGGCTGACTGTTGACGTCAGACGTCATACGAGTTACGTTCTTGATCACGTTGGCTGCGGCAGGCCGTCAGCCACTCCCTTCAGAGGTGAACAACGATGAAACAACGAGCATTGTGGTCAGCCGTCCTCGTTGTGGGACTGGCGACGGCAGGTTGCGGAAGTGCCAGCGACACTGGCTCCTCGTCCGGTGGCTCCACGGACAAGCTGGTGGTGTGGGACTGGAAGTCCGGTGAGCCTTCCGCCGCGCCGTACATCGAGAAGGCGAAGGCCGACTTCGCCACCAAGCATCCCGACGTCACGGTCGAGTTCGTCGCGCAGCCGTTCGACCAGTACTACACGCTGCTCGGCGCGGCCATCCAGTCCGGCAAGGGCCCGGACGTGATGCTGTTCAACGGTGGCGGCCAGATCCGGGACCGGGTCGACGCGCTGGTGCCGCTGGACGAGTACGTGGCCGAGGACAAGCAGCGACTTGCCGGTTGGGACGCCTTCAGTAAGGACGGCAAGGTCTACGCCAGTCCGGTGACGCTGCAGGGTCATCCCATCTACTACAACAAGGCGCTCTACGAGAAGGCCGGACTTGATCCGGCAAGCCCCGCCACCACCTGGGACAAGTTCCTCGCCGACTGCGCCGCCATCGGCAAGGCCGGCGCCAAGTGCTTCGCCCTGGGCAACAAGGAGGGCGCCGGAATCCAGTTCTGGATGTCGGCCCTGGGCTCCGGCATCCTCACCGCCCAGGAGTACGACGACTGGATCGCCGGCAAGCGCGACTGGAACTCGCCGAACGTGAAGCGGATCTTCGAGCTCTGGAAGGAAGCTGGCGACGCCGGTCTGAACAACGAAGGCGCCAACTCGACCGCGATGTTCAACGACTCGTTCGCGCTCTTCCAGTCCGGCAAGGCCGCGCACGTCATCGGGCTGATGTCGGACGTCGGGCACTGGAAGGACTTCAACGAGTTCCTCACGCCCGAGAAGCTCGGCGTGATGAACGCTCCGGTGGTCACCGCCGGCACCACGCCGAGCCTGGCCTACGACGGCGGCATCGGGTACGGGGTGGCGAAGTGGACCAAGGATCCCAAGGTTGCCGCCGACCTGGTGCGATCGTTGACCTCGACCGGGGCGCTGCAGGCGTTCTACGCCGACGCCGGTGCCATCGCCGCCGACACCACCATCGACGTGTCGCAGGCCGGTCCGGCCGCCGCCACGATCGTCGCCGCACTGCAGAGCGGTAAGCCCGCCCTGCACGTGGCGCTCTCCTCGAAGACCCTGGACCTGATGGGACGGGTCTCCCAGCAGCTGCTGAGCGGCTCGATCAGCGTCGACGAGGCGGTGAAGCAGCTGGCAGCTTCCGACCAGGCGGGCTGATTTCGTGCCAATCGGAAACGCAGAGCCGTCGGTCCGTCCGGTTCCCCCCGGACGGACCGACGGGGCGGCGGTTCGGCCCGCGGGCGCTCGCCGTGGCACCGGGTCACGGCCCGTGCGCGGCGGATCGCGGGCCGAGCGCTTCGCCCCTTACGTCCTGGTCGCACCCGCCATTCTGATCATCGTGGTGCTGCGGCTGTACCCGTTGCTGCTCGGCGTCAACTTCTCCTTCACCGGGGACGGCGAGCGCAACGGTCAGACGGTGGGCCTGGACAACTACCTTGAGTTGATCGATGACCCGTTGTTCCGCACGGCGCTGGGCAACGTCGGACTGCTGGTGCTGTTGCTCCCGGTGGCGGTGGCGATCCCCGGGCTGCTCGCGACCTTCATCTACCTCAAGGTGCCCGGACATCGCTTCTACCGCAGCGTCTACTTCTTCCCGGCGGTGCTCTCACCGGTGATCGTCGGCGCGATCTTCAACCTGCTGCTCGCCTTCGACGGCCCCGTCAACGCCGTGTTCGGGGCGGTCGGCATCAGCCCGGTGGACTGGCTCGGAAACCCCGACGTCGCGATGTTCGTGGTGGTCGGCGTACACATCTGGGCCACCTTCGGAATGGCGCTCGTGGTGTTCCTGGCCGGCTTCGCGACCCTGGACGCCGCGCTGTTGGACGCGGCCCGGGTGGACGGTGCGTCGCTGCCCCAGGTCATCCGGCACGTGATCGTCCCGGGGCTGTCCCGCACCATCGCGTTCGTCGCCGTGACCACCATGGTCGGGATGCTGACCTCGATGTTCGGCCTGCTCTACGTGATGACCAGCGGCGGGCCGGAGGGGTCCACGTACCTCCCGGAGTACTACATCTGGATCCAGCAGGGCCAGATGAATCGGCCCGCCCTCGCCTCGGCCGCGTCGACGGTGCTCTTCGTGATCATGCTCGTCGTGGGGCTGCTCCAGGTGAAGTTGCTCCGGCGGGCGGGAGGGGAGGACTGATGTCCCGGATACGCCTGAGCCGGTGGCTGCTGGCCATCCCGATGTCGCTGCTCGCGCTGGCGACGATCTACCCACTGCTGTTCACCGTCAACGTGGCGATGAAGACCCGCCGCGACTACATCCTCGACCGGTTCTCCCTGACCGACACCCTGCGCTGGGACAACATCAGCGCTGCGTGGAACAGCGTCGGCATGGACCGGTACTTTCTCAACTCCCTGATAGTGGTGACGTCGTCGGTCGTCCTGCTGCTGTTGCTCGGGTCGATGGCCGGCTTCGCGCTGAGCCAGCTCCGCTTCCGTGGTTCCTCGGCGCTGTTCCTGGGCTGCCTCGCGGGCCTCTTCGTGCCGTTCCAGGTGATCATGGTCCCGCTCGCCCGGATCATGGCCGACACCGCCCTGATCGACACGTACCCCGGACTGGTCCTGGTCTTCGTGGCCCAGTTCCTGCCCTTCACCGTCTTCCTGATGACGAGTTACTACAAGACCATCCCGCGTGAGGTCATCGACGCGGCCCGGATCGACGGCAACAGCGTGTACGGCGTGTACCGCCGGATCATGCTGCCGCTGGGCACCCCGGCACTGCTGTCGGTCGGCATCCTCAATGCGCTGTTCTGCTGGAACGACGTCCTGATGTCGCTGGTGATGATGCCGTCGGCGGACCACCGAACGCTCATGGTCGGCGTGACCTCGCTGCGCGGCCAGTACTCCGACGACATTCCCACCTTCGCCTCGGGGGTACTGATCGCCGCGTTGCCGGTCCTGGTGGTCTACCTCTTCCTCCAGCGCCAGATTGCCGACGGCGTCGCCGCCGGCTCCACGAAGGGCTGACATGCGCATCACCGGATATCGGACGCTCACCACGGTGCACGAATGGGGGCGCCCGGTCGGCGACGCCAACGGCGTCTTCGCCGACGGGAGGGTCCCGGTGCCGATCGTCGTCGTGGAGACCGACGAGGGGCTCTCGGGCGTCGGCATCGGCCCGCACGTCGAGATCGAGCAGATCTTCGCGGCCATCGACGGTGAAGACCCCCGGGCGGTGACCACGCTCTACGACCGCATGCTGCGACACACCTTCAAGGCCGGTCACGCCGGCCCGGTGTTCGGCACCATCGGCGCACTCGACACCGCGTTGTGGGACATCAAGGCACAGGCGGCCGGCCAGCCGCTGTGGCGGTTGCTGGGCGGACGCGACCGACGGGTGCCGGCGTACGCGTCCGGACTCGACATCGCCCTGACCGATGAGGAACTCGTCTCGGCGTACACCCGTTACGCCGAGCACGGCCTGCGGGCCGCCAAGCTCAAGGGCGGACTCGACATCGAGCACGACCGACACCGGCTCCACCTGGTCAAGGAGATCCTGACCGAGACCGGCCACGGACTGCGGCCGGGTCTGATGCTCGACGTCAACGAGGCGTGGACCCGCAAGCAGGCCGTCCGGCACGTGTGCGAACTCGAACGCACCCTCGACCTCATCTGGATCGAGGAGCCGGTTCGGCGTTGGGACGCCGAAGGACTCGCCGCCGTCGGCCGGGGAGTGCGGGCCTCCGTCGCCACCGGAGAGAACCTCACCGGGCTGGAGCAGTACCGTCCGCTGATCGCCGCCGGCGCGGTCGACGTCGTCCAGACCTCCGCGATCGGGGGAGTAACCCACTTCCTGCGGGTGTCCGCCCTGGCGCACGCCTACGACCTGCCGGTCAGCCCGATCGGCAACAGCCCGCTCGGACTGCTGCACGCGGCCACCTCGGTGCCGAACCACCTGACCAGCGAGTTGCAGGACCTCTGGCCGCCGGTCGGCGTCTCCGCCGACGTGCACGTCGAGGACGGGTTCTTCGTCCTGGGCGACTCACCCGGACTCGGTCTCCGGGTGGACGAACAGCGGATCCGGACCATGGAGCGGCACCCGCAGGCACCGGCGGTCGACGGCCCGAACGTCCGGCCGGAGCAGGCCGGCCGTCGGCTGCTGGCCGCGACCGACGGTGTTCTGCCCGCCACCGGCTTCCCACTGGTCAAAGCCGTCCCCCCGGCACACAACAGCAACCAGGTGTCGCCGACCGGACGTCACTGACACGGACCCCACGGTGGTGGCCGGCGGCACGAGCGACGTGCGGCCGTTGATACGGAGGATCGATGAAGGCAGTGGTCTACCGGGGAGCACGGCGCCTCGGAATCGAGGAACGTGAGCCGACGGCACCCGGGCCCGGCGAACTGGGCATCTCGGTGGCCTACACCGGGATCTGCGGCACCGACCTGCACATCTACCACGGGGACATGGACTCCCGGGTCGGTGCCGCCGCCATCATCGGGCACGAGATGTCCGGGCGGGTCGCGGCGCTGGGCGAGGGCGTCACCGGTTGGTCCGTCGGGCAGCCGGTGACGGTGCTGCCCACCAGGTGGTGCGGGCGGTGTGCCGCCTGCCGGCGCGGCAACTCGCACATCTGCCACGCCATGAACTTCCTCGGCATCGACTCGCCCGGCGCCATGCAGTCCGCCTGGAACGTGCCGGCGGATCTGGTCCTGCCGCTGCCCGAGGATCTGCCGCTCGACCAGGGCGCACTCGTCGAACCGGTGGCCGTCGCCGTGCACGACGTACGGCGTGGCGAGGTGGCCTCCGGCGATCACGTGGTGGTCGTCGGCGGCGGGCCGATCGGGGTGCTCATCGGCACCGTCGCCCAGGGCCGCGGTGCGCGGGTACTGCTCGTCGAGCCGGACCCGACGCGGCGCGCCGTGGCGGGCGACATCGGCATCGAGGCGGTCGACCCGGCCGCGGTCGACGTGGCGGCGTTGGTCGCCGACCGGACCGACGGCGCGGGTGCCGACGTCGCCTTCGAGGTCTCCGGCGCCGCGGCGGGTGTCACCACCGCGGTCGAGGTGCTGGCCGTCCGGGGTCGGCTGGTGATGGTGGCGATCCATCCCCGCCCCCGGGAGGTGAACCTGCACCGGTTCTTCTGGCGTGAGCTGGAGCTGCTCGGCGCCCGCCTGTACCAACGCGACGACATGGCCGAGGCGATCCGGCTGGTCGCCTCCGGCACGATACCGGCGCGGCAGCTGATCTCCCGGGTCGAGGCACCGGAGGCGGCGACCGCGGCGTTCAGCGCGCTGGAGGGTGGCGGTGTGATGAAGGTGCTGCTGGACTGGCGGGAGGATGACCGGTGAGGAACCCGTTCGACCTGTCCGGACGGACCGCCGTGGTCACCGGTGCTCGGCGGGGCATCGGCCTGGCCATGGCCGAGGCGCTGGCCCGGGCCGGCGCCGACGTCGTGGGTGTCTCCGCGCACCTGGAGCCCGAGGAGAGCGAGGTGGCGCGCCGGGTGCGGGCCACCGGTCGACGGTTCACCCCGCTGCGCGCCGATCTGGCCGATCGTACGGCCGTGCGCCGGCTGGCCGGCGAGCTGATCGCGCTCGGACCGATCGACATTCTGGTCAACAACGGCGGCACGATCGCCCGGGCCCCGGCCGTCGACCACCCCGACGACCTCTGGGACCATGTGATCGAGGTGAACCTGAACAGCCAGTTCGTGCTGAGTCGGGAGATCGGTCGGACGATGGTGCAGCGGGGCCACGGGAAAATAATCTTCACCGCGTCCCTGCTCAGCTTCCAGGGCGGCATCACGGTGCCCGGGTACGCCGCCTCGAAGTCGGGCGTGGCCGGTCTCACCAAGGCCCTGGCGAACGAGTGGGCGGTGCACGGGGTGAACGTGAACGCGATCGCCCCCGGTTACATCGCCACCGACAACACCCGGGCGCTGCGCGAGGATCCCGAGCGCGACCAGGCGATCCTCGCCCGGATTCCGGCCGGCAGGTGGGGTGCCGCCGATGACCTCGGTGGCGCCACCGTGTTCCTGGCGTCGGCGGCCTCCGACTACGTCAACGGGATCGTGCTGCCGGTCGACGGAGGGTGGTTGGGCCGATGACCGACGCGACTCCGGGGGCGGCCGGCATCGTCGACGCCCACCACCACCTGTGGGTCCGGGCCCGGCATCCGCAGCCGTGGATCGATCCGGTGACCATGGCGGCCATCGACGCCGACTTCGAGCTGGCCGACCTGGCCCCGCTGGCCCGGGCGGTGGGTGTCACCAGCACCGTCGTCGTGCAGTCCATCGCCTCGGCGCGGGAGACCGTGGACCTGCTCCGGGTCGCGGCCGACGACGTCCTGGTCGGTGGCGTCGTCGGCTGGGTCGACC
This sequence comes from Micromonospora sp. C95, assembly GCF_018070465.1. GTDB lineage: Bacteria > Actinomycetota > Actinomycetes > Mycobacteriales > Micromonosporaceae > Micromonospora. The sequence continues at coordinate 69,501 of NZ_JAGPXT010000004.1, forward strand.
TGACGGCCGACGACGTGGCCGACCGCCTCGACCGGCTGCGCGCGGCCCCCGGCGGGCAACACCTGGCCGGCATCCGTCACCTCGTGCAGAGCGAGACCGACCCGGCCTACCTGGACCGACCGGACGTCCGCCGGGGCATCGCCGCGGTCGGCGCCGCCGGCCTGGTCTTCGACCTGCTGGTCCGGCAACACCAGTTGCCCATGGCCGCCCGGTTGGCGCACGACCTGCCCGAGGTGCGCTTCGTCCTGAACCACCTTGGCAAGCCCGCGCTGGGCACCCCGGAGTTCGATCACTGGAAGCGAGACCTACGGGCTCTCGCCGAAGCGCCGAACACGACCGCCAAGGTGTCCGGCCTGACGACCGAGGTGCCCCGGTCACCCTGGGCGGTGGCCGATCTCCGACCCGCCGTGGACCACGCACTCGACGTGTTCGGCCCGCAGCGGCTGATGTTCGGATCGGACTGGCCGGTGTCCCTGCTCGCCACCTCGTACGCCCGCTGGGTGGCGGCGGTCACCGAGTTGCTGGGCGACCTCGACCCGACCGACCGCGCGGCGTTCTGGGCAGGTACCGCTCGGCGTTGCTACCGGTTGGAAGCGTCATGAGGAAGCGCGCGCTGCCGCGCCGGCCGGCGATCGGCCTCACCGAGCTGGGCTTCGGCGCGGCCCAGGGTGGCAACCTGTACCGGACGACCACGGACGAGGAGTTCGCCGCCGCGGTCGACACCGCCTGGGCGGCGGGCGTGCGGTACTTCGACACCGCGCCGCACTACGGTCTCGGGCTGTCCGAGCATCGCCTGGGCAGCGCGTTGCGGCACCGACCACGCGACGAGTACGTGGTGTCGACGAAGGTGGGGCGACTGCTGGAGCCGTCGCCGCAGGACGCGCACCGGCGCGACCCCGAGGGCTTCGACGTACCCGCGAGCCATCGCCGGGTGTGGGACTTCAGCCGCGACGGGGTGCGCCGGTGCATCGAAGCCAGCCTGGAGCGTACCGGCCTGGATCGGATCGACATCGCCTACCTGCACGACCCCGACGACCACTGGGAGCAGGCCGCCGCCGAGGCCGTGCCCGCCCTTGCCGAGCTGCGCGACCAGGGCGTGGTTGGCGCGATCGGGGCCGGCATGAACCAGTCGGCGATGCTCGCCCGGTTCGTCCGGGAGACCGACGTGGACGTGATGATGTGCGCCGGCCGGTACACCCTGCTCGAACAGGGCGCGGCCGGCGACCTGTTGCCGCTCGCGCAGAGCCGGGGCGTGGGCGTGGTGATCGCCGGTGTCTACAACTCGGGACTGTTGTCCCGGGACCACCCGCCCGTTGACTCGTTCTACAACTACCAGCAGGCGCCGCCGGAGCTGATCGACCGGGCGCGCCGGATCGCCGAGGTCTGCGACGCGCACGGTGTCACCCTGCCGGAGGCGGCACTGGCCTTCGTCCGTCGGCATCCGGCCGTGGTATCGACGGTGGTCGGTGTCCGCAACGGCACGCAGATGGCGGAGACCGTACGGCGCTCGGCGGCGGTGGTGCCCGATGAGCTGTGGCAGTCGCTGGCCAGCGCCGGGCTGCTCCGGGCAGGATGACCGCTGCGCACGTCCCGGGTCGGGACCGGCTCCGCTGCTCGGAACCGATCCCGACCGAGGCGTCCTTGACGGTCGCGGTGGTCGCGACGGTCAGGCCAGGCTGAACCGCCACTGCTGGTTGGTGCCGCTGTGGCAGGTCCACTGCAACAGGCGGGCACCGTCGGTGGTGGCACCACCGTTGACATCGATGCAGAGCCCGCTCAGCACGCTCTTCACCGTGTAGACCCCGGTGGTACCGGTGGACGCGACGGTGAACTTCTGCTGGTTGCCGTTGTTGCAGGTGGCCTGCTGGAGGAAGGCGCCGGGGGTGGTGGAGCCACCGGTGACCTCCGCGCACTTGTTGCTGTGCACGGCCCGGAGATAGACGGCGCCGCCACCGGCGTCGACCGCCTGCCACTTCTGGTTGTTGCCACCGGTGGACGCCCACTGGTGGATCTGCGCGCCGTCGGCGGTGGAGACACCGCTGACGTCCATCAGCTTGTTGCTGTGCTGTGCGGTGAGCGTCCACGTGCGGCCGGCTATCCCGCCCCCGCTGTCACCGACGCCCACTCCCGGACCACCGAAGGTGTGCGAGTCGAGGTCGAACCAGTTGTTGGCGCTGTTCTTGAACACCAGGTACAGGGTGTGGGTGCCGGCGAGGGGCGTGACGTTCACCGGCGGCGTGGACTGGTAGTTGTCCCAGCCGCCGGTGCTCGGCACCGGAGTGGTGGCCAGCAGCGTGCCGGTCGGCGATCCGGCCCGCAACTCGATCGATCCGCCGCCGGAGGGCGACGACAGCCGGTAGCTCACGGTGTTGATGCCGGACAGGCTCATCGGGGTGAACGCCACCCAGTCGTTGTTGGAGATGTCCCCGATGCGCTTGCCGCTCTCCGCGCCAGCCTGGTCGATGACCCGGGTGCCGGACTGACTGCTGTAGTACTCGGCCTGCTTGTGCTTGGGTTGGAGGATCACCTGGGCACGGCCGGTGAGTGGGGCTGCGCCGCCCGCGCCACCGTTGTCGGTGTACCGCGCGTTGAGCACGTAGAACAGGTTGGCGCCGTCCGGGTGCCCGCCGAGCAGGTCGGTGGGGATGGTCCCGGAACAGCCGGCGTAGTCGGTGGTCTCGTGCGCGTGGTCGTCGTGCCCGAGCGCCGGGTTGAGGAAGACCTTGCTGCAGTCGATCGCCGCGCCGCCCGGGTCGGTGACGGTGATCTGGTACGACACCCGGTCGCCGAAGGTGAGCATGCCACCGTTGGCCGGCGTGGTGATGGTGACCACCGGAGCGGTGTTGCCGACGGTGATCGGCACGTTGGCGAAGGCGGTCTTGCCCGAGCTGTCGGTGACCTTCAGCTGCGCCGTGTAGTTGCCGTTGCTGGTGTAGACCTTCGACGGGTTGGCCGCCGTCGAGGTGGTGCCGTCGCCGAACGTCCACTGGTAGCTGATCGTGTCACCGGGGTCGGGATCGGCCGACCCGGCGCTGGAGAACTGCACGGTCAACGGGGCGTTGCCGCTGGTCGGCGTGCCGGTGGCCTTGGCGATCGGTGACCGGCCACCCTGGACGTAGTCGATCCGGTAGAGACCGGAGTCGCTGTTGCCGCCACCGAAGTTGGTGCCCCACTCCAGCAGGTAGAGCGAGCCGTCCGGGCCGAACTCGAGGTCCATCGGGCTGTTGAACCGGGTGCCGGGCAGGAACGGGTTGGTCCGGGTGACCGCGGACGCCGAGTCGAAGTGCATCTCCTTGATGTAGTCACGCGACCACTCGTAGAAGAAGTGCACGCCGTCGTAGTACGGCGGGAACTTGGTCGCCGACGGGTTCTCCGGGTCGTAGCGGTAGACCGGTCCGCCCATCGGTGCCGAGCCGCCCGAGCCCACCTCCGGGAAGTTCTGCGACGCGCCGTAGCCGTACCACAGGTTGGGTGCGACGACCGGCCGGAGGTTGGTCAGGCCGGTGTTGTTGGGCGAGTTGTTGACCGGTGCGGCGCAGTTGAATTTGGCACCGACCTGGCCGGTGTCCGGGTTGTACGGCGCGTACGGCTGGTTGTCGCCGTGGCAGAACGGCCAGCCGTAGTTGCCCGGCGTCTTGATCACGTTGAGTTCGACGAGGCCCTCGGGGCCCCGGTTGGTGGTCGGCGGGTTCCGGTCCGGTCCGTAGTCGGCCAGGTAGACCCAGCCGTTGGCCGGGTCGATGGAGAAGCGGAACGGGTTGCGGAAGCCCATCGCGTAGATCTCGGGCCGGGTCTGCGCCGTCCCCTGGGGGTAGAGGTTGCCCGACGGCACGGTGTAGCCACCGCCGGCGGAGGGGCGGAGGCGCAGCAGCTTGCCGCGCAGGTCGTTGGTGTTGCCGGCGGTACGCGCCGAGTCGAGCATGTGCTTGCCCGGGCGCCAGTCCAGCGGGGCGTAGCCCTGCCAGTTCGGGTCGAGATTCGGCGCGACGTCGTCGCCGGTGCCGATGTAGAGGTTGCCGTCGGGCCCGAAGGCGATGTACCCACCGGTGTGGCCCGGCTCGGGGTACGTCCGGTCCCGGTAGGCCGGGATGTCGATGATGGTCACCCCGCTGGACATGTTCAACGTGTCGCCGTTGAGCGTGTAGCGGGAGACCCGGTTGACGTCGGTCGAGCTGCTGGCCGGCGCGTGGTACAGGTACACGTACCCGTTGCTGGCGAAGTCCGGGTCCAGGGCCAGCCCGGTCAGCCCGTCCTCACCGCCGGTGTAGACGCTGAGCGTGCCGGCGGTCACGGTGCTGTTGGTGCTCGGCTTGAAGATCTTGACCTGGCCGCCACGCTGGACGTAGAGCACCCGCCCATCGGGCGCCACCGCCAGCGCCATCGGGTCGACGGTGTTGCTGTCGAGGGTCCGCTTCTCGAAGTTGCCCCAGACGGTGCCACCACAGTCGCCCGGCTCGTTGCCGGCGGCCCACTTCACGCCGCCGAGGACATGGTTGCGGAAGTGGGTCTCGCTGTAGGACGCCGCGGCGTGGCCCATCGCGGTGGCCCAGACCCGGCCACCGCCGGTGTTCCGGCACCAGGAGATCGGGTGGTCGGAGCCCATCGCCCGGGGGCCCGGGTTGTACGTGCGTTCGTCGGCGGTGACCAGGACGTGCACCTCACCGCGCGGGTTCTTGTCGAAGTTGTACCACTCCTCGCTGCGGTTCCAGCGATCCGGCAGGCTGGCCGTCGACGGGTGCTTCTTGTCGGCGACGATTGCGGTGCCGGGCAGGACGCCGGGGGAGTGCTCCGGCATGTGCGCACCCGCGTTGATGGTCTGGTCCCACCAGGGGTATTCGCCCTCGATCCCCATGTCGGTGGCGTTGTGGATGGCCACGATGCCCTTGCCGCTGGCCAGGTAGCCCTCCACCGCCTGGCGTTGGCTGGCCGAGGTCCACACCATGCCGGACGTCTGGAACATGATCAGGACATCGAAGGTGGCCAGGTTCGCTGCGGTGAAGACGCTGGAGTCCTCACTGTGTACCAGTTCGAAATTGTCGGACGCGGCCTGCTGCTGAAACATCGAGACCCCGGCCGGGATCGAGTCGTGCCGGTAGCCGGTGGTCTTGGTGAACAACAGGGCGCGGAACTCCGGAGCCGCTGATGCCGGCTGGACCAGCGCGAGCGCCAGTAACAGACCGGTGATCAGTCCGATGATGGCTGTCTTACGACGCATGCCGTCTCCTCGTCGGGTGGAGCAACAGGGGGCGCGACCACGAGTCCGGTCGCCTCCCACGGCACGTCGGATGGTGCCGGGTGGCACGACGGGATGCGCGCTGGTCGTCGCGCGGTTCGTCGCACCGACGTGACGCTGCGGGATGTAACGCAGAGTCACGCCCGAGTGGGTTCCGGGCCCCGTGACGCAAGGAGCCTAATTGGTGTTGATATGGACATAAATTGATGTTAGCGACAACATGGATGGGACTGATCATGGGCACCCGTGTTCCCCAGTGGACCCGACCTGGCGTCGTTGCCGGCCACCAGCCCGGTCGAGAGTCCGGGAAGATCGGGGATTGCGTACCCATCCCCGAGCATCTATCTTCATACGTGTGATGTTTCGGTCATGTCAAGCGAAAGTTTGAGCACGACAACAGGAAGCTTCGCTTCCGATAACTAAAGCCAGGTGACCGGCCGGTCTTGAGCGAATTCTGAGGTGGCACACCGATGCCCTTGGCGATTACTATCCGTGAGGATTCTTGATGTCAGTTCCACCCCCGGCGCTGCTGACCCTGCGGGGCATCAGCAAGTCCTTCTTCGGGGTACGCGTCCTCGACGGTGTCGACCTCGACGTGGCTCCGGGCGAGGTGCACGCCGTGGTGGGGGAGAACGGTGCCGGCAAGTCCACCCTGATGAAGATCGTCTCGGGCGGCTACGCCCCGGACGGCGGCACCGTCGAGTTCGCCGGCCGTCCCCGCGTGTTCGGCGGCCCACGGGACGCGCAGCGGGCCGGCATCGGCATCATCCACCAGGAGTTCAACCTCCTGCCCGAACGCACCGTCGCGGAGAACGTGTACCTGGGCCATGAGCCGAGGCGGCGCGGACTCGTCGACCGGCGACAGATGCTCAGCCGGACCCGGGAACTGCTCACCACCATCGGCGAGACGCAACTGCCCGTCGAGGCCGTGGTGGGCCGCCTCGGGGTCGCCCAGCAGCAGGTGGTGGAGATCGCCAAGGCGCTCGCTCTGGACGCGCGCCTGCTCATCATGGACGAGCCCACCGCCGCGCTCGCCGACCACGAGGTCGAACTGCTCTACGGCCTGGTACGACGGCTGCAACAGCAGGGCATCGGCCTGCTCTACGTCTCGCACCGGTTGACCGAGGTCTTCGACCTCTCCGATCGGATCACCGTCCTCAAGGACGGGCGGCTGGTACGGACGATGCGTACCGCCGACGCCACGGCCGAGGACGTGGTGCGCCAGATGGTCGGTCGGGAACTGTCCAGCTACTACCCGGACCGGGCCGCTTCCGCAGACCTCGGCGCGGTCCGGCTCACCGTGCGCGGTGGCGGCAATCGGAAACTACGCGATGTCGACCTGGCCCTGCGCGCCGGTGAGGTGCTGGGGATCGGCGGCCTGCAGGGCTCCGGGCGATCGGCGCTGGCCCGCGCGCTGTTCGGAGTGGAACCGTTCACCTCCGGCGTGGTCACGATCGACGGTAAACCGGTCCGGCTGCGCTCACCGCGCGCGGCGACGCGGGCCGGCCTCGCGTACGTCAGCGAGGATCGCAAGGGCGAGGGCATCGTCGCCCGTCAGTCCGTGCTCGACAACGCCCTGCTCGCGAGCCGGGCGGTCGTCCCGGCCCGCTCGGGCCGCGCCGCGCGTACCGTGCGCGTCCGCGAGCTGCTCGCCGCGGTGGAGGTCCGGGCCGCCGGTGACGACCAGGAGATCCGCTTTCTGTCCGGCGGCAACCAGCAGAAGGTGGTGCTGGCCAGGTGGCTCGCGCTCGACCCGCTGATCCTGCTCTTCGACGAACCCACCCGGGGCATCGACGTGGGCGCGAAATCGGCGATCCACGATCTCGTCCGTCGGCTCGCCCGGGCGGGTGCGGCGGTACTGATGATCTCCTCCGAGCTGCCGGAGCTGCTCGGCATGAGTGACCGGACCCTCGTCATGCGCGACGGCCGCGTCGCCGGTGAGCTGCCCGCCGGCGCCACCGAGGAGGACGTCCTCGCCCTGGCGGTCGGGACGGTACGGGAGGCGGCGTGAGCGAGCGTAGCGAGCGAACCATCAGGCTCAGCAGCGTGGCGTCTCGCGCTGCCGCGGAGCGAAGCGAGGCGGCGGCGTGAGCGAGCGTAGCGAGCGAACCATCAGGCTCAGCAGCGTGGCGTCTCGCGCTGCCGCGGAGCGAAGCGAGGCGGCGGCGTGAGCGAGCGTAGCGAGCGAACCATCGGTCTCGGCGGCGGGAGCCTGCTCTCGCTGCGGCCTACCCGACGACCGGTACCGGGCGTGTTCGTGGCGCTGGCCATCACGCTGGCGGTCGGTTGGCTGGTCGTCATGATCGACGGCGGACAGCTGTTCAACCAGTCGACGACGGTGAGCCTGTTGCACGTCGCCGCCGGACTGGGTCTCGTCGCGGTCGGGCAGACCCTGGTCATCCTCGGTGGTTCGCTCGACCTCTCGGTGGCGTACGTGATCAGCCTGAGCACCCTCGTCGCGGCCGAGACGATGAACGGCCGCGACGGCACGCTGCTGCCCGCGATCGGCCTGGCGCTCGCGGTAAGCGCCGCGGTCGGGCTGCTCAACGGACTGCTCGTGACCCGGCTGCGGATCAACGCGTTCATCGCCACCCTCGGCGTCGGGCTGCTGCTCAAGGGATATCTCGACAACGGCTACGACGGGCCGGCCGGCAGCACCTCGCCGGGGCTCGTGCAGAGCCTGGGCTACCAGCGCATCGGCCCGGTACCGCTGTCCTTCCTGCTGCTGCTCGCCGTCACCGGAGCGTGCTGGTTCGCCCTGGCACGTACCCGCTTCGGACACCACCTGGTCGCCGTCGGGGGTGATCCGGAGGTGGCCCGGCTCTCCGGCGTCCGCAACGAGCGGGTGCTGGTCATCGCCCACGTGCTCTGCTCGCTCTGCGCCGGACTCGCCGGGATCTACCTGGCCAGTCGGCTCGGCTCGGGTGCCCCTCGGGTGGGCACCGAGGGCCTCTACGACCTGGAGTCGATCGCCGCCGTGGTGATCGGTGGCACCGCTCTCGCCGGTGGCAAGGGCGGCGTCGCCGGCACGCTCGGCGGCGTGTTGCTGCTCGCCAGCATCGACGCCATCTTCAACCAGCTCGAAGTGGACGCCTTCTTCAAGCAGGTCATCCGGGGCGCCATCATCATCGCCGCCGTGGCCGTCTACGCCCGTCGGGCCATGCGAAAGGCGGCCGTCTGACATGCAGCTCGTCCAGCGTCGCCCGCTGCCGCCGCAGCTGTCCCGGGTACGCACCGGCGGCCTGCTGCCCCTGCTCGCGATACTCGCGGTGCTGCTGGTCCTGGTCGCCGTCCGCCAGCCCGACTTCCTGGCTCCGGCCTCCCTGATGTCCTTCCTCGGCCGGTCGGCACCGATCATCCTGCTCGCCGCCGGTCAGTACTTCGTGATCGTCTCCGGCGAGTTCGACCTGTCCGTGGGCTCCTTGGTCACCGCGCAGGTCGTGGTCGCCGCCCGGCTGATCGACAGCGATCCGTCCCGCACCTGGCCGGTGGTGCTGGTGCTGCTCGCCGGTGGGGTGCTCGTCGGGCTGGTCAACGGGCTGATCACGACGCGCCTGCGGGTGCCCTCGTTCATCACCACCCTCGGCATGTTCCTGATCCTGGTGGGGGCGGTCTATCTCTGGTCCGACGGCGCGCCGAAGGGCGGGCTCTCCGAGGAGTTCCGTCGGTTCGGCCGGCGTGCCTTCGAGGACGTGCCGGTGCTCGGCCGCATCCCGTACGCCCTGGTGATTCTGCTGGTCCTGGCCACGCTCGCGGTGCTGTTGATGCGCTCCGACTTCGGCCGGATCCTGGTCGCGGTCGGGGACAACGCGCGTGCGGCGGCGCTGAGCGGCGCCCGGGTGCGCCGTACCCGGACCATCGCCTTCATGCTCAGCGGCCTCGCCGCCGCCGTCGCGGCCATCCTGATCGGCGGCTACAGCGGCGTGTCCTTCCAGGCCGGTGCCGGTCTGGAGTTCGGTGCCATCACCGCGGTCGTCCTCGGCGGCGTCGCCCTGGGCGGCGGACGTGGCTCGGTCGTCGGCGCGATGCTCGGCGCGCTGACCCTCGAACTGCTCTTCACGCTCATGAACTTCTACGGCGTCTCCGGCGCCCTCAGACCGACCGTCCAGGGCGCCATCATCCTGTTCGCCGTGGCGGTCTCCACCCGACGTTCCACGTCGCGATAAGTCGAGATAAGGGGAATTCTTCATGAAACGACGCATGGCGGCCACGGCCGCGCTCCTCCTGGTGTCCCTCGTCGGCTGTGCCACGGACGAGCCCGTGGCGACCCCGTCGGACGGCGCCTCCGCACCCCCGGCCGGGGCCGGCACCGGCGAGCAGTCGAAGTTCTTCGTGCAGGCCGACTACGACAACGAACTCGCGTTGCTCGACGCCGCACCGACCGGGCCGGCCGACAAGCCGTGGGAGCAGGTGCTCAATCCCAAGATGGTGGACACCGCGAAGTTCAAGAAGGACGGCCCCTACAAGATCTGCTTCTCCAACGCGGCGCTGAACAACCCGTGGCGGCAGGTCGGCTTCAAGACCATGCAGGCCGAGGTCGAGGCGCAGGGCGACCGGATCTCCGAGTTCGTCCACGTCGACGCCGAGGGCAAGGACCAGAAGCAGATCGCCGACATCAACGACCTGCTCGGCAAGAGCTGTGACGCGCTCATCGTCTCGCCGAACACCACCGCCACGCTCACCCCGGCCGTGACGGCGGCCTGCGACGCCGGCCTGCCGGTGATCGTCTTCGACCGCGGCGTCGACACCGACTGCCCGGTGACGTTCATCAACCCGATCGGCGGGTACGGGTTCGGTCACGTCGGAGCGGAGTTCGTCAGCCAGCGGATGAAGCCCGGCGGCAAGGTTCTCGCGCTGCGCATCCTGCCCGGCGTCGACGTGCTGGAGACCCGGTGGTCCGCCGCGAAGGTGGCGTTCGACAAGGCGCAGGTCGACGTGGTCGGGGTCGAGTTCACCGACGGCGACCCGGCCAAGACCAAGAAGATCGTCAACGACTACATCCAGCGGCACGGCACCATCGACGGCGTCTGGATGGATGCCGGCGCGGTCGCCGTGGCGGCGGTGGAGGCGTTCCAGGACGCCGGTCAGCCGGTGCCGCCGATCAACGGTGAGGACCAGCTCGACTTCCTCAAGATGTGGAAGGAGGAGGGGCTCACCGCGATCGCGCCCACGTACCCGACCTACCAGTGGCGTACGCCGATCATCGCGGCGCTGCGGATCCTCGACGGCCAGCAGGTGTCCGACCCGTGGAAGCTGCCCCAGCCGACGATCACCCAGGAGAACCTGGACAGCTATCTCGACCCGAACATGCCGCCGCTGCACTACGCGATGTGCGGCTGCACGGACCTGCCGGGTTACCCGCAGCGCTGGAAGTAGGCGTCCGATGCGTGCCGTCGGTGTCAATCCCTGGGTCTGGGCCTCGCCGGTCGACGACGAGGCCCTGGCCGCGCTGATCCCACGGATCGCGGCGCTCGGCTTCGACGCGGTCGAACTGCCGATCGAGCAGCCGGGCGACTGGGACCCGTACCGCGTCCGCGACCTGCTCGCCAGGTACGGACTGGCCGCGGCCGGCGTCTGTGCGGTGACCCCGCCCGGGCGGGAACTCGTCGAGGCCGAACCCGCCGTGGTGAAGGCCACGGTGGCGTACCTGAACGGCTGCGTGGACAGCGCGGCGATCATCGGCGCGCCCTGCGTCGGTGGTCCGGTCTACGCGTCGGTCGGCCGCACCTGGCGGATGACGCCGGCCGAACGCGCCAACTGTTACGTGGATTTCCGCCGGGCGCTGGTACCGGTCGCCGATCGGGCCGGCGAGCGGGGGGTGTCCATCGGGGTGGAGGCGCTCAACCGGTACGAGACAAGCGTGGTGAACACGCTCGAACAGGCCGTGGAGATGATCGACGGCCTGCCGTCGAACGTCGGTCTCATGATCGACACGTATCACATGAACATCGAGGAGGCGAACCCGTACGCGGCGCTGGCCGCGGCGGGTCCGCACATCAAGCACGTACAGGTCAGCGGCACCAACCGGGGGGCGCCCGGGTCGGATCACCTGGACTGGCCCCGGCTGCTCGCCGCCCTGGCCGCCACCGGCTACTGGGGTGCGATCTGCATCGAGTCGTTCACCCCGGAGAACGCGACGATCGCGACCGCCGCCTCGATCTGGCGCCCGCTCGCCCCGTCACCGGACCGGCTCGCGGGGGACGGGCTGGCCTATCTCCGGAGCATCCTCGGCTGAGCTGCGCCACCCGCGCCGGCATCGGGTCGCCGACGTGATCTCAGTCGATCCTTGCGCAGACATCATTCGTATGATGAACTGCCGTCCACATACCACCCACCACATCGCACCACCCGTCCAGGTAAGGAGACCCCCGTGTCCGTACCTCCACCCCCCGGCACACCCCGACGGGTGCTGGCCGCGACCGCGACGGTGGCGCTGACCGCCGCGGCCACCGTGGCCGCCGTGACCACGTTCGCCGCCCCGGCCCTCGCCGCGACCACCACCCTCTACGCGTCCCCCTCCGGCGGCGGCAGCAGCTGCACCGCCACCCAACCGTGCTCGTTGACCGGTGCGCAGACCGCCGTCCGCTCGATGAACAGCTCGATGTCGGGCGACATCGTCGTGCAGCTGGCCGACGGCGTCTACCGGCTCTCCTCACCGCTGCGGTTCACCGCCGCCGACTCCGGCACCAACGGCTACCGGGTGATCTGGCAGGCGGCACCGTCGGCCCGTCCCGTGATCAGCGGTGCCCGGGCGGTCACCGGCTGGTCGCAGGTGGACGCCGGCCGCAACATCTGGCGGGCAAACGTCGGCGCCGGCACCGACACCCGTCAGCTCTACGTCAACGGCGCGCTCGCCACCCGGGCCCGTACCCAGGTCAACCGGGCGGACTTCACCGCGGACAGCACCGGCATGCGGTTCACCAGCGGCGCCCTGAGCTACCTCAACAACCTGGCCAACCAGAGCCGCATCCAGATGGAGAGCGTCAACTCGTTCACCGACCGGTACGTGTCGGTGCAGAGCATCAGCGGCAACCTGATCCGGATGCAGCAGCCCGGCTGGAGCAACAACAACTTCGGGTACGACACGTTCACCAGCCCGCACCGCGCCGGGCCGCTCTACCTGGCCAACGCCTACGAGTTCCTGGACTCGCCGGGGGAGTGGTACCTCGACCCGGGCAGCGGCGCGCTGAACTACATCCCGCTCGCCGGCCAGAACATGAGCAGCGTGAGTGTGGAACTGCCGACGCAACAGTCCCTGGTCAACCTCGGCGGGACGTACGCCTCGCCGGCCCACCACATCTCGTTCACCGGGATCACCTTCACCGGCACGACCTGGCTGGGGGCCAGCAGCAACCAGGGTTACGTGGACCAGCAGACCGGCGCCTACATCTACGGCAACTGGAACTGGCCCAGCTTCTCCTCCTGCCACAACGGCTGCCCGCAGTTCGAGGCCACCCGGCCGAACTGGCAGCAGATGCCGGCCGCCGTGCAGGTCTCGGCCGCCAACAACATCACCTTCAGCGACTCCCAGTTCGTCAACCTCGGGCAGACGGCCATCGGCATCGGCAACGACGCCAACGCCCACGCCAGCGGCGTGGGCCTGGGCGCCAGCAACATCACCGTCACCCGCTCCGAGATCGCCCGCAACGCGGCCGGCGGCATCGTCGTCGGTGGCGTGCGCGCCGACGCCCACCACCCGAGTGACCAGCGCATGGTCAACCGGGACATCACCATCAGCAACAACCGCCTGCACGACCTGGGTGTCGAGTACCGGGGCATCGTCTCGGTGCTCACCACCTACGTCACCAACTCCACGGTGTCGTACAACGAGGTCTACAACATGCCGTACACCGGCATGTCCATCGGGTACGGCTGGGGTTCCAACGACGCGGGTGGCAGCGAGCACTACGCCGGCCGTGGCCTGTACAACTACCAGCCGCGCTACACGACGGCCACCACCGCGTCGAACAACCGGCTCATCGGCAACTACGTGCACGACGTGATGCAGCAGATGAACGACGGAGGCTGCATCTACACCCTGTCGGCGAACCCGGGCGGGTTGATCAGCGACAACTACTGTCTGCGGACCAACGGCTACTTCGGCGTCTACTTCGACGAGGGATCCCGCTACTACACCGCCCGCAACAACGTGTTCTCGTCCACCGGCACCTGGGCCACCGCCAACTACTGGTACGCCGAGAACATGGGCAACTTCACCGTCACCAACAACTGGTCGACGAACGGCAGCACCAACGTGACGAACGGCGACCGGGGCAACGTCGTGTCCGGCAACGTGACGGTGACCAACGGGAACTGGCCCTCGGGTGCCCAGGCGGTGATGGCCGCCGCCGGTCCGCAGGGCGGCAGCAGCACGCAGAACGTGCAGATCGTCGGTACCCAGTCCGGGCGGTGCGTGGACGTCGAAGGTGCGAGCACCACCAACGGCGCTCAGGCGAAGCTCTGGGACTGCCACGGCGGGACGAACCAGCGGTGGACCTACACCGCCAGCAAGCAACTCATGGTGTACGGCAACAAGTGCCTCGACGCTTCGGGCCAGGGCACCAGCAACGGCACCCTGGCGATCATCTGGGACTGCAACGGCCAGGTCAACCAGCAGTGGAACGTCAACGCCAACGGCACCATCACCGGTGCGCAGTCCGGACTGTGCCTCGACGCCAGCGGCTACGGCACCACGAACGGCACGGTGGTCCACCTCTGGGCCTGCCACGGCGGTGCCAACCAGCAGTGGAACCTGCGTAACTGACGCTCCGGGTGGGTGGGTTCGTGCGCCGGAACCCACCCACCCGGGCCGGCCCGCTGTCGGTTCAGGACGCCTGCCGGCGAAGGTGTTCGGCGAAGGCGGCCTGGCTGCCCAGCATCACCATGATCGCGTTGCGGTAGGCGACCGAACCCCACAGGTGCAGTTCCTCGTCGTCGATGTCGCCGAAGATCCCGGCGAGCGCCCGGCGTTCGCGGCGGTCGAGGACCTGCTGCGGCCGGGCGAGCAGCGCACCCTCGCGACGCAGGGCGTCGAGGTGGGCGGCCACGGCCGAGGTGTACGCGGGGCCACCGAGTTCCTCGAGCATGCCGAACTCGAAGAGGTGCAGCGCCGCCTCCGACTCCCAGTCCGGCTCACGCTGGACGTGGCGGATCAGCATCACGTGCCGCGCCTCGAACAGCAGCAGGATCCCCCGGCCGAGCCGACTCAGCGGCCGGCGGCTCGACGGCAGCCGCAACGTGCGTACCGGTTGCCCGGCGGCCACCTCCACCGCACCGGCGAAGCTGGGCATCCGCGTACTGCCGGGCACCGGGTCGGGCACCAGGCAGACCCGGTCCGCGTAGACCAGGTCATCCCGGCCGGAGAGCGACCGCATCGCCGTCGCGTACGCCTCGGCGAGGGGACGGTCGTCGGCCGGCAAGTCCGGGTCGAGGGCGTAGACCAGCCCCGGCACCCCGGCCGCCGGGACGCCCAGCACCGCGGAACTGCGCAGGAAACCCCAGGTCGTTGCGGCCCAACGGCTGCGCCGCGCCACCTCGGCGGCGGTGTCCCGCCAGTCGTGGGCGAGCCGCAGCCGGTCCCGGACGTCGGCGATGTCGGTCATCTCGAGCAGTGCCCGGGGCAGCGCCGCCACGGGGTCCACGTCGAGCGGGTCGGTGACCACGGCGGGACCGATCGCCGCATGCTCGGCGCAGTCCGCTGCGGTGTGCGGATTGCCGGTGGCACCGTGGCAGTCTCCCAGCCAGGTGACCGCACGACTCGTCGACTGCCGGGCGAACGCGGGCGCCGGCAGCATGCCGGCGCGCAGGATCCGCTCGTACTGCACCCGGGCACGGCCCGTGCGCAGCATGTCGAGCGGCAGGACCGGGGTCAGGCGCAGGACCGCCTCGATGATCAGGCAGTGCGGGCAGACGGGCCCGTCCGGGTCGACCACGCGGAACTCCCGCAGATGGTCGAGCCCGGGCTGCTCCCACTGCACCCCGATGCCGCCGCCCTCACGCAGCATCACGTAGAGGTGAGTGGTGGCCTGCCGGTCCCGGGTGACGGCCACCACCTCGTCGAGGAACCGCCGCCTGCTCATCTGCTCCACCGGATCACTGTATCGACCGGCGTCGCGATCATGGCCTGGCGAAACCGGTGTCGGCGTGCGGCATCGAGTGGCTATCCTCCGCTTCGACATCCGTCGACGGACAGGAGTTGAGATGCGCTTCGACCTGGTCACGGCCCCCGCTCCGGCGCGAGAGTTCACCCTGCGCTGACCTGCGCGGCCCATCGTCGGTCCACCGGCGGTGGCGGTGCTCCTCGCTGCGGAGCGGTCCCCTGACGGCCGTTTCCCTGCCAGCTCGAGGAGCAATCTTGCGTGCCCTGATATCCGCGCGTCTCGGCGCGGACTTCGCCAGACTCTGGACCGCCTCGGCGGTGTCCAACGTCGGTGACGGCATCACCATGGCGGCCGGCCCACTGCTGGTCGCCTCCATCACCGACAGTCCGGCGCTGATCGCCGGTGCCGTCTTCGTACAACAGTTGCCCTGGTTGTTGTTCGCCCTGCTCAGTGGCGCCTACGTGGACCGGCTCGACCGGCGTCGCCTGGTGGTGACGGTGAACCTGATCCGGGCCGTCGCGCTCACCACGCTGGCCCTCACCGTCGCCACCGGAACCGTCACCCTGGCCGTCTGCTACGCGGTGCTCTTCCTGCTCGGTACGGGGGAGACGCTTGCCGACACCGCCATGGGGGCGTTGCTGCCCTCGGTGGTCGCCCCCGACCGGCTGCCGAGCGCGAACGCGCGGCTCTACGCCACCTTCACGATCGGCAACCAGTTCGTGGCCAAGCCGCTGGGTGCCTGGCTGTTCGTGATCGCCGCGGCGGTGCCGTTCGGGCTCAACGCACTCACGTTCGCCGTCGCCGCGGTGCTGCTGGCGAGCCTGCGGCCGGCACCGGAACCGGTGGCCACGACGCACACCTCGGTGGTCCGCTCGATCGCCGAGGGGGTGCGGTGGTTGTGGCGACACCGGCTGCTGCGGACCCTGGCCCTGAGCATGGGCGTGGGCAACGTCGCCTTCTGCGCCGCGTTCGCGGTGTTCGTGCTCTACTGTCGGCAACGTCTGGGCGTCTCCGACGTCGGTTACGGTCTCCTGCTCACCGCGTTCGCGGTCGGTGGGCTGGCCGGCACCGCGCTGGCGACCCGGCTGGTCCGGACGTTCGGACGAACCGTGGTGCTGCGGATCGGGCTGGTCATCGAGATGGTCACCCATCTGATCCTGGCGACCACCACGGCGGTCTGGGTCGTGGTGGTCGTCCTGGTCGTCTTCAGCGCGCACGGCATGGTCTGGGGAATAACCGTCGCGTCGCTGCGGCAGCGGCTGGTGCCGCACCACCTGCTCGGCCGGGTCGGCAGCGCGTACGCGGTGCTCGATCTCGGCGGGGCGGCGGTCGGGTCCCTCCTCGGTGGCCTGATCGCCGGCATCTGGGACGTCACGACACCGTTCTGGATCGCCGGGCTCACGATGGCGGTCGTCGCTCTCGCCGCCTGGCGACCGCTGGCCCAGAGCCCGAACCGGTCGGAGACTATCGAAGAGGGCTGATTACCGTACCATCGGGCTGTTCTTCCCTGGGCGGGTGCGGAGGAGACCGCATGGACGACGTGACCCTCCGAGCCCTGAGGCTACTGGAGGAGGCACAGGCCGGTGGCGCGGCCCAGGTGCTGGCCGAGGCGGTCGCGGCACTGCGGGAACCGACCGGGGAACTGCGCGACGGCCCCGCGGCGATGCACTTCGCGCGCGTCGTGGCGCTGACCCGGCTCGGTGACCTGCGCGCCGCGATCGCCGCCGCCGATCTGATGCTTGTCGCCGCCGAGCGGGAGAACAGCTCCGGGTGGCGCTCGTGCGCGTTGTCGCTGCGCGCCGACCGGCGGCTGCGCCTCGGCGACCAGGACATCGCCGAGTACGACATCGAGGCCGTCCTGCGGGATCTCGTCCGCGCGGAGACGGCCCTGCTGGCCGGCGAACCCGATCCGGTGATCGAGGGCAACGCCCGCACCGGGCTGGCCATCGGGTACGCGAAACTGCGCCTCTACGAGCTGGCGGCGCCACAGTTCCAGGCGGCGTACGAGACCACCTGCCGACCCGGGTACCCGGACAACGGCAACCGGGCGATGTGGCTGTGCAACCTGGCCGAACTCAACCTGATGTGGGCCCTGGAGCTGTACCAGGTGGGTCAGGTCGCCGAGGCCGAGAAGCACACCACGGTGGCCGAGGAGCACGCGATGCGGGCGATGACGGAAGCCTCCGGCCCCAAGGCGGAGGTGTGGCGGCTCTCCGCGTCGCTGTTCGCGGCGTGCGCCCGCGCCGACCGCCAGGACCCGGCCGGCGCGGCGGAGGACATCCCCCGGTTCCTGGCGTCGCTGCAGGAGCACGGTGTCGAACAGCGACACCAGGAGCAACTGCTGTGCCGGCCGTTCCACGCCGTAGCGCTCAGCCGGTCCGGGCGGCCGGGTGAGGCGCTGCGCGTCATCGAGGAGGCGGTGACCGGCCTGTCACCCGACAACGACTGGTTGATCACGGCGGCGCTGCACCGTACGCACGCGGTGCTGTTGGCGAAGGACGGGACACCCGACGCGCTGCCCGGCCTCACCTACGGCGACGCGCTCGCGGAACTGCTGTGGCGCCAGCGACATCGCTGGCTGCACGCGGCAGTGACGATGCAGTCGTACGACGTGCTGCGGTGGCAGCACGAGCGGGCCGAACGGGCCGCACGGATCGACCCGCTCACCGGGGTGGCCAACCGGCGTGGTCTGGACAGCTTCCTGGAGCGCCTGGCCACTCCCACGGCGACCGGGACGGATCCAGTGGCGGTGCTGATCGTGGACGTGGACAGGTTCAAGGACGTCAACGACTCGTTGGGACACGCCACCGGCGACGACGTGTTGCGGGCGGTGGCCCAGGTGGTCGCGGGAAGTGTCCGCCGGGACGATCTCGTCGCCCGGCTCGGCGGTGACGAGTTCGTAGCGATCCTGCCGGGAGCGGATCTCGCCGCCGCCGAGCAGGTCGCCCAGCGGACCGTAGCCGCCGTGGCGGCTATGCCGGCCTGGCAGGTGACGGTAAGCGTCGGGGTGGCCGGCGGTTCCGCGTACAGCCTCGGAGAGACTCTCGCCCACGCGGACGGTGCGATGTACGCGGCGAAGCGGGCCGGCGGAAACCGGATGAGCAGCCGTCACCCCGGCACCTGACCGCGGATCGCGCCGGGTGCCGCGGCGTCGGCCGATCCGGCAGGATCGGTACGTGGACATCGAGCCGGTCGACGTCGCGCCCATCCGGGGGTTCCGCCGCGCGATCCTTCGGCAACGCTGGGATGATCTGATCTTCCTGCACTGGTCGGTCGAGCCGGCGCGGGTCGCACCGCTGCTGCCGGCCGGCACCCGCCCCGACACGCTCGACGGGCTGACCTACGTCGGGCTGATCGGCTTCCGGATGGTCGGTCTGGGGCTGGGTCTCGGACCCGGCGTGCCGTACTTCGGCAGCTTCTGGGAAACCAACGTGCGGTTGTACTCCGTGGACGGCTCCGGCCGACGGGCCGTGGTCTTCCGCTCGCTCGATGCCTCCCGGCTGGTGCCGGTGCTGGTCGCCCGGGCGACCCTGCGGCTGCCGTACCTGTGGTCGGCCATGAAGCTGGAGCGCGACGGCGACCGACTCAGCTACCGGTGCCGGCGTCGCTGGCCGGGCCCGACCGGCACGACCAGCCGGATCGAGGTCCGGGTCGGCGGGCCGGTCGCCGAGCCGACGCCGCTGGACCACTTCGTCACCGCCCGCTGGGGCCTGCACACCCGGGCGTACGGACGTACCCGGCACCTGCCGAACTGGCACCCCCGCTGGCCACTGCACCACGCGGAACTGCTCGCCCTGGACGACGAACTGGTGACCGCCGCCGGACTGCCGGCACCGCAGGGGGCGCCGAGCAGCGTGCTCTACTCACCGGGGGTGCCGGTCGCCTTCGGCCCGCCGTCCAGCGTGCGCCAGACCAGAGCCTGATCAGCAGGCGATCGCCGGCGACTCAAGCCGCCGCGTCGCGTGGCTCGAAACTGACGCTGAGGCTAACCTCCAAGGCCGCCGCCAACCGCTCCAACACGGGCAGGGTCGGGACGGTGCCGCCGGCCTCGAACCGTGCGACCGCGCTCCCGCAGCGAGGCCCAATCACTACGCTCGCCCATGAGCTAGCCCTCCTTCTCCACGACGCGGTGCGCCTCATCAATGCATCTGGCCAATACCCGGCGTGCTCGGTCGACCTCTCGCTCGTCGCGCACACGCGCGTCTTGTGAAAGACGGTCAGCAAGATGATCCGCTTGTCCGACGCGATCCAGTAGGTGATCCTGACTGCTTGCCGCTCCAGGTAGAACCGCAACTCGCGTAGCTTCCCATCCAGCTGTTTCGTGTACGGCTCGCCCAGCAGCAGCCCTTGTTCGGCCAGTGGGCCGCGGGAAGCGGCCACCGCGTGTGGACGGGTCGCGATGACGATCGTCCACACCGGTGGCCGCTCGGGGCGGGAGGCGGATCAGAGGTAACTGAACAGCGGCGGGAAGAGCAGCACCACGATCCAGGCCCAACCGGCGTACACCGGTAGGTAGCCGGTCTGCCAGCGTTCCAGGGCCGCGAACGGAGTGCGCCGACGGAGGAATCCCAGCATCAGCCACGCCGACCAGGCGAGGTTGGCCAGCAGGATGACGTTCTCACCGAGTGCGGCGGCCTTGTTCGGGGTGGTGCCGTACTCGGTGATCCGCTCGGTGATCGCCCACAGCACCAGCACGTCGATGATGAGCGCGCTGATCACGAGGGCGAGTTGCAACCTGTCGAACAGGCCGGGCGGGGCCAGCGGGTCGCGGGCCGAGATCGAGTAGAGCAGCAGCCCCAGCACCACGACCAGCAGCAGGTCGAACAGGATCAGGGCCTCCCGCTCGACGTTTATGCCGGCGGTGGTCCACACGATGGCGACCAGGAAGGCCAGCAGCGCGGCGGTGAACAGCGGCGTGAACAGGCGGGTGAGGACGGGGGCGATGTTCTCCACGACGCTCTGCTTGGCCTCGACGAGCCAGCCCGCCACGACCACCGCGGCCACCACGCCGCACGGCAGCAGCCACTGCGAGACGAAGCCCTCCGGATCGATCCCGATGGCCTGGAAGGTCCCTACCGTGAAGGCGGTGAGCACGCCGCCGCCGAGGGCGATGAGGACGAAGTAGACGAAACACTCCCCGGTGAAGCGGATGAAGTCCATCCGTCGCCGCGAGGAGCGCAGGTCGTCGGAGACGTAGGCCAGGCCGACCACGAACCACAGGGCTATCGGCAGGTGGATGGTGGTCAGCACCAGCGACTGGGAGTTCTCCGCGAGGGAGTAGACGTTGGCGGCCACCGCGCCGAGCGCGAACAACGCCACCATCACCCCGATCAGCGCTGTCCCGGCCCGACGCCGCCAGGCCAGGTAGGCGGCCAGCCAGGGCAGCGCGAACAACGCGAAGTTGGGCGCGTAGAACGTTTCGTTTCCGTCGAGGCTCAGCCCGAACAACGCCGGCACCTTGATCGACACGGCCGCGCCGACCGCGCAGACGATCATCGCGACCAGATCGCGCCGGGACCGGTCGCCGGTCTCCGGATCATCGGTGCCGCCGGTGAGTACCAGTTGCTTCCACAGCCGCTCCGAGTGCTCCCGGGCGAACTCGCGGGACAGCTCGTCCAGGCCGCCGAGCCGTTTGACCGCGACCAGGAACGCCTCGTCGGGGCGCAGACCGGCGGCGATGAGCTCGTCGACCGAGCCGCGAAGGTGGTCCTCCAACTCCTCGGCGTCGGAGCGCTGCAATTCCGGGCGGCGTCGTACGTAGTGACGCCACTGGGCGAACTGGGCCTCCAGCCCGTCCGGACCGGGCGTCCTCGTCGCGTCCTCCCGGTCACCTGGCGCCGGCATGCCGTCCCGGCCGGGAGATGCCGCGCTGCCGTCCGGGCTGCCAGGCGCGGTCATGCCAGACCTCCGAGTGGAATCGTCGCCGAGCGCCGGACGTCGCCGGGATCGACCCAGATCGCCCTGAGGGCGCCCACCACGGTGTCCCACTGGCGACGTTGCTCGGCCAGCTCGGCCAGGCCGCTGTCGGTGATGCGGTAGTACTTGCGTCGCCGCTCCCCGGGGACCGACTGCCAGCTCGACTCCACGTGTCCGAGCCGTTCGAGCCGGTGCAGCAGGGGATAGAGCAACCCCTCGGTCCAGTCCAGCTCGCCGTCGGACAGCTCGTTGATCCGCCTGAGGATGGCGTACCCGTAGCTCTCCCCGTCGGCCAGGATGCCCAGCACCATCGGCGTCGCCGAGGCGGCGACGAGATCCTTGGTGACCTTCATCAGATTCTCCACCACCAATACCTAGAACTATTAGGCATAGTAGTTCTAGGTATCTGGAGGGCGCAAGGAAAGCCCGCCAGCATCACTGGCGGGCTTCGGAATCCTCGTTCGGTGGTGGCTGCCGGGCTCCGGTGCGGGTGCCGGTCAGCGACCGCCGCCGCGCCCACCGGGCCGGGCCCGGGCGGAGAAGGCCGCCGCACCCGACCGCGCGGAACCGATCCCGCCCGTTCGCGCCGGGGCGTTCCCGCCGGATCGTGCCGGGGCGTTCCCCCCGGATCGTGGGAAGGTCGCGGCACCCGCACGCGCCGAGGCGGCGGGAGAAGCCTTGCCGCTGCCGCGCCGCCTCCGGCCGGCGGAGGCCGGGGACGCTTCCCGTCGGGCGGCCGTCGGCGGGGCGGCTGGCGTGACCGCCAGCGTCCGGTCGCCCGGCGCGAGTTCCCGCAGCAGTGCGTCCCCCGGGCGCAGTCGGGTGGTGGTTGCCGCGATGCCCGCCTTGCGGGTCAGCTCCCGCACCTCGGGGGCCTGCGTATCGGTCATCAGCGTGACGACGGTCCCGGCCGCGCCGGCCCGGGCGGTGCGCCCCGAGCGGTGCAGGTACGCCTTGTGCTCCACGGGCGGATCGGCGTGCACGACGAGGGCCACGTCGTCGACATGGATGCCCCGCGCCGCGATGTCGGTGGCCACAAGCGTCCGCACCGTACCGTCGGAGAACGCCTTGAGGTTCCTGGTACGGGCACCCTGGGCCAGGTTGCCGTGCAGCTCCACCGCAGCCACTCCGGCCGCGACCAGCCGGCGGGTGAGGGTCTTGGCGCCGCGCTTGGTGCGGGTGAACACCACCGTCCGGCCCGGCGCTGCGGTCAGGTCGACAAGCACGGCGAACCGGTCCTCGGCCTGTACGTGCAGCACGTGGTGCGTCATCGCGGCGACCGGCGACCGGGGTGAGTCGACGCTGTGCACCACCGGATCGGTGAGGAAACGGCGGACGAGCACGTCGACGCCGGAGTCCAGGGTGGCGGAGAAGAGCAGCCGTTGCCCACCACGCGGGGTCAGCTCCAGCAGCCGGCGGACGGTCGGCAGGAAGCCCAGGTCGGCCATGTGGTCGGCCTCGTCGAGCACGCTGATCTCGACGGCGTCCAGGTGGGCGTGTCCGGCCTGCACGTGGTCGGCGAGCCGGCCCGGACAGGCCACCAGGACGTCGACCCCGGCGCGCAACCCGGCGATCTGCGGCCGGGCGGCGACGCCACCGAAGACGGTCATGGTGCGCAGCGACAAAGCCTGGGCCAGCGGCGCCAGCACGCTGTCGATCTGGGTGGCCAGTTCCCGGGTGGGGGCGAGGATGAGCGCCCGAGGGCGTCCGGGTCGGCGCGGCGCGGCGCTGGCGGCCAGCCGGGTGAGCACGGCCAGGGCGAAGGCGTACGTCTTGCCCGAACCGGTGCGGCCTCGACCGAGCACGTCGCGACCGGCCAGCGCGTCGGGCAGTGTGGCTGCCTGGATCGGGAACGGCCGGTCCACCCCGGTCGCGGCCAGCACGCGGGTGAGTGCTGCGGGCACGCCCAGCTCGGCGAAGGTCGGCAGGGTGGGCGGGGTGGTCTGTTGCTGCGGGCGGCGTGCCGCCATGAATGCTCCGAACGTAGAAGGGGGACGTCCCACCCGGCGCTGCGTGGCCGGCCGTGGCCTGGCGCGTCGAAGGCGCGGGGCCCGGGACATCGAGTCGGACCCGCGGTCGGGCGGGTCGCATGGTCAGCCTACCCGACCGGCGGCGGGCCGGCTGCCGGTGAGGCTCAGGAGGGTGCCACGACCCGCCAGCGGCTCTGGCCGCCCATCCACGCCCCGGCCAGGATCTCCGCCGACTTGCGGCCGGGGCACGGGTAGATCTTCGAGCGGCCGGTGCCGCCGCCGGCCCGGGCCTCGACCTCCCACGACTCACCGTCGGTACGGATGTAGACGTCGCGACGTCCACGTGGGGTGTGGTCGCCGTTCCACCAGTGACGCTCAACTCTCACCCGCTGACCGTATAGCACCAGCTCCGCGAGGGAAATGTTTGATGATCTTGCCGGAATTCGACCGCCACGCAGGGTGTCTGCCGCCTCGACCCGGCGTGGTCGTTCGAGGCTCGTCCGGGGTGACCCGGGCCACCCGCTGGCGGCGTCAACGTGTGGCGTTGGAGGGTCTCGACAAAAACCGTTGTCCGGAGGTGGCAGTTCCCACGTCTTCCTTACCCGCCGGTAGCCGCGAAGGTTGGTTGAGCGGGACCCCCTGTCCGAGGGAGGGTTCCCTCCTGTCAGGGACGATCTTCCGGAGGCCTGCTCGGTGTTCAGCCGCATCGCCATCGTCAACCGGGGAGAGGCCGCCATGCGGCTGATCCACGCTGTTCGCGAGCTCAACGCCGAGACCGACGCTCCGCCGATCGAGACCGTCGCGCTCTACACCGAGGCGGAGCGGTCGGCCACCTTCGTCCGCGAGGCCGACCACAGCTACTGCCTCGGGCCCGCGTCCGCCCGACCGTACCTGGACCACCGGGTGCTGGAACGGGCGCTGCACGACACCGGCGCCGACGCGGCCTGGGTGGGCTGGGGCTTCGTGGCCGAGGACCCGGCCTTCGCCGAGCTGTGCGAGAAGAACGGCGTCACCTTCATCGGGCCGAGCCCGGAGGCGATGCGCAAACTCGGCGACAAGATCGGCGCGAAGCTGATCGCCGAGGAGGTCGGCGTCCCGGTGGCGCCGTGGAGCCGTGGCGCGGTCGAGAGCCTCGCCGCAGCCCAGCGCGCCGCCGCCGAGATCGGCTACCCGCTGATGCTGAAGGCGACCGCGGGCGGGGGTGGCCGGGGCATCCGGGTGGTACGTAGCGACACCGAGCTCGCCGAGGCGTACGAGCGCACCAGCCTGGAGGCACAGCGCGCGTTCGGCAGCGGTGTGGTCTTCCTGGAACGGCTGGTCACCGGCGCGCGGCACGTCGAGGTGCAGGTGATCGCCGACGGCCAGGGCACCGCGTGGGCGCTGGGCGTCCGGGACTGCTCGGTGCAGCGCCGCAACCAGAAGGTGATCGAGGAGTCCGCCTCGCCGGTGCTCTCCGCCGAGCAGACCCGCGAGCTGAAGGAGGCGGCCGAGCGGCTCGCGCTGGCCGTGGAGTACCGGGGCGCGGGCACCGTGGAGTTCCTCTACCACCCGGGTGACCGGATGTTCGCCTTCCTGGAGGTCAACACCCGGTTGCAGGTGGAACACCCGATCACCGAGGCCACCACCGACTTCGACCTGGTGAAGGCCCAGATCCAGGTGGCCGCCGGCGGGCGGCTCGGTGACCGGATCCCGGTCGAGGCGGGGCACGCCGTCGAAGCCCGACTCAACGCCGAGGATCCCGACCGGGACTTCGCCCCGTCGCCCGGTCGGATCGTGCGCCTGGTGCTGCCAAGCGGACCCGGCGTGCGGGTGGACACCGGGGTCAGCGAGGGCGACGTGATTCCCGCCGACTTCGACTCGATGATCGCGAAGATCATCGCGTACGGCCGCAGCCGCGACGAGGCGCTGGGTCGGCTGCGCCGCGCGGTCACCGAGACCACGGTGATCATCGAGGGCGGGGCGAGCAACAAGAGTTTCCTGCTCGACCTGCTGGACCAGCCCGAGGTGATCGACGCCAGCGCCGACACCGGCTGGATCGACCGGGTCCGCGCCCAGGGCCGCCTGATCTCCACCCGGCACTCCGGCGTCGCGCTGGCCGCCGCCGCCATCGAGGCGTACGAGGACGAGGCACACGTGGAGCGGCAGCGGCTGCTCTCCACCGCGCACGGTGGCCGTCCCCAGGTGCAGCACGCCAGCGGCCGACCGATCGACCTGAAGCTGCGCGGCGCGACCTACCGGGTCTCCGTCGCACAGACCGGACCGCACCGGTTCCGGGTCGGCGTCGGTGAGACGGCGACGGTGGACGTCGAACTGGAGCGGTACGACCAGCACAGCGGACGGATCCTGGTGAACGGCCGGCGGTTCCGGCTGGTCACCGACACTCACGGGCCCATCCACCTGGTCGAGGTGGACGGCGTCACGCACCGGGTCAGCCGCGACGAGGGCGGCGTACTGCGCTCCCTGTCACCCGCGCTCGTCGTCGCGACGCCGCTCGCGGTGGGCGACGAGGTCGAGGCCGGCGCACCGGTGCTGGTCCTGGAGAGCATGAAGATGGAGACGGTGCTGCGGGCTCCGTTCGCGGCGAAGGTGCGCGAGTGCCGGGTCTCCGTCGGCAGCCAGGTGGAGACCGGCACACCACTGCTGCGCCTGGAGCCGCTCGGTGACGGAACCGCCAGCGAGGCCGCCGAGTCCACCGCCGTCGACCTGGAACTGCCGCCCGAGCCGACCGGCCTGTCGGCCGGCGACCGCGTCGCGCGGGGCATCGCCGACCTGCGCAGTCTGCTGCTCGGCTACGACCTGGACCCGCGCGACGAACGCCGCGTCCTCGCCGCCTACCTGGCCGCCCGGGCCGAACTGCCGCACCGGCCGCTGGAGGAGGAGGTCGAGCTGCTCCAGGTCTTCGCCGACCTGTCCGAGCTCAGCCGCAACCGGCCGGCCGGCGAGGAGACCAAGGCCGACACCCGGGTGCACAGCCCGCGCGAGTACTTCCACACCTATCTCCAGTGCCTCGACGTCGAGCGGGCCGCCCTGCCGGAGACGTTCCGTCAGCGCCTCGCCCGGGTACTCGCCCACTACGGCGTCGACGACTTCGAGCGGACGCCGCAGCTGGAGGAGGCGGTCTTCCGGATCTTCCTCGCCCAGCAGCGGGCGGCGGCCGACGTGAAGGTGATCGTCACCTTCCTGCAACGGTGGCTGACCGAGCCGCCGCCGGCCGACAGCCTGCGCGAGCTGGTCGGTCAGGCGTTGGAACACCTGATCTTCGCCACCCAGCGCCGCTTCCCGGTGATCGGCGACCTCGCCCGTAGCGTGGTGTTCCGCTGGGCGGCGCAGCCGATGCTGCGACGCAAGCGGGCCGAGGTGTACGCCGACGTCCGTGCCAACCTGCGGCACCTCGACCGCAACCCGGACGCGGCCGACCGGGCCGAGCGGATCGCGACGATGGTCGCCTCACCGGAGCCGCTGGTCCGGCTGCTCGCCCAGCGCATCGGCCGGCCGGGCGTCGACCACGGCCCGATGCTCGAAGTGCTCAGCCGCCGCTACTACGGCAGCCGTGGCGCGAGCGACGCCCGAGTGGTCGAGGTGACGGGGCAGTCGTTCTTCACCGCCGGGTACGACCGCGACGGCGAACGCTTCCGCCTGGTCGCCGCGGCCACGGACTTCGCCGGACTGCCGGCGACCCTGGCGAAGGTCGCCGCGCTGGTCGGCACGGACGACGGCACGGTGTCGCTGGTGGCGGGCGGCGATCCCGCGTCGACGGTCGCCGACGTGTACCTGACCTGGGCCGAGCAGCCCGACCCGGAGGCGATGGCCGCGACCCTGCGGGAGGTGCTCGGCCAGGCGGGTCTGCTGGACGTGCTCCAGCGGGTGACGATCTCGGTGGCCGGACGCAACGGCGCCGAGATGCACCACCACTTCACCTTCCGGCCCGACCTCGGCGAGGACCGGGTGATCCGGGGCCTGCACCCGCTGATCGCCCAGCGGCTGCAACTGCCCCGGCTGCGCAACTTCGACCTGACCCGGCTGCCCTCCGCCGACGAGGAGGTGTACCTCTTCCACTGCGTCGCCCCGGACAATCCGGCCGACGAGCGGCTGGCCGCGATGGCCCAGGTACGCGACCTCACCCCGCTGCGCGACACCGACGGCCGGATCCTGGCGCTGCCCGCGGTCGAGGGTGCGCTCGACGCCTGCCTCGACGCGATCCGCAAGGTGCAGGCGCAGCGCCCGGCGAAGAAGCGGTTCGACACCAACCGGATCACCATCTACGTCTGGCCGCCCAACGAGCTGAGCATCGAGGAGCTGAACACCGTCGCCCAGCGGGTGCTGCCGATCACGGCGGACGCCGGGCTGGAGGAGGTGCTGTTCCTCGGCCGGCAGCGGGACGCGGACACCGGTGAGCTGACCGACATCGCGGTGCAGATCTCCTACGCCGAGGGCATGCGGATCTCGGTCACCGAGCCGACGGCGGAGCTGATCCAACCGCTCGACGACTACCGGCAGAAGGTGCTGTCGGCTCGGCGGCGCGGCACCACCTACCCGTACGAGCTGACCGAGCTGCTGGCCGGCCGTAACGGCAGCTTCGTCGAGCACGACCTGACCGAATCCGGCGAACTGGTGCCGGTGCGGCGGCCGAAGGGCCAGAACCGGGCGGGGATGGTCGTCGGTGTGGCGAGCACGCCAACCGAGCGCTATCCGGAGGGTGTCACCCGGGTGGTGCTGCTCGGCGACCCGACCAGGGCGCTGGGTGCGCTGGCCGAGCCGGAGTGCGCCCGGGTGATCGCCGCGCTCGACCTGGCCGAGCGGATGCGGGTACCGGTCGACTGGTTCGCGCTGTCGGCCGGTGCGCGGATCTCGATGGGTTCGGGCACCGAGAACATGGACTGGGTGGCCGCCGCGCTCAAGCGGATCGTCGAGTTCACCCAGGACGGTGGTGAGATCAACATCGTCGTCGCGGGCATCACCGTGGGCGCCCAGCCGTACTGGAACGCCGAGGCCACGATGCTCATGCACACCCGGGGCATCCTGGTGATGACGCCGGATTCGGCGATGGTGCTGACCGGCAAGCAGTCGCTCGACTTCTCCGGTGGGGTCTCCGCCGAGGACAACTTCGGCATCGGCGGCTACGACCGGGTGATGGGCCCCAACGGTCAGGCCCAGTACTGGGCGCCGGACCTGCGCGGCGCCCACCGGGTGCTGATGGCGTACCACGACCACGCCTACGTGGCACCGGGGGAGAGCCGGCCGCGTCGCGCGGTCACCGCCGACCCGGTCGACCGCGACATCTCCGACTACCCGCACGCGGTGCCGGACAGCGACTTCACCACCGTCGGCGAGATCTTCTCCCGGGAGCGCAACCCCGACCGCAAGAAGGCGTTCGACATCCGTACGTTGATGCGGGCCCTGGCCGACCAGGACCATGCGGTGCTGGAACGCTGGGCGGGCATGGCCGACGCCGAGACGGCGGTCGTGCAGGACGTGCACCTCGGCGGCATCCCGGTGTGCCTGCTCGGCATCGAGTCCCGCTCGGTGCCTCGGCGCGGGTTCCCGCCCACCGACGGGCCGGACACCTACACCGCCGGCACCCTCTTCCCACGGTCGTCCAAGAAGGCCGCCCGGGCGATAAACGCGGCAAGCGGAAACCGGCCGCTCGTGGTGCTGGCGAACCTCTCCGGCTTCGACGGCTCGCCGGAGTCGATGCGGCAGTTGCAGTTGGAGTACGGCGCGGAGATCGGCCGGGCGATCGTCAACTTCGACGGGCCGATCGTCTTCTGCGTGATCTCGCGGTACCACGGTGGCGCGTTCGTGGTCTTCTCCAAGGCGCTAAACCCGAACATGACGGTCCTCGCCGTGGCGGGTTCGTTCGCCTCCGTCATCGGCGGCGCGCCGGCTGCGGCCGTGGTGTTCGTCGGTGACGTCAATGCCCGTACCGCGAAGGATCCCCGGGTGGCCGACCTGGAGGCCCGCGTCGCGGCGGCGAGCGGCGGGCAGCGGGCGGCGCTGGTGACGCAGCTGATGGACGTGCGCGCCTCGGTACGGGCGGAGAAGCTGGCCGAGGTGGCCGCCGAGTTCGACCGCGTGCACAGCATCCAGCGCGCGGTCGAGGTCGGCTCGGTGGACGCCATCATCCGGCCCGAGGAACTGCGCCCGCAGCTCATCGCGGCCGTCGAGCGCGGGCTGGCGAAGGCGGCCGGGCCGTCCTGACCTGTCGGGCACGCCGGCGGCGGGACACGGTCCGGCCGTCGGCGTGCCACCATGGGGCGTGCCCGAGGACCGGAAGCCGCCGATCGCGTTCGAGACCACCTGCACCGTCGCGGCCCCGCCCGACGTGGTGTATTCGCACCTGGCCGATCCGCGTAGCTACATCGGACTGTCGCCGCTGATCGTGGCGGTCGACGAGGTGCGGCACGGTCACGACGCCGAGGGCCGCGCGGTCGCCGAGTACCTCGCCGTCGAGCGGTTCCGGCTGATCGGTCCGGTGCGGTGGGACAACCGCATCCGGGTACGCCTGGTGTCGACGCCGCCGCACGGCCCGCTGGTCAGCGAGGTGCGCAGCCCGGGTCGGGTGTCCCTGTGCGCGGTGGTCGAGCTGCACCCGGTAGTCGGCGGCACCCGGGTGCACGAGCGGGTCAGCGCCGACGCGCCGGCGCCGTTGCGGCGCTTCGTGGCCGGCGAGGCCCGTCGGGTCGCGGCGTACCGGGCGGCCGAGCTGACCCGCCGCATGACGGCCAGCTGAGCCTCTGTCCCCGAACTGGTGAGGGGTCCGGGGACGGTGCGTTACCAGGCCCAGAGCGTCGGTTCGGCGATCTCGAGACTGTCGGCGGCCAGACGCGGCGTGGCGGCGGTGAGCATCGGCTGGTTCGCACCGTCGAGGACCCGCACCTCGGCGACCCTACGGTTGTCGACCTCGAAGACCCCGATCCCGTCGGTGAGCGGCCCTTCGGTCACCGTCGACCCCCGTGCGTCGACCAACTCGGCGCGGTCCGCCGATTCTGGCCCGGCCACCAGCACACCAGCAGTCTGGCCCGGCAACGGTACGGCGATCAGGTCGGCGCTACCGATACCGGTGCGATCGAGGGTCACCACCGACGACTCCCATCCGTCAAGCGCGCGGGCGTCGGCCTTGAGCAGTGCGGCGCAGCCACCATCGACCGAGCAGGACCTCACCAGGACGGCTTCCGGCGCGTCGGCAACCCTGGCGGGCAACCGACCGGTCCAGAGCACCTGGGGCGTCGAGCCGGACAGTCCCTCGGCGTGGAGCATGTCGCGCAGTTCACGGACGGCGGAGACGTCGAGGTCGCGGCGCGGGTCTGGAGGGACCGGCACGTTCGTCTGTAGGGCGATCCGGGCCGGACCGGCGTACCGCACGATCCCGTCGCAGGTGAACTGCCACCGTCCGCCCGGCATACCCGCCTGCACCACGTAACCGTCGTTGGGCTCCGGCTGCCAGGATCTGATGACGGATCCGTCCGGCTGGAGCCGACCGCCGAGTGATGTCTCCACACGGCAACCGGCTGGTGCCAGGCCGACCGCGAGACCGTCGGGCTCGTCTCGGTCGACTCGGGAGTACCGTCCGAAGAAGAGGTACGGAGTCAATTCCTGCGGTTCGTCCGGCGTCCCGGTCTGGTCGAGCAGTTCCGGCACGGACGCACCCTCCGGGCCGGTGCTCTGGCGAATCAGTGCGTGCGAGTCGTTCAGATAGGCCACCACCACCACGCGGGCACCGGGCGCGTCGTGGGCGAGCAGCACCCGCACGTCGTCCAACGACGGATCGACAAGGAGTTCGGCGCGGGCGGCCCGGTACTCCCGTTCGATGGTCGCGATCAGTGTGGTGTCGCCGGCCAGACCGCCACGGGTGGGCGAGTCGAGCAGTCGTCGCACCATCGGATCGTCGATCGGACTCGCCGGCTGGTACGCCGCCGTGGCCAGCGTGGACTCGTCGGGCCTCAGCAGGTCCACCAGACCCACCGGCGGTATGGTCACCGCGGCCAGCACCAGGGCGGCCACCCCCGTCACCGCAGCCCGTCGCCGCTGGCGTCGCCGCACGCGATGTAGCAACCGCTGGTACGGATCGGGTTGGGGCACCACCGGTTCGGCGAGCCGGGCCAGCACCTGCCTGATCTCATCGGCCATCGCTCGGGTCTCTCCTTCTCGACGCGCCCGGCACCGCGGCCAGCGAACCCTCGTTGACGTCCCGTCCTGGTGCCTGTCGTGCCGGCGTCATCGGCCGGTTCGGCGACGCGGGCAGTGCCGTGCGTAGTCGGGCGAGCGCCCGCGAGGACTGACTCTTCACCGTGCCGACCGAGCATCCGAGTGCGTCGGCGATCTGGGTCTCGGTCAGGTCTTCCCAGTAACGCAGCACCAGCACCGCGCGCATCCGGGGCGGCAGATCGTGCAGGGCGGCAAGCACCTCGTCGCGGACCACGACGTCGTCTGCCATGTCCCGGCCGGGCTCGGACTGGGACCGCCAGGAACCTGTGACGCCGGCGAGGAACTCCCGCGAGCCGAACCGCCGCCAGATCTTGGTTCGCTCGTTGACCATGATCCGGCGGACGTAGGCCATCGGTTCGTCCACCTGACGCCACCGGCGCATCGCCTGCATCAGTGCGATCTGCACCAGATCCTCGGCCGCGTGCCGGGAACCGGTCAGCAGGTACGCGGTCCGGACCAGGTCCGCGTACCTGATCTCGACGAACTCGCGGAAGCCGTCATCGGTCACCTGCACCCTCCAGCCCCGTCTGGGCAGCGTTCATGACAGGAAGACCCCGGACCGCCGGAAAAGGTTGTGCAATGCCGGCGGTGAGTGGGATTTTGCACTAGTAGTGCATCTTGTTTCGATGGCTCCGGCTGCCTAGCGTCTCCAGCATGGCTGCCTCCTGGACGTTCGCCGTGGCCCGTGCCGAGCTGAGCCGCACCACCCTGGTGGAGCGTGCCGTGCCCGAGCTGTCCGACGGCGAGGCGCTGTTGCGCGTGGACCGCGTCGGACTGACCGCCAACAACGTCACCTACGCGGTGCTCGGCGACGCGATGCGGTACTGGGAGTTCTTTCCGCCCGACCGGCACGGGCTGGGCGGGCAGTGGGGGCTGCCGCCGTTGTGGGGCTTCGCCGAGGTGGTCGGCTCGACCGTCGCCGTGGTCGAGGTGGGGCTGCGGGTGTACGGCTATCTTCCGTCGGCTGGGCACCTGGTCGTGCGGCCGTCGAGAGTGGACGGCTCGGGTTTCCGGGACGCCAGCGCGCACCGGGCCGAGCTGCCCTCGCCGTACAACGGGTACCGAGCGACCGTCGGCGACCCGGCGTACCGGGCCGACCAGGAGGACCTGCTGGTCCTGTTCCGGCCGCTCTTCTTCACCTCCTTCATGCTCGCCGACCAGGTCGTCGACAACGACTGCTACGGCGCGACGTCGCTGGTGTTCTCGTCGGCGTCCAGCAAGACCGCGTACGCCGCCGCCGTGGAACTGCGCGGGCGCGGCCCGCGCCTGGTCGGGCTCACCTCGCCGGGCAACGTCGGGTTCACCCGCGCGCTCGGCTGCTACGACGAGGTACTGCCGTACGACGGGATCGCCGCCCTCGACCCGGTGCCGACCGCCTACCTCGACCTGTCCGGTGCGCCCGCCACCCGGGCCGCCCTGCGGCGGCACCTCGGCGACCGGCTGGTCCGTGACATCGCGGTCGGCCTGACCAACCAGATCCCGAACGCCGAGGCCGCCGGGGAGGTCTTCTTCGCCCCGGTGCAGATGCGTAAACGCCGCCTGGACTGGGGGCGCGACGGGCTCGACCGGCGCTTCGCCGAGGCCTGGCGGCGCTTCGCGGAGGTGGCCGGCGGATGGCTCGACGTCCAGCTCGGCACCGGCCCGGCCGCTCTGGAGCGGGCCTGGCTCGACGTGCTGGCGGGCGTTACCCCGCCACGGGTGGGGCGCGTCGTCCAGTTCTGACGGCTACCCCGGCCACATGGAGGATTGCCAGTGCGTTACCCGGCGGTAACGATGTCGGGTCATGGACTCCGCCCTGACCTTGATCGGACTACCCGTCGCCCTCGGCATCATCATGCTCGGTCTGGGTCTCGGCCTGACCACCGGCGATTTCCGCCGGGTCGCCCGGCACCCGAAGGCCGCCGTCATCGCGCTGGTGTGCCAGGTACTGCTGCTGCCGGCGCTCTGCTTCGGCCTGGTGCTCGCCTTCGACCTGCCGCCCGAACTGGGCGTCGGGATGATGCTGCTGGCCGCCTCGCCGGGCGGCACCACGGCCAACCTCTACAGCCACCTGTTCGGCGGCCACGTGGCGCTGAACATCACCCTGACCGCGATCAACTCGGTGCTGGCCGTGTTCACCCTGCCGATCGTGGTCAACCTGTCGGCGGCGTACTTCCTCGGCGACGCGCGGAGCATCGGGTTGCAGTTCGACAAGGTGCTCCAGGTGTTCGCGATCGTGCTCGTCCCGGTCGTGGTCGGCATGCTGATCCGGGCGCGCTGGGCCCGGGTGGCCGAGCGACTGGACCGCCCGGTCCGGGCGCTGTCCGTGGTGGTGCTGGTCGCGGTGATCGCCGGTGCGGTACTCGGCGAGCGGGAGAACCTCGCCGACTACTTCGTCGCCGTCGGTCTGGCGGTGCTCGCGTTCAACCTGCTCAGCCTCGCCATCGGGTACGGGGTGCCGAGGCTGGCCGGGGTCGAGTCGAGCGCCGCCAAGGCGGCCGGTTTCGAGATCGGCATCCACAACAGCACCCTGGCCATCACCGTCGCGCTCAGCCCGGCGCTGCTCGACAGCACCCAGATGGCGGTTCCCGCCGCCGTCTACGGCATCGTCATGTTCTTCACGGCCGCCGCCTTCGGGTACCTGGTCAACCGGGTGGGCACCGGGCGGGCACCGGCGCCCGACGACGCCGTCCGGAACTGAGCCGGCCGGACGCGGCGGCGGATCGTCGTCGGCGTTCCCTTGCTGTGCAACGATCGTTGGGCGTCATGCCGACCGCCCGGCTCCGCCGGTCCGCCCGAGCAACGGTCACTGGCAGACCGACGGCAAGGCGCCACACCTCGTACCCCTTTGGAGAGCACGATGTCCCTCTCTCCGGCTCGGGTCTTCGCCGCGCTGAACGCGGTACGACCGCCCGACCAGGCGTCCCCTGTCATCGGCAAGGCGGTGGTGATCGGCGGCAGCATCGCCGGGATGCTGGCCGCCCGGGTGCTGTCCGATCACGCCGAGAGCGTGGTGGTCGTCGACCGCGACGACCTGCACGCGACCGGCGGGCGGCCGGGCGTACCACAGGGCACCCAGCTGCACGCCCTGCTGCCCGGCGGCTTCCTCCTGTTGGAGCGGTTGTTCCCGGGGTTCCGGGAGCAGGCCATGGCACAGGGGGCGATCGAGGCTCCGCCCGCGGCCCGGCGGAGCTACCTGGACGGTCGGTTGAAGGTCGTCGTGCCGGACGACGCGGACAGCCTGGCCGGCAGTCGGCCGCTGCTGGAGTCGTTGATCCGGCAGCAGGTGCTGCGACTGCCGAACGTCAAGACGGTCACCGCGCGCGCCACCGGCCTGGTGTTCGACGGCGAGGTGACCAGCGGCGTCCGGTGCGACGTCGGCGGTTCGCCGGGTGTCGAGCACGCCGACCTGGTGGTGGACGCCATGGGGCGGTCCAGCCGGCTGTCCGACTGGCTGGCGGAGGCCGGGTGGGAGCGGCCGGCGCTGCGGCGGATGACGGTGAACCTGAACTACGCGACCGCCCTGTTCCGGCGCCACGAGACGAACCCGGAGCACGCGGTGGTGCTGGCGCTGCACAGCCCGACGGCGTCCGTGGACGTGGCCGGTGCGGCGTTCTTCGCGATCGAGGACGGTCGGTGGATGGCCATGATGGCCGGCTACGGGGAGAACCGTCCCGGCCGTACCGCCGAGGACTTCGTCCGCCGGCTGCGGGAGCAGTTCCCGCCGGAGTTCGCGGTGGTCGCCGACAGCGAACTCCTCGGCGACGTGCAGACCTACCGGCACGCCGACAGCCGGCGTCGGGATTTCCACGCGGTGACCCGGCTGCCGGCGGCGCTGGTGAGCGTCGGCGACGCGGTCGCCTCGTTCAACCCGGTGTACGGCCAGGGCATCACCGCCGCCGCACTGCACGCGGCCTGCCTGGCGAGCTACCTGCGCTCCCGCCCGGATCTCGGCCTGCCGGCCCGTCACTTCTTCGCCCTGCAGAAGATCGTGGTCGACGCCGCCTGGTCGATATCCACCTCGGCCGACCTGGCGTTGCCGCACGTCGACGGCCCCTACCCGCGCGGCCACCGGCTCTCCAGCTGGGTGAGCCGGCAGATCATCGCGGCGACCGTCACCGACGTGTCCACCGCCCGTCGGTTCAACGACGTCGTCTCCATGCGGAAGCACCCGGGTTCACTGTCCTCACCGAAGGTGATCCTCGGCGCCCTGCGCGCCAACCGGCGCGCCCGCTGACCAACTGGGTCTGCCCGAGCGCGACGCCGTCCACGACACGTGTTACTGCGGATCAGCCGAGAGCAGCGGAGCGTGGTGCACTGTGTGACCCGGTTCGCGGACGGCCGGCGACGGGCTCAGCGGCGTGGGCGGAAATGGTGGTGGACCACGTAGCGACTGATCGCCGCACCGAGCCGGGCGCCATCGTCGTCGGCGCTGCGGAAGTGCACGCCGCCCCAGATGCGGGCGCCGACCAGTTCGGTGAGCGCCTGGGAGAAGCTGGTGAAGCGCCGCGTCGTGC
Organism: Micromonospora sp. C95; assembly: GCF_018070465.1. GTDB lineage: Bacteria > Actinomycetota > Actinomycetes > Mycobacteriales > Micromonosporaceae > Micromonospora. Next base: position 105,421 of record NZ_JAGPXT010000004.1, read on the forward strand.
CGGAGTCCGCGCTGGAGGCGCTGAAGGTGATGTCGTCCCGGCCGAAGAAGTGGCGGTAGAACGACATCCGCGCGCCGGTGCCGCAGGCGTGACCCGACGGGTACTCGGGAAACGGGGGTGTGACCAGCAGCGGTGTCCAGCCCGGGTCCGCCACCGTCCGACCGTTACCGTCGGCGTCGGCCAGCTGGATCGCGGTGACCGGGCGCCAGTAGCTCCACCTCTCCTTCTCGCTGAAGCAAGCGACCCCGGAGTCGGCCACGATGAGGTCGGTCATGGCGAAGAAGCGGGCAGTTTGCAGGACGTCCAGCCGTGCGGTGGTGGCAAGCTGGCGCTTGATCTCCCAGGCGGCGGACCGTCGGTCGTGCCACCAGATCGCCGCCTCGGTCTGGTCCTGGCTGCGTACGCTGCTCGTCGCCGAGCCGTACTCCTGGACTTCGTTGAGTTCACGCGCGTAGACGCCAGAGGTGAGCGGCGGCGGTCCGGGCGTGCGGAAGGCCGAAGGATCGGAGATGAGGAACGGTCGCATGTGTGCCGTCCACGCACCCTGGGATAGGAACAGTGGCGGGGTCGGGCGCCACTTGCCGGGCGCGGTGTCGGTGGCCCACTGCTGGTCGCCGAACGCGCCGTCGTGCCGCCGGTCGGCGACCATCGCGGCCGAGGCCCGGGCACCGACCGCGACGCCGGCCTGCTTCGCCGGCCCGTCGGGGATCGCGGTGAGGGCAAGGTCGTACCCGGCCCGCAGCCGCTCCCGCTGGTCGGGGAAGAGCGCGGTGAGCACCCCGTGCGCGGCGGCGGCGACAGCCGCGTCCACCGACTCGTCACCCCGGGCCGGCGGAGCGACGAGATACGGCTGGTACGGGGTGCCGTGGATCGCGTTCACCGCGTCGTAGACGGCCCCGTTGACCATCGCGAAGCTGCGTACCTGTTCGTTGGGCTGTTGTGCGGCGACGTCCCAGATGGCCGTCTGCGCGTTGACATCCCAGGCGATGACGGGGTTCGGGGCCGCCGGGACCTGTGCTGACGCCGGCCCTGGCGGGCTGGTCGCGAGCAGCGCTCCGAGGATGGCCGCGCTGGCGAGGAAGCGTGACCAGAGGGTGCGGCGCATCATGATGTCCCCCGTTGGTTCGCGGCTGCCGCCTGGTGCCGCTGGCATCGGGCAGTCGGGGCGATTGATATTGGTGGATCGTATGCCACCCATCGGGGCCAATCAATCGTCCGTGGTCGGTAGGCGGCTACCCGGGGTGGTGTGGCGGGTTGGAGAGCACCTTGATTGCACTTATTGCAATACCAGCATATATTTCTCATGGCGGTGCGGTTGGAAGGGGTGTGCGGTGGGTGCCGGGCATGATCACGGGGGCTGGGCGATGCGCGCGGGGGAGAAGCACCGCGGTCGGTTGTGGGCGGCGTTCGCCCTATTGACGGTCTTCATGCTGGTGGAGGCGGTCGGGGCCTGGGTCAGCGGTTCGCTGGCACTGCTGTCGGACGCCGGGCACATGTTCACCGACGTGCTGGGCATCGGCATGGCGCTCGCCGCGATCACCGCCGCGAGCCGGGCCACGCGGGACGGTCAACGCACCTTCGGCCTCTACCGAATGGAGGTCCTGGCGGCACTTGCCAACGCGGTGCTGCTCTCCGGAGTGGCGCTCTACGTGCTGGTGGCGGCGCTGCGGCGGCTCGACGAACCGCCGGAGGTGCTGGTCGGCCCGATGCTGTTGGTGGCCGTCGGCGGGCTGGTCGCCAACGTGGTCGCCTTCCTGCTGCTGCGCGCCGGCTCGACGGAGAGCCTCAACGTGCGCGGCGCCTACCTGGAGGTCCTCGGCGACCTGCTCGCCTCGGTGGGCGTACTCGTCGCGGCCGGGGTGATCGCGCTGACCGGCTGGTGGTACGCGGACCCGATCGTCGCCGTCGCGGTGGCGCTGTTCATCCTGCCGCGCACCTACCGCCTCGCCCGCGCCGCGCTGCGGGTGCTGGTGCAGGCCGCGCCGCCGCACCTGGACGTCGCCGAGGTACGTGACGGGCTGCGTGGGCTCGATGGCGTCGCCGACGTGCACGACCTGCACGTGTGGACGCTGACCTCGGGCATGGAGGTGGCCTCGGCGCACCTCACCCTGGACGCCGGAGCCGAACTGGCCCCGGTGCTGGCCGCCGCCCGCCAGCTGCTGCACGACCGCTTCACCATCGAGCACGCCACGTTGCAGGTCGAGCCACGGGATGCCGAAGGCGTCTGCGGCGGCGCCCACTGGTGAGTCGGTCAGCGCAGCTGGACCACGTTGCCGGTGACCAGCCGCCCGCTCTCCCCGGCGAGGAAGGCGATCACCTCGGCGACCTCCTCGGGGGCGGCGACCCGCAGCAGGTGAGTGTCGTCGGCGACGGCGGCGCGTACCTCCTCGCTGACCCAGCCGGTGTCGGTGACCGGCGGGTGCACGGCGTTGGCGGTGATACCGAACGCTGCGAGTTCGTGCGCCGCGGCCATTGTGTAGTTGACCAGTGCCGCCTTGGCGGCACCGTAGGAGACCTCCTCGGGGAACCCGTCACTGCCGCCCGACGTGAGGCTGATGACACGTCCCCAGCCGCGCCGCGCGGCGACGTTTCGGCGGGCGAACTCGGCGATCAGCAGCGCCCCCGCGCGGGCGTCCACGGCGAACTGGGCGTCGAACGATTCGGCGCTCACCGGCCGCAACGTCCGGCCGTGCCGGTCGAGGGCGGTTGGCTTGAACGTGTCGGCCAGCCAGCCGCTGGCATTGTTCACCAGGATGTCGACCGTGCCCAGCTCGCGCTCGGCGATGTCGAACAGCCGGGCCGGAACGGCCGGGTCCGCCAGATCCGCCTCGACCGGCAGCACCCGACCACCGGCGGCGCGGACCCGCTCGATCACCTCGGTCGCGTCGCCGGCCCGGTTGCGCCGGTACGTGTCGGGGATACCCGGGTCCGGTGGATCGTCCAACCGTAGATAGCTGACCAGCACCGCTGCGCCCAACTGGGCCAGCGCGACGGCGGTGGCCGCGCCGATGCCGTGGTTGGCGCCGGTGACGAGGGCCACCCGACCGGTCAGGTCATTTGTCGGAAACAGGCCTTCGGCTCTCATGGGGCGGGTACGACCTCCTGCCCCAACGGCCAGATCGCCGCCGGGACGAGCTTGAAGTTGGCCACGCCGAACGGGATCCCGATGATGGTCAGGCAGAGGCTGACGCCGGCGACGATGTGCGAGAGCGCCAACCACCAACCGGCCAGCAGTACCCAGATGATGTTGGCGAGACCCGATGCCACCCCCACGCCGGGCTTGGGCACCAGGGTCCGGCCGAAGGGCCACAGCGAGTACGACGCCAGCCGCAACGACGCGACGCCGAACGGGATGGTGACGACGAGCACGAAGCAGATCAGGGCGGCGATACCGTAGCCGATCGCCAGCACCAGACCACCACCGAAGATGAGCCAGAGCACGTTCAGCAGGAATCGGATCATGAACCCATGATGACCGCTGTGCGCCACCGGTCACCCCGGGAGGGTGGCCGGTGGCGCGGCTGGTTCAGCCGGTGACGCCGGTGACGGTGCTGCCGGACCTGGTGACGCGGTAGGTCACCTGGGCACCACTCCAGAAGTGGAAGGTGAGGGTGACGGCTGCGCCGTCGCGGACCTCGCCGAAGAAGGTGTCGGTCAACGTGATCCGGTTACCCGGGTAGTCGGGTGAGAAGGCCACGTCGAATTCCTTGAACGACGTCCAGTCGTGCGGGCCGGCGTTGCTGCCGTCGGCGTACCTCGCCTCCATGGTGGCCAGCTGGTCGCCGCGGAACTGGGTGGGGATGGCGAAGTCGGCGGTCGTACCGGTGGCGTTGGACAGCACCGGCGTGTCGTAGGTGATCACGTCGATCCGCCAGGGCACCCCGGCCGAGAAGCGGGCCTGGAGGCTGGCGTTCACCCCGTACGCCCGGTTGCCGACCAACCGGGTCAGTGCGCTCGCGGTGATGGTGAGCTGGTTGCCGGAGACCGTGTAGTCGGTGCCCTGCACCAGGTTGGTGCTGCCCTGGCGCAACCCGGAGAAGCTGGTGCCGTTCAGGTTGAGGGTCAACGACTTCGCGGTGATCGAGCCGGTACGCGGCACGTACACCTGGTCGGACGACGCGGTGCCGGAACGGGTCGTCCAGCTCGACCTGATCTGGGCCCACAGCTCCGGGTCCTGCCACTGGAAGGCGACCCGGTCGAAGTGCTGGCCGTTGTCCCAGAGCTGGGTGGTGATCCGCTTGGTCCTCGCGTAGTGGCCGAGGAACTCGAAGAACTTGAGCTTCTCGCCCTGCTGGATGGTGCCGGTGTGCCGGTCGAAGCCCAGCAGCCCGTACTCGCCGATGACGACCGGGATGTTGCGGGTCACGAAGGCGTTGTGCACCCGGTCGAACGAGTCGGTCAGATCCTGCTGCGTGGTGGCGTCGAAGCGGGTGCCGCCGGCGACGTTGACGCTGAACGGCCAGTAGCCGTAGAAGTGCACGGTGGCGATCAGGTTGCGGTCGTCGAGCTGGTTGATGGTCGTGGTCAGTTCGTTGATCCGGGCCTGCTCGGAGGAGGTGTGCAGGGTCGGCAGGACCAGCATCCGGGTGGCGTTGGTGCCGCCGGAGGCGCGCACGATCCGGTGGAAGTTGACGTTCAGCTCGTGCAGCAGCTCCGCGTTCTGGGCGTCGCCGGAGCTGTTGGCGAACTGCGGCTCGTTGACGCTCTCGAAGTGCAGCCTCGGCGAGTGGTCCCGGAACGCGGCGGCGATCTGGGTCCACAGCGCGTTGTAGCGGTTGAGCACCGTGGTCCGGTTCGTCGGCATCTCGTGGATCCACTGCCACGAGTCGTGGTGCAGGTTGATCATCACGTAGAAGCCGTCGTCCAGGGCCCAGCCGACGACCTCCTTGACGCGGTTCAGCCAGGCCGCGTCGATGGTGTACGAGGGCGCGGGGCCGTGGTGGTTGCTCCAGGTCACCGGGATCCGGATGCTGTTGAAGCCCTGGGCCCGGATGGCGTCGAGCTGCGCCTCGGTGACTCGTGGGTTGCCCCACGCGGTCTCGTCGGCGCCGACCGCGTCGAAGGTGTTGCCGAGGTTCCAGCCGGGCTGCATCGCGGCCACGTAGGCCATCGGGTCGCCGGCCGGCGGCGGGGAGGTGGGCGGCGGAGTCGTCGGCGGTGGCGTGCTCGGCGGCGGGGTGGTGGTCGGTGGCGGGGTGGTGCCGACGCTGCCGGTGCAGGTGACGCCGTTGAGGGCGAACGTGGTCGGTGCCGTGTTGCTGCCGGACCACGACCCGTTGAAGCCGAACGAAACGGTCTGGTTGGTGCCCAGCGCGGCGTTGTAGCTGACGTTGTTGGCGGTGACGTCGTCGCCGGACGAGGTGACGGTGACGTTCCATGCCTGAGTGACCCGCTGCCCCGAGGGGAACGTCCAGGTCAGCCGCCAGCCGTTGAGCGCATCGCCGAGGTTTGTCACCGCGACGTTCGCGGTGAACCCGCCCGGCCACTGGCTGGGGGCGGAGTACGCCACCCGGCACCCGGCCGCCGCGTGGGCGGTGCCGGCGTTGATCAGGCCGACACCGGCGAGTAGTGCGGCTACGCCGCTGGCGACCAGGCCGAATCGCCAACGTGTCCTGCGGAGTGTGCCCTTCAGCCCAGCCATGACGCTCCTCGCGTGGTGATGGTGTCGACGGGTGGCTGGCCGGGCGTCGCCGGGCCACCGGAAACATCCGGCCGGCTCGCACCATAAGTTGGGATCATCAACTTTGTCAATCGATGTAGCGCTATGCATGTGCCCTTTTCCCAGGTGAGGGAGATGACCCGGTGGGTAAGTAAGGTGGACCATCGCACCGGGATGCTGGGAACCGCGGCGTTCACCGAATCGGCGACGGCGCTGCCGGCGACGGCTGCGTCGACGTCGTCGAGGGCGTCGGCGCAGCGGCGGTCCGTCGCCCGGAGTGCGGCATCCCGGTGCCAGGCGGCACTGGTCCGGCCGGCGGCGAATGAGCGTGGCCTCGTGGGGTAGTCGGCGGCGTGGCGGTGGCGGAGGACGACCGGGGCCGGGCGCGTCGTGCCGGTGACCGGTTCGAGGCCGGGGTCGCCGAGACGGTCGGCGGCATCAGCCGAAAGATCAACTGGCGGGAGCGACGCCGGAGCCTGGAGCTGTACGCCATCCTCGCGGTACAGGCCGGGGTGGCCGCCGCGCTGGCCTGGACGCTGGCGCACGAGCTGCTGAACCACCCGTCGCCGGTGTTCGCCCCCAGCGCCGCCGTCGGCACCATCGCCGCCGCGATCGGCCGGCGCACCCGCCGCACCCTGGAGCTGCTTGTCGGCGTGCTGGCCGGCCTGCTGGTCGGTGACGCCCTGATCATGGTGATCGGCACCGGCCCCTGGCAGATCGGCACCGTGGTCACCCTGGCCATCCTGCTCGCGCTGAGCATGAGCCGGGGCGGTGCGGTGGTCACCCAGGCCGGCGGTACGGCGGTGCTGATCGCGACCCTCTCGCCGATCCAGCGGGGACTGGAGGTGCCGCGGGTGATCGACGCGGTGATCGGCGCGATCTCCGCCGTGGTGGTGGTGGCCGTGCTGCCGGTCAACCCGGTGCGCATCATCCAACGGGCCGCCCGCCCGCTCTTCGCCACCCTTATCGAACACCTGCACAATGCCGCGGACGGGATGTCCCGGGGCGACGCCGCGACGGTGGCCCGGGCTCGTGACGGGCTGTTCGGCCTGAGCCCTCAACTGGCCCTGCTCAACGACGCCGTCTCCGGTGCGCGGGAGGCGGTGGCGGTGTCGCCGGCTCGCTGGCACCGCCGAGCCGAGTTCGAGCACTACGAACGTGGCACGCGCTACCTCGACCTGGCGGTCGGGGGCGGCCAGGAGATGCTGCGCCGGGCGGCCACCGCGGTCCGCGACGGCGAACCGATCCCGGCCGGGCTGGCCGCCGCGGTGCACTACTTCGGCGACGCCCTGGCGTTGTTGCAGGTCGAGGCGGAGAGTCGGCAGCACACGACGCGCTCCGAGCAGTTGGTCCTCAAGGCGGTCGACCGGGCCGCCGAGGCGTACGACGAGGGGGTCGGTTTCTCCGGCAGCGTGGTGGTGGCCCAGATCCGTACCGTCGCCACCGACCTGCTGCGCAGCCTCGGCTGCCGCGAGGAGGAGGCGGTCGCCGTGATCCGGCGACGCTTCGAGGCACAGCGTCACGAACTACGGCGTCAGGAGGGGGAGCCGTCGCCTGCCGAACGGAAGGAGACGTGATCGGCCCCGGCCGGACTCAGAGCCGCCCGGCAACCGTCCGAGCCAGCTCGGTCAGCGGCTTGTCGTACCTGGCCGGGTCGTCCAGCCGGACCAGTCGGATGGCCACCCACACCCCGGCGGCGTGGAAGAAGACCGCGCCGTCCTCCAGGTACGCCTCGTCTCCGATACCGGACAGTGTCTCGAACTCGTGGTCGAGATCGCGGTCGACGTCGAGGATCTTCTTGGCCCCGTCGCCCACGTACACCTCCACCTGCGCCAACGGACCTGACGTCGGCCCGGTGTACGTGCACGTCTCGCGGACCGGCACCGCATCCTCCAGGCGGGTGCCCGCCAACTTCTCGGCGTCCTCCTTGGGTACCAGGGCGCAGGCGTCGACCGGCGGTGGCTCGGTCGACGGCTCCACCGCCTCGGTCGCCTCGGTGGGCGCCGCCGGCTCCGCCGCCTCCGTCGGCGGCGGTGGCGCGGCGGCCGGTTCGGCGTTACCGCAGGCGGCGAGAACAGCGACGACGGCGGCCGTCGCGGCGAGCTTGAGGTACCTCACGGTCGTCTCCTCGGGGCGTGGTGTCACCGGGGCAGGGCGTCGAGCAGCCGGCGCAGCGCCTGTTCGTATCCGTCGGGCTGTGCGCCGAGGCGCTCGAAGCCGCTCAGCGTCACGGTGAAGCTGCCGGCACCGCCGACCAGCACCGCCTCGGCACCGATGTCCTTGACCGCCAGGTAGCCCTTACCGTCGCCGTCGAGGTCCGTCACCGTCTGGTAGGTCTGTTCGGCCTGCTGGTGCTGGTAGTCGTAGGTCGTCTCGCCGGCCAACCGGGAGGCGGTCGTCACGGACAGCGCCGCCACCCCCGTGCCGTCGCCGAAGCTGCAGTTGCCGTCGTCGACCATGGACTGGCCGACCAACTCGGAGACCTGGGCCGCGGTGAACGGGCAGGCCGGGGTCTCGGTGCCGGCACCGTCGGCGGGCAGGTCGAGGTCGGTCTCCGCGCCCGCGCCGGGGCCGGCCGCCGGTGGCGCAGGTTCGCCGCCGTCGCAGCCGGTCAGCGCGAGCGCGGCCACCAGCACCACGGGCAGGATCAGTCGACGCACGTGTTCGGTTCCCTTCTGACCCCCGGCCGCGACCGGGCCGGGCAGCTCGACATGGTGTGGGACCGCGCCGGTGGCGGAATCCGGCCCTCCTGGCGGCAGGGGTCGGCTGACGTGCCGGCCGGAGGAGTCGGCTCGCCGGCGAAAGCCGGTCCGCCGGGGAGTGACGTCTCGACGCTACGACCAACCGGCCGTGAAGGAATCCGGTGTTTCCCTAGCCTTTGACCGCGCCGGCCGGCGTGCCGACGGTCGCCGCCGGCCGGGGTGCCGGCTCGTCGGGTCCACCGACCCGGGCCAGCGCGGCACCCAGTTCCGCCCGACGGGAGATGCCCAACTTGCGGTAGACCCGGGACAGGTTGGTCTCGACGGTCTTCGGGCTGACGAACAACTCGTCGGCGATGGCCCGGCTGGTCCGTCCCTGCGCGGCGAGCCGGGCGACCCGCTCCTCGGTGGCGGTGAGATCCGACGGTGCGGGCGGTCGCCCGCCGAGCCGGGCGGCCTCGGCCCGGGCCCGCCCGCCGAACACCGTCGCGCCCAGCGCGTCGAACTCGACCGTCGCGGCGGCCAGGGCCTCCCGGGCCGGGCGCTTGCGGCGGGACCGGCGGTGCACCACGCCCTCGACCAGCAGACACCTGGCCCGGTCCAGCGGCAGCACCTCCGGCGGCACGGCGGCCCGCGCGGCGGCGAGATCCGCCAGGGCGGCCGACGGGTCGGCGCCACCGGCGCTGTCCAGCAGGGCCCGGCTGCGCGCGAGGCCCAGCAACGTCCAGGGACGGGGCAACCGCCGGTGTCGCTCCGCCAGCCGGGCCAGGGCGTTGCGCGCGGTGACCAGGTCACCGGCGCCCACGCAGGCCTCGATCCAGTCGGGCTCGAATCGCTGTGCCAGCGGCTCGGCCAGACCCATCCGGTCGACCGTCGCGGCGAGTCGACCGTACCCGGCTGCGGCGTCGGCCATCCGGCCGGCGCAGAGCGCCACGAACGCGCCCAATTGCAGGTGGATCCGCCGGCACCAGTCGTCGTCGAGCCGCTCGCCCAGCTGCAGCCCCGCCTCGGCCACCCGCTGTGCCACGTCGAGCCGGCCGCGGAGCGCGTCGAGCAGCCCGGCCAGCCAGATCTCCGCGGTCGCCTCGGTGCCCAGCAGCTCACCGAGTTCGCGGGCCGCCGCGATGTGCCGTTCGGCGGCCGACCACCGTCCCGCGAGCAGCTCGGTCTCGCCGAGATGTTTGAGCAGGTCGTACTGCGAGGGCTCGTCGCCCCGAGCCGTCGCCAGGTCGAGCATGCGGCCCAGCCGTCGTCGGGCCCGCGCCGGGTCGTCGATCGACTTCCACCAGATCGCCGGGATCGTACCGGCCAGCCACGACGGCTCCGGCCCCTCCATTTCCAGCGCCCGGTCGAGCAGTTCGACGCGGGGCGGTTCACCGGCGCGTACCTCGTTGAAGAACAGGTGCAGCAGCGCCGCGGCGAGCAGGCTGCGGTCCCCACCGGCACCGGTCAGCAGGGCGATGGCCGCCTCGGCGTGGGCCCGCGCCGGATCCGGCAGGTCGACGAAGAGTGCCAGGTGGGCGTGGATCCGGCCGGCCAGCGAGGAGTCCGGACGGGTCGCCGCCAGGGCCCGACCGGCCGCCTCGACCGCCGTACCGCCGGACTCGTCGGCACTCCACGCGACCACCGCGCGCAGCAGCAGCGCCTCCGCCCGGACGTCGCCGCCGAACGCGGCGGCCACCGCCTCGGCGGCGGCCCGTGCCCCGGGATGGTCGCCACATCCGAAGCGGGACCGGGCCGCCGCCAGCAGTCGCTGGCCACGACTGGCTTCGTCGTCGACGGGAGTGAGCCGTGCCGCCGACTCGTACAGGTTCGCGGCGGCCTCCGGGGCGCCCCGCGCGTACTGCCGGGCGGCGGCCGCGGCGAGGGCGTCGGCGACCACCGGATCCGGCGAGGTGGTGCACAGCGCCAGGTGCCGGACCCGGTCGTCGGGATCGGTGACCACCTCGGCCAGCCTGCGGTGCAGGCCGCGCCGGACACCGGGCGGGATGCCGGCGCGGACCGCGGCCGCGTAGACCGGGTGGGTGAACTCCACCCGCACGGCTCCGACCACGAGCAGCCCGGCCTCCTCCGCGGCGTCGAACGCGGCGGGGGAGATCCCCGCCGCGGCCAGGTCCCGGAGCAGGGGTACGCCCAGCAGTGCGGCCAGCCGTACGGCGTCCCGGCAGCGTCCCGGCAGCCGGGCGAGCACCTCGCCGAGGAGCTGGTGCATGGAGGAGGCCACCGGCAGATCCTGCGCCGGTTCCGGTGGCTGCGGCAGGCGTTGCACCGCACGGGTCACCTCGATGGCGACAAGTGGGTTGCCGGCGGCCTCCCGGGCGATCCGGGCCAGCAGCGAACGACTCAGGGCCCCACCGACCCGCTCGCGCAGGACGTGGTGCAGGGCACCCACGCCCAGCGGGGCCAGGGGCAGCCGGGTCAGCCGGCCGGGACCGGAGTCGAGCCCGAGCGGCGCGATCCGCAGCGTCGGGCTGTTGTCGGTGCGGCAGCTGACCAGGATGGACAGCCCTGGCCCGACGCGGCGAAGCGCGAACCGCAGCGCCCGTTCGCTCGGCCGGTCCAACCACGGCGAGTCGTCCACGGCGACCAGCACCGGCCGGCCGGCGGCGAGGGCCGCCTCCAGCAGCGAGCGGGTGGCGGCACCGACCACCCGCTCGTCGACGGTCTCGTCGCTGTCCCGGGTGAGCAGCACCATCTCGGCCGCGACGCGCTGCGGGCGGGGCAACGCCGTCACCAGGTCCGTCAGTGGGCGGAGCAGGTCGGCGAGGGCGGCGAAGGGGAGATCGGTCTCGCACTCGGTCGGCGCGCAGCTCAGCACCGACCAGCCAGCCCGGGTCGCCTCGGTGACCAGTTCCCGTAGCAGCGTCGTCTTACCGATGCCGGCCGGGCCCTCCAACAGCACCGAGCCCGGCTCGCGCAGTGCGCGCCGAGCCTGATCGAACACCCCGTCCCGGCCGACGAGCGCACCCCGCATGGTTGCGATTCTGGCACCGATGAGATGGTGCGGCCATCATGCGGACGGTGATCCGCCACCGGCGGTCGGTCAGGGCGGTCAGGGCGGTCAGGCGTGCAGGGTGCGACTTGGCGGAAATCCGTAGGTGGCGTGGTAGCGCGCGGTGAACCGGCTGTGGCTGAGGAACCCCCACCGGGAGGCGATCGCCGAGACGGTTTCCCGCCGTGGGTCGGCCTGCATGAGGTCGTGGTGGGCGCGGTCGAGCCGGACCCGGCGCAGGTGCGCCATCGGGGTGGTGTCGAGGTGTCGGCGGAACGCCAGTTGCAGGGTCCGCAGCGAGACCTGGGCCGCGGCGGCGATGTCGGCGGCACCGATGTCGCGGTCGGCGTGCTCCTCGATGAACGCCGTCGCCCGGCGCAGCGCGGCGGTGGTCGCGGCGCGTCGGTCGATGTCGGACCGCCAGGCGGCGCTGGTGTGCGGGAAGACCGCCAGGGCCGAGGCCGCCAGCATCCGGGCCGCGTTGGCGATGACCAGAGGCTCGCGGTACGCGTACGGATTGCCCAGTACGACGTGGTTGAGGTAGTTCGTGGTGTGCCGCCACAGCCCGGCCAGGATGGGGGAGGCGGGGACCAGGCCGGTGAACTGGACCGTGCTCGCCCGGCCGGCGGATGCGGTGCCGGTCACCTGATCCAGGACGGAGAGACTCAGCAGGCAGGCGGTGATCCTGCCGGGCAGCCAGCGCAGCGAGCAGGCCAGGCCGGGCAGGGTGGCCAGGAAGACGTCCCCCGGCCCGAACCGACCGTACGCGACGGCGCAGGAGCGGTCGACGCGCCCGCTGACGACCTCGCAGATCACCAGCGCGGCGGACGGCCCGACATCGATATCGAGCTGCGTGGACTGGTCCACCGTCTCCCACCAGAACGAGCCGGCGTCCACCCGGTGGTGGCGGAGGCGGTAGCGGGCGTCGACGGTCGCGCGGATGGCGACCGTGGAGTGGTAGGCGTGGGCCAGGAAGTCGCGGATCGTCTCCGGGTCGCCGCTGTCGAACCGGTGGGCGGTCGGAACCTTCGTCTTCATACGTCTCCATCGACACCTGGACGGAGGGCGCTTCAGCACGCCGGGACGGTGCCCGGCGGGACGTGGTGGATCCGGAGCGGTAGGACATGCGGAGCCAGGATTCCCACCGATGGTATCCACAAAGGAAGGAGTCCCATGAAGTTTTCGTGGCGCATCCGTCGCGCCGGTGGATCTCGCTCGTTCTCGATGTCGGGGGAGTTTTCGTTTTTGGGCTAGTCGGTACGGTCCGGCTTGCGCGAACCGGCCTAGCCAGCAACCGTCCGTGGCCGTGATCATGCGAAGGGTGTCGAACAAGGGCAATTGTTCGCCTAACGGATAGGGGTGGGGGCGTTGGAGACCAAGGATCCGACTGACATCGTCCGACTGGCGACGGCTGAGGCACTCCGGCGGGTCGCCGGGGAGGCGGACCTTGCCGGCATCGTGGGAACCCGCCTGTCCGACCTGGGTGGCGGCCTGCGGGACGTGCTGCGCTGTGCCCTGGTGGCGCAGCGGGTGGCGGCACCGACGCGGCTGATCGCGCTCTGCCGCGAACTCGCCCTCGGGCCGGACGCCTTCGATCTACTGGGTCACCACCTGCTGGGTGCCGTGGTCGGCTATCGCCCGGGGCCGGACGCGCTGGTTCGGGTGGGCGGGGCGCTCGGACTGGCCCGCCGGGAGCTGTTCACCGATCGGCATCCCGCGTCGGGCGGTCCGCACCCGTTGCCTACCCGGGTCGGCCGACGCAACAGTGCCGCCGTGCGCTACCGCTCGGCCAAGCCCCCGGAGCACCTGCCCTCGCCGCCGACCTGGACCTGCACCGGCTGCGGGCAGGAGTGGCCGTGCGCGGTGAAGCAGAGTCAACTGCTCGCGGAGTTCGGCGGGGCCCGCGCCGCGCTCGCGGTCTACCTGGGCTCCTGTCTGCTCGCCGCCGCCCGGGATCTGCCCGGGCTGCCGCTGGCCCGGGCACGCAACCGCTTCCTCGGCTGGCTGCCACGCCGGCCGTTCTGACCGGCCCGGTCCTGACCACAGCGGGCCACCCCACCCGAGCCTCGGGGTCGGGCGGCCCGCCGTCGGTAGCCCGACGGAGCGGGCCCGGACGTCCGTTCAGTTCGCCGCGGGTTCCGGCGCCCGGTCGTCGGCCGTGGTCGCTCCCGGAGGCGGCGGCTCCTCCGCCTCGGACTGTTGGTGCCCGGCCTGACCGGCGAACCAGTCGATACCACCCGGCCCACCGGCCGCCACCGCGGCCGCCGCGCGAGCCACCGGATCCACCACGGGGCGTCCGCTGTGCTCTGGCTGCGGATGGCCCGGCCGGCCGGCGGCCGCAGCGCTGCGCTCCGGGCCTGCCGGTTCGGTGGGCTCGGTGACCGGGTGCTGCGGGTCCGACCCGGCCCGCTCGGCGTTGCCCTCGGCATCGATTGCGGCGTCCTCGGCGTGGCCTTCGGCGGCCGAGGTCACCTCGCCACCGCCCCCCGCAGCAGCGTCGTCACCGGTCCGGGACACCCCGAGTCGGGCGGCGACCATCGGGTACTCGGCGGTCTCGCCGCCACCCGCCGCGGCGGCGATCACCGCCGCGGCCGCCAGATCGGCGACCCGCTTGGCCTCCCGCTGCACCCGGGCCCGGGTCTCCTTGGCGTGCCGCTGGGCGGCCTCGGCCGCCCGGCGCATCTCGTCCAGCCGCTGGCGCTCCGCCACGAGTTCGTGGCTGGTCTCCTCCAGCAACTGCCGCAACCGGGTCAGCTCGGTCTCGGTGGCGTCCTTGGTGCGACGGGCTTCGTCGAGCTGCTGCTCGGCGTCGTCCAACTGCTCGTGCAGCTGCGCCAGCACCTGACGCTGCTCGCCGACCTCCAGCTGGACGGCGTGCAGCTGTTCCTCGGCGGCCGCGGCCTGCTCGTCGCTGAACTTGCGTACCTCGGCGGCCTGCTCGTCGGCGCGCTTGCGGATCTCCGCGGAGTACTGCTGGGCGTCGGCGATCATCGAGCTGACCCGCTGCTCGGCGGCGGCCCGCTGGGCGGCCAGTTCCCGTTCGGTGGCCGCCCGCTGCTCGGTCAGGTCCTCCTCGGCGGTGGCCCGCCGCTCGGCCAGTTCCTCCTCGACCGTGGCCCGCCACTGCGCCAGCTCCTGCTGGCTCTTCGACCGGGCCGCCTGGATCTCCTGGTGGATCTGGGTACGGGCCGAGGTGGTGAGCGCCTCTGCCGCCGAGCGGGCCTGCTCGACCTGCTGGCGGCACTGCTCGCCGATCCGCTGCGCCTCCTGCTGGGCACGCTCGTGCGCGGCCTCCCCGTCGGCGCGCAGCTTGTCGGCCCGCTCGCGGGTCTCGGTCAGCTCCGCGTCGGCGGCCGCCCGCAACTCCTCGTACGTCTTCTCGTGCTCGGCCCGCCGGCCGGCCAGCTCCTCCTCGAGGTCGGCAAGAGCCTTTACGGTGCGCTCCCGCGCGTTGGCGAGCGTCTTCTCCGCCTCTGCCTGGAGCTTGGTGGCCCGCTGGCTGTGCGTCTCGATGATCGCCGCGGCCTGCTTCTCGGCCAGGTCCAGGATCTGGCCGACCATCGGGCCGACGTCCTGGAAGGTGGCCTTGTCCACTTGCGCCGGTCGCTGCCGCAGCTCGGCCATCTCGCTCTGCACCGCCTGGAGCTTTCCGCTCAGCTCCCGCACGTGTGCGGTGGCCCGGTCCCGTTCCGCGGAGATGGCGGCTAGCCGGCCGTCCATCTGCTCGACGTAGCGTTCCACCTGCCGTTTCTCGTACCCGCGCAGGGTGACCTCGAAATTCGGCCGCGAGGCCAGGTCGTCGCGGACTGCGAACGGCTCCTCGCCGATGGACATGCCCCATCCTCCATAGGATTGAAGAGCGCCACGCCGGCGGGCCGGCGGCGGATGACGCGCAACGTTACCGCTGCTCCGACTGCTCTGTCCTCCCACCCCGGTACGGATTTCGCGCCGCCTGACGGGTGGTCCGGCATCGGCGTCCCGCCGATCGCACATGGCTGCTTGTCCCGGTTCCCCGCCAGGGGGACCGGCCGGCAAAGCGGCGTGACGTATCGACCCTGCTCACCGGCGTCGAGAGGGGCTGGTGGGGTGATGAAAGTGAAGCGGACCCGCGTCTTGACACCTACTTAGGTTAGGTTAGCCTAACCGCATGTCGAGCGGACTGACGTCGAACGACGCCGAACAGAGCCTGCGCGGTGTCGACCTGTGCCTGGGCTACCACGGCACCCGGGTGGTGCACGGCGCTGCGATCACCCTGCGTCCCGGCACGGTGACCGCTCTCGTCGGTCCCAACGGCAGTGGCAAGTCCACCCTGCTGCGGGCGTTGGCCCGGCTGCATCCGCTGGACAGCGGCAGTGTGCTCTTCGCCGACGGCCTCGCCGCCGCGGGTCTGCCCGCCAAGGAGTACGCCCGTCGGGTCACCCTGCTCGCCCAGAGCCGGCCGGTCCCCAACGGCGTCACCGTCCGCGACGTGGTCGGCTACGGCCGCCACCCCTACCGGGGCCGGTGGCGCGCGGACGATCCGGACGGCCCAGCCGCCATCGCCCGGGCCATGGAGGTCACCGGGGTCAGCGCGATGGCCGGTCGGCCGGTGGACGAACTCTCCGGTGGCGAACTCCAGCGGGTCTGGTTGGCCACCTGTCTGGCCCAGGACACCCCGGTGCTGCTGCTCGACGAGCCCACCACCTTCCTTGATCTGCGGTATCAGGTCGGGATTCTCGACCTGATGCGTGACCTCGCCGACGACCACGGCGTCGCGGTCGGCGTCGTGCTGCACGACCTCAACCAGGCCGCCGCGGTGGCCGACGAGGTGGTCCTGCTGCACGGTGGCCGGGTCCGCGCCACCGGCACCCCGGCCGAGGTCTTCACCGAGCCGGACCTGACCGAGACCTACGGCATCCGGATCGAGGTCAGCACCGACCCGCTCAGCGGGCTGGTGACGACCCGCCCCGTGGGCCGACACCTGGCCCGAATCCCGGTCTGAGCACAGACCGGTCACGAAACCCACCCGAGAAAGAACATCATGCCCCGTACCCGTGTAACCGCCCTGGTCGCCGCCGCCGCCGCGGTGCTGCTGGCCGCCTGCGGCACCACCGAGAACACCACCGAGCCCGCCGCCGCCACCTCCGCCGCCAGCGGCCCGGTCACCGTCACCGACAGCCGGGGCAAGGAGGTCAAGCTCGACGCCCCCGCGACCAAGGTGGTCGGTCTCGAATGGGGCGAGGTCGAGATGCTTGTCAGTCTCGGCGTCATGCCGGTCGGCGTCGCCGACCCCGAGGGGTACGCGACCTGGGTCAGCGCCGCCAAGCTCGACCCGGGCGTCAAGGACGTGGGCACGCGCGGTGAGCCGAGCATCGACTCCATCGTGGCGCTGCAACCCGACCTCGTGGTCATGGAGGACGACCGGGGCGCCAACGTCATCACGCAGTTGGAGAAGTACGTCCCGGTCATCGTGACCAAGGGCAGCGACGCCTCGGACAACCTCGGCCGGATGCGGGCCGACCTGAACATGATCGCCGCCGCGGTCGGCAAGACCGCCGAGGCGGAGAAGCTGCTCGCCGACTTCGACGCCGCCATCGCCGACGGCAAGAAGAAGATCGCCGACGCCGGTGCCGCCGGCAGGCCGTTCGCCATCGCGGACGGCTGGAAGGAAGGCAGCACGGTCAGCATCAGGATGTTCGGCGAGGGTGCGCTGGTCTCTCAGATCGGCATCCAGCTCGGCCTCACCAACGCCTGGACCGGCGAGACCGACCCGGCCTGGGGCCTGGGCCAGACCGACGTCGAGGGCCTGACCGTGCTCAAGAGCCCGGACCTGCACTTCTTCTACAACGCCTCGGACGGCGTCGACGTCTTCGCCGACGGGCTGAGCAGCAACGCCATCTGGAAGTCGCTGCCCTTCGTCAAGCAGGGCAACCTGCACCGGATGCCGGACGGCATCTGGACCTTCGGCGGGCCGCTCTCCGGCAAGCAGTACATCGACCAGTTCGTCACCACGTACGCGGGGTGACCATGCTCTCCGCGCCCTCGCGGCCGGAGCCGGCTGTTCAGCCGGCTCCGGCCGGGCGCCCCTCGGTTCCGCGCGTCGTCGGGATCTTCCTCGCGGCCACCGCGCTGCTGCTGGTGGTCGTGGCGGTGCACCTCACCCAGGGCACCTCCGCCGTGGGCGCGCTCGACCTGCTCCGCCTGCTGACCGGCGGGGACGACGAGACCGCCCGGGTGTTCGTCGCCTCCCGGATACCCCGACTGCTCGCCGGGCTGACCATCGGTGTCGCCCTCGGCTTCGCCGGTGCGGCGTTGCAGTCGATCGCCCGCAACCCGCTCGCGTCCCCGGACACCCTCGCCGTCAACGCCGGCGCTCACCTGGCCATCGTCTCGGTCGCCGCGTTCGGCATCGCGCTGCCCGCGCTGCCCGCCGGTGGCCTGGCCTTCTGCGGGGGCCTCGCCGCCGCCGGCCTGGTGATGGCGATGTCCTCCGGCGGCCAGGCCGGCACCACCCGACTGATCCTCGCCGGCTCTGCCACCGCGCTCGCGCTCAGCTCGGTGACCATGCTGCTGCTCCTGCTGTTCGAGCAGGCCACCATCGGTCTGTTCGCCTGGGGCAACGGCTCACTGGTGCAGAGCGACCTGGACACCCTCACCCAGCTCGCCCCCGTGATCGTGGCCGCCGTGGCGGCGCTGATGCTGTTCGGCCACCGCCTCGACATCCTCGCCCTCGGCGACGACACCGCCACCGTGCTCGGCATCGACGTACGCCGCACCCGGCTGGTCGTCACCGTGCTGGCCGTGCTGCTGTCCGCCGCCGCGGTCACCCTCACCGGCCCGGTCGGCTTCGTCGGCCTCTGCGCGCCGGTGATCGTCCGGCTGCTCGGTCCGCTGGTGCCCGGTGTCCACCGGCACCGGATCCTGCTACCGCTGTCCGGCATGGCCGGCGTCATCATCGTCCTCGGCTCCGACGTGCTGCTGCGGGCCCTGATGGGTGGCCAGGCCGGCGTCGACATCCCGACTGGCGTGGTGACCACCCTGCTCGGCGCGGGAATCCTGATCTGGCTGGCCCGTCGGCACCGCGATGCCGGCCCCACCCGCCGCCCAGCCGGTGGCCACGCCGCCGTACGCTCCGCGACCTTCCACCGCACCGTGGTGGCGGTCGCCGCCACGGTCACCGCCGGGGCGGTGCTGCTCGGCATGCTCGCCGGGGACACCTGGCTGCTGCTCGGCGACATCGTCAACTGGATCAACGGCAGCACCGGGCCGGCGTACACCTTCGTGCTGGACCAGCGGTGGCCGCGCGTCGCCGCCGCGATGCTGGCCGGCGCGGCCCTCGCGGTCGCCGGCACCACCGTGCAGGCGGTCTGCCGCAACCCGCTGGCCGAACCCGGCATCCTGGGCATCACCGCAGGTGCCGGACTGGGCGCGGTCTCGCTGCTCACCTTCGTGCCGCTGGCCGGTGTCTGGGCCGTCTCCGGGGTCGCCGGGCTCGGTGCCATGCTGGCCTTCGCCCTGGTCTACGGTGCGGCGTGGCGTGGTGGTCTCAGCTCGGACCGGCTGGTCCTGATCGGCTTCGGAGCCTGGCAGGGCGGCATGGCCTTGATCACTTTTATGATCGTCGCTTTCGATCCCTGGAACACCGGCAAGGCCCTCACCTGGCTCTCCGGCTCCACCTACGGGCGGACCGCGACCCAGGTGCTGCCGGTGGCGATAGCCCTGCTGGTGCTCACCCCGGCCGTGGTGGCCGCCCGGCGCGAGCTGGACCTGATGACGCTCGACGACGACACCCCACGGGTGCTCGGCGTCCGGCTGGAACGCACCCGACTGATCGCGCTCGGCGCGGCGGCCCTGCTCACCTCGACGGCGGTCTCCGCGGTCGGCGTGATCGGCTTCGTCGGCCTGGTCGCACCGCACGCGGCCCGGGCCCTCGTCGGCGGTCGGCACACCCGGGTGCTCCCGGTCGCCGCGCTGCTCGGCGCGGCCCTGGTCAGCCTCGCCGACACGCTCGGCCGCACCGTGATCGCGCCGGCGCAGGTCCCCGCCGGACTGGTCACCGCCATGATCGGCACCCCGTACTTCGTCTGGCTGCTGTGGCGTTCCCGCGCCGCCACCCAATCCCGGTAAGCGCACCGGCCCGACCCCGGAGAGGCATCATGACCCACACCCTGCCCGTCGCACCGTGGCGGCTGTTCGCCGTCGAGGTGCGCGCGGTACGTCGGCTCAGCCCGTCCTTCGTCCGGGTCACCTTCACCGGTCCCGACCTCGATCGCTTCGCCGACAACGGGTACGACCAACGGATCAAGCTGGCGTTGCCGCTGCCCGGCCAGGCCGGCGTGCACCTTCCACAGGGGCCGGACTGGTACGCGCGGTGGCGGGCCCTGCCGGATGGCGAGCGCAACCCGATCCGCACCTACACGGTGCGCGCGGTCCGGCCGTACCTGAGCGAGGTCGACGTCGACCTGGTGCTGCACGGCGACGGCGGACCGGCGACCCGGTGGGCCCGCCGGGTCCGCCCCGGCGACGAGATCGCCATCGTCGGCCCGGACTCGGCGTACGGCGGCGACCACGGTGGGGTCGAGTTTCGGCCCCCGTCGACCGGGTGCCTGCTGCTGGCCGGGGACGAGACGGCGGTGCCGGCGATCAGCGGCATCTGTGAGCGGCTGCCACTGGACGCGCGCGGCCGGGTACTGCTGGAGGTTCCCGAGGCCGGCGACGCACTGTCGCTGATCACGCCGCCCGGTGTCGAGGTGACCTGGCTGCCCCGGGGTTCCGGTGGGTACGGCAGCCGCCTCGTCGCCGCCGTCGCCGCAGCCGCCGGCGACCTGCTCGCCGGTGTGGCGGGCGCGCCGGTGGCTCCGGCCGGCCAACTGGTCGACGAGGTGGACGTGGACCAGGAGATCCTCTGGGAGGTCCCCGACGCGCCCCCAACGGCCCCCCTCTACGCCTGGCTGGCCGGAGAGGCCGGTGTCATCCGTACCCTTCGCCGCCACCTGGTCACCGAACGCGGCCTGGACCGCCGCGCCGTAGCCTTCATGGGCTACTGGCGCGAAGGCCGCCCCGACCCCTCCTGACCCCCCACCCTCCCTGCTCGCCCCACCCCTCGGCCCCGCGATCTTGCACTTTCTGTCCCCGCGTAAGTCGTGAAAGGCGCATATCGGCGACCGAAAGTGCAAGATCGCCGGGGGTCAGGGGAGGGGGTGGGTGATGTTGCGGGCGTGGTCGGTGAGGGCGGCGGCGACGACCGTGGCCTCCAGCGGGAGGACCTCCAGGCAGCGGCGGACGGCGGGGGCCATCAGTGCGTTGGGGACCCGCATGGAGAGGGTGCAGTGCGGCACCCAACGGCCGGGTCGGTAGTGCTCCACAAGCGGCACCCCGCCCGCGACGAGCAGGTCGTGCACCCGTCGGTGGTGCGCCAGCAGTTCCGGCGTGGGCACCGGACCCAGCCAGAGCACCCGGCCCACGAACTGGCCGGCGTGCTGGAACGACAACCGCAGCGGCGCCGCCACCGTGGTGCCGGCCAGCGCCGCCGTGACCTGCTCCGGGTCGAAGCGCGGCGCGACCGCGAGCGAGACGTGGGGTCGGTGCCGCTGCTCCAGCAGGGAGCGCATGCTCTGCACCCCCTCGGCCTCCAGGGCGTCCCACAGCACCCGGATCCGCCGGGTGGCGACGGTGTCCAGGTACAGCTCCAACGCGGCGACCACATGATCATTCTAGAGGGGTGCGCCGTAAGGGCGGCTCACGGCACGATGACGGCCCGACCATCGAGCGTGCCGTCCCGCATCATCCGGTACGCGCTCATCGCCTCGTCCAGGCCGAACGTGGTGGTCTTCGGTCGGACCAGGCCCCGTGCGCCCAGGTCGAGCACCTCGAGCAGCTCCGGACGGCTGCCCCAGTAGGTGGTCTGGATGCTCACCTCGTACGGCACGGAAAAGAAGCCGACCGACAGCGAGCCGCCGCCGAGCCCCACGATGGTCAGGTCACCCACGGTCCGGGCGGCGGCGACGCCCAGCCTGAGGGTGGCATCGGCGCCGACGAAATCGAGCACCACGTCGGCGCCCCGGCCGCCGGTGACCCGGCGGATCTCCTCGGCGGTGCCTTCGGCCGAGCCCATCGTGAGGTCGGCACCACACTCCTCGGCGAGCCGCAGCGCCTCCTCCCGGGTGTCCACCGCCACGACCCGGGCGGCGGTGGTCGCCTTGAGGATCTGCACCCCGACGTGCCCGAGCCCACCGACACCGATCACCAGCGCGGTGCTGCCCGGTGGCAGCTTCGGCCACGACCGGCGGATCGCGTGGTACGGGGTGAGCCCCGCGTCGGTCAGTGGCGCCGCGCCGACCGGATCGAGCCCTTCCGGTAGCGGCAACACGTGCCGGGCGTCCGGCACCAGCTCGTACTCGGCCATCCCGCCGTCCAGACCGAGGCCACCACCACCGCCCGGCACCGGCGCGGCGGCCGGGTCCTCGCAGTAGTTGTCGACACCGACCCGGCAGCGGACACAGCGACCGCAGCCCCACGGGCCGTAGACGGCCACCGGCTGGCCCACCTCCAGCCCAGTCACCCCGGAGCCGAGCCGGTGCACCCAGCCCGCGTTCTCGTGGCCAAGCGTGAACGGCGGATTCCAGGGCAGGCCGCCGGCCTCGAAGTCGTGCATCAGATGCAGGTCGGAATGGCAGGCACCGGCGGCTCCGATCCGCACCACCACCTGGCCCGGGCCGGGTGTCGGTTCGTCGACCTCGATCAGTTCCGGCCCGGTCTTCCAGGCGGGCAGCCGCAGTGCACGCATCTCTGTCTCCCGTCGCCGTCACGCCGGCCCACGGCTCCCCGACGGACACCGACTCAAACCACCTCCGCCGCGGATCGTCGCGGCAGAGTCATCGCGGCACGTCACCGACGGGTCGGCCCGCAGGTCACCGTCCCAGCGGTTGCCGATCGGCCCGTTCGGCGGTCCACTGAACTACATGGGTGTCATCAAGGTGGGCACGTCCTCGTGGGCGGACCGGACGCTCGTCCGTTCCGGCTGGTACCCGCGCCGGGCCAACACACCGGCCGGTCGACTGCGCCACTACGCCGATCGGTTCGGCCTGGTCGAGGTGGACACGTCGTACTACGCGGTGCCCGCGCCGGAGACCGCGCAGGGCTGGGTCGACGCCACCCCCGACGGGTTCACCTTCAACGTCAAGGCGTTCAGCCTCTTCACCGGTCACCCGACCCCGGTGGCCACCCTGCCCGCCGACCTGCGCCCGGCCGGCGGTTCCGCTCGGATCCGGCGGCGTGACCTGCCGGCGGCCACGTACGACGAGTTGTGGAACCGGTTCCGGGCGGCGCTGGCGCCGATCGCGGCGGCCGACCGGCTCGGCGCGGTGCTGTTGCAGTTCCCGCCGTGGCTGGCCCGTGGCGAGGCGGCCCGCCGACGGATCGCGGAGCTGGCGTCGCGGTGCCGGCCGTGGCGGGTCGCCGTCGAGCTGCGGCACGCCTCCTGGTTCGACGGGGCGGCGGCGCTGGAGACGCTGGCCTTCCTGCGCGAGCAGCGGCTGACCTTCTGCTGCGTGGACATGCCGCAGGGCCACCCGGACTCGGTGCCGCCGATCCCGATCGCCACCGCCGATCTGGCGATGATCCGGTTCCACGGCCACAGCAGCGCCTGGACCAGCGGCGACAAGGAGAACCGGTTCCGGTACGCCTACGGCGACGAGGAACTGCGCCGCTGGTCCGAGCTGCTGATCGACCTCGCCGGGCAGGCCGACGAGTTGCACGTGCTGTTCAACAACTGCTGCGCCGGTCAGGCCCAACGCGACGCGGAACAGCTGGCCGGCCTGCTCGACCGGGCCGACCGGCGGGCCGTACCGTCCTGACCGGACGCCGAGGGGGCGCTCACCCTCGCCAGGTCCCCTCCGGGTGCATCCCGGTCGCCTCCTCCAGCGCGTTGTCCGGCAGGTCCCCGTCGGCCGAGTCGTCCGGGAAGCTGCGCCGTGCGGGCGCCGGGTCCGGCGGTGCCCCGGGCCCGGCCACCGGCGTACGGGTCGGCTCCACCGAGCCGAACCCGTGCCGCCCGGCGGGCCGGTCCGTCGGGTCACCGGCGCGAGTGCCGGCCGCGCGTCGTTCACCGCGTCGGCCCTCGGGCACGGCGGTCTCCTCGCTGCCCTCGTCCATCGGGGAGTCCTCACCGGCGCCCCACGGCGGATCCGCGTCGAAGCCGTCGGCGGTCCCCCAGGGGGCGACATGCTCGGGTGCCCGGTCCTGCCTGTCCCTGTCCGTCATGGCCACCTCGCTGATCGGTGCGCGGTCGCCGGTCAACCGCGCCACCGGCGGCCGGCACGTGGGTGCGCTGGCGTTCGTGCGGTTCAGCGGTCAGCGGCCGGACATCGTCATCTGCCGGATCGCCCGGGCCGCCGCCATCCCGCCGGCGCCCTTGCCCATCGTCTTCGACGCGTGCCCGATGCCGCCCACGCGGCCGAGCATGCCGCGCAGGACCTGCCCGGGCTTCTGCTGCTCACCCATGTACGCGGTGACCACGATCAGGGCGCCGGTAAGCGCCGGAATCGCCCACTGCAGCATCTTCATCTGGCGTTGGCAGGAGGCCACGTTCGACGGGGTCTGCCCGTTCGGCTCGGTGACCCCCTCGACCGACGCCTGGCCGGCCTTGGCCAGTCGCATGCCGAGCAGTCGGCTGTAGCCGGTCACCGCCAGGGCGCTGACGGTCAGCGCGGTCTTCACGGTGCTGGCCCGGCCGACCCCGGCCTGGGCGGCCATGCGCGGGCTCTCGGTCACCAGTTCGCCGACCGCTCCGGCGAGGTGAGCGCCGATGGCCGCCGCGTTGACCGGCGTCCACCGGTTCCAACCGGTCGACGCCACCGAGAGTCGTTGGGTCGAGTCACCGATCCGGGCCGCGGCGCCGTTCACGCCGAAGGCACCCATCAGGCTGCCGCCGAACCAGGCCGCCAGGCCCAGGTCGTGCATCGAACGTAGTGCGGTGTGGCTGTCAGACATCTGGTCCCCTTCCCCCGTGTCGGGCGCAGCGGCTTACCCAGGTTCGGGACCGCTAATCGCCCGACTGGGGCGGGGTGAGTGAGTCGGGGTGGCGCACTTCCCGCCTCAGGCGTCGGTCGCTCGGTCACGCGCCGGGTAACCAAGGATTTCGACCAGGTTGCCGGTGGCGGCGGTGAAAGCCTCGTAGATCTCGTCATCGAAGTGATTACGCCAGTCGCCGGCCTTACCCTTCCGGTAGTGGGAGATCCGGCCCGAGTTCTCTTGTTCCTTCCGCATCCGGGAGAAGCTGTAACGGTCGAGGAGGTTCGTCAGCTCGGACGGCGGCAGGGCGATCCCGCAGTGCCGCATCAGCTGATCCACCTCGTCGAGCTGCCGCTCGCCGGTCAGGGCTTCGTAACGGAACAGGCGGAATTTCTCCGACGGCTTCGCAGCCGCCCACGACCGGAGGCTCTTGAACAGGTTCCGTTCGGAGAGGCGGTTGATGGTGTACAGCAACCCTTCCTTCATCGACTGTTCCTGCAAAATTTTCCGAGCCTGCAGAATGTCGCCCATCGGGGCATGCGAGTTACGTAGCGAGAAGTAGCTCGAAACGACGATGTCGCGGGGATCCCGGATGACGAAGAAGGCGCGATGGTTGTCGGATTTCGAAATGGCCTGGAAGCGCTTGTAGGAACGGAAGACAGCCAACGCCGCACGGCCTGGCGGGATGTCGTTGAGTTGGCCCTTGTAGAAGCGCGGATCGTACGGCAGCAGGCCGGAGTGACGGTAGACGGTGGGGTCGCTGAACAGCGCCTTCACCCACTGGCTGCCCGTTTTGTGCACCGTGCAGTGGTAGATGTTGTCGTATTCGCAGCGCGCGACCACCGGAACTGTCAGCCGCATCCGGGCGTTGTGGGCTTCGAGCTGTGCGCGCCGTACCGCGACACGTACCGAATTGGGTGCGTGCTGCTTGGCGAAATCGAGTGTTCGATTGATCATCGTTCAAACCTTATCCGTGTGCCTGCAAGACGAGGTTGATCCGGTGTCTGCTCGCCTGGGTCAGGTCGGCCGCAGACCTCCGGGGCTGTGCCGCCGACAATGCGCTAGGAATATCCCCGACGGTCCTATCAATGTCAATCCCGAGGTGGAGTTTCTCGGCTGGCCGGCGGTGCGTCAGCGGGCTGGCCGGGCGGTGACGAAGTCGGCCACCCGTGCGGCCAGCGGCTCGCTGGCGCGTACCCAGGTGAAGTGGTCCAGGCCGGTGTCGGGCGCGCCGTAGCGTTCCCGCTCGACGGGAGCTGCGGTCAGCTTGGCGCAGAGCCGGTCCAGCGTGGGATGCGGGGTGTACTGGTCGCCGTCGACGCTGATCGCCAGCACCGGGGTGCGGATCCGGTGTACCGCCGCCTCGGTGTCCACCCCGTCCAACGCGGGGAATTCTCCGGTGCGGGCGGTGTGCGCCCAGTCGCGGATCACGCCACGTGCCTGCCGGCCACCGAAGCCCCACCCGGGCCAGACCCCGAGCAGCCGGGCCGTGGCGGCGATGCCCTGGGTGTACGGCAGCAACCCGTACCGCCGAAGGCCGGTGAAGTCACGCCAGTAGGGGATGCCGACCGCGATCAGGGCCAGCCCGTCCACCTCGTGCTCGCCGTGCAGGGCCAGGTGCAGCACGGCGGCCTGGCCGCCGAGGGAATGCCCCAGCAGCAGGGTCCGCCGGCCGTCCAGCCGGGGCTTGAGCGCCGTGCGTACCGCCCCGATGTCGGCGGCCAGCTCGGCGTAGCCGTACCGGCAGGTCCGGCTCGGTCGGGGAGTGCTCTCGCCGGTGCCGCGCAGGTCCGCCACGACCACTGCGAGCCCGGCGGCGCGCAGCGCGGCGGCGAACGGTCGGTAGTAGCGGGCCCGGACCCCCATCGCCGGCACGATCAGCACCACCGGGGCGTCGACCACCCCGATGGGCTCCGGATAGATCTGGACGCCGAGGCGGGCGCCGTCGACCTGGACGAACTCCTGCTGGTACTCCATCGCGTTCACGCCAACAGGTTACCGGCGGGTAGGTAATGGCTGGGGGCTCGCCCCCGCCGGGAGCGCCCGGAGCGACGGGTGCCCCGGAACCCTGCCGGGCTCCGGGGCACGCCGTGGCCGGGGTCAGGTCGGTCAGGAGACGCCGATCGTGCCGTTGGCGGAGCGTACGCAGGCCACCGTGCGGGCCCCGGTGGTGGCCGCGCCGGACAGGCACTGGCCCAGCACCTGGTGCCCGGCGGCGTTCGGGTGCCACGACTCCTGGCAGGTCTGGAAGTAGCTCACACAGGTGTTGGCGATCCGCTGGATGGCGATCTTGTCCTTGCCGGAGAGGCTGGTGACGAAGGTGCCGTTCGGCGGGTTGTCCATCAGCCGGATCGGGGTGGCCAGGGTGCCGGTCGGGCTGTTCGAGTTCTCGCAGAGCCGGGCGCCGTCGAAGGCGCGCTGCACGTTGAGGTAGACCAGGTCGGCATTGGCGAACTCGGCGGCCAGGGTGTCCCGGGCGGAGCGCACGATGGTGCCGAGGCCCTGCGAGAACCGATGACCGGGAGCGAGGCTGGCCCGGTGGATCGGGCAGCCGGCCGCGTACCGCTCGGCGCCCAGCGCGCGGAACTTGTCCCGGGTGTCGTCCCGGTTGTCCTCGGAGTGGTACGTGGGGGCCAGGTCCAGCGGCAGCGGGTTGGTGTAGTCCTGCAACACCACCCGGTGCTGACCGTCGGCGTCCACCTCGCGCAGGGTGGTCAGGATCTGGCGTACGGCCGCGGTGGTCTCCGACGTGGCGGCGGTGATCTGAGCCGGGGTGGCCAGGTCGGCGTCGCTGCACGGGTTCTGCTCCACCGGACCGTTCAGGTACGCCCAGAACTCCCACCAGCCGGTCCAGGCGTCGGCGATGAACCGGTTGGCGCACTTCTCGGCGACCCCGCCGAAAGTGAAGGAGCTGTTGTTCGAGCCGAGCCCGATCAGCACCAGATCGATGTCGTGGGTCTGGGCGACCGTGCGGAGCTGGTCGAGTTGGGCGGCGACCTGGCGGCCGTTCGTCCGGGCCGACGAGGCGGCCGCGATGTCGTGCGGCTGGCCGCCGGAGCAGGCCAGGTTGAACCGGTCCTGGATGCCGGGCAGCGTCGCCTTGTGCAGCGAGGCGTTTGCCGAGCGGTGGCAGAAGAAGGCGTTGCTGTTGGGCGCTGTCCACCCTGGGAAGCTCCGCGCCACACCGGTCACGTCGACCACCGGCTGGTAGGAGCCGGCGCCCTCGCCGCTGATGAAGCTGTCGCCGAGAGCCACCGCCGCGGTGGGTGGTGCGGCCGAGGCGGTGGGGGCCGCGACGGCGGTGGAGAGAGTCGCCGCGGTGACGGCCAGGGCCATCGCGGCGGCGGTACGACGCAACGCGGACATCGGCATCCCATCCATTCATAGAAATGTGAAAGATCCTCTGGTGCGGTGATGAGATCACGCAGGTGTGACGAACGTCAACAGTGGGAAACAACCGTGACAGGCGGGTCCGGCGGGGTCAGGGATGCTCCCGCGACCGGCGTCGAGTGCCGGCGCCGGGCATAAGGCCGGCCGTCGAGGCGTTGACCGCGGCAGGTCCGCCAGCAGCGGCCCTCGGCGTGCCGGACGGGTGTCCGCACAGGTTGTCGGGGCGTGCGGCTACGCTCGCTGCGGCGTGCCCGGGCCGGGCCGACCGCCGACGGCGCGGGGAAGCACATCGCCGAGACCGGGGAGTACGACCAGTTGACCGCAGAGCCTGACACCCTGTATGGGGCCGACGACCTCACCCACCTCGAGGGGCTGGACGCCGTCCGCAAGCGGCCCGGCATGTACATCGGCTCCACCGACAGCCGTGGCGTGGGCCACCTCGTCAACGAGATTCTCGACAACTCGACCGACGAGGGCGTCGCCGGCCACGCCACGAGCGTCGAGGTCATCCTGCACTCCGACGGGTCGGTGCAGGTCGACGACGACGGCCGGGGTATCCCCACCGACGTGCACGCCCGCTCCGGCATCTCCGGCGTCGAGTTGGTGCTCACCCGCCTGCACGCCGGCGGCAAGTTCGGTGGCTCCGGCTACAAGACCTCCGGCGGCCTGCACGGCGTGGGTGCCTCGGCGGTGAACGCCCTGTCCCGCCGCTTCGACGTCACCGTGCGCCGGGGCGGCAAGGTGCACGCCATGTCGTTCCGGCACGGGGTGCCCGGCGTCTTCGACGGCGACGGTCCCGACGCGCCGTTCACTCCCGGCCCCGGGCTCCAGGTCGTCGGCGGCATGAAGCGCGGCCGCCGTACCGGCACCTCGATCCGCTACTGGCACGACCCCCGCTACTTCGAGACCGGCGCCACCCTCGACCACGACGCCGTGCGGGCCAAGCTGCGCCACACCGCCTTCCTGGTCCCCGGCGTCGGCTACACCCTGCACGACCGCACCACGGAAGGATCCACCGAGGAGCGCTTCCACTACCCCAACGGCCTCACCGACATGGTGGAGTTCCTCGCCCCGGCCGGCGACCGGCCGGTCTCCGGCACCCTGCTGGTCACCGGCGAGGGCACGTACCGGGAGAACGCCGCCGACGCCAACGGCGTCATGCAGTCGAACGTGCAGCGGCGGGCCGAGGTCGAGATCGCCTTCCGCTGGGGCACCGGCTACGAACGCACGGTCGAGTGCTTCACCAACACCATCCGCAACGCCCACGGCGGCACCCACCGCAAGGGCTTCGAGCGGGCGTTGGCGCGCACTCTCGCCGACGCCGTACGCAACACCCGGGGCCTGCTCAAGGCCAAGGAGGACGCGCCAACCCTGGACGACGTGCTGGAGGGCATGACGGCGGTGGTGCACGTGCGGGTGCCCGAGCCGCAGTTCACCTCACAGACCAAGGACGAGCTCTCCACCGCCGGCATCACCAAGGTCGTGCAGGGGCTGGTGGAGCAGCACCTCAAGTCCTGGCTGGACGACCGCAAGACGCGCACCGAGGCGCGTACGGTCCTCCAGAAGATCGTCGACGCATCCCGGGTACGCCTCACCCAGAAGCAGCAGAAGGACGCGGCCCGCCGCAAGACCGCCCTCGAAGGCGCGGCCATGCCCGCCAAACTCGTCGACTGCCGCGCCTCGGGCATCGACCGGAGTGAATTGTTCATCGTGGAGGGGGACTCCGCCCTCGGGACAGGTCGACTTGCCCGTTCTGCGGAATATCAGGCACTTCTTCCGATTCGAGGCAAGATCCTCAACGTGCAGAAGGCCAGCCTTCAGCAGGTGCTCGACAACGCCGAGTGCGCGGCGATCGTGCAGGTGCTCGGTGCCGGCTCGGGGCGCACCTTCGACCTGTCGGCGCTGCGCTATGGGCGGGTGCTCATCATGGCCGACGCCGATGTCGACGGCGCGCACATCCGGACGTTGCTGATCACCCTCTTCGCCCGGTACATGCGACCGCTGATCGAGGCGGGCCGGCTCTACGCCGCGATGCCGCCGCTGCACAAGATCACGACCAGGGGGCGCAACCCGGAGACCGTCTACACCTACACCCAGGCGGAGATGGAGTCGACGGTGCGCCGGTTCGAGAAGGCCGGCAAGCAGATCGTCACCCCGGTGCCCCGGTTCAAGGGCCTCGGCGAGATGGACGCCGACGAGTTGTGGGAGACCACCATGAACCCGGCCACCCGCGCGGTGCGCCGGATCACCCTGGACGACGTCGACGCCGCCGAGCGGATCCTCGAACTGCTGATGGGGGAGAAGGTCGAGCCGCGCCGCAACTGGCTGATCGACTCCGCCGACCGGGTCGACCGTGCCGCCATCGACGCCTGATCACCGCGTCTCTCGGAAGGAAAGCTGAGCCATGGCACGCCGCAAGGAGACGAAGGTCGACCATTCCGCGTTCGACCTGGCCGGTGCGCGGATCATCGACAATCCACTGACCACCGAGGTGTCCGACTCCTACCTGGAGTACGCCTTCTCGGTCATCCACTCCCGGGCGCTGCCCGACGCCCGCGACGGCCTCAAGCCGGTGCACCGCCGCATCCTCTGGTCGATGTACGAGCAGGGCCACCGCCCGGACCGGGCGCACGTGAAGTCCGCCCGGATCGTCGGGGATGCGATGGGCAAGTACCATCCGCACGGCGACGGCGCGATCTACGACGCGATGGTCCGGCTGGCGCAGGACTTCTCACTGAACGTCCCACTCATCGACGGGCATGGAAATTTTGGGAGCCCGGACGATGGACCGGCGGCGGCGAGATACACCGAGGCTCGGATGTCGCGGGAGGCGATGCTGCTCGTCGGTGAGCTGGGCGAGGACACCGTCGATGTCGAGCCCAACTACGACGGCTCACTGACCCAGCCCACCGTGCTGCCGGCGGCCTTCCCGAACCTGCTGGTGAACGGTGCCGCCGGGATCGCGGTCGGGATGGCGACCAACATGATCCCGCACAACCTGGGCGAGGTCGTCGCGGCGGCCCGGTGGCTGATCCGGCACCCGAACGCCACCCTCGACAAGCTGATGGAGTTCGTGCCCGGTCCCGACCTGCCCACCGGCGGCATGCTGCTCGGCCTGGACGAGGTGCGCCGGGCGTACGAGACCGGCCGGGGCGTGGTGCGGATGCGCGGCAAGGTGGAGATCGGGCCGCTGGAGGGCAGCAGAGGTCGGCAGGCGATCACGGTTGTCGAGTTGCCGTACGGCATCGGCGCGGAAAAGGTCATCGCCGCCATCACCAACGAGGTGACCAAGACCAAGCGGCTCACCGGTATCGCCGACGTCAAGGACCTCACCGACCGGGAGAGCGGCACCCGGCTGGTCATCGAGTGCAAGGTCGGCGTGAACCCGCAGGCACTGCTCGCCGACCTCTACCGGTTGACCCCGCTGGAGCATTCGTTCGGTGTCAACAACCTGGTGCTCGTCGACGGGCAACCGCGCACCCTGGGGCTCAAGGAGCTGCTTGAGGTGTTCCTGGCGCACCGCTACGAGGTGGTGACCCGGCGCAGCGCGTACCGCAAGCGCAAGCGGGAGGAGCGGCTGCACCTGGTCGACGGCCTGCTGATCGCCCTGCTCGACATCGACAAGGTGGTGAAGCTGATCCGGGGCAGCGACGACGCCCAGGCGGCCCGCAGTGGCCTGATGCGCCAGTTCAAGCTCTCCGAGATCCAGGCCAACTACATCCTGGACACTCCGCTGCGCCGGCTGACCAAGTACGACCGGCTGGAGTTGGAGGCCGAGCAGCAGAAGCTGCGGGCCGAGATCGTCGAGCTGTCGACCATCCTCGACGACGAGAACGTGCTCAAGAAGGTCGTCTCGGACGAGTTGGCCGCGGTGGTCAAGCAGTTCGCCGCGCCCCGGCGGACGACGCTCGTCGACGGTGACCTCAAGGAGGTGCTGGCCGCGTCCGCGCCGGCCGGTCCGCTTGAGGTGGCCGACGACCCGTGCCAGGTGATCCTGTCGGCCACCGGGTTGGTGGCCCGTACCGCGGCCGAGTCGGAGGAGGCCGCCGAGGGACGCCGCCGGCACGGCCGGGTCAAGCACGACGCGGTACGCGCCGCGGTGCACTCCACCGCCCGAGGTCGGGTGCTGCTGGTGACAAGTGCCGGCCGGGCGTTCAAGGTGGACGTGCTGCCGCTGCCGGTGTTGCCGGAACAGGCCGGCACGGTGTCGTTGCGCGGCGGGATGTCCGCCGCCGAGCTGGTGCCGCTGGAGCCGGGGGAGACCGTGGTCGGCCTGGCGCCGCTGGGTGCTGCCGCGGCGGGTTCACCGGGCCTGGCGCTCGGTACCCGGCAGGGCGTGGTGAAGGTCTGCGCCCCGGACTGGCCGGTGCGATCCGACGAGTTCGAGGTGATCGGGCTGCGCGACGGCGACGAGGTGGTCGGGGCGACCTGGCTGGTCGACGGCGCCGAGACGCTCGCCTTCCTGACCAGCGCGGCTTCGCTGCTGCGCTTCAGTGCCGCGACGATCCGGCCGCAGGGACTCAAGGGCGGCGGGATGGCCGGCATCGCCCTGCCGTCCGGGGCGCGGGTGGTGTTCTTCGGCGCGGTCCGCACCGACGATCCGGCGCACGGTGAGCCGATGGTGGTCACCTCGACCGGCGCGACGGTGAAGGTGACGCCGCTGTCGGCGTACCCGGCGAAGGGGCGGGCGACCGGCGGGGTGCGGGCGCATCGGTTCCTCAGGGGCGAGACCGACGTGGTGGTCGGGTGGGTCGGTCCCCGGCCGGTGGGCTCGACGGCGAACGGTGAGGCGGTGGAGCTGCCGGCGGCCGACCCGCGTCGCGATGGTTCCGGCTTCGCCGTCATGCTCGGCCCGGCCGTGGTGGGTCACCAGATCGACCGCCAGTAGGTAGCTGCCTGCTCGACAGCGGCGTGCCGGACGCGACCGTCCGGTGCGCCGCAATCCATCGACACCTGTCATTGACGTATGACGTATGACGACGATACGTTGAGGCTTGCTCGCTGGCGGCCCGACGTGTCGACACCACCATCCACAACGTCGGTGCCTGCGACAACGCGCGTCCCTCCCGACGGCGCGTGGTCCTAGTCGAAGGAGTGGATCAATGATTGGTGAGGTTCGTCCCGCCTCTCCCCCCAGGCGTCGGAAATGGTCGGTCGTGGCGGCGGTCGGTGCGGCTGTCCTGGCGGCCGGCAGCCTCGTCGCCATCAATGCGGCACCCGCAGCGGCGGCGACAGTCGATCCCAACGCCTGGTATGTGCTGGTCAACCGCAACAGTGGCAAGGCGTTGGATGTGTACGGCTTGGCGACCAACGACGGTGCGCGGATCAGTCAGTGGAGCCGTAATGACGGCGCGAATCAGCAGTGGCAGTTCGTGGACTCTGGTGGAGGCTACTACCGGCTCAAGTCGCGGCATTCGGGCAAGGTTCTGGACGTGTCGAATGCGTCGACCGCCGACGGCGCGGCTGTCGTGCAGTGGTCGGACCACAATGGCACGAATCAGCAGTTCCGGTTGGCCGACTCCGACGGTGGTCACGTCCGGTTGGTCAGCCGGCACAGCGGCAAGGTGGTTGAGGTGCAGGGTGCCTCCACTGCGGATGGCGCGAACATCGTGCAGTACGCCGACTGGAACGGCACCAACCAGCAGTGGCAACTGGCCCGGGTCGGCGGGGGCGGCCCCACGTCGCCACCACCGACCGGTGAGCCGGGCGCGGGGTGCGGCCGGACGCCGACGCTCGGCAACGGTACGCACACCATCCAGAGCGGCGGCCAGAGTCGCAGCTTCATCCTGAGGCTCCCCGCCAACTACAACAGCAACACCCGCTACCGGTTGATGTTCGCGTTCCACTGGTGGGGCGGCACCGCCGGCGATGTCGCCTACGGTGGCGCCGACGGGGCCGCCTGGGCCTACTACGGCCAGCAGGAGCAGTCGAACAACACCGCGATCCTGGTCGCGCCGCAGGGCATCGGCAACGGCTGGGCCAACTCCGGTGGCGAGGACGTCACCTTCGTCGACGACATGATCCGTCGGATCGAGGGCGACCTGTGCGTCAACACGACGCAGCGCTTCGCTCTCGGGTTCAGCTACGGCGGGGCGATGAGCTACGCCCTCGCCTGTGCCCGCGCGAACGTCTTCCGGGCCGTCGCGGTCTACGGCGCTCCCCGGGAGTTGAGCGGATGCAGCGGCGGTACCCAGCCGATCGCGTACTTCGGCATCCACGGCATCTCCGACAACATCACCAGCGGGCGGTCGTTGCGCGACAGGTTCGTCCGCAACAACGGCTGCACCCCGCAGAACCCGCCGGAGCCGGCGGCGGGCAGCCGGACGCACATCACCACCGTTTACTCGGGATGCAGCGCCGGCTATTCCGTGCAGTGGGCGGCGTTCGACGGCGGTCACACCCCCGGCCCGGTCGACGGCGGTGGCGACAGCGGCGCCAGGACCTGGACCAAGGGCGAGGTGTGGCGCTTCTTCGCGCAGTTCTGAGTTGAGGGTCGGAGTCCCCGGTCGAGGCCGGGGGCTCCGACGCGCCGTCCATTGGCTGGCGGACCGGCCACGGATGGTGACTGCTCGGCGTGGGTCAGGCGACGCCGGCTGGGCGGAACTGGACGCTGACCCGGGGGCCGACCGGGCGGGCGGTCTTGGGTATCGCGTGTTCCCAGGTGCGCTGGCAGGAGCCGCCCATCACCACCAGGTCACCGTGACCGAGCGGAAAACGAAGGCTGGTGCCGCCGCCGCGCGGGCGCAGCAGCAGTTGGCGGGGCGAGCCGAAGGAGACGATGGCGACC
The DNA here is from genome assembly GCF_018070465.1 of Micromonospora sp. C95. Lineage (GTDB taxonomy): Bacteria > Actinomycetota > Actinomycetes > Mycobacteriales > Micromonosporaceae > Micromonospora. The sequence continues at coordinate 139,938 of NZ_JAGPXT010000004.1, forward strand.
AGGGTGTCGGTGTGGGCGGAGCGCCCCTGGGTGTCGCCGTGCCAGGCGACGCTGTCCCGGCCGTCGCGGTAGAGGCACATGCCGGCGGTGACGAAGGGTTCGCCGAGTTCGTCGGCGTAGTGGCGGGTCAGTGCCGCGCGGGCGGCGGTGAGCACCGGGTGCGGTAGTGCTCGGCCGGCACCGTACCAGCAGAGCAGTCGGGGCACGTCGACGTCGGTGTCGTACATGGTGCGTCGTTCGGCCCGCCACGGCACCTCGCGTAGCAGCACGTCGAGCACCTGGTCGGAGCCGTGCACCCAGCCGGGCAGGTGGTCGACCCAGGCGCCCCGGCTCAGCGGGTGCCGGCGCGGCTGCCCGGCCAGCGGGCCGAGGGTGGGCGCCGCGTCGGTGACCTCCAGCATCGACGGCTGGTACGCGGTCTGCGACATGCCCGCAGCCTAGCAGGGACTTAGCACACCAGTGCTACTTGGCTGGTGGCTGCTGCATCCCTCGGTGGCCGCGACCAGCGCGCTCGGTCATGCGGCCGGCGGTGAGGTCATCGCCGGCCGCATGGCCACCGTGCTGGCGGCGGCGGTGCTGCGTCACAGCATCCTGCGTCTCTACGGCGCCCGCGCGTCCTGGCGGGCGCGGAAGATCAGCTCCGGTACAGGCAGAAGGAGTAGAGAGTGCGACCGGTGGTCGTGCTGTCACCCCTGGGCTCGAACCACAGCGTGCCGCTGCCCTTGGTGCGATAGCCCACGGCGACGTCCTTCGTGACCTTGCTGCCCCTGGTGCCGAGCAGCGTGGTGTAGGTGCTGGTGCCGCCCTGCGACATGCGTACCCGGATCGACTTGACCGTGCCCGAGATCTTGTACGTGGCCTTCACCCGGGCATTTCCACCCGGCCATCCGGAGTAGCTGAATCCGAGGCCCGTCCCGACCGAGTCGCCCGCCGAGGCACTCCAGGAGCGTACGCAGGTCGCTGCTTCCGCCTTCGTCGCCATCGGGGCCACCAGGGCGGCGGACGTCAGTAGGGCAAGCGCCGGCATCAACAGGGCCGCTCTTCGTACAGACAAGATCACATGTACTCCTCTGTGACTACACGATGGAGGGTGGATCGGATCGCGGGAGCCGCCGAGAAACGGTCTACAGGCGGTCATCCACCTGGGCGCTGGTCACTGTAGTCACGGCTTGCCGGCGACAGGTGGCCGGGCTGGCCCCGGCGCCGCGTGGGCGGTGCAGTGGTGGGCGGGGGCGAGCCGAAGGAGACGTTGGCGCCCCGGCGAAGCCTTGCGCGCACCTCGCCAACTGTTCTATAACTCTAGACAAGAGTTATAGAACAGTTGGAGGTCGCCATGGAAGCTCTGGCACTGCGTGACCCGTCCGCCGCGCCGGTGGCCGGCCGGTTCGGGCGGCACGGTGGCCGGTTCGTGCCCGAGCCGCTGATAGCCGCCTGCGAGGAGGTCGAGGCGGCCTTCACCGAGGCGTGGGCGGATGCGGGCTTCCGCAGCGATCTGGCCTGGCTGTTGTCGAGGTACGCGGGCCGACCGACCCCGCTCACTCCGGCCCTGCGACTGTCGGCCGAACTCGGCGTGACGGTGCTGCTCAAGCGGGAGGACCTGACGCACACCGGCTCGCACAAGATCAACAATGTGCTGGGGCAGGCGTTGCTGGCGCGCCGGATGGGCAAGCGGCGGCTGATCGCCGAGACCGGCGCGGGAATGCACGGCGTCGCCACCGCCACCGCCGGTGCCCTGCTGGGCCTGCCGGTGACCGTCTTCATGGGCGAGCGCGACATCGAGCGGCAGGCGCACAACGTGTTCCGGATGCGGCTGCTCGGCGCGCAGGTCGTGCCGGTGCGCTCGGGCAGCCGGACCCTCAAGGACGCGACAAGCGAGGCGATGCGCCACTGGGTCAGCGCCACGGAGGACGCCTACTACTGCGTGGGCTCGGTGATCGGGCCGCACCCGTACCCGTGGCTGGTGCGCGAGCTACAGGCGGTCATCGGCCAGGAGGCGCGACACCAGTGCGCCGAGCAGTTGTCGGCCGGCACACCGGATCAGGTCGTCGCCTGCGTCGGTGGTGGCTCCAACGCCGCCGGCACCTTCGCCGGCTTCGTGGAGACGCCGGCCCGCCTGGTGGGGGTCGAGGCGGCGGGCGGTGCCGGCGCGGCGCTGGGTGAGGTCGGCGTCCTGCACGGGTTCCAGTCGCTGTTCCTTCAGGACGAGCAGGGCCAGATCCGCGAGGCGCACTCCGTCGCGGCGGGCCTGGACTACCCGGGAGTCGGGCCGGAGCACGCCCACCTGCGTGACCTCGGCCGGGCCGAGTACGTCACCGCCACCGACCAGGAGGCCCTGGCGGCGGCGGTCCGGTTGGCCCGCGCCGAGGGCATCGTCCCGGCGATCGAGTCGGCGCACGCGCTCGCCTGGGTCGTCCGGGCGGCCGGCACCACCGACCTGCCCACCGGCAGCAGCGTGCTCGTCACGCTCTCCGGCCGCGGCGACAAGGACATCGCGACCCTCATGGCGTACCTGGGCGACGAGGAGGCGCGGTGACCACGTTGGAGACCCGGCTGCGGCGCGACCGTGGCCGCAAGCTGCTCATGCCCTACCTCACCGGGGGAGTCACCCCGGACTGGACCGACCACCTGCGCGCGATCGCCGACGCCGGGGCCGACGCGATCGAGGTCGGCATCCCCTTCTCCGATCCCACCCTCGACGGCGTCACCATCCAGGAGGCGTCCGACGCCGCGCTGGCCCGGGGCGCCAGCACCGATGGCGTCCTCGCCGACCTGTCGAGGAACCGGATCGAGGTGCCGGTCGTGGTCAGCACGTACGCGAATCTCGCCCTGCGCCGTGGCGCGGACCGGTTCTGCCGAGCCCTCGCCGAGGCGGGCGTCCAGGGCCTGATCGTGCCCGACCTGCCGTTGGAAGAGGCCGGGGCGACGAGCGCGGCCGCCCGGGCCGCGAACGTCGACCTCGCGTTGTTGGCCTCGCCCGCCACCCCGCCACTGCGGCTGCGGGAGATCGCCGAGCGCAGTCGCGGCTTCGTCTACGCGGTCTCCCTGATGGGTACCACGGGTGAACGCCGGCAACTCGCCGCCTCGGCCGCCGCACTGGCGCGGCGCCTGCGGGGCGTCACGGACCGGCCCGTATTCTTGGGATTCGGCATCTCGACACCGGCGCAGGCGGCCGTCGCGGCGCGGGACGCCGACGGTGTGATCGTCGGGGCGGCGCTGATGCGACGCCTGCTCGACGGAGCGGACCCGGCGTCGACCGCCGGATTCGTCCGGTCACTGCGCAGAGCGCTGGACGGCGTGCCGGCACGGACATCGGCGGACGCCGGAGGTTAGGGGGCGGGCGGCGGCATGGCTACCGGGCAGGACGCCCCCGCGGCGCGGTACCGCACCATCGCCGCCGACCTTGCCGCCAGGATCCGAGCCGGGGACTACCGGCCCGGCGAGGCGCTACCCTCCCAACGCGACCTCAGCGCCGCCTACGGCGTCACGCTGATGACGCTGCGGCAGGCGTTGCGGCAGCTCAGCGACGAGGGGCTGATCGAGCAGCAACCTGGCCGGGGCACCTTCGTCACCCCGCCACACCTGGCGTACCGGCTGGGTTCGCTGCGCAGCTTCGCCGACGACCTGCGGGATCAGGGCCACGAGGTGCGGACCACCGTCGTCGGCCGGGCGGTGCGCCGGCTGCCGGCGCGGATCGCCGGGACGCTGCGGGCCGGCGTCGCCGACACCGGGCTGCGGCTGGAGCGGGTGCGGGCGTTCGCCGGCCGCCGCGCCGTGCACCAGGTCTCGTGGGTACGCGCCTCGCACGCCGACGGTCTGCGCGAGGTGGACTTCACCGCGACGTCGCTGTACGAGGCGCTCGCCGCCGGTGGCGTCTCGGTCGCCCGGGCGACCGAGACGATCCGGCCCGGCACCCTCGACGCGGCGCTGGCGACACACCTCGACGACGCGCCCGGTGCTGCCGTGCTGATCAGCGACCGGACCACCCACACGCTTGACGGCACCGCGATCGTCGTCGACCGGGCGACGATCCTCGGCAGCATGATGCAGATCAACACCGACCGCGCTGCGCGCGGCCTGTCACTGCACTGGGGAGCCAGCCGCGACGTGCCGTAGCGCGTCCAGCACCGCGTCCACCACCCGTTCCCGCCCGCGCCCGTCCACCGCGGCCCAGGCGCGGGCGGACAGCTCCGCCCGGCGCGCCCCGTCGTCGAGCAGCCCCGCCAGGGTGCCCGCGGCGGCGCGGACGGCCGCCGGGTCACCGGCCAGCGCGGGCAGCTCACCGAGCCCGGCGGCCAGCCCGGCGGCCACCACCCGGTGGTACGACTCGCGCTGGTTGTCCACCACGCAGACCAGCGCCGAGGGGGCCCCGAGGCAGCACAACTCCCAGGTGGAGGTGCCGGCCGCGCTGACCACCAGGTCCGCCGCGGCGATCAGGGCGGGCAGCGTACCGGTGGGTGGCACCGGCAGCAGCGACTGGCCGGGCCCCGGCGTCAGCCGGGCCATCCGCGCGGCCAGTTCGGGCCGGCCGACGACGACGGTGAGTTCCATCGGCCGGCCGGTCGACAGCAGCACCTCGGTCAGCACCGGTGCCGCGCCGGCCGCGTCGGTGCCGCCGAAGAAGGCCAGCACCGAGGGGGGATCGACCGTCACCGCCGGGCGCGGGGCCGCCGGCCGGGCGGCCAGGACACCCGCGCGCAGCAGGGCGTACCCGCTGCCGGCGAGCAGCCGGCCCGCCGGCACGGCCAAGTCGGTGGCGAAGTTCTGGTCGAGGTAGAGGTCGGCGTCCTGTCCCCGGGTCTCCCCGTCGACGATGGCCAGGGTCAGCACCCCGGCGGCCCGCAGCGCCCCCGCAGCCGTGGGATCCAGCTCGTACGAGTCGAGGACCAGTACGTCGAGGTCGTGCCGGCGGGCGGCGGCGACCAGACCGTCCGGGGTGTCCGGGCCGGGGTGCAGCGTGATGCCCCGGGCGGTGAGCTGGTCGGCCGCCCAGCCGACGCCGTCGACGGTGCCGAAGACCTCGACGGTGGCGCCCCGGGCCTGGAACTCCTCACCGAGGGCGAGACAGCGGACCAGGTGCCCGACCCCACGCAGCGGCCCGGCGTCGCAGCGCAGCCCGACGCGTAACGTGCTCAGCGCTCCTCCAACCGCTTCTGCCGGACATCGGCGTTGAGCGCGCGCAGCGCCGGCTGCCCGTCCAGCCAGTCGACGAGTTTGGCCAGCGGCACGCTGACGTCACCGAAGTGGTCGGCCACCGCGTGGACCAGTTCCCAGTCGCGGTCGGTGTCGAGGGTGAGGCGCAGCTGCGAACGGTCCGGGGTGAGGGTCACGCCGAGCACCCGGAACACCTCCGGATGTGCGTACGCGTACGAGGTCACGTGCACCCGGTGGTGGTCGGTGGCGAGCCGGTCGACGGTACGCAGCGCGTCGGCCCGGATGATCTCCACGTCCAGACCGCGGGGGAGGGTACGGGCGATCGACGTGCTGGCGTAGTCCAGTCCCGGCACGGCCCGGTACACCGAGGCGACCAGACTGACGATCTCCGGATCCAGCAGCGGACAGTCGGCGGTGAACCGCATGACCGCGTCGCCGGGATGGGCGTCCAGGGCACCGACGAAGCGGGTCAGTACGTCATCGACCGGCCCGCGGTGCCAGGCGACGCCGAGCCGGTCACACTCGGCGACGATCGCGTCGTCACTGCCGTCGCTGCTGGTCGCCACCACCAGGTCGGCGAGCACACCGCTGTCCTGGGCGGCCCGGACCACCCGGCCGAGCACGCTGCGTCCGGCCAGTGGGCGCAGCACCTTGCCGGGCAGCCGGGACGAGCCCATCCGCGCCTGCACGATGCCGACGATACGGTCCGTCATTCCGGTCCTTCCTGCTTCACGGCGATGGTGGTGCGGGCCCGGCGTTTGGCGGCGCGGGCGCCGCGCTTGGCCATCCGGGCCGGGGTCAAGGCCAGCCGCCCGACCTTGTAGCTGAGCGAACCACTCAGCAGGTTGATCTTCGCTTCGGCCCGGCGCAACGCACGTTCGCGCGAGGTGAGCAGATCCTCGGTCCACTTGAGCAGCGCCGCAAGCCGGGTGTTCTCCTCCCGCTGGCGCAGCCACGCCTCGCGCAGTTGCTGGTAGCTGCGGGGGCCGGGCGGCGGGTCGGTCAGGCTCACCGCGGCCTCCGCAGCCGTCGCGACCGTCTCCGTCGCGGCCTCGACGACGGCTCGGTCGAAGTCACGTCCGGCGACCCCACCGAGCAGCACGGTCAACCCCACCACGTCCAGCGTGGCGGTCCACGGGTGGGCGTACCCGCCGGTGAGCAGGTCGGCGGCGAAGCGCCACAGCGTCCGGGCCAGCACCACGTCGACCGGCAACGGGGGGCCGGCCCGCCGGCCCCGGTCGAGCACCGCCCAGCGGTCACCGTCGACGACCAGGTTGTCCGCCCCGGCCAATGCCACCGCCCCGGCGAGCCGTCCCTGCTCGGCCTGGCCGTCGAGCCAGTCGGCGTATCCGCGTAGCAGTCGGCGCAGCAGCGCCGTGTCGCGGCGCAGGCACCCGTCGAGCAGGAGGCTGCGCAGCAGACGCCCGTCGGGCACCGGGCCGTCGGGAGCGGCCGGGTCGTGGTGCGCCGTCCCGCGACCGGCGTACGGTGCGCCGGCCGTGGCCGGGGGCACCGCGACGCCGGTGCGGTGCCAGTGCCAGCCCGCTGGCCCGTCCCGCACCTCGACCACGGTGCCGTCTGCCGTCCAGTCGGCGACGAACGCCACCGGCAGCCGGGCGGGCCCACCGACCCCCGGGTGCTCCGGCCGGTCGACGCGCGGCAGACGGTGCGCCGGGTCGCCGGTGTCGACCGGCTCCTCGTCGATGCCGGCCGGCTCGGTGGCCGGCCGGTGGGCGAGCACCAGCCAGGACGGGGCCAGGTCGGCGGCGCGACCGGCGTGCAGGGCGTCCACGGCCAGCCGGGCCGGGTCGGCGAGGACGAAGCGGCCGGTGTACCCGGTGGTGCAGGCGGCGTGCAGCACCGCGTCGAACAGCCCGCTCCTGGTGTGCCGGGTCAGCTCGTCGACGGCCAGCAGCGCGCTGGTCAGGTCGGGATGCGGATACCCGGCGTAGCAGGTGCCGGTGCGCATCCCGGCGGCGGTCAGCCGCTCGCGCAGCTGCGCCAGGTTGGCGGGGCGGGTAGCGTCGAGCACCCCACCGACGGTCCACTCGGCATCGCCCCGGCCGGCGTACCAGCTTTCGGCGGCGACCAGCCGGTGCACGCCGAGCGGATTGTCCAGCCGAAGCAGCAGGTCACCGCCGGGGCGGACGGCCGCCACCAGGCGGGCCAGCAGCTCGTCCCAGCCGAGGCGCTCACCCTCGACCGACTCGATCGCGTCCAGCCCGGCACCGGCGATCACCACGTCGTACTCCTCGCCGGCGGGCAGGCCCTGTGGGCCGCTCACCAGCACCCGGTCCACCTGTCCGGCGACCACCGCCGCGTCCGGGTAGCCGCGCAACAGGCAGGTGAGCCGGGTGTGGGCCAGCGCGTCGAGCAGCGCCGGACCGTGCGGCCCGGCCAGCAGCACCCGGGCGCCGGCCGGCACCAGGCGGGCGACCAACCCGGCGAGCGGGCCGTCGGCGGCTGAGTCCGTCCGGTCGGACCAGGCGAGCATCTCGCCGCCGGGCAGCGTCACCGCTGACGCCGTCTCGGTTGTCACGTCGTCTCCTCCTGCAGGTACGCCCACCCCAGCAGTTCCCGCAACGCGGCGGGTGGGTAGCGGTGGTCGGTGCCCAACTCGGCGTGGGCGAGCTCGACAGCGGTCGGCAGGTGCACCTGTTCGCCGTGCAGTTGCGGCCACTGCCGGCGGATGCGGGCGGTGCCGCCGAAGGTCGGGTCCTCGTCGGCCAGCACCATCGGGTCGCCGTACACCGCCGGCTCGCAGCCGGCCGCGATGCCGTAGAAGATGGCGCTGGTCAGCCGGTTGGAGGCGACCCGACGGTGCCGGCGCAGCTCGTCGAGCTGACGGTCCAGGAACAGCGGGTCGGTGTCTTTCCACCAGTGCCCCCGGTAGCCGTGGCAGATGACCCGGAAGCCGGCGTTCTCGTAGAGCCGGCGTACCCGCCGCATCCGGTGTTCGTGCCAGTACAGGCAGACGGTGACCGGGCCGGGTTCGGTGTCCCGGATGCGGGCGATCAGTTCCTTGTGGTCACCCTTGACGTGCTGGCCCTCCCAGCCGTGGAACGGGTACCAGATGGTCCCCTCCCGGGGCGGCTGGGATTCCTCCGCCGGCCGCATGGCCAGCAGATAGGCGAACGGCGCCCCGATCACCGTGACGTTGCGCCGCCCGACCGACCAGGCCCGCCGCCGGGTCTGCTCCGACCACAGCAGACTCGGTGTGCGCTCGGCGTACGGGTGTCCGGGGGCGAGGCCGTCGCCGATGTTCCAGCCGTGCTGGACGTACCCGTTGATCCGGGGTGGGTGGCCGTCACCCAGCCCGGCATAGCGGGCCAGCACGTGGGCGTGACCATAGAAGTGGTTCGCATGGTGCATCGAGCGTTCCTTCAGGCGGCGGGCCGGAGCGAGGTGCCGCGCAGGGCCGCGGCCAACGCGTCGATGACGCGGTCCTGGTCGGCGTCGCGCAGTCCAGGGTAGAGCGGCAGCGACAACTGCTGGGCGTAGAACGCCTCCGACACGGGGCAACTGCCACGCCGGTAGCCGAGTTCGGCGAAGGCCGGATGCCAGTGCGCGGGGATGTAGTTGACCTGGACGCCGATGCCGGCGGCGCGCATCCGGTCGTAGATCTCGCGGCGGCGGCCGTCGAGCACCCGGATCGGGTACAGGTGCCAGGCCGGGTCGGCCCACGACTTCTGGACCGGCAGCCGCACCCCGTCCAGGTCGGCCAGCGCCTCGTTGTAGCGGGCCACCAGGGCGGCCCGCCGGGCGACGAAGTCGCCGAGCCGGCGCAGCTGGCTGCGGCCCAGCGCACAGAGCACGTCGGGCAGGCGGTAGTTCAACCCGAACTCGTGCACCTCGTACCACCACCCGCCCTCGTCGGGAAGGTGCAACTCGTCGTGCTCGCGGACCGTTCCGATGCTGCGGAACCGGCGGGCCCGCTTGAGAATCTCCGGGTCGAGCGCGGCGACCCCGCCGCCCTCGGCGGTGGTCAGATTCTTCGTCGGAAAGAACGAGAAGGTGGTCAGGTCGGCGAGTGAGCCGACCGGCCGACCGTGGTACCGGCCGCCGATCGAGTGCGCCGCGTCGGACAGCAGCAGCGCGTCGCTGCCCTCGACCGACTTGCGCAGCGCGTCGTAGTCGGCGGGGTGGCCGGCGTAGTCGACCGCCGAGACGACCCTGGTGCGTGGCGTGACCGCGGCGGCGGCCGCCGCCGGGTCGAGGCAGAAGGTCTCGTCCTCGACGTCGGCGAAGACGACCTTGGCGCCGAGGGCGACCGCGGTGCTCGCGGTCGACACGAACGTCATCGGCGGTACGACCACCTCGTCGCCGGGCCCCACGCCAGCCGCCGCGTACGCCACGTGCAGTGCCGCGGTGCCGTTGGACACGGCGGCGACGCCGACCCCGCCGGTCCACCCGGCGAGGTCCGCCTCGAACGCCGCGACCTGCGGACCAGTGGTCAACCAGTCGCTGTGCAGGGTCTCCACGACCGCCGCGACATCCTCATCGGTGACCGACTGTCGTCCGTAGGGGAGCATCGCCATCACGCGGTGGTGATGCCGAGCATCTCACGCAGCTGGGGCACCGTGAGCCACTCGTCGTTGGTGTCCGACTGGTACGCGAAGCCGTCCGGCACCGGCTCGCAGCCGACCGGCGGCTGGTAACCCCAGGTGGCGATGGTCGGCTGCACGATGAACCGGTCCTTGGCGATCAGCGTCCGGCGGCTGTCGTCCGGGGCGATCATCTCCTCGTGCAGCTTCTCGCCGGGCCGGATGCCGATCTCGTGGGTGGTGGCGTCCGGGGCGACCGCCTCGACCAGGTCGAGGATGCGCATGCTGGGAATGCGCGGCACGAACAGCTCGCCGCCCTGCATCTGGTCGAACGAGTCGATGACGAACTGCACGGCCTGGTCCAGGGTGATCCAGAAGCGGGTCATCCGCTTGTCCGTGATCGGCAGGCTCTTGCCCTCGGCGGCGAGCCGCCGGAACAGCGGAACCACCGAGCCCCGGCTGCCGACCACGTTGCCGTAGCGCACCACGGCGAAGCGGGTCGGGTGCTGCGCCGCGTAGTGGTTGGCGGAGATGAACAGCTTGTCGCCGACCAGCTTGGTCGCGCCGTACAGGTTGATCGGGCTGGACGCCTTGTCGGTGGACAGGGCCACCACCTTCTGCACGCCGGCCTCGATCGCCGCGTCGACGACGTGCTGCGAACCGGTGATGTTCGTGGCGATGAACTCCGACGGGTTGTACTCCGCGGTGTCGACCTGCTTGAGGGCGGCGGCGTGCACGACGTGATCCACGCCGTGCATGGCCCGGGTCAGCCGGTGCCGGTCGCGGATGTCGCCGATGAACCAGCGCAGCCGGGGGTCGTCGCCGAGCTGCTGGCGCAGCTCGTACTGCTTGAGTTCGTCACGGGAGAAGACCACCACCCGGGCCGGATCGGTATCGGCGAGGAGATGCCGCAGGAAGGTCCTGCCGAAGGAACCCGTTCCTCCGGTGATGAGGATGGACGATCCGTTCAGCTCGCTCAACTGGTGCTCCCGTGTGTGTCGGATTCGCGGTCGGCCTCGGCCGGCCGGGTGGGAACGCTAGACGCGGCGGGTTAACGGGCCCGAGCCCTGCGGTTAACCACGTGCCGTACGGCGGTGAATGGCGGGCACCCGGTTGGCGAACACCTGCCGTCGTCTCGGCGTGCGCGCCGACCTGCGTCCACCTGGGCGCTAGGGTCTCCACCCGATCGGGACCGGGGGCGCGTCCGACCCTGCCGTGTCGTGGGAGGAACGATGACCATCGAGGTCGAGGCGATCCGGGCCGGGGACACCGGAGGTTCGGCGGACCCGGGCCGGGCCGCGTCGAGGCGAGGCCGACGTTGGTTGCTGCCCCTGCTGCTGGTCGGCGGTTGGCTGCTGGCGACCGCCTGGCGGGTCTGGTTGGCCCGCCACGCCAGCATGCCGTTCGCGCACACCGACGAGGACAGTTACCTCAACACCGCACGCGCCCTGGCCGGTGGTCCCGGCGGATTCAGCAGCGAGAACGAGACGCTGCGCCGGATCGGCTACCCGCTGCTGATCGCGCCGGCCTTTCTCCTCGACCGGGACTTCCTCGACACCTACCTGCTGGTCCGGGTGATCAACGCGGCGCTGAACGCGACGGTCCTGCCGCTGGCGTACCTGCTCGGTTGCCGGCTGCTGGGGCTGCGACCCGGTCCGGCCCTGGCGGCGGCGGTCGTCGCGGCGACCCTGCCGGCGGTGGCCTTCCACGCCACGGTGGCGATGACCGACGCGGTGCTCGGGCCGCTGCTGCTGGCCTGGCTGCTCGCCGTGCACCGGCTGGTCGACCGACCCGGGCCGGTCGCCGCGGCGGTGTGCGGTGCCCTGGCGGGCGCGGCTCACCTGGTGCACTCGCGCGGCGTGGTGATCGTCGCCGGCTTCGCGCTGCTGGCCCTGGCCCTTGTCGTCCGCCGTCGGCTCGGCCCGGCGGCGCTGCTGGCGGCGGTGCTGCCGGTGGCGGTCGCGGCGCTGGGCAACGAGGCGGGGGCACGGCTGCTCGGCGACACGGTGCACCTGCTCGGCGACCCGGCCAGTGGCAACGCCGTGCGGGCGCTCACCTCGGTACGCGGACTGTCGCAGGTGCTGGCGTCGGTCGGTACGCAGCTGTGGTACCTGACGGTGGTCACCTTCGGGCTGGCCGGGCTGGCCGGCGCCGAGGCGGTGACCAGGGTGTTCCGCCGGGGCGGTGCGGCCGCCAGGTGGACGTTCGGGGCGGCGCTGCTGACCACCGTCGGCGTCGCCGTCGGCGCGGAGGTCGTCCTGGCCGGTGTGCCGGACCGGGTGCCGGACGCCATCTACGCCCGCTACGTGCAGGTGTTCGCCCCGTTCTGGATGCTGGTCGGCGTCGGGCTGCTGTTCGGCACGGCGTACCGGCCGCTGCTGCGCCGGATCGCGGTCACCGTGCTGCTGCTCGCGGTGGGCGGGGCGCTGATCCGGCTTCGCCTGGACCACGCCGAGGCCCAGGGCGCGCGGCTGCGCTGGGGTGGGTTCAGCGCGCCGGACCTGATGGCCCTGACCGACGGGTGGCGACAGATGCGGCCCCTGGTCGGCTCCGCGATCGGGGTCGCCGGTTGCCTGCTGCTGGTGCTCGTGCTGGCGACCCGCCGCCCGGCCGTACGTACCGGCCTGCTGGCGGTGGTGCTCGCGGCGCTGGTCGTGGTCAACGTGGCGACCATGCAGGTGATCACGCAGCGGTTGATCCGCCCGCTGGCGGTGGCCGGTACGCCCGTGCCCAGCGTGACCGAACTGGGGGTCCGGCCGCCGGAGCGGGTCGCCGCCTCCACCGGCGTGCGCTATCAGCTCCGGTTCAACCTGAGCCACCAGGTCACCTGGACCGAGGTGCCGTGGTTCCGCGACCGGCCGCCGGCCGACGCGGCGGTGGTCTTCGCCCGCTGGGCGCCCGGCGAGCCCGGCGACTGGGACGGCGCGCGGTACGGCTTCGTCCGGCTGGGCGGCGACCCGCAGCGGCAGTGGGCCGCATGGCGGCGCCGGTGACGTTCCCGCAGTAATGGCCAACGTAACTCGTCAGCCACGTGAACAATGCGTGGACGGAATGCCAATAATCACCGAACGCGGCGGTTGGCGCGCTCCAGGGAAATGGGGATGACGGTGATTTCCCGGCCGTCGTGCGTCTCCTGGCGACCAGGCCCCTCGACAAAACGGAACCGACGGTTCATCTGGCGCACCACCGTGTTGTGGGCGAGCACCTCACCGTCGAGCCGGTCCAGGTCCAGCACGTCGAAGGCGTGGTCCACCGCCTCCCGCATCACCTCCAGCCAGGCGGGCAGTGTGTCGCCCCGTTCGGCCAGCCCCTCGGCGTCCAGGTAGAAACCCCACCCGCCGGTACGCGGGCCGGACATCCGCAGGTCGAAGTAGCTGACCGCGCCGCTGGGCACCCCGTCGCGCAGGTAGGTCAGCACCCGACGGGTGGGGTCCTGGCGGACCGCCGACCACCACCGTCGGTGCTCCTGCGCGGTGATGACGTGACTGGTCTTGCTGACCTGCCGGTTGATCTCCTGATTACGCCAGGACAACATCAGGTTAACGTCGTCCTCGGTGGCGTCACGCAACACGTACCGCTCGCTTTCCGCTCCGTTTACCTGGTCACCGGGCACCCTAATCACGATTCACCTGGCTGTACACTCCGCCGCATGAAGGAATTGAGTCGGGCGCAGATTCGCGACCTCATGGGCGAGGTTCTCAAGAACCAGGGCAAGGCGTTGCCCGCCGACGACGCCGCCGATCTGCGCGAGGTCGGCTTCCGGTCGCTGGACTTCTCCGAGTTGGCGCTGCGCGTCGAGGACGCCACGGGGGAGGAGCTGAACTTCGACGCGCCCGGGCTGCGCCGGATCGCCACCGTCGGCGACGTGCTGGACTTCCTCGTCGAGTTGCAGCGGCAGTGAGCGTCGAGACCGCTGCGCAGACTCCCGTCCACCCGGCGGGGGCGGACAACCGGATCGTCGTCGACGGTGCCACGCTGACCTGGCGCGACCTGCCGGAGCTGACTCTCCCGGAGCCCGTCGCCGCGCTGGCCCACTCGGCCCGGTACGCGCTCGCCGCCGCCCGGCACCACGCGGTGCACGGCACCGAGCTGCTGCTCAGCACCGCCAGCCGGGTCGACGCGGCGATGCGCACGGAACTGCGCGCCGCCGGGTTCGCGGTGACCGAGCTGGGCGCCCCGACGGCCGGTGACCCGACGGCACCCGCAGCGCGGGCCGCCGAGTCCGGCCGGCTGTGGCTGCTGACCTCCGGCTCCACCGGTCGTCCCAAGCGGGTGGGGCACACCCTCGAATCGCTCACCACCGTGCGGGGGCAGCAGCCGGCGCGGACCTGGCTCTGCCCGTACGCTCCCGGCACCTACGCCTGGTGGCAGGTGGTCACGCTGTCGCTGACCCAGCCGGGGCAGCACCTGGTGGTGGTGGAACCGGATCAGCTCGACGACTGGCCGGCGCTGGCGGCCGAGCACGGGGTGGACGCCGCCTCCGGCACCCCCACCTTCTGGCGGCGGGCCCTGCACCGCGATCCGGCCGGGCTGGCCCGGGTGCCGCTGCGGCAGCTGACCCTCGGTGGCGAACCGGTCGACCAGACCATCCTGGACCGGCTGCGGGAGGTGTTCCCGGCCGCCCGGATCTCCTGGATCTACGCCTCCTCCGAGGTCGGCGCGGCCATCGTGGTGCACGACGGGAGAGCCGGGTTCCCGGTGGACTGGCTGGACCGGGCGGCTCCGGGCCGCCCGACGATCGGGGTGCGTGACGGGGAGCTGGTGATCACCTCGCCGTACCACGGTGCCGGGCTGGACGGTCCTGTCCGCACCGGCGACCGGGCACAGGTGAGCGGTGACCGGGTGCTGATCACCGGTCGGCTCGACGCGGACGAGATCAACGTCGGTGGCAGCAAGGTCTCCGCCGGGGTGGTCCGTGACGTGCTGACCGCGCATCCGCGGGTGGCCTGGGCCCGGGTCACCGGTCGGCGTGCCCCGCTGCTCGGCCACATGGTCGTCGCCGAGGTGGTGCCGACCGGAACCGCCAGCTCGCCGGACGAGGCGACGCCGGACGAGGCGACGCTGGTGCGCTGGTGCGCCGACCAACTGCCCGAGTACGCGGTCCCGAGGCGGATTCGTGTGCTGACCGAGATTCCCGTCAAGGAGACCCTGAAGAGCGATGTCTGACCCCACCACCCCCGCCCGACCCGTACCGCCCAGCTCCGTGGTGCTCGTCTCCGGCGGATCTCGCGGCCTCGGCCTCGCCATCGTCACCGACCTGCTCGACTCGGGCCTGAAGGTGGCCGCCTTCGCCCGTACCGTCACGCCCGAGCTGGCCAAGCTCGCCGACGCCCACCCGGAGCGGACCCACGTCGGCTCGGTCGACGTGACCGACCTCGCCGCCGCGCAGGCGTTCGTCCGGGCGGCCGAGGAGCGGCTCGGCCCGATCGACGGCCTGGTGAACAACGCCGCCGTCGGGCAGGATTCGCTGCACGTGCACACCGCCACCGCCGACATCGCCCGGATCATCGAGACCAACCTGACCGCGCCGTTGCAGCTCACCCGGCTGGCCGTGCGGCGGATGCTGGCGCAGGGCCGGCGTGGGCGGATCGTCAACATCACCTCGATCTGCGCGCAGCGCGGTTTTCCTGGTCTGGTGGCGTACTCCGCCACCAAGGGTGGGATGGACGCGGCGACCCGCTCGCTGGCCCGGGAGCTGGGCGGGCGGGTGCTGGTCAACGCGGTGGCCCCGGGCTTCTTCGCCTCGGAGATGTCGGCGGTGCTCGGCCAGACCCAGCTTGACCAGATCGTGCGCCGTACGCCGACCGGTCAGTTGACCGAGCCGGAGGAGGTGGTGCCGGTGGTGCGGCTGCTGCTGCGCGACCAGACCAACATCAACGGCCAGGTCATCGTGGTGGACGGTGCCGCCTCGATCTGACCCGCCGCACCCCGACACCTGCGGGTGGCGGCGGTGGCCGACTCGGGTGACGCCGTCACCCGCAGCCACCTCGGCGACGGGCGCTGCGTCGGCTGGTACGCCCCACCGGTGCCCGGTTGGCGGGTCGCGATCGACGCCGAGCGCGCCGCCGCCGCGCCTCCCGTCGCGCTGGCCCGCCGGTTCGGGTCCACCGACTTCTGGGGCCGGTGGACCCGGGTGGAGTGTCTGGCCAAGCTCGCCGACGTGCCGGTGGCCACCTGGTGGCACCGGCACGGCCTGGAGGTGCCGCCCGGCACCGCCTGGTTGTGGCGCACCCTGCCGCTGGCCGACCTCGTCGTCACCGTCGCCTTCACCCCCGCCGGCCGCGCCGACCTCACCGGCCGCGCCGACCTCACCGGCCGCGCCGACCTCGCCCGCCGAGATCCGTGCACTTTCCCCGATAATGCGGTGTCCGGCACCGGTTGAGACCGCATCATCAGGGAAGTTGCGAGGGCTGCGGCGTTTCCGAGCGGGCACTGGTGGTGCGCAGGCTCCAGGCGATGGAGACCGCGATGGTCGCCACGATGACGCCGAGGGTCACCGGGATGGGGAGCTTGCCGACCGGGGTCTCGGACAGGATGAGCTTGACCCCGGCGAAGGCCAGCAGCACGGCCAGGCCGTAGTGCAGGTGCACGAAGCGGCGGAGCAGGCCGGCGAGACAGAAGTACAGGCTGCGCAGCCCGAGGATCGCGAACGCGTTCGCGGTCCACACGATGAACGTGCTGGTGGTGATGGCGAGGATCGCGGCGACCGAGTCGATCGCGAAGATCAGATCGGTGGTCTCGACCGCGATCAGGACCACGAACAGCAGGGTCGCGACCCGCCTGCCGTTGACCCGGGTGAAGAACCGGTCGCCGTGGTAGGCGGGATCGGTCGGCACGAGACGGCGGACCAGGCGCACCACCGGGTTGCGGTCCGGCGGGGTCTGCTTGCCGTGCCGGAACGCCATCTTGTAGGCGGTCAGGATGAGGAACGCGCCGAACAGGTACGCGGTCCAGAAGACCGTCTCCAGCAGTTCCGCGCCGACGAAGATGAACACGAACCGGAACACCAGCGCGCCGATGACGCCCCAGAACAGGACCTTGTGCTGGTACGCGGCGGGAACCGCGAAGTACGCGAAGATCATCGCGAAGACGAACACGTTGTCGATGGACAGCGCCTTCTCGATCAGATAGCCGGCGAAGTAGGTGCCGGCCACGTCGCCGCCCTGCCACGCCCACAGGATCACCCCGAACAGCAGGCCCGCGGCGATCCAGATGCCCGACCAGGTCGCGGCCTCGCGGAAGCCGATCACGTGGTTGTCGCGGTGCAGGAACAGGTCGATCGCCAGCATCACGGCGATCGCCAGCATCAGCAGGGCCCAGACCCACCAGGAGACAGACACCGGAAAGACCTCTCGTCCGGCCGGACCCGTCGCAGGGCCCCGGCGTTGCCGGACGAAGGTCTCCCCGGCCACCGGTGCGGTGGCCGCGTCACCGGGGCCCGGATGGGCCGGGCCCGTACTGACGGTGACGCGCAGTGCGTCGGGTACTCCCCCTCGAACTACGTTCCATTATTCACGAAGTATGCTTCGTGCGTCAAGGTCGCTCCGGCTCGTCCGGTCGGGCCGCCCCGATCGGCGGTCCGTCGCGGGTGACCCCGAGCACCGACCAGCCGCGCAGGGCCGCGTGGAACGGCAGCGACCGGGAGAGCAGGTCCTCGATCAACCCGTCGCCGTCCGCTGGTTGATCGAACCCCGGCCCCAACTCGTCGACCAGCCGAGCGTGCAGACGGCGGAGCACCTCATCGGAATCCGCGTCACCCGCTGCCGGTTCGCTGCTCGCCGGCAGCAGATGGCGGCCCAGGTAGCGACTGGCGATGGTGTCCTGGAGCCGCAGCAGGGCGTACGCCAGTTCCTCCGCCCGGGGGCGCAGGCCGCGCCACGGCTCGCACCGGGCGGCCAGCAGGGCCGCGACGGTGATCGCGGCGATCTGCTCCAGGGCGGGCTCGATGTCGTAGTCCCGGCGGCGGGGCCGGTAGGTGAGGGCGACAAGTGGATACCGACGGACGGTGTCGTCGACCTCCCGCAGGCTCGCCGCCCACGCCGTACACCGCTCGCGGGCCACGTCGACCCCCTCGTCGGTCAGGCTCCGGGCGAGCAGGCCCACCCCGTCGGTGCCGCGAACCTGGTCGTGGATGGTCAACGCGAACCGGTTACGGACCGTCAGCCCGGTGATCAGCTCGATGAGATAGGTGGCCAGCGCGGCGAAGAAGCCGAAACCGAGGGCGGCGGCGGCCACGGCGAACAGCTTCTGCGCCCCGGTGTCCGGGGTGAGGTCGCCGAAGCCGAGCACGGTCAGCAGCCCGGTGGCGTAGTAGAGGGCGTCGACGAAACCCGCCGGGCCGTAGCCGGCGACCCGGTGGTAGCCGTCCAGGTTCGGCCAGACGACGAGCGCGACCCCGAGCACCAGCGGCCCGAGCCAGGCGAGGAACGTGCCGGTGACCAGGACCGGCCCCGCCCAGACCAGCGGCGTGCGGCGCGGCGTACGGCGACGGCCGGCGGTCAGCGACGAGGCCCGCCAGACCAGCCGCCGGACCGTACGGGCGATCGGTCCCTCCGCGTCCGGATGCAGCACGGTGAGCCAGACGTCGACCACCACCACGGCGATCAACGCCAGGCCCGCCGCCACCGCCACCAAGGTCATACGCAGAGGTATACCCGTACGCCGGTGAACGGCACGACGCACCCCGGCACCGTCAGATGAGATCCCAGCTCAGCGCGGCGCCGCGGGCCACGTCGGCGGTGAACCGGCGGCCCAGCACCCGGTCGATCTCCACCGGGGGCAGCCCACCGGCCGGTCGGATCGAGCGGACGTTGTGCACGGTCACCTCGTCGCCGGCCCGCACGTCGGCCACCACGTACAGCGAGCGCCGGAAACGCAGGCCCTCCCGCTCGGCGGGCGTCGGCCCGACCGCCGTGCCGCCCAGCGCCGCGTACGCCCGCTCCGACTCGACCACCAGGGCGGCCAGCTCGGTCGGGTTGAGGGAGAAGTCGGAGTCCACCCCGCCGTCGGCGCGGTCCAGCGTGACGTGCTTCTCGATGAAGCAGGCGCCGAGCGCCACCGAGGCGACCGGCACCCCGATACCCGGGGTGTGGTCGGACAGACCCACCGGCACGCCGAAGGCGTCGGCCAGCACCGGGATGCGGCGCAGGTTGCTGTCGGCCGGCGGCGCCGGGTAGGAGGCGGTGCAGGCCAGCAGGATGATGCCGCCCGCGCCGCCGTCGCGGGCGGTGTGCACGGCGGCGTCGATCTCGGCGAGCGTGGCCATCCCGGTCGAGATGACCATCGGCTTGCCGGTGGCCGCGACCAGCCGGATCAGCGGCAGGTCGACAAGCTCCGACGAGGCGATCTTGTACGCCGGAGCGTCCAGTTCCTCAAGCAGTTCCACGGCGGAGGCGTCGAACGGGGAGGAGAAGACGGTCAGCCCCAGGGCGCGGGCCCGCTCGAAGATCGGTCGGTGCCACTCGTACGGGGTGTGCGCCTTCTCGTAGAGCCGGTACAGGTTCTGCCCGCCCCACAGCTCGTGCTCGCCGGAGATGCGGAAGTCCGGCGTGTCCACGTCGATGGTGATGGTGTCCGGCCGGTACGTCTGGAGCTTCAGCGCGTGCGCGCCGCTGGCCGCCACCGCATCCACGATGGCCAGCGCCCGGTCCAGGTCGCCGTTGTGGTTGCCGGACATCTCGGCCACCACGAAGGGGCGCTCCCCGGTGCCGACCAGATGTGATCCGATCTTGAACGTCATTCCGATCCGTTTCCGTGCGTGCTTACCAACGTGCGGTCTTTTTTCGGGCCGTCCGGTGCCGGTTGCGTCCCGTCCGTCGCAGGATCCCCGCCGGTGCCGCCCCGCAACCGGCCGGCGAGCCGGTGGGCCCGCCGCAACGCCGCGTACGCCAGGTAGCTGTCCCGGCCGACCAGTCGGTGCTTGAGCCCCGACACCCCACCCGGTCGGGGGTAGCCGCCGCTGGGCAGGTACCTGCGGTAGTGCGCGGCGACCCGGCGGAAGAAGTCCCGCCGCAGGTGTGGATGCAGCCGGTCGTCGTTGCCCACCACCACCAGGAAGTGGTTCACCATCAGGTCGAACAGCTCGGCGTGCCAGCGCCCGTCGGGATGCCGGTTTCGCAGCCAGGCGAAGAGGCGGTCGTACTGCTCGAAGGAGTCGAAGTGCCGACCGCTGCGCGTCGAGGTGATCGCGCCCTGGCGACCCTGACGGTACAGATAACAGACCCGGTCCAGCACGCTGATGCGCTCCGCGCCGACCAGCAGCGGGTGGCTGAACGGGATGTCCTCGTACCAGCCGGGATGGAAGCGCAGGCCCAGCTCGACCATGAACTCCCGGCGTACCACCTTGTTCCAGGCGGTGTGCTGCACCCGCAGCAGCTGCGGTCGGTCGGCCAGCCGCACCACGCCCGGGGTTGCGCGCAGCAGCCGGCTGCTGGCGTCCACCTCCTCGCGCCCGCACTCGTGCACCCGCAGGTGGTCGACCATCATCACGTCGGGGCGGTCCACCCGCAGCCGGTCCAGCACGGCCGGGATCGTGCCGGCCGGCAGCCAGTCGTCGCTGTCGACGAACCAGACGTACCGGCCGGTGGCGACGTCCAGGCCCGCGTTGCGGGCCGGCCCGAGACCGACGTTGCGCTCCAGGTGCAGTACGCGCAGCCCGGGATGCTCGGCGGCGTACTCGCGCAGCAGATCACCGCAGCGGTCCGGTGAGGCGTCGTCGACGGCGATCACCTCGACCTGCGTCGCCTCGTCACCCGGGAGGTCAGCGTGGATCGAGTCCAGGCACTGGCGCAGGTACGCCTCGACGCCGTACACCGGCACGACGATGCTCAGCAGCGGCGTTGGCGTCGGCTGTGTGACCACCCGGAAACAATTGGCCACCCGGGTGGACAGACCTGGAACCTGACGTGACCGGCGACGGTTCAGTAATTGAACAGCCGGCCGGGATCAGGTTAACGGCTGAGGATGCGGCGTACCGGTGCCGGAACGGCCTTCTTGATCCGTCACACGGTCCAGGTAGTTCGCGTTTCAGTGGGTAGGGTTCCGGGGTGACCAGCACCATCACCGTCGATCGACCGACCCCCGCAGCCGAGCCCGGGTATGCCAGTCGCCTGCCGTCGCTCACCGGTCTGCGGTGGATCGCCGCGCTGCTGGTCTTCGGCTTCCACGCCGGCACCATGCGCATCATCGCCGACCCCGGCCCACAGGCGGTGGTGGGCGAGATCTTCACCCTGGGCCTGTCCGGGGTGCAGTTCTTCTTCATCCTCAGCGGCTTCGTGCTGGTCTGGTCCATGCGGCCCGGTGCTTCCCGCCGCCGGTTCTGGCGGCGACGATTCGCCAAGATCTATCCGAACCACCTGGTGCTGTGGGCGCTGGCCATGCTGGCGATGCTCTGGTTCGCCGATCCGATCAACCCGGTGGCGGCGCTGGAGAACCTCTTCCTCGTCCAGGCCTGGGATCCCCGGCCCGGCCACTTCTACAGCGTCAACAACGTCAGCTGGTCACTCTCCTGCGAACTGTTCTTCTACCTGTGTCTGCCGCTGGTGCTGCCGGCGGTGCGGCGGGCCCGACCCTGGTTGCTGTGGGCCGTGGTGATCGCGGTGCCGCTGCTGATCCTGGCGCTGTGGCCCGGGCAGGCGCTGGTGCCGGAGCCGGACCGCTGGTGGTTCGCCCAGGTCTTCCCGCTGGTCCGTTCGCTGGAGTTCTGGATGGGCGTGGCCGCCGCCGAACTCATGCTGCGCGGTTGCTGGCGGGGGCCACGACTGCCGCTGGCCAGTCTGATCTTCGTGGTGACCTGGGTGGCGGCCGCCCAGTGGATCCGGGCGGAATTCTGGGCGGCGCTGTTGTCGGCGGCGTACGTCCTGGTGATCGCGGCGGCGGCCGACGCGGACGTGCACGGGCGGCGCTCGCCGCTGCGTTCCCGACCGATGGTCTGGTTGGGTGAGGTCTCCTTCGCCTTCTACCTGGTGCACGTCTTCGTGATCATGACGATCCTGCGGCTGACCGGCGACTGGGGCACCGGCCTGCCCGGCTGGTGGGGCCCGGTCGCGGTGGTCGGGTTCCTGCTGCTCACCCTGGGACTGGCCGCGCTGCTGCACCGGTACGTGGAACAGCCGATGATGCGCCGCCTGGCCCCGTCCCGGCCACCACGATCCGACCCTCAGGACGGCGCGGCGCGGTCCGCGAGTCCCGGCCCTGAGGACCGCGCGGCGCGGTCCACGGGGCCGAACGGTGCCCCGCGAGCCGGGACGCCGGGTGGACCGGTCGTGGACGGGCTGCCGCGCCAGCGGGTGTCCGGTGGCGGTGGCGCGGGCCTCGCCACCGGTCCGGAGCAGGATCGCTTCGTCCACCAGGGACGCTAGATAGCCGACGGGCTGACCTGCGCGTATCGAGGTGCGTACCCGACGCGCCGGGCGGTACGACACGCCCGAGGACCGGTGCGTGCGGGCGGTCGGTGGCAGTAGCGTGACGAGGTGCCTCCCGCCGCGCCCGTCCGTCCGTTGTGGTGGTTGGCGCGCTGGGCCGCGCGGCTGCTGACCGGGCTCGCGGTCGCCGCCGCCTTCACCCTCGGCGCCTGGGCACTGCCCGACCAGCCGCCCGCCGTCGCGTCGCTGGCCGAGGTCGCCGTACCGGCCGCCGCCGCACGGGACCTGGCCCGCGACGTCGCCGCACCCCTCGACCTGGTCGGTCTCGACCTGGTGACCGGTTCCGACCGGGTCGGCCTGGCGATGCCGACCGTGCGCGGTCGCGGTGCCGCCGACCTGGCCGGGGCGTCCGCGTCGCCGACCGGACCGCGCGCCGGTGCCGCGGCGGAGACGTCCGGGTCACCGATCCCGGGGTACGCCGGTGACTCCGCCGTGTCCGGGATGCCCGCGACGCCACCGACGGCCGCTGGTCAGCCCGAGCTGATTGCGCTCGGCAGCGGCACCGCCGGCGTCACGCGGGGATCGCCGGCTCCGGTGGCGGGTGTCCGGGTCGCCCGCGCCCCACCGCACGCCTGATCCGGGCGACCCTTTCGCCGCCTCCGCACCGCGCTCGGCCGCGCACCCGCGCCGAGCACGTGCCAGCCCGTTGCCGCCGGTCGCGCCGTCGATGCTCGCCATGACCCGCGGCACCGCCCGCCCGGACCCGGCAACCGCGCCGCAACGCCATCCCCGATCCGCTGCCGGTACGACCACCGACGCCGTACCGATGTTCCCGAGGTGCCGACATGGAGAAGACCGTTCTCTACCAGTTCCTGATCGAGGTGCCACGCGCCGCTGCCATCTGGTCGGTCCTGCTGGTGCTCGCGTTGGGCGTACTCACCGTGCTGGTCGCCCGTCCGGAGCCGGCCGTGGAGAAAACCACCGACCAGGACGGGGCCCGCCTCGCGGCCGAGCAGGCCGACCTGCGCCGATACGCCGGGGAGGTGGCGGTCGCGGCAGCCGGCGCCGGGCAGAACGCCGAGCGACGGCGTACGGCGTGGCGGGTGGCCCAGGCGGAGCTGGACCGCGCCTGGTCCGCGTACGGCGAGGCGGAGGCCGCCGCCCGTCGGCTGGCCGGCGTCGCCGGACTGCCGGCCCCGCGCACCCCGCGCACCCCGGCCGAGTACGCGGCCCGGGAGCGTTGGCTGCACCGGGCCGCGATGACCGCCCACTGGCGCGGTGACCTGACCGTCCGGCAGCTCACCGACGTACTGGCGCACCGGTCCGGCTGGGATGCCCGACGTCACCCGGCCGAGCAGGAGATGGTCCTCGCCCGGGTGGTACGCGACAACCGCCTGGCCGCCTACCGATCGGCCGTCGAGCGGGAGCGTGACCTGTGGCGGGCTGCGGAACTGGCCACCGAGGCGGCCCGCAGCCTTTCCGCCGAGGCGTACGCGGCCGCCGAGCGGCTCCGACCGGACCGACTGACCGTCTCCGGTCCGGCCACCGTCGGGCGCGACCCTGTCCCGCGCTGGCGCCCCGCTCGGCTGGGCTGAAATTCCGTGAGCTGGGTCACATTGGCCGGAGAATCGGTCACTGTTCGTAGGTGAGACGATAGCCGCAGTAATCTCCGCCGACATTTCCACCTGACGTCCGGTTGTCACCCGGAGGCGCCCGAAATGCCGTCGGTCCCATTGGGCGACGTCAGTTCCCAGGTACCCGAAAATTGCCGAGCGCGATCATGTTTAAGCAGGTCAGAGCGGGTTGGCTGCAAGGTGACCGACCAGTAGTGTCAGCCCGTCCGGTGCGGTAACCGATCGCAGGAAGCGACGCCGTACCGACCCGCTCAATCGTGAATTCACGAACCGGGGACCCACTGCACCACTGGGGTGAATCCGCGAGCCTCGGCCCGCGGTAGGGCGTCTTCCCGCCCGAATCCGTCAGCTAACCCGGTCGGCGGTAACGGAAGGAGTACCAACCCTCGTGCAGTCCGATGTGATCCCCCTGTTCCCCCGCCTCCACGGCACCGCGGTGCCCGTGCTCGCCGGCCCGACCGCCGCGAGCTGACCCCGGTCATCGCCACCGCCCGGGCTTTCCGGGCGTACCCCTTGAACGGCCTGTCCCGCTCACCCGGGCGGTCGTCGGCGCCCTGCTGCCGACCCGACCGCCGGAGCCGGTGTGCCGTTCTCCCCTCAGCCCGTGGAGGAACCGTGAAGCACACCCTTTCCCGCCGGCTCCGCCGGCTGGTCACCGAACGCCCCTATCGGCTCGTTGCCGGATCCGCCGTGGCCGTCGTCCTGGCCACCGGCACCGGAGCTGCCCTCGCCGGCACCGGGAACACCCCGGCGCCAGCGCAGGCCACGACGGCCGCCGCCGAACTGCGCAGCGACACGGTGGCCGCGCCGAGCCAGGCGGAGGTCGCGCCGAGGCGGGCGGAGGTCGCGCCGACGACCGCCGCACCCAGCAGCGCGGCACCCAGCAGTGCCGCGCCGGCCAGCGCCGCCGCCTCGCCGTCGCCGAAGGCCACCGCAGACCCGGACCTGGTCAGCAAGAAGGCGGCGCCGAAGCCGCCCGCCTCGAAGGTGCTGGAGTACGACCACCAGGCCCAGATCAACGGCTACTACTGCGGACCCGCCGCAGTGCGCAACGCGCTGAGCGCCGCCGGTGTCGGACGTAGCCAGGACGCCCTGGCCAGCCAGCTCGGCACCACGTTCGCCGGCACCAACTCGGCCGAGGACACCACCCGCGTCCTCAACGCCGTCGTCAAGGGCGACCCGTACGAGACCACGATGATCCGTGGCGGTGCGGCCACCCCGGCCCAGATGGACCAGCTCCAGGCGGACGTCGTCGCCGCCGTCACCGACGGGCGGGGCGTCGTGGTGAACGTCGCCGGTTCTGTCACCGACACCGACGGCCGCTGGCACTCCTTCCCCGGCGGCCACTACATCGCCGTGGTCGGTTACCAGGACTCCGGCCGGCTGGTGAGGATCGCCGACTCGGCCGACGCCTCCTACCCGTCGTACTGGCTCAGCACCATCGATCTGGCCAACTGGGCCGCCACCCGCGGCTACTCGGCCTGATCGCGCTATTCGCGCTGCACCCGGAAGCCCTCGGCCCGCTGGCCGAGGGCTTCCGTTTCGGGTACGTCAAGCGGTGGGTCGTGCTGTGTCGTCAGGCCGACGGCGCTCGGGTTGCATCAGGCGTGCGTGCGGTGCTGCGTCAGGTGTGCGGGCGGTGTTGCGTCGTCGGGCCGACGAACCTCGGGTTGCATCAGGCGTGCGTGCGGTGTTGCGTCAGGTGTGCGTGCGGTGTTGCGTCGTCGGGCCGACGGCGCTCGGGTTGCATCAGGCGTGCGTGCGGTGTTGTGTCAGGCGTGCGGGCCGTGCTGCTTCGCCTGGCCGACGAAGCTCGCCCAGGCCGCCGGGGTGAAGGCCAGCGTGCCGCCGTCGCGGTTCTTGGTGTCGCGGACAAGCACGACGCCGGGCAGGTTGTCCGCGACCTCCACGCAGTCGCCACCGCCGGCGCCGCTGCGGGTGGACTTGCGCCAGGTCGCGCCGTTCAGATCCATGGCTTCACAACATCCTTCATGCGCTCGATCGACTGGCGGCCGGACAGTGCATCGTTGCGCACCGTCTCCCACCGGGACAGCAGGTCACTCAGGTCGTCGTCCTTGTCGACCAGGACGCCGCCGAGTTGGGTTTCGAGATTACCCACCCAGCCACCGTCCGCGCCCCTCGCCAGGATGAAGGGGCCGGTCAGTCCGATGTGCATGGCGACGCCGGTGGGCACCAGGTGCACGCTGATGTTGGGCCGGGTGGCCAGCGCCATGAGGTGGTGCACCTGCTCGACAAGCACATCCTTCAGCTCCTCGTCGACCCGCCGCAGCACCACCTCGTCGATCACCGCGACGAGCTGGGGCGGGTCGTCCTGCTCCAGCACCGTCTGCCGGGCCATCCGGTTGGCCAGCCGCCGCTCCACCCCCGCCTCGGTCAGCGCGGCGTCGGTCCGGATCACCGCGCGGGCGTAGCGCTCGGTCTGGAGCAGGCCCGGCACCAGCGTCGGCTGGTAACAGCGGAGCTGCCGGGCGTTCCGCTCGGCCTCCAGATAGGGCAGGAACCACGCCGGTTGGCGCAGTACCTCGGCGGTCCGCAGCAACTCCTCGAACATCCCACCGGTCTCCAGGACCTCGTCCGCCCGCTTCGCGTACGGCCGATCGAGCGGACGGGTGCCCACCTCCACAGCGGACACCAGGGACGCTGAATAGTTCGTCCGCCGACCGAACTCCTCCTGGTTCATGCCTGCGGCAGTACGCAGCCGGCGAAGCTGCGTACGGATCAACTCATGCAGGTCGGAAGGCTGCTCGCGTTCCATGTCCCCTCCACCGGGTCCGTCAAGATCGCCAAGAGGCCGCCCAGGGCCGGATCGGGGCACCCGGACCCCACCGTGGCCAGCGTCGATGCCTTCCGACCGTAGTGCCGTCCTCACCAGACTGTCACGCAACGGGGCCGCTCCCATCCACAGGGGACGGGGCGGTTCTGTCCCGGGGCCGCCCGTGCGCCTTCCCCCGCGTCCGGGCGGCCCCTCCGATCGCCGACTGGGAGGTTGATGTGCGTACCCGGATTGCCTGGTACCTGTGCCCGACGACGCTGCTGCCGGTGTACTCACCGGAACGGCAGTCGCTGCCGGAGCACTCGCCGAGGCGGCAGTCGCTGCCGGTGCACTCGCCGAGGCGGCAGGATCAGCACGGCACACACCTGCCGCACGGCCGGCACGAGACGTACCTGCCGCAGCGTCGGCGGGGCACGCACCTGCCGGAATGGATGCGGGAGCCGACCCGGCCGTTGCCGATGCCGCGTCCGGGGCGTCCCGGCTGGCTCACCCCGGGGCAGCAGTGGCGGGCCAACGGGGGCCGGTGATGACCGCCGGCGGCTCGGGTGCGCTCACCACCCGACTCTTCGCTCCCGAGCGGGGTCCACGACCCCAGCGTCCGTACCCCCGCGACGCCGAGGTACCGCACACCCCGTTACGGCCGATCTGGTGCTGCCGCGCCGACGGGCAACCCTGGCCGTGCGGGCAGGCCCGGCTGCTGTTGCGCGTCGAGTACGACGGCAACCTGCCGGGCCTGTCCATCTACCTCGCCGGCCTGATGTACGACGCCATGCGCGACCTCTACCACCTCAACCCCCACGACGCCCCCACCCCCGCCACCCTCTTCACCCGCTTCATAGCCTGGGTCCGCTGCCGACCCGCCTAGCAACCCTGCTGCCACCCCGATCGCCCAGGGTTCAAGCGGCGCGGACATGAGATCTTGGAAGGTTTCCGTTCTTCGCTAACGGATTCTGTCCAAGATCTCGGCGAGCGTGGCGTACGCGCCGGACGAGATCCTGCGGATCGTCGCGGATCCTGCGCGCCAGGTGAAGCAGAGCAAGTGCGCCGTTCCGGCAGGGCCTGTCGCGTTCAAGATCCGGGCAACTTCCCTGTTGCTGCTGCTTCGAGTCCGGCTGAGGCAGCAGTAACCCTGAAGTTGCCCGGATCTTGGCGCGGGGGCGCGGGGGCGAGGGGGTGACGCGGCGGTGGGCGTGGCGGCGGCTCGTCGGTGGGTGCGGTGAGGGTGGGAACGGCGGGTGCGGGCGATGCGACGATCAGGGGTGAGATCGACCTCGACGTCTGATGCGGGGGAACCATGGGGGAGCAGGAGCCGTACGTGGGGCTGGCCACCACGTTCGACACGGCCGCCGAGCTGTACGAGCGGGCCCGGCCGGGCTATCCGGAGCGGTTGTTCGCCGACCTGGCCGCAACCACGGGCCTGGTGACCGGGCCGGCCCGGGTGCTGGAGGTCGGTACGGGCACCGGGAAGGCCACCCGTGGGCTGTTAGCGCGTGGCTGGCAGGTGGTCGGCCTGGAGCCGGGACGGGAACTGGCCACCGTGGCGCGTCGGGTACTCGCCGGCCGGGGCGACGTGCGCGTGGTGGTGTCGCCCTTCGAGCGGTGGGAAGCTGACGAAAGCGTGCCGTTCGACCTCGTCTTCGCCGCCACGGCGTGGCACTGGCTGGACCCGGAGGTCGCCTACCGTCGGGCGGCCGAGCTGCTGCGTCCCGGCGGCCATCTGGCGATCGTGGCCACCGAGCACGTGTCACCGGCCGGTGGCGACGACTTCTTCCGGCAGGTCCAGCGGATCTACGCCGAGGTGGGCATGGGTGACGGGCAGGGCGGCCCGCAGCCACCCGGGGCGATCGCGGCCCCCGATGCGCTGGCGATGGCGGGCAGCGGGTTCTTCGCCAGCCCGACCGTGCACCGCTACGTCTGGAGCCGCGACTACACCGCCGACGAGTACCTGGCCGTGCTGTCCACGTACTCCAATCACATTGCCGCGGAGCCCTGGCAGCGGCGGACCCTGTTCGACGGGATCCGGCAGCTGATCGCCGCTCGCCCGGCCGGGACGGTACGCAAGCACTACCTGAACACCCTCCAGATCGCCGTACGCCTCGACCGACCGCCGAGGGCGCCCTCTGGCAGCATGGCGACGTGCTGATCTACAAGATCCTGTTGCCCGGCGAATGGGCCGAGTTCGAGGCCCAAACGCACCCAGAGCGGCGGGCGCGGGGCGGGTCGTTCGCCCGTGCCCGCCGCCGGGTGGCTCGGCGTGGTGACTCTGCCGGATCAGGGGATCAGCACCGTTCCCACCTGAGGTTGAACAGGGTGTCGACGTCACCCTCGGTCGTCGTCATGGACATGCTGACGCTCGATCCGGCGGTGCCCGGGTCCACTCTCAACTCGGTGTTGACGTTGAGCACCCGCTGTTGTCCGCAGGGCGTGTAGACCAGCACGGGGGCGACGTCCGAGGTGCCCCAGAAGCCGTTGTAGGGGCCGGTGAAGGTCGCGTCGGTGCGGCTGGTCTCGGACGAGCCCTGCCAGTAGTAGCTCGTCCGCTGGCGACCGGTCGCGCCGGTGGGGATCCGGGCCCGGCCCCGGTAGTCGGCGGCGGCGACGGCGATGGTCCAGCCGGCCGGCACGTTGACGAGTACGCCGAGCTGGCAGTTCTTCCGGCTGTCGGTGACCTCGACGCCCCGGCCGGCGGTCGCGACGAAGTCGTAGTACCGGATCCGGAAGCCGGTGTTGTCGGGATGGGCCACCACGCGGGCGGTGCCGGGCGAGCAACCGGAGCCGTTGGCCGCCACCACCTCGACGGTGATCTCGCTGTCGGGCGTAGCCATGGGACTGGCCGGGGCGGCGTAAGCCGGTGTGGACAGGGACAGCGCGAGAACCGTGCCGAGTACGGCGAAGATCGCGGTTCTCGCGCCGACGAGGTTCTTTGTCATTGCGTTCCTCTCGGATGCAGTTGATGTTCACACAATTCAACGCGTGTTTCTTCGCCGAACGGCCGTGAGACTTCTCGCCTACCGACCCGGTGGTGAGCGATGGTGGGGGTACTCAGGTGGCGTTCTGCGAGAGGATGCTAGCGACGCGGAACGAGCCTCGCAAGCATCAGCGTACGTCTATGTGATCGATTGCGTGCGGACACTAGATCGTATTTGCCGGAAGTGGAGATCAACCTCTATAACTGTTGCTGCGTAACGGGTATGAGCCCGATCGAACGTTCTGGCGAGCCGAAGCTTCCGGCGATCTTCACCCTGTGGGACGACGCAATGCCGCCGCACTTAGACGAATAAGATTCGGTTTGTAGTTCGTCATCAAAGAATAGAGATTACGTTGACAGTCATCTATGTCTGTACGTAGCTTGTTCCGCATCTGGCGTCGTTTCCTGTACCGGAGGAGGATTCATGCGTAAACTGCTGACGCGGGGCGGCGTGGTGCTTGCGCTACTCGCTTCGTCGTTGACCGTGGGGGCCCCGGCGTCCGCCAAGGGAGTCATGGATGATCCGCCCACCGACAAGGTCGTGATCGACCTGGTCGCGATGGCCGGCTCCGGCTGCCGACCGGGCACCGCCGACGTCGCGGTCTCCCCGGACAACACCGCCTTCACCACCATCTACAGCGACTACCTGGTCCAGGCGGGCCCGGGCATCCCGGTCACCGACGGGCGTCGGAACTGCCAGCTCAACGTGCTGGTGCACGCCCCGGCCGGCTACACCTTCGCGGTCGTCAAGGTGGACTACCGCGGGTACGGGCTGCTCAACCCGGGCGCCGTCGCCTCGGCGCGGGCGAACTACTACTTCCAGGGCATGACGCAGAGCACCTTCAGTAACCACCCGATCCCCGCCCCGCTCGACGACAACTGGATGGTGACCGACGAGGTGCCGATCGCCTCCGTGGTCTGGCACCCCTGCGGCGAGCTGCGCAACCTGAACATCAACACCGAGCTGCGCCTGAGCCGGGGCAGGTCCACGGACACGAACTTCCTCACGATGGACTCGACCGACGGCAGCATCCAGACGATGTACCACCTCGCCTGGCAGCCCTGCCCGTGACCTGACCCCGGCCTACGCCTCAGGAGGGTGGTCGGCGATGCCGGCCACCCTCACCGGGCACCCGGGGTGTGCGGACCGTGCCGCACCGGATCACCCCGGTGGATCCTGCCGCCCGTGCGCTCAGGTGGCGGAGGTGGAGGGCGCGGCGACCGCGGTGCGTTGTGCCGGTGCGGTCCAGGCCGGGTCCAGTTCGCGTCGAGCGGCGGCCAGGAAGACCTCGGCGTACGAGTCGGCGGGGAAGTCGCCGAGGTATCGGCGGCGGGTGGCCCAGCGGGCCTCCACGAGCGGGTCGGTGTCGAGCAGTCGGGTCAGCACGTCGTCCAGGTCGGCCATGTCCCGACGCAGCACGTAGCCGGCGGCGGCCAGCGGGAAACGCTCGACGAACCGGTCGCCGTCGGTGCCCATGTCGGTCACCACGTACGGCTTGCCCGAGTAGAGCCAGTCTGAGATCACCCCGGACACGTCGGAGACCAGCGCGTCCGCGCGGTTGACACAGTCGGGGAGCGTGAGCCGGCTCGCGACGGCACCGTAGACGTGCGCCCGACCGGTGCGGGCCCGGTCGGCGGCGAGCAGGTCGTGCAGCCGGGCCAGTTGCCGGGCCGAGGTCGGGTTCTGCGCGGTGTAGGGGTGGGCCCGCAGGATGACCGTGGCTCCCCGGTCCAGCAGCCGTCGCAGCAGCGGCTCCGCCACGGGCAGCGAGCAGTAGTCGGCGTCGGCGTTGTGCCCGGTCCAGGTGGGGGTGTAGAGCACCGTCGGGTTCGGCAGGCCCCGCGCGGGCCGCGAGCGCACCTCGATCGCCTCGACCTGAGGGCGGCCGACGACCACGAACTTCTCGGCGGGGATGTCGATCCCGGCGCGGGCGTACCGCTCGATGGCCGCCTCACCGGCGACGAAGATTCGGTCGAAGATCGCCGAGACCGGGTTGGCGCTGGGCGCCTTGTCGCTGTCACCGTGATGCAACTGCACGTGGGTGAGCTGCGTGAACCTGATGCAGTGGCTGTTCTTGGCGCCGTGGTTCACGTAGAACGCCACCCGCAGGCTCGGCACCAGCACCTCGTCCATGGTCCGGGTGGTGGGGCAGTAGACCACCGGGGCGGTGGTGGCCGCCGCGACGGGGGCCAGGAACTCCGGCTCCCGCACCATCACCACGAACGGCCGGCCGATCCGGGCCAGGTACGGCAACCACATGGTGACCTGATACTCCGAGCCCGGCGGGGCGGAGAAGTGCAGCACGAACTCGGGCTGGTGCCGGCGCAGCGCCCGGGCCACCGCCGACCCGCCTGGTGACGGTCGGAACCGTCGCCGGGCCAGATCGAGGGCGACCGCCCCGGCGCCGCCGCCCACCAGCAGCGTCGCCGCCAGGGCCACGGCCGCGGGCAGCCCTGCCAGGGCGGCCAGGGCCAGCAGCGCGAGCAGTGCCGCCACGGCGTCACCGAGAAGCGCCGCGACCTGCGGCACCCAGGCGCGTACCGGCAGGTTGGCAGCGCGGATCTCCAGGTTCCCGGCCTGCCGTAGCGGACCGGTGAGCAGCACCAGGCCCAGCAGCACCAGGGCAGTGGTGACCAGGGCCGGATCGAAGCCGGCGTCGAGGTGCCGCGCGTAGCCGACAAGCACCCCGGCCGCGATCAGCGTGGTTTCCGCGACGTTGTCGGCACCGGGTCGTACCCGGCGCTCCCAGACCGTGGCGGCCAGTGCCGCCACGGCCAGGCAGAGCCCCCAGGTGGTCGCGCCGGTGAGCGCGACCACCAGGAACGCCAGGACCGCCCCACCGGTGGCCAGGCCCCGTGCGGCCAACTTCCGGACCAGCTCACCACGCATCTCGGTGTCGCCTTCGCGGTCGGGTGGGTCGGGCGGTCAGCCGACGGGAGCGGCGCTGGCAGACCGGTCGGTCTGTGCGGGTACGGCGACGGCGACCGGTGCTTCGCCCGGCGGTCGGCGAACGTCGATCACCTGACCGGTGAGATCTGAGATCAGCACGTCCAGCGACGACTGGGCGACGGTCTCGGCGGCGAGCAGCGTGTGCTCAGGCTCCGCGCCGAAGGCCTTCGTCCGCATCGGAGTGGCGGTCCGCTCCGGGTTGATGACGTTCACCCGTACGCCGAACTCCGCCCACTCGTCCGACAGCGCCTGCGTGAGGTTGACCAGGGCGGCCTTGGTGGCCGAGTAGAGCGCGTAGTCGGCCCGCCCCCGGGTGTACGAGCTGGAGGTGTAGAGCAGCAGCTGGCCCTTGGTCTGCTGGAGGTAGGGCAGGGCCTGCCGGGCGACGGTGACCGGGCCGACGAAGTTGACCTGGAGCACCCGGTCGATGGTCTCCTGGTCCATCTCGGCAAGTGCGCCCTTCTCCAGGATTCCGGCGGTGACCACCACGTGGTCGATCCGGCCGGTGGCCTCGAAGGCGGTCTGCAACGCGGCCTCGACGTCCTCGGGGCGCTCGACGTGCGTGCCGGTGCTGGAGCGGCTGAACGGGAAGACCTGGGCACCGTAGCGGCGGGCCAGCTCCGTGAGGTCGTGACCGATGCCGTAGCTGCCGCCGAAGACGACGATCGTGCGGCCGGAGACCTCCTCGCTGTACGCGCGGTGGTCGGTCAGCCGGGGCACCTTGGCGGCGGCCAGCTGGAACAGCTTGTCGGCCAGGTGCACGTCGACCGGGTGGGTGACCTTGATGTTCTCGTCCGAGCCGTCGATCACCTTGATCGGGGTCTGCGGGAGGTAGCGCAGCACCACGCCGCAGTCGTCGGTGGCGGCGAAGTTGGGGTCGCCCTCGGCCCGGCGGTACGCCTCGCGGATGGTGCCGGAGCGGAACGCCTGCGGGGTCTGGCCTCGACGCAGCGTGGCCCGCACGGGAATGTCGGTGATGCACTCGTTCTCGTCGACCTGGATGATCGTGTCGGCCGACGGGATGGCCACGTCGACGGCCGAGTAGGTCCACAGCGCGTTCACGCACTCCCGGACGATCCGGCCGCTGAGCAGCGGGCGCACCGCGTCGTGGAAGAGAATGTTGCAGTCACCCTCGCCGACCGCGTCCAGCGCGACGCGGGTGGTGGCGTTGCGGGTGTCGCCACCCTCGATCACCTTGGTGACCTTGCGGAAGCCGGCCTTGTCGACGATCTTCTGCGCCTCGGCGACGTGCCCGGTGGCCATCAGCACGATGATCTCGTCGATCTCGGGCGCGGCTTCGAAGACGGAAAGCGTGTGCTCGATGATCGGCTTACCGGCGATCTTGAGCAACTGCTTGGGAATGCCCAGGCCCAGCCGGGTGCCGGTGCCGCCGGCCAACACCACCGCCACCGTCCGTGAGGGTCGCCACGGCGCCCGTTCCTCCGGCGTCGTACCCGGATCGGTGGTCTGGTCCTGCGTCATTGCCGGTCCTCGCTCTCGGGGGTGCATGACAGTGGTGGAGTACATGAACGGAAGGTTCCGCCGACACGGCGACGGAGTGAACCATAACGCGCGGGCCGCGCCGCCCCAACGGGACAACGCGGCCCACGAAGCCGCTCGTTCACCCAGACTCTACTTGCCGTTCGTAAATGCCTCGTAGGCCGTCAGCACCTCGGCGGTCGGGCCGTCCATCCGGATTTCGCCGGACTCCAGCCAGATGGTCCGTTCGCAGGTGTCCCGTACGGACGAGAGCTGGTGGCTGACCAGGAACACCGTGCCGGCGCTCTCCCGCAACTCGCGCACCCGCTGCTCGCTGCGCTTGCGGAACGCCTTGTCTCCGGTGGCGAGGGCCTCGTCGATGAGCAGCACGTCGTGCTGCTTCGCGGCGGCGATGGAGAAGCGCAGCCGGGCCGACATGCCGGAGGAGTAGGTGCGCATCGGCAGTGAGGCGAAGTCACCCCGCTGATTGATGCCGGAGAACTCGATGATCTCCGGAAGCTTGCGCCGCACCTCCGCCGGTGACATGCCCATGGCCAGGCAGCCGAGCGTGACGTTGCGTTCACCCGGCAGGTCGTTGAGCAGGGCGGCGTTCACGCCGAGCAGCGAGGGCTGCCCCTGGGTGTAGACCGCACCCTGCTCCACCGGCAGCAGTCCGGCGATGGCCCGCAGCAGGGTCGACTTGCCGGAGCCGTTGGTGCCGATCAGCCCGATGGCCTCGCCCCGGTACGCGGTGAAGGTGACCCCGCGCACCGCGTGCACCACCCGTACGTTCGGCGCTTTGGTGCGGGTGACCATCCGCTTGACGGCGGCCACCGGGCTGGTGTTTCCGGCGGAGCCCTTGTGCACCCGGTAGACGACGTGCGCGTCGTCCACCACCACGGTGGGGATCCGCTCCTGGATCCGGGGGAGGGTCACCGTCACATCATTCGACATTTCCAGGTTAACCACGGCCGTACTCCTGTTCGCCGCGCCAGAAGTAGAGGTAGCCGCCGAGGCCCGCGACCACCGCCCAGCCGAGCGCGATCAGCCAGGTCAGCGGCAGCGAGTCGTTGAGCAGGTGGGTGTTCTCCAGCAGGGAGATGCGGGCCAGCTCGATGTAGACGAGCATCGGGTTGAACTGCACCACCGCGGTCGCCCAGCCCGGCAGGTTCTCGGCGAACAGGTTGACGCTGTAGAGCACCCCGGAGCCGTACATCCAGGCCCGCAGCACGAACGGCATGACCTGCTTGAGGTCGGTGGCCTTGGCGCCCAGCCGGGCCATCACCATGGTCAACCCGGCGTTGAAGATCGTCTGCAACAGCACCGCCGGCATCAGCATCAGCCACATCAGGGTGATCGGCTCACCGGTGGCGGTCACGATGGCCACCAGCACCACGATCGAGCCGAGCAGTTGCTGGAACTGGGTGGCGGTGATGGCCAGCGGCAGGGCGGCCCGGGGAAAGTGCAGGGCGCGGATCAGCCCGAGGTTGCCGCTGATCGCCTGGGTGCCCTGGTGCACGCTGGTCTGGGTGAAGTTGAAGATGAACAGCCCGGTGGTCAGGTAGGCGATGAAGTTGTCCATGCCCCGGTCCTGTTCGAGCACCAGACCGAAGATCAGGTAATAGACCGCCGCGTTGGTCAGCGGGGTGAGCACCTGCCACAGCTGCCCGAGCCGGGCGTTGCTGAACGAGGCGGTGAGCTTGGCGTGTGAGTACGCGGAGATGAAGTGCCGGTAGCGCCACAGTTGACCGCTGTAGGCGCCGAGCGAGGGCCGCTCGCCGGCCACCCGCAGCCCGTGTCGGGCGGCCAGCTGGGCTGGGGTGAGGCCGGAGTCGGGGTCGGCCAGCAGGTTGGCCATGGGGATTGGCGCTCCGATCTGTCGTGCCGGCGTTTTGTCTCGCGACGGGAGAATCTAGCGTGGTCAGTGCAGGAGCGCCGCCCCCGGTCACTGGCTGGACAGTAGTCCGAAATGCGTCGGGACGCAACCGTAGCGTCGTTGCGCTACGCTGTCCCTCGTGACAGTCGAGAAGAGTCCCAGGTGACGGCCGAGAAGAGACGCACACCAGCCGGTGCGGCGGTGCTCCGTGGGGAGATCACCACGGCCATCCGGCGCGCCCTCACGCAGGAACTCGCCGCGGTCGGGTACGGCCGGCTCTCCATCGAGGCGGTGGCCCGCCGCGCCGGGGTCAGCAAGACCGCGATCTACCGCCGCTGGAACTCCAAGCTCGATCTCGTGCTGGAGGTGGTGGCCGCCGCCGCCGGCCGTAGGCTTCCGGCGCTGGACACCGGCACCCTGCGCGGTGACCTGTCCCTGCTGTTCCAGGTGGTGGCGCACGCGCTGCGGCATCCGCTGGCCGCGCAGATCATCCCCGACCTGCTGGCCGAGGCGGCCCGCAACCCGACCATCGACGAGACCCTCCAGCGGGTGCTGCGCGCCCGGCAGCAGGAGGTCGCCGGTGAGCTGATCGAACGGGGGATGCGGCGCGGTGAACTGCCCGCCGACACCGACCCGGACACGGCGGTCGACCTGATCGTCGGTCCGCTGTACTGGCGGATCGCCATCGCCCGTACCCCCGTCACCGACAGCTACCTGGAGGCCCTGGTGGAGTCGGTGGCCCTCGGGCTGGGTGCGCAGGACGCGGTGCCACGGCAACGCTCGGCGTCCGGCCCTGGCTGAGCCCGGGTTGAGCGCCGGCCGCCCTGGGTACGGCTGATCGGACCGGCCGTCGCCCCGCGCGTCGGCTCGACTCGGTGACCCCGGCAGGACTACTACTCTCGGTGTGGATCGTGCCGCAGGAGTGCCGTAGCGCGTACGAAGCGCGCAGCCCAGCCGCACCCGCCCGTACTACGACGAGGACGCCCGTGTCGATGACCGACCAGACCGTCGCCGTCGCCGCTGCCGAGCCGGTGCCGGCCGATGAGGCGACCGTCCCCGCACCCGCCCGCCCCAGCCGGGCGCGGCTGGTGGCCGGCCGTGTCCGGGCGGGCTTCGCCGCGATACCCGCCGTCCTGACCGACGGTGCCGTGCTGGCCTTCGCGCTCTGGACGCTGCTCTACCACGCCGCGCTGCCGTTGGGGCTCGCCCCGTCCCTGACGCTGCGGATCTGGCTGGTGGCCGGGCCGGCGCTGGCCCTGCTCGCCGTCCTGGTCCGGTTCGCCCTGCGGTGGCGTCGACGCCACCGCGCCGCCCGGTCGCCCGGCCCGGCCGACGGCGCTCCCGCTGCCGCCGGCACGCTGGACGGAGGCATGCCGGACGGAGACATCGACGTCGGCTCCGGCGCGAACGGCGCGGCGACGCACCGGGAGACCGACGTCACGACAGCCCTCTCCGACGACACACCGGCGGTGGACCCCGACGCCGTCCCGACCGACCGCGAGGGTCTCCCGGCGGACCGCGAGGCCGCCCTGGCGGACCCCGACGCCGTCCCGGCGTCGGGAAGGGGAAAGGACCGGGCGGCCGCCGCTGTAGAGGCCCGGGGGGAGGGCGCGGCGGCTGATGCCCCGGCGCTCGCGCACGAGGCGGGCCGTGCCGGCCGAATGCCTGTCGCGCAGCGCTGGTTGACCGCGCTGGTCCTGCTGGTCGGCACCGGGGCGGCGATCGCCGCCGGGGTCGCGGGCACGCCGGCCGGCGCCGGCCTGTCCTGGTGGGTGCCGGCCTCCGCGGGAGCCGTGGCGGCCGTCGGCGCGGTGCTGCTGACCTGGCGGACGTGGCGGACCACCCCGGCAACCAGGCCCCCCGCACCCGCGCCGACGGCCTGGCAGTCGGCGTACGCGCTGTTGATCGCCGGCGGGGCCGCCGTCGCCTCGCTCTACCTGGCCCGTAGTACC
Organism: Micromonospora sp. C95; assembly: GCF_018070465.1. Classification (GTDB taxonomy): domain Bacteria; phylum Actinomycetota; class Actinomycetes; order Mycobacteriales; family Micromonosporaceae; genus Micromonospora. The sequence continues at coordinate 177,648 of NZ_JAGPXT010000004.1, forward strand.
CCGGACGACATCTACTACGTGGGGCGTTCGGTGTGGGTCGCGGAGCGGGACAACGTTCCGCTCAACGACTTCCTGTTCAGCGAGAACGTCCTGCCGGCGATGGCGTCCCAGCCACCGATCGCCAGCATCGAGGTGCTGGCCGGCGCGCTCGCCCGTTTCTTCGGCCTGCCGGCCGCCTCGGCGACCTGGTACGTGCTGCTGCCGATCATGGCCGTGCTCGCCGTGCTGGCCCTGTGGCGGCTGGTGCAGCGCTGGGCGCCTCGACGCCCGGTGCTCGCCTTCACCGTGGCCATCGCCTTCCTCGCCCTGGTCTGCGGCCCGGACGCCGCCCTGGGCACCTTCCATCTGCCCCGGCTCTACCAGGGCAAGGGCATGTTCGTCTCCGCGGTCGTGCCGTTGATGTGGCTCTACCTGACCCGATGGTTCGACGACCGCTCCCGGCGCGGGTTGGTGCTGATAGTCGCGTTGTCCATCGCCGCGACCGGGCTCACCACCACGGCCGCGATCATCCTGCCGTTGCTGGTGGGCGGGGCGGCCCTGATGATGCTGCTGGTGGGCCGTTGGAAGTCGGCGCTGGCCGCCGGTGTGGCCGCGTTGGCGTACCCGGTCGGGGCGGTGGTGATCACCCAGCTGATCCTCGGCTCGGCGAACGAGGCCGCCGCGGACGTCAACTTCTACGACGCCGCGCACACCTACCGGCGGACGTTCGAGATCGGCATCGTCGGGGTGATCGGCGGCCTCGCGCTGTGGTGCGGGCCCCTGCTGGCCCGCCGTCGCACCCCGGGACTGCTGGCGGCCGGCGGCGCGCTCACGCTGAGCGTGCTGCTGGTACCCGGGGTCCTGGAATGGCTCAGCGCGGTCACCGGCATCTCGGTCGTGCTGTGGCGGGTGTCGTGGCTGCTCGCCCTACCGGTGCTGATCGGCCTGTTGTGCACCGTCTGGCTGCCGACCCGCCTGCGTACCGTGCGGGCGCTGGTCGGTGTGGTGCTGGCCGGGGCGATGGTGACCTCGTTCGCGATCTACGCGGTGCCGATGTGGGACGAGCGCAGCGCGGTGCTGGTGCACGACGAGCCCACCTGGAAGATCCGGACGAAACGGCAGGCCATCGCACAGTTCATCGTCGACCTCGACCGGCCGGACGGTCTGGTGCTCGCACCGGCGAGCATCATGCGGACCATTCCGCTGATGACCACCGAGGCGCGGGTGGTCCTGCCCCGCGAGTTCTTCCTCGTCGAGTACGACATCAACTCGCAGTTCTCGCAGGACCGACTGCTGCTGACCCGGTTCGCCAACGGCGGTCCGGCCGCCGAGCGGCCCGCCCGGGACGACGTCGTGGCCGCGTTGGAGCGACTGGACGTGGGCACGATCTGCGTCTACAGCCAGAACCGTTTCGCCCAGCGAACCGGAGAGCGGTTCGGCTACACCCGGTTCGCCGAGCGCCCGGCCGACCCTCCCGTCCACCCCAACGCGGTCACCTGTCTGCGTCGCGAGTAGACCGGCACCCGGACGTCACCGCGTCGATGTCCCGCGTTAAGGTCGCAGCTGCGCTGGAGCCGAGCGGCCACCGGCCGTCGATTTCGCTAGGGAGCTGTCCCGTGTTCGGCACGTTGACTGGGCGCGTCGGTGTGGCCGCGCGCGGGGCCCTGCTGGTGGGGGCGTACCTGCTCCTGCTCACCACCGGCGCGCTCGGCTGGGTCGCCGGGTTCGCGGTCGCCGCCTTGGCGGCCGTGCTCGGCGAGTTCGCGGTGCAGCGATGGTCACCGGCCACCGCGACGCTGATGGAGAAGGCCGGTCTCGGCCTCGGCTACCGGCAGTTGGGCCGCGACGTGGCGGTCGTGCTCCTGACCGTCGCCGAGGTGCGGCCGGCCGGCGGCGAACTCACCCTGCTGCTCCTGCTGCCCGCCACGGTGTGGCTGATCGCCGTCTTCGCCGGAGCGTTCCACCGGATCATCGACCGGCGCAACCCCGGCGGATCGATGGTGCGCAACATCGATTTGGGTCGGCTCGGCGCCGGGCCGGGACTGCCACGGTGGGCTGCCGCTCTCGCCGGCGACCGGCTGCCCTGGGTGAACGTGCTGCTCGTGCCGGCGGCGGTGGCCGCGGCGGTCGCCGGTACTGCGGCGCCTCTCCTCGTGGCCGGCGGGATCGCCGTCGGGCTGGCCGGAGTGCTCGGCGGCATCGTCGCGTGGACCTGGCTGCGGGGCAGGGGCACCGGACACAGCCCCCGGCTGTCGGCGGTGCAGCGGTGGCTCGACAGCCACCGCCCGGAGGTCGCGCTGTACTTCGCCGGTCCGGGCAAGGACATCTACCAGGCGAACATGTGGCTCGCGCCGATCGAGGCGCTGGGCCGGCGGACGGTGGTGTTCCTGCGCAACCCGGAGGCTCTGGCCGAGTTGGCCGAGACGCGGCTGCCGGTGGTCTGCGTCCCGCCCGGTGCGGATTTCATGAACCTCGGCAAGGCCAGCGTGCGGGTGGCGCTGTATCCCGCCAACGCCGGGGAGAACATCCACATGCTGCGGGAGCCCGGCGTGCGCCACGTGTTCGTCGGGCACGGCGACAGCGACAAGGCGGCCAGCGTCAACCCGTTCTGCAAGGTCTACGACGAGGTCTGGGTGGCCGGCCCGGCCGGCCGGGAGCGGCTCGCCCGCGCCAGGACAGGCGTGCGCGACGAGCACGTGGTGGAGATAGGCCGGCCACAACTGGCCGGCGTGCGCGCCCTCGGTCAGCGGCCCACCGACCGTCCCTTCACCGTGCTCTACGCGCCCACCTGGGAGGGCTGGCTGGCCGACGATCCCTATCACAGCTCGGTCCTGCTGATGGGCGAACGGATCGTCGCCGGGTTGCTGGCGATCCGGCCGGAGGTCCGGCTGATCTACAAGCCGCATCCGCTCACCGGCAGTCGTTCCGGGCGGGCCCGAGCGGCACACGAGCGGATCGTGCAGCGCATCCGCAGCGCCGGTGGGGAGGTCGACGCGACGACGCTGGACGGACCGGCGCACCGGGTCGTCACCGGGCGGGTGCCCGCGCTGTTCGACTGCTTCAACCAGACCGACCTGCTGGTCAGCGACGTGTCCAGCGTGGTGTCCGACTTCGTGCAGAGCCAGCGGCCGTACGTGGTGGCCAACCCCGCCGGGCTGCTCGAGGACGAGTTCCGGCGGTCCTTCCCGACCTCCCGGGCGGCGTACCTGCTGGCCGCCGACTGCGGGGAACTGGAGAAGATCGTGGCGGTGACCCGGGCCGGCGACGACCCGATGACCGAGGCCCGCCGGGAGCTGAAGACCTACCTGCTCGGCCCGGCCGACGCCAACCCGATGGACCGGTTCGCCGAGGAGATCGGCCGGCTCTGCCGCTGACCCGGACACGCTCGACGTGGCCGTGACGAGACCCTCGTCCCGGGCACGTCGTCGTCGACCCGGTTTTGTCCGGTACCGGCCCGGTCCGCCGGCCCGACGGGCATGCTCGAAGGGCAGCCGCCGGCGAGGGGATGGGCATGGAGAGCTACCACGAGGACTGGACCGACAGCCAGCGCGCGCTCTACGACGAGTGCTACCGCGCCGGTGCCGACTGGGCCGACGACCCCGACACTCCGTCGGAGGACGTCCAGCACGTGATCAATCTGGCGGAGGCCGACGACGACACCCTCGCCGACGCCGAGACCGACTTCGCGCCGCTTGTCGACGCGGTCACCGAGGCCACCGGCGAGGTCGTCGCCACCGTGCCGGCCAGCCATGAGGACCCCGGATTCAAGGGCTTCGTGGACGGGGTACGCGACGGCACCTCCGACGAGACCTTCGGCCTCTGAACCGCCCCCGGAGCCCGGGCCTGTCCACCCGGCCGCTCGTCTGCCACCATCTAGTGCGGGTTAGCAGACCGAACGGGGAGGCCGGGTGCGCATCCTGCTGGTCGAGGACGACCGACGGGTGGCTGCCGCACTGTCGTCGGCCCTGACCCGACGCGGCTACGAGGTGGAGCACGCCGCCACGGTCGCCGCCGCGCTCTCCGCCGCCCCCTGCGACCTGGTGCTGCTCGACCTCACCCTGCCCGACGGCGACGGCACCGACCTGTGCCGGCAGTTGCGGCGGCGCAGCAACCAGCTCGGCATCATCGCGGTGACCGCCCGTGGTGAGGAGCGGGACCGGGTGCTCGGCCTGCGGCTCGGCGCGGACGACTACGTGGTCAAGCCCTTCTCGATGGTGGAACTCCAGGCCCGCATCGAGGCGGTGCTGCGGCGGGCCGCACACGCGGCACCGGAGCGCAACCTGATCGAGGTCGGGCCGGTCTACATCGACGTGGCGGCCCGCACCGTCGCGGTGGCCGGGCGACCGGTGTCGCTGACCCGCAAGGAGTTCGACGTCCTGCTCTCCCTGGCCCGGCAACCCGGCGTCGCGGTGCCCCGCGACCGGATCCTGCTCGACGCCTGGGGCACCACCTTCACCGATCGGCACACCGTCGAGGTGCACGTCGGTTCGCTGCGCGGCAAGCTCGGCGACCCGCGTCTGGTGGAGACCGTCCGCGGCGTCGGTTACCGGCTCCGGGGCGAGTGAGGAGCCCGGGGTGCGACGGCGGCTGGTGATCAGCTATCTGCTGCTGATGGTGCTGGTGGTGGTGGCGCTGGGCACGCCGCTGGCGGTGACGCTCACCACCCGGGAGACCGACCGGGTACGGGCCGACCGGCTCGCCGACGCCACCCGCTTCGCCTCGCTGGCCGGGCCGGCGTTGCGTGACGGCACACCCGGTCCGCTCGACCACGAGCTGGGCAGCTACGACGAGCTGTACGGCATCGGCGCGGCGGTGGTGGACCGGGATCGGCGGGAGGTGGTGGCCTCGGCGAGCTGGCGACCGGCCCCGGGCACCGGCGAGGCACTCGACGTCGCGTTGTCCGGGCAACAGGCCAGCGGACCCGACTCGGTCTGGCCGTGGGTCGACGGGCCGATCGTGGTGGCGGTGCCGATCAACGACGGCGGCGAGGTGCTCGGTGCGGTGGTCACCGCCACCCCGGCCGACGGGGTCCGGCGTACCGTCGCCACCTGGTGGACGCTCGTCGCCGCGCTGGGTCTGCTGGCCGTGCTGGCCTGCGTGCTCACCGCGTTCGGGCTGGCCGGCTGGGTGCTGCGTCCGGTCACCGAGCTGGACGCGGTCACCCACGAGATCGCCGAGGGTGATCGCGGTGCCCGGGTGCAGCACCGGTTGGGGCCGCCGGAGCTGCGCCGCCTCGCGAGGAGCTTCAACCACATGGCCGACGTCGTCTCCGACGTGATGGACCGGCAGCGGGCGTTCGTCGCGCACGCCAGCCACCAGCTCCGCAATCCGTTGACCGCGCTGCGGCTGCGGGTGGAGGAGCTGGGGCCGAGCGTCAGCGACGAGCGGGGCCGCGCCGAGCATCGGCTGGCGTTGGAGGAGACCGACCGGCTCGCACTGCTGCTCGACGCGTTGCTCACCCTCGCCCGCGCCGAACGGCGCGAGAACCAGCGGATCACCGTCGACGCGACGGCCGCGGCGGAGTCCCGGGTCGCGGCCTGGGAGCCGCTGGCCCGCCACCGGTCGGTCACCCTGCGGCTGGCGGCCGATTCCGGCCCGGTGTACGCCCGTACCGTGCCGACCGCCATCGACCAGGCTCTCGACGCTCTGATCGACAACGCGGTGAAGTTCAGCGGCGCGGGCGGCGAGGTGACGGTGACCGTCGCGGCCCGCGACGGTGGGACCATCCTGGAGGTACGCGACACCGGCCCGGGGATGACCCGCAGCCAGCTCGGCCGGGCCACCGAACGGTTCTGGCGGGCACCGGAGGTGCAGAACGTCGACGGTGCCGGGCTGGGGCTGACCATCGCCGCCGTGCTCGTCGACGCCTCCGACGGCCGGCTCACCATGCACCCGAACTCGCCGCGTGGCCTGGTCGCCGCGCTGTGGTTCCCGCAGCCGGCGGAGCCGGCCGAACCCACCGGCCCGGATCCCGCGGCCGGCCCGCTGGCAGCCAGCGACCCGGCGTCGTCCGCGCCAGCAGTGGCCTGAGCAGGGCTCGCCCGCCGGGGACGGCCGAGGTTTGCTCTGATCCGTAGTATGAGTGCTATCTTTCAGCGCACAGATCATATGGAGGTGGTGGTCCATGGTTGTCAGCGCCGGGGCGGAAACCCCGACCAGCACCGGGTCGTCGACCGACCGGGGCACCACCCTGGACGTGCACGACCTGCGGATGCGGTACGGCTCGACCGATGTGCTCACCGGCGTGTCGTTCCGCGCGCGGCGCGGCGAGGTGCTGGCCCTGCTGGGCCCGAACGGTGCCGGCAAGACCACCACCATCGAGATCCTGGAGGGCTTCCGGATGCGTTCCGGCGGCCGGGTCGAGGTGCTGGGGACCGACCCGGCGCGCGGCGACGAGCGGTGGCGGTCCCGGCTCGGTGTGGTGCTCCAGTCCTGGCGCGACCACGGCCGATGGCGGGTGCGGGAGCTGCTGGCCCACCTCGGCTCCTACTACGCGCCCTACTCGACCGAGCGGACCAGCCGCCCGTGGGACGTCGACGAGCTGATCCAGGTGGTCGGGCTGACCGAGCACGCGGACAAGAAGGTCGGTCAGCTCTCCGGCGGCCAACGCCGCCGGGTGGACGTGGCCATCGGCATCGTCGGCCGGCCGGAGGTGCTCTTCCTCGACGAGCCGACCGCCGGGTTCGACCCGGCCGCCCGCCGCGAGTTCCACGACCTGGTGCACCGGCTCACCGACATCGACGACACCACAATCCTGCTCACCACCCACGACCTGGACGAGGCGGAGAAGCTGGCCGACCGGATCCTCATCCTGGCCGGCGGCCGGATCATCGCCAGCGGGTCCGCCGACGAGTTGTCCCGCCGCATCTCCGCCGACGCCGAGGTGCGCTGGAGCCGGGGCGGAACACGGTTCGTGCACTCGACCGGCGACGCGACCGGCTTCGTCCGGGAGCTGTTCGCCCAGCACGGCGAGGACGTCGCCGACCTGGAGGTGCGCCGGGCCAGCCTGGAGGACACCTACATGACGTTGGTACGCGATCACGAGTCCGGCCGCGCCGACGGCGTGACCCGCGCGTTCGAGGAGGTGGCGCGATGAGCCCGATGGTCGTGGCCGCCCGGGCCGGTCTGTCCCGGGGCCGCATCGAGCTACGGCAGAGCTTCACCAACGCGGAGACCCTCTGGGGTTACCTCTTCCCGACGGTCGTCCTGCTGGTGGTGATGTTCTTCCTGCGGGGGGCCAAGGTGCCGGGCACCGAGTTCTCACTCGGTGCGCAGACCCTGCCCAGCACGCTCGGCATGACCGTGGCGTTCGGCGGACTGGTCACCACGGCGTCGATCCTCACCGTGGAGCGGGAGGACGGCACCCTGCTACGCGCCAAGGCCACCCCGAACGGGATGTTCGGTTATCTCATCAGCAAGATCACCCTGGTGTCCGGGATGACGCTGGTCAGCGTCGTCCTGCTGCTCGTGCCGGGCCTGTTCCTCTTCGACGCGCTCGCACTCGACAGCGCCACGGCCTGGCTGACCCTGGCCGGGGTGATGCTTGTCGGCATGGTGGCGACCATGCCGGTCGGTGCGGTCTTCGGCTCGCTGCTGTCCAACCCCCGGAACATGGGGCTGATCATGCTGCCGATGATGGGACTCATCGCGACGTCCGGCATCTTCTACCCGATCACCGCCATGCCCGGCTGGTTGCAGGCGGTCGCGCAGGTCTTCCCGATCTACTGGCTCGGTCTCGGCATGCGGTCGGCGTTGCTGCCCGAGGCGATGGCCGCCGTCGAGATCGGCGACTCGTGGCGGCACCTGGAGACGCTGCTGGTGCTCGGCGGCTGGGCGGTCGCCGGGCTGGTCCTGGCGCCGGTGGTGCTGCGCCGGATGGCCCGCCGGGAGTCCGGTTCGAGCGTGGCGGCCCGCCGCGAGAAGGCCATGCAGCGGGTGACCTGAGGATGGACCGTCGAGATGAGTGAGCTGGTCCACAACCGCATCGCCATGCTCCGGGCGGAGCGGGGAATCTCCCGCCGTCAGCTGGCCGAAGCGCTTGGCGTGCACTACCAGACCATCGGCTACCTGGAACGCGGCGAGTTCAGCCCGAGCCTGCATCTGGCGCTGCGGATCGCCCGGCACTTCGAGGTGCCGGTGGAAGTGGTCTTCTCCACCGAACCGTTCCCCCGCCTGGGCGACGCCGCGCCCCCGGCCGCGCGGTCCGCCTGATCGGCCCGGTCAGGGTTTGCTGGCCCGGTAGTAGTCGACGGCACCGGGGTGCAGGGGCAACGGTGAGGTGGCGATGGCCGAGCGAGGACTCATCCGGCCGGCCGCCGGGTGCGCCGCAGCCAGTTCGGAGCGGCGTTCCATCAGCAGCCGGGTCACCTCGCGTACCAGCGACTCCGGCAGGCTGGCCCGCACCACCAGGTAGTTCGGGTTGGCCACGGTGGTGACCGGATCGACGTCGTACACCGAGCGGGGAATGTCGCGGGGCACGTACACCTCCGGGTTGCCGCGCCGCAGCGGTGCCGTCCACTCGCCGAGGTCGACGATGCGGGTGGGGGTCTCCCGGGCGAACTCGGCGACCGCGCGCACCGGCAGCCCGCCGGAGAAGAAGAAGGCGTCGATCCGGCCGGCGTGCAGCGCGGCCACCGAATCGTCCAGGCCGAGCTGTTCCTGCCGCACCTGTGCGCTGTCGAGGCCGGCGGCGGTCAACAGCCGGTCCACCGTGATCTTGGTCCCGGAGCCGGCCGCGCCGACCGAGACCCGCCGCCCGCGCAGGTCGGTCAGGGTCCGTACCGGGCTGTCGGCGGTGGTGACCAGGTGCAGCAGGTCGTCGTAGACCCGGGCCACCGCCACCACCGGCGGGTCCGGACCCGGGTCGGCCTGCAGCACGTCGGCCTGGGTGAAGCCGAGTTCGGCCTGCCCGGCGTTGAGCAGTTGCACGTTCTCCGCGGAGGCGGCGGTGACCAGCACCTCCGCCCGCACCTGCGGCAGTTCCCGGTTGAGGATGGCCGCCAGTGACGAGCCGAAGGCGTGGTAGACGGCGGTGGGGCTGCCGGTGGCGATCCGGATGACCACCGGCTCACCCGGGTCGTCGCGGCAGCCGCCGAGGCCGGGCAGAGCCAGCAGCACGGTCAGCGCCACCGCCACGCGGGCGCCGCGCCACCGGGCTCGGGCGGGGTACCGGGTAGGGGTCACGGGCAGCACTGTGCGCCGCCGGACCCAATTGGCGCAACCCCGGGGCGGGCGCAGCGTGGTGCGACCGTGGCACGACCGCCGGGTCAGGCCACCGGCCGCTGCACCGCCTCCTCCGCCGCGTACCGCAGGATCCGGTCCCGGTCCCGACCGTGCGCCACGCTGACCAGGAAGCAGCCGGTGCTCGGCCGCAGCAGCGCCGGCACGTCCAGCAGGGCGGCGCCGCGCACCAGCACCGCGCCGAGTTCCCGGTCGGTGATCCGCACCCCGAGGATGTGCCGCCGGACATGCCGACCACCGGCCAGCAGCGCGGCCCGCCAGGCGGCGGCGGCCAACCGGGTGCGCCACAACCGCCGCGCCGTCGAGGCACCCGGCACCGGGCCGCCGAGCAGTTCGCGCCGACCGCGCCGCCAGCCGTTCTCCACGATCGCCGCGTACGTCGGCCGGTGGTCCCGCTCGACGTGCAGCCGGTGCAACTCGTACCGGCGGCGCAGCCCACCGACCGCCACCTCGTGCCGCACCGGGATGTCGAGGCGATCGAGCAGTTGCCGGGTCCGCCGGGCCGCCTCCTCCCGGTTGAATTCGATCGTGGTTGGCCGGACGGGTTGCTGCCCGGCCTGCCGGTTCGCGGGGGTCGCCGGCGGCGGCATGCAGCGCAGCAGGCAGGCCGTTTCGAAGGCGTCGGCCAGGGTCGTCCAGTCCAGCGGGGGCGGTGCCGACGCGGGTCGGACCGACGACGGCATGCCGGAGGCCGGCAGGGCCGACGACGGGCGGGACCGGTCGAGCAGGATCGGTTCGGCAACCACCGGAGGGCCTCCTCGTCGCGTCGGGTCCTCTTACGGTGGCCCGGGACACCGACCGGTGGTACCGATCCGGTCCAGCCTTGAGGAAATCTTGCGCCTGGTTACAGCTCTGAAACGAGCACGTCGACCTGACGCGGTCGACCGGGCGCAGTGGCGTGCTCGTACACCTGGTACTTCAGGTCCCGCAGCGTCGTCACCAGCGCGGCCGCGGACCGTGGCCGGGCACCGGCGAGCAGCAGATCCCGCACCAGCCGGCCCTTGGTGGCCTTGTTGAAGTGGCTGACCACCGAACGCACCGGCACCCCGTCGACCTCCCTCTCGTGCAGCACCCGCACGGTGAGGGTGCGCTCGGCCAACTCGCCGCGCGGTGTCCAGGCCGCCGCGTACGCCCCGGAACGCAGGTCCAGCACCGGGCCGCGACCGGCCGCCGCGGTCAGCGCGGCACCCAGGTCCCGACGCCACAGCGCCGGCAACGCGCCGACCCCGGGCAGCCGGGCCCCGATCGGGCACCGGTACGGCGGAATCCGGTCGGTCAGCCGCACCGCGCCCCACAGGCCGGAGCTGACCAGCACCTGACGTGCGGCCGCCCGCTGCGCCGTCGCCGGCAGGCCGGCCAGGTCGAGGGCCTCGTAGAGTACGCCGGTGTAGATCCGGCCGGCGGGCGCGGTGGCGGCCAGCCGCAGCCGGGCGTTGCGCCGCAGTTCACCGTGCTGCCCAGCGCTGAGACCGAGCGCGGTCAGCGCCGCCTCCGGCGCGCCGGCGCTGAGGTCGACGAGCGCCGACAGTACCTCCTCCCGCCGGGGGTTCAGCTCCGGCAGGGACAGCCGGTCCAGGTCCAGTCGGCGGCCCGAGCCGGCCTCGGCCTTGCCCTCCGAGGGCGGCAGCAGGATGAGCATGGGTGACTCTAACGCCAGGGGCGCAGCGGCTCCGGCGGGTGGTACACCCGGAAACCGCCGATCTCCGCGAGCAGCGCCGCGCCGGCCCGGTCGCCGAGCAGTTCCCGCAGCCGCCGGTCCGCCGGGGCGTCGGCCGCCAGCACGTACCCGGGCCGGGGTGCCCGGGCCAGCCGCCACCAGTACGCCGGGTACCGGTTCTGCCCCGGGTGCAGGCTGCCCTCGACCACTGCGCAGATCACCTCCTCGGCGGTGTTGAAGACCAGCCGGTTGCAGGTCCAGTACTCGCCGTACACCTCACGCAGGCCAGCCGCGTGCACCGTGTCGGCCAACTGTCGGGCCTGTCGTTCCTCGACGCGCCCGGGATCCGCGCCGGTGGTGGCGAACAGCACGGTCACCACGAGTGAGCCGGCAGCGAGGGCACCAAGCACGGCGGTGGCGGCCACCCCCGCCACCCGGCCCGCCACGCCGGCCGTGCCCCGTCGGGCGGCGACCGCCGCCACCCACAACGGCCACAGCACCGCCGGCAGCGACAGTTGCAGCACCGACAGGTAGCGGGCGTTGCCCAGCGGATCCGTCGCCGCCAGCGGGCTGCGCACGTACGCCAGCAGGGTCAGCGCCGCGCCGGTGAGCAGCGCGAGGTGCACGACCGGGCCGACCCGGTCGCCACGCCCGCTCGCCCGCCGGTACGCCAGCCCGGCGAACGTCGCCGCCACCACCAGCAGCAGCGGGTAGAGCAGGCCGAACCACGCCTGCCACCGGGCGCAGCCGTCGACCGGGCAGAGCCCGGCGGCCAGCGGTACCCCCTCCAGCAGGCCACCGCCGAGCCGCTGTGACCACGGCGGCACCGGCCCGTTCTCGCCGCTGATGCCCCGCAACACCGACAGGGAGTCCTGCCCGGGTGGGGCCACCAGGTTGTCCCGGATCATCGGGGCGAGCCCGACGGCGAAGCCGACCACCAGCAGCAACCCCGCCCAGCCGAACAGTTCCCGGCGCAGCGTCCACACCAGCGCCAGCCCGGCCACCGCCAGGTACGGCACGATCAGCCAGTCCGACCAGAGCGCCACCCCGGCGAGCAGCCCGAAGCCGCCCACGGCCAGCGTGCGGTGCCGTACCGCGCCGCGGGCCAGCGCCACCACGACCAGCAGCATCGCCAGCACCGCCACCTTGACCTCCGGCCGCCCGCCGACCGCGGTCACCTGGTCTCGGACGACCCGCTCGGAGCCGAGGGCGAGCAGCCCGACGACCACGGTGGCGAACCACGGCGAGCCGATCCGCCGGGTCAACCGGTGGATCAGCCAGAGGAACAGCGCGTAGAGCGCGAGCACCGGCAGCCGCAGCATCGGCCAGCTCGGTCCGGTCACCGCGAGCAGCGGCGCGGCCAGGTACGACTCCAGGGTGCCCATGTACCGCTGGCCGTAGAGGAAGATCGGCTGCTCGCGGCCCTGCGCGATGTGCAGCGCGGCCAGTCCGAAGGTCGCCTCGTCGCTGTTGGAGACCGGCACGGTGGTCAGCACCAGGACCAGCCGGTAACCGACGCCGAGCAGCCCGAACAGCAGCGCGACGAGCGCCGGCCGGTCGAGCCGCCACCGCCCGCGCTGTCGCCCTGGTTCCGCCGCTGCTCGTGGCACGACCTCGCCCCCGTCGCCGTCCCGACCGGAGTGTGTCACGGCGGCGGGGCCGGGCGTGGCGGTTCGGCTCAGCTCGCGTGGCCGAGGTGGCTGGTCTGTGGCAGGGTTGCTGGCGTGCCACCCACTCCCGCAGGCCAGCTGGCCATACCGAATCTGCACCGGGCCGCGCGGATCGAGGACGCCGTGCACGCCCTGGTGGAACGCCGGCTGCGGCGGACCGGCTGGCGGACCAACATCATCGCGTACACCGGCTACGGCGGGCCCGGCTGGGTGCGGGTGATGTGCCGGGTGCTGCTGGGCCGGCCGGACACCCGCCAGCGGGGCCGGCTGGAGAAGGTCCGGGGCTGGCGCAGCTTCACCACCCTGCCGGCCAAGCACGTGACGGTGACCATCGAGACCGGCGGGGTGGTGCACGAGGCGCGGGCCGACCGCAGCGGCTTCATCGACACGGTGGTCGAGGCGACGTTGCCACCCGGCTGGGGTTCGGTGCGGCTGAGCATGCCCGACGCCGAGCCGGTCGAGGCGCCGGTGCGCATCCTCGACCCGGAGGTGCGCTTCGGCATCATCTCCGACATCGACGACACGGTCATGGTGACCGCGCTGCCCCGGCCGCTGCTCGCCGCGTGGAACACCTTCGTCCTCGACGAGCACGCCCGCGCGGCGGTGCCCGGCATGGCCGTGCTCTACGAGCGGCTGGTCACCGCCCACCCCGGTGCGCCGGTGTTCTACCTGTCCACCGGCGCGTGGAACGTCGCTCCGACGTTGACCCGGTTCCTGTCCCGGCACCTCTACCCCGCCGGGCCGCTGCTGTTGACCGACTGGGGGCCGACCCAGGACCGCTGGTTCCGCAGCGGGCGGGAACACAAGCGGGCCACCCTGGCCCGGCTGGCCAAGGAGTTCCCGGACGTACGCTGGCTGCTCGTCGGCGACGACGGCCAGCACGACCAGGAGATCTACCGCGAGTTCGTCGCCGCCCACCCGGACAACGTGGCCGGGGTGGCGATCCGCCGGCTGTCGCCCGCCCAGGCGGTGCTCGCCGGTAGCCTGCCGATCCCGCACGACCACCCCACCGAGGGGCTGGTGGGGCAGAAGTGGCTATCCGCCCCCGACGGCGCCGGCCTGTGGACCCTGCTGCGCGGCGCCGGCCTGGTCTGAGCCGGCCCTCGGGTTCGGCGGCCCTCGGGTTCGGCGCCCTCGCCCCTGCGGGCCGGGCCGGCGGGGAAACTGGTGGGCAGGCGGGCGGAGCCGGTCACCCGGCCCGGCCCACCTACCCTGCGACGGCGTCGCCTACCCCTGCGACGGGCGTCAGCCGCCCGGCGTGAGCGTGACCTCGCCGGTGCAGCCGGCCAGAGTGCGCCGGTCTTCGAGCAGGTCGATGACCGCCTGCCGGTTGGCGATCCGCGCCTCGGACTGCGCGTCCGGGTTGCGGCGCTGGCCGTCGATGAAGGCGAGGTTGTTGCGGACCGCGCCGTCGAGGCCGGCGCAGTTCTCCGCCGCGCCACCGTTGAGTGCCGCGTTCGGGTCCGCGTCGGGCACCTCCACCTCACCGGTGCAGCCGGCCGCCGCGCGCCGCTGCTCCAACTGGTCGACGACCGCCTGCCGGTTGGCGATCCGGGCCTCCGACAGCTCGTCGGGGAAGACCAACTGGTCGGCGATGAACGCCAGGTTGCTGCCCACGGCGGCGTCCAGGCCGTCGCAGTTCTCACTTGCCTGACTGGTCCCGGTCGCCACCGCGAAGGCCACCGCCAGGGTCACCCCGACCGCCGCGAACCCCGCGATCCTCCGCTGCCCCGGCGAGGGTTCGCTGCCACGGTTCCGGGCCGTACCCCTGCTGCTCGCCATCGATCCTCCGCCTCGTCGTCCACCTGGAACCGGGAGTACGGACGCGGGGGCGGGCGAAGTTCACCGTCCGATGATCTACGTGCCGGAGCGGCGGATCGTTCTACTTCAAGTAAGCGTCACGTCACCCAAACATGAACCTGCCCGGCTGGCATCGGACTTCGCGGCGACATCCGGTCGAGATCTTGGAAAGTTCCGGTCAGCTGAACGGAAACTTTCCAAGATCTCGTGAGGTGCCCTCCGTTCACGCCGGACGGAGCCAGAGGGCGCCCAGGGGCGGCACGCGCAGCGCCACCGAGGCGGGTTGGCCGTGCCAGGGGACGTTCTCGGCGTACACCGTGCCGAGGTTGCCGACCCCGGAGCCGCCGTAGTGGTGGGCGTCGGTGTTGACCACCTCCGCCCAGGCGCCGGCCGCCGGCAACCCGATCCGGTAGTCCTCAAGCGGCAGCGCGGAGAAGTTGGCCACGCAGACCACTGTCGCCCCGTCGGGCGCGATCCGGACGAACGAGACGGTGTTGTTGGCGACGTCGTCACCGGCGAGCCAGCGGAAACCGGCGGGGGAGGTGTCCTGCGCCCACAGGGCGGGGGTGTCCCGGTAGACCCGGTTCAGGTCGCCGACCAGGCGTTGCACGCCGGCCCGTGCCGGGTCGTGCAGCAGGTACCAGTCGAGGCCGCGTTCCTCGCTCCACTCCCGGTCGTCGGCCAGCTCACACCCCATGAACAACAACTGCTTGCCCGGGTGCGCCCACATGTACGCCAGCAGCACCCGCACGTTCGCCAGCCGCTGCCAGGTGTCCCCGGGCATCTTGCTCGCCAGCGAGCCCTTGCCGTGCACCACCTCGTCGTGGCTGATCGGCAGCGTGTAGTTCTCGCTCCAGGCGTACGCCAGGGAGAAGGTGAGCTGATGGTGGTGGTGCTGCCGGTAGATCGGGTCCTTCGAGGTGTAGAGCAGGGTGTCGTGCATCCAGCCCATGTTCCACTTGAACCCGAAGCCGAGCCCGCCGTCGCTCGTCGCCCGGGTCACCCCCGGCCAGGCGGTGGACTCCTCGGCGATCATCAGCACCCCGGCGTGGTGCTTGTAGACCGTCGCGTTGACCTCCTGCATGAACGCGATGGCCTCCAGGTTCTCCCGGCCGCCGTGCACGTTCGGCGTCCACTGCCCGTCGGAGCGGGAGTAGTCCAGGTAGAGCATCGAGGCGACCGCGTCCACCCGCAGCCCGTCGACGTGGAACTCGTCGAGCCAGTAGAGCGCGTTGGCGACCAGGAAGTTGCGCACCTCGCGGCGACCGAAGTCGAAGACGTAGGTGCCCCAGTCGGGATGCTCACCCCGGCGCGGATCGGGATGCTCGTAGAGCGGGGTGCCGTCGAACCGCGCGAGGGCCCACTCGTCCTTGGGGAAGTGCGCCGGCACCCAGTCCAGGATCACCCCGATGCCGGCGGCGTGCAGCCGATCCACCAGGTACCGGAAGTCGTCCGGATCGCCGAACCGGGCCGTCGGGGCGTAGTAGCCGGTCACCTGGTAGCCCCACGAGCCGCCGAACGGGTGCTCCATCACCGGCAGGAACTCCACGTGGGTGAAGCCCAGCTCCACCACGTACGCGGCCAACTGCTCGGCCAGCTCCCGGTAACCCAGGCCGGGCCGCCACGAGCCCAGGTGCACCTCGTACACGCTCATCGGCTCCTGGTGCGGCTGCCGCCGGGACCGCCGGCTGATCCACTCCGCGTCGGACCAGTCGAACGTGGACCGGTGCACCACCGACGCGGTGGCCGGCGGCACCTCCGCGTACGCGGCGAGCGGGTCGGCCTTGTCCCGCCAGTACCCGTCCGCGCCCAGCACGCGGTACTTGTACCGGCTGCCGGCGGTGGCCCCGGGCACGAAGATCTCCCACACGCCGGTCGAGCCGAGTGACCGCATCGGCCAGCCGTCGTCGGGTGCCCAGCCGGTGACGTCGCCGACCAGCCGCACACCCCGGGCGTTCGGCGCCCACACCGCGAACGCCACCCCGCCGTCGAGTACCCGGGCACCGAGCGCCTCCCACAGCCGCTCGTGCCGGCCCTCACCGATAAGGTGCAGGTCCAACTCGCCGAGGGCCGGCGGGAAACGGTACGGGTCGTCGTGGCGTACCCCGTCGACGTCGAGCCGGTAGTCGAGCACCTCACCGGGGACGGTGGCCTCGAAGACGCCGACGTCGTGCACCCGCTTCATCGGGTGCCGCTCCTCGCCGACCAGCACGCCGACGTCACCCGCGCCCCGGCGCAGGGCGCGGATCACCGTACGCCCGCCGGCCGGGTGCGCGCCGAGCACGGCGTGCGGGTCGTGGATCTCCCCGGAGATCAGCTGGTCCATCGGGTGTCGTCCTTCTGGGCGGGAGCGGTCGGTGCGGTGCCGCCCGACAGGTCGGCGGGCACGTTCTGGACGGTCAGGGCGACCGGCTCGGCGCCGCCCTGACCCGGTGACCCGGCGTCGGTCGGCCCGGACGCGCCCGGCCCGGTCGACGGCGACGCCGCGGCGACCGGGCGCAGGGTGAGCACGTGCGCGGGTTGCAGGTACGGGTCGAGCCGGACCGCGTTGCGCTGCCCCCAGTCGTAGCGGGCCCCGGTCAGCTCGTCGTGCACGGTGAACCGGTCGTGCCAGTCCAGACCGAGCGCCGGCATGTCCAGGGTGGTGTTGCCCCACTGCACGGTGTGCGAGTCGAACGAGCAGACGACCAGCACCGTGTTCCCGGTTTCCGGATCACGCTTGGACCAGCACAGCAGGGCCGGGTTGTCGATATCGTGGAAGACCAGGTTCCGCAGCCGGCGCAGGGCCGGATTCTCCCGGCGTACCCGGTTCAGGGTGGTGATGAACGGCGCCAGCGAGCGGCCCCGCGCCTCGGCACCGGCCCAGTCCCGGGGCCGCAGCTCGTACTTCTCGTTGTCGAGGTACTCCTCCGCGCCGGGGCGCGCCACGTGCTCGAACAGCTCGTACCCGGCGTACATGCCCCACGACGGGGAGAGCAGCGCGGCCAGCACCGCCCGGATCTTGAACATCGGCGGCCCGCCGTGCTGCAACGAGGCGTGCAGGATGTCCGGCGTGTTGGGCCAGAAGTTCGGTCGCATGTAGTCGGCCGCCGCCACCAGCTCCGTGCAGTACTCCCGCATCTCCGCCGCCGAGGTCCGCCAGGTGAAGTACGTGTACGACTGGGTGAAGCCGACCTTGGCCAGCCCGTGCATCATCGCCGGCCGGGTGAACGCCTCGGCGAGGAAGAGCACGTCCGGGTCGACCCGCTTGACCTCCCAGATCAGCCAGTGCCAGAAGTCGACGGGCTTGGTGTGCGGGTTGTCCACCCGGAAGATCTTCACGCCCTCGCCGACCCAGTGCCGCACCACCCGCAGCACCTCGGCGCGGATGCCCTCCGGGTCGTTGTCGAAGTTCAGCGGGTAGATGTCCTGGTACTTCTTCGGCGGGTTCTCCGCGTACGCGATGCTGCCGTCGGCCCGGGTGGTGAACCACTCCGGATGCTCGGTCACCCACGGGTGGTCCGGCGCGCACTGCAACGCCAGGTCCATCGCCACCTCCAGGCCCGCCTCGGCGGCGGCGGCGACGAAGTCCCGGAAGTCCTCCGGCGTACCCAGATCGGGGTGGATGGCGTCGTGCCCGCCCTCGGCCGCGCCGATCGCCCACGGCGAACCCACGTCGTCCGGCCCGGCGAGCAGGCTGTTGTTCGGGCCCTTGCGGTTGACCCGGCCGATCGGGTGGATCGGCGGCAGATAGAGCACGTCGAAACCCATCGCCGCGACGCCCGGCAGCCGCTCGGTGGCGGTGGCGAAGGTGCCGGAGCGGGCCGGCGCGTCCACGGTCGCCGGCACCGCCCCCTCGGAGCGGGGAAAGAACTCGTACCAGGCGGAGAAGAGGGCCCGCTCGCGGTCGGTCCAGAGGCGGTACTCCTCGCCGGTGGTGACCAGCTCACGCACCGGATGCGCCCAGAGCAGGTCGGCCAGGTCCAGTGCCGGGCTCACCCGCTGCGGCAGCGGCCGCTTGGCGTCACCCAGGGCCTTCGCGGCCGTCTTGAGGCGGGCCCGCTCGGCCTTCGGCACCAGTTTGGTCGCAGCGTTGAGCACGCGTACGCCCTCGGCCAGGTCGTTGGCCAGCTCGGCCGGCCCCTGGCCGGCGGCGATCTTCTTGGTGACCGCGTTGTGCCAGGTCAGGTAGGGGTCGCTGAACGCCTCAACGGTGAACATCCACTCGCCCACCGCGTCCGGCACGATGGTGGCGTGCCACCGGTCCTGGCCGGGTTCACCCGGACGCATCCGGGTGAACGGGCGGGCCACCCCGTCCGGGCCGAGCCACACCACGTTGCAGCCGAGCGCGTCGTGCCCCTCGCGGTAGGCGCGCGCCGACACCGGCACCACCTCGCCGACCACCGCACGAGCCGGGTAGCGACCGCAGGAGACGACGGGGGAGACGTCTTCGATCGGGAACCGTCCGCTCACCGCCCCAACCTACTGCCCGAGATCCCCTCGCGCTCGGCTGACCGTCGCCCGCGTCCACTGATCCCTGCACTTTCGGGGATGCTGCTGCCTCGTCCGCGCACCGCGCCGGAGGCAGCATCATCCCTGAAGTTGCGCGGCGCGTGAGTCTGGCACGCGGGCGGGTGGTGTTCTCCGGGTAGCGTGCCGGGCATGATCGAACTGGTCGAGCGGCACACGGTGCTGGCCGTCGTGGTCGGCTCGCGGGCGTACGGGCTGCACGGCCCGGATTCCGACCACGACCGGCGCGGCGTGTACGTGGCACCGACCCGCGCCTTCTGGCGGCTGGAGAAGCCACCCACCCACCTCGACGGGCCGGCGGCGGAGCAGTTCTCCTGGGAGTTCGAACGCTTCTGCGAGCTGGCCCTGCAGAGCAACCCGACGGTGCTGGAGGTGCTCTGGTCCCCGCTTGTCGAGACGATCACCGAGGACGGGCGACAGTTGCTGGCCGCTCGGCGGGCGTTCCTGTCACGGCGGGTGGCCCAGACGTACGGCGGCTACGCCCGGGACCAGCTCGACCGGGTGGCGGCCCGCCGCGAACGTACCGGCGAGACGAACCACAAGCAGGCCATGCACATGATCCGACTGCTGATCGCCGGGGTCCACGTGCTGCGCACCGGCGAGATCCTGGTGGATGTACGGCACCTGCGTGACCGGCTGCTCGCGGTGCGCCGAGGCGAGCTGCCCTGGGAGTCGGTCACCGGTTGGGTCGAGGACCTGCAAGCGGAACTCGCCGACGCGGTCGCCACCACCACGCTGCCGGAACAACCCGACCGGGACGCCGTGGACCGACTGCTGACCGCCGTACGGGAGAGGAACCTGCGGTGACCGTCGACGTGCCGGCGTGGGCCGCGCCGCCAAAGCGGGAGGCCGAGCACGGGCCGCTGCCTGCCGGGGCCGCCGAACGACTCGCCGTCGACGTGCCGCGACTGCGCGCCGAGATGGAAGCGGCCCGGGACGCGACGTCGCTGCCCGACCAGCCCGATCCGGCCGCCGTGGACGCCCTGCACGACCTGGTCGTACGCACCCGCCTGGCCTGAGCCCGCCGGTTGGTCGTTGGTTGCGCGCAACTTCAGGGATGTTGCTGCCTCCGGCGCTGGTGAGGCAGCAGTTTCCCCGAAGTTGTGACGATCAAGCGATCCGGCTGGTCGAGAAGCGAGGGTGGGCGCAGTTGCGAGAGTCGGGGTTCGCGCCTGGTGCGGCACATGCGTGGCCGGGGCGGCGCGACCTCCACCGCGCAGATGCCCACCGACGCCCTGATGGCGCTGTTGCGCGGTGAGCGGTAAGGACGGGAGAAGTAACCCTTCCTTCCTTACCCGCGCAGCGAGCGGTAGAGGTCGAGGGTGCGGGCGGCGATCGCGTCCCAGGAGAAGTGTTCGACGGCGCGGTGCCGGCCGGCCCGGCCGAGCGCCGCCGCCCGCTCGGGGGCGGCGAGCAGTTCGTTCAGCCGGGCCGCCAGGTCGGCCTCGAAGCGTGCCGGGTCGACGGGCGTGCTGTCGGTGGCCTGCTCGATCGGGACGAGCAGGCCGGTCTCGCCGTCGGCGACCACCTCGGGGATGCCGCCGGTGGCGGTCGCCACCACCGCCGTCTCGCAGGCCATCGCCTCCAGGTTGACGATGCCCATCGGCTCGTACACCGACGGGCAGACGAAGATCGTCGCGTGGGTGAGCACCTGGATCACCTCGGACTTGGGCAGCATCTCCGCCACCCAGACCACCCCGGACCGGCCGGCCCGCAACTCGGCGACCAGGCCCTCCACCTCGGCGGCGATCTCCGGCGTGTCCGGCGCGCCGGCCAGCAGCACCAGCTGGGTGTCCGCCGGCAGCTCCCGGGCGGCCCGCAGCAGGTGCGGCAGGCCCTTCTGCCGGGTGATCCGCCCGACGTAGACCACGCTGGGCAGGGCCGGGTCGATGCCGAGTCGCGCCAGCACGTCGGTGCCCGGGTCCGGGGCGTACTGCGCGGTGTCGATGCCGTTGTAGATCACGTGCACCCGGTCCGGATCGACCGACGGGTACGCGGCCAGCACGTCCCGACGCATCCCCGCGCTGACCGCCACGATTGCGTCCGCCGACTCGTACGCGGTGCGCTCACACCACGAGGAGAGCGCGTAGCCGCCGCCGAGCTGCTCGGCCTTCCACGGTCGCAGCGGCTCCAGGCTGTGCGCGGTCACCACGTGCGGCACCCCGTACAGCAGCTTCGCGGTGTGCCCGGCCAGGTTGGCGTACCAGGTGTGGCTGTGCACCACGTCGGCACCGGCACACCCGGCGGCCATCTCCAGATCCACGCCCATGGTGCGCAGCGCGGCGTTCGCGCCGGTCAGGGCCGGCGGGTCGGCGTACGCCCGAACCCCCGGCTCGGTACGCGGCGCGCCGAAGCAGTGCACCCGCACGTCGGTGATCCGGCGCAGCTCCCGGGCCAGGTACTCGACGTGCACCCCGGCGCCCCCGTAGACCTCCGGCGGGTACTCCCGGGTCAGCAGGTCCACGCGCAGCCGTGCGGAGTCCGTCATGCCCGGCACCCTAGTGCAGAATCCGGCGCCGTACCCGGCGCGGAACTGTGCCCGTACGAGTGGTGAACCGGCAGCGGTATGGATAGCGTCTGTTCATGGCTGCCAAGGTGCTCGCGATCGTCCTGGCCGGCGGAGAGGGCAAGCGCCTGATGCCGTTGACCACGGACCGGGCCAAGCCGGCCGTCCCGTTCGGCGGGATGTACCGCATGGTCGACTTCGTCCTCTCCAACCTGGCCAACGCCGGCTATCTGAAGATCGTCGTGTTGACCCAGTACAAATCCCACTCCCTCGACCGGCACATCACCAAGACCTGGCGGATGTCGACGCTGCTCGGCAACTACGTCACCCCGGTGCCCGCGCAGCAGCGCCGTGGCCCCTGGTGGTTCGCCGGCTCCGCCGACGCGATCTACCAGAGCTTCAACCTGATCTACGACGAGCAACCCGACTACGTGATCGTCTTCGGTGCCGACCACATCTACCGGATGGACCCCCGGCAGATGGTGGAGGACCACATCGCCTCCGGTGCCGGGGTGACCGTCGCCGGCATCCGGCAGCCGCTGTCGACGGCCGACCAGTTCGGCGTCATCGAGGTCGGCGAGGACGGCCGACGGATCCGGGCCTTCCGGGAGAAGCCCACCGACGCCCTCGGCCTGCCCGACGCCCCCGACGAGATCTACGCCTCGATGGGCAACTACGTCTTCACCACCCGGGCGCTGATCGACGCGGTCGAACACGACGCCGACGACAAGACCAGCAAGCACGACATGGGCGGCAGCATCATCCCGATGCTGGTCGAGCGCGGCGAGGCAAACGTCTACGACTTCCGCGACAACGAGGTGCCCGGCAGCACCGACCGGGACCGCGGCTACTGGCGCGACGTGGGAACCCTCGACTCGTTCTACGACGCGCACATGGATCTGATCAACGTCCACCCGGTGTTCAACCTCTACAACTTCGACTGGCCGATCTACACCGAGCAGCCGCCGTTCCCGCCGGCCAAGTTCGTGCACCAGTGGGGGGAGCGGGTCGGCCGGGCGGTCGCCTCGATGGTCTCGCCCGGCGCGGTGATCTCCGGATCGCTTGTGGAGAACTCGGTCGTCTCGCCGAAGGTGAAGGTCCACTCCTGGGCCCACGTGGACGGCTCGGTACTCATGGAAGGTGTCGAGATCGGCCGGCACGCGGTGGTCCGCCGGGCCATCCTCGACAAGAACGTCTACGTGCCCGAGGGCGCCGAGATCGGAGTGGACCTGGAACGGGACCGGCAGCGCTACACGGTCTCCGACAACGGCATCGTGGTCATCGGCAAAGGACAGAAGGTGGAACCGTGAGCGCGAGGAGTGCAGCGCAGCGGAGCCCCGCAGTCGCGAACGAAAGGTCAATACAGCCGTGAGTGCTCATCCGCGTGCCGGGCAGCCGGCCGAGCCCGCCGACCTGGTCGACGTACCACGGCTGGTGACCGCCTACTACGCCGAGCATCCCGACCCGGCCGACCCGGCGCAGCAGGTCTCCTTCGGCACCTCCGGGCACCGCGGGTCGAGCCTGCGCAACGCCTTCAACTCCGACCACATCCTCGCCGTCACCCAGGCGCTCTGCGACTACCGCCGGGAACAGGGCATCGAAGGGCCGCTCTTCCTCGGCCGGGACACCCACGCGCTGTCCACCCCGGCGGCCGTGGACGCGCTGGAGGTGCTCGCCGCCAACGACGTCACCGTGCTGCTGGACAGCCGGGACGGCTATACCCCCACCCCGGCGGTCTCGCACGCCATCCTCACCCACAACCGGGGGCGCACCAGCGCGCTCGCCGACGGCATCGTGATCACCCCGTCGCACAACCCGCCCGACGACGGCGGTTTCAAGTACAACCCCACCCACGGCGGGCCGGCCGACTCCGACGTCACGAAGTGGATCCAGGACCGCGCGAACGCGATCCTCGCCGCCGGGCTCAAGGAGGTACGCCGCATCCCGTACGCGCGGGCCCGCGCCGCCGACACCACCGACACGTACGACTTCCTGGGCCGCTACGTCGACGACCTGCCGGCGGTGCTCGACCTCGACGCGGTCCGTGCCGCCGGGGTGCGCATCGGCGCCGATCCGCTCGGCGGCGCCAGCGTCGACTACTGGGGCGAGATCGCCGACCGGCACCGCCTCGACCTGACCGTCGTCAACCCGACGGTCGACCCGACCTGGCGGTTCATGACCCTCGACGGCGACGGCAAGATCCGGATGGACTGCTCCTCGCCGAACGCGATGGCCTCGCTCATCGCCCGGCGCGCCGAGTACCAGGTGGCCACCGGGAACGACGCCGACGCCGACCGGCACGGCATCGTCACCCCCGACGCCGGGCTGATGAACCCCAACCACTACCTCGCCGTCGCCATCGCCCACCTGTTCCGTACCCGTGGGAACTGGGGCCGGGACGCGGCGGTCGGCAAGACCCTGGTCTCCTCCTCGATGATCGACCGGGTGGCCGCCGACCTCGGCCGACCGCTGCTGGAGGTGCCGGTCGGCTTCAAGTGGTTCGTACCCGGCCTGCTGGACGGCACGGTCGGCTTCGGCGGCGAGGAGAGCGCCGGCGCGTCCTTCCTGCGCCGCGACGGCGGCACCTGGACCACCGACAAGGACGGCATCCTGCTCTGCCTGCTCGCCGCCGAGATCATCGGCAGCACCGGGCGTACCCCGAGCGAGCACTGGGCCGACCTGGCCGCCCGCTTCGGCGCACCCGCGTACGCCCGCATCGACGCACCCGCCACCCGGGAGCAGAAGGCCGTGCTCGGCAAGCTCTCCCCGGAACAGGTGAAGGCGACCGAGCTGGCCGGTGAGCCGATCACCGCCACGCTTACCACCGCCCCCGGCAATGGCGCGCCGATCGGCGGGCTGAAGGTGACGACGGAGAGCGGCTGGTTCGCCGCCCGCCCGTCCGGCACCGAGGACGTCTACAAGATCTACGCCGAGTCCTTCCAGGGCCCCGACCACCTGGCCCGGGTGCAGCAGGAGGCCCAGGCCCTGGTCACCGACGTCCTCGACAACGCCTGACACGGCGGCGGAGCGGGTGCCCGGGTGTGGTGACGGTGAGTGACCCCACCCGGGACGCCGCTGTCACGATCCGGCGGGGCCGATGGACGTGGGGCGGAAGGTGTGTTCCCGACCGCAGTAGTCCGGCCTGATGCTGGGCCCGTCGAGAGACGTCCGGCAGACCTGAATGGTCACCCGGTCGATGCCCAGCACGGAGGCGTTGGAGCCGAGCACGAAGTCAAACCTCACCACTCCGTTGTCGACCCGCTGAGCTGCCTGGTCGACGGGGCGTTCGCCCGCGTACGCGATGTAGGTCGCAGTGGTGTAGCGACGGTCGTCGCGGCACGTGATCGGCTCGTTGGCACTGGGCCGGTCAACGACGACTCCGGTCAGCCGTGCCGCGCTGGTGGGCGCCGTGGAGCGCCATTCGAGCACGCCTTCGGTGTAGCCGTAGGTGCAGTTGTCTCCGGAGGGGACGGAAAAACGCTGGTAGATCGGGCTGGCGGCGGCGCTGCTGGCCAGGACGGTGGTGGCGAGAAGCGCGGCGGCGAGGACGGTCACCGCCCGCAGGAATGCGCGGGTCATCTGCTTCCTTCCAGGCTGCTCGGGGTGCGGTGTGGCGAGTCAGGCTCCGACGGTCGCGGCCGTCGGAGCCTGACTGGGACGGGCCACCGGCACCGGGTACGAATTGAGTGAAGTATATCGATGGATAGGGGAGACCGGCAGACTCAGGTTGTCGGTGAGAGGCCGGACCGCCGTACCGGAGTCGTTCAGTCGCGGCCTGGCGGTGTGGTCGTGGTCAGCGGGCGAGTGGTATGCCGGCCTTCTGGTTGGGTGTGGCGGGGAGGGTGCCGCAGAGTCGGGCGAGCTGGTCGATGACTTTGGCGGGATCGTCGAACGGATCCAGTCCGCTGACCTCCAGGGGGTCCAGCACCGGCACCCGCACGTGCGAGATCAGCGGATGCAACGGACGATGATCGGACTCGCCGCTGCCCAGCAGATCCTCGTGCAGCTTTTCACCGGGCCGCAGCCCGGTGTAGATGATCTCCACTGCGCTGGCGGCCCGTGCCACCATCCGGCGTGCGATGTCGTCGATGCGTACCGGTTCGCCCATGTCGAGCACCAGGGCTTCGCCGTCGCGGCCGATGTTGGCTGCCTGGAGGACCAGGTGTACGGCTTCCTGCACCGTCATCAAATACCGGGTCACGTCGGGGTGGGTGACGGTCAGCGGCTGCCCGGCCTCGATCTGTCGTTGGAAGGCGGTCACCACCGAGCCGCGGCTGCTGAGCACGTTGCCGAACCGGACGCTGAGGAAGGTGCCCGGGTAGGTCGCCGCGGCGTGCGCGGTCAGCATCTCGGTGATGCGTTTCGAGTAGCCCAGCACGCTTATCGGATCGGCGGCCTTGTCGGTGGAGATGTTCACGAACCGGGCCACGTCGCGGCAGGCGTCCAGCACGGTGAGGGTGCCCCAGACGTTGGTCTTGATTGCCTCGCCGGGGTGTCGCTCCAGCAGCGTCAGATGCTTCAGGGCTGCGGCGTGGAAGACGATCTCGGGACGGCGCTGCCGCATGATGCGCCGGACACCCTCGTCGTCGCGCAGGTCGGCGAGGATCAGTTCGGGGCCGTCCAGCAGCGCCCGACCGGTGAGCGACATCTGGAGGCCGTGCAGGGCCGACTCGTCCCGGTCCAGCATCATCAGTTCGCCCGGGTTGGCCCGCATGATCTGCCGGCACAGTTCCGAGCCGATCGAGCCACCGGCCCCGGTGACCAGGACACGTCGGTTGGTGAGTCCGTTGTCGTCCAGGGTCAGGTCGTCGGTGACCTGGCGTCGACCGAGCAGATCACTGATCTGCACATCGCGTACGTCCCGGACGGTGATGCGGTGGTCCACCAGATCCCGTACCGGTGGAAGGATCTTGAATGCGGCGCCGGTGCGGAGAGTGGCCTCCCGGATCTCACGAATCAACGTGGCGTCGGCATTGGCCACGGAGAAGATCAACGCGCTGGCGCCGGTACGGCTGATGGCCCTGGCAATGTCGCTCCGGCCACCAAGTACCGGGACGCCGGCGATGCGCAGGTCCTGCTTGTCCGGGTCATCGTCGAGCGCGCCGACGGGCAGGTAGCGGCCCCTCGGGTCGCCGAGCATCGCGCGTACGAGCCCTTGGCCGGCCTCGCCGAGGCCGAAGAGCAGCACCGGGGTCGCCGAACGCGCGTCCGGACGCATGGCCCGATCCCTGCGGTGCCGATGCAGCAACCGGCAACTGAGCATCAGCAACAGCGCCAGGGCGCCGCCCACCACCGGTGTGCTGGCGGGGATCGGGCGTTCGTCGAGCGTCAGCAGGGCGACCAGCACCACGGCGGCTGTGGTGGCGGTGGTGCCCGCGAGGCCACGGACCTCCTCGACGCTGCCGAGCGGCTGCCGACCCGAGTAGACCCGGCGCAACGCGCTCACCCCGACATGCAGCATGGCGGCGGCGCCACCGAGCATCACCGCGTTGACAGCCTGATCGATGGTGAGGATCTGTTCGTATCTGGCCCAACCGGCGACAGTGAATCCTCCGACCCAGGCGAGCGCGTCGGCAACGAGAAAGACGGTGGTACGACGGCTGCTCGCCCTGATCCGGACGGTGGCCCTGGACGGCTTCGGCTGGACATGCTCAATTTCCGGCGGCATGTACAAACTCCCTGTCATGTCCGTGGCTGATGATGACCTACGGCAGGTCAGGGCCACGCACGTCCCCTAACTCCTTATCGGATGTGCGCCCAGGCAATTCGGGTTTTCACATTTCTGTGGCCGGTTGTCGATCGGTTCGATACTGAAACTCAAACGCCGCGCGCAATTTCAGTAAAGGATTCATTTTTGGTGAATGCGACGACTCTCGCGACGGTGCGTTGTCGCGGCTAGCGCGGTGGAGGCTGTTCGCGGCGGCCGAGTTGGCGGCGCAACTTCTCCGGGAGCAGCTCGCGGAGCTGTTCCGGCAGCAGCGGCAGGTCGAGCAGGCTCAGCTTGAGCTGGCTGCGTTCCTGGTAGCGGGCCGGGTCGAGGCGGACCACCAGACCCGCGTCGGGGCGGAAACTGATGTCCACCGCGCCCGAGGTCGACCCGTCCCGGATGACCTGGCCGTCCACCTCCACGGCGACCGGCGCGGAACCGGGTCGCAGTTCGAGGCGGACCTGTTCCTCGGGGGAGAGCACCACCGACCGGGAGATACCGGACATCGGCGCGCTCGGGGTGACCACCACGGCGCGGGTCGCGGGAGAGATCAGCGGCCCGCCGGCGGCGTAACTGTAGGCGGTCGACCCGCTGGGGGTGCTCACCACAAGCGCGTCACAGCGGTAGTAGCCGTACTGCTGCCCGTCCACCGCCAGGGTCGCGCTGACGAAACCCTGACCGGGGCGGCGGATCAGCGCGATGTCGTTGAACGCGACCACGTCGTCGCCGCACACGTCGCAGGCCAGGCAACTGTGCGACTCGACGGTGTACGCACCGGCCAGCAGCCGGTCCAGCGCCGCCGGTAGCTCCGGCGGCTCCACCTCCACCAGAAACCCCAACTTCCCCAGGTGTACGCCGAGCACCGGCTTCGGATCCGGTACGGCCGCCCGCAGCGCGCCCAGCATCGTGCCGTCCCCGCCGATGCTGACCAGCACGTCCGACCCGGCGGTGAGCTGTGCCTCCGGCACCGGGCGGACGGCCTCCGGCACCCGCTGCCGGTCCTGCTCGCGTACCGTCAGGGCCACCTGGTGCCGCGCGGCCCAGGCGGCGATGGTGTCCACCACTGGCGACACGTCCCGGGTGGGGTGCAGCACCAGCCCGAGCCGGATGCGGTCCATACCCACAGCTCATCACAGTCGGCGCGCCCCGCAGGCCGGTACGCGGCAAGGCGCGCCGACGGTGTCCCCACCGCCGACGCGCCCTGGACCGCCGCTACCGGCGCGGTCGGCCGGTCAGCTGGGTGAGCGACCGGGCGACCAGTTCGTCGCGGGCCGCCGGAGCCAACCCCTCCAGCCCGAAGCCCAGGTAGACGGTGTCCGGGGTGACCACCACCGACCCCTCCTCGAACGCCTGCTGACTACGCGACCAGTCGTTGGCCGCCGGGGCGGACCCGGCCGGCGGACCGGCCACCGTCCAGCCACCGAGGTCCGTCTCGAACGACGTCTCGGCGACGGTGGCCCCGTCGACGACGATCCGGGTGTCGTCGACGAACAGGCCGAGGCCCTGGGTGGCCCAGTCGCTGGCGTAGCTGATGGACACCTCCACCTGCTGGCCCGCGTACCCGGACAGGTCGGCCACGAACTCCTTCCAGCCGTTGGAGCTGCCGGTCGCCGCGTGCCACTGGCCGGTGCTGCCGGTCGGTGAACAGTCCGCGCCCTGGTAGTGGGCGAGGAACGGGTGCAGTTGAGCCACCCAGCCGGAGGCGCAGCTGTCGCCGGTCTCCTGGGTGGTCAGGCCCCCGGTGTCCGGCAGCGTGGTCCAGTCGTCGGTGCCGACCGCACGGGCCTCGACGAACATGAAGTCCCAGTTCGTCTCGATGTCGAACGAGGTGAAGAAGCGCAGCTCGGCGCTGCTCGCCCCGGTCAGGTCGACGGTTTGGGTGAGCCGCTTGTACGACTCGTCGGACTGCCCGCTGAACAGGTACCACTCGCCCGTACGCGGGTCGAAAGGTGCCCCGCCCGGCCGCCCCCAGCCCACCGGAGCGGAGCTGGCGAACTGCGGGAACTGCGTCGGCGGCAGGAAACTCGACGTGGTCAGGAAGGACGCGGTGTGGTCCTGATTGCCCGCCGAGCCGTCGGCGTTCAGCGTGCCGGTGAACCCCGCGAACCGGCCCGCGTCGCCGACGACCGGGTACGGCTGCCCGTCCGGCGACGTGCCGCCGTCACTGACGTAGTTGTACGCCCCCAGCCAGTACTGCTGGAAGTCGTTGAGCAGCGGCAGGCAGGTCGGGTCGTTCGCGTCGGTGCACTCCGGCGGGGCGTCCGGCAGGTAGCCGTACGAACCGTTCGCCGCCTGGGCGTAGAGCGCGTACTTGCCGCTGACCAGCAGCTTGCCGCCCTCGTTGAGGTAGTCCCGGACGGACAGCTCGATGTCCACCGCCGCCTTCGCCACCGTGCCCGGCACCTGACCCGGCTCGCGCAGGATGATGTCGTCACCGGTCTCCCAGACCACCGCCTCGTAGTGCGACAGCACGCCCAGGTGGTGCGGCGTGGTACGCCCCATCGCGTCGAAGTCGTACACGTCGCTGCTGCGCCCGGCCGCCTTCAGCGAGGCGGCGATCTCGTCGGCGTACTTCGCGGTGGTGGAGTCCTGGGCAGGGCTGATGCCGGTGACGTCCTCCACCGCCAGCACCAGCACGTCCCCGCCGATGTCGTCGTGCACCCGGTAGGTGAAGCGCTCGCTGCTGACCTTGCCCCGGCCCGGTCTGGTCGCGGTGAACCAGACCCGCACCCGGTCGCCGGGCCGGGCACCGGTGACCTTGCCACGCAGTTCGGCGAAGTAGTCGTCGTGGGTGTCGCCGTAGCGTTCACCGCCGCGCCACTCGCGGACCCGGGTGGACTTCGCCCGGCCCCCGTTGATCGACCAGTTCAGCTTGACGTTCTTCAGCGAGCGCCGGGTGATCGCGGCGACCTGCTGGTTCCGGCCGTACGACACGTCGAAGGCGTCCACCACGAAGTCCGGGGTGGTGCGGCCGAGCACCGAGACCGGGTCGTCCGGCCGCTGGGCCGACTTCGCCACCGACAGCGCGAACGGAATGTTCTTGGCCACCTCGGCGGCGATCAGCTTCTCGTCGTCGGGGAAGGTGAAGATGCTGACGCAGTCCTCCGGCAGCCACTGGTCGTCCGGGTCGGAATCGGCCGCCGCCTGGCAGGTGGACATCTCCGGGGTGAAGCCCAGGGTGCCGTAGCGCACGGTGGCGTGGCTGTCCGTGTCGCCGTTGGTGGTGTACAGCTCGGCGGAGATGTCCGGGTCGTAGCCGGGCACCGCGGGGTTGGCGTCGTCGCCGACCATCGCCTCGTAGATCACGTCGTCCGGGGTCGGCGTGGCCACCTGCCAGCCGACGCCGTACAGCAGCAACTGGGCGGCCGAGTGGTAGTTGACGAAGAACTCGAACCCGATCCGCTTGAACAGGCCGTCGAGCGCCTTCGTCTCCGGCTCAGAGTTCGGACCGGGGCCGCGGTAGGTGTCGCTGGCCGGATCCGGCGAGGACCCCTCGTTGTCGTAGCCCCACCGGTAGCCGAAGTTGCGGTTCAGGTCGACGCCGTCGGCCCCGGTGACCTGGCCGTCGCCGTTGTTGTCGCGCAGGTTCTTGCGCCACAGCCGGTTGCCCGGCGTGAAGGTGTGGTCGTAGCCGTCCGGGTTCAACACCGGGATGAACCACAGCTCGGTGGTGTCCACCAGCCGGGTGATCTCCCGATCGGAGCCGTAGCTGGTCAGCACGTGGTGCATCAACCGGCGGGTCATCTCCGGCGTGATCCACTCCCGGGCGTGCTGGGTGCCGCCGTAGAGCACCGCCGGCCGCTTGCCGTCCTTGACCTTCGTCGCGTTCTTGGTGACCTTGATCGCGAGAATCGGCTTGCCCTGGGCCGACCGACCGATGCTCTGCACCTTGGTCAGCTTCGGATAACGGGCCGCAGTCGCGGTGATCTCGTCGCGGATGCCGCCAGGCTCGCTGTACGACCGGAAGGCCCGCCACCCCGCCGCGCTCTGCTCCCGCAGCACCCGCGAGGCGTCCTTGCCGCGTACCTTCTTGACCTCCAGATCGACACCCTTGCGGGCCAGCCGGTCGGCCTGCGCCCGGCTGAGCACCGTCTCGATCTCCGTCTTGCCGGACCGGTCGGGCGTCGATCCGTGCCCGACATCGACACCGGCCTCTCGCAACTGGTGCAGCTGCGCGGGATCGACCGTGCCGACATACACCTCCATGCCGTCGCCACCGCCCGGGTCGGACGGCGGCCGTGCGCTCGCCGGTGCGGTAAGCACCAGCGCACCGACCAGAGTGAACACGCCGGCGATCGCCAGCGGTGTGCGCCTCATCCTGCCCCCTAGGGATGGAAGGGTTCGTTGGCGCGAGCCTTGCCGTCCCTCGAAAGCATGTCAATGCGTCAATCAGACGGTCGCGGTGCCTACTCCGCCCGCGAAAACGAGCCTTCCGCCCCAGCGGACTTACCGCTCAGGGGGGCACCATGCCCGGTAGTCTCCAGCCGAACCGTGTCCTCGGCGCTAGGTCCTGGCAGCCGCGGATGCCGACCACGCGCCAACCACCGCCTGCGCATCTGCTGCGTTCCGTCAACCGCTTCGAGTAGTACC
Organism: Micromonospora sp. C95; assembly: GCF_018070465.1. Taxonomy (GTDB): domain Bacteria; phylum Actinomycetota; class Actinomycetes; order Mycobacteriales; family Micromonosporaceae; genus Micromonospora. The sequence goes on from NZ_JAGPXT010000004.1 coordinate 209,306, forward strand.
TGTTCCAGGCGGTTGAACAGCAGATCCCGGTCGAACTCGGTCTCGGCCAGCCGTCGCGCGGCACTGCGGGCGGCAGCGACCCGGCGCTCGTCGGCCAGGAAGTCGCCGACGAGCCGGCCGGCCTTCGCCGGATCGTCGGCGGGAAGAACCAGACCGGCTCCAGAGCGCCGGAGCGTGTCGGCCAGCCAGCCCTCATGGTTGATTCCTACCGGCCGTCCCGCGGCGAAGCCATCGAAGACCTTGTTCGGTGAGGTCGCGTGCATCGAGGGATTGTCTCGAACAACCGAAAGCGCGAGGTCGGCGGCACCGAACATGGACACGACCGCGGATTTCGGTATCTGGTTGAGCATGAAGAGATTTCGATCCAGTACGCCCAGTGTCCGTGAGAGTTCGCGAATCTTCTGCTCCTCGGCTCCGGTGCCGACGATTGCCACCCGGATCTCGGGCTGGAGATCCCGCAGTGCCGCCGCCATCCTCACCACGTAGCTGACGTCGTTGGCAAAGCCGAGCGTACCGGCGTAGAGGACCAGCGGCCGGTGTTGCAACCACGGCGTGACCTTCCGGAGCGCGGTGCCGGCGTCGTCCGCCGGGGCGAACAGTGCTCGGTCGCAGCCGTTGGGGATGACCGTCACGGACATCTCTGGGAACCGTCGTGTGATGCTGTCGGCCATCCCCGGTGACAACGCGATGATCCGCTCGGCGCTGCGGTAGGCCCAGCCTTCCAGCATGCCTGCGGCTCCCCGTGTAACCGGTGAGCGCAGCACGTTGAGCGCGATTGGGACCTCCGGCCACACATCGCGTATCTCCAGCACCATGGGGACGCGGCGACGTCGCGCCGAGTAAATCCCTGGGATAGCGATCGTCAGTGGCGTGCTCGTAGCGAAGACGACATCCTGTTGCAGGGCAGCGGCCCGTGACGCTGCCACTCGGGCGAACCGTCCGAATGCCGATACACGGTCCCGAAAACCCATCGCGTTCTGGTACGGCACCGAGGCCCAGTGCACGACCGCCCCTGCCTCCACGGACGTGCGCCAGACAACGGCGGAGCGGCCCGGGACCGCCTCCGTGTCACTGGTGATCACGTGGACCTCATGCCCACGGTCGACGAGCCGGCGGGCGAATTCATAGGACCGGGTAATGCCGCTCATTTCCGGTGTCTTGAAGTACTGGTGCAGGTAGACAATCTTCACGTTCGTTCCTCTCGAATCTGAGGTGAGCGTTGTTGTCGCAGCCCTGGTAGCGGCCCGGTGCCTTTGACCGATCGGGTGCGTGGCCTCGCGGCGAGGAAAACCTCTCAGATTGCCGGGCGGGAATCTGAGCAGGGGAACGTGGGGCGGCGGCCAGTGCCGAGGGACAGCAGGCTCATGCTGGTACGGTGGATAGAGCGGCACCCTTCAGCGGCTCCCACCACGCCCGATTGTCCCGGTACCACTGCACGGTCTCCGCCAGCCCACGCTCAATATCGATGCTGGGGTCGTAACCCAGTTCGTTCCTGATCTTGCTGATGTTGAGGGCGTAGCGGCGGTCGTGGCCCTTGCGGTCCGGGACCGGCACGACGCGGTCCCACCCGGCGTCGCAGGCTACCAACAGCCGGCCAGTGAGTTCCTTGTTGGTGAAATCGGTGCCGCCACCGATGTTGTAGACCTCGCCCGCGCGGCCCTTCTCCTGCACCAACGCGATCCCGACGCAGTGGTCGTGTACGTGAAGCCAGTCTCGGATGTTGCCGCCGTCGCCGTAGAGCGGCACGGTGCCGCCGAGGAGCAGATTGGTGACGAATAGAGGAATGATTTTCTCCGGGAACTGGTAGGGCCCGTAGTTGTTCGAGCAGCGGGTGACCACCACGTCCAAGCCGTGCGTGCGATGGTAGGCCAGCGCGAGTAGATCCGAGCCGGCTTTGGAAGCCGAGTACGGTGAATTCGGTGCCAGCGGCCACCCCTCGGTCCACGAGCCCTTGTCAATGGAGCCGTACACCTCGTCGGTCGAGACGTGCACGAAGCGGCGGGTGCCGTGTCGGAGCGCGGCGTCGAGCAGGTTCTGAGTGCCGTGCACGTTTGTGGTGACGAACGGGGCGGCGCCGGCGATGGAGCGGTCCACGTGAGATTCGGCGGCGAAGTGCACAATTACGTCGTGACCCGGAACGACCTCGTTGACGACGGCGAGGTCGCAGATGTCCCCCCGTACGAAACGCAACCGAGGGTCGGCGCGCACCGAGGCGAGGTTCTGCAGGTTTCCTGAATAGGTCAGCTTGTCGAGTACCGTGATCGCGATTGGCTCGATTTGTGGGTCGGTCGGTCCGGTGCTGCCTGGCGCTTTCAACAGCATGCGTACGTACTCGGACCCGACGAATCCGGCGCCGCCAGTGACGAGAATCCTCACAAGTTGGGAAGCCTACCTCACCCTCGGTGGTTTTAACGGCATCTGGCCACTTTAGCCTCAGCTAGGCACTAGACTCCTGCTATGCGTGGAATACTTCTCGCTGGTGGGACTGGGACTCGGCTGTGGCCAATCACCCGGGCGGTGTCCAAGCAGCTGATGCCCGTCTTCGACAAACCGATGATCTACTATCCACTCTCCACTTTGGTGATGGCCGGAGTGAGAGAAATCCTCATCATCACCTCGCCCGAGGAACAGGACCAGTTCCGTCGGCTGTTGGGCGATGGTGAACAGTTGGGGCTGCGGTTGCAATACGCCTCGCAACCACGCCCGGAAGGGATAGCGCAGGCCTTCATCATCGGTGCCGACTTCATCGGTGCCGAGTCCGTGGCGCTGATTCTCGGCGACAACATCTTTCACGGGGTCAACCTCGGCCGGCAGCTCGCTTACACGGCGCTCGTCGGCGGGCGCATCTTCGCCTACCAGGTAGCCGACCCGGGGGCGTATGGGGTGGTCGACTTCGATGCAGCCGGCCGCGTGTTGTCGATCGAGGAAAAGCCGGCCCGCCCCAAGTCCCACTACGCGGTGCCCGGGCTGTACTTCTACGACAACCGCGTGGTCGACATCGCCGGCAAGCTCACTCCCAGCGACCGGGGCGAGTTGGAGATCACCGCGGTCAACGACATCTACCGGGAGTTGGGCGAGCTTTCTGTGACGGTGCTGGACCGCGGTACGGCCTGGCTGGACACCGGCACCTTCACCTCGATGATGCAGGCCGCCGAGTTCGTTCGAGTCATCGAGGAGCGCCAGGGCATGAAGATCGGGTGCATCGAAGAGGTCGCATGGCGTGCCGACCTCATCGACGACGAGCAGTTGCGTAAATTGGCCGAGCCGCTGGTCAAAAGCGGATACGGCACGTACCTGCTCGGCCTGCTCGCCGAGAAGCAGGGTGCGGGTCGCCGATGAAGATCCGTCCGCTGAGCATCGGCGAGGCATGGGAAGTCACGCCACAGCAGCACAGCGATCCGCGTGGCTTGTTCATGGAGTGTTACCGCGTCGACCGGCTCGCCGCCGCACTGGGGCACCCGCTCCGGTTCGCCCAGGGCAACCTTTCCGTCTCCGCACGGGGCGTGGTCCGCGGTATCCATTTCGCTGATGTGCCGCCGGGCCAGGCCAAGTACGTGACCTGTGTGCGGGGAGCGGTCATCGACATGATCGTGGACATCCGGGTGGGCTCGCCGACCTTCGGGCAGTGGGAGGCGATCCGCCTCGACGACGTTGACCGGCGTGCGGTCTACCTCGGCGAAGGCCTGGGACACGGCTTCTGCGCGCTGACCGACGACGCAACCCTCAGCTACCTCTGCTCCACGACCTACAATCCGGCAGCCGAGCACGCCGTGCACCCGCTCGACCGGGAACTGGCTATCGAATGGCCAACGGAGACGCCGCTGCTGTCAGACCGGGACGCGGCTGCCCCGAGCTTGGCCCAGGCGCGCGAATCACGGCTGCTGCCCGAGTACCATGCTTGTCGATCGTTCACCGCAAGCCTGGGCTGATCCTCCGGTCGCAGGAAAGTTCATCACAGCGGCTTACCCGCGATCAGCCGGTAACCGTACTCTGCTGCTTCGCTCTGCGCGCCCAAGATCCGCCAGCTACGAAGCAGGCGGGTGGACTGGTGCTCCCAGTGGATCACCTTCAGTGATGGCTCGAACATTACCGTGAGGCCGAGTCGGTGGCATTGCTCCCCGATGGTGATCTCTTCATTGAAGAGAAAGACGGGATGGGCCAGACCGCCACCCTTCTCGAAGAAGCTCCGGTGCAGCGGCATGAATGACCCGTGTGGCGCATATATCGCTCTGCGGTGAGCCTCGAATCGTGCTGCGTGGTGTTTGCGGAGATGGGACTTGGCGGCGCCCGCGAGGCAGGACGCCTGGCCGATGATCGGGTTTGAGAACATGTATCTACGTCGCCGCATAGCTTGCTCGCTTGGCCTTGAGAGAAGATATGGATTCTGTGCTCGACCGCCGGGCATGCCAACGACTGAGGGGGCCACCACCGGCGCGCTGGCGTCGAGACTCAGCAGATCATGGACAAACGTCCGAGTGGCGATCTCGATGTCCATGTTCGAGATCACTGTCCACGTTGTCGGGACCTTTTCGAGGTTTGTGGCCAGCCAGTGGGCGGCGCCGAAGTATCCAAGATTTCCTGGTGCGCGGACGATCTCCACCCTGTCGCTGTCGCGCGCCATGGCGGCTAGGGTCTCGGCTTCTCGGCCGTCTTCGCTGTTGTCGACGACGGTCATGCGCCAGGAGGTGGTGTCCTGCGCGTGCAACGATCGTAGGTAGGTGGGCAAAGCCGACGAACCGCGGTAGTTGACGGCGACGAAATGCACCTCGTCACTCATCTCTCTATTCCCCTCCATCACTGCTACATTCTTCCTGCCAGGGCCGTGGCGAAATGCCCGACAGGGTCTGGTGCAACCGCCTGATCACGTCGTCATCGGGTGTTGACCAGTACCGTCGCCGGTGCCGACGTGATGCCGCTTGCTGACGCTGTAGGACCGAGACGTTTCATCGCCGATCGCGGACGCACTGCCCAGCCCACGATGGCGATTCCCGCTGCCATGGCCACCGTGGTGTTTGTCCAGGTCAGTGTGCTCATTCCGTACGACCACAAGATTGTCGTGTAACAACAGGCCAGCGTGGCCGCGGCGGCGCCCGAACCGCGTCGTGCCGCTTGCTGGTAAGCGGCGCCGGTGGCGAGGCCAAAGAGGAAGATCACGCCGAGGGCGCCCGGATATCCGAAGTCGACGATCAGGCCGCGGTACATCGTGCTGACGTTTGTCGTCGTACCTCGCTCATTCAATTGAACGTATTCATCGTAGCCGCGGAGCGCATAGCGATCTTGTCCGGTCAGAATCCCCACACCGGCTATCGAGGCCGTGCCCCAGCCCGGCTCGCGCTCCGGTTCAGCCGATGAATCATATATCTCCAGCCATTGAGAGAACGCCGGTACGTGTCCAAGGGTGTACGCAGTGAGCTTTCCCTGAATGGTCAGACCGGTGGACGAGTCAACGTCACCTGTTCGGATCACGGCGACGCCCATGTAGATGACGGCGACGACGCCGACGGCCCCAATTAATGCCATTAGCCGTCGGATGCCGATCCTCGGCACGTCGCCTTTCCGTAACACGTACACCGCCACGTACGCACTGCCGGCGAGGCAAACCCCGAAGTGTAGTGGCCCGCGCGAGGTGGTAACGGTGGTGTAAAGCAGCATCGAAAGCAGCTGGCCCGCAATCAGCCAGCGCCGGAATCGCAGTTGCGTCAGGAGCAGGAACGGCGACACGACAGCGCCGATGTACACGATCCCGAGCAGTACCGACGACGGCGCGGAGGAGGCCGAGGTCAGGCCGCTTTCAACCGCGAGTCGGGCGTAACGATCGAGCGCAATGGTATTACCCATGTTGAAGATGCCGTCAATCGACAGCAGCGATTCAGGCGATACGTCACTGCGTTTCATCTCGTAAAGACTGGCTGCCACGCCAGCGACTATCCCGGCGATGGCGGTCGCGGCCAGTGCCGAGCCTCGGACGACGAACTTACGTCCAGGCTGATCGATGTTCACAGCTGCCGTAGCTCGCTGTCGACCGCTGGAGATGAATGCTCCGATGCTGAATAGGGCAGTGCCCAGCGCCAGGTACGACAGCGCATGGCGGGTTATTCCCCACTCGTCACCGAAGTACATCACAGGCACAACGACGGCCGCCAACCAGAACGCCGGAAACGCTGCGACCGGTCGCAGCAAACTGCCTGCGAGTAGCCGCGCACACACGGCGAGCGGGACGAAAACCACAAGGCTAAATGCCAGCATCATTCGTGGTTGTCCTACCGTTTCGTCTCGTCGGGTTCGTGGTGGCGTCAGCCACGTTGGCCAGCCGTTCGTCGGAGCTGGCGCAAGAACCTGCCAAGCTCTGCCCCGTAGTTCCGATAGTCAAACGATTCGAGGGCGCGCTTGCGTGCTGCTTGACGCATGGCCCGTCGCTCGTCTGGATGAAGCCGGAGCGCGCGCCACAGGGCGTGCTCCACAGCACCCACCGAGTGATCGGCGCAAACAATGCCTTCGACGCCATCGGTCAGGTACCCACCCAGGTCCGTGGTGAGGTTGGCGATGACCGGAGTACCAGCCGCCACGCTCTCGCAGAACTTGGTCGGGAACCCTGCGTGCGCCAAGCGCGTTGGCCGGCGCACAATGATGCTGAAGTCCGCTCGTGCCAGCATCCACGCCACATCCCATTGAGGGAGCCGACCCATTACCCGGACAGCGGAGGGCGGCGCCATGCCGCCAAGCAGATCCTGTACCTCTGCCAGAGACGGTCCGAGTACCCGCAACTCGACGTCCCCGCCATGACGGACCACCTGCTCGACCGCACGGATCATGGTGGCAACCAGATCCTTCTTCGCTGGAGTGCCGAAATACACGAGCGACAGGGCGGCCCCGGAGCGCTCGGGCGGATCGTCTCGGCGTGCGTTGACTGCATCGAGCGTGGGTGGGACACGCAATACCTGGCAGCCCCGCTCGCTGTAGAACTGCTGCAGAAACGAGCTGATGACGATGACGCCGTCGAATTGGGGGTAGTAGTGGCGCAGCGCTGCCTTGACTGTCAGGTTGCCGGGTCCGACCACGCCGCCCCGCACATGTCTCCGGTCCGGCCAGTCCGCCACGTCGGCAACCAGCGGCACCCGATTGCCCACGCACCACCTGTGTAGTCGTGCGGCATACTGGGCGCCGCCGCCGTAAACGACGACGTGCGATGGCCTGGTGGGTTGAGCGTCGAGCCACTCGATGACATTCCTTCCCCGGCCCAGCCAGGCCCGAAGACCCGGCGCACGGTCACCGAAGGAATCGCCTAGGCCCAGATGCGATACGGATCCTGGGCCCTCCACATCAGTCAACGTGGAAACGTCGCCTGTTGGGTTTCGTCCGCTGACCACGACGACCTTGTGTCCGTACACGGCCAGGGACCGGGCCATGCCGTTCACTCGTCGCGAGCCCGCCTCTCCCCACGGGAAGCTGTTGGCCGTGACATAGGCGATCCATCCCGGCACTCGACATTTTTCGATCGGATCGTGATCGGGCTGGCATTCGCCGGTGCGTCGATGATCCACTTCGGCTGAGCCATCCGGGCCGCCCCGGGTGACTGCCATCGTCGCTCCTTGCTCACTGGGCAATTGCGACGGTGTATCAAACATCAGTGGCCTGCCTGTTCTGATCGTGCTCGAATTTGGTGGTGATGGCCATGTCCGAGAGGCTGCGACGGCGTGTGTCGCCACATGTCGACAACACGCGCCGATAGCCGTGAAGGGCAGCCGGAAGGACGGTCGCCAAGAATGCCGCCGCTCCTATGTAGGGTATCGCTACAACGCCGAAGAGTGCGGCGCCGACGTATTTGGCGGGAACGGAGACGAGAAGATATGCCGACCAGCCGAGCAGTTGCGGCCGAACAACGCCCGCTGCGAGTTGCACGGTTAGCCACGGCGATGTCGCTCCGAGAACCAGGAACCAGAGCGCAAATCCTACGAGGAGCATGGGGTCCGCGGAGACCGCTCCGTCGACCCACCTTTGCAGCACGACTTCGCCTGCAGGCACCAGTACCGCGGAGAGAGTTACGACGGCGACCAGCGACACGGCGATCATCCGTCGGGTGGTCCGTCTGACCCAGAGTCCGTGGCCCTGTGCCAGGGCATCCGCGCTTGTCGGCCATAAGGGAAGATTCAATACCGACACGATCGAACCTAACACTGCCAAAAGCCGCGCAGCAACGGAGTAGTCCGTGACCGCGCGCAGATCGAGCGCATGCGCCACGACAAACGGTTCGGAGCTGTTGGCCAGGGCCATGACGATAGTCAACGCAAGGAATAGGGTGCTCAGCTTGAACAAGGCCCGGATGGCGTCTCGCTCGACATATTTCAGCTGTGGTCTCAGATCGGGTCTCTGTTTGGTGAAATACCAAACGTTGTTGGCGATCGTGATAATCAGTGGGCCTGCGGCGGCGGCGGCGACAACAGCGGCCGGCGACATACCGGTGTGCACAGCGGTGAGGACGAGCGGGAGGGGTGACAGGTTCGCGCCACACTGCCACAGATTGCTCTGCACTGTTCGCTGATAGGCGTACTGGACTCGTACGATCAGAGTGAAAGGCAGGCTTACTGCGAAGCCGACCAAACACACCAGGGCGATCGCCGTCGCATCCGAGGCGGTCACCGTGCCGTTCGCATTGAAGAGGCGGGACCAGGGGATCACGTCGGACATGGCCCACAAGCTTGCGCAGGTGATCAGCGCAACCACTGCCAGGGCAGTGTAGGCGCTCGCAATGTAGCGCTTGGCTTGATCTACCAGATCCTCGGCGTGGCACCGTCCGAGTTTGGTCATGAGGCCGTTGCCGAGCCCGAGGTCAGCGAACGCGGCCATGGCGGTCAGAGCCACGGTCGTCGCCCACAACCCGTACAACTCGGCGCCGAGGTGCGGCAGCATCACGGGAATCAGGACCACGGGAACCAGAACAGCGATCCCACGGCTAAGGGCCATCGTGACGACCCCCCAAGCCAGCTGACGCGAGCGCCCTGAGCGCGTGACCGTCTCGTGCGTCGCCGCTTGAAGATTTCCGACGGAAGGCTCGGCGGCCCTGCCGCGACCGTCAAAGCCCGGCATCAGACGCATTCGGTGATCACCTGCCTGCCGCGCCTCGCGTCGGCCCGTTCGTGACTGCGACTCGACGTCACTGTGGCGTCTTTCTCTTGCGCGATGCTCCGACGCCGCGTGGGAGCTGCGTACCATCCACATCACTCCGAACTGATGTGGTCCCACGCCACGAGTCGCGCGGTTCGATGGCGGACCGATCCCACGCGGCCCTCGTGTACAAAATCGGTCACACGATGCTTGTTCGCCGGAGCGACCTACCGCACGGCGACGGCCTCGGGCAACGACAATCCGCCCGCCTCACCGGGAGTCTGCCGCTTCCGCGTAGTCGGCGGTGACGAGCCAGGAGTTGAAGTCCCGGCTGAACACCGAGGTGCAGCGTAGCGAGCCGATCCCGGGTTTGAATCCCCAGAAGTCCAGTCGACCGAGGCCTTGGCTCGTCAGCGCCGCCTGCGCCGCTACGGACTCGGCGCTGTCCGTGTCGTCGAGGACCAGCAAGCCAGAGGGGGACAGATAGTTGGTGGCTGCCCGGGCACATGTGGTGCGACCCATGCCGTCGACAACGATCACGTCCCAGGGAGCCCCGTCCGCGATGGCACGCACGTACGGCGCGGCCTCATCCGCCTCCCACCAGGTTCCCTGGCACGGAATGTACAAGATCCTGCCGCTCGGCGGCTGGGGGAGCTGTGCGAACCATCCCGGGTCATGCTCGACTGCGGTAATCTCCGCGACCCGGCCGGTCTGCGTGAACCAGGACGTGGATGAACCGGCACCGTACTCGAACACACGGACGCTCGGCGTGAGTACGCGTTCGAGCCACTCCATTGCCGGGTAGGTCAGCCACGGGCGGGGACTTCCACCCGCGCTGACGGGCGCCCCGCTGCTCAGAGATCGGTGCCATCCCTGTGACCGCAGGGAAGACAGGACGGCGAGTGATGCCAACAGCTCCTTGGAGGAGCGCGGAACACCCGGTATCCGCGCCCGAACCCGTGCCATCACTGATTTTTTGGTCATGGTTGCGATCGTAGTCCCGTTGTAAGCCATTTAATGCCGTATTTCAGAATCTGTAGAGCACCTCGGATGAAGTCGAACTCCATTCACGTCAGGAAGACTGGCTGCTTGCGATTGCTGGCTCCGGCCGGGTATTCGGGCGGCGAGTCGCTCCCATGCCTCCGGGCGCAGTTTGGGCGCCAGCCCCTGGTCGGCCAGCCAGCCTGGCACCTGTTCCTTGCCGAACAGGACCATCTCGATGCGCCGCACATGGGCGTTCGCGCCACGACTGATTCTTCCGTAGACGGTGAGGCAGCGGGTGCCGGCGCCAGCCGCGAGCCGCGGCACGCGCCGGGGCTCGCGCCCGCCGAGCAGTCGCAGTAGCAGCCCTGTCGTCATGCCATTGGGCGGCTGGAGAACGATCGGCGGAACCGGCCCCGGAGCGAGCGCGAGGTGTGCGATCGCGTCGGCGACGTCATCGATGAGTACCTGGGGGGTTGGGGCGCAACCGTTGCCGGCGACGAAACTCACTGGAGACTGCGCGAGCCGGATGAGGCCGCGCGTGTTGGGCCGGTCCACGTCATGAACCCAAGTCGCGCGGTAGATGGTGGTCTCTACCATGTCCTCGCGAAGCAGTAGGCGTTCGCCGAGTGCCTTCGATCGTGAGTACGGCGAGAATTCGGCGGTGCGGCTCGTCTCGTCGAGCGCCATCGTGCCCTGAACTGCCGCGGAGCTTGCGTGGACGAACCGCTCGACGCCGGCCAACGCGCAGGATCTGGCGACGATCGTTGGCAGTAAGGCGTTCGCCCCATACAGGGCCAAGCTCGCCGGCGCACAACCGTCCGGCAGCCCGGCCGCATTGATTACTACCTGGACGCCCTCAAGCCGGGAGGCAAGGTCCTCGGTCACCTCACGGTGGACGTACCTCGGCACGGATACTGTCTCAAGACTCTGGCCATGCGGCCACTGCAACCGGGGCGTCCGGATCGGTCGGACGCCGATGCCGCGGGAACGCAGCTCGGAGACCACGGCTCGGCCGACGAAGCCACTGCTTCCGAGCACGGCAACGACGTCCGCCGGTCCTGACTCGGGGGTAAGCGGATGGACCTTACGCCACATGGAAAGGTCAGGCATGAACGCTCCTGTCTGCCGGCTGCGGCCGGGTCGGTCGGGACGTGAGCCGCGACGGGGTGGAGAGATAGCCGGCCAATATGGCGAGGCCGACCACGTCGAGCGCTACCCGGACGAGCGACCCGCCTACCGCCGCGGCGACGAAACAGCTGGCCGCCGCAGCGCCGACGAACGCCGTCGCCGTGGTGACCCGCTGGTGGGACCAGCCGACGTCGGTCAGCCGCTGATAGACGTGACTGCGATGGGCGCGATACCAGGGCTCGCCCCGTCGTATCCGGCGTGCCAGGGTCCATCCGGTGTCGGCCAGATAAAGGGCGAGTGGCGCCAGAGCCGCCTCCGCGGGTACGCCGCTCAACAGCCCGTACACCGCGAAGGTGCCGAGGATCCCGCCAAGTGAGTACGCCCCGACGTCACCGAGGAAGATCTTCGCTCGTCCGGCGTTCCATGGCAGGAATGTCGTGGCGGCGGCGGCAACGATCGCGCCGCCGGAGGTCAACACCGGCAGATCCCACATCAGGCCGAGTGCGACGTAGACCCATCCGGCCAGGATCGCCTGGGTGGCAGAGATGCCGTTGACCCCGTCCATGAAGTTGAATGCGTTGGAATAGGCGGTGAGCCATACCGCGACGACGAGCAGGGCAACCGCTCGGGCGGTGAGTGGCTGGTCGTCGTCCAGCAGTACCAGGCCGGTGAGCAGGCCGGCGAGCAACTGAAGGACCAGCCGGACGCGTACCGCGACGCCACGAAGATCCTCCACCAGGCCGATCGCCGCAAACAACAGCAGCGGCAGCGCGAGTATGCGAGTTCGGTCGTCCAGCAGGAGCGCGGCGGTGGCAGCAAGAACGACGGCCACCCCTCCGCCACGCGGGACCGGAATGGTGTGTGACGAGCGCTCGCAGGGCGTGTCGATGACCGAGGCTGCCGTCATGGCGCGGAGAACCAGCGGCTGTAGGAGAAGACCGACGGCAAGCGCGGTCACGACCCCACTGGCAAGGGTAGTGGTCATATCGACGCGATCCCGTACCGCGGACATCTCCGGGCGAGTAAAAAGCGACAGCAGCTCACTAACAACACCTTTCCAGATCAAAGAGGTCTGGGATGGTTGTAACAGGCCAGCCCTGATTCCACAGAGGGTTCGGTGATTCGCGGGTACTCCCTTCGTATAACTAGGGAGGACCAGGCGCGATGCGGGCTGGCTGGTGTTCGTGTCCCGACCACCCGTGCGGACGAACCGAGAGCACCAGATCGCCTATAGGTGGGCATTTCACGTGTCCAGTCCGCTTTCCGGTCGTTGACCTACCGACCACCCAGAAGGTTTGGGCGCGACCGGCCCGCGTCCCATCGATGGAACGGGGAGCTGCGTGAACTTCTTGCCCACTGGAAAGCGGGTCCTCATTACCGGCGGCACCGGCTCGTTCGGCCAGAAAATGGTCCGCCGGCTGCTCGACCGCGACGTCGGCGAGGTCCGGGTGCTCAGCCGAGACGAGGCCAAGCAGGATGCGATGCGGCGCATGCTCGGCGACGAACGGGTCCGCTACTACGTCGGTGACGTGCGCGACTACGACGCGGTGCAGCGGGCCACCCGCGATGTGGACTTCGTCTTTCACGCCGCCGCGCTCAAGCAGGTCCCCTCCTGTGAGTTCTTCCCGCTGGAGGCGGTCCGCACCAACATCCTGGGCAGCGGGAACGTGATCGAAGCTGCCGAGCGCAACGGGGTGAGCTCAGTGGTCATGCTCGGCACCGACAAGGCCGTCTATCCGGTCAACGCGATGGGCATGACGAAGGCCTTGATGGAGAAGCTGGCCCAAGCGCATTCGCGCAACAACCCGGAGAGCCGGACCACGATCTCCAGTGTCCGGTACGGCAACGTCATGTACTCACGAGGTTCGGTCATCCCGCTCTTCATCGAGCAGATCAAGGTGGGGCGTGCCCCGACGGTGACCAACCCGTCGATGACCCGATTCCTGATGTCACTGGAGGAGTCGGTCGAACTCGTCGAGCACGCCTTCCTGCACGCGCGTCCAGGCGATCTCTTTGTCCGCAAGGCCAGCGCCTGCACCGTCGGGGACCTCGCCGCCGCGCTCTGCCAGCTTTTTGACGTGCCGACCAAGCTCGACCTGATTGGGGTACGCCACGGGGAGAAGCTGCACGAGACGCTGGCGAGTCGGGAGGAACTGACCCGGGCGGAGGACCTAGGCGACTTCTTCCGGGTGCCGGTCGACGATCGCGATCTCAACTACGCCCTCTACGTCTCCGAGGGCGATCTGGCCACCGCTGACGGCGATGACTTCAACTCCGCCAACGCGACGCAGCTTGACGTGCCGCAGATCATGGAGTTGCTGCTCACCCTGCCCGAGGTTCGTGCCGAGTTGGCGGCAAGCGAACTGGCTCCGGCGTCATGAGGCTCGCCCTGACCGGTGCCGGTGGCTTTCTCGGCTGGCACGTACGGGTACTGGTCCGCGCTCTGGGGTGGCCGGAGCCGGTGGTGTTGACCCGAACGGACCTGACACAGCCGGAGGTCGTCGCAGCCAGGCTGGCCGGCGTGGACCGGGTGCTGCACCTGGCGGGGGTCAACCGCGGCGACCCCACCGAGGTGGCGGCCGGCAACGTGGAACCGTCGGCCGCCCTGGTCCGCGGTCTCCGGCGATGCCCGGCACCGCCGAAAACGGTGGTGTTCGCCAACTCGACGCAGGCGGGAAACGGCACGGCGTACGGAGACTCGAAGTCGACTGCTGCTGCCACGCTCGCCACCGCCAGGGAGGTCGGCAGCGCCTTCATCGATGTGCGCCTTCCCAATCTGTACGGCGAGCACGGTCGTCCCTTCTACAACTCGGTCGTCGCGACCTTCTGCCGGCTCCTTGCCGAAGGCGGCGAACCGGACGTCCGCGAGGATCGCGAGCTCGACCTGGTGCACGTGACCGATGCTGCCGCCCGGCTGATCGGCGCTCCGGCGGGGGGGCCGTGGGATGTCACCATGCCAGCCCTCCGAGTCACAGTGCGGAGCGTTGCCGAACTACTCAGCTACTTCGCTACGACGTATCGGACTGGGGAGATCCCGACGCTGAGCGACCGGCACCAGGTACGGATCTTCAACACCTACCGGTCGCACTGCTTCCCGGCGCACTATCCGATGCCCCTGACGCGGCGCAGCGACCAGCGTGGCGGTCTGGTCGAGGTGGTCAAGACGCATGGTGGGGCCGGGCAGACCTTCTGCTCGACCAGCTATCCCGGTGTGGCCCGAGGGGAACACTTCCATTTGGCCAAGGTGGAGCGGTTCGTCGTGCTGCGCGGCACGGCCGTGATAAACCTCCGCCGGGTCGGGCATGACGAGGTGATCCGGTTTCCGGTGAGCGGCGACGCGCCGGTCGTCGTTGACATGCCGGCCATGTGGGTGCACAACATCGTCAACATCGGCTCCGACGAGCTGCTGACCCTCTTCTGGGCCAACGACCTCTTCGACCCGTCCCAGCCCGACACGTATGTCGAGCCGGTGGGCGAATCCACCTCGATGGCGGCGGTGATGATGGCGGGAGGGCGTGGATGACCCGGGTGATGACCGTCGTCGGCACCAGACCCGAGATCATCCGGCTTTCCCGGGTGATCGATCGGCTGGATCGTACGGTCGACCATACGTTGGTCCATACCGGACAAAACTGGGATCCCACCCTCTCCGATGTATTCTTCACCGAACTGCTGCTTCGCGCGCCAGACCGGTTTCTGCGGGTCGACACGACCTCGCTGGGACGGGTCCTCGGCGGTGTGCTGATCGGCGTCGAGGAGGCGATCGCCGAGCTGCGGCCCGACGCGCTGTTGGTGCTGGGGGACACCAACAGCTGCATTTCCGCCCTGATGGCTCGCCGGATGCGGATTCCCGTCTATCACATGGAGGCCGGCAACCGCTGCTTCGACCTCAATGTGCCGGAGGAGACGAACCGGCGCCTGGTGGACCATGTCGCCGACTTCAACCTCGTGTATACCGAACACGCCCGGCGAAACCTGCTGGCCGAAGGGCTGCACCCGCGCCGCATCCTGCACACCGGTTCCCCCATGCGGGAAGTGATCGAGTACCACCGCGCCGATGTGAACCGATCCGCCATACTCGATCGGCTCGAACTAGAACCCGGTCGTTACTTCATGGTGAGTGCACATCGCGAGGAAAACGTGGACCATCCTGACCGGCTGCGTCGTCTGCTGGACTGCCTCCGCGCGGTCCACGACACGTGGGGACTGCCGGTGCTGGTCTCCACCCACCCGCGTACCCGCAAGCGGCTGGAGGCGCACGCCGCCAATGCCGGCGATCTGGAGGGGATCGCGTTCCACGAGCCGTTCGGACTCTTTGACTACGTACGATTGCAGTGCGACGCCCGATGCACGCTCTCTGACAGCGGCACGATCAGCGAGGAGTCGGCGATCCTCGGGTTCCCGGCGGTGACGCTGCGCGAGTCGATCGAGCGGCCGGAGGCGTTGGACGCCGGCGGAATCATCATGACCGGTCTGGACCGGCAGGGCGTGCTGGAGGCGATCACCGTAGCAGTCGACCAGGTCAACACCGACGGCGTGCCCTGCCCCGTTGACTACCAGGTCCCGGACACCTCACGCCGAGTCGTCGACTTTATCCTCTCCACCGTCCGACACCACCACGATTGGGCTGGCATTCGGCGCTGACCTAACCATCAGCGCCCTTTCGACCCATGGCGTTCCTCGTCAGGAATCCCCCAGCGGACGCGGACAGTGGCCACCTCGGGACGAACGTTTTCGTCAACTGCGCGGTCGCCCCGGATCGTTCGCAGGCACAGCCGTCAGTCCAGAGGGCATGAAGCGGTGTCAGTGACGTGAGGACTCTCAGATCCTGCTATTCGCTACCACCCGGAGGGTGCTCGAATACTGCCTGGCTACGCTCGGCGTGCCCTTGCCGTCCTCTCAGGCTCCGGCCGCGGACTTCAGGTCGGCGGCACGGTCGGTGCTCTCCCATGTCAGGTCGGGCAACTCGCGACCGAAGTGACCGTACGCGGCTGTCTGTTGATAGATCGGGCGTAGGAGGTCGAGATCGCGGATGATCGCGGCTGGCCGCAGGTCGAAGACCTCCCGAATCGCCTTCTCGATCCGGTCCACCGGTACGGTCTCCGTGCCGAAGGTCTCCACGAACAGGCTCACCGGCTGCGCCTTCCCGATGGCGTACGCCACCTGCGTCTCACACCGCTCCGCGAGCCCTGCGGCCACCACGTTCTTGGCCACCCACCGCATCGCGTACGCGGCCGACCGGTCGACCTTCGACGGGTCCTTGCCCGAGAACGCGCCGCCGCCGTGCCGCGCATATCCACCGTACGTGTCCACGATGATCTTTCGTCCGGTCAGACCGGCGTCGCCCATCGGTCCACCCACCTCAAACCTCCCGGTGGGGTTTACCAGCAGTCGGTAGCCTCCGGTCGCCAAGTCCAACGCCTCCAGCTCGGGGCCGATCACATGCTCCCGTACGTCTGGAGTCAGCAATGACTCCAGAGAGATGCCGGCCGCATGCTGGGTGGAGATCACCACGGTGTCCAGCCTCACCGGACGCAGTCCGTCGTACTCCACGGTCACCTGGGTCTTGCCGTCCGGCCGCAGATAGGACAGGGTGCCGTTCCTCCGCGCTGCTGAGAGCTGCCGGGCAAGCCGGTGTGCCAGCGCGATCGGCAGCGGCATCAATTCTGGGGTCTCCGAACACGCGAACCCGAACATCATGCCCTGATCGCCCGCACCCTGCGCGTTCAAGACGTCGCCAGAGGAGCCGGTACGCAGCTCATGGGCGTTGTCCACGCCCTGCGCGATATCCGGTGACTGGGATCCGATCGACACACTCACCCCACACGAGGCGCCATCGAATCCCTTCTTCGACGAGTCGTACCCGATCCGCAGCACCGTCTCCCGCACGATGGCCGGAATATCGACGTACGCCTCCGTGGACACCTCACCGGCCACATGCACCTGTCCGGTGGTGATCAGTGTCTCCACCGCGACCCGGCTACGCGGATCCGCTGCCAGCAGCGCGTCCAGGATGCCATCGCTAACCTGATCGGCGATCTTGTCCGGGTGGCCCTCGGTTACGGACTCTGATGTGAACAAACGCCGCTTCACGGGCCTCTCCTCAGCGTTAGCTTGGCACGCTATGTCTACCTTGTCTTAATTGACTTGTTGGTTATAGCAGAATGCCGCGCCGTAAACTCCACATTCCCTGCCCCGGAGAGACAGCGTTCGGGCTGCTGCACAGGTGGGCGGAGATCTCGGACCGCTCTATCCCTGCGTGATCGTGGTCGCCGGCCTGCTCGGATTCATGGCGTAGCAGGCCCGGCGGCAGACGACTCGCCGTCAGCGAGTCGCCGGCGGAGCAGGACATGCAGCGGCATCGACTCACCATCACGTCCCCCCGCGCCCACCACCAGCGGCGGCGGGCTGGGCTGCGGGTCGGCACCGAGGAGCCGGGCGCGCAGCGAGCGCGGCACGGTCAGCAGGTGAAAACGACCGTCGACGTCGACCGCCCGGCTGCGCGCCCGGTCGATGTACCAGCCGTGCAGACCGGTCCGGTAGCGGGCCCGGCCGTCATGGGAACGGGCGACAAGTCGGGTGGTGGCCAGGCCGCGCCGCCGTGCCTCGGCGACGAACGCGCCGACCAGCGCCGCCGCCTCCGCCTGCTCGGCCTCCCGGCGTCGCTGCGCGGCCGCCGCGTGCGCCAACACCGCCTGCTGCCGCGTCTCCCGCCACTCCGCGCCGCCGTCGCTCACCACGCCCCGACGGTACGCCCACCCGGCCGCCCTCCCCAGCCCTACCCGTTACCCCTGGCACCGTCACGAACTTCAGTGATGCTGCTGTCTCGCGACGGGTTGAGGCAGCAGCATCCTCGAAGTTGTCCGATGTGTTGAACCCGATCGGTGTGTGGGTTGACGCCCTTTGCTCTGCTTCAACCCACGCACCAGCGGTGCGTCGAAACCGTTGCGTCCGTTGAAGCAGAGCAAAGGGCGCGAGGTGGTATATGCCTCGGCTGGTGCCAACGGCCGGGTCCGGCGCGACCGGGTTTGCGTCCCGTCGGCCACGGCCGTCGACGAAAGAGGATCTCTAGAGCAGACCGGCGCGGCGCAGCGCGTCGGCCATCGCGCCGTCGGCGGGTGCCGCCGCGCCGCGTCCCTGGCGCACCTGCCCACCCTGCCCGCCCTGCCCGTCGCGGCCCTGGCGACCCCGACCGCCCTGGCCACCCCGACCGCTCTGGCCGCCGCGGTCCTGCCCGGCCGCGCCGTTCCGGCCGCCACCACGTCCGGCGCCGGGCTCGGACTCGTCGTCCAGGCGCAGGGTCAGCGAGATGCGCTTGCGCGGCACGTCGACGTCCAGCACCTTGACCTTCACCACGTCGCCGGACTTCACCACGTCGCGCGGGTCCTTGACGAAGGTGCGGGACATCGCCGACACGTGCACCAGGCCGTCCTGGTGCACGCCGACGTCCACGAACGCACCGAACGCCGCCACGTTGGTGACCACGCCCTCCAGCACCATCCCCGGCGTCAGGTCGCTGATCTTCTCCACACCCTCGACGAAGGTCGCGGTCTTGAACTCCGGCCGTGGATCGCGGCCCGGCTTCTCCAACTCGGCGAGGATGTCGGTGACGGTGGGCAGGCCGAACGTGTCGTCGACGAAGTCGGTCGCGCGCAGCCCGCGCAGGATCGCCGACTTACCGATGATCGACCGCAGGTCCTGGCCGGTCGAGGTGAGGATCCGGCGCACCACCGGGTACGCCTCGGGGTGCACGCTGGAGGAGTCCAGCGGGTCGTCGCCGCCGGGGATGCGCAGGAAGCCCGCGCACTGTTCGAACGCCTTCGGGCCGAGCCGGGCCACCTTCTTCAGCTCGGCCCGGGTGCGGAACGGGCCGTTGGCGTCCCGGTGCAGCACGATGTTCTCGGCCAGCCCGGCGCCGATTCCGGAGACCCGGGTCAGCAGCGGCGCGGAGGCGGTGTTGACGTCCACGCCGACGCCGTTGACGCAGTCCTCCACCACCGCGTCCAGCGACCGGGACAGTTTCACCTCGGACAGGTCGTGCTGGTACTGCCCGACACCGATGGAACGTGGGTCGATCTTCACCAGCTCGGCGAGCGGGTCCTGCAACCGGCGGGCGATGGAGACCGCGCCGCGCAGCGACACGTCCAGCCCGGGCAGTTCCTGGGCGGCGTACGCGGAGGCCGAGTAGACCGACGCGCCGGCCTCGGAGACCACCACCTTGGTCAGCTTCAGCTCCGGGTGCCGCTTGATCAGGTCACCGGCCAGCTTGTCCGTCTCCCGGCTGGCGGTGCCGTTGCCGATCGCGACCAGCTCGACCCCGTGCGCGGCGGCCAGCGTGGCCAGGGTGTGCAGCGATGCGTCCCACTGCCGGCGCGGCTCGTGCGGGTAGATCGTGTCGGTGGCGACCACCTTGCCGGTGGCGTCGACCACGGCCACCTTCACGCCGGTCCGCAGGCCCGGGTCCAGCCCCATGGTGGGTCGGGCGCCGGCCGGCGCGGCCAGCAGCAGGTCGCGCAGGTTGGTGGCGAAGACCCGGACGGCCTCCTCCTCGGCCGCCTGCCACAACCGCATCCGCAGGTCCGCGCCGAGGTGGATGAGGATGCGGGTACGCCAGGCCCAGCGCACCGTGTCGGCCAGCCACTTGTCGGCGGGCCGCCCCTTGTCGGTCACCCCGAACCGGCCGGCGATGGCGGCCTCGTAGCGGGTCGGCCCGGTGACCGCCGCGTCGACGTCGCCCTCGGTCTCCGGGTCCATGGTCAGGTCGAGTACGCCCTCCTTCTCGCCCCGGAACATGGCCAGGATGCGGTGCGAGGGCAGCTTCGGGTACGGCTCGGCGAAGTCGAAGTAGTCGGCGAACTTCGCCCCGGCGCTCTCCTGTCCCTCGCGTACCCGGGACACCAGCCGGCCCCGCGACCACATCTGCTCGCGCAGCATGCCGATCAGGTCGGCGTCCTCGGCGAACCGCTCGATCAGGATGGCCCGCGCCCCGTCCAGCGCGGCGGCGGCGTCGGCCACCCCCTTGTCGGCGTCGACGTACGAAGCCGCCGCCGAGCGCGGCTCCACCGACGGGTCGCCGAGCAAGGTGTCCGCGAGCGGCTCCAGCCCGGCCTCGCGGGCGATCTGCGCCCGGGTCCGCCGCTTCGGCTTGTACGGCAGGTAGATGTCCTCCAGGCGGGACTTCGAGTCGGCTGCCATGATCTGCGCTTCCAGGGCCTCGTCGAGCTTGCCCTGGGAGCGGATCGACTCCAGTACCGCGGCCCGCCGCTCGTCCAGCTCCCGCAGGTACCGCAGGCGCTCCTCCAGGGTGCGCAGCTGGGTGTCGTCGAGCAGGCCGGTGGCCTCCTTCCGGTACCGCGCGATGAACGGCACGGTGGCACCACCGTCGAGCAGCTCCACGGCCGCGCGTACCTGGCGCTCGGCGACGCCGAGTTCCTCGGCGATCCGCTGATGAACAGAGAGGGTCACGTTGTCGCTCCGCCTTCGGGTGTGGGTTCCGTGGTGCATTCTGCCGGGCTACCGTGGCGATCATGGAACCACCTGCGGACCCCCGGGCGCGCCGACTCTTCGGCGGCAGCGCGCGGGCCCTCGGCGACCTGGCCACCAGCCCGTTCCGGGCCGACCGGGACCGGATCGTCGGCTCGCCGTTCTTCACCCGGCTCGGCGGCGTCACCCAGGTGGTCAGCCCGGGCGGGTCCGGGCTGCTGGTGCACAACCGGCTCACCCACAGTCTCAAGGTCGCCCAGGTGGCCCGGGCGATCGCCGAACGGCTCACCGCCGACGGCCAGCAACGCGACCTGGTGGAGAAGCTCGGCGGCTGCGACCCGGACGTGGTGGAGGCCGCCGCGCTCGCCCACGACCTCGGTCACCCGCCCTTCGGGCACCTGGGGGAGCGGGTGCTGGACCGGCTGGCCCGGCACCGGCTCGGCCTGACCGACGGGTTCGAGGGCAACGCCCAGTCGTACCGGATCGTCACCTCGACCGAGATCCGGGGCGCGGCGACCACCGGCCTGGACCTGACCGCGGCGGTGCGGGCGGCCATGCTGAAGTACCCGTGGACCCGGCTGGACCACCCCGACCCGCACCCCCGGACGATGGATCCGCCGCCGCGCGGCGCGACCCCGCCGCCGGACGACCCGGACAGCGGCTCGCTGAAGTTCGGGGCGTACCGCACGGAGCTGGACGACCTGCGGCAGGCCCGGGCACCGTTCGCCGGCCGGATCGCCGACTGGCAGCAGACCGTCGAGGCGTCGGTGATGGACACCGCCGACGACATCGCGTACGCCATCCACGACGTGGAGGACTTCTACCGGGTCGGGGTGCTCCAGCAGGGCACGGTGGCCGCCGAGCTGATGGCCTGGCAGCGTGAGGTCGGCCAGCTGCGGGCGATCACCGATTCCGCGCTGGCCACCTCGGCCCGTCGGCCCGGCTCGTCGATCGAGCGGCTGCGTCGCCAGCTGCACCACAAGGACGGCTGGATCGCCGACGACGAGGCGTTCGCCGCCGCCGTCGAACACGTCCGGGAGGAGTTGGTCGAAGGGCTGCTGGCGTTGCCGTTCGACGGCTCGATCGAGGCGGAACAGTACGTGGCCCGCTTCTCCGCCCGGTGGACCACCCGCTTCGTGGACTCGATCACCGTCGTCGAGCAGCCCGCCGTACGCTCCGGGCACGTGCTGCTGGCCCCGGCGCAGTGGCACGAGGTGCAGGTGCTCAAGTTCGTCCATCACCGGTTCGTGCTGGCCCGGCCCGACCTGGCGTTGCACCAGCGTGGTCAGGCCCGACTCCTCGACACCCTGGTCGACGCGCTGCGGGAGTGGCTGCTGGACCCGGAGGAGGAGTCCCGGTTGCCCCGGCGGCTGCACGACCTGGTGGAGTTGGCCGAGGCGGAACTGCATCCGCGTACCCCGGACCGGCTCGGCAAGGCGCGCGGCCGGGCCATCGTCGACTTCGTCGCCCAGCTCACCGACGGCCAGGCGGTGGCGATGCTTGACGCGCTCTCCGGCCGCTCCGGTGCTCTCTGGACCGACGCCTTCGTCCTCTGAGACGGCCGGCCCGGGCCCGCTCGGGGTCGGCGGCTCAGGCGATGGCCTGCCACCAGCCGTCGACCGGCGGCGGGTCGTCGACCACCACCCGCTCGCCGGGGCGTGGCACGGCCAGCCGCACGTCGCGGGCCTTCGCCTCCGCCCAGAGCCGGTCCACCGGCTCGGACCAGTCGTGCAGGGCGAGGTTGAACGTGCCCCAGTGCACCGGCAGGAACAGCCCACCGCGCAGGTCCAGGTGGGCGGCCACCGCCTCCTCCGGGAACATGTGGATGCCCGGCCAGGCCCGGTCGTACGCGCCGATCTGCATCAGCGTCACGTCGAACGGCCCGTGCGCGGCACCGATCTCGGCGTACCCGCCGAAGTAGCCGGAGTCCCCGGTGTAGTAGACGCGGCGCTGCTGGCCGGCCACCACCCAGGAACTCCAGAGGGTGCCATTGCGCCGCAGGCCCCGGCCGGAGAAGTGCTGGGCAGCGGTGCAGGTGATCTCCAGCTCGGCCACCCGGTGGGTCTGCGACCAGTCCAGCTCGATGATCCGCTCCGCCGGTACGCCCCAGCGGTCGAGGTGGGCACCGACTCCGAGCGGCACCAGGAACGGCGCCGACTGCCGGGCGGTCAGTTCCCGCACCGTGCCCATGTCGAGATGGTCGTAGTGGTCGTGCGAGATCAGGATCGCGTCGAGGCGGGGCAGTTCGTCGAGGCGTACCGGCGGTTGGTGCAGCCGGCGCGGGCCGACCGCCGTCGACGGGGAGCACCTGTCGCTCCACACCGGGTCCAGCAGCACCCGGCGACCCTCGATCTCGATCAGGGCGGAGGCGTGGCCGTACCAGACGACGTTCAGTTCGCGCGCCGGGTCGATGCCGGTCTCGGCGGCCGGCCGCAGCAGTGGCACGGGTGCGCCCGGCCGGCGCTTCTGCTTGCCGAAGAGCAGTTCCCGGAACAGGTTGCGGTCCGAGCTGGGCACCATCGTGCGGGTGTCCGCGCGGTTGTGGAAGGTGCCGTCGCGGAACTGTGGTGACCGGGCCGCCCGTTCGGCCCGGGCGCCGGCCAGCCGGCCGCCGATCGCGGCCGGCACGTTCCGTGCGGCCCAGGCCGCGGTGGCGAGCCCGGCGACCGCGGCCAGGCCCGCCACCGACCCGGTGATCCGCCGACCGGTGGTACGTCCGCTCGGCTCGTTCGGCGCCCGCATGGTCCCCCCTCTGTTGATCCCCGAGGTCCACGGTAGCCGCCGCCGGCCGGGTTCAGCCGCCGTTGCTGGGGCGGTACGGGTGCTTGCGGTGGGTGGTGCCGGTGCCACCGAAACCGGCGGTCAGGTCCATCACCCGCCGACCCCACCGGGCCCGTGCCTGCACGGCGGGGTGGGTGGCGCCGAAGTCGTCCGCGCCGGCCTGCCCGTCGGCGAAGAGGGCGTACGTCACAAGCGGGGCACCGGCGGTGTCGAAGATCACTCCGGCTTCGTGTCGCGCGTCGACGAACCAGCCGGCCTTGGTGGCGACGCGGGCCCGTTCGGCGGAGGACATCTCGCGGCGTACCCCGTCGGTGAACGCCACCGGCGAACGCAGCAGTCGCAGCACCCGATCGGTCGAGGCGGGGGAGAGCAACGTGCCGGCGACCAGCGCACGCAGCAGGTCGTGGGTCTCCCGCGGCGTGCTGGTGCCCAGGAAGAAGCGGTTCGGGTTGGCCACCGGCTGCACCTGCGTGTTCGGAAAGCCCTTCGCGACCAGGATCTGGTTGATCTCGGCGGCCGGGCAGACCAGCCCGCAGAGCCGTACCGCGGTGTCGTCGGAGACGGTCAGCAGGTTCGCCAGCACGTGGCCGACGGTCACCAGGCTGGGGTAGGCACCGTCCAGGCTGAAGATGCCGTCCCCGCCGGTCACCACGATCGCCTCGGTCACCTCCACCTGGTGGTCGAGGGTGAGCAGGCCCCGGTCGACCTTGTCCAGCACCGCGACCGCCACGGCGATCTTGTTGACGCTGTACGCCTCGATCCGCAGGTCCGCCGACTCGTCCACGGCGACCAGCGGCCCGTCCGGACCGGCCAGGCTGACGTACGCCTGCCAGTTGCCGCCGGCCCGGCTGCTCACCCGTTGGAAGGCCGCGGCGATGCGGGCGGCGAGCCGTTCGCGGTCCCTGCCCGGCTCGTCAGCCGTGCCCGCCTGCTCGGTCGGGTCAGCGGCGGCGGGCATCGCGGTGCCGAACACGGCGCCGGCCGTCGCCACGGTGCCCAGGCCGAGCGCGGTCCTGCGGTCCATCCGAATGGTCACTCTTCTCTCCCGTCGGTGCCCTGGTGTGTCCAGGACACACCCTAGGCCGAGGGATCGACGTAGGTGACCCCGTCGATGGGCTCACGGGGCGAGAACGACCTTCACGCAGCCGTCCTGCTTCTTCTGGAACATCTCGTACGCCTGCGGCGCCTGCTCCAACGGCAGTCGGTGGGTACGCAGGTCGGCCACGCCGAGCGGGTCGTCGTCGGTGAGCAGCGGGATGATCTCGTCGGTCCAGCGCCGCACGTGGCACTGGCCCATCCGCACCTGGATGCCCCGGTCGAACATCTCCATCAGCGGCAACGGGTCGACCTCGCCGCCGTACACCCCGGAGATGGAGACGGTGCCGCCGCGCCGCACGGCCTTGAGCGCGGCCTTGAGCGCGACCAGCCGGTCGATCCCGATCTTGTCGATCATCGGCTGGGCGAGCTTGTCCGGCAGCAGCCCGGCGGCGGCCTGGCCGAGCTTGCCCAGCGGCGCGCCGTGCGACTCCATCCCGACCGCGTCGATCACGGCGTCCGGCCCACGCCCGTCCACCAGGTCGATCAACGTGCCGGGCACGTCGTCGAGCTGGGAGATGTCGAGCACCTCCACGCCGTGCCGGCGGGCCATCGCCAGCCGCTCCGGTACCACGTCGAGGCCGATCACCCGGTCCGCGCCGAGGTGGCGGCCGATCCGGGCACAGAACTGCCCGACCGGCCCCAGCCCGAAGACCGCCAGGGTGCCGCCGGGCGGGGTGTCGGCGTACCTCACCGCCTGCCAGGCGGTCGGCAGGATGTCGGAGAGGTAGAGCCACCGCTCGTCCGGTCCGTCGTCGGGCACCTTGATCGGGCCGAACTCGGCGAACGGAACCCGGAGGAACTGGGCCTGCCCGCCGGGCACCGCGCCGTAGAGGGAGGTGTAGCCGAACAGTGCGGCGCCCTTGCCCTCGGCGGTGACCTGCGTGGTCTCGCACTGGGCGTAGAGCTGTCGCTGGCACATCCAGCAGGACCCGCAGGCGATGTTGAACGGCACCACCACCCGGTCGCCGGGCTTGAGCCGGGTCACCCCGGACCCGACCTCCTCGACGATGCCCATCGGCTCGTGGCCGAGGATGTCACCCGGCTTGAGGTAGGGCCCCAGTACTTCGTACAGGTGCAGGTCGGAGCCGCAGATGGCGGTGGAGGTGATCCGTACGATCGCGTCGGTCGGATCCTCGATCCTCGGGTCGGGCACCTCCTCCACCCGCACGTCCCGCTTCCCCTGCCAGGTCAATGCCCGCATGCCGCCCCCTAGTCGCCGCCTTTCCTAGCTGAACTGCTACCCGTCACGGACCTGTTGAATCGGCAGCGCCGCCGTCTCCTGGGTTGCGGTAGGCCGGGTGGTGAGGCCCGGAGCGAGGGTGGTTCGGCGGAGTGAGGGTGGCCTGGTGGAGCAGGGGCACCTCGGCGGAGGGATGGGGTGGTGGATCCTGTCGAGCTGAGGGCGTGGCTGGATCGCGGGCGAGCGCTGACGGCGCTGTGCGAATAGCTGCGATAGCGCAGACGGATCAGCTCGACAGGCAGCGCAGAGAAGTATCCCGGGGGTGCCGGACGAGTCGGCCGACCCTGCCCCGGCCCGGACGAGGAGATCCGGTGTCGGCCCCAGCGGACGTGGCTGGCGGGCGGAAAGTGGCGGCTTGGGTGGTGCGAGGGCGGGTCGCGGGCGTACCCGAAACGCGGATCGCATGGCGCGGACCGGCGGCGGAGCGGGAAGCGGGCCTGGAACGGAGACGGCCGCCGTACCGGAGATCGGTACGGCGGCCGTCCGTGGGTCGGTCGCGGCGGGTCAGGTGCCGGGGGTGTCGGCGTGGCGGGTGGTGGCGGCCAGGTAGTCGCGGTTGAGGCGGCCGATGGTGGTCAGCGGGATGCCCTTCGGGCAGACCGCGGTGCACTCGCCGGCGTTGGTGCAGCCGCCGAAGCCGGCCTCGTCGTGCGCGTCGACCATGCCGATCACCCGGGTGTAGCGCTCCGGCTGGCCCTGGGGGAGCAGCGAGAGCTGGGTGACCTTGGCGGCGGTGAAGAGCATGCCGGAGCCGTTCGGGCAGGCGGCCACGCAGGCGCCGCAGCCGATGCAGGCGGCGGACTCGAAGGCGGCGTCCGCGTCGGCCTTCGCCACCGGCACCGAGTGCGCCTCCGGCGCGCTGCCGGTGGGCGCGGTGACGTACCCGCCGGCGGCGATGATCGTGTCGAAGGCGTTGCGGTTGACCACCAGGTCCTTGATGACCGGGAAGGCGCGGGCCCGCCACGGCTCGATGTCGATGGTGTCGCCGTCGGAGAACTGCCGCATGTGCAGCTGGCAGGCGGTGGTGCCGCGCTGCGGCCCGTGCGCGTCCCCGTTGATCATGAGGCCGCACATGCCGCAGATGCCCTCGCGGCAGTCGTGGTCGAAGGCGACCGGCTCCTCGCCGGCCAGGATGAGCCGCTCGTTGAGCACGTCGAGCATCTCCAGGAACGACATGTCCGGGGAGACGTCGTCGACCTGGTACTTCACCATCCGACCCTTGTCCTGGGGGCCGGACTGGCGCCAGATGCGCAGGGTCAGGTTCACTTGTAGCTCCGCTGCGTGGGGTGGACGTATTCGAAGTTCAGGTCTTCCTTGTGCAGCACCGAGGGCTCACCCGTGGCGGTGAACTCCCAGGCCGCGACGTACGCGAACCGGTCGTCGTCGCGCTGCGCCTCGCCCTCCGGGGTCTGGTGCTCGGCCCGGAAGTGGCCGCCGCAGGACTCCTCGCGGTGCAGGGCGTCGATGCACATCAGCTCGGCCAGCTCGAAGAAGTCGGCGACCCGGCCGGCCTTCTCCAGCGACTGGTTCAGCCCCTCGCCGTTGCCCGGCACCCGGACCCGCTGCCAGAACTGGTCCCGCAGGGCGCGGATCTCGTCGATGGCCTTGCGCAGCCCGGCCTCGGAGCGCTCCATGCCGCAGTGCTCCCACATGATCTGGCCCAGCTCGCGGTGGAACGAGTCCACCGTGCGGTCACCGTCGACCGCCAGCAGCCGCTGGATGCGGTCCTCCACGTCGCGACGCGCCTCGACGGCCGCCGGGTGGGTCGCGTCGACCTTCTCCAACGGGCCGGCGGCGAGGTAGTTGGCGACCGTGTTGGGCAGCACGAAGTACCCGTCGGCCAGTCCCTGCATCAGCGCCGAGGCGCCGAGCCGGTTCGCGCCGTGGTCGGAGAAGTTCGCCTCACCGATGACGAACAGGCCAGGGATCGTCGACTGGAGGTCGTAGTCGACCCAGAGGCCACCCATCGTGTAGTGCACGGCGGGGTAGATCCGCATCGGCACCTCGTACGGGTCCTCGCCGGTGATCCGCTCGTACATCTCGAAGAGGTTGCCGTACTTGGCCTCGATGGCCTTGCGGCCCAGCCGGCCAATGGCGTCGGCGAAGTCGAGGTAGACCCCCAGCTTCGTCGGACCCACGCCCCGGCCCTCGTCGCAGACGTTCTTCGCGGCCCGGGAGGCGATGTCGCGGGGCACCAGGTTGCCGAAGGACGGGTAGATGCGCTCCAGGTAGTAGTCGCGCTCGTCCTCGGCGATGTCGCGGGGGGCCCGATCGTCGTCCTTGGCCTTCGGCACCCAGACCCGGCCGTCGTTGCGTAGCGACTCGCTCATCAGGGTCAGCTTCGACTGGTGGTCGCCGGAGACCGGGATGCAGGTCGGGTGGATCTGGGTGTAGCAGGGGTTGGCGAAGTACGCGCCCTTGCGGTGCGCCCGCCAGGTGGCCGTGACGTTGCAGCCCTTGGCGTTCGTGGAGAGGTAGAAGACGTTGCCGTAGCCGCCGGAGGCGAGCACCACGGCGTCGGCGAACTCGGTGGTGATCTCGCCGGTGACCATGTCCCGGACCACGATGCCCCGGGCCTTGCCGTCGACGACGATCAGCTCCAGCATCTCGTGCCGGGCGTTCATCTCCACGTTGCCCAGGCCGATCTGCCGCTCCAACGCCTGGTACGCGCCGAGCAGCAACTGCTGGCCCGTCTGGCCCCGGGCGTAGAAGGTGCGCTGGACCTGCGCGCCGCCGAACGAACGGGTGTCGAGCAGGCCGCCGTACTCGCGGGCGAACGGCACACCCTGGGCCACGCACTGGTCGATGATGTTGACCGAGACCTCGGCCAGCCGGTGCACGTTCGACTCGCGGGAGCGGAAGTCACCGCCCTTGACGGTGTCGTAGAAGAGCCGGTGCACCGAGTCGCCGTCGTTGCGGTAGTTCTTGGCGGCGTTGATGCCGCCCTGCGCGGCTATCGAGTGCGCCCGGCGGGGGCTGTCCTGGTAGCAGTACGACCTGACCCGGTAGCCCTGCTCGGCGAGCGTGGCGGCGGCGGAGCCACCGGCCAGGCCGGTGCCGACCACGATCACGGTCATCTTGCGGCGGTTGGCCGGGTTGACCAGCTTGGCCTCGAAGCGGCGGCGTTCCCAGCGGGTCTCGATCGGCCCGTCGGGGGCCCTGGTGTCGGCGATCGGGTCGCCCTCGGTGAACAGATCCATGGTCAGGACACCAATCCGGTGAGTACGGCGAACGGGACCACGAGGTAGCCGGCGCAGAGCACGACGGCGAAGACCAGCGCCACCGCACGGGCCCGCTGCTCGCCGCGCGGGGTCTGCTGGCCCAGGCTGCGCAGTGCGCTGAACACGCCGTGCCGCAGGTGGAAGCCGAGCGCGACGATCGCCAGGGTGTAGAAGGCGGTGACGTACCAGCGCTCCGGCGCGAAGTCGGCGACCACGTTGGCGTACGGCCGGGACGGGTCGCCGACCGGGTTCAGCGTGCCGGTGGTGAGGTCGAGGATGTGGTAGATCACGAAGAGCAGG
The DNA here is from genome assembly GCF_018070465.1 of Micromonospora sp. C95. GTDB lineage: Bacteria > Actinomycetota > Actinomycetes > Mycobacteriales > Micromonosporaceae > Micromonospora. The sequence goes on from NZ_JAGPXT010000004.1 coordinate 238,643, forward strand.
ATGATCACGCCGCCCCAGCGCATGGTGCGGGCCGCGTAACTGCCGCGGACCTTCTTGCGGTGGGCGTAGCGCACCGGGCGGGCGGCGCGGGCGCGCAACGCCAGCACCGTGGCGGCCCAGATGTGCAGCAGCACCGCCGCCAGCAGGCCGACCCGCTGGATCCACAGGAACCCGGCGCTGGGCAGCAGCGGGACGCCGATCTCGCGCAGCCAGTGCGCGTAGTGGTCGAACGAGGTCGCGCCCGAGAAGATTTTCAGGTTGCCCAGCATGTGGGCGATGAGGAACAGCACCAGCAGGATGCCCGTCACCGCCATGACGGCCTTGAGGCCGACATTGGATCGGATGGGCGACCGGGTTCTCGTCGTGACTACCACTCGACCGACGCTAGGAGGACTTCCATCAGTCGTCCAATGCATCGACACCCTAGTCTTGATAGCCATAAGCTATCTAGATGCAGCTCCATCAGCTGAGGTACTTCGTCGCGGTGGCCGAAGTACGACATTTCACCCAGGCGGCCGACATCGTGGGCATCACCCAGCCCTCGTTGAGTAAGCAAATTCACGCCCTGGAGGACACCCTCGGCGCACCCCTGTTCGAGCGGGTAAGGGGCAACATAACTCTCACCGCGGCGGGCGAGGTGCTGCTGCCGTTGGCCAAGCGGATCCTTGCCGACGTCGAGACCGCCACCCGGGAGGTGCAGGAACTTGTCGGCCTGCGGCGCGGCCGGGTACGCCTCGGCGCCACCCCCAGCCTCGCCACCTCGCTCGCCCCGCCGGTGCTGCGCCGGTTCCGCGACGCCCACCCCACCGTCGACCTACGGATGGAGGAGGGCGGCTCGCAGGACCTGGTCCGTGACCTGCTCCGGGGCGACCTCGACCTAGCGCTGATCATCATGCCCGCCCAGGGCGCCGACCCCGGGCTGCGGGCCGACCCGATCCTCACCGAGAGCCTGGTGGTCGCCTCGGTCGACCCGGTGCCCACCGCCACGCCCGGTGCCGACCTGCGCATCACCGACCTGCGCGACCAGCCGATGGTGATGTTCCGCGAGGGCTACGACCTGCGCGACGCCACCCTCCAGGCGTGCCGGGACGCCGGTTTCGACCCGACCCTGTCGGTGGACGGCGGGGAGATGGACGCGGTGCTCAGCTTCGTCGAGGCCGGGCTGGGCATCGCCGTGGTACCCGGCATGGTGGTGGCCCGCCGAACCGGCATCCGGGTCACCCGGCTAGCCCCACCCGGCGTACGCCGCACCATCGCCGTGGCCCGCCGCCGCGACGCCGTGCCCACCCACGCCGGCCGCGAACTACGCCGCATCCTGCTCGACTACGTCCACACCGCCACCGCCACCGCCCAACTCCCACCCGGCGTCGAACCCCTGCCCTAACCCCTGCTCGGCGATCTTGCACTTTTCGTCGGGGCAAAGCATGTCAAAAGGGATTAATTGGCGACCAAAACTGCAAGATCGCGGGGGCGGGCGGGGCCGAGGGGCAGGCGGGGCGGGGTGTCAGAGGGTTTCGGCGGTGTCCATGGCGCGGTAGATGCGTTGTTCGGAGACGGGGTGGGGGGTGCCGAGGGCTTGGGCGAAGATGCTTACCCGTAGTTCCTCGATCATCCAGCGGATCTGGCGGACCTGCTCCGACGAGCGTCGGGCCGGGGGTAGCGCGGCCAGTAGGTCGTCGTACTCGCGTTGCACCACCGTGACGCGGTCCTGCTGCTGTTTGTCCCGCGCGGGGTTGCCGGGCAGCCGGTCCAGTCGACGCTCGATCGCGGTCAGGTAGCGCAGCAGGTCGGGCAGCCGCGCGTACCCGGCCTCGGTGATGAAGCCGGCGTGCACGAGGCCGGTGAGCTGGTTGCGGATGTCGGCCAGGGCGGCCACCACGGCCAGGTTCCTGGTCGCGCCCAGGCGCTGCTGCACCGCGTACGCGCTGGCGAGCACCGCCCGGACCCGGTCCATCACCGCCAGCACCGTGTCCACCAACTCGGCCCGGACCCGCTCGCGCAACGCGACGAAACCCGCCTCGTCCCAGGCCGGCCCGCCCGCGTCGGCGATCAGCTTGTCGATCGCCGCGCCGGCCGCGTCCTCGATCAACGCCTGCACCCCGCCGTGCGGGTTGCGGGACAACGCCAGCTTCGCCTCGTTGGTCAACCGACCCTGAAGGAACTTCGCCGGGGACGGCACGGTCAGCCGCAGCAGCCGACGGGTGCCGGCCCAGTGCGCGGCCTCCTGCTCGCCCGGTGAGTCGAACACCTTCACGCCGACGGTGGCGCCCTCGTCCACGAGCGCCGGATAGGCGGTCACCGCGTACCCGGCCCGTACCTGCTCGATGGTGCGCGGCAGCGTACCGATCACCCAGCCGGTCAGCCCGGTCCGGGCCACCTCCGGCGCGGCGGCGGCCACCACCTGGCGTACCTCCGCCTTGAGTTGGCGTTGCAGGGCCGGCAGGTCCTTGCCCTCGGCGACCGGTTTGTCGTCGTCGCCGAGCACCCGGAAGGTGACCCGCAGGTGCGGCGGCAGCCTGCCCAGGTCCCAGGCGTCCCTCGGCACGGTCACCCCGGTCATCCGCCGCAGCTGTCGGGTCAGCGCGTCCAGCAGCGGCTCCTCGCCGGGGGTGATCGCGGCCAGCGCGGCGCGGGCGTAGTCGGGCACCGGCACGAAGTTGCGCCGTACCGGCTTCGGCAGCGACCGGATCAGCGCCACGACGAGTTCCTCACGCAGCCCCGGCACCTGCCAGTCGAAGCTCTCGGCGGGCACCTGGTTGAGCAACGGCAGCGGGATGTCCACCGTCACGCCGTCGGTCGCCGTACCCGGGTCGAACGTGTACGTCAGCGGCAGCGCCACTCCCTCGGCCCGCCACTCGTCGGGGTAGTCGGCCTCGTCCAGCCCGCCCCGACCCGCGTTGACAAGCAGCTCCCGGGTGAAGGTGAGCAGGTCCGGCCGCTCCCGGCGGGTCGTCTTCCACCAGCTGTCGAAGTGCCGCCCGGAGACCACGTCGGCCGGGATCCGCTCGTCGTAGAACTGGAAGATCGTCTCGTCGTCGACCAGGATGTCGCGCCGTCGGGCCCGGTTCTCCAACTCCTCGATCTCGGTCAGCAGCCGCTGGTTGTCCCGCCAGAACTGGTGGTGGGTGGACCAGTCGCCCTCGACCAGCGCGTGCCGGATGAACAGTTCCCGGCTCAACGTCGGGTCGATCCGACCGAAGTTCACCTTCCGGGAGGTGACCAGCGGGACGCCGAAGAGGGTGACCTTCTCGTACGCCATCACCGCCGCCTGCTTCTTCTCCCAGTGCGGCTCGCTGTAGCTGCGCTTGACCAGGTGCTGGGCGAGCGGCTCGACCCACTCCGGCTCGATCCGCCCGTTCACCCGCCCCCAGAGCCGGGAGGTCTCCACCAGCTCGGCGGCCATCACCCAGCGGGGCGGCTTGCGGAACAGCGCCGAGCCCGGGAACAGGGCGAACTTCGCCCCACGCGCGCCCAGGTACTCGTGCTTCTGGGCGTCCTTGAGGCCGACGTGCGACAGCAGGCCGGGCAGCAGCGACTGGTGCACCTTCGGTGTGTCGATCTCCTCCGGCAGGTCCGCCCCGCCCTGGCGTCGCCCACCGCCGTCGGGCGCGTCGTCCGCGCCGCCCCGCCGGCCCCGTCCCCGGTTCCTGTCGTCAGGGGTACGCAGCACCTGCCGCAACTGGCTGACGATGTCCTGCCACTCCCGGACCCGCAGGTAGTTGAGGTACTCGGCCCGACACATCCGGCGGAACGCGCTTGAGGAGAGCGCCCGCTGCTGTTCCCGCAGGTACCGCCACAGGTTGAGGTACGCGACGAAGTCGGACTCCTTGTCGGCGAACCGGGCGTGTGCCTGGTCGGCCTGGGCCTGCTTCTCCGCCGGCCGCTCACGCGGATCCTGGATCGACAGGGCCGCGGCGATCACCATCACCTCGGTGGCGCAGCCGTTGCGTTCGCCCTCCAGGACCATCCGGGCCAGCCGGGGGTCGACCGGCAACTGGGCCAGCCGCCGGCCGAGGGACGTGAGCCGTCGGGTCGGCTCGGTCTCGGTCGGGTCGATCGCGCCCAGCTCGTGCAGCAGGTTCACGCCGTCGGTGATGTTGCGGCGGTCCGGTGGGTCGATGAACGGGAAGGCGGCGATGTCGCCCAGCCCGATGGCTGTCATCTGGAGGATGACCGAGGCCAGGTTGGTCCGCAGGATCTCCGGGTCGGTGAACTCGGGACGGGAGCCGAAGTCCTGCTCGTCGTAGAGCCGGACGCAGATACCGTCCGAGGTACGCCCGCAGCGGCCCTTGCGCTGGTTGGCGCTGGCCTGGGAGATCGGTTCGATGGGCAGCCGCTGCACCTTCAGCCGCTGCGAGTAGCGGGAGATCCTGGCCGTGCCCGGATCGACCACGTACTTGATGCCGGGCACGGTCAGGGAGGTCTCCGCGACGTTCGTGGCCAGCACCACCCGGCGTCCGCCGTGCGGGGCGAAGACCCGGTGCTGCTCGGCGACGCTGAGCCGGGCGTACAGGGGCAGGATCTCGGTGCCGAGCAGCGACCGCTTGTTCTGCACCAGCTTGCCCAGCGCCTCGGCGGTGTCCCGGATCTCCCGCTCACCGCTGAGGAAGACCAGGATGTCGCCCGGTCCCTCGGCGGCCAGCTCCTCGACGGCGTCACCGATGGCCTGGATCTGGTCGCGGACGTTCTCCTCGTCGGCGTCCTCCTCGTCGCCTTCGGCGACCTCGACAAGTGGCCGGTAGCGCACCTCGACCGGATAGGTCCGGCCCGAGACCTCCACCACCGGTGCCGGCTCGCCGTCGGGATGCTCGGCGGTCGGCGGCCCGGCGAAGTGCCGCGCGAACCGGTCGGTCTCGATTGTCGCCGAGGTGATGATCACCTTGAGGTCGGGCCGGCGCGGCAGCAGCTGCCTGAGGTACCCGAGAATGAAGTCGATGTTGAGGCTGCGCTCGTGCGCCTCGTCGATGATCAACGTGTCGTACTGGCGCAGCATCCGGTCGGTCTGCAACTCGGCCAGCAGGATGCCGTCGGTCATCAGCTTGACCAGGCTGTTCTCGCCCACCTGATCGGTGAAGCGCACCTTGTAGCCGACCACGTCACCGAGTTCGGTCCCCAACTCCTCGGCGATCCGGTCGGCCACCGTACGCGCGGCCAGCCGCCGGGGCTGGGTGTGGCCGATCAGGCCGTGCACCCCGCGCCCCAGCTCCAGGCAGATCTTCGGCAGCTGGGTGGTCTTCCCCGAGCCGGTCTCGCCCGCCACGATCACCACCTGGTGGTCGCGGATGGCGGTGGCGATGTCGTCCTTGCGTTCGCTGACCGGCAAACTGGCCGGGTAGGTGACCGTCGGCACCGCGGCCTTCCGCCGCTCCAGCCGGCCCTCCGCCGCAACCATCTCGGCGACGATCTCCGCCAGCACCGACTCGCGGCGCTGCGGGTCGCGTAGCTTCCGCAGCCCGTCGAGCCGACGGCGCAGGTGACGCTGGTCGCGGAACATCAGCGGGGACAGGCGACGCTGCAACTCGCGGACGGGATCGGTCGCGGCGGGTGAGGCTGGATTCTGCATGTCGTGGCCAAGGATAGGCAGCCGGCTGCCGGTCCGCCTCCTGGTTACCCGGGCCGTGCGCGGCGTGCTCGGGTCGGCTGACCCTGGCGCCTCCCTTCCTCTGCTGCACCCAGCCTCGCTCTACCGGGTCTCGCGCTGCTTCACCCGGCTTGCTCTGCTTCACCCGGCTTGCTCTGCTTCACCCGGCTTGCTCTGCTTCACCGGGCGCAACGGCTGCGGCCGGTAGTTGATGCGTGGGTTGAAGCAGAACGGTAGGCGCGTACGCCTGCGGACGATGTCGCGCAGCGCGTGCCACGGTCGATGGGGAGGTCTATCGTTGGGCGCCGGGCTGGGAGCGGGACACGGGGACGCCGATGATGATGCGGGACACCGATCGGGCGCTGGTGCAGGCAGCCAGCGCGGTGGCGAAGCTGCGTTGCCGCAGCGCCACGCACACCCTGGCCACGGCGGCCCGTACCGCCGACGGTCGGGTGATCTCCGCGGTCAACGTGGTGCACGCCACGGGAGGAGCCTGCCCCGAGACGGTCGCGCTCGGCACCGCCGCCACCCAGGGTGTGGCAGAACTGGAGACAATCGTCACCGTAGGCGACCGCGGCCGTTCCCTGGTCACTCCCTGCGACCCCTGCCGCCAACTCCTGGCCGACCGCTTTCCGGCCTTACGCGTCATCGTCGGCCCCCTTGAGGACCCGAAGGTCGTGCCCGTCACCACCCTGACCCCCTGCACCCCCCACTGACCTGCCCTGCCCTGCCCGGCTCGTCACCGTTGATCCACGGCGTGTGCAACTTCGGGGAAACTGTCCCCTCGACCCGAGCTGAGGCTGCAGTTTCCCCGAAGTTGCCGTCTGTGCTTGTGGCGCGTTCGGGTGGGCGGGGGTCAGCGGGTGCGGGTGTGGAGGGCTTGGCGGAGTTCGGTGAGGAAGCCGTCGAAGTCGTCGCGGAGGCGTTGGGCGGTCACGTGCAGCACGATCCAGTCCTCGCCGAGCAGGCGGTTGAGGCGGCGCCGGTCGCGGTGGAGTTGCTGCGGGTCGTCGTGCCAGAGCCCGTCGTACTCGACCGCGATCTTGAGTTCCGGCCAGGCGAGGTCGACCCGGGCGATGAACCTGCCGTCGCGCTCCACCACGAACTGGGTGATCGGCCGGGGAAGACCGGCCAACACGATCCGCACCCGTAGCCGCGACTCCTGAGCCGACTCCGCGCCCGGGTCGGCCAACTGGGCCACCCGAAGCATGCGTCTCCAGCCCCGGGTGCCGCGACGGCGGTCCGCCATCTCCCGCAGCTGGTCGGCGCGCACAAGTCGTTGGCCGAGGAGCCGGTCCACCATGACCACGGCCTCCTCGACGCCGAGCCATTGAGCCAGATCCCAGCAGGTCCGCAGCGGTGTGGTGACCGGCATGCCGGCATGCGACTGCACATCGGCCTCGGCGACCTCGCCCGTGTGCACCACGAGACCGGCGACCGGCCCGAAGCGAAGCCCGGTGGGCACGAGGATGTCGAGCGGTTCGGCGTCCCCGATGAACCCGGCACCGAACAGTGCGGCGGCGCTTCGTCCGGCGATCACCGCACCCGGTGGCATGACCCACCTCGCCGCGGCCACGCACCGGGTGCGGTGCGAGACCGTGAGCTGGGCGTCGGCGTACACGTCCCGGAAGATCGGCCGCCACGCTCTGCTGCGCAGCTCGCCTCGGGTCAGCAGCCCTCGCGCCACGGCGCGGGAACCACGGAAGACACGCCCGCGCAGTTGCGGGGGACGCCGAGCGGAAATCGCCATGGCATCCACCATGGACGACCATGAGCCCCCACCGACACCCCTGTGGATAACCCTCGCCGCCGCCGCGCCGCCGCGCCGCCGCCTGCCCCGCCTGCATTGCGGGCCTCGCGCACGCCCCCGTGTCCGTGCGCTCCCGCGCCCGTGCGCTCCCCGCGCCGCCGCCTGCCCCGCCTGCATTGCGGGCCTCGCGCACCCCCCCCCGTGTCCGTGCGCTCCCGCGCCCGTGCGCTCCCCGCGCCGCCGCCTGCCCCGCCTGCATTGCGGGCCTCGCGCACCCCCCCCGTGTCCGTGCAATCCCCGCGCCCGTGCGCGCACCTGACCCCGGCCTCGCGCACCACCCTCACCGCCGAGGCCTACGACGGGGTCAGGCGGCGGCGGACCAGATGGCGCGGAAGGCGGCGGCTTCGCCGGCGAGCCAGCTTTCGATTTCGTCGGTCCGGGCGTTGTCGGGCATCCGGTGGGTGCTGCCCCGGCGCACGTCGACCAGGACCGGCTCGGCGTGGGGAAGGACGGCGTCCATGTGGCGGGCGGTCAGGTGCAGTGCGGCAAGCGTCGCCTCCTCGCTGGGCGGGTGCTCGTCGAAGTGCAGGCGTACCGCCTCGACGCGGCCGTCGGCGTACCGGATGCCGAAGTGTGGGTTGATCTTGATGGGCAGGTCGCCGAGCATGGCCAGCGCGTCGCGGGTCTGGGCCAGGTCGACCTCCGCGGGCTCGCCGAGGGAGTGCAGCCAGGCCGTCGCGCCGGGCACGAGCGACTGGTAGAGCGGGCGCCAGCGGGGCTTGACCACGTCGACCACCTGCGCCAGGTGGGTGCCGCCGGTGTGGAAGGCGATGTCGGCCTTGAGGGCCTTGACGAACTGGCCGTGCGGGTTGAACCCGGAGCGGCTGGCCCGCTGCCGGCGCAGGCCGCCGACGAAGCTGGCCTTGGTCGGGCCGGTGCGGTCGACGTACCGGGTGAAACCGAGGAGGGTGGCGTACGGCGTGAGAGGGGCGGAGATGGGCGCGGTCACGAGCATCCTCCCAGGTCAGGAACTCGATTAGTACATACATTCTAATCGACGACCCTGACATCGCCCAGGGCAGATAAGGGGCCAACCGGGTGGATCGGCGACCGGATTTTCCGGGCCGCCGCAGGGGCGGCTCCGGCCTGTGACCGAACCGCCCGTGGCAAGGGACAACGCGCTAGCTGATCTTCAACTAGAGTCCTTGGCTCCATCGTCCTTCTCCGGAGCACACATGACATCCCTCACGGCCCGTTGGTCCCGCCTCGCCGTCGGCGCGGCAGTGCTGGCGACGACCGCGCTCTTCGCCCCCGCCAGCACCGCGCACGCCGCGGAAACCCAGCCCGACCTCTTCGTCGAGTTCACCCGCGAGCCGGTCGCCGAGATCAACGATCTCGGCACCACCATCGGCATGTACGTCTACAACCACGGTACGGGCGACGCGACCGGAGTGACCGTCACCTTCGACCTGGGCGACCTCTCCGACAGAGTCGCCGCGACCGTGCCGGACCGGCTGCGGGACACCTGCGAAATCGATGGCGACAACGTCACCTGCGCCGTCGGCGCGCTCAACGTCGGCCAGGTCAGCACCATCCGCCCGCTCACGCTGACCAGCCGCCAGGGCGCCACGCCGGGCGACGCTGGCTCGGTCACCGTGACGATCGCGGGCGCGGAGGACGACGCCAACCCCGACGACAACACCACGACGTTCCCGGTGACGGTCGTCGGCTCCGGGCCCGATCTGGTGGCCGCCGCCCAGGACGTCAACGACAAGTCGAGTCGGCTCGGCGCCGGGGACATCGCCCCGCTGTACACCGGTGTGCTCAACGAGGGCGACAGCCCCGCCACCGACTTCACGATCGACATCAACCTGCCCGGCGGCACCACGTTCGTCGAGCGCTACGACGGCTGCACCTACACGGACTACTACCCGAACGACATCGGGCTGCCGTACGTGTACGGGCCGAGCGCGGTCACCTGCGTGGTGCCACTGACCCTGGAGCCGGGCGAGGGCCTGCTGCTGTTCGACGACGAGACCGGGGAATCGCTGTTCAACCTGACCTTCGGTCGTAACCTGCCCGGCCCCTCCGAGCGCTACGGCGCGTTCAGCGTCGCCCTGGCCGGTGAGGCGCGGGCGGCGAAGAAGGTCGCCAGCAGCAAGGGCAGCGGCCCGTCCTTCGCCGATGCCGTCCGCGCCCTGCACGACAAGGCCGCGCGTGCTGGTGCCGCCCGGCAGGCCGTCGTGGAACGCGAGCTCGACGAGTCGGACAACTACGCGGACTTCCGGCTCTGGAGCAAGGAGAACCACCTCGACGTTGCCGTCACCGCCCCCGCCGTCAAGGGCAAGGTCGGCCAGACCGTCGACCTCACCTACGAGGTCGTCAACAACGGCCCGTCGGACGGCAGCGGCCCCGGCGTGTCGATCACCGCGCCGAGCGGCACGGTGCTGCTGCCCGCCGAGTGGTGCCACACCGAGGGCGGTCAGGGCGGGACGCTGCCCGAGTCGGAGAAGCTGCGCTGCAACTTCGAGAGCGAGTTCCCGAGCGTCGCGTCCGGCTACGGCCGGATCGAGGCCACCGTTCGGATCAAGATCAAGTCGACGCCGGGTACCGACGGCACGATCGTGGTCGACGGTGGCAGGTCGATCACCGAGTCCAACCCGGAGAACAACACCGCCCGCATCGTCATCGACACCGGCGACGGCGGTTCCGGTGGTGGCGACGGTGAAGCCGGTGGGGGCCTGCCGGTGACCGGCGCCCCGGCCGCTGCCCTCGCCGGTGTCGGTGCCGCCGTGCTCGCGCTCGGCGGGGTGCTGTTCGTCATGTTCCGGCGCCGTCGGGTGGCGTTCCAGACGCCCGGCGACTGACCGCATTCGTTGACGCTGCGGGGGTGGGACCAGTTCCGGTTCCACCCCCGCAGCGTCGGACGAGTTGACCCCGGCCGCTGTCCGCCGGCCCGCTGGCCCAGCCGACCGCTGCGGCCGTCGGTACTGTGGCCGGCGGGGCGGTTGCCCCGCGAGCCGGTCAGAGCTGGCCGACGTCGGTGATCCGCACGACGGCGGCGCCTGCCTCGTCGGAGGCGGCCAGGTCCACCTCGGCGCTGATGCCCCAGTCGTGGTCGCCCTCCGGGTCGTCCAGGATCTGCCGCACCGTCCAGCGCTCCCGACCCTGCTCGATCATCAGCAGCGCCGGGCCGCGGGCGTCCGGGCCGGTGCCGATCCCGTCGTACGACTCGAAGTAGGGCTCCAGCGCGTCGGCCCAGGCGTCGGCGTGCCACCCGGAGTCGGCGTCCAGCTCGCCCAGCGCGTCCCACTGCCGTAGCGCCGCCAGCTCGACCCGCCGGAACAGGGCGTTGCGCACCAGCACCCGGAACGCCCGCGGGTTACGGGTCACCGCCGCCGGCCGGTCGTCCAGCGCGGCGGCCACCTCGGGCAGGTCGGTCGGGTTGCGCAGCCGCTCCCACTCGTCGATGAGACTGGAGTCGACCTGGCGGACCAGCTCGCCGAGCCACTCGATCAGGTCGACGAGTTCCTCGGTCTTGGCCTCCTCGGGCACCGTCTGCCGCAGCGTCTTGTACGCGTCGGCGAGATAGCGCAGCACCAGGCCCTCGGAGCGGGACAGCCCGTAGAACTGCACGTACTCGGTGAAGGTCATCGCCCGCTCGTACATGTCCCGCACCACGGACTTGGGAGAGAGCTGGTGGTCGGCCACCCAGGGGTGCCCCTGCCGGTACATCTCGTAGGCGTTCTCCAGCAGCTCCGCGAGGGGCTTGGGCCAGGTCACCTCGTCGAGCAGTTCGAGCCGGGCCTCGTACTCGATGCCCTCGGCCTTCATCGCGGCGACCGCCTCGCCACGGGCCTTGAACTGCTGGGCGGAGAGCACCTGACGCGGGTCGTCGAGGATCGACTCGATCACCGACAGCACATCCAGGGCGTACGACGGGGACTCGCCGTCCAGCAGCTCGATGGTGGCCAGCGCGAGGGGCGACAGCGGCTGGTTGAGGGCGAAGTCGAGTTGCAGGTCGACGGTGAGCCGCACCCGCCGCCCGGTCTCGTCCGGCTCGGGCAGTTCCTCGACCACGCCGCCGGCCCGCAACGCCCGGTAGATGGCGATGGCCCGGCGGATGTGCCGGCGCTGGGCGGCGGCGTCCTCGTGATTGTCGGTGAGCAGGTGCCGCATTGCCGCGAACGCGTCGCCGGGGCGGCCGATGACGTTGAGCAGCATCGAGTGGCTGACCTGGAAGCTGGAGGTGAGCGGTTCCGGTTCGGCCGCCACCAGGCGGTCGAAGGTGGGCTCGCCCCAGCCGATGGAGCCCTCCGGCGGCTTCTTGCGTACCACCTTGCGTCGCTTCTTCGGGTCGTCGCCGGCCTTGGCGAGCGCCTTCTCGTTGTCGATGACGTGTTCGGGTGCCTGCACGACGACCCGACCGATGGTGTCGAAGCCGGCCCGTCCGGCCCGGCCGGCGATCTGGTGGAACTCGCGGGCCTTGAGCAGCCGGGTGCGCACCCCGTCGTACTTGGACAGGCCGGTGAACAGCACCGTGCGGATCGGCACGTTGATGCCGACGCCGAGGGTGTCGGTACCGCAGATGACCTTGAGCAGCCCGGCCTGGGCCAGGGTCTCCACCAGCCGGCGGTACTTGGGCAGCATCCCGGCGTGGTGCACCCCGATGCCGTGCCGGACCAGCCGGGACAGGGTCTTGCCGAAGCCGGAGGTGAACCGGAACCCGCCGATCGCCGCCGCGATCATGTCCTTCTCGGCCCGGGTGCAGACGTTTACGCTCATCAGCGCCTGGGCGCGTTCCAGGGCGGCGGCCTGGGTGAAGTGCACCACGTACACCGGGGCCTGCTTGGTCTCCAGCAGTTCCTCAAGGGTTTCGTGCAGCGGCGTCATCGCGTACGAGAAGAGCAGCGGGACCGGCCGCTCGGCCGTGCGGACGACGGCGGTCGCCCGGCCGGTACGCCGGGTCAGGTCGTCGACGAACCGGGTGGTGTCGCCGAGCGTGGCCGACATCAGGATGAACTGCGCCTGCGGCAGCTCGATCAACGGCACCTGCCAGGCCCAGCCCCGGTCCGGTTCGGCGTAGAAGTGGAACTCGTCCATGATCACCTGGCCGACGTCGGCTCGGCTGCCCTCGCGTAGCGCCAGGTTGGCCAGGATCTCCGCGGTGCAGCAGATGATCGGGGCGTCGGCGTTGACGCTGGCGTCGCCGGTGAGCATGCCGACGTTCTCCGCGCCGAAGACCTCACACAGCGCGAAGAACTTCTCCGACACCAGCGCCTTGATCGGCGCGGTGTAGAAGGTCGTCCGGCTGTCGGCAAGCGCGGCGAAGTGCGCGGCGATGGCGACCAGGCTCTTGCCCGAGCCGGTCGGCGTATTCATGATCAGGTTGGCCCCGGAGACGATCTCGATGACCGCCTCCTCCTGGTGGGGATAGAGGTCCAGGCCGCGCTCGGACGCCCAACTGGCGAACGCGTCGTAGAGGGTGTCGGGGTCGGCGGTCTTGGGCAGCGCGGCGGTGAGTGTCATGGCCGGTCCATGGTGCCTGGATCACGCACCGGGACGCCAACCGGGAGGGGCCGGGCGCGGGCACCGACCGGAGACAGCTCGGGACGCCGGCCCGCCGGTGTCGCGCCCTCTCAGCGGCGGCGGTAGATCAGGTCGGCGACCGGGCGGCCGGCGCGTAGCGCCCGTCGCTCGAACCGGGTCACCGGCCGGTACGCGGGCCGGGGAGCGAAGCCGTCGTACGCGTTGACCAGGCCCGGGTCGGCGTCCAGGGTCGCCCGCATGGACTCGGCGTACTCCGCCCAGTCGGTGGCGCAGTGCAGCGTGCCGCCAAGAACCAACCGGGAACGCAACCGGGCGACGTGCGTCGGCTGGATCAGCCGCCGCTTGTGGTGGCGGGACTTCGGCCACGGGTCCGGGAAGAAGACGTGTACCGCGTCCAGCGAGGCGGGCGGCAGCAGATCGAGCAACTCCGTCGCGTCGCCCTCGACGATCCGGACATTGCCCAGGTCACGGAGGTGAATCAGATCCAGCAGGTTCGCAATTCCCGGGGTGTGCACCTCGACCGCCAGATAATCTCGATCCGGGTCGGCGGCGGCCATTTCGGCGGTCGTGTCGCCCATGCCGGAACCGATCTCGACCACCAGCGGGGCCCGGCGGCCGAACAGGCCGACGGGGTCGAACGGGTCGGCGTCGGCGACGCGCAGCCCGTACCGCAGCCAGTGCTGTTCCAACGCCGCCACCTGCCGGCCGCTCATCCGGCCGCGACGCGGGTGGTAGGTGCGGATCGCCCGTACCGGATGCGGCACGGCGTCGGCGGGAGTCGGGTCGGTGGAGGTCACAACGCCCCGAGCCTACGCGAACACGCGCCGGCCCGGATGTGAGGTACGCCCGGTGGTGAGACCATCATCGGAAGACGGCAGGACCGGGTGTCCGGCGGTGCCCGGCGACCGCCCCGGCGCACCGGGAGGGGGCAGCGTGTCAGCAGCGATCCGCACTCGTCCGGCATCGTCCACCGCTCCGTTGCGCACCGTCGCGGCCCTCGCGCCACTGCTCGCGATCGCGCTGGCCATCCCGCTGCTGACGCCCGTGCCGGCGGTGGCGGCGCCCCCGTCGGCGCCCGTCGGGGTGGCCGCACCGATTCGGCCCGTGCCGGCTGTGGCGACACTGTTGTCGCCGGCCGTGCCGACCGGCATCGACTCGGCGCACCCGGCGGCACCCGCGCGGGCCGCTGTCGTGCCGGTCGTCGCCGGGCAACCCGGCGGTGGGCAACCCGGTGCGCCCGAGGGCGCGCCGCAGCCCGGCCCGACCGTGTTCGTGGAGGTCTCGCCGAGCATGGTGGAGCCGGGCCATCTGGTCGGGCTCCGCGCCAGCTGCCACGACAACTCGGTGGGGGCCATCGTCGTCTCGGACGCGTTCGGCCGGGTCGCCGTGCAGCCGCAGCGCGGGCTGCTGACCGGCACGGCCATGGTCAAGGAGCGGGTGCTGCCCGGCAACTACCGGGTCAAGCTGGAGTGCCGGGGCGGAGAGACCGCGTCCACCATGATCCAGGTGGTACGCCAGCTGAAGCCCAGCCGAGGGCCGGCGACCGGGTTCGGCGGTGGTGCCGGCAACATCACCGCCAATCTGCTGCTCCCTGGCGGTCTGGCGCTGACCGTCACCGGCATGGTCCTCTGGGTCACCGCCACCCGCCGTCGCGGCAGCCGACGGTGAGCCCGTCATGACCACCGCCCGCGCACCCCGCCCCTCCGGCTCGGCCGGTGCGTCCGGCCCGGCCGCCGGGCCGCGAACCGGCTACGGTCGGTCGACCCGCCCCGTCGGTAGCCCGCCCCGTCCTACCTATCGACCCGACCTGTTCGTACCGCCGGACAGCTCGCCCCCGCGTCCCGGCGACCGCCCAGCCGGCTCCGGTCCCACGTCGCGTCCAGGCGACGGTGCGGCGGGCTCTGGTTCCGCGTCGGGTCGCGGTGGCCGTGCGACCGGCTCCGGCGCCACGCCGCGCCCGCACGGGTGGGCGGCGGTGCCGGACACGGGCTCCCGTCGGGCCCGGGCCGCGGCACCGTTCACCGACCGGCGTCGGGCACCGAGGAATGCCGGGCGAACCGGCCGCCCGGCGCGTCCCGGGCGCAGCCCGTGGTCCCTGCCGCTCGCGGTGGTGCTCGTGCTGGCCGGCGTGTTCGCCACCGGCGCCGGGCTCGGGCACACCGTCGGGGGACCGCTGGACTGGACGGCCACCGGCGGTGAACGCGGCTCCAGCGGCGCGTCGACGGTACCCGCCGGGCGTACCGCCGCGCGGCCGGTGAGCCTGTCCATCCCGTCGATCGACGTCTCGGCGCCGGTGAAACCGGTCGGCGAGGCACCGGACGGCTCGATCGCCGTGCCGCCGCTGAGCCGGCACGAGGAAACCGGGTGGTACGACCGTGGGCCGGTGCCGGGAGACCCGGGTCCGGCGGTCATCGTCGGGCACGTGGACACCAAGAGCGGCCCGTCGGTCTTCTACCACCTGGGCAAGCTGAAGGTGGGGGACACCGTCGAGGTGGCCCGGGAGGACGACTCGGTGGCCGTTTTCACGGTGAACTCGGTGGAACACTTCCCGAAGGAGCGGCTGCCGGCCGACCGGGTCTACGGCAACGAAGGCCCGCCCGGCCTGCGGCTGATCACCTGCGGCGGCGAGTGGCTCGGCGGCGGCACCGGCTACGCCGACAACGTCATCGCCTTCGCCACCCTCACCACCACCCGCCCCGCCTGACGTACCCGCCGCTACTGCTCAGCGCCGGCGACGAACACGCCCTGGCCTTGTTGCCCGTAGACCAGGTCACGGGCGTGCAGTTCCTTGACGGCCCGGTACGCCGTTGAGCGGGCGACCCGGTAGATCTCACCGATCTCCGACACCGAGGGAAGTTGTTGGCCCGGCGCGTACTCGCCTGACGTGATCTTCGCTTCGATGTCGTCGGCTACCCGCAGATAGTGCGGTGGTCTGGTTGGCATGATCGGCACTCCTGGACTTCAGCGAGATCATGCTTCCAGCCAAAACGTGATCGAGGCAAGCCGCCCAACCGGCTAAGTGAAGACAGTGAGAACTTGACTACACTGAGACAGTAGATACAGTGAGACAGTGGTCAGTGCTTCTGGACTTCAGCACTCCCGAGGTACCTGACCAACCGCCCAGGGGGAGCACGACGCAGGGACTCTGCCCCCTTGGGCGGGCACCGTCGTGACCACAGCGGAGGTCGTCGTCGTGCCGCTCGATGATCCTGACGAGGATTCGCCGTGCGTCGGCTGTTCGAGGCGAATCGGATCCTGGAGACCCATTGGACCCGCGCGGTCGCCGAGCCGTTCCAGGCAGGTGGGTGCCTGGATTGCCGTGGGCGTACGGAATGCCCTCAGCTCGACTGGGCGATCGGCATCACGGCCGAGATCGCGGCGGTGACGTTCCAGAAGCGGTGAAGATCCGTCAGGGAACCTGCTGGACGACCTCGAACTCCAGGAGGGTGGCGCCGGAGGCGACGGGGGGCCGCTGTTCCGCCCCGGGCGGGGTGGCGTGGGCGGCTCGCGCGGGGCCGGCGGCCCAGTCCTGGTAGGCCTGTTCGGTCTCCCAGCGGGTGTAGACGAAGTAGCGGTTGTCGCCGGCCACCGGGCGCAGCAGTTCGAAGCCGAGGAAACCGGGCGAGTTCTCCACCGCGCGGGCCCGGGCGGCGAACCGCTTCTCCAACTCCTCGCCGCCACCGGGCGGTACGTCGATCGCGTTGATCTTCACAACTGCCATGCCCCCACCCTAACCACCCTACGAACTCGACCGACCGTCCCCGCTCGTGCTCATGGGCCCGTGCAACTTCCCGGATAGTGCTGCCTGGGGCGGCGTTGAGACCGCACTATCCCCGAAGTTGCACGGATCTTGGGGCGGGGTGGGTGTGCGAGTAGGCCAAGGCTGGCGGTCAGAAGGACTCGATGGTGGGGGTGAGGTCGGCGTCGACGACGATGGGGGCGTGGTCGGAGGGGCCCTTGCCCTTGCGTGCCTCCCGGTCGACGTACGCCGACCGGACGGCGCGGGCCAGCGGGGCCGAGGCGTACACCAGGTCGATGCGCATGCCCTTGTTCTGGTGGAACATGCCGGCCCGGTAGTCCCAGTAGGTGAACGGGTGGGGGCCCTTCATCGGGGTGGGCACCACGTCGGTGAGACCGAGATCGCGCAGCGCCGCCAGGGCGGCCCGCTCGGGCGGGGTGACGTGGGTGGAGGTGACGAACAGCGCCGGATCCCACACGTCGGCGTCGGTGGGTGCCACGTTGAAGTCACCGCAGACCGCCAGCGGCGCCCGGTTCGTCAACTCGGTGTCCAGGGCGTCCCGCAGCGCCGCCAACCAGGCCAACTTGTACGCGTAGTGCGGGTCGTCGGGCGTGCGGCCGTTCGGCACGTACACCGACCAGACCCGCAGCCCGCCGCAGGTGGCCGAGATCGCGCGGGCCTCCGGTTCCGGGAAGCCCGGCTCGTCGGGAAACCCCACGGTGACGTCGGCCAGACCGACCCGGGACAGGATCGCGACCCCGTTCCACCGGCCGTCGCTGTGGCTGGCCACCGTGTATCCCAGCTCGCCCACCTCGGTGGCCGGGAAGGCGCCGTCCGGGCACTTGGTCTCCTGGAGGCAGACCACGTCCGGCCCGGTGCCGGCCAGCCAGTCGAGCAGCCGGGGCAGCCGGGCCTTCACCGAATTCACGTTCCACGTCGCCAAGCGCATGATGCCAGCCTGCCCCATCCGGCCCCGGCCCGCGCGGCCGGCGCGCTGCCCCGCCACGTGCCGGCGCGCCGGTGCCGAGTCGGCGGCGCCCCTTCCGGCCCACGAGCCGTCGAGAGGGTGCTCCTCAGGGGGTGTCGTTGTTCGGGCGGGTCTGTTCGGCGAGGAACCGCTCCAGCTCGGCGCCGAGTTCCTCGGCCGTGGGCAGGGGGCCGTTCTCCGTGGCGAGCAGGTTCTTCTCCCCCCGACCCCGGGCGAATGCGTCGTACTGCTCCTCGAGAGCCTGGACCAGGGTGGTGGCCTCGTCGCTCTGCGCGACCTGGCGGTCGATCTCCACCTGCACCACCTCGGCGGCCGAGCGCAGCCCGTCGCGGGGCAGCAGCAGCCCGGTGCTGCGGGACACCGACGCCAGCAGCACCTCGGCGGCGGCCGGGTACTCGGCCTGCGCCACGTAGTGCGGCACGTGCGCGGCGAAACCCAGCGCGTCGCGGCCCGCCTCGCCGAGGCGGAACTCCAACAGGTGGCCGACGCTGCCGGGCACCTGCACCCGTTGCAGCCACGGTTCGTAGCCGGCGATCAGGTCACGCCGGGTGGCGTGCGCGGTCACGCCGGTCGGCCGGGTGTGCGGCACCGCCATCGGGATCGCGTTGAGCCCGACGGTGAGCCGGACGTCCAGCCGGGCGGAGAGCCCGACGACGGCGGCGGTGAACCGCTCCCACTGAAGATCTGGCTCCGGCCCGGTGAGCAGCAGGAAGGGGGTCTCGTCGTCGTCGTGGAGCAGGTGTAGCTGCAACTCCGGGTCGTCGTAGCTCTCCCAGTGGTCCTCGACGAAGGTCATCACCGGTCGGCGGGAGCGGTAGTCGAAGAGCTGGTCCAGGTCGAACCGGGCGATCGGGCGGGACTCCAGCGAGGTGAGCAGCTGCTCGCGGGCGAGCCGGCTGGCGTTACCGGCGTCGACGAAACCGGTGAGCGCCTGAATCAGGACCGGCTGACCGAGGTCGGGCAGATCGTCGGTGAGTTCGTAGAGCTCGTGTGGGTCGAGCACCGGTGCGGCCTCCCTGCAAGTGCGTAACGGGCCACCGGATTGCCGGCGCCCCGATCGCCAGAACGTACCTGCCATCCTCGTGCATTCCTGCCGCGCCGGTCCGCCCGGCCCGGTGTCGCGGTGCGATCGGCCGACGGTACCCCGTTGCCCCTGCGGGGTACACATGGATGGGCGCCACCGAAAGGAGAGGTGATGAGCGACCCCGTGTCCGCCGACGGCCAACCCGTCACCCCCGCCCCGCCCCCGCCGGGCGGCCGGGTCGTCGAGGCCCCGCCGGCCACGTTGTGGGACCGGATGCGCCAGGATCCGCAGTACGCTCCCGAGCACCTCGCGCTCGAGGCGGTGCGCCGGCTCGGCCCGGAGGCCGCCCAGTGGGCCCAGCGGGCCCGGGCCGCGCAGCCCGGAACCAGCGCCGACGCCCTGGCGGATCAGGCGGTACGTCGGTTCGTCAACCAGGCCCGGCTCTCCGGTGCCGTCTCCGGTGCGGCCGGACTGCCCGGTGCGGTGATCGACGTCGGCGTGCTGGCCTGGACCCAGTCCCGCATGGTCCTGCACGTCGCTGCCGCGTACGGTGCCGACCCGACACATTCCGACCGCGCCACCGACCTGCTGCTGCTGCAGAAGGTGCACAAGGTCGCCGCGAGCGCCCGGGTGGCGCTGGGCGTGGCGGCCGGACGCGAGCGGGCCGGCGCGCTGTTCGGCGGTGGCGGGCAGGCGCCGCTCGGCCGGGTGATGCTGCACCTCGGGGTCCGGCTCGCCCAGATGGCCGGGGTACGCGCGGCGAAGCGGCTCTTCGCCAAGGTGGTCCCCGGAGCGGCGATCATTCTCGGTACCTGGGCGAACTCCTCGGCCACCAAGAAGTTGGCCGAGCGTTCCCGGGCGCTCTACCGGCAGCACGGCGGCCCTCGGATTCCGTCGCCACGGCGTCCCGACCAGGCGGGCGATCAGTCGGCGTAGCCGGCGGAGCGCCAGGTCACGTCGGCGAGGCGGGACTGACCGGCGGTGTTGGGGTGGAAGTAGTCGAGCCGGTTGACCAGATCCAGGTCGAAGCGGACCCGGTGCGCGGCGCCGCCGTCGTAGCGGCACCGGGAACCGTAGGCGCGGCACGCGGCCTTCAACTGACTGTTGTACGCCTCGATCCGTTCCCGGAACGCGGCGCGGCGGCTCCGGTCGGCCGGCGCGGTCGAGGTCGCCTCGGCCAGCAGCGCCGGGCACACGCCCCGCCGCCAGGCGCGTACCGCCCGGGGCTCGTCGTGCCCGACCTCCCAGAGCCGGTACAGGTCAGGGATGCTGACGACCAGGACCCGGGCCTTCGGTCGCCCCTCGCGCAGTACCCGCAACCCCCGGTTGATCTCGGCCCGGAAGTCGGCTACCGGGGTCATCGCGTCGATCGTGGCGCGGCAGGCGTCGTTGGCCCCGACCAGCACCGTGACGTAGTCGGCGCGGTCGCGTACCGCCGCCTCCGCCTGACCGGCCAGCGCGGCCGCACGGGCCCCCGCCCGGGCATGGTTGTGCGCCTTCCCGCGCAGGCCCGGGTTCCGGTCGAGCAGCCGACGGTAGTGGCTGTCCACCCGCAGCCCGTCCCCCGTCGACCAGGAGTTGCGCTGACACGACGTGAGGACCAGGCAGGACCCGAAGCCGGTGGTGATCGAGTCACCGAGGGCGGCGACGACGCGGGGGGAACCGGGCTGAGCCGTGCCGCCCGAGGGTCGCGGTGCCGCGTCCCCGCCCCCCTCGCAGGCCAACGCGACGAGTGCGAGCAGGCAGACGGCGGCGGTTGTCCAGCGTCCAGGCATGAATTCCCTAGCCTCACAGCGCAGAGCGACGGCACGGTGACTCTACGCGGGTGAGGTCGGTTGGTCACGCGCTGTCGGGGATGCGGCAGTGCCCTGTCATGTCTTCGACGGCCGTGCTAAAGGTGCGGCGCCCGGGGCGTCCGCTGCCCACGCCAGGGCGCTTCCCGGCCGTGCAGCCACCAGTGCAGCGCCCGGGTGATCCGGGGTAGGACCAGGTAGGTCATCAGCGGGGTCAGGGTCAGCGTCATCACCAGCACCCGCGCCGCGGTCGGCAGCCCCGGCAGGAACTGGCCGGTCAGCAGCGTGGCGGTCAGACTGAGCGGGAAGAACGCCAACCAGATCGTCACCGCCTGCTTCCAGCGCGGGGGCGACGGCGACCCGGTCGGTTCCGCGTCCAGCGGCTCGACGGCCGCCGTGCGCGGCGGATCGAACCAGCCCTCGATGCCGGTCCGCCGCTCGACGTGGGTGTGCTCGACGATGCCCTGGGCCGACGACAGCCACCAGTGGCGCTGCGGCGATTCCTCCCAGCGGCGCAGCGTGTCCGGGTCGGCGAACCGGTAGAGCATGTGCCAGTCGCCCGATCCGGGGGCGCGGCGCACCCAGCCGGCGCCGAGGAAACCCGGAAACGCCTCGGCCAGCGCCGTGCCGGCCCGCATCCACGCCACCATCTCCTCGGTGCGGGCGGGGTCGGCGCGGCGGGCGACGGCGACGGTCACCGGCTCGGCATGGCTCACGGTCATGGTTCCATGGTCCCCGCCGATGCCCGGATCGGCCGGGTCACACCGGGCTTGTGTAACGCAACGCACGGCACGCCGGTGACCTCACCCGGCGAAAGGGAGCGGGCGACGGTTAGCTCTGGCGGCGTCGGGTAGGTGGAGACGATGACGAGATCACAGCCCCGGCGTGCCCGTGGCACGGTCGGTCACGCGTACAGTGCGCTGAACCTGCGGCTGGCGCTGGCCAGCTTCGGGCTCGTCACCATGACCGTTTTCGCGGTGTTGGCGTTTCGTGCCGACGTGGCCTGGTTGGGTGTCGTCTGCGCCGTCTTCGCGGTGGTTGCCGTCGTCGACCTGGTCATCATCCAGCGTCGTCGCGCCGCCCGCCGTCGCGAGGAGCCCGGCGCGCGGCACTCGCTCTTCGAGTGACGGGAGAAGTCCTGATGACCATCGCCACCACCAATCCGGTGAACGGCCAGGTGCTCAAGACGTACGAGGCGATGTCCGACGAGCAGATCGACGGCGCGATCGAACGGACCGACCTGGCGTACCGGCAGCTGCGCGGGACCACGATCGAGCAGCGCGGGCGGTGGCTGAACGCGGCGGCCGCCCTGCTGGAGGCGGAGCGGGACGAGATCGCCCGGCTGATGACCACCGAGATGGGCAAGACGCTCGCCGCCGCCAAGGCGGAGGTCACCAAGTGCGCCACCGCCTGCCGCTTCTACGCCGAGCACGCCGCCGGGTTCCTTGCCGACGAGCCGGCCGACGCCGAGGCGGTCTCGGCGACCCGGGCGTTCGTCCGTTACCAGCCGATCGGGCCGGTGCTGGCGGTGATGCCGTGGAACTTCCCGCTCTGGCAGGTGATGCGCTTCGCCGCGCCGGCCCTGATGGCCGGCAACACCGGCCTGCTCAAGCACGCCTCCAACGTGCCGCAGACCGCGCTGCTGCTGGAGGACCTGTTCCGCCGGGCCGGCTTCCCCGAGGGCGCGTTCACCACCCTGCTGGTCGGCTCCGAGGCGGTGGACCGGATCCTGAGCGATCCCCGGGTACGCGCCGCCACGCTTACCGGCAGTGAGGTCGCCGGCCGGTCGATCGCGCAGATCGCCGGCCGGGAGCTGAAGAAGACGGTGCTGGAGCTGGGTGGCAGCGACCCGTTCGTGGTGATGCCGTCGGCCGACGTGGAACTGGCCGCACAGGTCGCCACCACCGCCCGCTGCCAGAACAACGGCCAGTCCTGCATCGCGGCCAAGCGCTTCATCGTGCACACCGACGTCTACGACGCCTTCGCCGAGGCGTTCGCACACCGCATGTCGGCGCTGCGGGTGGGTGACCCGATGGACGGCGACACCGACGTCGGTCCGCTGGCCTCCGAGCGGGGCCGCGACGAGGTCGACGCGCAGGTCCGCGACGCCGTCGACAAGGGAGCCACCGTGCTCTGCGGCGGGGAGAAGCCGGCCGGAGCGGGCTGGTTCTACCCGCCGACGGTGGTGACGGACCTGAACCCGGGCATGCGGATGTGGGCGGAGGAGGTCTTCGGTCCGGTGGCCGGGTTGTACCGGGCCGCGTCGTACGACGAGGCGATCGAGTTGGCCAACGGCACCAGCTTCGGGCTCGGCTCGAACGCGTGGACCCGCGACCCGCAGGAGCAGCAGCGGTTCGCCACCGACCTGGAGGCCGGGGCCGTCTTCATCAACGGGATGACGACGTCGTACCCCGAGCTGCCCTTCGGCGGGGTGAAGAACTCCGGCTACGGCCGGGAACTCTCCGCCCAGGGGATGCACGAGTTCTGCAACGTCAAGACGGTCTGGGTGGGGGAGGGCGCCGCCACTGCCGGTGCCGGGGCCCACTCCGAGTAGCCGCTGCTTACACCTGGCTCCGGCTGGGTAGTGAAGCGCGGCATGACGGCGATCGCGTTTCACGCTTCCCACGAGCAGATCCACCCGCGTGAGCTGCTGGCGGCGGTGGTCCACGCCGAGCAGGTCGGCTTCGACGCCGCCATGTGCTCCGACCACTTCGCACCCTGGAGCGAGCGCCAGGGCCACTCCGGATTCGCCTGGTCCTGGCTCGGGTCGGCGTTGCAGGCCACCGGCCTGTCGTTCGGCGTGGTCAACGCGCCCGGGCAGCGCTACCACCCGGCGATCATCGCGCAGGCGATCGGCACGCTCGCCGCCATGTACCCGGGGCGGTTCTGGGCGGCCCTGGGTTCCGGTGAGGCCGCCAACGAGCACGTCACCGGCGACGCATGGCCCGCCAAGGACGTACGCAACGCCCGGCTACGCGAGTGCGTGGACGTCATCCGTGCCCTGCTGGCCGGCGAGGAGGTCAGCCACGACGGTCTGGTCCGGGTCGACCGGGCGAAGCTCTGGAGCCGCCCGGAGCAGCCGCCGGCACTTGTCGGCGCCGCGGTGAGCGTGGCCACCGCGCGCTGGTGCGCAGAATGGGCGGACGGCCTGATCACGGTCAACGCGCCGACCGACCACCTGCGTCGCATGATCGACGCCTACCGCGAGGCCGGAGGTCGTGGACCGGTGCACCTCCAGGTGCACCTGAGCTGGGCACCGGCGCAGGCCGAGGCCGAGGCGATCGCGTACGACCAGTGGCGCAGCAACGTCTTCGCCCCGCCGGTCTGCTGGGACCTGACCACCCCGGAGCACTTCGACGCGGTCTCCGCCGAGGTGCCGATGACCCGGCTCGCCGAGGTGGTCAACATCTCCGCCGACCTGGGCCGGCACGTCGGCTGGCTGGAGGAGTACGTGGCGCTCGGCTTCGACCAGATCGCCCTCCACCACGTAGGCCAGGACCAACGCCCCTTCCTGGACACCTTCGGCGACCAGGTCCTGCCCAAACTCCGCCCCTGACCCGCGGACTGGGTGGGGGCCGGGTGGGGCGCCGGTCGCCGACGGCACCCCACCCGGGGATCAGGACACGGTGCAGGGCGCGCCGTTGACCGTGACCAGGTTGGGCGACGGGTTGGCGCCGCCGCCGGTGGTGGCGTTGAATCCGAACATCACCGACGCACCCGGGTTGATCCGCGAGTTGTACGACTCGCTCTTCGCGGTCACCGTGGCACCGGACTGGGTCACCTTGGCCATCCACGCCTCGCGCACCTTGGCGTCGCCGGTGAAGGCGAACCGGGCGGTCCAGCCGTTCACCGCGGCGGTGCCGGTGTTGCGGATGTTCAGCTGGGCGGTGAAGCCGGTGCCGCCCTGCCACGAGCCGTAGTTGGTGTACGACACCGTGCAGGTGGGCGCGGGCACCGCGGCGGAGTCACCCTGGTCCGCCAGGAACGAGGAGATCCAGGCCAGCGCCGAGTTCCAGTTGATCGCCACCTCGTTGGTGGAGTACGAGGCGATGTCGTCGACGTAGCAGAACATCGGCGCGCAGCCCTCCAGCAACTGCTCCACGAACGGGTCCTGGAGCGCGGCGTTCGGACCACCGGCGATCGAACCGGCCGGCGGCTTCGGCATGCTCGGGTCGAGCTGGAAGCCGAAGATCCGGCTGTGCTGGTTCTCCGCCGCGTGCTCGCCCCACCCGGTCACGTACGAGATGTTCAGCGCGTTGCGGCCGAGGATGTAGTCCATCGTCTGCACCGCGCCGTCGCGGTACTTCGCCGCTCCGGTCAGGTCGAACGCGGTGGCCAGCACGACCGCGTTGTTGATGATGGCGCCGTTGCCGCCCCAGAAGTAGCTGTTCGGGTCGCCCGGCATGGGCAGCCCGTACGCCTGCCGGCGGATCTCGGCCAGGTAGCTGTCCGCGGCGGTGACGACCGACTCGCGGATCCGGGTCCGCTCGGCGGCCGGCAGCCCGTTCGGCACGGTGGCCAGGTCGAGGCGGCCCAGCGCGGCCACGCTCTGCCAGCCGAAGCCACGGGGGTCGAAGACGTCACCGGTGTGGTGCGGCGAAGCGGTCAGATCGGTCCGGTAGGTGCCCTCGCCGGTGGTCAGGTACAGCTCGGCGGCCGCCCAGTAGAACTCGTCGGTGACGTTCGTGTCGTCGTACGGGCCACCGCCGTTGCCGGTGGCGGGGGCGTACCGGGCCGGGTTCGCCTTGGCCGCCGCGTACGCGGTCTTCGCCGCACTGCCGCAGCGCTGCGCGAACTCCTTGTCGTACGGGGCGAACAGCCGGGCGCACTGGGCGGCGACGGCGGCCAGGTTCAGCGTGGCGGCGGTGGACGGCGGGTGCAGCTCACGCGGCTCCGGGTCGTCCTCGGGCTGCATCGGCAGGCCGGTCCAGTTCCGGTCGTGGATCTTGTGATGGGCCATCCCGGCCAGCGGCTCGCCGGCCGGCACCTGCATGCGCAGCAGGAACTCCAGCTCCCAGCGCGCCTCGTCGAGGATGTCCGGCACTCCGTTGTCCCGCTCGGGCAGCCGCAGCGTCCCGTCGCCGAGGTCGGCGCCGAAGCCGGCGGTGGCGGCGTTCTTGGTCCGCTCGAAGGCGCTGAGCAGCTGGTAGGTGGCGATGCCGCCGTTGACCACGTACTTGCCGTGGTCGCCCGCGTCGTACCAGCCGCCGCGTACGTCGAGCCGGTAGTCGCAGGAGTCGGCGACGCAGGGCACGTCGGTGTCGCCCTGGTTCGGTGCGACGCCGAGGTGACCGGCGGGGCGGGCGTACTCCTCGCCGACCAGATCACCGTCGATCTCGATGCCGCTGCGCTGGATGTAGAAGAACTGCAGGGCGTCCGAGCGCAACTGGTCGTAGAGCGTGCCGGAGATGTCGAACGGGTGGCTTACCTCGCCGTCCACGGCCAGCGTCAGCCCCTGTCCCGGGGTGCGGTACGACGAGAAGTCCACCGAGTGCACGTTCTGCGCCGACGCCTCGTCGACCCCGCGCGGCGTGGTGGTGCCGCTGGCCAGCACGGCTCCGGAGGCGGAGTGCAGCTCCCAGGGCAGCGCCTCGGTGGCCTCGGTGACCACTGTGGCGTGCTTCGGCCCGCCGGGCAGGTAACCGACCTGGTTCACCCGGACCCGGGGGCCGGTGTCCGGCACGTACGGCTCGGGCGGGTTGCCGCCGCGCAGCGAGACGTTGTCCAGGCAGACGGTCCGCGCCTCGGCGCTGCCGCCGATCTGGAAGATCAGCTGGGCGCGGCTGTCGTCGGTCGGGGCGACGAAGGTGCGCTCGACGCGCTGCTGGGTCGGGGTCGCGGCGGCGGTGACCGAGTAGTAGCCGGTGTAGGGCTCGCTGCCGAGTTGCAGCACGGCGGCCACCGGGCCACCGGGGGTGGAGGTGACGTCGAAGCCGAGGGTGTACTCGGCGCCGGCGATCAGCGGCAGCGCGTCGTGGCCGATGCCGGCGTCCCAGGGGTTGGCCAGGCCAGCGGCCACGGTGGCGCAGAGTTGGCCGTCGACCACGCCGAGCGTGTTGGTGCCGTAGGAGAACCAGGGCGACGAGCCGTCGCTGAAGTCGCCGTTGCGGATCTGTTCGGGTGCGTCAGCGGGTGGATCGGCGAAAGCGGTGCCGGCGCTAACGCCGACCAGCACCACGGCGGTCGCCGCGGCGAGTACCGCAAGGCGACGTCGGGATGGCGTCACGGGGGAGTCCTTCCGACGAGCGGGACGGAACAGGCGAAGTGGGGGTGTGAGCTGGGAGCGCTCCCAGGTATCGGGCATGTTTCCAGGACGCGCAGGACATGTCAATCGATCGCATCCGATGAGATTTCATGTTCACCTTCAGTGAGATTCACCGCGCCACGCCGGGCGGTCCTGATCTCCTAGAGACAACCGAGCCCTACTCCTGGCAGGCTGCGTGCCATGACCCTGAAGCTGCGTTCCGCCGGGACGAGCGACCGTGGGCTGATCCGCAGCGGAAACCAGGACGCGCTGCACTGCGGTACCTGGCTGGTCGCCGTCGCCGACGGCATGGGCGGCATGGCCGCCGGGGACCTGGCCAGCGCCATCGCCATCGGGGCGATCGGCCCGCTGGACGTGGAGACGCCGGAGGACGTGCTGGTCGCCGCATTGCAGAACGGCATCAAGCTGGCCACCGAGCGGATCCGTCAGGCGGTCGCCGAGGATCCCCAGCGGCAGGGCATGGGCACCACGCTTACCGCGCTGCTGTTCGCGCGTACCGGAAGCTGCCTGGCGCTGGCCCACGTGGGCGACTCCCGGGCGTACCTGTTCCGCGACGGTGTGCTCAAGCAGATCACTCGGGACGACACCTTCGTGCAGATGCTCGTCGACCAGGGCCTGATCACTCCGGACCAGGCCGGCAGCCATCCCCGTCGAGCCGTGGTGACCCAGGCGTTGCAGGGCGACGAGGTGTCGCCGACGTACGCGACGATGGTGCCCCGGGCCGGTGACCGCTGGCTGCTGTGCAGCGATGGGCTGTCAAACGTCGTACGGGCCGACACCCTGGCCGAGGTGCTGGCCGGCCAGCGGGACCGGGAGGCCTGCGCACGCAGCCTCGTCGACCTGGCGTTGCAGGCCGGCGGACCGGACAACATCACCGTCGTCATCGCCGACGTGGTCGACGAGCCGTGAGCACTCAGCCGCGCCGTCCGGCCCGCCGGGTCGGCGTGGCCGTGGTCGGGTCCTCCGGCCAGGGGTGGCGCGGGTAGCGTCCGCGCAGCTCGGCGCGGACCTGCCGGTAGCCGGAGCGCCAGAACGAGGCCAGGTCGGCGGTGACCGCCGCCGGCCGGCCGGCGGGGGAGAGCAGGTGCAGCAGCACCGGCACCCGCCCACCACCGATCCGGGGTGCCTCGGCCCAACCGAAGGTTTCCTGGAGCCGGACCGCGAGCACCGGCGCGGCCGGGTCGGCGTAGTCGACCCGAATCCGGGAACCGCTCGGCACGGTGATCCGTTCCGGCGCCAGCTCGTCCAGGCGTCCGGCCAACGGCCAGGGCAGCAGCCGGCGTAGCGCACCGAGCACGTCGACGCGGGCCAGGTCGGCCCGGCGTCGAGCACCCGCCAGCTCCGGTCCGAGCCAGTGCGGCGCACCGGCCAGCAACGCCTCGTCGGAGACGTCGGGCCAGTCGTCGCCGAGTGCGTACCGGCAGAACGTCAGCCGCTCACGCAGCGCCCTGGCCGCCGACGTCCAGGTCAGCAGGTCGAGCCCGGTGTCGCGCAGCCCGGTCAGCAGCGCAGCGGCGATCTCGTCCGGCTCGGGCCGGGGCAGGGGACGGTCGACCAGCTCGATGGCACCCAGTCTGAGCACCTCCCTGGCCACCACGTCCCCGCCCGACCAGCCGACCTCCCGTTCGCTGCGCAGCAGCGAGCCGGCCGCCGCGCGGGCGGTCCCCTCGTCGAGGACGGCGGCCAGGCGGACCCGAGCGGACGGTGCGCCGGGAACGCGGTCGGCCACCGCGACGGCCAACCAGTCGACGCCCGCCAACTCAGACCCGGGCGCCAGCTCCGCCGCGGTCCCGCCACTCATCAGGTACGCCGAACCGCCCGGCCGCCGTGCCCGGGCCAACCGCTCCGGGTACGCCAACCCGACCAGCAGCCCGGCGGCAAGCTCGTCGGGCAACCACGCCGTCCGCTCGCCGCCCACCCGGCCGTCGCCGGTCCGCTCGCCCGTCGCCCGCCTGTCGTCCGTCCGTGCGTCGTTCGCCTTCTTCGCCGGTGCGGCGTCCGACTGCCCGCCGCTCGTCGGCTCGCGTTCCCCTTGGCCGTCGGGGCCAACGCGGCCGTCGCGCGCCTGTTCCGCCGCGGCGCGCAGCCGGCGCACCTCCGCGCGCCAGCGGGCGGTGGCGGCCGGGTCGCTGCCGGCGCGCAACCGACGCCAGGCGGCGCCGAGATCGTCGCCGGAGCCGGTCACGGTGGGTTCGGCGAGCAGTGCCACCACCTGCGCGGCGCGGTCGGCGCCGACCCGGTCGGCCCCGTCGAGCAGCGCCCGGGCCAGTCGGGGATGCGCTCCGACGGCGACGACGGCCCGGCCCCGCTCGGTGATCCGGCCGTTCGCGTCGATCGCACCGAGGTCGGTGAGCGTCTCGTGAGCCACCGTCATCGCCGCCGCCGGAGGCGGGTCCGGCAGCGCGAGCCCGGTCCCGCCGGGGGCGCCCCAGGCGGCCAGTTCGAGGGCGAAGCCGGTCAGGTCGGCGGTGGCGATCTCCGGTTCCGGCTGTCCGGGCAACCGCTCGTGCACTCCCGGCGACCAGCAGCGGTACACCTGTCCCGGTGCCTCCCGCCCGGCCCGGCCGGCCCGCTGGGTCGCCGCCGCCCGGGAGACCGGCACGGTGACCAGCGCGCCCAGCCCTCGGGCCAGGTCCAACCGGGCCACCCGGGACAGGCCCGCGTCCACCACCGTCCGTACGCCGGGCACAGTGAGACTGCTCTCCGCCAACGCGGTGGCCAGCACCACCCGTCGCCGGTCTCCCACCCGCAGCGCGGCGTCCTGGTCGGCCCCGCTCTGCCGGCCGTGCAACCGGAGCACGTCGACGCTGCCGCCCAGGCCGGCCAGCCGGCCGGCGACCGCGGCGATCTCACCCACGCCGGGCAGGAAGACCAGCAGGTCGCCCTCCTGCTCGCGCAGGGCCCGCCGGACGGTGGCCGCGACGTGGTCGAGCAGTACCCGGTCCACCGGGCCGGCACCGGGCGGTGGCACGGGTCGGGGCGGTGGCGTCCAGATGCGGCGCACCGGATGCAGCGCCGACGACGCCCGTACCACCGGCGCCGGCAGCGTGGCGCCGAGCAGCGCGGCGAAGCGGTCCGCCTCCGGAGTCGCCGACATGGCCAGCAGCCACAGCTCCGGCCGCAGGGTCGCCCGGGACTCGACGCTGAAGGCGAGCGCCAGGTCGGCGTCGAGCTGGCGCTCGTGGATCTCGTCGAGCAGCACCGCGTCGACGCCGGCCAGCTCCGGGTCGTGGTGCAACCGGCGGACCAGCAGACCGGTGGTGACGACCTCGATCCGGGTACGCGGTCCGGCCCGGCGCTCACCCCGAACCGCGTAACCGACCCGCCCGCCGACCGGCTCGCCGAGCAGGGCCGCCATCCGCCGGGCGGCGGCCCGGGCGGCCACCCGGCGGGGCTGAGCGACGATCACCCGCCCGGCCACCGCGTCGGCGACGGCGAGTGGGGCGAGAGTGGTCTTGCCGGTGCCCGGCGGGGCGACCAGGACCGCGCTGCCGGCCGAGCCCAGCGCCGCCACCAACGCCGGCAACACCGGCCGGACCGGCAGGTCGATGGGCACGTCGGAGAGCACGGCCCAGTCTCGCACCGCCCCCCTCAGGCTCTCCCGGGCAGTCCCGGCGTCGCCCGCGCCGATACCTCGACTGCCCGGGGTGCTCGCGTCTGCGCCCGTCGAGCTACGCGTGCCCGTCACACTCCGTAGCTGCTTTCCCGGGCCCCACCTAACCTGCTTCGCCCCTTTGCTCTGCTTCAACCCACGCAACGTTTACTTTCCGTGATGATCAGCCCGCTGGCTGGTCGGCCGGGTCCCGACTTCATGGCAGGTCGTTAGGGGGTTGCGTCGGTTGAAGCAGAGCAAAGGGACTGAGGTGGGACATGGGTGGGTGGGGGGAGCGATTGCGGACGGTGACCCGGGGGATGCAGTGCTTCGGTGACAAAGGGTGACGGTTGGACGGACCCGGCCTAGCTGTTCCACCCGGGCATGAAGCCGGCTGCTGCGGGCGCGGTGCGGAGCAGGGCGGCGCGGTCGGCATGGCGCGGCGTGGGTCGACGCGGGGTGGCCGTGGGCCGGGCGGACAGCGTGGCTGGGGCCCGGCGGGTGAGGGGTGGGCCCGGCGGGCGGTGGGTGGGTCAGCCAGTGTGGACGCTGGCGACGAAGGCGTGCCAGGCCGACGGCGGGAAGGTCAGCACCGGGCCGTGCCGGTCCTTGCTGTCCCGGACCGCGACTGCACCGTCGACGGTGGCCACCTCGACGCAGTTGCCGTTGCCCACACTGCGCGTGCTGGTGCGCCACTCCGCCCGGGACAGGTCGAGCGCGGTCATCGCGATCCCTTCGTCGATACCGACAGTGACCGCGATGCAGCGGTCACGTAAAGTAACGAGAAGCTTCCTTCAGGCGGATCAGGGACGCCGCTGGATCGAGTGCCAGACTGCACAGCCTCTCGTGCACAAGGCTATACGAGCGCACCTGCGCGGCCTCCTCCAGTGCCAGTCCCGTGGAGAGATTTTCCAGGTAGACAACGGCCGCGTCGGCCGCGTCGGCGAACGTGAGGAGCACGTACGGCGAGTTCATCGCCGGATGTCCACCGGCCTCGAAGGGAAGTACCTGGAGGGTTACGTTGGGTAGTTGGGCGAGGGTCTCCAGGTGGGTCGTCTGGCCCGCCATGACGGTGCGATCGCTGACAGGGCGTAGCAGTACCGCCTCGTTCAGCACCACCGACAGCTCCACCGGATCGTCGCCGCGCAGCACATCCTGCCGGCGTAGCCGGGCGGCCACCTTGCGATCGAGATCCTCCTCGCCGGCGGTCAGCCGGTACACCTCGCGGGCGTACGCCTCGGTCTGCAACAGGCCGGGCACCGCCTCGGCCTCGTACGTGCGCAGGGTGGCGGCCTCGGCCTCCAGTCCGACGTAGAACTCGAACCATTCCGGGAGTACGTCGCTGTAGTGCTGCCACCAGCCGCGCTGCTGGGCACCCCGGGCGATCTCGATGAGTGCCTCGGCGTCGCTGCCGGTGACCTCGTACAGCGCGAGCGCGGCCCGTACATCGCGGGGCTTGATGCCGATCTGCGCGTTCTCGATGCGCGACAGGTTGCTCTTGGACATGTCCAGTTGTCGAGCGGCGACGTCCAGGGTCATGCCGGCGCGTTCCCGCAACTGGCGCAGTTCCCGGGCGATACGGCGGCGTCGAACGGTGGGGCTCGCGGTCACCCTCCGAGTCTGTCACGGGAAAAGGCGCAGGTCGCTTCACCACGGAGTGCAACTGCCGAAAACGGGAGTTGCGTTGCAGTTGCGCTCGGTGCATCCTTTCCCGGTTAGCGATCACTGTGGACGGCCGGCTCGGGAGGACGTGTGCTCACCGCCGACGAGTTCTTTCTGATCGCGCACAACGACACCCGGGGCAAGGCGAAGCTGCACCCGGCGGCGACCGGTCTCGGTCTGGCCGGGGGGCTCCTCGGCGAGCTGATCCTCTATGGACACATCACTGTCGTCGCCGGCCAGGTCGGCGTGATCGACCGCCGGCCGCCGGCCGACGCGTTGGCGCACACCGTGCTGGACCAGCTGGTCGGCGAGGCGCAGCACCAGTCGGTGCGTACCTGGCTCAGTTTTCTCGCCCAGAACTCGGTCACCTCGGTGGGGGAGCGGCTGTCCCGGGCCGGCGTGCTGCGCCGGCAGGAGAGCCGGCGACTGCTCCGGAGCACCGTCACCTACCAGCCGATCGACCTCAACGTCGTGGCCTGGCCGGCGACCCGGCTGCGGGCGCTGCTGGAGCGCGCCGAGCCGCCCAGCGTCCCCGACGCGACGCTGCTCGGGCTGGTCGCCGCGGCCGGCCTGACCCGGGAGGTGCTGTGGAGCGCAGGTCCGCGCGCACACCACCGACTCAACCTGATCATCCCGGCTCTGCCGGACCCGCTGAAGGAACTCGTGGCGCACACCGAGGCAGCCGTTGGTGCGGCGGTGCTGCGCGGCGCCCCCTGACCCGGTAAACCCCTTCCCCCCAGACCGGAGCGGTACATGTCCTCGACAGCGACAACCGAACGACCGAGCAACGTCTCCGAGGCGCTGGCCCGTGGCCGGCTCGGCGTCCCCTCAGTGATCTTCTTCGTCCTCTCCGCGGCGGCTCCGCTGACCGTGGTCGCCGGCGTGGTCACCACCGGCTACGGGGTCATCGGCGTGCTCGGTATTCCGCTGGCCTTCCTGGCGGTGGCCGTGGTGCTCGCCGTCTTCTCCGTCGGCTACGTGGCGATGGCTCGGCGGATGGCCAACGCCGGGGCCTTCTACGCGTACGTGGCCCGGGGGCTGGGCCGCCCGGCCGGTGTGGGTACGGCGTGGGTGGCGCTGATCGCCTACAACGCCCTCCAGGTCGGGCTCTACGGCACCATCGGCGCGGCGGCGGCACCGGTGCTGGACCGGCTGTTCGGGATCACGCCACAGTGGTGGATCGTGGCGCTGGTGGCGTGGGCGCTGGTGGCGATGCTCGGCCTGCTCCGGGTGGACATCAACGGCATGGTGCTGGCGGCGCTGCTCTGCGCCGAGATCGCCATCATCGTGGTGTTCGACCTCGGCCAGCTGGGCAACCCGGCCGGTGGCAGCGTGAGCTTCGCCGCGTTCTCGCCGGAGAACTTCTTCGTGCCCGGGCTGGGCGCGGTGCTGGTGCTGGCGATCCTCGGTTTCGTCGGCTTCGAGGCGGCGGTGGTCTTCAGCGAGGAGAGCAAGGACCCGAAGCGTACGGTGCCGATGGCCACCTACCTGTCCGTGGCGATCATCGCGGTGGTCTACGCGCTGTCCTCGTGGAGCATGACGGTGGCGGTGGGGCCGGACCGGATCGTCGAGGAGGCGGGCACCCAGAGCGTCGAGCTGATCTTCAACCTGGCCGGGGCACACCTGGGCGACACGGTCCTGACCATCGGGCAGGCACTCTTCCTGACCTCGGTGCTGGCCGCCATGATCTCGTTCCACAACACCACCGCGCGCTACGCCTTCGCGCTGGGCCGGGAGCGGGTGCTGCCGGCGGTGTTCGGGCGCACCTCGCCGAGCACCGGGGCGCCCCGGGCCGCCTCGCTCGCGCAGAGCGTGCTGGGCCTGCTGGTGATCATCCTGTACGCGGTGAACGGCTGGGACCCGGTCCTGCAGCTGTTCTTCTGGCTGGGCACCAGCGGCGGATTCGGCGTGCTGTTGCTGATCGCGACCACCGCGGTAGCGATCATCGCGTACTTTGCCCGCAGCGGTGAGCAGGAGACGCTGTGGCGGCGGTTGGTCGCGCCCGGCCTCGCCGCGATCGCACTTGTCGCGATCATCGTGCTGGCGGTGCAGAACTTCGCCAACCTGCTCGGGGTCGAGCCGGACTCGCCGCTGCGCTGGGCGATTCCGGCGGCCTACCCGGTGGCGGCGCTGCTGGGCGGGTTGTGGGGCCTGTCGCTGCGGCGGCGGCGCCCCGACACCTACGCCCGGATCGGCCTGGGCGCGGAGAGCGCGGCGGCTGTGGTGGTTCCCCCGTCGGTCACCGAGCCGGCGCCGGCGGCGGAGGTGCGGCGATGAGCCGGCCGGAGATCGGGCAACTCGGCGCGGACGACACCCGCTGGGTCGCCGCCCGGATAGCCGAGGCGTTCATGGTGCTGGACCAGCCCCGCTGGCTGGTGCCGGACGAGGCCAAGCGGGAGTCGGTGCTGGCCGGCAGCTTCGAGATCATCGTCGAGCACGCCACTCGGCACGGACTGGTGTTCGGCACCGAGGATCGCGCCGGGGTGGCCGTCTGGTTGCCGTCGGTCGGTGAACCACTGCCGCCGCCGGAGGACTACGACGCCCGGCTGGCCCTGGCGTGCGGGGAGTGGACCCCGAACTTCGTGCACCTGGACGAGCTGTTCGCGGCCAACCATCCGCACGCCGATCATCACCACCTGGCGCTGCTCGCCGTGCGTCCGGACCGGCAGGGCCAGGGCGTCGGCACTGCCCTGCTACGCCACCATCACGCCTGGCTGGACGCCAACGGCATGCCGGCGTACCTGGAGGCGAGCAGCGAGACCAGCCGCGACCTGTACGCGCGGCACGGCTATCGGGTCGCCGAGCCGTTCCGGCTGCCCGACGGCACGCCGTTCTGGCCGATGTGGCGGGAGCCCGTCGCCGGCTGAGGTGGCGCGAACACGATGGTGGCCGGGTCCGACGGACCCGGCCACCATCGCCACCCCCTCCTAGTACGTGCCGTCGAGCTGCCCCCGCAGCTTCGTCAGGGCCCGGGCCAGCAGCCGGGACACGTGCATCTGCGACACGCCGATCTGCTCCGCGATCTGCGACTGGGTCAGGTTGCCGTAGAACCGCAGCGTCAGGATCTTCTGCTCGCGCTCGTCGAGCGTGGCCAGCGCCGGGCCCAGCGCCACCCGCAGCTCGGCCAGCTCGAACTCGCTGTCCTCACCGCCGAGCATGTCGCCCAGCTCGGTCGCGCGATCGCCGTCACCGGTCGGCGTGGACAGCGACACCGCGTTGTACGCGCGGGCACCCTCCAGGCCCTCCAGCACCTCTTCCTCGGTGAGCTTGAGGTGGGCGGCGATGTCGGCCACCGTCGGGGAACGGCCCAGGGACTGCAACAGGGAGCTGTTGGCGTCCGAGATGGCCAGCCGCAGTTCCTGCAGGCGGCGGGGCACCCGGATGTCCCACGTCCGGTCGCGGAAGTGCCGCTTCAGCTCGCCGATGATGGTGGGGATCGCGTAGCCGGCGAAGTCGACGCCGCGGGAGGGGTCGAACTTGTCGATGGCCTTGATGAGGCCGACGGCGGCGGTCTGCGCGAGATCGTCGGTGGGCTCGCCGCGACCGCTGTAGCGGTGGGCGAGGTGGTTGGCCAGCGGCAACCAGGCCTCGATCGCCCGGTCGCGCAGCGCGGCTCGGGAGGGGTGTCCGGCCGGCAGCGCGGCCATGGCGTTCAGCAGCTCGGCGGCGCTGTCGGTGAGCGCCCGCGGGTCGAGCTTCGGGGTCGGGGTTGCCGGGGTGGTCGCCGATTCGGTGATCGTTGACGCGGTCATGGTGGTCCTCCCTGCACCTCGTCCGCGGATATAGACGTGACGCTTTGGTTAGTGCTGTTAGTACGTTCGGGAGTCACCTTAGCCCGATCGTCTCCTGGAAATCTAGCCGAAAGGACGATGTACTTAAGTGAATTCTGGGCATGAAAGCCGCGAAAACTCCCACAGGGGGTTTGTCGAGCAGGCAGGGGCGGGCGCGCCTGTGATGTCCAGTCGCCCGATCGGGCCAGTCGCGGATGTCCATGCGCACCCCGCCGTCGGGCCGGACGATCAGGTCAGGCCGCCGAACGGACGATGCTCGGCTCGGATGGCAAGCGGAGTGTCACCAATCCGTCGTTGTCCCGTCAACGGGACTGGGCTTAGCGTCGCGGGGTACATCCCTGATCCGGAGGTGCCGTGCTCGATCCTGCCGTTCCCCACCTCGTCGTGAACAGCCGCACGCTGTACTTCAGTTGGCTGCCGGCGGACCCGGACGCGGTGGCGGCGCTGGTCCCCGCAGGGCTGCGGCCCCACCCGGACCGTGAGGTCTTCATGAACCAGTACGTGGTGGACGACGAGAGCCAGACCTCCGGCTTCGGTTCCTACTCGCTCACCTACCTCGGTGTCACGCTCGTCGGGATGGACGCCCCGGACGGAATCACCCCCGGTGGTTGGTGGACCCACTACGTCACCTCCAGCGAGCGGGTGCGCAACTACGCGCTGGCCCGGGGCGCCCCGGCCGTGCCCGGTCGCACCACCATCACCGAGCAGGGCGACACGATCGCCACCGGGACGGACATCGAGGGCGTGCCGGTGATCCGAGCCCAGGTGCGCGTCGGTGACACCGGACACACCATGCACAACGGCCACCACCGCTACCTGACCGAGTTGCACGGTCAACTGGTCAGCAGCATCTATCCGGTGGTCGCCGAACCGTCCACGGCGTTCGAGATCGAGTCGGTCGAGTTTCTCGACCCGGACCACCCGGTGTACGCGTTGCGCCCGGAGAACCCGCTCACCATCGCCTGGGGCTACTACTCGCCGCGCTCCTCGTTCGCGTACCCGGGTGGGCTGACGGTCCTCGGTGAGGTGGCGCCGAGCTACCAGGTGCCCGACCGGCGGGCCCGCAGCGGCCTGCCGTCGGGGTCGTAGACCAGGCGGTACGCGGGCAGCGCCCAGGCCCGGGTCCACCAGGGCAGCCGCCGGGCACGGTGCGGTCGGAGCCGGCCGGGTGGGCGGGGTCCCACCTGGCCGCCGTCGTACCAGCGCTGTAACGCCTCGGCGGCGGTGGTGATCGCGGTGACCGCGTCGTCCGGGTCGGTCAGGTCGGCGTCGTCGTCGCCGCCGGCCGGATCGCGGTCCAGATGCTCGCGGAGCAGGCGTAGCCGCAGCTCCCGGGCGAACCGCCGGGCCCGGTCACCCTGACCCGCCGGATCGTGCGGGGAACGCTCGTCCGCAGTGTCGTCAAGCACCGCGCAGGACAGTTCGCTGTCGTGCGTCCAGGACCGCCGGTTGAAGTTGTCGCTGCCGACGCAGGCCCACACGTCGTCGACCACGCACACCTTGGCGTGCACGTAGACCGGGGTGCCGGCGTGGTTCTCCACGTCGAAGACGTGCACCCGCCCCGCCGCGGCCTGCTCGCACAGGGCCAGCGCCTGCTCTCGACCGACCGTGTTCGGTGGCAGGGCCAGCCGCCCGTCCACGTCGGGATGGCGTGGTACCACCGCGACCAGGTGCAGCTCCGGATTGTCGCGCAGCGCCGTGGCGAAGAGCTCGGCCACCTCGGTGGACCAGAGGTACTGGTCCTCCAGGTAGATCAGCCGACGGGCGCGGCGTACCGCCTTGGTGTAGCCGCGGGCCACCGTGCGTTCGCCGTCCGGGGCGAACGCGTACCGGGGCCGGACCGCGGGATAGGTGCGCAACACCTGGACGTGGTGCGGTCCGCAGGCCGGCGGATCGGCGGGTTGGTCCGGCAGCGGCCCGGCGGTGAGGTCCGCCCCGCGGAGCCGGTCGCGCAGATAGGCCAGGGGGTTCTCCGAGTCCAGTGGCATCGGGTCGGTCCACCGCTCGCGGAACGTGGTGTCCAGCGCGCCCACCACCGGCCCGCGCAGCGCGAGCTGCACGTCGTGCCAGGGCGGGTGGTCACCGTACGCGGCGGCCATCCGTACCGCCTGCGGGTCACCGTGGTGCGCGTCGTCGTCGCGGCGGCTGTGGCACAGGTCGATGCCGCCGACGAAGGCGATGTCCCTGTCGGGGGCGGCCGGGCGGCGCAGCACCACCAGCTTCTGGTGGTGTGATCCGCCTCGCCGGACCCGCTGGTCGAGCAGCACCTCGCCGCCGGCGGCCGAGATCGCCTCGCTGAGGTTGCGGTTCTCCTGGTGGCTGTAGGACAGCACGTCGAGGTGCGACCGCCAGATCAGTCCCTTGACCACCACACCGCGCTGGGCGGCGCGGGCGAACAGCTGGGAGATCGTCGGCCCGTCCGGGCGGAGGCGCTGGTCCGGGTCGCCCCGCCAGTCGGCGAAGAACAGGTGGTCGCCGGCGCCCAGCCCGTCGACCTCGGCGACCAGCCGGTCGAAGTACGCGGCACCGTGAATTAGCGGCTCGGCGAGGTTTCCACTGGTCCAGACGGGTAACTCAGAGACCGGGTTGGCGCGTTCCGGTGCGGTGAGGAACCAGTCCTGCAGCGGCACGCTCCCGCCCTCGGAGAGGTCGTTCACGTCCTCACCATACGAACCCGTCGTCGGGATCGCACGCTGGTGGGCTGCTGGCTGATGGCGTCCGACCCCCGATCCGAGCAGTGAGGAGTCGAAGCATGTCCGGCGAGCCGACGAACTCCGCGACCGAGCACCGTGAGCAGGCGGTGGAGGGCGAGCGGGGGGCGCTGTTGACCGTACTGGTGATGGTCCTGCTCGGCCTGGCCGGCATCTTCGCCGTCTCCTGAGCCGGACGGGCGGCCCCGGAAACCGGAGCCGCCCTGCGTCCAGTGGTCGCTCAGGGGCGCTCGCCCTGCCCCTCGGTGTGCGCCAGCCGCTGTGCCGGAACGACGCCGAGCCGCCCGGCCTGGAAGTCCTCGAACGCCTGGATCAGCTCGTCGCGGGTGTTCATCACGAACGGCCCGTAGTGCGCCACCGGCTCCCGGATGGGCTGGCCGCCCATGATGTAGAGGTCCAGGGTCTGGTTGCGGCTGTCCTGGCGGGCGTTGGCCTTGAACCGCAGCGCGTCACCCGGCCCGTGCACGGCCAGCTGACCGGTGCGTACGCCGCGCCCGTTGGCGCCGACCGTGCCGCGACCGCCGAGCACGTACACCAGCGCGTTGAAGTCCGGCCGCCAGGGCAGATCCACCTGCGCCCCCGGCTCGACCGTCACGTGGGCGACGGTGATCGGGGTGTACGTGGAGCCGGGCCCCTTGTGGCCGGCGATCTCACCGGCGATCACCCGGATCAGCGCCCCACCGTCTCCGGTGGTGAGCAGCGCGGCCTCGTTGCCCCGGATGTCCTGGTACTTCGGCGGGCTCATCTTGGCCGCACTGGGCAGGTTGACCCACAGCTGGGTGCCGTGGAACAGGCCACCGCTGACGACCAGGTGCTCCGGCGGGGCCTCGATGTGCAGC
This sequence comes from Micromonospora sp. C95, assembly GCF_018070465.1. Taxonomy (GTDB): domain Bacteria; phylum Actinomycetota; class Actinomycetes; order Mycobacteriales; family Micromonosporaceae; genus Micromonospora. The sequence goes on from NZ_JAGPXT010000004.1 coordinate 277,928, forward strand.
AGGCCGCTGCCAGCGGTCATCCACTGGGTGTCGCCGTTGGTGATCGTGCCGCCGCCGCCGTGGCTGTCCTGGTGGTCGAAGATGCCGTCGATGATGTAGGTGACGGTCTCGAAGCCCCGGTGCGGGTGCCAGGAGGTGCCCTTCGGCTCGCCGGGCGCGTAGTCCACCTCGCCCATCTGGTCCAGCATGATGAACGGGTCCAGCTCGCTCATCGGCACCCCGGCGAAGGCCTTGCGCACCGGGAAACCCTCGCCCTCGAAGCCGCTGGGCGCGGTGGTGAGCCGGCGAACCGGCCGGAACGCGGTGGACTCGTCGAGCCGGGGCAGCCGGGGCAGGACGAGGACGTTGTCGACGGTGATGGCGGGCATCGGGGCTCCTTCAGTTGTCGCCGGGGGTGGTGGCGAGGGTGGCATCGCTGCCGTCGACCGCACGCAGTCGTCGGCCGAGCCGGGTGAAGATCCTGGTCAGGAAGGCGACCTCGGCGTCGTCGAGATCGTCCATCAGGTGGGTACGCACGGAGCGCAGGTGGTGCGGTGCGGCCTCCCGCAGCGCCAGCAGCCCGGCGGCGGTCAGCACCGCCTCGCTGCCCCGCCCGTCCTGCGGACAGGGCTGACGGGCGACCAGGCCCCGTCGTTGCATGGAGGAGACCTGATAGGTCAGCCGGCTGGGCGAGAAGACCAGGCGGTCGGCCAGCTCGCCCATCCGCAGCCGTTGCCCGGGCACCTCGGAGAGCAGCACCAGCACGTGGTAGTCGGCGAAGCTGAGCCCGCTGGCGGTGCGCAGGTCGTCCTCAAGTCGGGTGAACAACCGCTGGCTGGCCTCGATGTACGTCCGCCAGGCGGTCAGGCGGTCGCGGTCCAGGCTCTCGGTCACGCCGCCAAGATAGCACTTATTAAAAATTTGAACAAGAAGCCGCCATCGTGGTGGTTGCGGGTACAGGTGGGAGTGCCAAGAGGTGATGTTGAAGCTTTGAAGGAGTGTGTCGGGCGGGGCCACGTGTCCGACGGGCACCTGCACGCCCGCCTCGCCACCGACTGACCGGGCGGCCCCACCCACGGCGGGACGGCCCGGTCAGCGGTTACCGGTCAGGTCGACGTCTGCGGTGCCCATCCACCCAGGTGCAGCCGGGCCAGCAGCTGACGCGCCTGGTCGGCCACGTCGGCCTCCACGGTGACCGCGTACCGGTTGGCCCGCAGTGAACTGGCGGAGGTGAAGTCGCGCTGCCCGCCCGTCATCGCGTGTGCGACGGCACCGAAGACGGCACCCCAGATCGCACCGATGACGAGGCCGGCGAGGATCACCGCCACCCAGTTCCCGACGGTGAAGATGCCGAACAGCAGGCCGATGAACAGACCGAACCAGGCGCCCGTACCCGCACCGACAAGCCCCGCGCGGGCGGTGGTCAGCCGGCCCAGCACGGTCTCCACCAGGGTCAGGTCGGTGCCGACGATGGCGGTGCGTTCCACCGGGAACCGGTTGTCGGCGAGGTGGTCCACCACCCGCTGGGCGGTCGGATAGTCCTCGAACGCGCCGATCGTCACGGTCGGCGGGCCGGTAGGTGGCCCGTGGCCGTCGCCAGCGGGTGCGGCGGGACGGCCGCCCGGGCCCGACGGGAGGGTGCCGCCGCCGGTCACGCCCGGCTGCCAGGCCGAGGGGTTCGACTGTGTGGTCATGGTCTCCTCCTTCGTCACCCGGTCGCCTACCCCACGTCGGCGCGGGGGTAACGCCCCGGCGGCGGCCGGCTCGCGGGCTGGCGCCACCGGGCGGAACAGCTCCGAGGGGAGACGGGGGTGGGCCCCCGGCACCGCCGGTGCGGCGGCGGCCGAGGGCCCACGGGACGGGACGGGTCGGGCGATCAGGCGCAGGCGGCGCCGTTCAGCGTGTAACCGCTCGGCGTGGCCAGGCTGCTACCGGTGTACGTGCCCTGGAAACCGACGCTGAGCGTGCCGCCGCTGGGCAGGCTGCCGTTCCAGGGGGCGTTGCGGACCGTGATCTGGTTGCCGGACTGGCTCCAGTCACCGTTCCAGCCGTTGCTCAGCCGTACCCCGGAGGCGACGTTGAACGTCAGGTTCCAGCCGTTGAGCGCCGCGCCGCGGTTGGTCACCCGGATCTCGGCGGTGAAGCCACCGGTCCACGTGTTCGGGGTGAACGTCACCGAGCAGCCACCGGCGGGCGGGTTGGTGGTCGGCGGCGTGCTGGTGGGCGGCGTGCTGGTGGGCGGCGTGCTGGTCGGGGGGGTCGTGGTCGGCGGGGCCGTGGTCGGTACCGGACCGGCGGCGATGGCCAGGTCGTACGCCCGCTGCGGCACGAACTGACCAGCTGCCGCGATGCAGCCGTCGGCCTCGCCCGGCAGCTTCACCCAGAGGAACGCGTCGATGGCGGAGTCACCGGTGTTGGTGGTGCTCGGGGTGCCGATCGCCCGCCCCGGCGGGTCGCACCACTCGGAGCCGGCCGGACCGTTGCCGTTGCGGCTGGTGTCGACGACCGCCTTCAGTCGGGAGTTGCCGGTGGCCGCGATGATCTGCTTGGCGTACGAGACCTCGTCGGCGGTGCGGCGGTAGTTCGACACGTTCACCGAGATGCCGTCGGCGCTGTTGGCGATGTCGGCGGCGTTCACCCGGGCCGCGGCCTCACTGGCGGACAGCCAGCCACCGTGGCCGATGTCGTAGTAGACCTTCGCCGCCGACGAGCCCCGCTTGAGCGCCTTGCCGGCGTACGCCATCGAGGCCCGCACCTCGGCCTGCTGGCTCTCGTTCATGCAACTGGTCATGATGGGGAGCACGTCGGGCTCCAGGATGATGCTGGCCGGGCGCCCGCCGAGACCGGCGGCGACCTGGTCCACCCACTGCCGGTAGGCGGTGTGGTTCGGGGCGCCACCCGCGCTGTGGTTGCTGCAGTCGCGGTTGGGGATGTTGTAGACCACCAGGATCGGGATCTTGCCGGTGGCGGCTGCGGCACCGACGAAGGAGTCCACCTCGGCGCGTACCGTCGAGGTGTTGGTGGTGGTGTACCAGCGCGGCTGCGGGACGCTGGCGATCCGGTCCCGGATCACGGCGGCCTTCGAGTCGTTCGGGTTGGCCGCCACCCAGCGGGCGGCGCTGGTCTGCGGGTCGACGTAGAAGGCGGAGTCGGCGGCCGCGGCGGGCGCGGGGCGCAGCGCGCCCACGCCGACGCTGCCGGCCACGGTCAGTGCCGTCGCCACGACGCCGACCAGAGCGAACGTGCTTCGATTTCTCATGGTCTGCTCCTCGTACCCATCGAAGAAAGTGCGTGGAAGCGCTCCCACATGTCCGACAAGGTACGGGCCTATTGCCGGCTTGTGAAGAGTTTCCGGAACAAACCGACCGACTATCGTTTCGACGGGCGTCGAACCGCGACCGACGACCGCCCTACGATCATGGGATGCATGCTGAGCCGTCGGGCGTGGTGGTGATCGGTGCCGGCATCGCCGGTGTGGCCTGTGCCCGGGAACTGCGCGACGCCGGCGTACCGGTGCAGATCCGGGAACGAGGACGGGTGGCCGGCGGTCGAATGGCCAGCCGGCGCTTCGACGGCCGCCCCGCCGATCTCGGTGCCGCCTACTTCACCGTCAGCGACCCCGAGTTCGCCGCAGTGGTACGCGGCTGGCAGGCGGCCGGCCTGGCCCGCGAGTGGACCGACACCTTCGTGGCGTACGACGGTGGTGGCCGGCGCGATGCTCCCGGGCCGATGCGGTGGGCGGCACCGCGCGGACTGCGCTCGCTCGTCGAACATCTCGCCCGGGACCTGCCCGTGGTGGTGAACCGGCTGGTGCTCGGGGTCGGGCCGGGACCGACGGTGGACGGCGCCGACTGCGCGGCGGTGGTGCTGGCGATGCCCGGACCGCAGGCCGCGCTGCTGCTCGATCCGGCACTCGTCGCGGCGACCGAGACCGTGGCCCGGCAGCGGTGGTCGCCGACCCTGGCGGCGATGCTGCGGTTCCCGCACCGGCGGTGGACCGACTTCCGGGGCGCGTTCGTCAACGACCATCCACTGCTCAGTCTGGTCTGCGACGACGGCGACCGGCGCGGTGACGGTTCCGCGGTCCTGGTCGCACACACCACCGAGGGATTCGCCGCCGGGCACCTGGCCCAACCCACCGCAGCCGCGCCGCAGGTCGAGGCGGCCGTACGCGACCTGCTCGCCCTGCCCGACCGCGCCGAGCACGTGCACGTGCACCGGTGGACCTACGCCAAGCCGGCCGCCGGTGGTGCCCCGGACACCGGCTTCCACCTCGACGACGACGGCATCGGGCTGGCCGGGGACGCCTTCGGCAAGCCCCGGGTGCAGACCGCCTGGCGCTCCGGCCGCGACCTCGGCCGCGCCCTGGCCCGCCGACTGGCCTGACGCGCCGCCTGCGCGCGCCGTCCGGCGGACAGCTCAGGCGGCGACGGCGGGGGAGGGCTCCGGCGGAGAGGCTGTTGCGGTGCGCTCGCCCGACGTGTCGAGCATCCGCATGACTGGCGTCGCCGCGATGCCGTGCACCACCACCGAGACGATCACCACCAGGGCGACGGTGGCCCAGACCAGCTCCGCCTGCGGGAAGTCCGCCTTCGTGGTGGCGTACGCCAGGTAGTAGAACGAGCCGATGCCCCGGATGCCGAAGGCCGCGATCACCAGGTGCTCCGCGGGCCGTCCGGGGGCGCCGCGCAGCGCCAGCCAACCGGCGAGCGGTCGGACCAGGAACACCAGGGCCAGGCCGACAAGTGCGGCGGGCCAGGTCAACGCGGCCAGCAGCCCGCTGATCACCGCGCCGCCCAGCAGCAGCAACATCAGCACGGTGAGCAGCCGTTCCACCTGCTCGGCGAAGTCGTGCAGCACCGCGTGGTACTTGTGGTTGCGCTCCGCCGCCCGGATCGCGCGGGCAGCCACGAAGACCGCCAGGAAGCCGTAGCCGCCGGCCACCTCCACCAGCCCGTACGCCAGGAAGGTGGCGGCCAGCGCCAGGAACCCCTCGGCGTGCCGGGCCAGCCGCAGCTCGCTGGGCGCCCGGAAGAAGAGCTTGCCGAGCAGCCACCCGATCAGGAGCCCGCCGACCAGCCCGACCGCGATCTTGTAGAGCAGGTCGACGGTGATCCAACGGGCCAGCCAGTCGCCGGGGGCGAGGCCACTGCCGGCGATCGCGATGGCCGCGTAGACGAACGGGAACGCCAGACCGTCGTTCAGCCCGGCCTCCGAGGTGAGCGCGAACCGAACCTCGTCCTCGGCATCCTCATCAGCGTTGGGCTCGCCGACCTGGACGTCACTGGCGAGCACCGGGTCGGTCGGCGCGAGCGCCGCGGCCAGCAGCAACGCGCTGGCCGGCACCAGACCCGCCCACCACCAGCCGAGCAGGGCGACGGCGGCGATGCACAGCGGCATGGCCACGGCCAGCAGCCGCCACGTCGACGACCAACGCGCCCAGCTCAACGGTCGGTCGATCTTCAGCCCGGCGCCCATCAGCGCGACGATCACGCAGATCTCGGTGAGATGGGTGGCGAGGTCCCGATGGGTCAGGGGATCCGGCACGGGCAGATCGGTGGGCAGCAGGTAGATCAGCATCCCCAGACCGAGGAAGGCCAGCGGCATGGACAGCGGTCGCCGCTCCAGCAATCGCGGCAGGATGCCGGCGAGCAGTGCCGCCACACCGAACACCGCGAACGCAACGTCGATCGTCTCCACCGGACCGCCTCTCGCCACGCCCGCGGCACGCGGACAGTGGCGCACAACGTGCCCCGGCCGACGTTCCGGTAATCCGGAATTCTTCCCCGGGCTGACGAGGTGCCGACGCCCTTGGTCCGGCGGTCAGGCGGGTGGGAGCAGGATCTCGAACCAGACCGTCGAGCCGCGGACGGTGGGATCGGTGCCCCAGGCGTCGCTCAACTCCTCGATCAGCCCCAATCCGCGCCCCCGGCTGCTCAGGGTCTCCGTGCGGGCCCGGGTCACCGTGCCCCGGGAGCCCGAGTCGGCCACCGAGACGAGCAGCCGCTCGGGGCTGAGGTCGACCTCCACCCGGGCCGCCGTGCCGGCGTGCAGCAGCGCGTTGGTGGTCAGCTCGCTGGTGCACAGCACAGCCGCGCCGATCACCGACTCCGCGACCTCCCACTCGGTCAGCTGGGCGGTCATCCAGTGCCGCACCCGGCTCGGTGCGGTCGGCTCGGCGGGGACCTCCATCCGCGCCGACCGGCTCGGCCGCACCGCGTACTCGACGGCGAGCACGGCCACGTCGTCCTCGGTCGCGCCGGGCACGGCCGCGGAGGCCACCGCGCACAACGCCCGCGGGTCGCCACTTGGCGCACCGGCCACCGACTCCGCCAGGCGGGCCAGGCCGTCCGACAGGCCGTGCCGGCGTCGTTCCACCACACCGTCGCTGAACAGCAGCAGCGTGTCACCGGGCACGAACGCGACGGTACGCGTCGCTGCCCGGTAACCGACCCCCAAGGGAGCACCCGAGGGCACGTCGACGTACTCGGCCCCCGGCTCACCCGTCGGCGAACAGCGACGCACCAGCGGCGCGGGATGACCGGCACTGGCCAGGGTCAGCTCCTTGCGGCCGACGTCGATGACGCCGAACGTCACGGTGACGAACAGCTCGTACGTGCCGGCCTCGGCACCCAGGCTGCCCACCAGCCGGTCGAGCCCGGCGAGCACCTCGTCCGGGCGTGGATCGTTGAGCGCCAGCGCCCGCAGCGCGGCGCGCACCTGCCCCATCCGGGCGGCGGCCTGCACGTCGTGGCCCGCGACGTCCCCGAGGACCACACCCAGGTCGCCGGTGGGCAGCACGAATGCGTCGTAGAAGTCACCGCCCGCGGCGTTGCCGTCCACTCCCGGGTCGTAGCGCGCGGCGATCCGTAGGTGGGGCAGGACCGGCAGGTTCTCCGGCAGCATGCTCCGTTGCAGCAGCTGGGCGGTGCCGTGCTGGGTCTCGAAGCGGCGGGCCCGCTCGGTGGCCTGCCCGACCAACTCGGCCGATGCCGCCAGCAGGGCCCGCTCCGCGGCCGACCACGGGTGCGGCGAGCGGTAGCCGACCGTCAGCGCCCCCCGAACCACCGACGCCCGCAGCGGTACCGCCGCGAGGGCGCGGATCTTCTGGTCGTGGCGGTCGGCCGCGATCTCGTGCAGCGGCTGGCCGTCGGCGACGAAGCTGGCCTGGCCGGTGCGGGCACTTACCACCACCGGTGCCGACCAGCCGGCGGGACCGCGTCGCCACAGTGGGGGCAGCCGTTCGTCCGCCTCGTCCACCAACTCGCCCCGGACCCGCCGGACCATCCGCCATCCGGTGCCGCCACCGCCGTCGTCGACCGCGAAGGAGACCCGGTCGGCGTCGAACGAGGTGATCGCGTGACGCAGTGCGACCCGGGCCACGTCGTCCAGGGTGAGCGTGCCGGAGAGGGCGGCGGCGAAATCGCTCAGGCCCTGCAGCTGCCGGGTCGCCGGGCTGGTCTCGGCGACCACGGACAGCACGCCGACGACCCGGCCGTGGCTGTCCCGCACGGGCGAACACGCGCGGGTGTAGACGGGCTGGTCGAGTGCGACGGAGGCGGAATGCAGCGGGAGCGGGATCTCCCGGTCCAGGACGGGAACCCCGGTGCGGTAGGTCTGCTCGACGACGTCACCGACACCGGGGCGCTGCCAGACCTCGGCGAAGACCTCGGCGGGGGGCCGCCCCATGGCGTCCGGATGTCGGTCGCCGATCAGGCCGGCGTACGCGTCGTTGTACAACAGCAGCAGTTCCGCGCCGAGGTGCAGAGCCATCGGAGCCGGGGAGGCGAGCACCACCTCGACCGTCGCGCGGACGGCGGAGTCCCAGGACTCGTACGGGCCGAGCGCGGTGTCACCCCACCGGGGGTGGCCGGCGACGGCCGCCGTGCCCGGCACCCCCGGGCCCGGCAGCGGGCCTGCTGGCGTGGGTACTCGCCCGACCGTTCCTGGCATGAACGCAGCCTAGTCCGCCCGCTCGACCCGTGTTCCCGATCATCGGCCGGGCGCGCCGGACCGGGACGTCAGTGCAGGTCAGAGCCGCTTCGGTGCGGTCTGTCCAGAAAAAGGGAGCGATCGGAACGGCGTGCTGGCCGGGGGAAGGGGTAAGCGCGCCGGGCAACCATGCGACAGGAGGGACATCATGCCGGAAACCCTCGCGGCCAGGCAGGTCGACATCGGTGACGCCGTGGCCGACATGTGGAGGTCGGTGCTGCTGTTCGTGCCCCGGGCCATCGCGTTCATCGCGATCCTCGTGGTCGGATGGCTCATCGCCAGAGCCGTGCTCAAGATCGTGGACGCGGCTCTGGAACGGGTGGGGTTCGACCGGGCGGTCGAACGGGGCGGTATCAAGCGGGCACTGGAGCGGACGCGGTACGACGCCAGCGACATCCTGGCGAGGCTCGCGTACTACGCGGTGCTGCTGTTCACCCTTCAGTTCGCCTTCGGCGTCTGGGGGCCGAACGCGATCAGTGATCTGATCGCGGGCGTGGTGGCCTGGCTGCCCCGGGCGTTCGTCGCGATCGTCATCGTGGTGGTGGCCGCCGCGATCGCCAACGCGGTGCGGGACCTCGTCACCGGGGCGCTCGGCGGGCTGTCGTACGGCCGTTTCCTGGCCGACGTGACGGCGATCTTCATCATCGCCCTGGGTGTCATCGCGGCGCTCAACCAGGTGGGCATCGCCACCACCGTCACCCAGCCCGTGTTGATCGCGGTGCTCGCCACGGTGGCCGGCATCCTGATCGTCGGTGTCGGTGGCGGTCTGGTGCGGCCGATGCAGAACCGTTGGGAGGGCTGGCTCAACCGGGCGGCCGAGGAGTCGCGGGCGATCCGTGAGCAGCGGCAGGGCGCCGAGGCCGGGCGTGGCGACATGCAGCGGCAGATGGCCGACCGGAGCGGCGCCGCCCAGCCGGCCTCGCGGGGATCGGAGTCCTCGATGGCCGGCAGCCGGGGCACCTACCAGTCCGGCAACGCCGGCGACGAGACCCAGCAGTTCCGTCCGTGACGGTCGGCCGGTCGCGTTGAGACGGGTGTCCGCCGGATGGCGGGCACCCGTCCGCACGTCACAGCGGTGGCGGCTGCGGGGCCGGCGTGTCCAGCGCGGCCGTCAGCGCGCAGACGGCGAGCAGGCGCACCATCACCCAGTCCGCCTGCGCCCAGTCGATCGGGGCGTCGGCCGGCTGCCAGCCGTGTTCCTCGGCGGCGGCGCACATGCCGTCGGCGTAGCCGGCGAGGGCGGCGGCGGTCAACGGCCGCCGGTCCCCGTGCAGACTGTCGCGCACCGCGGCGGCGTGCTGGTCAACGGCGGCGAGCAACCCCGGCCGGGCGGTGGCTGCGGCGAGCCCGTCGAGACCCACGGCGTTGGCGAGAGTGACCAGGCTGGATCGTGCCCAGTCGACGGCGGTGGGGGAGACGACCCGGTTCGACGGCACGCGCATGGGGAACGAATGTAGCCAACCGGCGGGGCCGCGACCTCGGCCGCTCGGACGGTTCCGGCAGTACCGGGCGGCGTCCGCCGGGTGTCCGAGGGGATCGAGTCGGGCGCGGCGGACGGCGGGAACCGGACCCCGCGGCACGACCGGCACCAGGAGGCACGGATGGACACCACCGACGGACCCGACGAGCAACACCGACGTCCGGCCGGAGTGAGCGACGACACGGTGGCCGCCCTCGGCAAACTCAGCGAGGCGCTGGAGTGCGCGGAACGGGCACGTGGTCATCTCTACTCGCTGCACCAGCTCATCGGGCACGCCGACCTGATGCTCGACGACGCGGTACGGATGTTCCGCGACGCCGGGCACCCCGGTATCGCCGACCGGATCGCCGACGAACTGGTGGGCCGCAACGTCATCGCGGGCCGGTGGACGTTCCAGATCGTCGAGGACTTCGACGACGGCTACCACGCGGTGTTCCGCGACCTGGACCGCTCGGCACGCGACCAGCTGGTCGGTGGCCGACGGCACCTCTACGAGGCGGAGATGAAGGAGCGTCGCCGGACCCCCGGACGTCCGGGCCACGAGGCACGCCCGGCCGGCGAACCATGACCTTCGGCCGGGCCGGGCGAACCCGGCCGACAACCGTCCCAGCCTCGGCGCAGCCCTACTCGGCGGAAGGCGCGTCGGCCGGGCGGCGACGCGCGGCGTCGTCGGCGATGATCACGGTCGCCACCATCAGCGCGACGCAGAGGCTGAACAGCCACGAGCTGTCGTCGACCAGCCTGGCCGAGACGGGTGCCTGCACGGCGGCGAGGAGGAAGCCGAGCCATGCCAGGCGGCGCTGACGCGTGGAGAGAAAGCCGGAGCCCTGATGCATTCCGAAAGTCTTGCGCGCGACACGGCCGTTGCCGTCAGCCGAACGGCCGATTCTGCCGGAGCTGTCCGAATTCACCGCCCGTTCGGCTGAGGCCGTCACGCTGCCCGCCGGGTCGCTCCGGGTACGGTCCGGGTCGCTGTCCCTGATCCGGACCGTACCCGGAGGCGGTGTCAGAGGGTGTCCGGGCCGGTGCGTCCGGTGGTGGACGGGCGGTAGGCGCGGTCCGGGTCGGTGGGCTCACGGCCCGCGCCGGGCACCTCGCCGCCCCGGTCGGCCGCCTCGGGGCCGTGCCCGAAGGCCGCTTCCTCCCCGGCGTCGTTGCCGGTCACGTCGTCGGCCTGCCCATCGAGGGTGGACCGGGCGACGGCCCGGTCCAGTTCCTCAAGCGGGAGTCGTTCCTCGTCGCGCCACGCCCTGTCGTCGGTCATGCCAACGCGGTACCCCCGCCCCGCCGTCGCAAACGAGACGCCCGGGCCGGCGTGACCCTGCCTCGGACCCGCTCAACCGGCGACGGCCGCCGGTCGAACCGGCGGCCGTCCAGGGGTCTCGTCGCGGAATCAGGGCTGCGGGCGGTCGACCTGCCCGCGCCACGCCCCGGTCTCCTGACCGCGCCGCTCGATGAACGTCTTGAACCGCTGCAGGTCGGCCTTGGCCCGGCGGTCTACCACGCCGAGCTTGTCGCCGGCCTGCTCGATCACGCCGTGCGGGTCGAACTCCAACTGGAGGGAGACCCGGCTGGTGTTCTCGTCCAACCGGTGGAAGGTGACCACCCCGGAGTGCTGGGTGCCGCCGGTCGACCGCCACGCCACCCGCTCGTCGGGCAACTGCTCGGTGATCTCGGCGTCGAACTCCCGCTTGACCCCGGCGATCTCGACGGTCCAGTGGGTCATCGTGTCGGAGAGCTGGCGGATCTCCTGCACGCCCTCCATGAACTGCGGAAACTCCTCGAACTGGGTCCACTGGTCGTACGCCGTCCGGATCGGGACGGCCACGTCGACATGCTCCGTTACACCACTCATCAGAATCCTTCCTGCACTTGGTGAGGCTCGCGGACCGGTCAGTCCACCTACCAGCGCGTCGTCTCGTTGGTGTGGCCGAGCGCCGCCCACACCTCGGACACCGTCTGGTACCGGGTGTTCTCGGGCAGCCGCTGCAACGCGGCCAGTACGTCGTCGGGGGCCTCGTTCGCACGAGCGTTGGCCAGTAGCGCGGCCCGGTCCCCGGGCAGGGCGGTCATCGTGATGAACCGCCCCAGCCGGCTGCGGGCCTCGACATCCTCGGAGGTCATGCCCTGGGGAGCGCCGCTGCGCAGGTCGCCGGCCGGCGCCGTGGTCGGCTCCGGCTGGTCCTCTCCCGCGGGCTCCGGGACGCGGAACTCGTCGACCCGTGAGCCGCCGGTTCCCGGCCCCTGCACGAGGCCGCTGACCTCCTGGCTCATCTGCTCGTCGACCCTCGGTGAGTGCTTGCTGCTGCCGCGATCCATGTCTTCTGCGCTACCCGAGGGGACGGGCGGTAAACCGATGCGCGGTCACGTGCCGGCCGGCGACCGCGGTGGCAGCACCGGCTCGTCCGTGTCCTCCCGGCCGGACTGCAGCCGCCGGCCCCGCTGCAGTTCGGCGTTGATCTGGACACCGAGCATCAACGCGGAATTGGACAGGTAGAGCCAGACCAGGAACGCGATCACCGCCCCGAGACTGCCGTACGTCGTGTTGTACGAGCCGAAGTTGGCCACGTACAGCCCGAAGCCGAAGGAGCCGAGCGCCCAGGTGGTCAGGGCCACCACCCCGCCCAGGGTGAGCCAGCGGAAGCGGGGCTGGCGCACATTTGGCGCGACCCAGAACAGTAGGGACATCAACAGCATCGCGATCAACGCCAGCGCCGGCCACTTGGCCACCGCCCAGGCGGTACGGGCGGCCGCGCCGGCGCCCACCAGGTCACCTACCGCATCGGCCACCGGGCCGCTGACGATCAGACCGGCGGCCACGGTGGCCAGCAGCACCAGCGACAGGGCAGCCAGCCCGAGCTGCGTCGGACGCAGCCGCCACACGGGCCGTCCCTCGACCACGCCGTAGATCGCGTTCGAGGCCCGGGTGAAAGAGGCGATGAAGTTCGAGGCCGACCAGAGCGCACCGAGCAGACCGAAGCTGAGCAACACCCCGGCGGAGCTGTTCTGGTCCACCACCTCGCGGACCACGCCGACGAAGCTCTCGTTCGCCACCACCGAGCCGGCACCCATGTCCCGGGCCAGATCGAGGACCGTGTCGACGGTGCGTTCACCGTCGGAGACCAGACCGACCAGAGCCACCACCACGACGGTGGAGGGAAACAGCGCCAGCACCCCGTAGTAGGTGAGGGCAGCCGCCCAGTCCGTGCAGTTGTCCCGCAGGTAGTTGCGTCCCGCCCGGACCAGCACGCCACGCCAGGTCGGCCAGCGGAGCTGGCGGATACCCGGCAGCAGCGGCACCGGCGGATCGGTCGACGGGGCGTCGGGGTTCGTCGTCGTCATCACCGCTCCCTGGGCGCTGCGGGCACGTGGTTGGCCCCGCCGGTACCCGGCCCGGTCCGGCGGCAAACGCCGCCGGCGTTTGCCGCCGCGTCACCGGGGTACGCCAGTCCGAATCGCCGGTGGCCGGCCGGGCGCGGTGTCCGGGTGCAGGCGCCTACCAGTGGCCGCCGCCGGGTGCCTGGATGTGCACCGCCTTGGTGGCGGTGAACTCGTCGAGCAGTTCCGGCCCGTAGCCGAAGCCCTGGCCGCTGGCCCGGCGCGGGTGGGCGGCACCGGCGGGCGCGCCGCCGAAGACCGCGTTCACCTTCACGGTGCCCACCGGCAGCTCCCGCCAGGCGCGCTGGGCGTGGCTCATCGACCCGGTCAGTACGGTCGCCGCCAACCCGTACGGTGAGTCGGCCGCGCACCGCAGCGCCTCGGAGAACGAGTCGACCACCACGACCGGGGCCACCGGGCCGAACGTCTCCTCCCGGATCAACGCCAGGTCGTGCCGGCAACGGTCGATCACGGTCGCCGGGTAGAAGGCACCCGGTCCCTCCGGCAGGGTGCCGCCGACCCGCAGCCGGGCACCGTCGGCCACCGCCGCGATCACCTGCCCGTGCACCTGATCGCGATGGCGCCGGTCGACAAGCGGACCGAGCTGGGTCTGCGGGTCCCGCCCCGGTCCGACGTGCAGCGCGGCGGCCCGCTCGACGAGCGCGGCGACGAAGTCCTCGGCGACGTCGCGATGGGCGTAGATCCGCTCCACCGCGACGCAGATCTGACCCGCGTTGGCGAACGCACCCAGGGCGGCCTCACCGGCGGCCCAGTTCGGGTCGACGTCGGCGTCGACGATCAGCGGGTCGCTGCCGCCGTTCTCCAGCAGCACCTTGGCGCCGGTGCCGGCCGCGGCCGTGGCGATCGCCCGGCCGGTGGCACTGGATCCCACGTGCGCCACCATGTCCACCTCGGCGGCTGCCAACGCCGCGCCGGTGGTCGGGCCGCCGATGAGCAGCGACAGCACCCCCGCCGGCAGGGCGGTGTCGAACGCGCGGGCCAGCAGCCACCCGGTGGCCGGCGTGCGTTCGCTGGGCTTGTGCAGCACCACGTTCCCGGTGACCAGGGCCGCACCGAGCAGCCCGCAGGACACGGCTACCGGGTCGTTCCACGGTGTGATGGCAGCCACCACGCCGCGCGGCTGCGGCGTCATGAAGTCGATCGCGGCGGGATCGCCGTGCAGGGTACGGCCGCCCCGGGCCGGCGCGAGTTCGGCGTACTGCCGCAGGGTGGCGATGCCCGCCTCGACGCCGCCCCGGGCGTCCGCGAGCGGCTTGCCCATCTCCGCGGTCGTCGCCCGAGCCAGGTCGTCGGCGGCCTCGGTGACCGCGTCGGCGATCCGGTGCAGCGCCGCGGCCCGCTCCGCCGGGGAGGTCGACGCCCACTCCGGCGCCACCCCCCGCGCCGCCGCCACCGCCTTGTCGACCTCGTCGGCCGTGGCGACCGGGGCGCTGGTCACCGGGCGGCCGTCGGCCGGATCGTGCACCGTCAACTCGCCGGCCTCCCCGCCGGCACCCCACACCCCACCGATGAGCTGCGTGACCGTGTACATGGCGCGCTGCATGCCCGGGCCCGGCCGCGGCAAACGTTTCGCCCGGCGAGCCCGGGGTAGCGTCCTCGGATGACCTCGCCAGGTTCCGCCGGTGCCGAGCGGGCCGACGCCGTCATCGTCGGTGCCGGACACAACGGCCTGGTCGCCGCCAACCTGTTGGCGGACGCGGGTTGGGACGTGCTGGTGCTGGAGGCGACCGGGGTACCCGGCGGGGCGGTCCGCTCGGCCGAGGTGACCGCACCCGGCTACCTCAGCGACCTGTTCAGCTCGTTCTACCCGCTCGGCTACGCCTCGCCGGTGCTGCGCGGGCTCGACCTGACCCGGTACGGGCTCACCTGGCGGCACGCCCCCGACGTGCTGGCCCACCTGTTCGGCGACGACCGGGCTGCCGTGCTCAACCGCGACCCCGACGTCACGGCGGCGTCGTTGGAGACCTTCGCCCCCGGCGACGGCGAGCGCTGGCTGACCGCGTACGCGCAGTGGCGGCAGATCGCCGAACCGATGCTGGAGCTGATCACCACTCCGTTCCCGCCGGTCCGCGGCGGCCTCGGCCTGCTGCGCCGGCTGCGGGTCGGTGGCGCGCTGCGGCTGGCCCGGCGGCTGGTGCTGCCGGTGAACCGGCTCGGCGAGGAACTGTTCGCCGGTGCCGGTGGGCCGGCGTTGCTCGCCGGTTGCGCCCTGCACACCGACCTGTCCACCGAGGAGGCCGGCTCCGGCGTCTACGGCTGGCTGCTCGCCATGCTCGGCCAGCAGGTCGGCTGGCCGGTCCCGGAAGGCGGCGCACAGAAGATCACCGACGCGCTGGTGGCCCGGTTGACCGAGCGGGGCGGCCGGATTCTCTACGGCGCCCGGGTGGACCGGGTCCTGGTCGCCCGGGGGCGGGCGGTGGGCGTACGCACCGTCGGTGGCACCAACTGGCGGGCCCGTCGGGCCGTGCTCGCCGACGTGCCCGCGCCCGCCCTGTACCTGGATCTGGTCGGCCCGGCCGTGCTGCCCCCGCGACTGGTGGCCGACCTGGAACACTTCCGCTGGGACGGCTCCACCCTGAAGGTGGACTGGGCGCTGTCCGCCCCGGTGCCCTGGACGAACCGCAGCCTGTCCACCGTGGGCACGGTGCACCTGGGGGCGGATCTCGGCGGGCTGACCGGCTACGCCGCCAGGCTGGCCCGGGGCGAGCTGCCACCGGATCCGTTCCTGCTGGTGGGGCAGATGTCGGTGGCGGACCCGAGTCACTCGCCGCCGGGCACCGAGTCGCTCTGGTCGTACACCCACCTGCCGTTTCGCCGGCACTGGCGGGCCGACGACATCATGTCCCACGTCGAGCGGATGGAGACGGTGCTGGAAACCGCCGCCCCAGGGTTCCGCAGCCTGGTGGTGGGCCGGCACGTGGCCGGCCCCGCCGAGCTGGAGGAGGCCGACCCGAGCCTGGTCGGCGGTGCGTTGGGCGGCGGCACCGCCGCCCCCTACCAGCAGCTGTTCCTGCGGCCGGTGCCCGGACTCGGTCGCGCCGACACCCCGGTGGACCGGCTCTTCCTGGCCAGCGCGTCGGCACACCCCGGCGGCGGGGTGCACGGCGCACCCGGCGCGAACGCCGCCCGCGCCGCCCTGGCCCGGGACCGAACTCTCACCGGCGGGTGGTACCACCGGGCGGTCGCCACCGCGAACCGGGCCGTCTACGCATGACCGCCGGGCCTACCGGTCAGGGCTCGATGTTGCGGTGCCGGGTACGCAGCTTGAACGGCATCAGGGCGCTCTCGATCTTGGTTGCGGTGGTCATCTTCGAGGCGCCGTCGCGCCGCTCCTCGAACCGGATCGGCACCTCCAGGATGGTGTGCCCCAGCTTGGTGGCCAGGTAGTGCATCTCGACCTGGAAGCTGTAGCCGTTGGACTGCACCCGCTCCAGTCCGATGTCGCGCAGCGCGTCGGCCCGCCAGATCTTGAAACCGGCGGTGAGGTCGCGGATCCGCACCCGTAGCAGCGTGTGCACGTACAGGTTCGCCCAACCGCTGAGCGCCCGCCGGTACAGCGGCCAGTTCTCGTCCAGTTCGCCGCCGGGCACGTAGCGCGAGCCGATGACCACGCCGGCCTGAGTGGACAGCAGCGCGCCGAGCATGCCCGGCAACGCCTCCGGCGGGTGGGACAGGTCGGCGTCCATCTGGGCCACGTACTCGGCGCCGCCGTCGAGGGCCCGGCCGATCCCGTCCACGTACGCCCGGCCCAGACCCTCCTTGCCCGGCCGGTGCACGACCTGCACCCGTTCCGGATGCTCGATGGCGAGCTTGTCCGCGACCTCACCGGTACCGTCGGGAGAGTTGTCGTCGGCGACCAGCACCTTCAGGCCGGGCAGTGGCAGCGCGAGGAGCCGCTCGACAAGCGTCGGCAGGTTGCCCGCCTCGTTGTAGGTCGGGACCACGACGGTCAGGCGGACGTCCCGCCACGGCGAGGGCAACTGGACGGGTTCGATCATGGGGGACATCCTCGGTATGCGGACAGCGTTCCCCGTGAGCGTAGCCACTTGTCCCTTCCGGGGTGAAATGGCTCCCCGGTGCCGTGCCCCCGCGGTCAGTCCGGCGCCACCGCCGCTCGGTACCCCGCCCGTGGCCTCGGCCACCGGGCCACCGGGTTAGCTTCTCAGGGACCGCGGGTAAGGCCAACCGCGGGCGGCCGTGCGGGTGTCGCCGGTGCGCGGTCCGTTCAGCCGCGTCCCCGGTGACGTTTACTCACCGGGGCGCAGGGAACCCGCCGCCCGTGCGACAGGACCATGGGGAGCCGGATCAGCGCAGGTCAGCGGGGATGCTGGCCGAGCCCGGTCGACCCGTGTGCGGTCCGTCGCTGTTCGACGCGGTCCTGCTGGACCGCGACGGCACCCTGGTCGAGGACGTGCCGTACAACTCGGATCCGGACAAGGTGCGTCCGGTGCCGGGGGCCCGGGTGGCGCTGGACCGGCTGCGGGCGGCCGGGCTGAAGCTCGCCGTGGTGACCAACCAGTCCGGGCTGGCCCGGGGACTGTTCACCGAGCGGCAGTTGCACCGGGTGCACCGCCGGATCGAGGCCCTGCTCGGCCCGTTCGACTCCTGGCAGGTGTGTCCGCACGACGATGGGGACGGCTGCGCGTGTCGCAAGCCGATGCCGGGTCTGGTGCACGCCGCAGCCCGGGCGCTGGGGACCGTGCCGACCCGCTGCGCCCTGATCGGTGACATCGGTCGGGACGTCACGGCGGCGCTGGCCGCCGGGGCGACCGGCATCCTGGTCCCGACGCCGGTGACCCGGGCCGAGGAGGTGGCGGCGGCCCCATGGGTGGCCGCCGACCTGCCCTCGGCCGTCGCGGAGATCCTTCGACGCCAGACCTCGCTGAGCCCGGCGAAGCCGGGGGCGGGCAGCCGGGCCGTCGCCACAGGTGTCCGGCGGTCGGCACCGGGGCGCCCGGGTGCCGGCCGCACCGTACTTGTGGTGCGGTCGGATTCGGCGGGGGACGTGCTGGTGACCGGACCGGGCATCCGGGCGGTCGCCGCCGGCGCCGAGCGGGTGGTGCTGCTCTGTGGGCCCCGGGGCCGGGCCGCCGCCGATCTGCTGCCCGGCGTCGACGAGGTGGTCGAGCATCGGCTGCCCTGGATCGACCCGGCCCCCGCTCCGGTGGACCCGCAGGAGATGGCGGTTCTGGTCACCCGGCTGGCGGCGGTGGCCGCCGACGAGGCCGTCATCTTCACCTCGTTCCACCAGTCGCCGCTGCCCCTGGCCCTGCTGCTACGGATGGCCGGGGTGGCCCGGATCGCGGCCGTCAGCGACGACTACCCGGGCAGCCTGCTGGACGTGCGGCACCGGGTGCCGGTCGGCGTGCCGGAGGCCGAGCGGGCCCTCTCGCTGGCCGCCGCCGCCGGTTACGCGCTCGGCGAGGGCGACCAACCGCACCTGCGACTGCGCCCGGTCCCGCCGCCGCCACCCGAGGCCGGCGAACCGGGCTACGTGGTGCTGCATCCCGGCTCGGCGGCACCGGCCCGGGGTTGCCCGCCCGAGGTGGCCGAGCGGATCGCCGACGAGCTGAGCGCCGCCGGGTACCGGGTGGTGGTCACCGGCGGTCCACCCGAGCGGGCCCTCACCGCGCGGGTCGCCGGACGGCACGGCCGGGACCTCGGTGGCCGGACCGGCCTGGCCGAGTTGGCCGGGATCGTGGCCGGGGCCGGCGCGGTGGTGGTCGGCAACACCGGGCCGGCGCACCTGGCCGCCGCGTACGGCGTGCCGGTGGTCAGTCTCTTCGCCCCCACCGTCCCCTTCGGGCAGTGGGGGCCGTGGCGGGTGCCGACGGTACGCCTCGGCGACGCCACCGCCGCCTGCCGCGACACCCGGGCCGCCCGGTGTCCGGTGCCCGGGCACCCCTGCCTGAGCGACATCGAGCCGGGTGCCGTGCGCGAGGCGTTGCGGCTGCTGGGCGTAGCGCCGGACCGGGTGCCGGCCGGTCCGGCCGGGCCCCGGGCGGCACCCGAGGTGGCCACGGTCGGTGGGGGCGGCCGATGAACATCCTGCTCTGGCACGTGCACGGTTCGTGGACCACCTCGTTCGTGCACGGCAAGCACCGCTACCTGATCCCGGCCACGCCGGACCGGGGGCCGTACGGGCTGGGTCGCGCCCGGACGTACACCTGGCCGGAGAGCGCCGCGGAGGTGAGCCCGGAGCAGTTGCGCCGCGCGGACGTCGACGTGGTGATCCTGCAACGTCCCGAGGAGATCGACCTGGCCGAGCAGTGGCTGGGCCGCCGGCCCGGCCGGGACCTGCCGGCCGTCTACGTGGAGCACAACACGCCGAAGGACGGCCAGGTCCCCGACAGCCGTCACCCGTTGGCCGACCGGGACGACCTGCTCATCGCCCACGTGACCGCGTTCAACGAGCTGTTCTGGGACACCGGCACCACCCGCACCACGGTCGTCGACCACGGGATCGTGGCGCCGACGGCGGCCTGGACCGGCGAACTGGACCGGCTCGCCGTCGTGATCAACGAACCGGTACGCCGCTGGCGGGTCACCGGCACCGACCTGCTGGCGCGCTTCGCCGAGATCGCCCCACTCGACGTCTTCGGCATGAAGGTGGCCGGCCTGGCCGAGCACCTCGGTCTGCCGGCCGACCGGTTGACCAGCCACGACGACGTGCCGCAGCACCGGATGCACGCCGAGTTGGCGCGCCGTCGGGCGTACCTGCACCTGTGCCGGTGGACGTCGCTGGGGTTGAGCCTGATCGAGGCGATGGCGATGGGCATGCCGGTGGTGGCGCTGGCCACCACCGAGGCGGTGATGGCGGTGCCACCGGCCGCCGGTGCCCTCTCCACCCGGGTCGACACGCTGCTGGAGGCCGCCAGCCGGTTCGTCGCCGAACCGCAGCGGGCGCGCGTGGCCGGCGCCGAGGCGCGCGCCGCCGCTGGTGAACGTTACGGCCTCGACCGTTTCCTCGCCGACTGGGACCGGCTGCTGGAGGAGGAAGTATGCGGATAGCGATGATCTCGGAGCACGCCAGCCCGCTCGCCATCCTGGGCGGCGAGGACGCCGGCGGCCAGAACACCCACGTCGCGGAGCTTTCCGCCGCACTCACCGCCGCCGGGCACGACGTGCGGGTCTACACCCGCCGTGACGCGGTCGACCTGCCGGTGACGGTACGCAGTCCGGACGGCTACGACGTGGTGCACGTGCCGGCCGGGCCGGCCGAGCCGGTGGCGAAGGACGCGCTGCTGCCGCACATGCGCGCGTTCGGTGCCTGGCTCGTCGACCGCTGGCGGGGCGGGGAATGGGCGCCCGAGGTGATCCACGCACACTTCTGGATGAGTGGGCTGGCCGCGCTGGAGGCCGGCCGGCAGACCGGGGTGCCGGTGGTGCAGACCTACCACGCGCTCGGCGCGGTGAAGCGTCGTCACCAGGGCGTGCAGGACACCAGCCCGGCCCGGCGGATCGGCTACGAGCGTCAGCTGGGCCGTTCGGTGGACCGGGTCGTCGCACAGTGCCGCGACGAGGTCGGTGAGCTGGTCCGGATGGGGGTGCCCCGGTCGGCGATGACCGTCATCCCGTCCGGGGTCAACCTGGCCACGTTCGCCCCGCTGGGGCCGGCCGCCGAGCGGGAGTCCGGGCGACCCCGGATCCTCACCGTGGGCCGGTTGGTGGAACGCAAGGGCTTCCAGACGGTGGTACGGGCGATGGCGCACGTACCCGAGGCCGAGTGTGTGGTGGTCGGTGGCCCGCCGGCCGGTCTGCTGGAGACCGACCCGTACGCCCGGCGGCTGCGGGCGCTCGCCGGCAGTTGCGGCGTCGCCGACCAGGTCCGCCTGGTGGGCGCGGTGCCTCGGGAGGAGATGGGCCGCTGGTACCGCTCGGCGGACATCCTGGTCGCCGCGCCCTGGTACGAGCCGTTCGGGCTGACTCCGCTGGAGGCGATGGCGTGCGGGGTGCCGGTGGTGGCCACCGCCGTCGGCGGCCTGCGGGACACGGTGGTCGACGGCGTGACCGGGGACCTGGTGCCGGCGCGGGATCCACGCGCGCTGGGTGAGGCGCTGCGGGCGCTGCTCGACGACCGGATCCGCCGGTTCGCGTACGCGGGCGCGGCGCGGGCCCGGGCCCGCCGGCACTACTCGTGGGCGGTCACCGCCCAGCGCCTCGCCGAGGTCTACCACGAGGTGGCCGCGGTGCACCGACCGACCCGGGTGGTGGCCCGATGAGCCTGCTCGACGCGCACCTGGCCCACCTGACGGCGGCGCTGCCGCCGTTCCGGCGCTGCGAGCCGCTGCTCGCCCGGTGGGGTGCGGTGCTGGCCCGGCGGCTCGCCGACGGCGGTCGGCTGCTCGTCGCCGGCAACGGTGGCAGTGCCGCCGAGGCGCAACACCTGACCGCCGAGCTGGTCGGCAAGCTGCGTGACGACCGTCAGCCGCTGTCCGCAATAGCGCTGCACGCCGAGACGTCGGCGTTGACCGCGATCGGCAACGACTACGGCTACGAGGAGGTCTTCGCCCGGCAGGTCCGGGCCCACGGCCGGTCCGACGACGTGCTGCTGCTGCTGTCCACCAGCGGCGGCAGCGGCAACCTGCTCGCCGCCGCGCGGGCCGGTCGGGAGGCGGGCCTGCGCTGCTGGGCGTTCACCGGGAAAGTGCCGAACCCGCTCGCCGAGGTGTGTCACGAGGTGCTCGCGGTGGACTCGCCGGACACCCAGGTGGTGCAGGAGCTGCACCTGGTCTCCAGCCACCTGCTCTGCGAGTACGTCGAGCAGGCGATGGCGGACCAGCTGACACCGGCAGCGCCAGCGGCCGGTGCGGTGCGGGCCGGTGTCGAGGTGGTGCTGGACGGCAGTGCCGCCCGGCCGGTGCAGGCGTGAGGAGGCAAGCGTGACGGGACCCGTGGTGGTGGTCGGCGACACCCTGCTCGACCGCGACGTCGAGGGCGTGGTCAACCGGCTCTGTCCGGACTCGCCGGTGCCGGTGCTCGACGAGATCGCGCACGTGGACCGGCCCGGCGGCGCCGGGCTCTCCGCCGTCTTCGCCGCCGCACAGGGTGCCGAGGTGGTGTTGGTGACCGCGCTGGCCGACGATGCCGGCGGGGCCCGGCTGAGCGTGCTGCTCGCCGCCGCCGGGGTGCAGGTGTATCCGTTGCGACTGGCTGGTGCGACGCCGGAGAAGATCCGGCTGCGGTCCGGGGGCCGGGTGCTGCTGCGCCATGACCGGGGCGGCGGGGTGGGAGAGCTGGGGGAGCCGGGCGAGGCGGTGCTGCGCCTGTTGGACCGGGCGTCGGTGGTGCTGGTCAGCGACTACGGCCGCGCGGTGGCCCGGCAGCCGGCGCTGCGGGCGGCCCTGACCTCGATCCGCGCCCCGCTGGTCTGGGATCCACACCCCCGTGGGCCCGCCGCGGTACCCGGGGCGAACCTGGTCACCCCGAACGAGGCGGAGGTGCGGGAGCTGATGGAGGCACCGGTCGGCGTCACCCGGTTGGCCACCGCCGCCGAGGGTGCGCAGCGGCTGCGGCAGCGGTGGCGGGCGGGGGCGGTCGCGGTGACGCTCGGTGCCGACGGCGCGTTGCTCAGCCACGCCGGGTCGACTCCGCTGATGGTGCCGGCCCCGGTGGCCGCCGAGGGGGACACCTGCGGGGCGGGCGACCGGTTCGCCGTCGCGGCCGGCCTCGCCCTGGCCCGTGGCGCGTTGGTCTCCGAGGCGGTGCAGGAGGCGGTGGCGGAGGCCTCGGCGTACGTGGCGGACGGCGGGGTGGCGGCGGCGCTGCCCGCGCGGGTGCGGCGCGCCCCGCAGGCGGTGCACGCCGCGGTGGCCGGTGACCGGATCGGGGTGGCCGCGTCCGCCGCCGTGGTCGCCCGGGTCCGTGCCGCCGGCGGCACGGTCGTCGCCACCGGCGGCTGCTTCGACCTGCTGCACGCCGGTCACGTCGCGACGTTGCAGGCCGCCCGTCAGCTCGGCGACTGCCTGATCGTGTGCCTCAATTCCGACGCCAGCGTCACCGGCCTCAAGGGGCCGGACCGGCCGGTGATGCGCCAGGATGACCGAAGTCGGCTGTTGGCCGCGTTGAGCTGCGTCGACGCGGTGATGATCTTCGACGAGCCGACACCGGTGGCGGCGCTGTCCTGGCTGCGCCCGGACGTCTGGGTGAAGGGTGGTGACTACGCCACCGGCGGCGGTGACGGCGACGACCTGCCGGAGGCGGAGATCCTGCGTCGCTGGGGCGGTCACCCGGTGGTGGTGCCCTACCTGGACGGACGCTCCACCACCGAGATGATCGCGACGGCCACCCGAACGGAGGTGGTCCGGTGAGCGGGAGGAGTGAGCCGGTGTTGCGAGCCCCGCAGTCGCGAACGAGGTTTGTCCGGTGAGCGCGCCCGCCACCGGGCGGACGGTGCTGGTCACGGGCGGCTCCAGTGGACTGGGCGCGGCCGTGGTGGCGGCGGTGGCCGCCGCCGGCGGTCGACCGCTGGTGCTGGACCGGCAGGCGCCGGCGGACGGGGTGCCCTGGGTGGAGTGCGACCTGGCCGACGGTCGCGGCGCCGAGCGGGCCACCCGCGAGCTGGCCGAACGGGTCGGCGGGCTGGACGCGGTGGTCACCGCCGCCGGCATCGACGTGCCCGGTCGGCTCGCCGACGTGCCCGGTGAGACCTGGGACCGGATCGTCGCCGTCGACCTGCTGGCCACCGCCGCGGTGATCCGGGCCGCGCTGCCGTTCCTGACCGCGTCCCGGGGCACCGTCGTGACGGTGGCCTCCACCCTCGGCGTCAAGGCGGTCAGCGACGCGACGGCCTACTGCGCGGCGAAGTTCGGGGTGGTCGGGTTCACCCGGGCGCTCGCCGCCGAACTGGCCGGCACGGTCGGCGTCACACTGCTCATCCCGGGCGGCATGCGGACGGCCTTCTTCGACGAGCGCGACCCGCAGTACCGGCCGGGGGCGGACGCCATCCTCAACGATCCGGCCGACACCGCCGCGGCCATCATGTTCGCCCTGTCCCAGCCGGCCGGCTGCGCGATCCGCGAGCTGGTGGTCTGTGCCGATCAGGAGACGTCGTACCCGTGATCCTGGCGCTGCGTGCCCTCGGCGTCGGTGACCTCGCCACAGCGGTCCCGGCGTTGCGGGCGTTGCGGGCGGCGTACCCGGACCAGCCACTGGTGCTCGCCGCGCCGGCCTGGCTGGGGCCGCTTGTGGAGCTGGTCGGCGGGGTGGACCGGCTGCTGCCCACCGACGGCCTGGACCGGCTGGCCCGGCCCGTCGAGCGGGTGGCGGTGGCGGTCAACCTGCACGGCCGGGGTCCGCGGTCGCACCGGCTGCTGGCCGCCGCCCGTCCCGGCCGGCTGCTCGCCTTCGCCAACGCCGAGGCACCGCACAGCGACGGGCCGGAATGGGACGACGGCGAGCACGAGGTGCGGCGCTGGTGCCGGCTGCTGTGGGCTTATGACATTCCGGCCGACCCGACTGACCTGGAGCTGCGTCGGCCGGTGCCGGGGGTGGCGGCCGACGGCCTCACGGTGCTGCATCCGGGCTCGAAGGAGCCGGCCAAGCGGTGGCCGGCTGCCCGCTATGCGGCCCTGGCCCGCGAACTCGCCGGGCGGGGGCACCGGGTGGTGCTCACCGGCAGCGCGTCGGAGCGGGATCTGGTCGCCCGTACCGCGTACCGGGCCGGGTTGCCCGCCACGGCGGTGCTGGCCGGTCGGACGGACCTGGCCCAACTCGCCGCGCTGATCGCCGGGGCGCGCCTGGTGGTCAGCGCGGACACCGGGGTGGCGCATCTGGCCACCGGCTACCGCACTCCGTCGGTGGTGCTGTTCGGTCCGGTTCCACCGGCGCGCTGGGGGCCGCCGCCGGAGCGCCGACGGCACCGGGCGCTGTGGGCCGGCGCGCGGGCCTGGCCGGAGTGGGACGGGACAGGTGACCATCCCACGATGGTCGCCCTCGGCGTGGACGAGGTGCTGGCCGCCGTCGACGAGGTGGAGCGGGCGGTGCGGGTAGACCGTGCGGTTGCGGCGTAGCGATCCGGGTCGGCCGGGATATCGGCGGCGTCGGCGGGGCCGGGGCTGGTCGTTCGTCGACCCGCGCGGCGGGCCGGTGGACGACCCCGACGAGTTGGCCCGGCTGCACGCACTTGTCATCCCGCCGGCCTGGCGGGACGTGTGGATCTCGCCGTATCCGAACGGGCACATCCAGGCGATCGGGGTCGACGCGGCCGGCCGTAAACAGTACCTCTACCACCCGCTGTGGCGGCAGCGGCAGGACGAGGCGAAGTTCGACCACGTGCTGGAGGTGGCGGGCCGGCTGCCGCTGCTGCGCGAGCGGGTCGACCAGGACCTGACGGTACGCGGGCTGCGCCGCGAGCGGGTGCTGGCGACGGTGACCCGGCTGCTCGACATGGGCGCCTTCCGGGTCGGCAGCGACCAGTACGCCTCGGGCGAGGATCCGACGTTCGGGGTGGCGACCCTGCGCCCCGAGCACGCCCGGCTGCGCCAGGGTTGTGTGCTGTTCGAGTTCCCGGCTAAGGGTGGCATCGAGCAGGTCCGACTGATCTCCGACCCGCAGTTGTGCCGGGTGCTCACCGACCTGCGTCGGCGGCGGCGGGCGGCCGAGCGGTTGTTCGGCTACTGGGACGGCCGGCAGTGGCGGGACGTACGCGCCGACGAGGTGAACGACTATCTCCGCAAGGCCAGCGGTGGCGAGATGACCGCGAAGGATTTTCGCACCTGGCACGCGACGGTACGGGCGGCGACAGAGTTGGCCGCACTGGCCTCCGCCCGCTCGGTCACCGCTCGGCGTCGGGCGGTGGCGGCGGTGATGCGACAGGTGGCGGAGCTGCTCGGCAACACGCCGACGGTGGCTCGGGCCTCGTACGTGGACCCGAGGGTGGTGGACCTGTTCCACGACGGGGTGGTCGCTCCGGTGACCGGGGAGACCTCGCCGGAGCAGGCCGAGCGGGCGGTGCTGACCCTGCTGGCGCGGGCCTGACCGGGTGGCTCAACCACCGTCGGGCGGACCGGAGCCGGACGGGTCGGTGGCCCGGGTCTCGATCATGGCTGCCACGCCGTCGAGGATCCGGCCCAGCCCGAACCGCCATTCGAGGTCGACGTCGTCGTCGTACTCGCCGTCCTCGCTCAGCAGCTCGTGGATCGCCGGGTAGGGGCCGGGGGCGGTGAGCACGGCGAGGTGCTGCCAGTAGCGCAGGCCCACCTCTTCGGGGGTCCGCCCGGTCCGGGCGGCGGCCTCGGCGATGTCGGCGGTGAGCGTGGCCCAGCTGCGGGCGTACCCGCTGACCAGCATGATCGCGGCGATCCGCTCGCTGGCGCGCAACCCGGTGCCGCGCAGTGCCGCCAGCCCGTACTCCAGCCAGCGCACCTGGTTCGGGTTGATCGGTGGTCCGCTGATCGGCACGTGTCGCATCCAGGGCTGCCGGCGCAGCGCGGCGACGTTTCCCTCACCCCATCGGGCCAGCGCCGGCCGCCAGCCTTCAGCTGCGCCACGGGGGTGCGGTGGCGGGCCGAACGCGGTGTCCACCATCAGGTCGAGCAGGTCGTGCTTGGTCGGCACGTACCGGTACAGCGACATCGTCGCCACGCCGAGTTCGCCTGCCACCCGGCTCATCGACACCGCCGCCAGCCCTTCGGCCTGGGCGATCTGGATGCCGGCGGCGACCACCTGGTCGAGACTGAGGCTGCGCTTCGGGCCACGGCTCGGGCGGTCCCGCAGCCCCCAGGCGAGCGCGACGTTCTCGGGCAGCTCGACGTCTTCGCCCACTCCACCTCCCAGGCCAGCGTTGACCGCAAGCATAACTTCTGCGTATGGTCTACGCATAAGAGCGTATGCAATACGCAGATTAGGGAGGGTGCTCATGGTGCACGGACCACCAGCGGTCGAGCTGGTCGACCTGCGCAAGTCCTTCGGGAACCTCGTCGTGCTCGACGGGCTGACCCTGCGGGTGCCCACCGGCGGGGTGCATGCCCTGCTCGGCCAGAACGGGGCCGGCAAGACCACCACCGTGCGTATCCTGGCGACGCTCACCCGGCCGGATTCGGGTACCGCCCGGGTCGCCGGCCACGACGTGGTGCGCAAGCGGCGACCGGTACGTAGGGCGATCAGCCTCGCCGGTCAGCACGCGGCGCTCGACGACGGGCAGACCGGCCTGGAGAACCTGACCATGCTGGCCCGCCTCGCCGGGTCGCGCGCCTCGGCGGCCCGCGCCCGCGCCGCCGCCCTGTTGGACCGTTTCGACCTGACCGACGCCGCCGAGCGGCGGGTGGTGACGTACTCCGGCGGGATGCGGCGTCGCCTCGACCTGGCGGCCAGCCTGGTCGGTGCCCCGTCGGTGATCTTCCTGGACGAGCCGACCACCGGTCTCGACCCGCGCAGCCGGCAGGGGCTGTGGGAGGTGATCGGCGAGTTGGCCGGTGCCGGGGTGACGGTGCTGCTCACCACGCAGTACCTGGAGGAGGCCGACCGCCTGGCTGACCGGATCATGGTGCTGCACGGCGGTCGGCTCGCCGCCGAGGGGACGGCGGTCGAGCTGAAACGGCGTTTCGGTGCCCAGCGGTTGGAGCTGACCTGGCGCGACGCCGCCGGGCTCGCCGAGGCGGCCCGGCGGTTGGGCGATCGGGTCACCCACCACGAGTCGGCCCGGCTCACGTTGTCGGTGGCCACCGACGGCAGCGCTCCCCAGGTACGTGGCCTGCTCGACGAGGTCGATCCGGACCGGCACGGGGTGGTCCGGTTCACCGTCCGGGAGGCGACCCTCGACGACGTCTTCTTCACCCTCACCGGCCGGCCGGTGAACCCCGAGCGGGAGGTGGCCGGTGTCTGAGCTGACCGTCCGGCCGATGCACGCCGCCGTGATGATCGGCCGCTGCGTCCGGCTGTCCCGGCGCAACGTCGACGCGCTGCTCACCTCGCTGCTGCTGCCGGTGATCCTGATGCTGCTCTTCGTCTACCTCTTCGGCGGGGCGATCGACACCGGCTCGGCGTACGTGACCTACGTGGTGCCCGGGGTGCTGCTGCTCTGTGCCGGTTTCGGGGCGGCCGGCACAGCCGTCAGCGTCACCACCGACCTGACCAACGGCATGATCGAACGGCTCCGCACGATGGACGTGGGCGCCACCTCGATCCTCGCCGGGCACGTGGTGGCGAGCGTGGCCCGCAACACGGTCTCCACGGTGCTGGTGCTGGGGGTGGCCGTGGCCATCGGGTTCCGGCCGGCCGTCGCGCCGCTGCGCTGGTTGGCCGCCGCCGGGGTGCTGCTGCTGTTCCTGCTGGCGGTGTCCTGGCTGTCGGCGGCGTTCGGCCTGTTGGCCCGGACCCCGGAGGCGGCCAACGGTTACACCTTCCTGGTGATGTTCCTGCCGTACCCGAGCAGTGCCTTCGTGCCGGTCGAGACTATGCCCAGCTGGCTGCGGGGCTTCGCCGAGCACCAGCCGGTCACCCCGGTCATCGAGTCCCTACGCGGCCTGCTCCTGAACACCCCGGTCGGCACGGCACCCACCCGGGCGGCCGCCTGGTGCCTCGCCCTACTGGCCCTCGCCGTGCTCCTCTCCGCCCTCCTATTCCCCCGCCGAATCGCCTGACCCGCCCACCCCCACCTCGTTGATCATGAGGTTAGCGGCACTGGCGGAGATCAAGACCGCCGCCAACCTCATGATCAACAGGGCGAAAAAGGGGGGTGAGGCCCGGGGGAGGGGTCAGTCGTTGAGGACCTGGGCCAGGCGGTCGCGGAAGCGGCGCTCGGAGGGGCTGACCTCGGTGCCACCGAGGCCGAGTACGCCGCCGGTGCTGGCCGCGCCGACCACCTGCTCGGCGATCGCCACCAGCCAGTGCCGGTACGCGCCCGCCTCGCCCTCGTCCACCTTGGCCGCCAGCAGCGCCGACGCCTCCTTGGCCCGGCCCAGCACGTCCTCGGCGTAGCCGCGCGGGTCCGCGGGCTCGATGACCGGCATCTCCTCGCCGGCCTCCGGGTCGCCGACCCGGGTGACGATCTCGCCGGCCACCGCGGCCACCAGCGGACTGGCCGACTCCCGCCCGCCGGAGATGGTCTCCAAGCCGGCGGCGCCCTCGGTCATCGTCGCCTTGGTGCCGTCGGACTCGGCGGCGCTCGCCGCGGTGAGCACCGACTGTGGCAGGCCGACCAGCAGCCCCCACTCCTCGTCGGAGAAACCGAAACCGGTGTACGCCGGTTCTTCGATCACGACCCGCCCCTCCCGCTCGTCGTTCACGTCCTCGTCAGCCCGTACCGCCGGCGGCGGTGCGGCTCAGGTTAGTCCAGGGTCAGCAGACCCTGTTCGGACACCACGCTGACCGACAGCGTCTTGTACCCGACCTCGTCGAACAGCACCGTCATCCGACCCTCCTCGTAGCTGAGCACCAGGCCGGAGCCCCACTCGGCGTGCCGCACCTGGCTGTGCACCGGGAACGGACCCACCGAACCGTCGTCGGGCACGCTGGTGCCGGCGTGGCAGTTGTCGCAGTGCCCGCAGATCTCGGTCATCTGCTCGCCGAAGTAGGCCAGCAACGTCTGGCCCCGGCAGGCGTTGGTCTCGGCGAAGGCCCGCATCATGTCGGTACGCGACCGGGTCAGGCTCTGCTGCCGCTCCGCCTCGGCCACCGCGGCCGCCGCCGCGTCGACCGGAGTGGGGGCGTAACGGGGTGCGCCGACCCGCTGTCCCGCCGCCTGCTGGGCGGCGCCGACCTGCTCCAGCAGGGCGAGGTACTGCCCGAGCTTGCGCGGGCCGAGCCCGGTCATCTCGCGCAGCTCCTTGCGGGTGGTCGGCTCCTTGCGCAGCAACGCGGCCAGATCACGCAGCTCCGTGGCGTCGGGCAGGCCACCGCTGAAGTAGCGTTGCAGCCCGACGTCCTCGGCCTGCCAGAGCAGCAGCACCCGGGCGGGCTGACCGTCGCGGCCGGCCCGGCCGATCTCCTGGAAGTAGCTGTCCGGCGAGTCGGGCAGTGCCATGTGCACCACCCAGGCGATGTTGGGCTTGTCGATGCCCATGCCGAAGGCCGAGGTCGCCACCATGATCGGCACCTGGTCGGCGAGGAACGCCTCGTGCAGCCGGGCCCGGGCGTTGGCCGGCATCCCGCCGTGGTAGTACTGCGCGGGATAGCCCGCGTCGGTCAGCCGGGCGGACAGTTCCTCGGCGGCGCGACGGGTGGGCACGTAGATGATGCCGGGCCGCTCGTCGTCGCGCAGCAGGGCGATCAGCCGCCGCCACCGGTAGTCCTCGGTGGGGCAGTGCGCCACCTCGAAGAAGAGGTTGGGCCGGTCCAGGCCGGACACCACGATCTCGGGCTTGCGCAGCCGCAGCCGATCGACGATGTCGTCGCGTACCGGCGGGGAGGCGGTGGCGGTGAGCGCCACCACCGGTGGCCGGCCGATGCCCTCGATGAGTTGCCCGAGGGCCAGGTAGTCCGGGCGGAAGTCGTGGCCCCAGGCGGAGATGCAGTGCGCCTCGTCGATCGCGACGAGCGCCGGCTTCAACGCGCGCACCTCGGCCAGCCGCTCGGGGTTGGCCAGTTGCTCCGGGGTGATGAAGAGGAACTCGGCCCGCCCCTCGCGGATCTCGACGATTGCCTCGGCCTGCTGGGCCGCGGTCTCGTCCGAACTGATCCGGACCGCGCGCAGTTCCGCCCGCTGCCGCTCGTTGAGCGCGGCGATCTGGTCCTGCTGGAGCGCCAGCAGCGGTGAGATCACCACGGTCGGTCCGGGGATCAGGCTGGCCGGGATCTGGTAGATCGCCGACTTGCCGGCGCCGGTGGGCAGCACCACCAGGGCGTCGCGGCGGCGCATCACGGCCCGCATCGCGGCCAACTGGTTGGGCCGCAGGGCGGTCCAACCGAACAGGCTGCGCGCGGCGCGACGCAGCGACATCGAGTGCGTGGTCAGCTTCATCGAAGGCCGCAGGTACCCGGGCGGCTCCACGCCGAAACCCGGGTTGATCAACGCAGCCGGGGCAGCACCTCGCGCTGGTACAGGTCGAGCAGCCCCGGCCAGTTCGGCCCGGTGTTGGCGACGTAGACCTCGTCGAACCCGGCCTTCGCGTACGCCTCGATCTTCGCCAGGTGGGCGTCGGCATCGCTGCCGCAGACGAACGCCTCGCGCATCGCCGCCGGATCCACGAGCGTGGCGGCCTGCTCGAAGTGCCGGGGCGAGGGCAGCACCTGGAGCAGCTCACCGGGAATCGCCTCGGTCGGCCAGCGCTCGTACGCCAGTCGCATGCCCTCCTCGACCGTCGGCGCGTACGCGGCCTTGAAACCGGCCTGGCAGGGCTTGTCGCCCCCACCGTTGTCCCGGAACCGGCGCACCAGGTCGGCGTCGGGCATGGTGTTGACGAAACCGTCGCCGATCCGGGCGGCCAGGTCCACCGCCTTGGGCCCGAACGCGGAGACGTAGACCGGCGGGGGAGTCTCCGGCAGCGTGTAGATCCGGGCGTGCTCCACCTGGTAGTGCCGGCCGTGGTGGTTGACGAAGCCGCCGCGCCACAGCTTGCGCATCACCTCGACCGCCTCCTCGAGCATCTCCAGCCGGACGCCGGCCGGCGGCCACGCACCGCCGAGGATGTGCTCGTTGAGCGCCTCGCCGGAGCCCACCCCGAGGACGAACCGGCCGGCGTGCAGCACCGAGGTGGTCGCCGCGGCCTGGGCGAGCACCGCCGGGTGGATGCGTACGGTCGGGCAGGTGACGGCGGTGGTGACGGGCAGCCGGCAGACCTGGCTCAGCGCGCCGAGCATCGACCAGACGAAGGGGCTCTGCCCCTGGGCGTCGATCCAGGGGTGGTAGTGATCGGAGATCCACAGCGCTCCGAAGCCCGCCCGCTCGGCGGCCCGGGCCTGGTCGAGCAGTTCGGCCGGCGGGTACTCCTCGGTGGACAGGAAATATCCGATCTTCATCTTCACTCCCTCGGCCCGCTGGTGCCTGTGCGGCACGCGGTACCCCGGCGGGCGCCGATCACACCGGGCGGGCTCAGCGGCGGAACATCGCCCGGATGGCGATCAGCAGCAGCAGACCGCCCACCACCAGGCCGAGCAGGCGTACGCCGGGGATGTCGGTCGGGCTCGTCGCGTCGGCCAGCAGCACGGGGTCCATACCCGCACTGTCGCGGTGCAGCGCTCCCAAGGCAACTGTAAGGTTTATTGACTATTGGGGTGGCGCGGTGTGACCATGTCTGCACCGCCGGCCGGCGGGAGTCCACGGCGGAACACGCGGGGGTACAGCGCCGAATGAGCGAGCGGCAGCGAGTGAATCATCGACTCAGCGCGGCGGTGCCTCATGGCGGCACGCAGCGAAGCGGAGTGCCGGCATGAGCGAGCGGCAGCGAGTGAATCATCGAGTCGAGCGCAACGGAAACCTGGCGACGCTGGCGGCCGCGGTCCTGCAGCCCGGCTTCGTCGGCACCGTCCCACCCGCCTGGATCTGCCGCTGGCTCGGCGACGGCCTCGGCTCGGTGGTGCTGTTCAGCCGCAACGTCGTCGATCCCGGCCAGGTGGCCGCGCTGACCGCCGCGCTGCGGGCGGAGCGACCGGACGTGATCGTCGCCATCGACGAGGAGGCCGGCGACGTCACCCGCATCGAGTCCGGTCTGGGCAGCTCCCGACCGGGCAACCTGGCACTCGGCGCGGTCGACGACCCGGCGCTCACCGAGGAGGTGGCCCGCGATCTCGGCGCCGAACTCGCCGCCGCCGGTGTCACCCTCAACTACGCGCCCGACGTCGACGTGAACTCCAACCCGGACAACCCGGTGATCGGCGTCCGGTCCTTCGGCGCCGAGCCGTCGCTCGTCGCCCGGCACACCACCGCCTGGGTACGCGGCCTGCAGTCCGGTGGCGTCGCCGCCTGCGCGAAGCACTTTCCCGGCCACGGTGACACCCGTGTCGACTCCCATCACGACCTGCCCCGCATCGACGCCGACCGGGACCGGCTGCACGCCGTCGAACTGGCCCCGTTCCGGGCCGCCGTGGCGGCGGGCGTGCAGGCGGTGATGACCGGGCATCTGCTGGTGCCGGCCCTGGACCCCGACCTGCCGGCCACCCTGAGCGCCCGCATCCTGGGTGGCCTGCTGCGCGAGGAGATGGGCTTCGACGGGGTGGTGGTGACCGACGCGGTGGAGATGGGCGCGGTCGCCGACCGCTACGGTTTCGCCGGTGCGGCCGTGCGTGCCCTGGCCGCCGGTGCGGACGCGATCTGTGTCGGCGGCGAGCACGCCGACGAGGAGACGGCCCGCCACCTGCGCGACGCCATCGTCGACGCGGTCGTCGCCGGTGAGCTGCCCGAGGAGAGACTCACCGAGGCGGCCAAGCGGGTCGGCCAACTCGCCGCCTGGACGGTGGCTGCCCGTACCGCCCGCTCCGCCGGCCCGACCGGCGGCTCAGCGGTCGGGCTGGTCGCGGCGCGGCGGGCCGTGCGGGTCACCGCCAACGACGCCACGGCTGCCCCGTTGCCGCTGTCCGGCCCGGCGCACGTGGTGGAGTTCCAGCCGCCGCACAACATCGCGATCGGTTCGGCGACCCCCTGGGGGGTGGCGGCACCGCTGGCCGCCCTCGTGCCGGGCACCACAAGCGTCCGACACGTCGAGCAGTCGGCGCCGGCCGACCCGGCCGCCGGTGCCGCCGGCCGGCCGCTGGTGCTTGTAGTGCGCGACCTGCACCGGCACGCCTGGATGCGGGCCGCCGTCGACCGGGCGCTTACCGCCCGCCCCGACGCGGTGGTCGTCGAACTCGGGGTGCCCGCGCTGGTCACCGGGGCGGTGCACATCGCCACCCACGGCGCCACCCGGGCCGCCGGTCGGGCCGCGGCCGAGCTGCTCGCCGGCGGCCCGGTCAGTCCGGGCTGGTGACCAGGTCGGCGTACTCGCGATGGCGTTCGATGAAGGCGGCCATGAAGGGGCAGCGTGGCACCACCCGCTGCCCCTGCGCGCGGACCTGATCGAGTGTGCCACGCATCAGCGCCGAGCCGACGCCCATGTTCTGGAAGGCCGAGTCCACCTCGGTGTGCGTGAAGATCAGCACCTGTTCGCGGGGCAGGTACGCGGTGAAGCCGGCCAACGCGTCGTCGACCAGGATCTCGTAGCGGTGTTTGGCGGGGTTGTCCTCGACCAGCATGCTCACCCCTGCATTGTCCATCGCCGCTCGGCCCGGCCGGTCGTTTCGCCGGTGTCTCGTACGCTTGACGGCGTGACGAACCGATCCCTCGCCCGCCGGACCCCACTCAACCCCGCCCGTGCCACCCCCACCCGGATCGCCGGCCTGCTGGCCGGGCTCGCGCTCGGCGCGGCCCTGCTGGCCGGGTGCAGCTCCGAGGGGGCCAGCACCGACTGCGGCCTGGACGCCTGCACGGTGACCTTCGACCGGGGCGTGGACGCCCGGGCCAACATCCTCGGCGTCGAGGCCCGTCTGGTCGAGGCGCAGGACGACGTGGTCACCATCGAGGTCGGTGGCGAGCAGCTGTCCCTCACGGTCGGCCAGCAGGCGGCCGACGTCGGCGGCCTCGCGGTCACCCTGGACAGCGTCACCGACAGCGAGGTGAAGGTCCGCATCGCACGCAACGGCGGCTGATGCCATTCGGGCGGCGGCCAGCACGTTTGGAAATCTTCGCGTTCGGAGATTGAGGCGCCATGCCTCTTACCCGGAACGCCGAAGCCACCGCCGCCCGTACGGCCGACAGCCGGTGGCTGGAACTCCTCGCCCGGGCCGGTTTCATCGGCTACGGGATCGTGCACCTGCTGTTCGGCTGGCTGGCGCTGCAGATCGCGTTCGGCAACTCGTCCGACGACGGCGACCAGTCCGGCGCGCTGCGTACCCTCGCCGCGCAACCCATGGGCCAGTTCGTGGTCATCGCCATCGCCGTGGGCATGCTCGCCATGGCGATCTGGCAGGCCCTCGAAGCAGCCGTCGGGCACCGCACCGAGCGGGGCAACGACCGGCTCAAGGAACGGGTCGTCTCCGCCGCCCGCACGCTGATCTACCTCTGGCTGGCCTGGACCGCCTGGAAGGTCTTCTCCGACGCCAACTCCGACAGCGCCTCCCAGCAGCAGGACCTGTCGGCCCGGCTGATGGAGTCCACCGGAGGTCGCTGGCTGGTCGGTCTCGCCGGTCTGGTGCTCGCGGGCATCGGTGTCGGCATGACGATCTACGGCCTCAAGAAGAAGTTCATGAAGCGGCTGAAGACCGGCGAGATGAGCGCCAAGACCCGGCAGCTCGCCCGTCGGCTCGGCATGGCCGGCTACGCCTCCCGGGGTGTCGCCTTCGCCGTCACCGGCCTGCTGGTCATACTGGCCGCGGTGAACTACGACCCGGAGAAGGCCCGTGGTCTGGACGCCGCGCTGCGGACCCTGCGTGACCAGGCATTCGGCACCATCCTGCTGACCCTCGTCGCGCTGGGCATCGCCGCCTTCGGCGTCTACTGCTTCCTCCAGTCCCGCTACCGCAAGGTATGACCTTCTCCTCCCCGGCCACCCCCGCGGTGGCCGGGGCCGGCGATCCAGGGCACCATTGCCCCTTTGCCGGATCTTGATTGCCCGCACGCCGGACACCACCACCGGGGATCGCCGTCGGGCCGGAAGGAGAAGCAACACGTGCACAGCTACCTCGTGACGGTCGTCGCCGCGCTCGCCGCGGCGGCGATCGCTCTTGCCGTGGTCGAGGTGGTGCACCGCCTCACCCGCCGCTGGGGCCGCCGCTCGCTGCTGTTGACCGAGTTGACCCAGCACGCGCACCGCCCGTTCCAGGTCGCCGCCACCGTGCTCGCCGTGCAGCTCGCCGTCCGGTTCAGCACCGGGTACGCGATCGGCACCGGCTGGCGCCAGGCCCTGCTGCACCTGCTGGTGCTGGCCGTGATCGCCGCGGTGGCCTGGCTGGTCGCGTGCCTGCTGGTGGTGGTCGAGGACACCGCGCTCGCCCGGTTCCGGGTGGACGTGCCGGACAACCGGCACGCCCGGCGGGTACGCACCCAGGTGGTGATGCTGCGCCGGGTGACGGTCGTGGTGATCGTCACGCTCACCGTCGGCGTGATGCTGATGACCTTCCCCGCCGTGCGGGGCATCGGCGCCGGCGTGCTGACCAGCGCCGGTGTGGTCGGTGTGGTCGCCGCCCTGGCCGCGCAGAGCCTGCTCGGCAACGTCTTCGCCGGCCTGCAACTGGCCTTCAGCGACGCGGTACGCCTCGACGACGTGGTGGTGGTCGAGGGGGAGTGGGGTCGGATCGAGGAACTGACCCTCAGCTACGTGGTGGTGCAGATCTGGGACGACCGGCGGTTGATCCTGCCCACCTCCTATTTCACCAGCAAACCGTTCCAGAACTGGACCCGGACCGAGGCGAAGGTGCTGGGCACCGCCGAGTTCGACGTCGACTGGTCGATCCCGGTACAGGCCATGCGGGAGGAGCTGCGCCGGCTGGTGGAGAGCACCGAGCTGTGGGACGGCCGGGTCTGTGTCCTCCAGGTCACCGACGCGACCGGCGGGACGATAAAGGTTCGCGCGCTGGTGAGCGCCAGCAACGCGGGTGCCCTGTGGGATCTGCGCTGTCGCGTGCGGGAACACCTGGTGGCCTGGGTACGCGACCACCGCCCCACCGCGATGCCCCGGTTGCGTACCGAGGTCGGTGACGGCGGCAGCGACCTGCCGTGGCAGTGGATCCAGCCGCGGCACTCGACCCGCCGCCGTGCCGAGACCGAGGTGCCCGACGACGCCCGGCTCTTCGGTGGCAGCGACGACGGCCACGCCCGCAACGAGGCCTTCGTCGGCCCGGACGAGACCCCCGAACCTCGGGAGCCCGCCGAACCTCGGGAGCCCGCCGAACCTCGCCGCTGACCACCTCGTTATCCACTCGGATGTGGAGGTTTGGCGGGGCGTTCGGCGGGGACGTGCTGCCCGACGCTTCTGCCCCCTTTTCCGGGAACAGGATTGACGAGCGGCGACTCCGGGCATACAGCGCGGTGATGACGAGAGGGGGACAGCATGGCTGACGTGGCGAACGCCCGTACGTCCCACAACGGGCGGATGCCCCACAACGGGACGGAGCCGTCCACCGCCGAACTGGTCCAGCGGGCGACCGAGCAGGTCTCGCGCCTGGTTCGGGACGAGCTCACGCTGGCCCGCGCCGAGCTGACCGAGAAGGGCAAGCAGGCCGGCATCGGTGTCGGCCTGTTCGCCGGGGCCGGTGGCCTCGCCTTCTTCGGCCTGGGGGCACTGGTGACCGCCGGGATCCTCCTGCTGGCCCTGGTGCTGCCGGCGTGGGCGGCCGCGCTGATCGTGGCGGTGGCCCTGTTCCTGGTCGCCGGAGTGCTCGCGCTGATCGGCAAGCGCCGGGTCGGCCGCGCGGTCCCGCCGGTGCCCGAGGCGACCGTGCGCAGCCTGCGGGCCGACGTCGACGTGGTCAGCGCTGCGGTGAAGGACAGGGGACGGGCATGACAGGTAACGGTACGGGTGACACGGAGGCGCTGCGGGAGGAGATCCGGCGTACCCGCGTCGAACTGGGCGAGACGATGGAGGCGCTGGCCGCCAAGGCCGACGTGAAGAAGCGACTGAAGTCCTCGGCGGACCAGGCCCGGGAGCGGGTACGCGAGCAGGCTGCGATGACGGTCGCCCGGGTACGCGCCCAGGCTGGCCTCAACCACCAGCAGGGTCCGAGTCGCCAGGGTCCCGCGCCGTTCGTCGCGCTCGCGGCCGGTGCGCTCGCCGCCGCCGTGATATTGATGATCATCAGAGGGAGGCGTGCGTGAGCAAGGGAATCGGCAGGGCCGCCTACAAGCCGGTCGGCGTGCTGATGGGCTTCGCCGCCGGCGCGATCGCGGGCGCGGTCTTCCGCCAGGTGTGGAAGATGACCGCCGGTGACGGCGAGGCGCCGAACCCGACGGACGAGGACCGCCGCTGGGGTGAGATTCTCGCGGCGGCCGCCTTGCAGGGCGCCATCTTCTCGGTCGTCCGGGCCGCGGTGGATCGGGGCGGTGCGGTCGGCGTCCGTCGGCTGACCGGTAGCTGGCCGGACTGAAGGCCCGTCTCAAGGCCCTCTCGTCGGTTGCCGGTGAGGGGGCCTTTCGCCTTGCCCACCGCCTCGCCCGACTGGTTCGGCGCATCCGTCAGGTCACATGTCGGAGAATTTCGCCGACTAGGCTCTGCAGACTTTCTGCGTACGTGGTTAAGCTGTTCCACGCTGTTGAGAGACGGCGTGGGTTGAGAGAAGTCTCCTTCACCGGGGGCCGCCTCAGGCACCGCTGCTCGAAGACGGCCAACCGGCCGCACGGTGTGCTCGGCCGCCAGTTTTAGAAGGAGATACACATGGCGCAGGGAACCGTGAAGTGGTTCAACGCTGACAAGGGCTTCGGCTTCATCACCGTCGACGGCGGGGGTGCTGACGTGTTCGTCCACTTCTCGGCAATCCAGACCAGCGGCTACCGCACGCTGGAGGAGAACCAGCGGGTGGAGTTCGAGATCGCCCAGGGCCAGAAGGGTCCGCAGGCCGAGCAGGTCCGCCCCCTCTGAGGCACCGGTCGGCGACCGTCGGCCAGTGGCGAGGCAGTCCCCGAATCAGTGCGAAGCCCCGCGTCCCAACGGACGCGGGGCTTTCCGCATCGTTGCCGCGGTCGCCTCAGCGCCGGTTGCGGGCGCGGACGCCGAGCCAGAGCAGGGCCAACCCGACAAGTATCAGCAGCGGCCCGAGTACCGCCCAGATCCGCTGGCCGGTCATCACGCTGCCCTCGACGTAACCGAGGCCCTGCACCGTCCACACCGCACCCACGACCACGGCCAGCAGGCCGAGCGTCAGCCGCAGCCAACCGGTCATCACGGTCTCCCTCCGCTGTGGCTCGCCACCTGACCGCGCGCCGCCGGGCGCGGCGGACTGCCCGCCACCGGCGGGCCCAGCACCGAAGGGGCCGCCACCGGAACCGCCGCTCACCATCGGTGGTGCACCTGGGAGCGGATCAGGTCGTCGTAGACCGCCGTCACCTCGGCCAGTTCCCCGGGGGACAGTGGTGCCTGGCCGGCCACGGCGGCGTTGCCGCGGGCCTGGGTGGCGTCCCGGGCGCCGGGAATGACCACGGTGACGCCCGGCTGGTCGAGCACCCAGCGCAGCGCGAACTGGGCCATGGTGCGCTCCTGGCCCACCAGCGGAGCGATCCGTCGCACGGCAGCCAGGCCGGTGGTGAAGTCCACCCCGGAGAAGGTCTCGCCGACGTCGAACGCCTCCCCGTGCCGGTTGTAGTTGCGGTGATCGTCGGCGGCGAAGGTGGTGTGCTCGTCGTAGCGGCCGGAGAGCAGGCCACTGGCCAGCGGGACGCGGGCGATGATGCCGACCCCGGCGGCCGAGGCGGCCGGCAGCACCCGTTCGAGCGGCTTGTGGCGCAACGCATTGAGGATGATCTGCACGCTGGCCACCCCGGGCCGGGCGATCGCGGTGAGCGCCTCGTCGCAGGTCTCCACACTGACGCCGTAGGCGGCGATCCGCTTCTCGGCCACCAGGGTGTCGAGGGCGTCGAAGACCTCGTCGGTGCCGAAGACGGCCGTCGGCGGGCAGTGCAGCTGCACCAGGTCCAGTGTGTCCACGCCCAGGTTCGTCCGGGACCGGTCGGTCCACCGGCGGAAGTTGTCCAGGGTGTACGCCTCGGGCGTCTGCGCCACCCGCCGGCCCATCTTGGTCGCCACGGTCAGCCCGGCGTCGGGGTGTGCCGCCAGAAAGCGTCCGATCAGCTGTTCGCTGCGTCCGTCGCCGTAGACGTCGGCGGTGTCCAGGAAGGTAACCCCGGCGTCGACCGCGGCGGTCAGCACCGCCATCGCGTCGTCCTCGGTGACCGTGCCCCAGTCGGCGCCGAGCTGCCAGGCGCCGAGCCCGACCGCGCCGACCTGGCGATCCATTCGGGGGAACGTGCGTTGCTCCATACGGTGAGCCTAGTGACCCGGCTTGCCGCGCCGGTGGCCGGGCCGTACGGTAAACAAGACGGACGTACGGTTTGCGAGAGGTGGGGGCGGTCATGTGGGATCCGACGGCGTACCTGCGCTACGGCGACGAACGGTCCCGGCCCTTCCACGACCTGCTGGCCCGGGTGGCTGCCGACCGCCCCCGGCGGGTGGTCGACCTCGGCTGCGGACCCGGCACCCTGACCGCCGTGCTGGCGGCCCGCTGGCCGGACAGCCGGGTGGTCGGCCTGGACTCCTCGCCGGAGATGATCGCGCGGGCCACCACGCTGGACGTCCCGGCCAGCTTCCAGGTGGCGGACGTGCGCGACTGGCGTCCCGACCCGGACACCGACGTGGTGGTCAGCAACGCGGTGCTCCAGTGGGTGCCGGGCCACCGGGACCTGCTCGTCCGCTGGGCCACCGAGCTGCCGGCTGGTGCCTGGCTGGCGGTGCAGGTGCCGGGAAACTTCGACGCGCCCTCGCACCGCGCGCTGCGCGAGGTGGCCGGTCGGCCACCGTGGCGGGCGGCGTTGACCCCGCTGCTGCGCGAGGCGCCGGTCGCCGACCCGGTCGACTACACCAGGTCGCTGGTCGCCGCCGGTTGCACCGTCGACGCCTGGGAGACTACCTACGTGCACCTGCTGGCGGCCGATCCCGATCCGGACCATCCCGTGCTGGCCTGGCTGGAGGGCACCGCGCTGCGCCCGGTCCGGGCGGCGCTGGACGCCGCCGGTTGGTCGGCCTTCCGGGCCGCGCTCGCGGTACGCCTCGCCGAGGCGTACCCGGTGCGGCACGGCCAGGTGTACTTCCCGTTCCGACGGATCTTCGTCGTCGCCCGTACCGGTTCTGCCCAGGAGAACTCGTGACCGACCTGCGTACCTTCATCGCCGGACTGCCCAAGGTGGAGCTGCACGTGCACCACGTCGGCTCCGCCTCGCCCCGCATCGTGGCCGAGCTGGCCGCCCGGCACGAGGGACGCAGCCCCGTCCCGGCTGACCCGCAACTGCTGGCCGACTACTTCGTGTTCCGCGACTTCGCCCACTTCATCGAGTTGTACCTCAGCGTGGTGGACCTGGTCCGCGACCCGGACGACGTCTGGATCCTCACCCACGAGGTGGCTCGGGAACTGGCCCGCCAGCAGGTTCGCTACGCCGAGCTGACCGTGACGCCCTACTCGCACGTGCGCCGCGGCATCGCGGCGCCGGCGTTCTGCGAGGCGATCGAGGACGCGCGCAAGCGGGCCGCCGCCGACTTCGGTATCGAGCTGCGCTGGTGCTTCGACATCCCCGGCGAGGCCGGCCTGCCGGCGGCCGAGGAGACGCTGCGGATCGCGCTCGACGAACGCCCCGACGGGTTGGTCAGCTTCGGCCTCGGCGGCCCGGAGATCGGTGTGCCGCGACCGCAGTTCAAGCCCTACTTCGACCAGGCTCGCGCGGCCGGGCTGCGGTCGGTGCCGCACGCCGGGGAGACCACCGGCCCGCAGACGATCTGGGACGCGCTGCACGAGCTGGGCGCGGAACGCATCGGCCACGGCATCTCCGCCGCGCAAGACCCGGACCTGCTCGCGTACCTGGCCGAGCGGCGGATCGCGCTGGAGGTCTGCCCGACGTCGAACGTGCGTACCCGGGCCGTGGCCCACCTCGACGAGCACCCACTGCGCCGGCTGGTCGACGCCGGGGTGCTGGTGACCATCAACTCCGA
Organism: Micromonospora sp. C95; assembly: GCF_018070465.1. Lineage (GTDB taxonomy): Bacteria > Actinomycetota > Actinomycetes > Mycobacteriales > Micromonosporaceae > Micromonospora. The sequence goes on from NZ_JAGPXT010000004.1 coordinate 319,373, forward strand.
CGATCCGCCGATGTTCGGCACCACCCTCGACGAGGAGTACGCGGTCGCCGCCCGGCTGCTCGACATCGGTCCGGACGGGGTGGCCGCGCTGGCGCGTGACGCGGTGACCGCGTCCTTCCTCGACGGGACCGGCAAGCAGCGGATCCTCGCGGAGATCGACACCTACCTGACCGACCGGCGCGGCTGACACCGTCGCCCGGATGGCCGGCCAGGTGGCGCGCGGCGGGAGGAGGTGTGGGGGGACCGTGTCTCCCGCCGCGCGCACGGCTCCACCGGTCGGCTGCGCTGGGAGCGACAGGCCGGTGGAACTGCTGGGTTCACCAGCGATCCTGTCAGTCGGGACCGGTCGGGTGGAACGGGGTTAATTCGGATCTAAGGAAGACTTGCGCCGGCACACAGCCCCGGGACGACGACGGCCGTACCCGCGTTCACCCGTCCGTCGGACGCTGCCGTGGCCAACGGCGTCCGCCGGCCTTCTGCTCCCGGCCCTCCCGAGCCATCCGGCCCACCAGACCGAACCGGCTGACCTGGCGCGGCGTCGCCTCCGGGTCGGCCAGCAGCATCACCACACTCGCCCCGCCCAGGTGCGCCCGGTCGATGCTGACCGAGCCGTTGGCCTGCAGCGCCACCCGCTTGGCGATGTCCAGCCCCAGGCCGGTGGAGCCCTGGTCGCTGGTGCCGCGCCGCAGGGCCCGATCGGGGTTGGCGATGCCGGGGCCGGCGTCGTCGATCCGGATGGCCACGTAGCCGTCGCGGCGCGACACCGCCACCTCGAACGCGGTGCCCTGCGGGGTGTACCGGAACACGTTGCCGATCACGGCGTCCAGCGCGGCGGCCAGCTCGGCCCGGGGAACCGGCGCGGGGATGCGCAACTGGGCACCGGAGACCCGGTGCGGGCGGTTCTGGTCACCGGCGAGGGCGGCCCAGAAGACCATCCGGTCCCGGACCACCTCGCTCACGTCGCACATCGCCGGTGGCGCGGCCTCGGTCGCCACCGCCTTGCGGGTGGTCTTGATCAGGACGTCGATCTCGCCCTCCAGGGTGACGATCGCCTGTCGGATCCGCCGGATGCCGCGCCGGTAGTCCAGCTCGGCCTGGCTGAACGAGCCGACACTCGTGTCGTCGGACTCCAGTGCCTCGGCGTCCAGTCGCAGCACGGTCAGCGGGGTACGCAGCCGATGGGACAGGTCCGCCACCAGCTCCCGTTCCTCGGTGCGCGCCGCCACCAACCGTTCCGCCATCCGGTTGAACGCGTGGCCGGCCTCGACCAGCTCGCGCGGGCCGTGCGGCTCGACACGTACGCCAAGGTCGCCGTCGCCGATCGCGAGCGCCGCCTTGACCAGGGCCCGGCTCGCGTCCGCCGCCCGGGCGGCGAGCCGGTCCACCACGAGCATCGCAGCACCCACGAGCGCGACGGCCACCCCGATCAGCAGCCACCACCGGCCACCACCGGCGTCGAGCGCGTCGTCCGGCACGAAGACCTCCACCACGGCGGTCCGCTCGCCCAGCACCACCGGATCGAGTCGCAGCACCCCGCCGTCGACGTCGACGACGAGCGACCGGCCCTGCTCCCGGGCCTGCGCCAGGTGCGCCGAGTCGGCCCGCCCGCCGGTCGAGTCCACGTCGAGCCCGTGCACGACCGGCCGGGTCGCCGGGTCGCCGCCACTGGCCTCGATCGCCCGGGTCACCACCGCCGACTCGGTGCTGATGGCGAGGGCCCCGGTCACCAACGCGCTGCGCCGGGCCGCGTCGGCGATCGCCTCCTCCCGCGCCTGCCCGCCGAGGGTCAGCCCGAGCGGCACCAGGAAGGCCAGCGCCAGCAGGGTGCCCACGCCGGCCGTCAACAGCGCCAGCGACCGCCTCAGTCCGGCGCCACCAGCCGGAAGCCCACCCCCCGCACGGTGCGCAGGTAGCGCGGCTTCGCCGCGGACTCGCCCATTTTGCGCCGTAGCCAGTACAGGTGCACGTCGATGGTCTGATCCTCGCCGACCGATGGCTGCCGCCATACCTCCTCCAAGAGCTCCCGCCGGGACACTACCCGGCCAGGACGGGCGGCGAGATACGCCAGCAGGTCGAATTCCTTGCGGGTCAGCGCCAGCGCCGCACCGTCGAGGTGGGCGCTGCGCTCGCCGACGTCCACCCGCAGCCCACCCACGCTGTGCACGGCCGGCTGAGCGGAGCGGCTGGCCCGGCCAGCGCGGCGCAGCACCGTGGTGATCCGGGCGTCCAGGTGCGCGCCGGTGAACGGCTTGATCATGTAGTCGTCCGCACCCGCTCGCAGCAGCTTCACCACGGACTGCTCGTCGTCGCGGGCGGTGGCGATGATGATCGGCACGTCGGTGATGCCCCGGAGCATCCGCAACGCGTCCGAGCCGTCCAGATCCGGCAGGCCGAGGTCGAGCACCACCAGGTCCGGCGTCTCGGCGGCGACCCGGCGCAACGCGTCAAGCGCGGTGCCCACCGCGTGTACGGCGTGGCCCCGGTCGGTGAGGGAACGAAGCATCGCGCCGCGTACGACGTGATCGTCTTCGACCAGGAGGACGGTGGCCACCCAAGCACGGTACTCGGGGCGGCAAGTGCGGCGTGATTGCGCCCACCTCGGGTACCGGCCAAGCTGGTGTGACCATGACGTTCACCCTCTACCCGGACACCCGTCTGGCGCTGGCCCGCGACAGCCTCTCCGGGCTGTCGGTCGGCGACGCCCTCGGCTCGCAGTTCTTCGTACCCGGCCGGCACCCGGGCGACCTGGCCGCCGGTCGGCTCCCGCCACCGCCCTGGCAGTGGACCGACGACACCGAGATGGCCTGCTCGGTGCTTGCCCAGTTGGCCGAGGGGGGCCGAATCGACCGGGACCGGCTGGCACTCGACTTCGCCGAACGCTGCGAGCCCTACCGTGGCTACGGCCCGGGAGCGGTGCGCGTCCTGCGCCTGATCCGGACCGGCACCCCGTGGCCGGTCGCCGCCGCGTCCGCGTTCGACGGGCAGGGCTCCTGCGGCAACGGCGCGGCGATGCGGGTCGCCCCGTTGGGCGCGTACTTCGCCGACTCGACCAGCCGGGTGGTCGAGTCGGCGCGGGCGTCGGCCGAGGTGACCCACGCCCACCCGGAGGGGATCGCCGGTGCGGTGGCGGTCGCGGTGGCCGCCGCCCGAGCCGCCCGGGCCCGACTGGACGGTGACCGGCCGGACCCGGGTCGCCTGCTCGCCGCCGTCGCCGCCGCCGTGGACCCGGCGACCGAGGTGCACCGGGGCGTACGCCGGGCGGCGGGGTTGCTCGGCCGGCCGCTGCCGGAGGTGGTGGACGCACTCGGCAACGGATCCCGCGTCACCGCGCAGGACACCGTCGCCTTCACGTGCTGGGTCGCCGCCACCCACCTGGACGACTATCCGGCCGCGATACGCGCCTGCGTCGAGGCGGGCGGCGACGTGGACACCACCGCCGCCATCGTTGGTGGGGTCGTCGCCGCGTACACCGGGGTCACCACCGGCGGCGGAGTGCCGGCCGACTGGCTGACCGCCCGGGAGCCGCTACCCGGATGGGCCGGCTGATCCGGACGCGCCGCGTCCGCCGCTCACCGCCGCGCGCCCGCCTCGACCTTCTCGGAACCGGCACCCGTGGGCGTCCCGGCCGCACCGGAGTCGTCCACCTCACCCACGTCGGAACGGGTCGTCCCGGTGTCGCCTGCGGGCCGCTCCTCGTCCAGCACCGAGCGGTCGATCTCCTCCGTCGTCGCGCGGCGTCGGCGGCTGATCAGCCAACCCACCACCGCGCCGCCGCCGAGGCCGGCGACCAGCCCGGCGGCGAGCAGGCTGTTGGCGTTCGGGCCGCCGTCGGAGGCGGCGGCGGCGGTGGGCGGCGTCTCGACGGGTGCCGCGCCGCCGGGGGCGGCACCGTGCGCGCCGTGGGCGCCCGGGTAGGCCGGATCGCCCGGCAGCAGCGTGAGCGCCGGCAGCGGCCGCTGGCCGGGGCCGCTGCCCCAGCGCACCTGGAGACCGTCGGCGTACGTCTGCACCAGCTCGAAGGACATCCGTTCGGTCTGCGGCAGCGGTGCCATCGAGAACACCAGCCGAGCCGGGCCCTCGCCCGCCTGGCCCTTCGCCCGCGACCAGATGAGCGAGGCGGTCACCACGTCGGTGGCCGGGCCGTGCATGCCGGACACCGGCCGGTCCAGCTTCCGGGTGGTGATCGTCGGCGCCCAGCCGGCGACCGACAGCGGGTACACCTCGGCGATCGGCGGATCCTCGGGGATCCTGATCTCGATCTTCTCGGTACGGACACCGGGCCGCTCGTCGGGCACCACGAATTCGAGCTTCACCGCGTTGCCCTGCTGCGCCTCGGTCGGGGTGAAGGTCACCCCGTCGGCCCACGCCGTGGCGGGCCAGAGCAGCACCACGGCCGTGGCCAGGGCGGCCACCAGCGCGCCCCGGCGTCGACGGCCTGTGCCGTACGTCATCGCCATCTGGGTTCCCATCCGTGTCCACGCGGCCGGAACCGGCTCCGGCCACACCCGGTAGTTCGGATCCGGGGCCGGAAAGGTTCAACGGTGGCGGGAATCGTCCGCGTCGGTGTCGACGGCGGCGACGTCCCGGGCGACCGATAGCATCAGTGAGCCGACATCGGCACCATCCGTCACGTCTGCTGCGAGGAGTCATCCGTGTCCGCACCCCGTACCCCCGCCGTGGCCGACCCCGTCGTCGTCGCCGCCGGGACCACGGCGGCCGACGCGGTGGCCGCGGCCGGGCTGCCCACCAACGGCCCCCGGGCGATCGTGGTGGTCCGCGACCCGCACGGCGTGCTGCGTGACCTGGACTGGCGTCCGGCCGAGGAGACCGAGGTCGAGCCGGTCACGCTGGACTCGCCGGACGGGCTGAACGTGCTGCGCCACTCCACGGCCCACGTGCTGGCCCAGGCGGTGCAGGACATCTTCCCGGAGGCGAAGCTCGGCATCGGCCCGCCGATCGACAACGGCTTCTACTACGACTTCGCGGTGGACAAGCCGTTCCAGCCCGACGACCTGGCCAAGCTCGAGAAGCGGATGCAGGAGATCATCAAGTCGGGGCAACGGTTCCGGCGCCGCCGCTTCGACAGCCTGGACGAGGCGAAGACCGAGCTGGCGGCCGAGCCGTTCAAGCTGGAGTTGATCGACGTCAAGGGCGAGGGGCTGGACTCGTCCGAGGTGATGGAGGTCGGCGGCGGTGAGCTGACCATCTACGACAACCTCGCCGCCGACGAGGACAAGGTCTGCTGGTCGGACCTGTGCCGGGGGCCGCACCTGCCCAACACCCGGCTGATCGGCGCGTTCAAGCTGATGCGCTCGGCCGCCGCGTACTGGCGCGGGTCGGAGAAGAACCCGCAGTTGCAGCGGGTCTACGGCACCGCGTGGCCGACCCGGGACGGGTTGAAGGCGTACCTGAAGCTGCTTGAGGAGGCCGCCCGGCGCGACCACCGCAAGCTCGGCGCGGACCTGGACCTGTTCAGCTTCCCCGATGAGATCGGCTCGGGCCTCGCGGTCTTCCACCCCAAGGGCGGCATCATCCGCCGGGAGCTGGAGGACTACTCGCGTCGGCGGCACGAGGAGGCGGGGTACGAGTTCGTCAACAGCCCGCACATCACCAAGGCGCAGCTCTTCGAGACCTCGGGCCACCTGCCGTACTACGCCGACACGATGTTCCCGCCGATGCAGTTGGAGGGGGCGGAGTACTACCTCAAGGCGATGAACTGCCCGATGCACAACCTGATCTTCCGGTCGCGCGGACGGTCCTACCGCGAGCTGCCGCTGCGGCTGTTCGAGTTCGGCACCGTCTACCGGTACGAGAAGTCGGGCGTGGTGCACGGCCTGACCCGGGTACGCGGCCTGACCCAGGACGACTCGCACATCTACTGCACCCGGGAGCAGATGCCCGGCGAGCTGACCACCCTGCTGTCGTTCGTGCTGGATCTGCTGCGCGACTACGGCCTGGACGACTTCTACCTGGAGCTGTCCACCCGCGACGACTCGCCGAAGTTCATCGGCTCCGACGACGACTGGGCCGAGGCCACCGAGGCGCTGCGCACCGCCGCCGAGACCTCCGGCCTGGAACTGGTGCCGGACCCGGGTGGCGCCGCCTTCTACGGCCCGAAGATCTCGGTGCAGGCCAAGGACGCCATCGGCCGGACCTGGCAGATGTCCACCATCCAGGTCGACTTCAACCAGCCGGAGCGGTTCGGCCTGGAGTACCAGGCCGCCGACGGCACCCGGCAACGGCCCGTCATGATCCACCGGGCGCTCTTCGGTTCGATCGAACGGTTCTTCGGCGTGCTCACCGAGCACTACGCGGGGGCGTTTCCGGCGTGGCTGGCCCCGGTGCAGGTGGTCGGCATCCCGATCCGCGACGACCACGCCGACTACCTGCACGGCTTCGTCGCCGCGCTGCGCGCCGAGGGCATCCGCGCCCAGGTCGACGCCGGTGACGAGCGGATGCAGAAGAAGATCCGCACCGCGCAGCAGCAGAAGATCCCGTTCATGGTGATCGCCGGTGACGACGACGTGGCCGCCGGGACGGTCTCGTTCCGCTACCGGGACGGCTCCCAGCGCAACGGCGTCCCGCTGGCCGAGGCGGTCACCCACGTCCTCGACGTGGTCACCTCCCGGACCAACACCGGCCCCTCCGCCGAGATGTGACGGCTGAGCAGGGCCGTAGGATCGCCGGTGTGACTGGGGCGGAGGAGCACACCGACAGGGACATGGCCGATGGGCTGGACCGGCTCTGGACGCCCCACCGGATGACCTACATCTCCGGTGAGGATCGGCCCGAGGGTGGCTACGAGCGACCCGCGGGGTGCCCGTTCTGCCTGGCCCCGGCCCGCCCGCCGGAGGAGAGCCTGGTCGTGGCACGTGGGGGGCACGTGTTCGTGGTGCTCAACCTGTACCCGTACAACCCGGGCCACCTGCTGGTCTGCCCGTACCGGCACGTGGCCGACTACACCGACCTGGACGGGCCGGAGACGGCCGAGCTGGCGTCGTTCACCCAGACCGCCATGCGGGTGATCCGCAAGGTCAGCAGCGCCCACGGCTTCAACCTGGGGATGAACCAGGGTGGGGTGGCCGGTGCCGGCATCGCCGCCCACCTGCACCAGCACGTGGTGCCCCGGTGGGGCGGCGACGCCAACTTCATGCCGGTGATCGGGCGTACCAAGGTCCTGCCGCAACTGCTGGGCGACACCCGCGACCTGCTGGCCCGCGCCTGGCCCGCCTGACCCAGCGCCGCCTCCCGCCAGCACCGCGCCGTCTCCCGCTCGCGTGCCGTCTCCCGCTCGCGTGCCGTCTCCCGCTCGCGTGCCGTCTCCCGCTCGCGTGCCGTCTCCCGCTCGCGCGCCGCCTCCCGCTCGCGTGCGGCGGCGACCTCTTGGTACGCGCCCTTTGCTCTGCTTCAACCCACGCGGCGGTCACGCAGTGAAGTCGATGCGTATCGGTGAGCAGAGCAAAGGCGACGCGGTGGGGACGGGATTCGCCGGCCATCCGCAGGTCGTCCGCGACGCGGCGCGGCAGCGACGAAACCGCGCCGGATCGGCCGCCGGCCGGGTGATCCGAGCGCCCACCGGTGACCGTACGGATGATCGTGCTGGATCTTCGTCAACGTCTGTCCGAAAGATGGCACGATGCGCCGGTGGTGGAGTCGACGCGGACACTGGGCCGCAGCGGCATCGCGGTCAGCGCCCTGGGCATGGGCTGCTGGGCGATCGCCGGCCCGTGGGCCGTGGGGCGCACCCCGCTGGGCTGGGGGGCGGTCGACGACGAGGAGTCGGTACGGGCGATCCGCCGCGCGCTCGACCTCGGCGTGACCCTCTTCGACACCGCCGACAGCTACGGCGCGGGACACGGTGAACGGGTCCTCGGGCGGGCCCTGGCCGGCCGTCGCGACGAGGCGGTGATCGCCACCAAGTGGGGGTACACGTTCGACGAACGGACCCGGCAGGGCATCGGGCCCGACGCCTCACCGGGGTACCTGCGCCGGGCGGTCCGGGACTCGCTGCGGCGTCTCGGCACCGACCGGATCGACCTCTATCAACTGCACCTGGCCGACCTGCCGGTGCCCCGGGCGTACGAGCTGATCGGCGCGTTGGAGGACCTGGTGGCCGACGGCCTGGTCCGCGCGTACGGCTGGAGCACCGACCGGGCCGACCGGGCGGCGGCCCTCGGGCACGACGCCCGGCACGCCGCCGCCGTGCAGCACGGCCTGTCGGTGCTGCGGGACGCGCCCGACCTGCTCGCGGTGTGCGAGAAGTACGATCTGGCCAGCATCAACCGTGGTCCGCTCGGCATGGGGCTGCTCACCGGCAAGTACCGTCCCGAGTCGGTGCTGCCCCGCGACGACGTACGCGGGATGACCTCGGGTTGGCTGGAGTGGTTCCGGGGTGGGCGGCCGGCACCGGAGTGGCTGCGCCGGGTGCAGGCGGTCCGGGCGGCGTTGACCGCCGACGGGCGCACCCTGGCCCAGGGGGCGCTGGGCTGGATCTGGACCCGCAGCGACCGGGCCATCCCGATCCCGGGCTGCCGCACCGTCGCCCAGGTCGAGGAGAACGCCGCCGCGCTCGCCCTCGGCCCGCTCGCCGCCGACCAGTTCGCCGAGGTGGAACGGCAGCTCGCCGCCCTGCGAGCCGCCGCGCGGCGGGAGGCCGACCGACCCTACTGGCCCAGCCCGATGCTGCCCACCGCCCGCCCCTGACCGGTCAGCCGTGCTCCTTGCGGATCTGGTCGGCCAGGTGGGCGGGCATCGGGTCGTAGCGGACGAAGTGGCGGCGGAAGGTGCCGGCGCCCGAGGTCATCGCCCGCAGCTCCACGGCGTACCGCAGCAGCTCGGTGGCGGGCACCTCGGCGCGTACCAGGGTGCGCCCCTCGGAGGCCGGGTCCGGTTCGGTGCCGAGCACCCGGCCGCGTCGCCCGGACAGGTCGCCCATCACCGCGCCCACGTTGACGTCGGGCACCCGTACCGTCACCTCGTCGACCGGCTCCAGCAGCGCCGGCTGCCCCCGGTCGGCGGCGTCGCGCAGGGCCAGCGCCCCGGCGGTCTGGAACGCCGCGTCGGAGGAGTCCACGCTGTGTGCCTTGCCGTCGACCAGGGTGACCCGCAGGTCCACCACCGGATGGCCGGCGACCAGGCCGCGCTCCATCTGGGCGCGTACCCCCTTCTCCACCGAGGGGATGTAGTTGTGCGGCACCGCGCCGCCGACCACCCGGTCGACGAACTCGAAGCCGCCGCCGCGCGGCAGCGGCTCCACCTCGATGTCGCAGACGGCGTACTGCCCGTGCCCACCGGACTGCTTGACGTGCCGGCCGTGCCCCCGGGCCGGCACGGTGAGTGTCTCCCGCAGCGCCACCCGCACCGGCTCGGTGTCCAACTCGACCCCGCCCGCCCGCAGCCGGTCGAGGACCACGTCGGCGTGCGCCTCGCCCATGCACCACAGCACCAGCTGGTGGGTCTCCGGGTTGCGCTCCAGCCGCAGCGTCGGGTCTCCGGCGACCAGCCGGCCGAGGTTGCGGGCCAGAGCGTCCTCGTCGGATCGGGACTTCGCCACGATCGCCACCGGCAGCAACGGCTCCGGCATCTCCCACGGCGCGATCAGCAGCGGATTGTCCTTGGCGGAGATCGTGTCGCCGGTCTCCGCGCTGCCGGACTTGGTGATCGCGCAGATGTCACCGGCCACCGCCACGCCGACCTCCCGCAGGGCGGCGCCGAGCGGGCTGTAGAGGTGGGCGATCCGCTCGTCGGCGTCGTGGTCGGGGTGACCGCGTTCGGCCAGGCCGTGCCCGGACACGTGCACGGTCTGCTCGGGGCGCAGCGTGCCGGAGAAGACCCGGACCACGCAGACCCGCCCGACATGCCGGTCGACGGTGGTCCGCACCACCTCGGCGACCAACGGGCCATCGGGGTCGCAGGTCAGCGGCGGCCGGGGCGAGCCGTCCACCCCGGCCACCGCGGGCAGCGCGTGCTCCGGCGGGGCGGGGAAGCCGGCGGTGAGCACCTCCAGCAGCGCGTCCAGGCCGACCCCGGTCGCCGCACAGACCGGCACCACCGGGTAGAAGTGGCCGCGGGCGACCGCCTTCTCCAGATCCTCCACCAGGATCGCGGAGTCGATCTCCTCGCCTTCGAGGTACCGGTCCATCAGGGTCTCGTCCTCGCTCTCCGCGATGATCCCCTCGATCAGCTCGTTGCGGGACTCGACGATGGCCGGCAGGTGCTCCGGGTCGGGTTCGCGTACCTGCGGCGGCAGGCCGCCGGTGTAGTCGAAGACCCGCCGCGTGATCAGCCCCAGCAGGCCGACGGTGGACTCGCCGTCGTCACCGAGCATCGGCAGGTAGAGCGGGAGCACGTTGTCGCCGAAGACCCGCTGGCACAGCGCCACCGCCTCGTCGAAGTCGGCGCGGGGATGGTCCAGTCGGGCCACCGCGACCGCCCGGGGCATGTCCACCGCCGCGCACTCCTCCCACAGCGCCGCGGTGGCCGCGTCCATCCCGTCGACGGCGGAGACCACGAACAGCGCGGCGTCGGCGGCCCGCAGCCCGGCACGCAGCTCACCGACGAAGTCGGCGTAGCCCGGCGTGTCGAGCAGGTTCACCTTGATCCCGTCGTGCAGCAGCGGCGCGCAGGCCAGGGCGACCGAACGCTGCTGGCGTACGGCGGCCGGATCGTGATCGCAGACGGTGGTGCCGTCGGTGACCGAGCCGGCCCGCGCGATCGTGCCGGAGGCGGCGAGCAGCGCCTCGACGAGTGTCGTCTTGCCCGCCCCGGAGTGCCCGACGAGCACCACGTTGCGGATCCTGGCGGGGTCGGTCACCGCCGGTACGCCGGTGGCCCCCTTGTCCTGACTCCTCTGCGCCATCGGGCGCACCTCCCTCAGCCGGTGGTGGTGGGCGGCGACCGCCGCACGCGACGGGGACACGGCCCGGGCGGGGTGCTGCGGCGATATCCTCCGGTGAGTCGCTGGGAACCGGGCAGTCAACAGGCGGCGAGGTGAGCCGGGTCACCCTTCTGGCTCGATCTCACACCCGATGCCGGGCCGACACAACCCTCTCCGGGCGGTCGCCACGCCGACTGAGCGTGGCTGGTCAGCCGGGCGGTGTCGCCGGCCGAGGGCCGACCGTTATCGTGGGACCGCCATGGCGAAGATCTTCCAAGTGTCGGCCCGCGCGGGGATGACCCGCGTCGTCGAGCCGATCGCCCGTAGCCTGCTACGCGCGGGCGTGTCCCCCAACGCGGTCACCGTCGCGGGCACCCTCGGGGTGCTCGTCGGTGCGCTCGGCTTCGGCGCCCGCGGCCACCTGGTGGCCGGTGCGCTGATCGTGACGGTCTTCGCGCTCACCGACCTGCTCGACGGGACGATGGCCCGGATGAGTGGCGGGTCGACCCGGTTCGGCGCGTTCCTCGACTCCAGCATGGACCGGGTCGCCGACAGCGCGGTGTTCGGCGCGGTCGCCTACTACCTGGCCACCGAGGGCGACCGGGCGGGGCTGGCCGCCGCGTTGGTCTGCCTGGCCGCGGGCGGGCTCGTGTCGTACGTCAAGGCCCGCGCCGAAGGGCTCGGCATGAGCGCCAACGTGGGCGTCGCCGAGCGTACCGAGCGACTGCTGATCGTCGGTGTCGGCGGCCTGCTCGCCGAACTCGTCCACCCGGTGGCGCTGCCGATCGCGCTGTGGCTGCTCGCGGCGGTGTCGCTGTTCACCGTCGGCCAGCGGATGCGGCACGTGTACCGGCAGGCCCAGCAGGTCGACGTGCCGGGCGGCCACGGGTGAGCGGCACAGCCGGGCGGAGTGACCGGTGAACCTCACCGAGTTCGGCTTCGCCGCCGCCTGGCGGCTGGTCCGCGTGCTGCCCCGGCCGGTCGCCGCCGCCGCGTTCAGCGCAGTGGCCGACCGCGCCCACCGCCGCGGTGGCCCCGGCGCCACCCGGCTACGCGCCAACCTCCGCCGGGTGGTCGGGCCGCAGCTGCCCGAGGCCGAGCTGGACGAGCTGGTCCGCCGGGGCCTGCGCTCGTACGCCCGCTACTGGATGGAGGCGTTCCGGCTGCCCGCGCTGAGCCGCGAACAACTGCTCGCCGGGTTCCGGCTGGACCGCGCCGACGTGCTCGCCGCGGACGTGGCCGCCGGGCGCGGCGCGGTGGTGGCGCTGCCGCACGCCGGCAACTGGGACACGGCCGGGGCCTGGGTCGCCGCCAACGGCTGGCCGCTGTCCACCGTCGCCGAGCGGCTCAAGCCGGAGGGCGTCTTCGAGCGCTTCGTCGCCTTCCGGCAGGGCCTGGGCATGGAGATCCTGCCGACGAACGGCGGTGCCCGCCCGGCCATCGACGTGCTGACCGACCGGCTGGCCGCCGGGGCGGTGGTGCCGCTGCTGGCCGACCGTGATCTCTCCAGCCGTGGCGTGGCGGTGGATTTCTTCGGCGGCCGGACCCGGATGCCGGCCGGTCCGGCGCTGCTCGCGTTGCGTACCGGCGCGCCCCTGTATGTGGCGTCGATGTGGTACGAACCGGATGCGGCGTGCGCCTCGCTGGCGGGCCCGCTGCCGGTGCCGGGGCCCGAGGCGGGCACCCTCGACGTGCGGGTCAGGTCGCTGACCCAGCTGATCGCGGACGGTCTCGCGGCGGGCATCGCCCGGCATCCGGAAGACTGGCACATGCTGCAACGGATGTGGCTGGACTGAGGGGACGGGCGCAATGCGGATCGGCATCGTCTGCCCGTACTCCTTCGACGTACCCGGCGGGGTGCAGAACCACGTCATGGACCTGGCGGAGGCGCTGATCGGGCTCGGGCACGAGGTGAGCGTCCTCGCCCCGGCGGACGAGGACTCGCCGTTGCCGCCGTACGTGGTGTCGGCCGGCCGGTCGGTGCCGCTGCCGTACAACGGCTCGGTGGCCCGGATCGCGTTCGGGCCGGTCTCCACCGCCCGGGTCCGCCGCTGGATCACCCGGGGCGACTTCGACGTGCTGCACGTGCACGAACCGCTCGCGCTGAGCCTGTCCATGCTCGCCGTGCTCTCCGCCCGCGGGCCGGTGGTGGCCACCTTCCACACCGCGATGACCCGGTCCCGGATGCTCGCCGCCGCCCAGGGGGTGCTCCAGATCGTGTTGGAGCGGATCACCGCGCGGATCGCGGTGAGCGCCCTGGCCCGCAAGGTGCAGGTCGAGCACCTGGACGGCGGGGCGGTGGAGATTCCCAACGGCGTGGCGGTGGCCAAGTTCGCCGGGGTCGAGCCGCTGCCCGGCTGGCCGGGGGAGTGCGGGCCGGGCCGTGGCGGCACCCTCGGCTTCCTGGGCCGCTTCACCGAGCCCCGCAAGGGATTCCCGATCCTGCGCGACGCCTTCGTCGAGCTGGCCCGGCAGCGTCCCGGCCTGCGCCTGCTGGTCGCCGGTCCCGGTGACCCGGACGACCTGTTCGACAGGTTCCCGCCCGACCTGCGGGACCGGGTCACCTTCCTCGGCCTGGTCTCCGAGGAGGAGAAGGCGCGGATGCTGCGCAGCGTGCACCTCTACGTCGCGCCGAACACCGGCGGCGAGTCCTTCGGCATGATCCTCACCGAGGCGCTCGCCGCCGGCTCCACCGTCGTGGCCAGCGACCTGGACGCCTTCCGCCGGGTGCTGGACGGCGGCCGGGCCGGACGACTGTTCCCCACCGGCGACGCGGCGACCCTGCGTGCGACGCTGTCGCAGTTGCTCGACGACCCGGCCCAGCGGGCGGAGCTGACCGCCTGCGGTGATCAGGTGGTGGCCAATTTCGACTGGCCCGTGGTTGCCCGCCGGGTTCTGGAGGTATACGCAGCGGCGATCGAGGCGACCGACGGGCGGGTGATCGACCAGGAGTGGGTGGAGTTGACCTGATCGGGAGGAACGGGAGCAGCACTACGATGCCGGGCATGTGGTGGGTGGTGGGCGCGACGGTGGTCGTCGCCCTGGTCGCGGTGTACCTGATCTGGACCGCCGGCCGGGTCGAGCGGCTCCAGGACCGCGCTCAGCTCGCCGCCCGCGCTTTGGACGCCCACCTGCTGCGCCGGGCCGCCGCCGCGGCGGTGCTGGCCGAGCGCCGCTACGGCGTCGAGCTGTACGCGGCGGCGCGGATCGCCCTCGACGCCGAGCCGGAGGAGCGGGAGGCGGCCGAGAACGACCTGACCCGGCAGCTGCGGTCGGTCCAGCTCGATCCCGGCGACGCCGACTGCGAGGCGGTCATCGCCGCCAGCCGGCGGCTGGCCCTGGCCCGCCAGGTGCACACCGACCTGGTCCGCGACGCCCGGTCGGCGCGGAGCCGGCCGCTGGTGCGGCTGTTGCGGATGGGACGCCGGCACACCTGGCCGCGCTACTTCGACATCGACGACCCGACGCTGACCGTCCCGGCCGCCGACGTGCCCAGCCGCTGAGCCCGCTGGCGGGCCCTATCGCGCGCCAGGCCCGACCGTGGCCGGGCCCCGGGTGACGGCGGCCACAGAGCAGGCCACCACGGGACTGATTGGCTGTCGGAGCGGCGTTCGCCCGGGCGTAGCATCTGCGCTGCCACCTCCCGAGGACGCCTGAGGAGCGACGACGTGTCCGAGACGACTTCCCCGAACACCGCCACCCCGGTCGTCGGCACCGCGCGCGTGAAGCGCGGCATGGCCGAGATGCTCAAGGGCGGTGTGATCATGGACGTGGTCACCCCCGAGCAGGCCAAGATCGCCGAGGACGCCGGTGCGGTCGCGGTGATGGCGCTGGAGCGGGTACCCGCGGACATCCGGGCCCAGGGCGGGGTGTCCCGGATGAGCGACCCCGACATGATCGACGGCATCATCAACGCGGTCTCCATCCCGGTGATGGCCAAGGCCCGCATCGGTCACTTCGTCGAGGCGCAGATCCTCCAGTCCCTCGGGGTCGACTACGTCGACGAGTCGGAGGTGCTCACCCCGGCCGACTACGCCAACCACATCGACAAGTGGGCGTTCACCGTGCCGTTCGTCTGCGGCGCGACGAACCTGGGCGAGGCGCTGCGCCGGATCACCGAGGGCGCCGCCATGATCCGCTCCAAGGGCGAGGCCGGCACCGGCGACGTCTCCAACGCCACCACCCACATGCGGAAGATCCGCCAGGAGATCCGTCGCCTGTCGTCGCTGCCGACCGACGAGCTGTTCGTCGCCGCGAAGGAGTTGCAGGCACCGTACGAGCTGGTCAAGGAGATCGCCGAGACCGGCAAGCTGCCGGTGGTGCTCTTCACCGCCGGTGGCATCGCCACCCCGGCCGACGCGGCGATGATGATGCAGCTCGGTGCCGAGGGCGTCTTCGTCGGCTCCGGCATCTTCAAGTCCGGCAACCCGGCCCAGCGGGCCGCCGCCATCGTGAAGGCGACCACCTTCCACGACGACCCGGACGTGCTGGCCAAGGTCTCCCGGGGCCTCGGCGAGGCGATGGTCGGCATCAACGTCGACGACCTCCCGCAGCCGCACCGCCTCGCCGAACGTGGCTGGTGACGTGACGGCACCCGTGATCGGTGTGCTCGCCCTGCAGGGCGATGTCCGCGAACACCTCGCGGCCCTGACCGCGGCGGGCGCGCGGGCCTGTCCGGTACGCCGGCCGGCGGAACTGGACGCGGTCGACGGCCTGGTCATCCCGGGCGGGGAGTCCACCACGATCAGCAAGCTGGTCGACATCTTCGAGCTGCGCGGCCCGATCGACAAGCGGATCGCCGACGGGATGCCGGTCTACGGCTCCTGCGCCGGAATGATCATGATGGCTGAAGAGGTGCTCGACGGCCGGCCGGACCAGCGCGGCTTCGACGGCATCGCGATGACCGTTCGCCGCAACGCGTTCGGCCGGCAGGTCGACTCCTTCGAGGCGCCGGTGGAGATCTCCGGCATCCCGGGCGGGCCGCTGCACGCGGTCTTCATCCGCGCGCCCTGGGTCGAGCGGGTCGGCGAGGGCGTCGAGGTGCTGGGCAAGGTGGCCGACGGCCCGGCCACCGGCCGGATCGTCGCCGTACGCCAGAACAACCTGCTGGCGACCTCGTTCCACCCGGAACTGACCGGCGACCCTCGCCTGCACGCCTACTTCGTCAACCTGGTCCACGCCACCCGCTGACCCGCCCCGCCCACCCGCACCACCCGCCCCGCACGCGCCCCACCCGCCGCGCACGCGCCCCACCCGCCGGGCACGTGCGGCAGCAGTTTCGGGGGTGTTGCTCCCTCGACTCGCTTCGAGGCAGCAACATCCCCGAAACTGCGCGGATCTTCCCGGTGGGGGTGGGCGGCGGGCGGGCGCCAGGGCGGCGGGGTCAGCTGGCGACCGAGCGGAGGCCGCCGGGGCGGCGGCCCAGCAGGCGGTCCAGCGTCGCGGCGCTGTCCGCGTCGGCGGGCTGCTGCACCACCAGCCGTTGCTGGTCGTCGGCGAGTTCCAGGGTCTCGTACGACAGCCGAAGCGGCCCGACCTCCGGATGCCGCAACCAGCGCACCCCGCTCGGCCGCACCGCGACCGGCCGGCGCTGCCACCGGGACTGGAACGGTTCCCCGACAGTACGGGCGAGCCGTTCGGCGAACGCGTCGGTGGCGGGCTCGCCGCCGCGCAACCGGTGCAGGTCGGCCACCTGCTGGTCGGCGAGATCCGCCCAGTCGGGGAAGTGCTGGCGTGCGCGCTCGTCGGTGAAGAGGAACCACACGAGGTTTGGCCGCTCGTCGTCGAGCAGCCCGACGGGGCGGGCCAACCGGTCGAACGGGTCGTTCCAGGCCAGCACGTCGCCGAGCCGGTTGAGCAGGTACGCCGGCCGGTCCCGCAGCGCCTCCAGCAACGTGCGGACCTGCGGGCGTACGGTCCGCGACACGACCGGACGCCCACCCGCGCACAGGCGCCGGCGGTGGTCCACCGACGCGAGTTGCTGAAGGTGCCGCCGGTCGGCGTCGTCGAGCCGCAGCGCCTCGGCCAGCGCGGCGAGGATGCCCGGCGACGGGCGGGTGTCCCGGCCCTGTTCGAGCCGGGTCAGGTATTCCACGCTCACCTGGGCCAACGTGGCCAACTCCGCCCGCCGCAGGCCCGGCGTACGCCGCCGGCCGTTGGTGGGCAACCCCACCTGCTCGGGTCGCAGCGCCTCCCGGCGGCTACGGAGGAACGCGCCCAACTCGCCGTCCATCACGCATCCAGTCTGCCGCGTCCGATGCCCGGGAGCCTGTCCCCGCCGGGGCTACCCTCCCGCCGGTCTCCCCAAGCGCTCCCGGCAGCGGTGGGATCGGGTCATGAACAGTACGCAGCAGCACAGACCGATCATGGTGGGCCTCGTGGTGGGCAGCAGTCGGCAGGGGCGACGCGGCCCGGCGGTGGCGGGATGGGTGGCCGAAACGGCGGCCCGGCATCCGGCGACGAAAGCGGGGGAGGTGACCGTCGAACTGATCGACCTGGCCGAGCAGCGGCTGCCGATGCTCGACGAACCGGTGCCGGCCAGGTTCGGCGACTACCGCCACGAGCACACCCGTCGCTGGTCGACGGTGGTGGCGGCCTGCGACGCCTTCATCTTCGTCACCCCGGAGTACAACAGCTCGGTCCCGGCGGTACTCAAGAACGCCATCGACCATCTGGACGCCGAGTGGCGCGGCAAGCCGGCCGGATTGCTCAGCTACGGGGCGCGGGGCGGTGGGCGGGCCGCCGCGCACCTGCGGGCGATCCTCGGTGAGGTGGGCATGAAGGTCCGACCGGACCACGTCGAGTTGCAGCTCTTCACCGACTTCCAGTGGCCCGCCGGGAGTACCTCCGACCCGACCGCGAAAGCCCGGATCGCACCCGCGCCGGAACGTGCGGCCGAAGTGACGCTGATGGTCACCGACCTGGTGGCCGCCGGCCGAGCCGCCGACCCGGTGCCGGTGTCGTGAGCACGGACACCCTCCTGATCAGCTACCGGGTCCGGACCGACTGTCTCGACGAGCATCTGGCGCTGCTCAACCCGGTCCACGAGGAACTGGCCCGAGTCCGGCCACCGGGGTTTCGCTATCTGACCCTCCGGCTCGACGACGGGTTCAGCTTCGTCGACGTCGTCATCGGCCCGGACCTGCCCGGACCACTGCCGTCGCTGGAGGCGTTCGGCCGCTTCCGGGCCGGGCTCGATGAGCGATGCGAGCAGCGCAGCACGACCGAGTTCACCGTGCTGGGGTCGTACGGCATGGGCGAATAGCTTCGTCCGCTTTGTGGCGATCGGGGGAGGGTCGGCCGACGGCTGACGTGCGGCGGGTGACGACCACCCGCCGCACGTCGGTAGGATTGTCGAGATTCGGCAGGGCCATCTGGCCGCCACTGCTTCCACCAGAGCTGACCGGCACCACCGTGTGCGCCGGTGCGGAGCGGGGCGCTCGGTGCGGTCGATGCAGACGGCGGGTAGCAACGGAGGTAACAGATGTCCGGCCACTCAAAGTGGGCGACGACCAAGCACAAGAAGGCGGTCATCGACGCCAAGCGCGGCAAGATGTTCGCCAAGCTGATCAAGAACGTGGAGGTCGCGGCGCGTACCGGTGGCGGTGATCCGGCCGGCAACCCGACGCTCTACGACGCGATCCAGAAGGCCAAGAAGAATTCGGTCCCCAACGACAACATCGACCGGGCCGTCAAGCGCGGCTCCGGCCTGGAGGCCGGCGGCGCCGATTACCAGACGATCATGTATGAGGGGTACGGCCCGAACGGCGTCGCGCTGCTGATCGAGTGCCTGACCGACAACCGCAACCGCGCCGCCACCGAGGTGCGCACCGCACTGACCCGCAACGGCGGCTCCTTCGCCGATGCCGGTTCCGTGTCGTACATGTTCTCCCGCAAGGGTGTGGTGATCGTGCCCAAGGCCGGCACCACCGAGGACGACGTGATGCTGGCCGTCCTCGACGCGGGCGCCGAGGAGGTCAACGACCTGGACGAGGCGTTCGAGGTGGTCTCCGAGCCGACCGACCTGCTCGCCGTGCGGACCGCGTTGCAGGACGCCGGCATCGAGTACGAGTCGGCCGAGTCCTCCCTGGTGCCAAGCGTCACCGTGCCGCTGGACGAGGAGGGCGCGCGCAAGATCTTCAAGCTGATCGACGTCCTGGAGGACAGCGACGACGTGCAGAACGTCTACGCCAACTTCGACGTCTCCGACGAGGTCATGGCCGCCGTCGGCTGACCCCGGGCAGTGGGCGGCGATCGCTGACAGCCTGAGCGTGCGCGGTGTGCCCGACAGGTCGACCGACGG
The DNA here is from genome assembly GCF_018070465.1 of Micromonospora sp. C95. Lineage (GTDB taxonomy): Bacteria > Actinomycetota > Actinomycetes > Mycobacteriales > Micromonosporaceae > Micromonospora. The sequence goes on from NZ_JAGPXT010000004.1 coordinate 338,551, forward strand.
CGACTAGACTGCCGTGGTGGCTAGCAGGTCCGGGCAGATCGTCAGCGGCATCGGGACGTCGGCTGTGGCGGTGGGAGCAGTCGTGCTTCTGCTGAGCCTTGCCACTAAGGCGCTCGATCGGGAAGTCGTCTTCGCCGCCGCATTGCTCGTGGTCGGGGGTCTTCTGTTGCGGGCTGCATTCTGGGGAAACAGCGGCCGGGGTCGGGCTCCGAGCCGTGCAGGATGACAGGTCTCAGCGATGAGATCATGGCTGCGGTCGGCTGACCCAGCCACGAGCGGTAGCCGGCGTCGACCGGCCTGGGCCGGAGCCTTCCGTGGCCCGGGGATATCGATGGCGGAGTTCTATGATGCGCCGGTGGACAAGAGATCGGCGGAGACCGTCGGCGCACTGGGCACACTTGGGGCACTGGGCGGAGCGTTCGCCTTCCTCCTTGGCTTCGCCGATGTGGGCTATGGCGACAAACTTCTCGCTGCCGGAGGGCTCCTGGTGCTCAGTGGCCTGCTGCTGCGGATAGAAGCCGCGATCTGGCGGAGTAGCGGGCCGACGGCTGGCGGCGACTGAACGATCGGTGCGCACCGCGTCTTCTCCCTGGCGTACGGGAGATCTTGGAAAATTCCCGTTAGCGAAGAACGGAAAGTGTCCAAGATTTGCTCGCCTCGACGGGCTTGACGGTGTGCGAGCGGGCCGGGGCCGGTCGGCTGACGGTTGCTAAAGACTTCTTTCTAAAGCATTCTCTACTGTATGGCTGACGAGATACCTCGGCGCGCGCTCAAGGTCACTGACCCGCGTGCCCTGCGGGCGTACGCCCACCCGCTGCGGATGCGCCTGATCGGGCTGCTGCGCGGCGAAGGGCCGATGACCGCGACCCAGGCGGCGGCCCGGCTCGACGACAACGTGCCGAACTGCTCGTTCCACCTGCGGCAACTCGCCAAGTACGGGTTCGCCGAACGGGTGCCCGGTGCGGACGCTCGGGAACGGCCCTGGCGGGCCACCACGCAGTACACCTCCTGGGACGACGACTCCGACGACCCGGCCATGCGGGCGGCCACGGACCAGATCAACAGCGTGATGGTCGACGTCTACCTGCAACGGGCGCGCGACTACCTCGCGATCCGCGCCGACGAGCCCGTCGAGTGGCGGGCCGCCGCCGGCTTCGGTGACGCGTTGCTGCACGTCACCGCCGCCGAGCTGGGTGAGATCACGGAACAGATCGACGCGCTGCTGGCCCGGTACGACGACCGGATCGCCGACCCGGCGAAACGCCCGCCCGGGTCCCGCCCGGTGACATTCGTCCAGATGGCGCTGCCGCGTGGCGCCGTACCGCCGCAAGAGACCGCGGGCGGAGACGGGTCGTGACCGAATCACTCGTCCTGACCGACCCGGCGCCGCCGCGGCGGCCGCGCATCCCACGGCTGCTGCGGCAGGCGGCCTTCCGGCGCTACTGGTCCGCGCAAGCCGTCTCGCTCTTCGGTGACCAGATCACCGTGCTCGCGGTGCCGCTGCTGGCCGTGCTCGCCTTCGGCGCCGGACCCGCCGAGATGGGGTACCTGACCGCCGCCTCGCTGCTGCCGAACCTGTTCTTCTCCCTGCCGGCCGGCGCCTGGGTGGACCGGCGCCCCCGCCGACGCCAGGTGATGATCGTCGCCGATATCGGTCGGGCGGTGCTGCTGCTGGCCGTACCGCTGCTCTGGTGGGTGGACGCGCTGAACCTGCCGCTGCTCTGTGTCGTGGCCTTCCTGGTCGGGATCCTCTCGGTGTTCTTCGAGGTGGCGCACACCAGTCTGTTCGCCGCGCTGGTCCGACGGCCGGACTACGTGGACGCCAACAGTCTGATCAACGGCAGCAGGGCCATGTCGCACGTGGCCGGCCCGAGCATCGGCGGCGTGCTCGTGCAGGTGCTCACCGCCCCGTTCGCCCTCTTCTCCGGGGTGTTCACCTATCTGACCTCGGCGGTCTTCCTGGCCCGGACAACGGTCACCGAACATCCCGTGCAGAGCGGACCCGGCCGGGGGATGGCCGCCGGGGTGCGGTACGTGGGCCGCTCGGCGGTCCTCCGGGCGACGTTGCTCGGCACCACCACGCTCAACCTGTTCAGTTACATGTTCGCCGCGCTCTTCGTGCTGTACGTGACCACCGAGCTGGGTGTCTCCGCGGGCCTGCTCGGCCTGATCATCGGGGCCGGCGCGGTCGGTGGACTGCTCGGCGCGGCGGTCACCGGTGCGATCAGTCGCCGGATCGGCATCGGCCCCGCGGTACTCCTCGGTTTCGTCGCCTTCCCGGCCCCGATGGTCCTCGTGCCGCTGGCCACGGGGCCACAGCCGCTGGTGCTCGCGCTGTTGTTCGCCGCCGAGTTCGTTGCCGCGCTGGGCGTCATGATCCTCGACATCGCCGTCGGATCGGTGCAGATCGCGGCCACCCCGGTGGCGATGCTCGCCGTGGTCTCCGGCTTCCGCCGCACCGTCAACTACGGCATCCGCCCGATCGGTGCCGTGCTCGGCGGTACGCTCGGCGCCGCGATCGGGGTACGTCCCGCCCTCTGGATCGCCAGCCTCGGCGCCCTGCTCGGGGTGCTCTGGGTCGTCTTCTCCCCGCTGCGCACCATGCGCACCCTGCCCGAGAACTGAAGCCCCGGCCATCAGAACTTCCCCGAGCCGGTAGCCGGACGCGTCACCCGCCCAGTCAGCCGCTCCCGTCGGCCGTGGCACACGGGGCAGCCGCAACCGCCCACTGTGGATATGCTCGCCGCTGATTTTCGAGTCGACCGAAACGGGGCGGACATGAGCAGTGTCGACAATCGGCAGGACGTACCGGAGAAGGTGGCCAGCCTGGCCGCGGAACGCGGGCTGGGTACGTTGATCGACAAGCGCAGCAGCGGCAATCCCATCAGCTCCGCACTCACGATCGTCGCCGTCGGCGCGGTGGCGATCCTGGTGTCGGTCGCCCTCTTCGCGCTCGCGGCCTCCTGGCGACCGCTCGTCTGGGCGGCGATCCCGTCGTTGGCGCTCGGGATCTGTGCTGTCGGCTGGTTCGTCGCGGTGTTGGTGAGGGGCTTCGAGGCCGGCTACCTCTACCCTGGCGGGATGGTGTACGTCCGCAACGGCAACGCCCGCGCCGCCACCTGGGCCGAGATGGCCGAGGTGGAGGTCCAGGTCTTCGGTGGTGGCACGCTGTTCGCCGGCAAGACCGCGGCGTACCTGATGAAGCCGACCGGCCAGGCGCCGATGCGGGTCAACTCGATCGACGTCGGGCTCAAGGACGGGGAGCAGGATCCGGTCGGCGCACTGATCCTGCGGCTCGCCAGCGAGGCCGGGCGCCCGATCAGCCAGAAGCTCGTCGGCAAGAAGTAGAGCGGCATCTGCGAGCGTGACGACGGCTGGCCGGTTCGCGCCGGGTGACGTGGTGGTGCGGCGGGAGATCCTGCGCGGTGAGGTGTGGTTCAGCTGCCCCACGATCTGCGTCGAGGACTCGCCCGACCTGCTCGCTCTCTACCTGCCGCCGAGAGCCGAGTTCGGCTTTCCGGAGTCGGGTGAGTTCCCGTGCGGTCGGCATCCGTGGCAGCTCGCCGGGCACACCGCCTGGACGGGGCACGGCAAGCTGATGCTGCAACGGCCCGGCGAGGCGCACTCGGTCGACGTGTTCTGGTCGGGCCCGGAGCGTGCCTTCGCCGGCTGGTACTTCAACCTCCAGGATCCGTTCCGGCGTACGCCGATCGGGGTGGACACCCTGGATCACGAGCTGGACCTGTGGTGGGCGGCGGACGCCGAGCGGTACGTCTTCAAGGATGTGGAGATCTTCGCGCAGCGGCTGGTGGAGGGGCGCTACCCGGGCATGGGCGACGCGATCCGCGCCGAGGGCGACCGGATCGCCGCCCTGCTGGACGCCGGTGAGCGCTGGTGGGACGAGTCCTGGTCGACCTGGCGCCCCGATCCCACCTGGCCCACCCCCCGTCTCCCCGCCAACTGGGCAACCCTCCCACCCCACCGCTGATCGCCGGCACCGTCGGGGAAACTGCTGCATCGCGGCGCTTCGAGGCGGCAACTTCGGGGAAACTGCTGCATCGCGCGGCGCTCAGGCAGCAACTTCGGGGAAACTGCTGCCTGAGCGCGAGGGGAGAGCGCGAGGGGAGAGCGCGGTCAGCCCAGGGTTTCGCGTTCGCGCCAGGCGGTGCGGATGGAGGTGCGGCCGTTGGTGCGTAGCAGGGAGCCTTCGTACACCCGAGCTCCGGCGAGCAGGAACCCCGCCGCCGTGACCAGGAGCAGGGCCAGCGAGACGATCAGCTCCCACGCGGCGGCGTCCCCGGTGAACAACCGCAGCGGCATCGCCGTCGGTGCCGAGAAGGGCAGGTAGGACAGCACCCGCATGGCGGTGACGTTGTCGTTGAGAAAGATCACCGCGAAGAACGGCAGCATCACCGCGAGCTGTACCGGCATCGACACGCCACCGATGTCCTCCAGCCGGTTCACCAGCGCGCCGGCCGCCGCCCACATCGACGCGATAAGCACGAAGCCGAGCAGGAAGAACGGCACGAACCAGCCGATCGCCGGCCCGAGCAGCGACAGCAGCGTGGTGTTGTCGCCGAACGTCATGCCGGCCACGGCGACCACGGCCACCAGGGCGATCTGCCCGAGCGCGAGGATCGTACCGGCGAGCATCTTCCCGGCCAGCAGGGCGCGGACCGGCACCGCGGCGACGAGGATCTCCACGATCCGGGTCTGCTTCTCCTCGATGATGCTCTGCGCGATCTGCACCCCGAAGGTCTGCGAGGTGATGAAGAAGATGAAGGCGAAGGCGAACGGCACCAGGAAGGCCACCACCGGGTCCACCGCGTCCGGATTCAGCAGCCGGACCGGTGGTTCGGTGCTCAACGCGGAGACCACGTCGTCGGGGGCGTCGTCCATGGCGAGCACGGCCGGGCCGGCGACCACGGCGGCGTCCGCGTCGCCGTCGCGCACCGCCTGTTCGGCGGCGGCGTCGTCGGGTACGGCGAGCACCTCCAGCCCGGCCGCCCGCAACGGGCCGGCCGCCGCCTCGGTCACCGCCACGGTGGACGGCCCACCGGACAGCAACGGCGGCAGGATCGTCGCCGCCGCGGCGATCAGCAGGAAGACGAGGGTGCTGATCAGGAAGGTACGGTCGCGCAGCTTGACCCGGATCTCCCGGGCGGCGACCAGGCGGGTGGCCTGCATGGTGTTCACTTGGCGACCTCTCGGAAGATCTCGGCGAGGGATGGGGCGACCGGGCGGAACGCGCGGACCGGGCCGCGCTCGAGGGCGGCGCGCAGCACCGGTTGTTCGTCGGTGCCGGCGGCCAGGTCGAACACGGCGCGTGCGCCGTCGAGGTCGACCAGGCTCACCCCGGGGTGGTCGCGCAGCCAGCCGGCGTCGGTCTCCACCACCAGCTCGAAACGGGGCGTGGTGTACGCCGAGCGCAACTGCTCCCGACTGCCGGCGGCCCGGATCGAGCCGTCCGCGATGATCACCAGGTCGTCGCAGAGCCGCTCGACCACGTCGAGCTGGTGACTGGAGAAGAGCACCGGAGCACCGGCGGTGGCCCGCTCCCGCAGGACGCCGACGACCGTGTCCACGGCCAGCGGATCGAGGCCGGAGAAGGGCTCGTCCAGTACCAGCACCTCCGGGTCGTGCACCAGCGCGGCGGCGATCTGGGCCCGCTGCTGATTGCCCAGGGACAGCGTCTCCAGCAGGTCGTTGCCCCGCTCGGCGAGACCGACCCGCTCCAACAGCCCGTCGGTGGCGCGGCGAGCGGCGTCGGCGGTCAACCCGTGCAGCTGACCCAGGTAGGTGACCTGCTCACGGACGCTCATCTTCGGGTACAGGCCGCGTTCCTCGGGCATGTACCCGAAGCGCCGCCGCGCATCCCGGCTCAGCGGCTCACCCCGCCACGTCACCCGGCCGGCGTCGGCGGCGAGCACCCCGAGGATGATCCGCATGGTGGTCGTCTTGCCGGCGCCGTTGCCGCCGACGAAGCCGGTCATCCGGCCGGCGACGACGTCGAAGGAGACGTCCTTGAGTACCTGACGGTCGCCGAAGCTGCGGTCGACGCCGTCGAGACGGAGCACGCTGGTCATGGCCCAACGCTAGGTCGTCGGTGGCCGGCTGCCGTCCGCCCGCCGAGGGAGATCACGACTCCCTCTCGCGGCGGAGGCCGCTCACCCGCCGGGCCGGACCACCCCGTGTTCGTACGCGAAGACCACCGCCTGTACCCGGTCGCGCAGACCCAGTTTGGCCAGCACCCGGCTGACGTGTGACTTCACCGTCGCCTCGCCCAGGTGCAGGCCGGCGGCGATCTCGGCGTTGCTGGCACCCCCGGCGACGAGCACCAGGACTTCCCGTTCCCGGGGGGTCAGGCTGTCCAGCGTCGCCGCCGGACCGACGTCACCACCGGGCCTGTCGCCGGGGCGGGCAAAGGTGGCGATCACCCGCCGGGTGAGTTCCGGCGCGAGCAGGCCGTCGCCTCGGGCCACCACCCGGATCGCGTCGACCAGGGCCTCCGGTGTGCCGTTCTTGAGCAGGAAGCCACTCGCGCCGGCGCGCAACGCGGCGAACAGGTAGTCGTCCCGGTCGAACGTGGTCAGCATCAGTACGGCTGGCCCACCTGGCTCGTCCGCGTCGGCGCTGATCCGCCGGGTGGCCTCCAGCCCGTCCACCCCGGGCATCTCCACGTCCATCAGCACCACGTCCGGACGCAGCGCCCGGGTCATGCCGACGGCCCGCTCCCCGTCGGCGGCCTCGCCGACCACCTCGATGTCGTCCTCGATCTCCAGGATCACCCGGAACCCGGTACGCACCAGGTGGTGATCGTCGGCGAGGAGCACCCGGATCGGGTTCACGCCGGGCTCCCCGCCGGGAGTGGGAAGCGGACCCGCACCCGCCAGCCACCCCCGGTGCGCGGACCCACCTCCAATTCGCCGCCGTGGGTCGCGACCCGTTCCCGCATCCCGATCAGCCCCAGCCCGTCGGCGTTCGCCGAGCGGCTGGCCCGGCCGTCGTCGCTCACCTCGACCTCCATCTCCTGCGCCAGATACCGGATCCGGACGTCGAGCAGACTCGCCCCGGTGGCGTGCTTCAACACGTTCGTCACGGCCTCCTGCACCACCCGGTACGCGGCCTGGGAGACCGATTCCGGCAGCGGCTGCGGGTCGCCGTACACCCCCAGGGTGGCGCGTAGCCCGGCCTCGCCGGCCCGGTCCACCAGGGCGGCTATCCGGTCGACCCCGGCCGGCTGTCGGGTGTCCTCCGGGTCGCCGTCGCGGGCCCGCAGCACGCCGAGCATCCGGCGCAACTCGTCGACCGCCTGGCGGGCGGTCTCCTCGATGGAGGCGAGCGCGGTGCGGGCCTTCGCCGGATCCTTGTCGAAGACCCGGCGACAGGCCGCCGCCTGCACCCCCATCACCGAGACGTGGTGGGCGACCACGTCGTGCAGCTCACGGGCGATCCTGACCCGCTCGCCGACCACCGCGTGCTCGCGTACCTCGGCTTGTGACCGGCGTAGCCGTTCCGCCTGCTCGACCACCTGGTGCTGGCGACGGGCGGCCACCCAGGCGATCTCGCCGAAGAAGTACGCGAACCCGAAGTACAGCGCGTTCACCAGGACGCCGGTGACGATCGCGGCGAGCACCGGCGGCACCGGGCCGACGGCGTCGTCGAAGCTCCTCGCGGTGAGCGTGCGGTAGTTGATCGACAGGGAGATGCCCATCCAGGTGAACATCGCGATGATCACGCCGATCCGCAGCCGGCGGGACAACCGACGGTCCCGGCCCCAGGCACCGAGGGTGTAGATGGCGATGAACAGCGCCCAGGAGGAGAGCTGCCACTCGGGAACGGCACGCACCTGTGATCCGATGAACGCGGCCGACACGGCGAGCGTGGCGGCGGCCGGAAACCGGCGGCGCCAGATCAGCGGCAACGGCACCGCGACGGTCCAGAGGAGCTGTTCGACGCCGGACGGCGGTGGTCCGAGCACGAACGCACCGGTGCTGCGGGCCAGGGTCAGGCTGAGCAGGGCGAGGGCCGTCGCGGCCAACCCGGCGTACAGGTCCAGCCGTCGCTGCTCCGGCGTCGGCCCCGGCCGTCGCCACTCGTCACTGGCCTCGGCCCGGCGCCACTCGTCGGTGGTCTCGACGGGTTGCCGCCACACGTCGGTGGTCTCGGTGGTCACCTTGGGCAGCATGCCACTGCCGCGCCGCCCGTCCGTCGTGTCGGGTGCGGCCAGGTGGTCGTTGCGGTAACTGCCCTCACGGAAAGTGCTGCCCCACCGCCCCCAACCACTACCCCTGCCCTCCCTTTGCTCTGCTTCAACCGACGCAACACTCACGGAACGTATCAGCAGGCGTGGCAGGTGCGGTCCGAGGCCGACGCAGCCTGCCAGCTCAAGCGCCAGTGCGTGGGTTGAAGCAGAGCAAAGCGTGCGGAGTGGGGTAGAGGGGGGTCCCGTTGTCGTGACGCTCGGTGACAGTGACTCTCCGTGTGCGGTTTCCGGTGCCGGTCTGGGCAGCGCGGGGCCGAACAGGGGTCGGGTGATCAGTCGGCGACGTGGCCGGCCATCGGCGGGAGCGGACAGTGCAGCAGACCGCAGATCGTCCGCAGCAGCTCGGCTTCGGGCACGGTCATCATGCCGTCGTGGCTGATCACCGCGACGGTGGCCGCCACCAGTCGTTCCTTGTCTGCCGGGCGTAGTCCGTCCAGCACCGGCCAGGCGGTCTCCAGGGCGAGCACGCCGTTCTCCGGTGGCGCGTACGGCAGGTCGCCGGGCAGCAGGGCGCCGACGCCGGCCTGGAAGGCCCGTTCCGCCTCGGGTCGGTCGGGGTGCCCGACCTGGGCAAGCGTGGCCAGCAGGGCGGCTGCGGCGGAGCGCGCGTCGGTGAGTTTCCGCCGGTCGGTACGCCAGCGGGAGTCCGGCCGCAGCGACTCCTCCAGCTCGGCCAGCAACAGCCGGGACAGGCAGTACTCGGTCACGTTTATCGCGCCGTCCGCCTGGATCAGCGTGAACACGGCCGCCAGCAGTGACTCCAACTCGGGGTCGGGTCGATCGCGTAGCGCCGGGAAGGCCAACTCGGCCAGCGGCAGACGCAGCTCGGCGGGCAGCTCGACCAGGTCGTCGGCCGCGCGCAGGGCATCGTCGGCCAGTTCCTGGCCGTGCCGCTGGGCCACTGCGGCGTACTGGTGCTGTCGGACCTCCGACTCGGCGCCGAGTAGCAGGCCGAGCAGCAGCGGCACGGCCGCCTGCCGATCGCGGGCCCGGTCGAGCAGCGGATCCGGGATCCGGTCGAGGATGGCTGCGGCGTGGGTGTAGGCGCTCGCGGTGGGGGCGGCGACCCGGGCCAGCACCTCGTCCGGTGCGACGCGCAGGCGTTCGCCGCCGCCCGGTGACCCGGGCCGGGCCTGCCGCGCCCGGCCGGCCGGCTCTGGACGGCCTGCCGTGGCCGGGTGGTCCGACGCGTTGGCCGGGGCCAGGCCGAGGGCGACGTCCTCCTGACGGCCCGACGGCGGTGCCGCCGCCCACCGCCGCGACAACTGTTGCAGCTGGGCCGGGTCGAAGGACGGCTCCAGTGCCTTGATCCGGTCGGCGAGCGGGGGATGGGTGGCGAACCACGACGTCCGGGCCGCCTCGCCGAAGAGCATGTGCCCCACCTCGTCGCGCTTGGGCGACTTCAGCTCGGACCCGTCGCTGAGACCCCCGATCTTCTTCAGCGCCCCGGCGATGCCCCGGGTCTGGCGGGTGTACTGCACGGCGGAGGCGTCGGCGAGGTACTCCCGCTGCCGGGAGACCGACGCCTGGATGAGCCGCCCGGCGAGCACCCCGACGTAGCCGGCCACCAGCAGGGCCAGGCCCACCAGCGCCAACGGGGCGGCGCTGCCGCCGCTGTTGTTGCCGCGTGACCGGCCACCGCCGATGACACCCGCACGGGCCAGCCCACGGCCGATCACGGTGAGGAAGAGGATGCCGAACAGCAGGCCCATCAACCTGATGTTGAGCCGCATGTCGCCGTTGACGACGTGACTGAACTCGTGGGCGATGACGCCCTGGAGTTCGTCGCGGTTGAGTCGCTGCAACGCGCCCCGGGTGACGGCGACGGCGGCGTCGGCCGGGGTCCACCCGGCGGCGAACGCGTTGATCGCCGTCTCCTCCGGCAGCACGTACACCTCGGGCACGGGTACGCCGGAGGCCAGCGCCATCTCCTCGACGACATTGCGCAGCCGGCGCAGCTCGGGATCGGTGGTGTTCGTCGGCACCGGCACCCCGCCCAGCTCGCGGGCCACCTTCCCGCCCCCGCCGCGCAACGCGAGCGTACGGACCAGGGCGGCCAGCCCGATCGCGGTGAGGGTGGCGACGGTGACCATGGCGACGAACCCGGCGAGCTGGCCGGGATCGGCGGTGGTGGCGTTGAAGGCGAACAACGCCGCGAGGTTCACCACCACCACGATCCCGACCACGGCCAGCACGAACAGCAGCACCAGCCGGGTCGACAGCCGGCGCACCTGACGCTGCCGTTCGAAGAAGTTCATCGCGACCCGATCAGAACGAGACCTGCGGCGCCTGGCGCTGCTGCGGGTCGTCCGGCTGGAACAGCTCCGCCGGGCCGAACGAGAACATCCCGGCCACCACGCTGGACGGGAACACCTCGCGCTTGTTGTTGTAGGCCATCACCGCGTCGTTGTACGCCTGCCGGGCGAACGCGACCCGGTTCTCCGTGGAGGTCAGCTCCTCCGACAGTTGCATCATGTTCTGGTTGGCCTTCAGGTCCGGGTACGCCTCGGAGAGCGCGAACAGCCGACCAAGAGTGGCGGTGAGGGCGTTCTCGGCGCCGCTGAGCTGCTGCATCGCCGCCGGGTCGCCCGGAGCCGCGGCGGCGGTGGCCTGCGCGTTGACGGCGGCGTTGCGGGCGTTGATCACCGCTTCGAGGGTCTCCCGCTCGTGCTTGAGGTAGCCCTTGGCGGTCTCGACCAGGTTGGGGATCAGGTCGTGTCGCCGGACGAGCTGCACGTCGATCTGGGCGAAGGCGTTGCGGTACGCGTTGCGGGCCCGGACCAGCCCGTTGTAGATCGACACGCCGAAGCCGAGCACCGCCACGACGATCAACACCAGGCACACCAGTCCGATGATCAGTTCCACGGCCGCTCCCTCGGTGTGTGGGTACTTCCGCTGATCATCGTACGTTCGTCGGTCCAGGCCCGCTCCTGCTCAACGTGCGGGCGTCGATCAGCCTCCCGACGATGGCGGGAACGGTCCGTCGAGCCCTTAGTCGGGTCCGCCGTGAGTGACCGTCCGGTGACCGCCGGTGCGGGCTCGGTGCCAGGGCGCGGGCCGGCGGTGTGGCGCGCTGGAGGCGGCGTCGGGGCGCGGTTAGGGTGGTACGACCGACTCGATCATCCGACCCCGGGGGGCCTCCGCATGGGCGATTCGTTCGCGCATCTGCACGTGCACACGGAGTACTCGATGCTCGACGGGGCGGCCCGGCTCAAGGACCTGTTCGCCGAGGTCAAGCGGCAGGGAATGCCGGCGGTGGCAATGACCGACCACGGCAACATGCACGGCGCGAACGACTTCTACAAGCAGGCGATGGCCGCCGGGGTGACCCCGATCCTGGGCATCGAGGCGTACGTGGCGCCGGAGTCGCGGTTCCACAAGTCTCGGGTGCGGTGGGGCCGGCCGGAGCAGAAGAGCGACGACGTCTCCGGTAGCGGTGGCTACACCCACAAGACCATCTGGGCGCGCAACAAGACCGGCCTGCACAACCTGTTCGCGCTGACCTCGCGCTCCTACACCGAGGGCTACTTCGTCAAGTGGCCCCGGATGGACGCCGAACTGCTCGCCGAGTACGCCGACGGACTGATGGCCACCACCGGCTGCCCCTCCGGTGAGGTGCAGACCCGGCTGCGGCTCGGCCACGACGCGCAGGCCCTCGAGGCCGCCGCGAAGTACCAGGAGATCTTCGGCAAGGAGAACTACTTCCTGGAGCTGATGGACCACGGCCTGGACATCGAGAAGCGGGTCCGCGACGGGCTGCTGGAGATCGGCCGCAAGCTCAACATCCCGCCGGTGGTCACCAACGACTCGCACTACACCCACGAGGCGCAGTCCGAGGCGCACGACGTGCTGCTGTGCGTGCAGACCGGCAGCAACGTCGCCGACCCGAACCGGTTCAAGTTCGGCGGCAGCGGCTACTACATCAAGTCAGCCGACGAGATGCGCGGCGTGGACAACTCCGACGCCTGGCTGGAGGGTTGCCGCAACACGCTGCTGGTGGCGGAGCGGGTCGACCCGACCGGGATGTTCGAGTTCCACAACCTGATGCCGCGCTTCCCGGTCCCCGACGGCGAGACCGAGGAGTCGTGGTTCCGCAAGGAGACCTTCGCCGGCCTGGCCCGCCGGTACCCGGAGGGCATCCCCGAGGGGCACGTCGTGCAGGCCGAGTACGAGCTGGGCGTCATCATCCAGATGGGCTTCCCGTCGTACTTCCTCGTGGTGGCCGACTTCATCCAGTGGGCCAAGGCGCAGGGCATCGCCGTCGGTCCCGGCCGTGGCTCCGCCGCCGGTTCCCTCGTGGCGTACGCCCTGGGCATCACCGACCTGGATCCGATCCCGCACGGGCTGATCTTCGAGCGGTTCCTCAACCCCGAGCGGGTCTCGATGCCGGATGTCGACATCGACTTCGACGAGCGTCGGCGCGGCGAGGTGATCAAGTACGTCACCGACAAGTGGGGCGAGGACAAGGTCGCCCAGATCGCCACCTTCGGCACGATCAAGGCGAAGGCCGCGATCAAGGACTCGGCTCGGGTGCTCGGCTACCCGTACGCGGTCGGCGACCGGATCACCAAGGCGATGCCACCGGCGGTGATGGGCAAGGACATCCCGCTCACCGGCATCTTCGACCCGAAGCACCCGCGCTACGCCGAGGCCGGCGAGATCCGTGGCCTGTACGAGTCCGACCCCGACGTCCGCAAGGTGATCGACACCGCCAAGGGCATCGAGGGGCTGATCCGGCAGACCGGCGTGCACGCCGCCGGGGTGATCATGTCCGCCGAGCCGATCATCGAGCACATCCCGCTGATGCGGCGGGACGCCGACGGGGCGATCATCACCCAGTTCGACTACCCGACGTGTGAGTCGCTCGGGTTGTTGAAGATGGACTTCCTCGGCCTGCGCAACCTGACCATCATCGACGACGCGCTGAAGAACATCGAGCTGAACCACGGGCTCAAGGTCGACCTGCTCAAACTGCCGTTGGACGACAAGCCGACGTACGAGCTGCTGGCCCGGGGCGACACCCTCGGCGTGTTCCAACTCGACGGTGGGCCGATGCGGTCGCTGCTGCGGCTGATGAAGCCGGACAATTTCGAGGACATCTCCGCCGTCCTGGCGCTGTACCGGCCCGGCCCGATGGGCGCCAACTCGCACACCAACTACGCGCTGCGCAAGAACGGGCTCCAGGAGATCACCCCGATCCACCCGGAGCTGGCCGAGCCGCTGGAGGAGATCCTCGGCCCGACCCACGGTCTGATCGTCTACCAGGAGCAGGTGCAGCGCGCCGCCCAGGTGCTCGCCGGGTACAGCCTCGGCAAGGCCGACCTGCTGCGCCGGGCGATGGGCAAGAAGAAAAAGGAGGTCCTCGACAAGGAGTTCATCCCGTTCCGCGACGGGATGAAGAGCAACGGCTACTCCGACGAGGCCATCAAGACCCTGTGGGACATCCTCGTCCCGTTCGCCGACTACGCCTTCAACAAGGCGCACACCGCCGGCTACGGCCTGGTGTCGTACTGGACCGGTTACCTCAAGGCCAACTACCCGGCCGAGTACATGGCGGCGCTGCTGACCTCCGTCGGCGACGACAAGGACAAGATGGCCATGTACCTGTCGGAGTGCCGGCGGATGGGCATCCAGGTGTTGCCGCCGGACGTGAACACTTCGGCCGGCCCGTTCACCCCGGTCGGCCGGGAGATCCGCTTCGGCCTCGGCGCGATCCGCAACGTCGGCGCGAACGTGGTCGCCGCGATCATGCGCTGCCGCGAGGAGAAGGGCGAGTACGCCGACTTCTACGACTTCCTGTCCAAGGTCGACGCGGTGGTCTGCAACAAGAAGACAATCGAATCCCTGATCAAGGCGGGGGCGTTCGACTCGCTGAAGCATCCCCGCAAGGGCCTGCTCGCGGTGCACGCCGACGCCATCGACGCGTACGCCGACGTCAAGCGCAAGGAGGCCGTCGGGCAGTACGACCTGTTCGGCGCGGGCTTCGGTGACGCCGAGGTGGCGACGAACACCACGGTCATGCCGGTCATCGCCGAGGGGGAGTGGGACAAGCGGGACAAGCTCGCCTTCGAGCGCGAGATGCTCGGCCTGTACGTCTCCGACCATCCCCTGTTCGGCCTGGAGCACATTCTCGGCGCGGCGGCCGACACCACGATCGCGGCGCTGTCGGAGGAGGGCACCGTGCCCGACGGCGCGGTGGTCACCCTCGCCGGCATCCTCTCCGGCGTGCAGCGGCGGGTCACCAAGCAGGGCCGGGCGTGGGCCTCGGCCACCCTGGAGGACCTGGCCGGTGGCGTGGAGACGTTGTTTTTCCCGAACACCTACGAGGTGATCGGACAGTACATCGCCGAGGACGCGATCGTGGTGGTCAAGGGTCGGGTCGACCGGCGCGACGACACTCCGCGCATCATGGCGATGGACATGTCCCTGCCGGACATCAGCACCAGCACGGCGAACAAGCCGGTCACCCTCACCATCCCGGTGACCCGCTGCACCCCGCCGCTTGTGGAGCGGCTCAAGGAGACCCTGGTGCTGCACCCCGGCGACGCCGAGGTACACGTCAAGCTCCTCAACGGCACCCGCACCACCACCCTGCGCCTGAGCCCGGTCCGCGTCGCCGCCACCACCGCCCTGATGGCCGACCTGAAAAGCGTCCTAGGCCCCGCCAACGTCACCTGACCCCACCCCCTCGACACTCGCCGATCTTGCACTTTTCGTCGCTGAAATGCGTCGATTAGCACCCTTTGGGTAGACAACAACTGCAAGATCGCCGAGAACGGGGTGGGGTGGGGTGGGGGTTAGAGGCCGGAGAGGCGTTGGCCGGCTCGGACCACGGCCATGGCGTGGCGTTCGC
>NZ_JAGPXT010000040.1 GCF_018070465.1 Micromonospora sp. C95
ACCCTCTCGTTGATCATGAAGTTGTTGTCGCCTGTGTCGGCGTGGCGCGACAACAACTTCATGATCAACGAGAGGGTGGGGTGGGTGTGGGGTGGGTTACAGGGGGAGGTGGGGGGCGGGGGTTATTACTGGCGAGTAGCATCGGGGAAACGCCAGTGCTGGCGACCTTTGTCCGGTGCGTCGTGCGCCTCGGGCGACACGGACCGGATCGTGGTCGAATAGGAGGCTCATCGTGCCCCGTGAAGTCCGGGATGTCGTCTTCGTCGACGGTGTCCGCACCCCCTTCGGCAAGGCGGGTGGCATGTACGCCAACACCCGCGCCGACGACCTGGTGATCCGCTGCATCCGCGAGCTGCTGCGCCGTAACCCGCAACTGCCGCCGGAGCGGGTCGAGGAGGTGGCGATCGCCGCCACCACCCAGATCGGCGACCAGGGCCTGACCATCGGCCGCACCGCCGCGCTGCTGGCGGGCCTGCCCAAGACCGTGCCGGGTTTCGCCATCGACCGGATGTGTGCCGGGGCGATGACCGCCGTGACCACCGTCGCCAGCGGTATCGCCGTGGGCGCGTACGACGTCGCGATCGCCGGTGGCGTCGAGCACATGGGCCGGCACCCGATGGGTGAGGGCGTCGACCCGAACCCGCGCATCATCGCCGAGAAGCTCGTCGACCCGTCCGCGCTGGTGATGGGCTCCACCGCGGAGAACCTGCACGACCGGGTTCCGCACATCACCAAGCAGCGCACCGACGCGTTCGCGCTCGCCTCGCAGCAGAAGACCGCGAAGGCGTACGCCAACGGCAAGCTCCAGGACGACCTGGTGCCGGTGGCGATCCGCGACGAGGAGAACGGCTGGGGCCTGGCCACGGTGGACGAGGCGCCCCGGGACACCTCGATGGAGAAGCTCGCCACCCTCAAGACGCCGTTCCGCCCGCACGGCAAGGTCACCGCGGGCAACGCCGCCGGACTCAACGACGGCGCCACCGCCAGCCTGCTCGCCGACGAGGCCACCGCCCGCGAGTTGGGCCTGCCGGTGGCGATGCGGCTGGTGTCGTACGGCTTCGTCGGCGTCGAGCCGGAGGTGATGGGGGTCGGCCCGATCCCGTCGACCGAGAAGGCGCTGCGCATCGCCGGCCTGACCATCGACGACATCGGCCTGTTCGAGCTGAACGAGGCGTTCGCCGTGCAGGTGCTCGCCTTCCTCGACCACTTCGGCATCGCCGACGACGACCCCCGGGTCAACCCGTGGGGCGGCGCGATCGCCATCGGTCACCCGCTCGCCTCCTCCGGCGTACGGCTGATGACCCAGCTCGCCCGGCAGTTCGCCGAGCACCCGGAGGTCCGCTACGGCCTCACCGCCATGTGCATCGGCATCGGCATGGGCGGCACGGTCATCTGGGAGAACCCGCACTGGACCGCGCAGGAGGGTGGAGACAAGTGAGCCTCACCGCACCGAACGAGGTCGTCACCAGGGCGCTGCTGCGGCAGGTGAACGTGCCGGGGCTGGACCGGCCGGCCGCCCTGATCACCCTCGACAACGGGTTCGACCACACCAAGCCGAACACCTTCGGCCCCGGCGGCCTGACCAGCCTGGACGAGGCGATCAGCGCCGCACTGGCGGCCGACCCGGCGTTCATCGCGGTCACCGGCAAGCCGTACATCTTCTGCGTCGGCGCGGACATCACCGGTCTGCCGCAGCTCGCGGACCGCGAGCAGGCGCTGGAGATCGGCCGGCTGGGTCACCGGGTCTTCGCCCGGCTCAAGGACAGCTCCGTGCCGACCTTCGCCTTCGTCAACGGCGCGGCGATGGGCGGCGGTCTGGAGCTGGCCCTGCACTGCCACTACCGGACCCTGTCGGCCGGCGCGGCGGCGCTGGCGCTGCCGGAGGTCTCCCTCGGGCTGATCCCGGGCTGGGGCGGCACCCAGCTGCTGCCGAACCTGATCGGCATCCCCGCCGCCACCCAGGTGATCATCCAGAACCCGCTGATGCAGAACAAGATGCTCAAGCCGAAGCAGGCCGCCGAGCTGGGCATCGCCGACGTGCTGCTGGAGCCGGCCGACTTCCTGGAGCGGTCCCTGGAGTGGGCCGCCGGGGTCGTCCGGGGCCAGGTCGAGGTGACCCGGCCCGAGGTCGACAAGGACATGTGGGCCGGCGTGCTCTACTTCGCCCGGCAGACGCTGGACCAGCGGCTGCACGGCGCTGTCCCGGCCGCGTACCAGGCGCTCGATCTGCTGGAGACGGCCAAGGACGCCGACTTCGCCACCGGCACCGCCGCGGAGGACGAGGCCCTGGCCGACCTGGTCTTCTCCGAGGAACTGCGCAGCGGGCTGTACGCCTTCGACCTGGTGCAGCGGCGGGCCAAGCGGCCGGCCGGCGCGCCGGACAAGGGCCTGGCCCGCCCGGTGACGAAGGTCGGCATCGTCGGTGCCGGCCTGATGGCGAGCCAGTTGGCGCTGCTGTTCGCCCGCCGCCTCCAGGTGCCGGTCGTGCTGACCGACCTGGACCAGGCGCGGGTGGACAAGGGTGTGGGCTACGTGCACACCCAGATCGAGAAGGCGGTCAGCAAGGGCCGGATGGACAAGGGCACCGCCGCGAAGTTGTACGGCCTGGTGTCCGGCTCGGTCGACAAGTCCGTCTTCGCTGATGCCGACCTCGTCATCGAGGCGGTCTTCGAGGACCTGAACGTCAAGAAGCAGGTCTGGGCCGAGCTGGAGAAGATCGTCAAGCCGGAGGCGGTGCTCGCCACCAACACCTCGTCGCTGTCGATCACCGAGATGGCGGCGGAGTTGGAGCACCCGGAGCGGGTCGTCGGCTTCCACTTCTTCAACCCGGTCGCGGTGCTGCCGCTGCTGGAGATCGTCCGGGGCGAGCGGACCGACGACGCCACGCTGGCCACCGCGTTCGCGGTCGGCAAGCAGCTCAAGAAGTCGAGTGTGCTGGTGAAGGACGCTCCGGCGTTCGTGGTGAACCGGCTGCTCACCCGCTTCCTGGGTACCGTGTTTGCCGCCGTCGACGCCGGCACCCCGCTGGAGGTGGCGAACCGGGCGCTGGACCCGCTGGGTCTTCCGATGCGCCCGCTCGCGCTGCTCCAGCTGGTCGGGCCGGCCGTCGCGTACCACGTGGGCGGCACCCTGCACGCCGCGTTCCCGGACCGGTTCGGGGTGAGTGAGAACCTCAAGCGGATCGCCGACTCCGGTCAGCCGATCGTCGTCGACGACGAGATCAACGCCGAGGTGGCGAAGCTGCTGGTGGTCGGCGACCAGCCGCTCACCGAGGAGCAGGTACGCCAGAACGCGCTGGACGCGCTGGCGCAGGAGATCCGGCTGATGCTGGACGAGGGCGTCGTCGCCGAGGCGCAGGACATCGACCTGTGCATGATCCTCGGTGCCGGTTGGCCGTTCCACCTGGGCGGCGTCACGCCGTACCTGGACCGGACCGGCACCAGCGAGCGGGTCACCGGCAGGCGGTTCCTACCGCGCGGCGCGGCCAGCCTGGCCGGCTGAGCGGCGACGAACGACACCGGTCGCGGTGGTCACCCGACGAGGGTGACCACCGCGAATCGTTCACTCGTGGTGCTGCTGGTGGGGGTGCGACACCTGGCTACGATGACCGATCCACCCGAACCCAGGAGCTGACCGCATGTCCTACCCCCCGGACGAGCACCAGAACCCGCCGGCCACCGGACCGTACCCGCCCTCCGGCGCGTACCCGGCCCCGGGTGCGTACCCCCAGCCGGGCCAGGCGCCGTACCCGCCGGCCGGCGCCCAGCCGGCCGGGCCGCCGCAGCCCGGCGGCCAACCGGTGCCCGGCGGCTACCCCCCGCCCGGCGCCTACCCGGCACCCGGCCAGCCGTACCCAACCGGTTCAGGGTTCCCCGGCCCGGGGCCGGCTGGTCCGGGATTCGCTCCTCCGGGGCTCGCCGGTGCAGGGCCGGTCGGTCCGCCGAAGAAGAAGTCCCGGGTCGGGCTGATCGTGCTGATCGTTCTCGCGGTCCTGCTGGTGCTCTGCGGCGGCGGTGGCGCTGCCGTCTGGTTCGCGGTCAAGGACGACGTCAGCGAGGCCGTGGACGCGACCCGGACCCGGATGGTGGCCCCGGACACCCTGGCCGGCCGGCCCAAGAACACGGACCCGGAGTTGCAGCAGGCGGCCGACGACATGGTCAGCGAAATCCGCTCGACGGTGAGCAACGAGACAAGCGCGGTAGGCGCCTTCTACGGTGACCCGGCCGCCGACGACCTCGTCATGATCGCAGGCGCGTCCGGCCTGATGTCCGACCCGAAGCAGGAACTCGACGCGGCGGTCCAGGGCCTCTCCGCCGACCTGGACCTCAGCAACATGACCTCGGTCGATCCAGGTCCGCTCGGCGGTGAGGCCAGCTGCGGCGACGGCCTGACCGAGGGCGTGCCGCTGGGTGTCTGCACCTGGGCCGACCGGGGCAGCGTCGGCCTGATCGTGATGTTCTTCTCGTCCCGGGCCGACGCCCAGGCCGAGTTCGTCACCATCCGCGGCCAGGTCGAGCAGCGCGACTGATCACGACCGGCAACAGGGCGGCGGCGGAGACCCCGCCGGCCCTGTTGCCGGCCGTTTCGCGTCGCGTGGAGGCCGACAGGTGCGTCAGGAGGCGGACGTGTCGTAGTCGTCGCGGTGCGCGAGAACCTCGCCCATGTGGGCCTGAGCCCAGTACCTGATCTCGCGTGTCGTGCGGTGGAGCGAGAGACCGAGGTCGGTCAGCTCGTAGGTGACGGTGACCGGGACGGTCGGCGTGACGGTACGGGTGAGCAGGCCGTCACGTTCCAGCGAACGCAGGCTCTGGGTCAGCATCTTCTGACTGACGCCGGCCAGCAGGCGAGAAAGCTCGGAGTAGCGCATCGCTCTCGGCGCTCCCGGACCCTGCGGCGCCGCGTCACCGCCCAGCGCGCACAGGATCAGCACGACCCACTTGTCCGAGATCCGGTCGAGCAACTGGCGGCTGGGACACACCGCGAGGAACGCGTTGTACTCCTCCTTGGCCTGCGCCTGCCGCTGAGCCGCCTTCATCGTCGTCACTGAGCGCCCCTCTTGTTGCTGGGTAGGTTACGCACTTCGAAGTGCCTACTTCCCGTTGGAGAGTTTCTCTCCAAGACTGAGCCAGGCAAGCGAAACTCGCCACCCTGACACCAGCGACGGAAGCGACACGATGAGCACTCCTCCTTCCCTTCCCGGCGGCACCTCGCTGCTCGGCGACAAGACCGTCACCCGGTTCGGGTACGGTGCCATGCAACTCGCCGGGCCGTGGGTGATGGGGCCACCCGCCGACCGCGACGGCGCCCTGGCCGTGCTGCGCGAAGCCGTCGACCGGGGCATCACCCACATCGACACGAGCGACGCCTACGGGCCGCACGTCACCAACGAGCTGATCCGCGAAGCACTGCACCCCTATCCGGAGTCGCTGCTCATCGCCACCAAGGTGGGGGCGGACCGCGACGCACAGGGTGGCTGGCCGACGGCCCGTCGACCCGATGACCTGCGCAGGCAGGTCCACCAGAACCTGCGCTCCCTCGGGGTCGACACCCTCGGTCTGGTCAACATGCGGATGGGTGACGCCGAAGGCCCGCAGCCCGGCTCGATCACCGAGGCGTTCGAGACGCTCGCCGCGCTCCAGCAGGAGGGCCTGATCCGTCACCTCGGCGTCAGCAACGTCACCGCCGAGCAGGTCACCGAGGCGCGGGCGGTCGCCCCGGTGGTGTGCGTGCAGAACCTGTACAACCTCGCCCACCGCCACGACGACGACCTCGTCGATCAGCTCGCCGCCGACGGCATCGCCTACGTGCCGTTCTTCCCGCTCGGCGGCTTCTCGCCGGTGCAGTCCGAGGCACTGTCGGCCGTCGCCGCCCGGTCGGGCTCGACACCGATGTCCGTCGCGCTCGCCTGGTTGTTGCAGCGCTCACCGAACATCCTGCTGATTCCCGGTACGTCGAAGGTGGCACACCTGCGGGAGAACATCGTCGGCGCGGGGCTCTCGTTGTCCGCCGAGGACGTCGCCACGCTGGACGGCATCGGCCGCTGACCGTACGCAGGACTGACATCGGAGCGGCGGGGTGCCGCCGCTCCGATGTCGCGGCGTCGCTTCGCTCAGCCGTCCGTCCCGGTTCCTTCCGCCGCCGCCTGGGCCGCCGCCTTCTCGGCGGCGCTGCGCAGTACGCAGAACTCGTTGCCCTCCGGGTCGGCGAGCACCACCCAACCGGCACCGGTCGGACCGATGTGGTCGGCGATGTGCCGGGCCCCGATGCCGAGCAGCCGCTCGACCTCCTCGTCCCGGGTCCGGTCGGTCGGCTCCAGGTCGAGGTGCAGCCGGTTCTTCACCGTCTTGCCCTCGGGCACCGCCAGGAACAGCACCTCCGGGCCGCCCGGCGGCAGCAGCATGGCCTCCGGGTCACCCGGGAAGTCGTCCGGCTGGCGGGGGCACTCGAACACCTGGGCCCAGAAACCGGCCAGGGCGTACGTGTCGTGACAGTCGATTCCGATGTTGTGGATCCGTGCGCTCATGCTCGTCCTCGTGGTCTTCGCCACCGGCGTCGCGGCCCTGTCGGCTACCGGCCGACGGACCGCCGGGACCGGCGAGCCTACGAGAGGCGCGGCACGGCACGGCGGGGTCGGAGGCGGCCCTGCGGGCACGGACGTCGGGGCAATCGGAACTGGCGTGTCTGGTCCGCTGAGTAGCGGGACAGCGATCCCGCTACCGGTGCCCCGCGAGGATGAGCGATCAGCCGGCAGGGCGGGGCGCGGACAGCATCATGGTGAACATCGACGCACCCCCTCCTTGATCGGGCTGACCCGGAGATCTTCGCACCATGATGCTCCCGGGAGCAACCCGTACCGGCATCAGCATGGCCATCTGTCGGTGCGAAGAGCCCGGACCTCACCTTCCGTGTCTAACAAGCCGGCCTCCCGATGTGGTGTCCCGCTCCTTTGCTCTGCTTCAACCAACGCAACGATTGCACTCAGTGTCCATGCGCGGCCGACGGTTGAATCTCGCCGCCGCGTTACCGCTGTTCAGGCACCCGTGCGTGGGGTGAAGCAGAGCAAAGGGCGCGGGGTGGCATAGGCACCCCCGGTGAGTTGGTCACGCAGTGTCAGAAGCACGGAGAGTTATCCACCGAATGACGGTGGGCCTACCGGAATCGGCTCATCGCCGACGCCGAGCACCGCCGCATCCTGACGGTCGGGCTCCCGTTGCGGCCGCAGAGCGCCGACGGCGGTCATCGAATGGCGGACCCTGCCGCCGGCAGGCTGACGGTCACCTCCAGGCCGCCGCCGGGCTGCGCGATGGCGGTCACCGTGCCGCAGTGCGCGTCGCAGACCGCGCGCACGATGGACAGGCCGAGGCCCGACCCGCGTGCCCCGGTCCGCTCCCGGCCGCCCCGCCGGAAGGGCTCGAACAACCCCGGCACGTCGGCCGGGTCGACCTCGAAGCCGGTGTTGCCGACCACCAGCCAGGACCGCTGCCCGTCCGAGCCGGTGCGCACCCAGAGCCGCCCGTGCAGGTGGTTGTAGCGGACCGCGTTCTCGATCAGGTTGCCGGCCAACCGGTCGAGCAGCCCGGGATCGCCCACCACCGGCGCCGGCTCCAACGACGTCTGAACCGCAAGCTTGATCCGCTCCACCTCCCGGCGTACGGCGGAGAGCGCGTTGACGGTGCCGGCGGCCAGGTCGAACTCGCTGCGCCGGCCGAGCCGTTGGCCGGTCCGCGCCTCGCTGCGGGCCAGCACCAGCAGCGCGTCGACCAGCCCGTTGGCGCGTTCGGAGGCGTCGCGGACCACGGTCGCCATCCGGCGGTACTCGGCCGCGTCCGCCTCGTCGTCGCTGAGCGTCACGTCGATCTCGGTACGCATCACCGCCAGTGGCGTACGCAGTTCGTGCGAGGCGTTGGCCACGAACCGTTTCTGCGCCTCGAACGCGGCGGCGATCCGGTCCAGCATGGCGTCGAACGTGTCGGCCAGCTCGGCCACCTCGTCGTCCGCCCCGGAGTAGCCGATCCGCTGGTCCAGCGTGGTCTCGCCGAGCCGGCGGGCGGTGGCGGTGACCTGGTGCAGCGGGCGCAGCGCGCGCCCGGCGACCGCGTACGCCCCGACCACGCCGACCAGGCCGATCGCGAGCAGCGCGGCCAGCCCCTTGGCCAGCAGTTCCCCGGAGGCCGCGTCGACGAGCCGCTGTTGCCAGGCGGCGGCTTCCAGGGTGCTCCCGTCGGCGAGCACCACGGTGGTTCCGGGCAGCAGCTCGTCGGTGGGGCGCAGCGCGTCGCGCACCAGCAGCCAGGCCAGCAGCACCAGGATCGCGCCGGCACCGACCAGCAGTACGCCGTTGAGCAGGGTCAGCCGCAGCCGCAGCGTGGGGCGCAGCCGTACGGAGGGCCGCCGCAGGGCGGGGCGTCGCGGCACTGGTAGCCGGCGGCGCGCCGCGCCCGTCACTGCACCACCTCGGCCGTCCGGTAGCCGGCACCGACCACGGTCTCGATCAGCGGTGGGTCACCCAGCTTGCGCCGCAGCGTCATCACGGTCACCCGGACGATCGTGGTGAACGGGTCGGTGTTGGCGTCCCAGACCCGTTCCAGCAGTTCCTCGCTGGAGACCACGGCACCCCGGGCCTTGAGCAGCTCGCAGAGCACACCGAACTCCTTGTTGGTCAGCTCCACCGGCACCCCGGCCCGGGTGGCGGTGCGGCGGGCCGGGTCGACCACCAGGTCGGCGACCTCCAGCACCGGCGGGGCCGCCGGGGTGGCCCGTCGGCCCAGCGCCTGCACCCGGGCGACCAGCTCGTCGAAGGCGAACGGCTTCGGCAGATAGTCGTCGGCGCCGAGTTCCAACCCCTCGACCCGGTCGGCGACCGTGCCGCTGGCGGTCAACATCAGCACCCGGGTCAGTTCGCCGGACGCGGCCAGCTCCGCGCAGATCTGGTCGCCGTGCCGGCCGGGCAGGTCACGGTCAAGCACCACCACGTCGTACCGGGTCACGAAGGCCATCTCGTGGCCGCTGTCGCCGTCGTACGCGACGTCCACTGCCATGCCCCGTTTGCGAAGTCCTCGCGCTATCGCGTCGGCGAGGTTGCGCTCGTCCTCGACCACAAGTACCCGCATGCCCGCCTCTTCTCCGCCCGCCGACCACCGACAACGTAGCGCCGCCGACCAAGCCGGCCGCAGCGGGACAGGGTCAGCCGGGCAGTTGCCAGATGCCGTAGCTACCGTCGAACCGGCGGCAGCCGACGAGGTCGTACCGGCTCTGGCAGTCTCCGCCGGCATCGCGCAGCAGGTCGAGCCGGCGGGCCGGTGCGCCCGTGGGATCGAGTCGGGCCAGTACCAGCCCCACCTCGGGCACCGTACGCACCACGAGCACCTGCGGCGCGTACTCGTAGCGGGCCACCATGTTCCACGAGCCGTGCTCGGTCAGGGTGGCACCGGTGTCCAGGTCGATCGTCACCATCTCGTTGGTGTTCCGGGCCACCGCGAGGGCGTTGTGGTCATCGACCAGCACGATGTCGAGGATCTCCTCGCTGCCCCAGCGCACCGCACCGGTGGTCGGGTCGAGGACCTGCAACCCGCCGCCGGCCAGTCCGGCGCAGAGCAGTGGCCCGCAGTCGGTCACGTAGGTCGCCGTCGACACGGTCACCTGCCAACGCTGGACCAGATCGTCGACGGTGAGCGCGGTGACGGTGTTGGAGTTGCGTACCACCGCCACGAGTTCGCCGGTCACCCACGCCTGCTGGTAGCTGCCCGCGTGGTCGGCGGGCGGGGGAAGTCGGTGCCGTACCGTCCCGGTCATCGGGTCGATCACCTGGACCTCCCCGTCGAGCGTGGCCACCACGATGGCGTCGAGCCCGCCGTCGTCCCGTTGCCGGTAGTCGACGCTGGCCGCCGACAACGGCATGGACCACAGTTCGCGGGCGGTCGCCAGGTCGATCATCCGCAGGGCGTTCGGCGCGCGGTCGCTGTAGGTGCGCAGCAACGCCTTGCCGGGCAGTTCGAGGACGGCGATGCCGGGCACCCGCCAGCGTTCCTGGCCGGTGTGCACGTCGAGTCGCACGGTCTCGCTGGTGCCGGTGTCCTGCCGCCCCATGGCGACCAGGAGCCCGGCGTCGGCGACCGGCTGCACCCGGTAGACCCGGTTGCCCGACGGTACGGGCACCCGCCACAGCGGTGTCAGCCGCTGCGGTTCGACGGTGCGACGATCGGGCCGTGGATAGGCGAGCAGTTCCTGGCTACCGTCGGTGACACCGGGCAGTGGGGAGATGGTGAAGACCTGATCGGCGGCGATGAACAGGTCGCTGCCCAGGGTGGCGGGCACGATGGCGTGGATCCGCCCGGCCGGCGGTGTGCCACCCGCCAGAGTCAGCAGCGCGACAAGTGCCACCACGACGACGGCCACCCGGTGGCCACGCAATCCGGGTCGCCGGCGCAGCGCTGGCGGATCGGTCGGCTCGGTCAGCTCACCGAGGTCGATCAACGTCACGCCTGTCCTCCCCTGACACACACCAGACGCGCGGCGGGCGGACGGGGTTCCGCCTGTACGATGGCCCGTCGTGGCCGTGCCGGTGGTGAATTCCTCGCTGAACCCCGTCTCCGAGACCGTCGAGACGCGATCAACGACAACACGTCCCCGGCGGCGGCCGACACGCGCCGACGTGCTGGCCATCGGAGCCTACGTGCTGCTCGGCGTCGTCGTCTGCCTGAACTACTGGGCGGACGTGAACAACCGGGTCTCGTCGCACCTGCCCACCGACCACAGCTGGTTCGAGTGGCTCTTCACGCACGGTGCGTACTCGGCACAGCACCTGGAGAATCCGCTCTTCACCGCCCGGCAGAACGCCCCGGACGGGGTGAACATGATGGCCAACACCTCGCTGCTCGGGGTGACCCTGCCGTTGGCGCCGCTGACCATACTGCTGGGCCCCCAGGTGGTGTACGCGCTCTACCTGGGTGGGGCGTTGGCCGCCACCGCCGGCACCTCGTACTGGATGCTGTCGCGGCATCTGGTGCGCTCCCGGGCGGCGGCCTTCGTCGGTGGCGCGTTCCTCGGCTTCGCCCCGGGCATCGTGCACCACGCCAACGGTCAGCCCAACTTCGTCTCCAACTTCCTGCTGCCACTGATCGTGGTGCGGGTGTTCCGGTTGGTCGAGGCGGGCCGGTGGCGGCGCAACGGGCTGGTGCTGGGGCTGCTGGTCGCGTACCAGATCTTCATCAACGAGGAGATGCTGCTGCTCACGGCGATGGCCTGCCTGGTCGTCGTGATCGCGTACGCGGCGATGCGTCCGCGCGTGGCGTGGGCACGGGCCGGCACGTTCGCGGCCGGGCTCGGCCTCGGCGGTGGGGTGGCACTGCTGCTGGCCGCCTACCCGATCTGGTTCCAGTTCAACGGCCCGCAGTCCTACCGTGGGCTCCAGGGTGGGGTGTTCCACAGCTGGGGCGAGGACGTCGTCGCCTTCGTCACCTTCCCCCGCGACACCATCGCCGGCACCGAGGCGGTGGAGGCGACAATCGGCATGACCGAACAGAACACCTGGTTCGGCTGGCCGCTGGTGCTGCTGTCGGTGGTGGCCCTGGTCCTGCTGGTCCGCCGCTCGCTGGTGGCCCGGATCCTGGCCGTGCTGGTGGTGGTCTTCTCGGTCGCCGCGCTCGGCCCGGAGATCCGGTTCAACGGCGAGCTGACCGGAATCGCCGGCCCGTGGTCGTACATTCCGGCTGATCTGCCGCTGGTCGAGATGATGATGCCGACCCGGTTGACCCTGGTGACCACCGCCGCGCTCGGCGTACTGCTGGCACTGGCCTGGGACGCGGTGGCCCGCAGCCACCGACCGCCGGTGCCGGCTCCGCGCGCACCGGAGGGGGTGGCGCCGACCCGGCGGCGTCCCCGCTGGCAGCACCTCGTCGGGTACGCCGCGATCAGCCTCGCTTTGCTGCCGCTGCTGCCCCGGCCGCTGCCGGCCGAGCCGGTCGACCCGCCGCCGACCTTCATCACCTCCGGCGCCTGGCGACCGTACGTGCCGGACGGTCGCACGCTGGTGCCGGTGCCCATTCCCAGCAACGTGCACGGCCTGTCCACGCTGCGGTGGAGCGCGTTGACCGGGCACGAGTTCCCGATCCCGGCCGGCTACTTCATCGGCCCGAACGAGGACGGCGAGGGCGTCTTCGGCGCCCCGAACCGGCCCACCAGCACCCTGATCTACCAGACCATGGACGCCGGTGAGCTGCCCGAGATCAGTGACGAGAACCGTCGGCAGGCGGTGGAGGATCTGCGCTTCTGGCGGGCGTCGGTGGTGGTGCTCGGCGCGCATCCCCGCGAGCCGGTGCTGCGGGAACTGCTGACCGCGCTGCTCGGCGACCCGCAGCGCGTCGACGACGTCTGGCTCTGGGACGTACGCGACCGGGTGTGACGCACCGTCATCCGGCGTCGGGACGCAGCGGCTCGGAGACGTGGGCGGTGACGATGCGCCAGCCCTCCGGTAGGCGTACCCAGGTCTGGGTCTGCCGGCCCGCGGTGGCGGTGCCGGCGTACCCGAACCGGGTCGTGACGACCGCGAGGTCCGGGCCGAAGGCGGTGACCACCGTGTCGACCAGCCGGCGGCCCGGTGGCAGCGGCGGTTGCCCGGCCCGCCACTTGCGCTGCTCGTCGAGCCCGTACTGGTGGTCGGCGAGACCGAAACGCACCGTGGCGGCAGAGTCCCAGAAGTATCCGCAGATCCGGTCGACGTCGCCGGCCACCAGCGCCTGCTCGTAGCCGGCGAAGGCCGCCGTCACCTCGGCGACCACGTCCGTCCGGTCGATCTCCATCCGGCGAGGGTCCTTTCTGGGCGGGTGGGACGTGGGGTGGGCGCACCCGGCCGGGCGGCGGCGGGCTGGTGCGGGCCGCACCGCCGCCCGGCCGGAGTTCAGCTGTTCACCGCCGGTTCGCGCTTCTCGTCGCCGGCCGGCTCGCCAGTCGCCGCCGGAGCCGCCGGGCCGGTGACGGCGGGAGTCGGGGGTGCCGCGGTGTCCCCGCCGTGCAGGCGGTCCAGTTCGACCTCCTCCGGCTCGGGTACCCGGGGCGGGTACTTGCCGAGCGCGAAGATCGCGCAGATCACCGCCACGAAGAGGTAGCCGAGCGCCACCTGACCGTTGGCGTTCCACTGGACCTCCTCGCCGTGGATCAGGCCGATGAAGGCGAGCACCGATCCCGAGGCGGCGAAGATGGCCGCCTGGACGAAGCGTTTGTCGATGATGAAGGCGACGATCGCGCCGAGCACCAGACCGGCGAGGATGGCCCCCTCGCCGAGGATGCGCAGTCCGTCGTAGACGACACCGGCGCCGGCCAGGGCCTCGTCGCCGACCTCGGCGGCGGTGGTGCCCGCCGCCGCCAGGGCGTTGTTCATCTGCCCGGTCGCCCACGCCGCGATGTTCGGTATCAGGGCGGCGACCACGGCTGCGGCGTGCGCCCGGGGTGTCGCCTGGAACGCCTGGGCGCCGATCAGCAGCCCGATGTAGAGCAGGATCGGCACGATCGCCGCGGTCGGGAAGATCGCACCGAGCAGGGAGAACATGCCGAGGAAGCAGAGCAGCGCGATGACGATCCCGGTCGCCATCGAGTAGCCGGTACGCCCACCGGCGGCCTTCCAGCCCGGGTGGCCGACGTAGACCGCCGGAGGGAACGGCGATCCGAGGGCGGAGCCGATGACCGCGCCGGCCCCGTCGGCGAGCAGCACACTACGCAGGTTGTAGTTGTCCCCGGCGGTGGCCGCGCTCTCCACGTTCGTCATCGCCTCGGTGAAGTTGTAGACGCCCAACGGGATCGCGGTGGCCAGCAACGGCGCCATGTCGGAGAGCCCACGCAGCAGCAGGTCGAGCTGGAAGGTGGGGAAGGCGAACGCGATGTCCCGGGCCGCCGCGGTGACGTCCGGCACCGACATCGCCCCGCCGACCCAGCCGATCGCCGTACCGAGCAGCAGCGCGGCCAGCCCGATCGGGAAATTGAACGGCAGCTTCACGTCGGTCAGCAGGCCGATCAGCAGCAGCGCCAGGACCGGCAGGGCGATCCAGGCCAGCCGCCACATCTGGCCCGCCGGGTTCATCGAGATGAAGGTGATGGAGATGCCGGCCAGCGTGCCGAGCAGCGCCGCGCGCGGCGTGTAGCGGCGGATGTACGGGCCGACGAACGCGCCGATCAGCACGATCACGCCGATGATGAAGGCCCAGGCCAGCCCCGCCTCCCAGGCGCGCACGGCGTCGCCGGTGCTGAGGTAGATGGGCAGCATGATGACGAAGATGACGATGAACATGTGCGGCACGCTCGGCCCGTACGGCAGCGCGGTCACGTCGGAGCGGTTCTCCCGCCGGGCCAGCCGGCGGGCCAGATGGGTGTAGTAGATGTTCCCCGCGACCAGGGCGATGCCGAGGGCCGGCAGGATGGTGCCGAACACCTCCCGCTCGGGGAGGTTCACCACGAAGAGGCAGAGCCCGGTCAGGGTGAGCACGTTGACCAGGACGTTGACGCCGAAACCGAAGAACGCGTTGGTGTCGCCGCGTACCCAGTACGGCAGCGACACGACGGAGGGTCTGGTGGGGACCATGGCTGCTCCCGGTCAGGAGGAGGATTGCAACGCAGGGGTGGTGGGCAGCACGGCGAGCACGTCCGTCGAGTCGGCGACCCACCCGAAGATGCCGCCCTGGGCGGCGATCATGTCGAGGCCCACCCGATGGAACTCCGGGAAGTAGGACCCGACGCAGTCGGCGAGCACGAGGCACTCGTACCCACGGTCGTTCGCCTCCCGGACCGTGGTGTGCACGCACACCTCGGTGGTCACCCCGGTGACCAGGAGACTCTGGATGTTCCGCTCGGCGAGCAGGACGTCCAGCCCGGTGGCGTGGAAGGCACCCTTGCCCGGCTTGTCGATCACCGGCTCGCCGGGCAGCGGCGCCAACTCGTCGACGATGTCGTGGCCGTACTCGCCCCGGACGAGAATCCGGCCCTTGGGCCCGGGGTCGCCGATCCGTTTGCTCGGCAGGCCCCGGTTGAGCTTGGCCGGTGGGCAGTCGGAGAGGTCGGGCAGGTGTCCCTCCCGGGTGTGCACGACCGGCAGGCCGGCGGCGCGGGCGGCGGCCAGCAGCGCCGTCAGCGGCGCGATGGTCCGCCGCAGCTGGCCGACGTCGTTGCCCAGGCTCTCACCGAAACCGCCGGGCTCCAGGAAGTCGCGCTGCATGTCGATGACGAGCAGCGCGGTGGTCGCAAGGTCGAAGGTGTACGGGAAGGGCCGCGCTGCGGCAACTGTCAACATGGCTCACCTCAGCTGGTCGTGGCGGCGATGACGGCGTCGGAGGTGGCGACGCAGCCGAAGACGCCGCCCTGCATGGTCACCATGTGCAGCGCAGCGTCGTGGTTGTCCTTGTCGGTGGCCCCGGTGCAGTCGGCGAGGATCAGGCACTCGTAGCCCCGGTCGTTCGCCTCGCGCATCGTGGTGTGCACGCAGACGTCGGTGGTGATGCCGGTGAGGATCAGGTGGGTGATGCCCCGGGTACGCAGCACCAGGTCGAGATTTGTGGCGTAGAAGGCGCCCTTGCCGGGCTTGTCGACGATCACCTCACCGGGCGCCGGGGCGACCTCGGGCACGATCTCCCAGCCGGGCTCGCCCTTGACCAGGATCCGCCCGCACGGGCCCGCACCGCCGATCTCGGCGCCGATCTGCGCCGACCGCCAGCGTTTGTTCGCCGGCAGGTCGGACAGGTCGGGGTCGTGGCCCTCCCGGGTGTGCACGACGAGCATGCCGAGCGACCGGGCGTGCGCCAGCAGCCGGGCGGTGGCGGGCAGCCCCGCCCGGGTGAGGCCGATGTCGTAGCCCATCGCGTCGACGTAGCCGCCCGGGCCGCAGAAGTCGGTCTGCCAGTCGATGCAGAGCAGTGCGGTTCGCGCCGTGTCGGCCGTGCCGTCGTACGGCCACGGGTAGGGGTTGGCCGCTACCGGCCCGATGCTGCCCATCCTCTCCTCCTCCGTTTGTCAACTCCGCTGCGCCGCGGCCCGGCGGTAGGCCCGCCACCCGCCGGCGGCGCTGATGTCCTCGGCACCCGAGTCGACGGCGTACGCCTCGCAGAGGAAGCCGAGCACGTCCCGCCCGTCGTGCAGCCGAACCCAGCCCAGCGACAGCGGGGCCGGCACCCCGGCCAGCAACTCGCCGACGGCGGCCACCGGCAGCCGCCACAGCTCCACCTCGATCGGATGTCCGCCCGGGTCGGTGTCGGCGGCCCGCACCAGGCCGGGCAGACCTTCACCGTCGGCTGTCTCCAGCCGGTAGAGCCGGTAGCGCGGGGCGGTGCGCGCGGCACCGGCGAGGGTGGCCCCCCGCCCGGTCAGCTCCCCGTTGCGGGACTCGCCGGCCAGGTGCCGGCCGACGACGGCGATCAGCACCTGCGCCGACCCGGACGGCGCGGCGGCGGGGGTGGGGGCCTCGGGGACGGCTCGGGTGGCGGTGGTGAAGGTGGCGGCGAGCTGAGCCAGGGTGGTGTCGGTGAACGCGGGGCCGAGCAGGGTCAGGCTCGCCGGCCGGCCCGCTGCGGTGAACCCGTTTGGCACGGTCACCGCCGCCAGGTCGAGCAGGTTGGCGAACTGGGTGTAGCGGCCGAGCACCGTGTTGCGGCCGATCGGGTCCTCGGCGATCTCGTCGAGCGTGAAGGTGGTGCCGACGGTGGGCACCACCAGCACGTCGACTTCGTTCCAGAGCTTGTCGACCCGGGCCCGCAATTCGCGCAACCGGTGCTGACCCCGGAACACGTCGATCGCGTCGTAGCGGCGGCCGGTCTCCAGCACGCTGCGGGTGACGGGCAGGACGGCCTCGGGATGTTCCCGCAGGAAGCCGTCCAGCCCGGCGAGCCGTTCGGCCACCCACGGCCCCTGGTAGAGCAGCTCGCCCGCCTCGAAGAAGCTCTGCAACGGCACCGACCCGACCTGGCCGACCAGACCACGCAGCGCCTGCACGCCCGCGGCGAACCGGACCGCCTGCCCGGCGTCGCCGAAGAACTCCAGGTCTTCTGCGCGGGGCACGCCGAGGCGTAGCGTGCCCGGCATGCGGGCCACCACCCGCTCCGTCGGTAGCGGACGCCCCCACGGGTCGGCCGCCGAGACGCCGCGCGCGGCGTGCAGCACGTCCACCGCGTCCGCGACGTCGGTGGCGAAGACCGAGACGCAGTCGAGCGAGCGGCAGGCCGGCACCACTCCGGCGGTGCTGAGCAGGCCCCTGGTGGGCTTGAGGCCGACGATCCCGTTCAGCGCCGCCGGCACCCGGCCGGAGCCGGCCGTGTCCGTACCCAGAGCGAAGCTGACCTGGCCGGCGGCGACCGCCACGGCCGACCCGGAGCTGGAGCCGCCGGAGACCAGCCCCCCGCCGAAGACGCTCTCGCAGCTGCCGTACGGGGATCGCGCCCCGGTCAGGCCGGTGGCGAACTGGTCCAGGTTGGTCTTCCCGACGAGCAGGCCACCGGCGTCGAGCAGCCGGCGCACCACTGGCGCGTCCTCGGCGGCGGTGTACCCGAAGTCGGGGCAGCCGGCCGTGGTGATCATGCCGGCGACATCGATGTTGTCCTTGACCGCGAACGGTATCCCGTACAGCGGCAGGGTCGCGGGGTCGGCGGTGGCCGCCAGCCGCTCGGCGCGGGCGAGGAGCTGGCCGGCCGGCACGGTGCTGATCCACACCGGCCCGCCGTCCGCGCCGACCAGCCCGGACAGGACCCGTTCCGCCAGGTCGGTGGGGGTCAGGCCGCCATGGCGGTACGCCGACCGCAGCTCCGAGATCGATCCGATCTGCTCTGGCATACAGTCGATTGTCGACAGTTGTGTTTCCAGGTGGCGCGTGTCAGGTAACGACGTCGTGACGGCCGGCCGGTGGAGCTACCCGAGATACGAGCGCGCCCCGTGCTCGGACAGCACGGCGAGCACCTGCTCCGGGTCACCGGCGGCGACCGCCTCGAAGAGCCGCTCGTGCCGGTGGACGCCGTCGTGCGGTTGCGCCACCTCGGCCTCGCGACGCAGGTTGATCGCCATGTAGAGCTGCAGCTTCACCAGGATCGAGTCGTAGACCGCGGAGAGCTGCCGATTGCCGGCCAGCGCCACCAGCGCGACGTGGAACGCCCGGTGCGACTCGGCGACCGCCAACCGGTCACCGTCCCGCGTCGCCTCCCGCATCTGGTCCAACGCCGCCCGCAGTCCGGCGAGGTCGCTCTCCCGCGGCACCGGGATCGCCGACCGCACCGCGAAGCGTTCCAGCACGTCACGCAGTTCGTACAGCTCCCGCACGTCGCGATCGGACAGGGTGGCGACCCGGACCCCCCGGCGCGGGACGTGCTCGACCAGGCCGCGCTGCGCCAGCAGCCGCAACGCCTCACGCAGCGGCGCCCGGCTGATCCCGAGCCGCCGGGTCAGCTGCTCCTCCACCAGCCGTTCACCGGGGTCGCTCCGGCCGCTGAGGATCTCCCGGGTCAGCCGGGCGACGGCGAGCTCCACCAG
This sequence comes from Micromonospora sp. C95, assembly GCF_018070465.1. Classification (GTDB taxonomy): domain Bacteria; phylum Actinomycetota; class Actinomycetes; order Mycobacteriales; family Micromonosporaceae; genus Micromonospora. Next base: position 18,490 of record NZ_JAGPXT010000040.1, read on the forward strand.
ACTGACACTCTCCAGCTCGCCCTCCGCCGGCGATGCGGCCACGTCGTTCATCCCGACGAGTGTGCCACCTGCCGCCGGAACGTCCGGCGGACTCGTCAGCCCACGAGGGACCGGACGTCCCAGACGAGCGCACCGTCGATCTCCCGGGCCGGGCCGAGCAGCGCCTCGACCGTCCGGCGCACGGGGTCACCGTGGTGCAGTCCAGCCTGCACCACCACGGCCGCCCGCCAGTGCCGCAGGTCGGCCACCGCCTGCCGGCGGTCGGTGTCGCTGATCGGCGGCACCTCACCGGTGTCGGCCACCCGGCGCAGCAGCAGCGACGTGGGCCGGTCCGGCGCGCCCCAGCGGGCCGCCGGGTCGTCCGGGGAACGGGGGCCGATGAAGAAGCCTCCCGGGGCGGTGAAGGCCAACCCGGTTCGGGCGGACCAGAGCATGGCCGGGCTCTGGCCCGCGTTCGTCACCGGCGGCACGGCCACCACGGTCCGCCCCGCCGGCACGTACGCCCGCCAGGTGTCCTCCGCCACGAACGCCGGCACCTGCCAGACCGGGACGGTACGAATCGGGGTCGGGGTCAGCGGCAGCAGCGCGGCGGCCACCGCGCCGGCCCAGAGCAACCGCACCGGCACCGCGTCCGGTCGCAGCGCAGTGGCGACCGGCTGCCGGCATACCCGGTCCACCGACAGAGCGAGCAGGATGCCCAGCACCGGCACGCAGACCAGCGCGAACCGGGCCGGCACCACGTGGTCGAGCAGGGGCAGCTCGGCGATCAGCCGGTACGGGCCGGGCAGCTGCGTCAACGCTCCGTCGAGGCGTACCTGGGGGCCGAGGGAGAGCAGGGCGAACACCACCCCGCAGCCGGCGAGGGCCCGGACCAGCGGGCGACGCCACAGCCACACCGCCACGACCAGGGCCAGCACCAGCAGACCCGGCCCGAAGAAGGAGTTCTCCTCGGTGGCGTTGGGTGCCAGCAGAGCCGGCAGGCGGTGGTCACCGAAGACGGTCTGCCGGGCGGTGGCGGTGAACGACGCGGCGTCCAGCTGGAAGCCGTACGCATAGAACGGCATCCCCCGGTAGTGGCCGGGGCCGAAGAACTGGAACGACAGCGGGTAGGCCAACAGCGCCGCCGCCACCACCGCGCCGACCGCGATCCGACCGGCCGTGACCGGGGCGAGCCGGCGTGCGGCCGCCCGGTCGGCCAGCGCGTACCCGACGACGAAGACGCCGGCCGCGAGCGCCACGAGGAGCAGCACCTCCTCACCGAGGAATGCCTGGTACGTCACGACCAGACCGAGCAGCACACCCGGCCGCCACACCTGTGGTGGCGCGGTCGCGCCGGCCGGCGCCGGTACGAACACCAGCGCCAGCATCACCGGCACCAGGAACTGCGCGGCCATGTGCAGGTGCGATCCGGCCTGCGCGACCATGCCCGGGGCGAAGCCGCAGACCAGCCCACCGAGCGCGGCGGCCAGCCGGGATTCGACCAGACGGCGGCGCAGCAGTACGTACCAGGCGGTGGCCGTGCCGGCCAGGCACCCGACCACCGCCACCCCGAACGCCACCTGCGAGCCGAACAGCAGCGTGACCGGGGCCAGCGGGACACCGAGGCCGAGCACCGAGGTGTTGGCCATCAGGTTCACCCCGCCGGGCGCATTCAACGCCTCGCTCCACAGCGGGTTCTCCAGGCCGGTCACGGCACGGGCGGCGTGGGCCAGCATCCACTCGAAGAGGATCTGGTCGCCGGCCTGATGGAACAGCCGGTCCGGCCGGCCCCACTGCCGGCTGGTCAGCCAGCTGGCCAGCGCCAGGTAGCCGGCCACCACCGCCAGGTCGGGCGTACGCGGGCGCAGCCGCCGACGGCGACCGGTGCGGACCTCGGCTTCCCGCTCGACAGTACCGACCGACATCAGGCCCGGGGGTCGGTGAGTGACCGGACGTCCCACACCCAGACGTCCAGTTCGAGCCGGGCCGGCCCGACCAGTTGCTCGACGGTCTGCCGCAGTGACTCCGAGTGCGGCTGCCGGAGCGGCAGCACCAGGATCGCCGCCCGCCAGTACCGCAGCTCGTCCAGGGAGCGGCGCCGCTGGCGGTCGTTGAGCTCCGGCGTCCGGCCGGTGGTGGCGACCTCCTCCAGCAGCTTCCCGATGCCGCTGGGTCGGCCACCGAAGCGACCCGGGTCGCCGGTGTTGCCGTTGCGGGGGGCGAGGAAGTAGCCGCCGGGGATCTTGAAATCGAGGTTGGTGGCGGCGGCCCAGCGCATGCCGTGGGTGTTGCCCATGCTCGGCACCGGGATCGGCACCAGGGTCTGGTCCGGCGCGACGTAGGCGCGCCACCGGTCGGAGGTGATGAAATCCGGCACCGGCGGTCGGGACGTCATCGGCAGCGGCATCGGGGTGATCGGCAGCAACGCGAGCACCAGACCGGCGGCGGTGAGCGTACGCACGGTTCGCCGGTCCATGGACAGCGTGCTGGTCCGTTCGATGGCGAGGGCCAGCAGGATCGCCACCACCACGCTGGTGATCATGCCGAACCGGGTCGGCACCACCGCGTCGAGCAGCGGCAGCCGGACCAGCAACTCCCACGGACCGATGATCAGTTCCCGGTCCCACCAGCTGATCCGCTCGCCCAGGGAGAGGACGGTGTAGAAGGCGGCGGTCGCGGCGAGCGCCCGGACCAGCACCTCCCGCCGGAGCCAGAGCACGATGCCGACCGCGATCAGCGCCAGACTCCACCCGAAGAACGCGTTCTCCTCCGAGTAGTTCGGCGCGAGGTTGACGTTCGCCCGCTGGTTGCCGCCGATGGTGGGCGAACCGGGGGCGAAGTAGGCGGCGATGTCGTTGCCGTAGTCACGCACCGCGTCGCTGAGCCCGTGGTACGCCATCGGGCCGGCGAACTGGACGTACAGCGGGTACGCCAGCAGCGAGCCGGCGATCACCGTGCAGGTGGCCAGCGCCTTGGCCAACGGCCGCCAGGCCACCGACAAACGTCCGGGCTGCTGGACGAGCACCGAGATCAGGAAGATCCCGCAGCCCATCGCGGTGAAGAGCAGGATCTCCTCGTTGATGAACGCCTGCACGGTGACCAGCAGGGCCAGCAGCGCGCCGTCCCGGTACGGTCGGGTCGACCTCGTGATCACCATGACCCGCCAGACGATGAACGGCAGCAGGAACTGACTGATGATGTTCGGATGCCAGCTGGCGTGCGACAACATCGCCGGTGAGAAGCCACAGAACCAGCCGCCCACCACCGCGGCGAGCCGGTTGTCCACCACGTGCCGGGACAGCACGAAGTACCAGGCCGAGGCGGTCCCGGCCAGACCGAGCGTGACCAGCAGCACGAAGGTCACGGCCGGTCCGAACAGCAGGGTCACCGGCACCATCGGGATGCCCAGGGCGAGGATGGCCGTGTTGGCCATCAGGTTGACCCCGTCGGGGTAGTTGAACTGCTCGGTGAAGAAGGGAAACTCCCCGTGCAGGACCACCCGTACCGAGTGGGCGAGGAAGAACTGCACCTGCGCCGGGTCACTGCTGTAGAGCGAGGCCACCCGCCCGGCCGGGTCCATCCAGATCTGGCTGGTCACCCAGAGCGCGGTCAGCAGGAACCCGCCGAAGACCGCGAGGTCCCGTCGTCGGGGGGTCCACCGGAACCGGCGTCGGCGTTGCGGAGCGGCGTCGGGGGCATCGGCGGCCCGCGTACCGTCGGCCGGTGCGGTCTCCGTCAGCTGCCGGTCCGTCCCGCCCCCGGTCGCGGGTGCCTCGGTGACCGGTGCCCCGGTCGCGGGTGCGGGGGCGTCGGTCACGGGTGCCGCCCCGTCGATCGCTGCGGCCTCCGCCACGGCCGGCTCGGCGGCGGACGTGGTGGCCCGTGGCGCGGACCGCACGCGGTCGTGCACCTGATCACCGACGGTGACGACTTCGGAGGGGGAGTCGGCGACGTCGGCGGATCTCGGCAGCGCGGCGGCGCGGGTCTCGGCAGGCGTCACAGTCGGCGGAGTCTACCCGAGTGGGGGAAAGTGCCCCAAGTCAACGCGGCGTCCCCTGTGGTCGGTGTGGTGACGGCGCGACGCAGCGTACGGCGGCCCGAAGCATCGGCGGGACATCTCGTACTATTGCCCTCCGACACGACGACGCGATCCGATCGGGGGCGTGACAGGTGGCTCCAGCCCGTTGGCGCGACTTGACCGCCATCGGCCTGTCCACCCTGCTGATCGCGGTCACCGCCTGCGGGCCGGTCGCCGAGCGTCAGGCACGGGACCTACGGGTCGGCTACGACAGCATGGACGGCTCGTTGACGGTGTGGCCGCCTCGCGGCTCACTGGCCGAGGACGCCGCGGCGACCGCCGCCGTCACCGAGGCGGTACGCGACTGGCGCTCGCCAGTGGACGACCGGGTGCACGTACCCTCCTCCGGCATCCTCTTCTCCGGTGAGATCGACGGCCGGCCGCTGGCTCTGGTCGCCGCTTCGGTACCCGGCGAGGCGGCGTCCTGGCTGATCCAGCTCACCGGCGACGACGGCCGCTACACGGTCACGCACGCCACCGAGTACACCGACCCCGGCTACCTGGTCTACTCCGACGTGTTGCCGGTCCAGTCCACCGACGGCCGGCGCTACCTGACCTCCGAACGGGTCCGGCGGCTGGTCGGGCCGAACGGTCGCATCCTGTCCGACCGCGACGGCCTGACCAGTCCCGTCGAGGTGCCGAGCTGTCGAGCGGTGACCGTCACCGCCACCCTGCGCTCCACCGAGTCGCTGCCTCGGGGTCGGGCCACCGACCGGCTGCTCGACCTCGGCACCGGCATCACCGCTCCCCGGTACCCGCTGGTACGCGACGAGAGTGGCTCCGGCCAGCGCGCCCTGACCGGCCTCGACACCTGCCTGCTGGCTGGCGAGGACGGCCCGTTCGGCAGCATCGACCGGCGGGTCGGCGACCGGGACGTCCCGCAGTCTGTGCCGGCGTCCTGGCCGATGGCGAAACTCGCCGTGCGTACCCTCGGCGAGCTGTCGCTCGACGGGGGCGAGCCGGCCGAGTTGGAGCAGCTGACCTGGGAGAGTGCCGAGGGCACGATGAGCGCGGTGGTGTACCGGCCCGCCGACGACGGCCCGGTGGTGCTCTCCCCCGCCGACCGGACGAACCCGTTGCAGGTCTACGAGCTGCCGGTTCCGGATCGCCCGCTGGTCGTGCTGAGCTGGCGCGCCACCAAGAACACCACGCTCTCGGTGCCACCGAACACGACCCGCCTGGTCGACCGCCCCGGCCTGGTGGTGGCTCCCCTTCCCGAGCGCCGCGAGACCTTCAGCCTCGCCGCCGACGAGAAGACCCACTACCGCTCCGCCGGCTCCTCCCGCCGCTAACCCCACCCACCCTGCCTCCCCCGCCCCCTCCGCCCCCGGGTTGATCATGAAGTTGTTGTCGTGCCACGCCGGAGGCAGTGACAACAACTTCATGATCAACGCCGCGAGGTACCCGCGCGGAGGTAGGACAGGCAGGGGTGGGTGGATTAGTTGCGGGTGGGGTTGGCGGTGAGGTGGGGTGGGTCGACCGGCTCGGTGTCGAGGCGGGATATCCAGCCGGTCACGTCGCGGGCCACGTCCTGGGCGGTCAGGCCGAGGTCGGTCAGGAGTTGGTTGCGGGAGCCGTGCGGGTACCAGCCGGGCGGCACGCCCAGGTCCCGCAGCGGCACCCGGACGTCGGCGTCGCGCATGGCCTTGGCGAGCGCGTCGCCCACCCCGCCGGAGCGGACGCCGTCCTCGACGGTGACCACCAGCCGGTGCTCGGTGGCCAGCTCGACCAGTTCCGCCGGGACCGGACGCACCCAACGCGGGTCGACCACGGTCACCCCGTAGCCCTGCTCGGCGACCCGGGCGGCGACCTCCATGCCGAGCTGGCCGAAGGCACCCACCGCCACCAGCAGCACGTCGGTACGCGCCGACTCCGCCAGCACGTCGACCGACCCGACCCGCCGCACGGCGGGCAGATCGGCGGCGACCGCGCCGGTCGGGAAGCGGACGATCGTCGGGCCGTCGTCGACGGCGACCGCCTCGCGCAGTTCCTCGCGCAGCGTCGCGGCGTCCCGGGGCGCCGCGATCCGCAGGCCCGGCACCACCCCGAAGACCGACATGTCCCAGATGCCGTAGTGGCTCGGCCCGTCGGGGCCGGTGATGCCGGCCCGGTCCAGCACGAAGGTGACCGGCAGCCGGTGCATCGCCACGTCCAGCAGGACCTGGTCGAACGCCCGGTTGAGGAAGGTCGCGTAGACCGCCACCACCGGGTGCAACCCACCGAGGGCCAGGCCCGCCGCCGAGGTGGCGGCATGCTGCTCGGCGATGCCCACGTCGTAGGTGCGCTCCGGGTACTTGCGGGCCAGCTTCGCGATGCCGGTCGGCTCGGCCATGGCCGCGGTGATGCCCACCACGTCGGGCCGCTCGTCCGCGATCGCCACCAGCTCGTCGGCGAAGACGTGGGTCCACTTCACCGACGGCGCGGCGGTGGCCTTGCCGTCGGTGATGTCGAAGGCGCCGGGGCTGTGGAAGCAGTCCGCCTCGTCCTCCTCGGCGGGGCGGTAGCCGTAGCCCTTGCGGGTCACCGCGTGCACGATGACCGGGCCGCCGAAGTTCTTCGCCGCCCGCAGGGCGGTCTCGACGGCGGCGAGGTCGTGCCCGTCGACCGGGCCGACGTACTTGATGCCGAGGTCCTCGAACATCGCCTGCGGGGCGACCGCGTCCTTGATGCCCTTCTTGACCGCGTGCAGCACCTCGTACATCGGCTTGCCGACCAGCGGGGTCGAGCCGAGGGCGTCCTTGACGGCGTCCAGCACCTTCTCGTAGCCGGGGTTGAGCCGCAGCGTCGAGAGGTGGTGGGCCAGGCCGCCGATCGTCGGCGCGTACGAGCGGCCGTTGTCGTTGACCACGATGACCAGCGGGTTGTCGGTGGCGGCGATGTTGTTCAGCGCCTCCCAGCACATTCCGCCGGTCAGTGCCCCGTCGCCCACCACTGCGACGACGCTGCGCGACTCGCCACGCAGCGCGTACGCCTTGGCCAGCCCGTCGGCGTACGACAGGGCGGTCGAGGCGTGCGAGTTCTCGATGAGGTCGTGTTCGCTCTCGGCCTGGTTGGGGTAGCCGGAGAGCCCGCCCCGCTGGCGTAGCTGGTCGAACCCGCCCTGCCGACCGGTGACGATCTTGTGCACGTACGCCTGGTGGCCGGTGTCGAACAGCAGCCGGTCCCGGGGAGAGTCGAAGACCCGGTGCAGGGCCAGGGTGAGTTCCACCACGCCCAGGTTGGGCCCGATGTGCCCACCGGTACGCGACACCTTGGCGATCAGGAAGTCGCGGATCTCGGCGGCGAGGATGTCCAGTTCGGTGGCGGACATCCGCTTGACGTCCTGGGGACCGTGCACCGTGGCCAGCAGCCGGCCGTGGTTGGCCGTGTCCTCTTCAACACTCATGACCGCAGAGTCTATCGGCCCGCGCGCACCTCGCAGCCCGGGCGCGGTGACCACTGATCCTGAGCACCTGGTCAGCCCCGCACCCGTAGCCGGCGCGGCGACATGTCTTCACCCGGCGGCCCCAGCCACGCCGACCACCGGACGGGCGCCCGGCCGGTCAGGCCGGCACCAGCAGCCCGACCAGCTCCACGTGCCGGGTCATCGGAAACAGGTCGTACCCGCGCAACGCCGCCAAGCGCCAACCCAGCTCGGTGAAGACCCGCAGGTCCCGGGCGAACGCCGCCGGATCACAGGCGACGTAGGTCACCGCACGCGGCCCGGCGGCCACCACGTCGCGTACCACCCGCGCCCCGGCGCCGGTCCGGGGCGGGTCGAGCACCACCACGTCGACCGGCCCGGTGATCCGGCGACGGGCCAGGGCGGTCTCCACCCGGGCCGCCACCACCTCGACGGCGGGCAGGTCGCGCAGGTTCTCCCGGGCCGCCGCGACGCCGTCGCCGGCCGCCTCGACCAGGGTGACCCGCCCGGTCGTGCCCACCCGGGCGGCCAGCGCGGCGGCGAACAGGCCGGCGCCACCGTAGAGATCCCAGGCCCGCTCCCCCGGTCGCGGGTCGGTCAGCTCCAGCACCGCGTCGACAAGGGTGTCCGCGGCGGCGGGGTGCACCTGCCAGAACGACGAGGTGGGCAGTACCCACTCCCGGCCGGCGGCCCGCTCCCGGACCCGTTCCGGACCGCTGACCCGCCGACCGGCCCCGGCCGCCACGGCGGTCACCGCCACGTCCCCGCCGGTACTGGCGACGGTCTCCACCGCCTCGGCGTCCGGCCAGCTCACCCCGGCGGCGGTGAGCACCGGCAGCTGCTGGATGGCCGGATGAGCGATCAGGCAGCGGTCGACCGGCACCACCTCGTGGGAGCGGTGCTTGAGCAGCCCGGCGCGACCCGCCGCGTCGACCGCGTAGCGGACCCGGGAACGCCAGCCGAGCGGGCCACCCGGCAGCGCCGCCACCCGCAGGCCCAGCGCGTCGCAGCCGGCCTCGTCCAGCCCGCCGAGGCGGATGAGCTGCTCGCGGACCACTGCGGCCTTCCAGCGCAGCTGCGCCTCCGGGGCGACGTGTTGCAGGTCGCAGCCGCCACAGCGACCCGGCCGGGCGTACGGGCAGGGCGGGTCGACCCGGTCCGGGGCCGCCGCCAGCACGGTGACCGCGTCGGCCCGGACGAAACCCCGGTGCACCTCGGTCACCTCGGCCAGCACCCGCTCACCCGGCAGGGCGTGCCGGACGAAGACCACCTGGCCGTTCACCCGGGCCACGCAGTGTCCCCCGGGGGCGACCGCCGCCACGGTCAGCTCGACCCGCTCGGCCTCCTCAAGTCCGCTCACCGGGCCTCCCCGCCCGACGATTCGCGCTCCACCGGCGGCGGCAGGGTGGCGCGTGGTGCGACCCGGGGGCCACGGACCGGTCCCCGGCCGAGCGTGGCGTCCATCCGGTCCAGATCCTTGCCGGCCGTCGAGGCGAGCTGCCACGGCACGCTCGTCACCATCACGCCCGGTTCGAACAGCAACCGCCCCTTGAGCCGCAGCGCGCTCTGGTTGTGCAGCAGGTTCTCCCACCAGCGGCCCACGACGTACTCCGGAATGAAGACCGTGACCACGTCGCGCGGCGACTCCCGGCGGACCCCGGCCACGTAGTTCAGGATCGGACGGGTGATCTCCCGGTACGGCGAGTCGATCACGGTCAGCGGAATCGGCACTCCGCGGCGGTCCCAGTCGGCCTGCAACTGCCGGGTGTCGTGGTCGTCGACGTTGACGGTCACCGCGGTGAGGGTGTCCGGTCGAGTGGCCTGCGCGTACGCCACCGCCCGCAACGTGGGTTGGTGCAGCTTGCTGACCAGCACGATCGCGTGGTTGCGGGCCGGTAGCACCGGCCGCCCGTCGTCCGGGGCGAGTTCGACGGCCACCCGGTCGTAGTGTCGGCGGATGGCCAGCATCAGCCCGTAGATCAGCCCCATCGCGACGATGGCGATCCAGGCGCCGAGCAGGAACTTGGTGATCAGCACGATCACCAGCACCGCTGCGGTCATCGCCATGCCGAAGCTGTTGATCGCCCGGGACCGGAGCATCCGACGACGCACCTCCGGATCCCGCTCGGTGCGCAGCAGCCGGTTCCAGTGCCGGATCATCCCGGCCTGGGAGAGGGTGAACGAGACGAAGACCCCCACGATGTAGAGCTGGATGAGCTTGGTCACCTCGGCCTGGAACACGATGATCAGCAGGATCGCGAAGCCGGCCAGGAAGAGGATCCCGTTGGAGAAGGCGAGCCGGTCACCCCGGGTGTGCAGTTGGCGGGGCAGGTAGCGGTCCTGGGCGAGGATCGAGCCGAGCACCGGAAAGCCGGTGAAGGCCGTGTTGGCGGCCACGAACAGGATCGTCGCGGTCACTCCGACGACCAGGAACAGCAGCACCGACCCCGGTCCGAAGATCGTCTCACCGAGTTGCGCGGTGACCGTCTTCTGCACGTACCCCTCCGGGCCGGAGACGATCTGCAGGGCGGGGTTCTCGACGAACTGCAGCCCGGTGAGCCGGGCCAGCCAGACGATGCCGACCAGCATGGTGACCGCGACCAGGCCGAGCATCAGCAGCGTGGTGGCGGCGTTACGGCTCTTCGGCGCCTTGAACGCCGGCACCCCGTTGGAGATCGCCTCCACACCGGTGAGCGCGGCGCACCCGGAGGAGAAGCTACGCAGCAGCAGGAACGCCATCGCCCAGCCGGTGGTGTCGTGCCACTCGGCGGCGATGACCAGATCGGCGCTGGGAGCGCGCAGGTCCTCGCCGAGCACGACGACCCGGACCAGCCCGGTGAGGATCATGCCGATGATGACGATCATGAAGCCGTACGTCGGGATGGCGAACGCGCTGCCCGCCTCCTTGATCCCGCGCAGGTTGACCGCGGTCAGCAGCACCACGGCGGAGACCGCGATGAGCACCTTGTGGGTCGCCACGAAGGGAATCACCGAGCCGAGGTTTGCCACCCCGGAGGAGACCGACACCGCGACGGTGAGCACGTAGTCGACAAGCAGCGCGCTGGCCACCCCCACCCCGGCGCGCGGGCCGAGGTTCACCGTGGCCACCTCGTAGTCGCCGCCGCCGGAGGGGTAGGCGTGCACGTTCTGGCGGTAGCTGGCCACCACGGTCAGCATGACCACGACCACGCCGAGGGCGACCCACGGTGAGAACACGAACGCCGAGGCACCCGCGATGGAGAGCATCAGCAGGATCTCGTCCGGCGCGTACGCCACGCTCGACAGCGCGTCCGAGGCGAAGACGGGCAGCGCGATGCGCTTCGGCAGCAGGGTGTGCTTGAGCCGGTCGGACCGGAACGGCCGGCCGACGAGCAGCCGCTTCAGCAGGGAGGTGGATCGGGCCACAACGGCAAAGCGTACGACCACCGGCGACGGGCACGTGGGGTGGCCGGGTATGCGCCCATCGGACGCGGGAGTACCGTCGGTCCCCGGCCGCCGCCCCGACGTGGCAGGCTCGCAGGCGACGAGGCGCAGCGGTACGCACCGTGGGAGGCAGCGTGCATGTCGTGATCATGGGTTGTGGCCGAGTTGGCTCGACCCTGGCTCACAACCTGGAGACCCGGGGGCACTCGGTGGCGGTCATCGACCAGGACGCGGACGCCTTCCGCCGGCTGCGGCCCGACTTCGCCGGGGTCACGGTCACCGGGGCCGGCTTCGACGGCGACGTGCTGCGCCAGGCCGGCATCGAGCGGGCCGACGCCTTCGCCGCCGTCTCCAGCGGCGACAACTCCAACATCATCTCGGCTCGGTTGGCCCGCGAGACCTTCGGCGTGGTCCGGGTCGCGGCTCGTATCTACGACCAGCGCCGCGCGCAGGTCTACGAACGGCTGGGCATCCCCACCGTGGCCACCGTCCGGTGGACGGCCGACCGGATGCTGCGGCACCTGCTGCCCGAGGGCAACGTGGAGATCTTCCGCGACCCCACCAGCACCGTCTCGATCGTCGAGGTGCCGGTGCACAAGGACTGGATCGGCCGTCCGGTGCGGGCCCTGGAGGAGGCGACCGGGGCCCGGGTGGCGTACCTGATCCGCTTCGGCATCGGCACGCTGCCCACCGTCTCCAGCGTGGTGCAGGAGGGTGACCAGATCTTCATGCTGGTCACCGACGACATGGTGGCGGCGGTCACGTCCGTGGCGGCGACGCCGGAAGGGGGTCAGTGATCATGCGGGTCGCCATCGCCGGCGCGGGCAACGTCGGCCGCTCCATCGCCCAGGAGCTGATCGAGAACGGCCATCAGGTCATGCTCATCGAGCGGCAGCCCCGGATGCTCCGGCCGGCCCGGGTGCCGGACGCCGAGTGGGTGCTGGCCGACGCCTGCGAGCTGACCAGCCTGGAGGAGGCCGAGCTGGCCGGCTGCGACGTGGTGGTCGCGGCCACCGGCGACGACAAGGTCAACCTGGTGGTCTCGCTGCTGGCCAAGACCGAGTTCGCGGTGCCCCGGGTGGTCGCCCGGGTCAACCGGGCCGAGAACGAGTGGCTGTTCACCGAGCAGTGGGGCGTGGACGTGGCGGTCAGCAAGCCCCGGGTGATGGCCGCACTGGTCGAGGAGGCGGTGACCGTCGGCGACCTGGTCCGGCTGATGACGTTCCGGCAGGGCGAGGCGAACCTGGTCGAGATCACCCTGCCGCCGACCGCGCCCTATGTCGGGCACCCGCTGCGCGAGGTGCCGCTGCCCCGGGATTCCGCACTGGTGGCGATCCTGCGCGGTAAGCGCGTCCTGGTGCCCAGCCCGGACGACCCGCTCGAGGCCGGCGACGAGCTGGTCTTCGTCTGCACCGCCGAGGTGGAGGACGCCGTACGCGCGGTGGTGCTCGGCCCGGACAGCGTCGAACGCACCCGCGAATCACGCTGACCGCCGCTGCCCGGCCGAGCCGCGCAGCCGTCGGCGGCGATCCGGCCGACCGGGCAGATCGCCGTGGGCGGCGGCTCAGCTCGGCAGCGGCTCCGTCGGGCGCTCGCGGGTCACCCGGCGCACCGTCCAGACGGTGATCAGCAACAGCAGTACGTACGGCGGGTAGCCCAGGGCCAGCCGCGCCACCCCGAGGGCGGTCTCCATGTCGGCGGCGGCGGCCTCGTCGCCGAGCTGGTCGAACCGGCGGGCCGCCAGGTAGATGCCGGCCTGCACGCCCACCTTGGCCAGCCAGACGACTCCCCACAGCACGGTCAGCCGGGTGAAGGTGCGGACCAGCAGGGGGTCGTCGCGCCACTGCGAGCTGCCCTTGGCCACCAGCACCGACCAGATCCAGCCGACCAGCGGCTGCCGGATCACCGCCGACAGCAGCAGGGCCAGGCCGTAGCCGATGCCGTAGAGGATCCCCGGCAGGTAGAAGTCGCGCGCGTCGCCGGTACGCCAGGCGATGGCGGCGCCGATCCCGATGCCGAACAGCCCGTTGACCGCGTGCCGCACCGGCCGGCGCTGGGCCAGCCGCAGGCCGCCGATCAACAGCGCCACCGCCACCGACGCGATCACCGCCGGCCGCAGGTCGGTGAGGATGTTGGCGATCACGAAGACCACCACCGGGATGCTGGACTCGGCCAGCCCTCGCCAGCCGCCGAGCTGGTCGGCCATCTGCTCGGCGACGGTGGGCAGCCGCTCCTCGTCCACCGGCCCGGTCTCCGGCTGGATCGCCGGGTGTTGTCCGGTCGTCATCGCCCGCTGTCCATCCGCAACGCCCGCAGCTTCACTTCGACGGCTCCAGCTCGTAGTACGGGTTGTAGATCACCTTGCGGTCGTCGCGCACCGCGACCCGACCCCGGGCGGTCAGGTGCCGCCCCGGCTCGATGCCGACGATGTGCCGCCGCCCGAGCCAGACCAGGGTCACGACGTCGCTGCCGTCGTAGAGATCCGCCTCCAGCGCCGGCAGGTTCGTGCGCGGGGTGTAGACGACGGTACGCAGCCGGCCGCTCACCGAGACCACCTGCCCCCGCCCGCACTGCAACACCGGCATCGCGCCACAGCGGGCACTCTCCCGCTGCAGCTGCTGCGCCTCGATCTCGGCCTCGCTCGCGGTCAGCCGTCGCAACATCCGCCGCAGCGAACCCCGACCCTCGTCGGTGGTCATGTGCTCCGCGTCACCCTCTCCACCCCGGCCGGCTGGCACCGGCAGCCACCGCCGCCGGACGACTGCCGCAACGGCACCCGCCAGCGTACGCCGGACAGGGCGTTCCCGGCGCACCGGAAGCGCTCCTGCGGCCATCCGAGCAGCCGCGCGGGCACCGAGCCGGCCGGCGGCCGATCAGCGGTTCCCGGGTGCCGAGGCGGCGTCTGCCGGTCCGGCCGCTGCGGCGTCGCCCGCCTCGCGGGGCAACCGCAGCGGCAGTGGCTCACGTACCGGCTTGGCCTCCACGCCCCGGTCGACGACCAGCCCGTCCAGGCAGTGGGCCAACGGGCCGGCGGCGGACGGATCGGTGGCCGCCGCGCCCTGGTAGACCGCGCGGACCATCCAGCGCGGGCCGTCGATGCCGAGGAACCGCAGATCGGTCAGGCCGTCCTCGGTGCGTACCCGGGCGTGCAGCTCGGTGCCGTACTCACCGGTGACCTCCTGCGCGGTGGCACCGTCGGCCAACAGCGACTGGCGGATCTCCTCGCGCACCTCGGGCCAGATTCCCTCGGACCGCGGGGCGGCGAAGACACCGAGTTGCAGCGCGCTCTGGCCGTGCACCAGCACGACCTGCTGGACCACCCCCTGCTGGTCGGCCTGCACCCGGACCTCGACCTCGGGCAACGTCGGGATCTGCAGGCTGCCCAGGTCGAGTCGGTGCACCTCGGCCGGGGCCTCGGTGACGTCGTACGGCCCGCGCGCCGGCTCCGCCGGGACCGACGGTACGTCCTCGGCGGTCGCGGGCACGTTCGTGGCCCGCTCGTCAAGGGCGTGCCGTCCCGCGGCCCGCTTTCGGGAGAAGATCACTGCGTCCAACCTCCGCTGTTCGCACTCACGGTGCCATCTTTTCCGTTCGCGCCGTCCGTGTCCGGCGGCGGTACCAGCCCGGCGTGCCCGCCGGTGGAGCCGTGCCCGCCGGTCCCGCGTCCGGACGCGGGCAGCTCGACCACCGGCTGGAAGATCGCTCGTTCCACCCGCTGCACGATCAGCTGCGCGATCCGATCACCCCGGGAGATCTTCACCGCCGCGGCCCGATCGTGGTTGATCAGGTTGACCAGGATCTCACCCCGGTAGCCGGCGTCGACCGTACCGGGCGCGTTGAGCACCGTCACGCCGAGTCTGGCCGCGAGCCCCGATCGAGGATGGACCAGGCCCACGTACCCCTCGGGCAGCGCGATCGCCACGCCGGTCGGCACCAGCGCCCGACCGCCCGGTGGCAGCTCCACGTCGGCGGCCGCCACCAGATCGGCACCGGCGTCACCGGGATGGGCGTACGCCGGCATCGGCAGCTCGGGATCGAGCCGCCGAACCGGCACGGGCACCACGTCGGTCACGATGTCCCTCTTTCGTCCGTTCCGCTGGGGGTGACCCTGTCATCCTGCCCGGTCCCCGAGGTCCGCCGCGCCGTACCCTGGCACGAGTGAGCCAGTCAGCGTCACCTTCGTCCGTCTCGGCGCCCCCGGCGTACGCCGAGCGTCTGCGGCTGCCCTGGTGGTTGTGGCTCGCGGGGCTCGCGGCCGCCGCCCTGCTCGCCGTGGAGTTGTGGATGGGCGCGGCCGGTGCCCGCGCCTGGCTCCCGTTCGCGGTGCTGCTGCCGGCCGCTGTGGCCGGGCTGGCGTGGCTGGGCCGGATCCGGATCGCGGTGACCGATGCGCAGCTGCGGGTCGACGACGCCCGGCTGCCGGTCCGGTTCGTCGCCGACGCCGTCGCACTGGACGCCGCCGGGCGGCGTGAGGTACTCGGTGTCGGCGCCGATCCGCTGGCGTTCGTCGTCCAGCGCCCGTGGATCCCCGGTGCCGTCCAGGTGGTCCTGAACGATCCGGCCGACCCCACGCCGTTCTGGGTGGTCAGTTCCCGGCGCCCGGTCGAGCTGGCGGAGGCGCTGCTCGCCGCGCGGGACGCGGCCCGCTGATCCGACCCGCCACCGGTCACCGGCTTCGCGCGGAGTGCACCGACGGCGCGGCGGCGTCAGGACGAACCGGGCAGGGCGGGCGGAGCGGGTGGCGCACCGGGCAGGCCGCGCCGCTGCCGGCGCAGGTCGGTGCGGAGCTGGTCGGCCAGCGTCCGGGTCGCTCGCCGGTTCAGGTAACTCGCCACCGCGGCTCCGGTGAGGAAGGGGCCAAGCGTGGTGAGGTTACGGCCGAAGCGCTTGAGCAGCGTGTCCCGCAGCTCGTTCCGGGCGGCCGTGCCCAGCACGGCACCCACGCCGACGCCGGGCATCATCGGGTTGACGCCGCGCTGGCTGGCCCAGGCCTGCACCAACGCGACCGTCCGCTCGGTGCCGCCGGCCGGCAGCGGTACGCCGTAGACCTCGTGCAGCTCACCGGTCAACTTCAGCTCCACCGCCACCACCGCGACCGTCTCGGCGGCGAGCAGTACCGGAGCCGACAGCAGGGTCGGTGTCACCGTCCACTGCACCGCCGAGGCTCCACCGCCGGCTGCGCCGACCCCCGCCGTGGCCCGGGACGCGTTGCGGACCAGCCGGTCGGCCAGTTCCTCGTCGGACAGCCCGGGAAAGTGTCGGCGCAGGGTGGCCAGATCCCGGACCGGCACGTGCGGGGCGATCTCCGCGACGGTGTCCACCATCCAGCGCAGCGCGGCCCTCGGCTTGAACAGGTCGCCGATCCCCCGGGCCCGCGCCTGCCCGGCCAGTCGGGTGAGCAGTTGACGCCGTCTCGCCGGCTCGATCTCGTCGGCGGTCAGCGCCGCGACGGTCTTCCCCAGCTCGTCCCGGTCCTCGGTGCGCTCGCTGTCCCCGCTCACGACCGCACCACGGCGCCGCGCCCGCCGATTCGCTCGCTCATGGCTATCGAGTCAACCAGGTTGCACGGCGGCGCGCTCGCCGAGCCGGGCGGCGGCGACTCCACTCGGGAGTCGCCGCCATGGTCGTGGTCGTTGCCCTGCGGTCAGACGCACTCTCGGCAGATCAGCTCGCCGTTGCGTTCCACCGCGAGCTGGCTGCGGTGATGCACCAGGAAGCAACGGGCACAGCGGAACTCGTCCTGCTGCATCGGTAGCACCTTGACCGTCAGTTCCTCGTCGGCAAGGTCGGCGCCGGGCAACTCGAAGCTCTCAGCCACTTCGGCCTCGTCGACGTCCACGGCGCCCGACTGCGAGTCGACGCGCCGGGCCTTGAGCTCTTCCAGGCTGTCCTCGCCGAGGTCGACCTCGTCTCGGCGCGGAGCGTCGTAGTCGGTGGCCATCGGTTTCACTCTCCCATTTCGATGTTGTCGCTTCCGGTTGTAACGCCGGACGACGCTGTTTCGGTTCCGCTGGCCGGCCACCGCTAGTGTCGGCCACCTGACCCGACGACCGCTCGGACCAGACCGCCAGAGGATCTCCCCGGCGAGCGCGGAACCCTACCCCCCCTTTGGGCGAGGCATGTATACCGCCCTCGTGGCTGAGATGTACGCCCCTGCACGGGAAGTTGTTCCCAATGTGACTCAGGCGACACGAAGATAGGGGTAGTACTACCCCGTTCTCCGGTGGCGCGCCGGCATGTCGGACTGTTTCCACGCGACGGTCGGACACCCGTTAACCTCAGCGGCGTACCCGACGGCCGACGGAACGGCCCGATCGCCGGCCGCCGCCACCCACACTGCCCAGGAGTGCCCAGATGAGCTTTGCGCGAGTGCGAGCACTCGTTGTCGTCGGCATGCTGGCGGTGGTCGCCCTGGTCCTCGTGATCGTGGCCGTGGTCAGGGACACCCAGAGTAACGCCGGTGCCGGCGAGGGTTGTCCGGACGACTGGCCACGCGCCGACGTCACCCTGCGCGACCACAAGGACGTCAAGATCAACGTGCTCAACGGCACGGACCGCCCCGGCCTGGCCGCCGACGCCGGGGACGACTTCCGCAACCGCGACTTCCAGGTGCAGAAGGAAGCCACCCAGAAGAAGAAGATCGACGACGTCGCGGTGCTGCGCTACGGGCCCAAGGGGGTCGGCTCGGCGCACCTGTTGCGGGCGTACTTCCTCGGCGACGCCGAGTTGGAGTACAACCCCAAGCGCGAGGACGACGTCGTCGACGTGGTCCTCGGCGGCGGCTTCCAGCAGTTGGCCACCACCACCGAGGTCAACCAGTCGCTGGGCGACCTGGGCGCCCCGGTCGCCCCGCCGGGTTCCTGCCCGATGGCGGTCGAGGGCTGACCACCGGGTCATCGAGCGGGCCCGTACGGCCTCAGGGGCCGCCGGAGGCGTCCAGGGCGGCCAGGCGGTCGTGCAATGCGTCGAACAGCGCCGGCGGGGCGGCGACCACCATCTCCGGCCCAGGGGCCAGCCCCTTGAGCCCGCCGACCCGCAGACCGGCCTCGGTGGCCACCAGTGCCCCGGCGGCCTGGTCCCAGGCGGCCAGACCCTTCTCGTAGTAGGCGTCGGCCCGCCCCTCGGCGACCAGGCAGAGATCGACGGCCGCGGCGCCGAGGCGGCGGATGTCGCGCACCTGCGGAATCAGCTCGGCAAGCACCCTGGCCTGGTGCACCCGGCGGGCGGCGTCGTAGCCGAAGCCGGTGATCACCAGCGCCTGACCGAGATCGGTCTCGGCGGAGCAGTGCAGCCGTCGACCGTCGCGCCAGGCGCCCCCGCCGGCGGTCGCGGTCCACTCCTCGTCGGTGTGGATGTTGCGCACCACACCCGCCACCACCTCGCCGTCCACCTCGGCGGCGATCGACACCGCGCAGTGCGTCAGGCCGTACAGGTAGTTGACCGTGCCGTCGATCGGATCGACGATCCACCGCACCCGCGGACGCGGTCCCTCGCCACTCGCCGCGGCACCGTACTCCTCGCCCAGCACGGCGTCGTCCGGCCGCTGCCGGCGCAGTTCGGCGGTGATCTGGCGCTCCACCGCCCGGTCAGCCGCAGTCACCACGTCGGTGACGGTGCTCTTGGTCGCCGCGACCGAGACACCCTCGGTACGCATCCGGTGTGCGGTGGCCGCCGCGCCCCGGGCCACCTCGATCGCGATTTCCAGCAGTTGTGGTGGCGGTGGCGCCGCGCGCTCCATATCCGTTCCCTTCCCGCACGGCCAGGTATCCAGCTTCCGCGCGGGTATCATCCTTACAAAGTCCAAAAGCGCACCGAATCGGTGGTCCCGACCGCCGATCAGCCGTGCGGCGCAGGATGATCGCCGCAGACGGCGTTACAATTCACCCCTGCCCACGCGCCACGGGCCGCCCGACAGCCGGCCGGCCCGGGACACGGGGGTTCCTCAACCACATCGCTCGGCGCGGTGCCCCTACGCTGCGTCGGACGAACCCGGCCGTGCTCGCTCTTCGCCTCCGGAAGGTCATTCGTGACAGAACCCCGCCAGACCGGCGCCGACGTTCGCTCGCTCACCGACACCTTGATCGCCCACGCACAGAGCGCTGGCGGCCAGCTCACGTCGGCCCAGCTCGCGCGCACCGTCGAGTCCGCCGAGGTGACTCCGGCCCAGGCCAAGAAGATCCTGCGGGCGCTCTCCGAGGCCGGGGTGACCGTCGTGGTCGACGGCTCGGCCAGCACCCGCCGACGGGTCGCCGCGGCCCGGTCCGCCACCCCCGCGTCCCGGGCCACCACCGCCAAGACCACCAAGAAGGCGGCCGCGCCCGCTCCGAAGCAGGCACCCGCGGCCGAGGAGGCATCGGCACCGGCGCCCCGGAAGGCGACCTCGCGCAAGGCTGCCGGGACCACCGCGGCAGTGGCCGCCAAGGCCGTCGCGCCGGCCAAGAAGTCCACCCGGGCCACCAAGGCCACCGTGGCCGCTGCGGCGGGCGCCGCGAAACCGGCCAACGGCGCCGAGGGCGAGGCCACCGAGGGTGAGGTCAACCCCGAGGAACTCGCCGCAGAGATCGAGGACGTGGTGGTCGAGGAGCCGGCGGAGCTGGCCCAGGCCGCCGCGGCCGACGCGGCGAACTCCGCCACCGACAACGACTTCGAGTGGGACGACGAAGAGTCCGAGGCGCTCAAGCAGGCGCGTCGGGACGCCGAGCTGACCGCCTCGGCGGACTCGGTCCGGGCGTACCTCAAGCAGATCGGCAAGGTTCCGCTGCTCAACGCCGAGCAGGAGGTGGAGCTGGCGAAGCGGATCGAGGCCGGGCTCTACGCCGCCGAGCGGCTGCGGGCCGCCGACGAGGGTGAGGAGAAGCTCGCCCGGGACATGCAGCGCGACCTGTTGTGGATCTCCCGGGACGGTGAGCGGGCCAAGAACCACCTGCTGGAGGCGAACCTCCGCCTGGTCGTCTCGCTGGCGAAGCGGTACACGGGCCGGGGCATGGCCTTCCTCGACCTCATCCAGGAAGGCAACCTCGGCCTCATCCGCGCCGTCGAGAAGTTCGACTACACCAAGGGCTACAAGTTCTCCACCTACGCCACCTGGTGGATCCGACAGGCCATCACCCGCGCCATGGCCGACCAGGCCCGCACCATCCGCATCCCGGTCCACATGGTCGAGGTGATCAACAAGCTGGGCCGGATACAGCGCGAGCTGCTCCAGGATCTGGGCCGGGAGCCCACGCCGGAGGAGTTGGCCAAGGAGATGGACATCACACCGGAGAAGGTGCTGGAGATCCAGCAGTACGCCCGGGAGCCCATCTCGCTCGACCAGACCATCGGTGACGAGGGCGACAGCCAGCTCGGTGACTTCATCGAGGACTCGGAGGCGGTGGTCGCCGTCGACGCGGTCTCGTTCTCCCTGCTTCAGGACCAGCTCCAGCAGGTGCTGCAGACGTTGTCCGAGCGTGAGGCGGGTGTGGTGCGGCTCCGGTTCGGGCTGACCGACGGCCAACCGCGTACCCTGGACGAGATCGGTCAGGTCTACGGAGTGACCCGCGAGCGGATCCGGCAGATCGAATCCAAGACGATGTCCAAACTCCGGCATCCCTCGCGTTCCCAGGTGCTCCGCGACTACCTCGACTGATCAGCGTCCGTCAACTGATCGTGCCGTTTTGATCACCTGTTGTACAAGGTCGGAAGGTGATCAGGTGGTTGCACGAATGTGATCGTTGACGTGGCACCCTGGGTGCACGGCACACTGTCCGTGCCAGGTGTGACCTCGGTCCCCCGCGGGCACACAGGGAAGGCGAGGCCCGACAAGGGTGTTGCACGATAGGTGACCAAGACCGAAGAGAGTGTTCATCGGTGACGACCAGAGGAGGAAGGCGATGACCCCGACCCTCACGCCGCCGCCCGAGACGGTGAGCCCCCCGGCCGCCGATGAACGGTGCGACCGCTGCAATGCCGCCGGCAAGCTCCGGATCACCCTGGCGGGTGGCAGTGAGCTGGTGTTCTGTGGGCACCACGCCAACAAGTACGCCGAGGATCTCGTCAAGATCACCGTACGGTACGCGACGGACCCGGAGTTCACCTGGCGCGGCGCTGACCTGATGGCCAACTGAGGGCTCAGCAACCCGACAAAAAGCCGGCCGGAGACATCCCCAGGATGTCTCCGGCCGGCTTTTCGCACACCCGGACCAACCCCACCAGGCCCGAACCCCAACCCCCGGGCCGATCATGAAGTTATTGCCCCGGCAAGCGCTTACCCACCACAACAACTTCATGATCAACCCGACGGGGGCGGTGGGAGGGGGCGGGTGGGAG
>NZ_JAGPXT010000041.1 GCF_018070465.1 Micromonospora sp. C95
CGTATCGACTCGCCCGCCGCACGACCGAGCCCGATTTCTTCACGCTCAGCTGCAGACAACCGTGGCGCCATAAACCACCTCCACCAGCACAACGAGGCGGCGTTGCAACCATCAGTTGACTTCGAGCGAGGGGCACGACCGCACCAAGATCGCCGACGGACGCTTCGGAACCGGACACCCGGCACATCCGGGCGAAGTGCACGCACGACGGGGGTGTGGCCCGCCGTGCCCGGCGCAGGGATCAAGCCTGACCGCCCGGAGCCGGGCACGGCGGGCCACACCCCCACACGGTTGATCATGAGGTCGGGGTGGAGGGGTGGGGTCAGGCGGCGGGCCAGTCTTGGGAGGCCATACGTGGCGAGACCGCCCCCGGAGGGGCGGCCTCGAGCCAGGAGAGGAATCCGGTGACGGTGGATCGTGCCATGGCGATCTCGACCGGGGCGTGTCGACTGGTACAGCGGAGGATGATCCAGTCGGCCGGCATGGACATTCGTTCCTGTCCCTCGGGCAGTCGCCGTCGTTCGACTGCCAGCCCTTCGCGGGACAGCACCCGCTTGGGACGTACGGCGAAACTGAACATCCGGTACCAGCGGAGTTCGTCGCCGACGAAGCGGCCGAAACCGGGCGACCAGCCGCGGCCGTCGAGCATGGTGGAGGTCCGGACACTGAGCCGGATGATGCCTCCGCTACGGGTGACCAGAGCCCGCCGGATGAAGAGGAACAGGATCGCGCCGAGGATCACGGCGACGCCGATTCCGACCCCTTCGACGATCTCCATCGGCGGGTCGGCTCAGTTACCCGAAGCCGCAGCGGCCGGAGTGGCACTCTCGGCCAGTACGGTCACACCCTGCTCGCTGACCGAGAGGAATCCGCCCGTCACGTCGTAGCTGAGCTGCTCACCCCCGGGGAGCTTGATGCGTACCTGGCCGGGCTCGGCGAGCTGGCCGAGCAGGGGCGCGTGCCCCGGCAGCACACCCAGCTCACCCTCGGTCGTCCGGGCCATGACCATCTCGGCCGTGCCGGACCAGACCTTTTCCTCGACGGCCACGAGCTGGACGTTAAGCGGCTCTGCCACGCTGTCTCCTTGCTGAGGCGGCGGATTGGGGAAATTCTAGTCGCGCCCGGGACCTGTTCTTCAGGCGGGTGCCAAGACCCGCGCCACGATCAGCTCCTGTTCACCAGCTTCGGATGTTCGAGCAGGAACGGGTCCAACAGTTCCCGCTCCAGAGCGACGAAGAAGTCGTCCACCTCGGGGGCGAACCGCTCGCCGAGATACTTGCCGTTCTCCTGGATCCCGCCACCCGGCAGCTTGATCATCTGGATGTTGCCGGGACGGATGTCCTTGAGGGCGACGGCGAAGTCGACCACGCTGTGCCCCCGGCCGCTGAAGATCAGCGACTCCCCGGCCGCGCGGAGCACCTTGTCCAGCTTGACGGGGTTGGTCACCACGTCGGCGCTGAGGGCCTGACCGGCCATCGCCTTGACGAACTGCTGCTGGTGCCGCTGCCGGCCGTAGTCGCCGTCGGGGACACCGTTCTCCGGGTACCGCTGGCGGACGTAGTCCAACGCCTGCCAGCCGCTCAGGTGCTGCTTGCCCTTCGGGTAGACGGCCTGCGGGCCGACGTACCCGCCGCCGCCGGGCTTGCCCTGACGGTGCTTGCCGTTCGGCTCCCGGTGCTCCGAGCGAACCTCCCGCTCGATCTTCATCGTGACGCCGCCCATGGCGTCGACGATCTTCTGGAAGCCGGAGAAGTTGATGATCGCCCCCGCGTCGAACCGCTTGATGCCGGTGACCCGCTGCACGGTGATGGCGAGCAGTTCGAAGCCCTTCGCCGCGTCCGGCTTCCCACCGGGTACCCGGCTGCCGTACGACATCGCCGCGTTCAGCTTTGTCGTGTCACCGGGGAAGTTGGCCTTCTCGAACGGCGGGATCTCCACGTAGAGGTCGCGCGGCAGGGAGAAGAGGTACGCCCGGTCCATCTCCTTCGGCACGTGCAGGACCATGATCGCGTCGGACAGCGGCGGGGTGTCCTTGTCACGGGGGTCGATGCCGACCAGCAGGATGTTGAGCGGGCCCTTGATGTCGCTCTTGGGAGTGGCGCCGGCCGCCTGGTCGCCGAAGAGGTCCGCCTTGCCGACTGCGCCCTCGTAGCGGGCGATCAGCGCCTCCGCGCCCACCAGGCTGGTCCCGCTGAGCACCATCAGGACAACGCCGAAGATGGTGCAGAGCTGCGCCCAGCGGGGCACGCCCCGCCACACCGATGAGCGCCCACCACGCTTGCCGCGTCTGCCGGCCTTACCCACAAGCATCTCCGTTCGTCGCGCCCCCGGGGGAATACGGGCGCGCGGGGCCGAATGGTTTAACCGTTCAACGCTCATCGGCGCATGAGCGTGGCTGTGCGGTGTCCGACGACATGCACCGCGCCGTGCCTCGACACGGCGCGGGTTGCCTTCCTGGACATCGCACCGACGGTAGCTCGCAGTCGGCGTGATCGCCGAGCACGGGTCACCGGGCAGCGGCGATGGTACGTCGCGAAGATGAACAGAAGGCCGCCCCGGGGTTACCGGGACGGCCTTCTTTTTCGTGTCTCGTGGAGGAGACGAAGGGTCAGCCCTTCATCAGCTCGGCGGCCTTCTTCTCCAGGTCGTCGAGCCCACCGCACATGAAGAACGCCTGCTCGGGGAAGTGGTCGTACTCGCCCTCGCTGATCTTGCGGAAGGCCTCGATGGTCTCCTTGATCGGGACCGTCGAGCCCGGCACGCCGGTGAACTGCTCCGCCGCGTAGGTGTTCTGCGACAGGAAGCGCTCGATCCGCCGGGCCCGCTGGACCGTGATCTTGTCTTCCTCGGAGAGTTCCTCGATACCGAGGATGGCGATGATGTCCTGCAGGTCCTTGTAGCGCTGGAGGATCCGCTTCACCTCGCTGGCCACCTGGAAGTGCTCCTGGCCGACGAACTCGGGGGCCAGGATCCGCGACGAGGAGGCCAGCGGGTCCACCGCCGGGTAGATGCCCTTGTCGGAGATCGACCGCTCCAGGTTGGTGGTCGCGTCCAGGTGGGCGAACGTGGTGGCCGGCGCCGGGTCGGTGTAGTCGTCCGCCGGCACGTAGATCGCCTGCATCGAGGTGATGGCCTGACCCCGGACGGAGGTGATCCGCTCCTGCAGCTCACCCATCTCGTCGGCCAGCGTCGGCTGGTAACCCACTGCGCTGGGCATCCGGCCCAGCAGGGTGGAGACCTCCGAACCGGCCTGGGTGAAGCGGAAGATGTTGTCGATGAAGAGCAGCACCTCCTGCTTCTTCACGTCCCGGAAGTACTCCGCCATGGTCAGCGCGGACAGCGCGACCCGCAGCCGGGTGCCCGGCGGCTCGTCCATCTGGCCGTAGACCAGAGCGGTCTTGTCGATGACGCCGGAGTCGGTCATCTCGTGGATGAGGTCGTTGCCCTCACGGGTGCGCTCACCCACACCGGCGAAGACCGAGGTACCACCGAAGTTCCGGGCGACTCGGGTGATCATCTCCTGGATGAGCACCGTCTTGCCCACCCCGGCGCCGCCGAACAGGCCGATCTTGCCGCCCTTGACGTACGGGGCGAGCAGGTCGATGACCTTGATGCCGGTCTCCAGCATCTCGGTCTTCGGCTCCAGGTCCGCGAAGGCCGGGGCCTTGCGGTGGATGCCCCAGTGGTCGTCGGCCTGGATGGTCTCGCCCTCGGTGAGGTTGAGGCACTCACCGATGGCGTTGAACACGTGGCCCTTTACCGCGTCGCCGACCGGCACCCGGATCGGAAAGCCGGTGTCCCGCACGTCGGCACCGCGCACCAGGCCGTCGGTCGGCTGCATCGAGATGGCGCGAACCAGGTTGTCACCCAGGTGCTGGGCGACCTCCAGGGTCAGCGTCTTCTCGCCGCCGGACAGGGTCACGTCCACGTGCAGCGCGTTGTACAGGTCCGGCATGGCGTCGCGCGGGAACTCGGCGTCGACGACCGGGCCGATGACCCGGACCACGCGACCGGTGGCCGTCTTGGTCTCGGCTGGTCCTCCAGCAGCGGTGGAAACAGTCATCACACTTCACTTCCCGACGCGGCCAGCGCGTTCGCGCCGCCGACGATCTCACTGATCTCCTGGGTGATCCCGGCCTGGCGGGCCGAGTTCATCTCACGCGTGTACTTGTCGATCATCTCTTCGGCGTTGTCGGTGGCGCTCTTCATCGCCCGCCGCCGAGCCGCCGACTCACTGGCCGCCGACTCCAGCAACGCCGCGTAGATCCGCGTGTTGATGTACTTCGGCAGCAGCGCGTCGAGCAGCGCCTCCGCGTCCGGCTCGAACTCGTACGCGGGCAGGACGCCCTCCGAGCGGGGCCGCTCCTCGATCTGCAACGGCCCGATGATGCGGGTGACCGGGTTCTGGGTCATCAGGGACTTGAACTCGGTGTAGACGATGTGCAACTCGTCCACCCCGCGTACTCCGTCCGGGCCCGGATCGCCGTCGGTGTCGTCCGCACCGGCGGTGAACGCCTTGATCAGGGTCTCACCGACCTCGCGGGCGTCGGCGAAGGACGGTTGCTCCGAGAAGCCCGTCCAGCTGGCCTCGATCGGCCGGTTGCGGAACCGGTAGAACGACACGCCCTTGCGTCCGATGACGTAGAGCACCGGCTCCTTGCCGTCGGCCTGGAGCCGGGCGATCAACGACTCCGCCGTCCGGATGGCGTTGGAGCTGTAGCCACCGGCCAGGCCCCGGTCGGAGGTGACCAGCAGCACGCCCGCCCGCCGCACCCGCTCGCGCGGGGTGAGCAGCGGGTGGTCGACCGAGGCGTTGGACGCCAGCGCGGTGAGCACGCCGGTGACGGCCTGGGCGTACGGCAGGGACGCCTCCACCCGGGCCTGGGCCTTGGCGATCCGGCTCGTCGCCACGAGCTCCATCGCCTTGGTGATCTTCTTCATCCCCTTCGCCGAGCGGATCCGTTGACGAAGAACACGTACCTGCGCCGCCATGGCCCGGCCCTACTGCTTCTCGGCCGAGGCCTCGCCGCTGTAGCGGGTGACCGTCTCGTGCTCGGCCTCGCCCTCCAGCGGCGCCGCCGGCGCCTCGTTGATCGTGCGCTCGTCCTCACGGCCGAGGAAGCCCTGCTTGAACTCCGCGACGGCCGAGTCGAGGGTGGCGATGATCTCGTCGTCCCACTTGTTGTCGGCGATCGCCTGGAGCGTGGCGTTGTGCTTGCGCCGCAGGT
Organism: Micromonospora sp. C95; assembly: GCF_018070465.1. Lineage (GTDB taxonomy): Bacteria > Actinomycetota > Actinomycetes > Mycobacteriales > Micromonosporaceae > Micromonospora. Next base: position 5,229 of record NZ_JAGPXT010000041.1, read on the forward strand.
GCTCCAGGAACTGGGTCTCGAAGCGCCGCACGTCGCCGACCGGGACGTCGTCGAGCTTGCCCTCGGTGCCGGCCCAGACGGCCACCACCTGCTCCTGCACCGGGTACGGCGAGTAGTTCGGCTGCTTGAGCAGCTCCACCAGCCGGGCACCGCGGTCGAGCTGGGCGCGGGAGGCCTTGTCCAGGTCGGAGGCGAAGGCGGCGAACGCCTCCAGCTCACGGAACTGGGCCAGGTTCAGCCGCAGCGAACCGGAGACCTTCTTCATCGGCTTCACCTGGGCGGCGCCGCCGACTCGGGAGACCGAGGTACCGACGTTGATCGCCGGCCGGACGCCCTGGTTGAACAGGTCGGTCTCCAGGAAGATCTGACCGTCGGTGATCGAGATGACGTTCGTCGGGATGAAGGCCGAGATGTCGTTGGCCTTGGTCTCGATGATCGGCAGGCCGGTCATCGAGCCGCCACCCATCTCGTCGGAGAGCTTCGCGCAGCGCTCCAGCAGCCGGGAGTGCAGGTAGAAGACGTCACCCGGGTACGCCTCGCGGCCCGGCGGGCGACGCAGCAGCAGCGACACGGCCCGGTACGCCTCGGCCTGCTTGCTCAGGTCGTCGAAGACCACGAGCACGTGCTTGCCGCCGTACATCCAGTGCTGGCCGATGGACGAGCCGGTGTAGGGGGCTAGGTACTTGAAGCCGGCCGGGTCCGACGCCGGGGAGGCGACGATGGTGGTGTACTCCATCGCGCCCGCCTCCTCCAGCTGCCCCTTGATCGAGGCGATGGTGGAGGCCTTCTGGCCGATGGCGACGTAGATGCAGCGGACCTGCTTCTTCGGGTCGCCGGAGGCCCAGTTTTCCCGCTGGTTGAGGATGGCATCCAGGGCGACAGTGGTCTTGCCGGTCTTCCGGTCACCGATGATCAGCTGCCGCTGGCCACGACCGATCGGGGTCATCGCGTCGATGGCCTTGATGCCGGTCTGCATCGGCTCGAAGACGGACTGCCGGGCCATCACGTTCGGAGCCTGCAGCTCCAGCTCGCGGTAGCCCTCGTCGGCGATCTCGCCGAGGCCGTCGATCGGCTGGCCGAGCGCGTTCACCACGCGGCCCAGGAAGGCGTCGCCCACCGGCACCGAGAGCACCCGGTTGGTGCGCTTGACGCGCTGCCCCTCCTCCAGCCCGGAGTAGTCGCCGAGGACGACGACACCGATCTCCCGGACGTCGAGGTTCAGCGCCACGCCGAGCGTGCCGTCCTCGAACTCCAGCAGCTCGTTGGTCATGGTCGAGGGCAGGCCCTCGACGTGGGCGATGCCGTCGCCGGTGTCGGCGACGGTGCCGACCTCCTCACGGGAGACGTCGGGCGAGTAGGAGGAGACGTAGCGCTCCAGGGCGCCGCGGATCTCCTCCGTCGAGATGGTCAGCTCGGCCATCCTCTGCTTCCTTAAGTATCAGGGGCCCGGGATACCTAGTACCGACCGGTCCTCGGGTCGACTGTCTTTCCGGGCGCTGCGCGGGTGCTGGTCAGCGCTTCGCGAGCGCGTTGCGGGTCTCGTTGAGGCGGCGCAGGATCGTCCCGTCGTAAAGGTCCGAACCCACCCGTACGCTCACTCCACCGAGGATCGTCGGGTCAACCGTAAGCTTGACAGCAACCTGTCGATCGTATATGGCGGATAGCCGATCGCCCAGGCGCTGCTCCTCCTCCTCGGTCAGCGGAGCAGCCACCGTCACGTACGCGACCTGCCGGTCCCGCCGCTCCGCCGCCAACTCCACCAGCCGGGACAACGCGGCGGTGAACGACCGGCCACCGAAGCCGGCCAGCGCCGCCTCCGCCAGCCGCACCGTCACCGGCCGGGCCTTGCCCGTCAGCAGCATCCCGACCAGTTCGGCCCGCTGCGCCACCGGCGCCATCGGGTCGGACAGGGCGTTTGACAGCTGCGGGTCCGCGGCGACCACCTGGCCGAAGCGGAACAGCTCGTCCTCCACTTCGCCCAGCTCGTCAGCGCGGTCCGCGCTCGCGAGCAACGCCTGCACACCGAGGCTCTCCGCGCCGTCGAGCAGCTCCGACGGCGCGGACCAGCGGCCCGCGACAAGCGTCCCGAGCAGGTCGAGCGAATCCGCACCGACCTTGCCGGAGAGCACCGAGTTCAGCAGCTCCGTGTGGTCCGCACCCGAGCGGGCCGGGTCGGAGAGTGCCCGGCGCAGCCGGACCTCCCGCCGCAGCAGGTCCGCGACGGCGAGCAGTTCCGCACCGGTGCCGGCCACGGTCGACGGCTCGGCACCGGCGACGTACTCCTCCAGCCGCGCGAGCGCGGCGGAGTAGGACTCCCGGCTGGCGGCCTGCATCAGCGGGCCCCCGCGCTCTCGAGGTCGGTGAGGAACCGCTCGACGGTGCCCTTGCGGCGGGCCTCGTCGGCGAGCGACTCGCCCACGATCCGGCTGGCCAGGTCGACCGCGAGGCCGCCGACCTCCGCGCGCAGCTCGCGCACGATTGTCTGGCGTTCCACGGCCAGCGACTCCCGGCCGGCGGCGATGATCCGGTCGGACTCCTCCCGGGCCTTGGCCAGGATCTCCGTCCGGATCGACTCGGCGTCGGCGCGGGCGTCGTCCCGGATCCGGGCCGCCTCGGTACGCACCTCGGCGAGCTGGGCCCGGTACTGCTCCAGCAGCTGGTTGGCCTCGGCCTGAGCGGCCTCGGCACGCTTGAGGCCGCCCTCGATCGCGTCGACCCGCGCCTGGTACATCGCCTCCATGCGCGGCATCACGAACTTCAGCAGCACGAAGCAGAGCAGGGCGAAGGCGATCGTCCCGACGACGAGCTCCTGCCAGATCGGCACGAGCGGGTGGTGCTCTACACCTTCAGCGGCGACATACATGTCAGACCTCCGGGTCGCGTCGGGCTACGTCAGACTGCGAACGCGAGCACCAGGCCGAACAGGGCGAGCGCCTCGACCAGCGCGAAGCCCAGGACCAGCCAGGTGCGGTTGTAGCCGGCGGACTCCGGCTGGCGGGCGCTGGCCTGGATGTAGGCCGCGAAGACCAGGGCGACACCGATGCCGGGGCCGATGGCGGCGAGACCGTAACCGATGGTGTTGACGCTGCCCTCGATGGCGGCAATAACGTCCATTGCGGGTATTCCTCCTAGTAGACGCATGAGTTCTCACGCGTACGCGGTCGTACCGGAAGCTTGGTCGGGCCGGGCGGCCCGCCGAGGTCTCTGGATCAGTGCCCGTCGGCGAGCGACGTGCCGATGTAGTTGGCGGTCAGGGTGACGAAGACGTAGGCCTGCAACAGCGCGACGAGCACCTCGAAGAAGGCCATCAGGATCGCCATCAGGAACGAGAAGACCGACGTCACCTGGACGAAGATGTTGTCCGAGGCGAGCATCACGAAGCCGCCGACGGTGAACACCAGCAGGATCAGGTGCCCGGCGAACATGTTGGCGAAGAGTCGTACCGCAAGCGTGACGGGTCGGTTGATGAAGTTCTGCAGGAACTCGATCGGGATCAGCAGGACGTGCATCGGCCACGGCACGCCCGGGATGATCAAGCTCTGCTTGAGGTAGCGACCCAGACCCTGCTTGCGGACACCGATGTAGAGATACATCACGTAGGTGATCGCGGCTAGCACGATCGGGAAGGCGATGTGCGAGTTCGGCGAGATCTGCAACCCGGGGGTGACGCCGAACAGGTTCGTCACCGCGATGAAGCAGAACAGCACGGTGAAGTAGGGCGCGAACCGGATGCCGTCCTTGCCCATCTGCTCGCGGGCGATGTTGTCCCGGACCAGGCCGTAGATCGACTCCGCGTACCACTGGCTCTTGCTCGGCACCAGCTTCGGGTTCCGGTAGCTGGCCATGAAGAAGATGATCAGAAGCCCGACGGCCAGCCAGATCATCAGCGTGAACTTCGTGACAAACGGGCCGGCGACATCCGGCAGGTAGAAGTCATCGACCTTGGGGGGCCAGGGCAGGCCCTCTGCGGCGATAAACTGTCCGCTCACCGTGTCATCCTCCGCACTCGACAGACCCGCGCGTGCCGGCACTCAGGCACTGAGCCTCTTCATGATCAGGTAGATCGCTCCGGCTGCGCCGAGCATCATGCCGACGGCGATTCCGACGCCGGTGGGCAGGCCCAGGAACTCCCCCGCCAACCAGCCGAGGAACCCCCACACCACGATGCCGGCGAGCAGGTAGCCGAGGACGGCTCCGGCGACACCTTCCGACGAGTGTTCGTCGGGGCTTCTGCGGTGTGGGTTGTCGGCCATGACGAGGCGAACACTATCAGCCGGGTGTTTCGCGAGTGTGCGGCACCCCCCACACTGCGAGCAGCGTGCGGGCGACGGATGCGGCGCGTCAAGCCGGGGTTAGCCTACTCCTGTCCGGCCAGCCGGACAGGCCGACGAAACGCCGGGGAAACTCCAGCCGTACGGTCAGTGATCCGACGATCGGTCCACGCTGGGCAGCGGGGAACGCAACGCCCAGGTCAGGTGGGCACCGGTCCACACCAGCACGGCCGCGATGATGGCCGCACCCATGTCCGGCAGGCCCGGCCAGCCGGTGGCCGCCACCGCCGCCATCGCCACCCCCAGGATGACGATCTTCGTGGCGTAGGTGACCAACCCCACCGACATGATCAGTCGCGGGTGGACGGCGTCCGCCCAGGCCACCGAGAGACCCGAGATGAGGTAGCTCACGATCACCAGGGCGATGCCGGCGGCCACCCCGGCCGCACCGGTCGGGCCACGCAGCACGGCGGCGGCCGGCACCGCGACCACGGCCAGCACGGCGCAGGCGAGCAGCGGCAGGCGCAGGTACGGCAGCCGGGCCCGGATGGCGCCGGGTTCACCCGCCCGGGGCGCGGTCGCCGGGGGTACGCCGGGTCCGCTCATCGGGGGTACGCCGGGAACTCGGCAGCCAGTTCGGCCACGTCGGCGGCGATCCGGGCCAGCTCGTCGGCGCCACCCGCAGCGGACGGATCGGTCCGCACCGCTCGGGCGATCAGCCCGGCGACCTGACGCATCTGCGCCTCCCCCATGCCCTGGGTGGTGACGCCTGGCGTGCCCACCCGGATTCCGGAGGCGACGAACGGTTTCTGCGGGTCGTACGGGATCGCGTTCTTGTTCAACGTGATGGTCGCGGCGTCGCACCGCGCCTCCGCCTCGGCGCCGGTCACCCCGGTCCCCCGCAGGTCGATCAGGGCCAGGTGGGTGTCGGTGCCGCCGGAGACCGGGCGCATCCCCTCGGCGGCGAGCCCGTCGGCGAGCGCCCGCGCATTGGTCACCACCTGCGCGGCGTACCCGCGGTACGCCGGTTGCGCCGCCTCGTGCAGCGCGACCGCCTTGGCCGCCACCGCGTGCATCAGCGGGCCACCCTGGGTGAACGGGAAGACCGCCTTGTCGATCCGCTCGGCCAGCGCCTCCCGGCAGAGGATCATGCCGCCGCGCGGGCCGCGCAGCACCTTGTGGGTGGTCGCGCAGATCACGTCGGCGTACGGCACCGGCGACGGGATCGCCTGCCCGGCGACCAGCCCGATGAAGTGCGCGGCGTCCACCATCAGGTACGCGCCCACCTCGTCGGCGATCTCCCGGAACCGGGCGAAGTCGATCAGCCGTGGGTACGCCGTCGCCCCGCAGATGATCATTTTTGGTTGGTGGGCGCGGGCGAGGTCGCGTACCTCGTCGTAGTCGATCAGCTCGGTGTCCCGCCGGACGGTGTAGCCGACGGGGTGGAACCACCGGCCGGAGAAGTTCACCCGGCTGCCGTGCGTCAGGTGCCCGCCGTGCGGCAGCTCCATCGCCAGCACGGTGTCACCCGGCTGCACCAGCGCGGCGTACGCGGCCAGGTTGGCGCTCGCGCCAGAGTGCGGCTGGAGGTTGGCGTGCTCGGCGCCGAAAAGGTCCTTAGCCCGGGCGATGCCGAGTTCCTCGGCCCGGTCCACCTGCGCGCAGCCACCGTAGTAGCGGCGACCCGGGTAGCCCTCGGCGTACTTGTTCGTGAGCGTGGAGCCGAGCGCCGCCAGCACGGCCGGGGAGGTGAGGTTCTCGCTGGCGATCAGTTGCAGCCCGCCGCGCAGCCGGTCCAGCTCGCCCAGCACCACCTCCGCGATCTCCGGGTCGGCCGTGCTGAGCTGCTCGAAGTCCGGCCCCCAGAAGGTGCCCTCGGCGGTCTCCACAGCGCCAGAGTCTATGAGACCGCAGACTGGAGGCGTGAGATGCCTGGTGACCGGCGCGACGGGATACATCGGTGGGCGGCTCGCCCCGCGCCTGCTGGCGGAGGGACACACGGTGCGCTGCCTGGCGCGGCGGGCCGGCCGGCTACGCGACGTGCCCTGGGCCGCGCAGGTCGAGATCGTCGAGGGTGACCTGAGCCGGCCGGAGAGCCTCGCCGGAGTCTTCGACGACGTCGACGTGGCGTACTACCTGGTGCACTCGCTCGGCCAGGCCGGCTTCGAGGCCGCCGACCGGCAGGCCGCCACGACCTTCGCGGCGGCGGCCCGCGCCGCGGGCGTACGCCGGATCGTCTACCTGGGCGGGCCCGAGCCGGCGCCCGACGACGTCGCCTCGGCGCACCTGCGCTCCCGCTCGGAGGTGGGCCGGATCCTGCTCGACAGCGGCGTGCCCACGGTGGTGCTGCGGGCGGCGGTGATCATCGGATCGGGCTCGGCGTCGTTCGAGATGCTGCGCTACCTGACCGAGCGGCTGCCGGTGATGGTCACCCCGCGCTGGGTCGCCAACCGGATCCAGCCGATCGCGGTCCGCGACGTGCTGCGCTACCTGGTCGGCTGCGCGGAGCTGCCGCCGCAGGTCGATCGGGCCTTCGACATCGCCGGCCCGGACGTGCTCACCTTCGGCGACATGATGCAGCGCTACGCCCGGGTCGCCGGGCTCTCCCGCCGACTCCTGCTGCCGGTACGGCCGCTGACGCCCACGCTGTCGTCGTACTGGGTCGGAATGGTCACCCCGGTGCCGAACGCGCTCGCCCGGCCACTGGTGGAGAGCCTGGTGCACGAGGCGGTCGCGCACGAACACGACATCGCGGCGTACCTGCCGGACCCGCCGGGCGGACTCACCGGATTCGACCGGGCCGTCGAGCTGGCGCTGGCCAAGGTACGCGACGCCGAGGTGGAGACCCGCTGGTCGAACGCGGCCGGTGCGGACGCCCCCGCCGAGCCGCTGCCGAGCGACCCGCACTGGAGCGGCGGCACCGCCTACACCGACCTGCGGGAGCAGACGGTGGCCGCCCCGCCGGAGGCGTTGTGGCAGGTGATCGAGGGGGTCGGTGGCGAGAACGGCTGGTACTCGTTCCCGCTCGCCTGGTCCGTGCGCGGCTGGTTGGACCGGCTGGTCGGCGGGGTGGGGCTACGGCGCGGCCGGCGTCACCCGCACCAGCTGCGGGTCGGCGAGGCACTCGACTTCTGGCGGGTGGAGGAGATCGTCCCCGGCGAACTGCTGCGGCTGCGCGCCGAGATGCGGCTGCCCGGCCGGGCCTGGCTGGAGATGCGGGTGCAGACCGACGACGCGGGACAGGTCAGCTACCGGCAGCGGGCGGTCTTCCTGCCCCGGGGTCTGGCCGGGCACGCGTACTGGGCTGCGGTGACGCCGTTCCACGCGGTGGTCTTCGGCGGGATGGCCCGCAACATCGCCGAGGGCGCCGAGCGGTTGACGGCCGCCACCCCGGCCCGCTGACCGGGCACCGGTCGACGTCGGTCAGTTGCCGGTGCGCTGTCCGGTGACCCGCCAGGCGGTCGTCTCGCTCGGCGGCACGAAGTCGCGGACCGGCTCGTCGCGCAGGGCGTAGGAGAGGATCTCGCCGACCGCCTCCACCATGGCGGTCTGCACCGCCCGGCCGACGGCGTCGCGCGGCTCGTCGGGGTTGGCCGCCATCGCCGCCACCGCCAGTTGCGGGGTGAGCGCCACGACCGTCTCCGTGGCGTACCGCTCGGAGCTGCCCGTCTTGCCCACCACCGGCCGGCCGAGCTGACCGCGCAGCCCGGTCGCCGTGCCGCCGGCGCAGCCCTGGTACATGGACTGGTCGCCGACCGGGCAGCGGGCCGCGTCCGCCGCCGCCCGGGCCACGTCGACGTCGAGCACCTGCCGGCAGTCCGGTTGCCCGGCGGCCACCCGGCGACCCTCCGCGTCGGTGATCGAGGTGACCGGCGTGGGCGCGCACCAGGTGCCCTCCGCGCCCAGCGTCGCGTACGCACCGGCCAGGTCGAGCGGGGTGGTGGCGGACACTCCCAGGGTGAACGGGCCCCACTCCCGGGCACCGTGCCGGGCCAGCTGGGCGTCGTCGTCGGCCCGGAACACGATGCCGAGCCGTTCGGCCATCTCCACCACCCGGTCCGCCCCGACCCGCTCGGTGAGCCAGGCGAAGTACGTGTTGACCGAGTCGCCGAAGGCGGTCCACATGTCGTGCCGGCCGCTCACCGAGGCGCTGGCGTTCTGTGGACACCAGTACCCGCCGCAGCTCGCCTCGGTGCCGCTGACCCGGAAGTCGGTCACGATCCGCCGAGGCGCGTCGAAGACCGTGTTCAGCGGCAGTCCGGCCTCCAGCGCGGCCAGCATGGCGAAGAGCTTGAACGTGGAACCGCCCTGGTAGCCGACGATGGTGCCGCCGCCGGCGACGAGTTGGTTGACGGTGTTGGGGTGGTTCTGCTGCCCGCCGGGGTTCGCGGCCACGCTGTAGGTGCGGTTCACCGACATGGCGAGCACCCGCCCGGTGCCGGGCTGGACCACGGCGGTCGGCATGGCGTGCGGGTGCTCGGCCGGGTAGATCCGCCGCACCTGTTCGGTGGTGGCCCGCTGCACGCCGGGGTCGAGTGAGGAGACGATGCTGAACCCGCCCCGGCGCAGGGTGCGTTGCCGCTCGTCGACACTGGCGCCGAATGCCTTCTGGCTGTTCCACCAGCGGGTGAACCAGTCGCAGAAGAATCCCCAGTCGTTGTGCCCCTCGGGCACCGCGGTGCAGTCGTTCGGTGTCTCGCTGGGCCGCAGGTTCAACGGCTGGGCCGCGGCGCGGGTCGCCTCCTCCGGCGCGGCCACGCCCGCTTCGACCATCCGGTCCAGCACGTAGCCGCGCCGGGCGGTCGCGCTGTCGGCGTCCCCGTTGATCGGGTCGTCGCTGTCCGGGGAGCGGACCAGCCCGGCCAGCAGCGCCGCTTGGGCCAACGTGAGCTTCGCCGGTGAGGTGGAGAAGTACCGCTTGCTGGCGGCGGCGATGCCGTACGCGCCGGCACCGAAGTACGCGATGTTGAGATAGCGGGTCAGGATCTCGTCCTTGGTCAGCTCCCGCTCCAGCGCCAGCGCGTACCGGATCTCCTGGATCTTGCGGGCGGTGCTCACCTCGGTGGCCGCGGCCCGCTGTGCCTCGCTGAGCCGGGGGTCCGTGCTCAGCACGTTGCGGACGTACTGCATGGTCAGCGTGGAGGCGCCCTGCCGGGTGGCGCCGTCGCGCCGGTTGGCGGTGAAGGCCCGGACGATGCCCCGCAGGTCCACGCCGCTGTGCTCGTGGAAGCGGGCGTCCTCGGCGGCGATGATGGCCTGCCGCATCACCGGCGCCACCTCGCCAAGCGGCACGTCCACCCGGTCCTCCTGGTAGAAGGAGGTGATCAGGGTGGTGCCGTCGTTGGCATACAGGTTGGATCGCTGGGCCGTCGGCGGCGTTCGCAGCGTGTTGGGCAGCTCCGCGTAGGGCGCGGAGAGCGCCGAGAATCCGATGCCGAACACCAGCGCGGCCGGCAGCGCCGCCACCGCCAGCGCCAGGCCGGCAAGCGTGCCGGCCAGCAGGACGGTGCACATCTTCGGCAGGAACGCCCGGGTCATCAGCTCTCCCCGCAGGAGCCGTCAGGACTCCCCCAGGATGTCGCTAATCACCCTTTCTGCCGCGCCTTTCCCCCAAACCCGGATGAAATTCGCCGATCAGGGGAGCAGTAGCGCGGCGAGCGGCTGCACCGTCTCCTCGATCTCGTCGGCGACCCGGGTGAAGCACTGGTCACCGCGCCCCCAGGGGTCGTCGAGGTCGTCGGTGGGCAACGCGGTGGCGCCCTGGCGGGCCTCGTGTGCCGCCTCGACCAACGCCACGCCACGGGCGTGGACCGCGTCGGCGGTGGCCTCGGCCGCCGGCAGCCCGGCCGGATCGAGGGCGGCCAGCAGCCGGCCGAACTCGCCGAGCACGAACGTGCGGGCGGCGGCGTCGGGCCGCAACGCGGTCACGTAATCCTGCTGATCCGCGGTGGCGGTCAGCACCAGGTCGGCGGCGTCGATGTGGTCGGAGCGCAGTTTGCGGGCGGCGAACCCGGCGGTGTTGCCGCCCCGGTTGGTGACCTGACGGGCGGCCGGCGGATTCATCTCCTCACCGGCATGCCAACCGCCGGTGCCCGCGCTGTGGCTGTGCAGCAGTTCCTCGGCTTGGGCCGGATCGACCTCGCGCCGGGCCAGCCGATCGGCCAGGGCCAGCGTGAGCAGCCGCTCGGCCATCGGAGAGCGGCAGATGTTGCCCATGCAGACGTGCAGGACGGTGAAGGGAGGCACCTACGCCACCTGACTCTCACGCAGTTCCGGTACCACCTCACGGAGCCGGGCCAGGTCGATCGCGCCCTCCCGGACGAGTACCGGCTCGTCGCCGGTCAGGTCCACGATCGTGCTGGGCACCGGATCCACCGCCGGCCCCGCCTCCAGGTACGCCCGCACGGAGTAGGCGAGTTGGTCACGTGCCTGGTCGGCGGTGAGCGCGGCCGGCTGGCCGAGCTTGTTGGCCGATGCGACCGCCATCGGCCCGGTCTCGCGCAGCACCTCCAGCGCCACCGGGTGCAGCGGCATCCGCACCGCCACGGTGCCGCTGTCGTCGCCGAGATCCCACCGCAGACTCGCCGAGTGCTTCACCACGATGGTCAGCGCCCCCGGCCAGAACGCCTCGACCAGGTCCCGCGCCGCGGTCGGCAGGGTGTAGGCCAGGCCGTCGAGGGTGTGCCGGGAACCGATCAGCACCGGCGGCGAGGCGTGCGGGACACCCTTGGCGTCCAGCAGCGCCTTGACCGCGTACGGGGTGAACGCGTCGGCACCGATCCCGTAGACCGTGTCGGTCGGCAGGACGACAAGTTCGCCGTTGCGGACCGCCTCGATGGCCGCAGCGATGCCGCGGTCCCGGTCGGCGACCGACCGGCAGTCGTAGAGCATCACGAGGAGCCAGTCTGCCACGTCGTGGTCGCATCGGGTGGCGGGCGGTCCGCGAGGCGGGACGCGGTGACGAAACGCGGCCGGCCGGCCAGGTCCCGGTGGTCGACGATCGCGGCGTACCGACCGTCGGCGGCGAGCAGGGCGGGCAGCACCGCGCCGTGGCTGTCGTCGTGCTCGATGCCGAGAGCGCCGCCGGGTGACAGCAGAGAACCCGCGCGGTCGATCACCCGGCGGATGACGTCCAGCCCGTCCGCCCCACCGAACACGGCCTCCGCCGGGTCATGCTCGGCCACCTCCGGAGGTACGGCCACGGCGAGCGGGACGTACGGCGGGTTGCACAGCAGCACGTCCACCTGACCTGCCAGCTCGGCCAGCAGCGCCGCATCGGTGACGTCCGCCGCCACCACCTCGATCGGCCGGTCACCGGCGGCGACCCGATCCGCCGCGTTGCGCCGCAGCCAGGACAGCGCCTGCGGCGAGCGTTCCACCGCCACCACCCGGGCCTGCGGCACCTCGGACGCCACCGACAGGGCGATCGCCCCCGACCCGCTGCACAGGTCCACCACCAGCGGCTCCGGCCGCCCGTCCGCCTGCCCGCCGTCGTTGCCCGCGACCCGCCGGGCCTGGTCGACGCCCCAGCCAGCGAGCAGTTCGGTCTCCGGGCGTGGCACGAAGACACCCGGCCCGACGGCCAGCTCCAGGTGCCGGAAACCGGCGGTGCCGGTGAGATACTGCAACGGTTCCCGTCGGGACCGACGGACCACAAGCGCTCGGTAGGCGTCGAGTTGCTCGTCGGTGAAGCCGTCCGCCAGGGCCAACCGCCCGCGAGGGATCTCGAGCACGTACGCGGCCAGCAGCTCGGCCTCCACGCGGGCCGAGGTCACGCCGCCGGTGGCGAGAGCACGGGCCGCGTCGGCGATCACGGACGTCGGACGGTGACGTCTCGTCCCTTCGGACGGGTGTTGCGGTGCGGTGGTCACGCAATAATCATGAGGCGTCGCCGTGCACGTGCATAAGCGGGTGCAGCGGCACACCGACAGGAGGTCGCGGGTGGGCTGGCTCGACCGGGTCGAGGACCAGGTTGACGCCCTGACGAAGGCGCGGGCGTTGCAGGAGGTGAGCCGTTCCACCGAGGCGTACGGGCTCCTGGATCAGGTGCTGCGTGCCACCCGCGACCCGCACGCCCGCGCCGACGCGCTCGTGCAGCGGCTCTCGGCCCTGATCAATCTCGGGCGCACCGCCGAGTACACCCGCGCCATCGAGGAGGCGTCCGCGGCCGTACGCGACCTCGCCGAGCCCTATCTGCACGGGCACCTCAACGCCCTGGCCGCGCTGGCCGCCCACCATCAGGGCGCGCTGGACCGCTGCGTGACGCACCTGGTCAAGGCCGCCCGGGCACTCGGAGCGGTGGAGGATCCGGACCGGGACACCGCCTGGGGCTGGCACGACCTGGCGATGGCGTACTCGTACCTCAGCTTCCACGGCTACGCGCTGGGCGCGATCGAACGCGCCCGACAGCTCGGCACCGCCGCCGGCATCCCGGAGGAGACGTTCGCCGCACCGGGCATCCGGCTGCGCAACGCGGTCGCCCTGGACCACACCGGCGACAGCGACGGCTGTCTGCGCGTACTGCGGGATGTCGGCGGTGACCTGGGCCGGTTCGTCACCGCCGGGCGTGCCGACCGGCTGCGCCCCAGCAGCCTGGCCGCCTACGGCTACGCCGCCGCCCGCCGGTGCGCCCTCGGCGACGAGATCGACCCTGTCCCGGGCCTGGACCCGGCCCGGCTGCTCGGCTACGGCGCGGACAGTGCCCGGGCCCGCGACATGCGCCAGCTCGGCCAGGTGTGCCTCGCCATCGCCAGCGGACGCCCGATCGAGGCGGTCACCCGGCTGGACACCGTCCAGGTATCCGCCGAGACGCTCGGCGCTGCCGAGGCACCCCGGCTGCGCAGCATGGCGCTGGGACGAGCCGGCGACCACGCCGCCGCGCACCGCGCCGACCGGCTGGCCTTCCGGCTCGCCGCGCAGCGCCACGACCGGCTCCGCGACGTCTACATCGACGGCATCGCCGCCCGGATCGACCACGAGGAGATGCGCCGCGAGGCGGCCCGGTTCGAGGGCGAGGCGTTGACCGACCCGCTGACCGGGCTGCCCAACCGGCGCCGGCTGGAGCGCTACATCGCGGCCGTGGTCGCCCGGGGCGAACGGGTGGTGATCGGCGTCTGCGACCTGGACGGGTTCAAGGCGGTGAACACGCGGCACGGGCACCACTCGGGGGACCTGGTCCTGCAACGTGTCGCCGGAGTCATCAACCGGGTGATGCGTCGGGGCGACTTCGTCGCCCGCTACGGCGGCGACGAGTTCGTGGTGGTGCTGCCGGAAGCGGGGATGACCGAGGCGGCCGAGGTGGCCCGGCGGATCGACGCCGCCGTCCGCACCGAGGACTGGGAGTCGCTGGTACCCGGCACCCCGGTCGGGGTCAGCATCGGCTTCGCCGAGGTGGGCACCGGCGGCCCCGGCCAGCGGGACGCGCTCGGCGCCGCCTTCGAGGCCGCCGACCGGGAGATGCTGCGGTCCAAGGCCCGGCCGCGTAGCGCCTGAGCCGTCCGCTGAGGCTCAGCGGCGGGTCAGCTCCGCGTCGCCCGCCAGGCGCGCGGCCCGGTCCGCCTCGCCGAGCGCGTCGAGCACGCCGTCCAGCTCCCCGGCGAGCACCAGGTCGAGGTTGTACGCGGTGAAGCCGATCCGGTGGTCGGTGATCCGGTTCTGCGGAAAGTTGTAGGTGCGGATCCGCTCCGAGCGGTCCACCGTACGCACCTGGGCCTTGCGGGCGTCCGACGCGGCGGCGTCGGCCTGCTCCTGCGCGGCGGCCAGCAGCCGGGCGCGCAGAATCCGCATCGCCTGCTCCCGGTTCTGCAACTGGGACTTCTCGTTCTGGCACGAGACCACGATGCCGGTGGGCAGGTGGGTGATCCGCACCGCCGAGTCCGTGGTGTTCACCGACTGGCCGCCGGGACCGGACGAGCGGAACACGTCGATGCGCAACTCGTTCGGGTCGATGGTGACGTCGACCTCCTCGGCCTCCGGCAGCACCAGTACGCCGGCCGCGCTGGTGTGGATGCGTCCCTGCGACTCGGTGACCGGGACCCGCTGCACCCGGTGCACGCCGCCCTCCCACTTCAACCGGGACCAGACGCCGTTGCCACCCTCGGGCGCACCCTTCGTCTTGATCGCCAGCGAGACGTCCTTGACCCCGCCGAGGTCGGAATCCTGGGCGTCGATGACCTCGGTGACCCAGCCGCGCCGCTCCGCGTACCGGGTGTACATCCGCAGTAGGTCACCGGCGAACAGCGCGGATTCCTCGCCGCCCTCGCCCGCCTTGATCTCGACGATGACGTCCTTGGCGTCGTGCGGGTCACGCGGGATGAGCAGTTCGGCGAGACGCTCCTCCAGCACTGGCAGCGTCGCCGCGATCGTCTCGGCCTCGGCGGCGAAGGAGGCGTCCTCTGCGGCGAGTTCGCGCGCCGCGGCGAGATCGGCGCGGGCCTGCTCCAACTCGGCGGCGGCCTTGTGCAGCGGCACCAACTCGGCGTAGCGACGCCCGACCCGGCGGGCGGTGCCCTGGTCGGCGTGGATCGCGGGGTCGGCCAGTCGCTTCTCCAACTCGGCGTACTCGTCGAGGAGGGCGGCCAGGCGTTCACTGCTCATGCTGGAATTCGCTCCTTGTGACCGGACAGAGACGGACGACGCCCGCGCCCGGCGGGAAACCGGACGCGGGCGTCGGACGAGGAGCTACTTGGCCTTCTTGCCCTGAACCTTGGCGTACTTCTGCTGGAACTTCGCGACCCGACCAGCGGTGTCCAGCACACGCTGCTTACCCGTGTAGAACGGGTGGCAGGCGCTGCACGTCTCGACGTGGATCGAGCCGCCCTTGGCGGTGCTGCGGGTGGTGAAGGTGTTACCGCAGGAGCAGCTGACCTCGGTGGTCACGTACTCCGGGTGGATGTTGGGCTTCATGTCGCCTCGGTCCTCTCGTCTCTGGTCGCCGGGTCGCCCCTGTGCCTGCTGGTGAGGGCGTGAACCGGAACCGGTGGCCGATTGACCAGTGTGCCACGGGCCTCGGTGGGCCCCGGAATCGGGCCGACACCGACTGGTCGCCGGTAGCAACATCGGGCCTCGCGTACGCATTCCCACCACCTGCGCGAAGCATTCCTGCACCCGCCCCGCCGCCACCGGCAAAAAGATACCTACCTCCCCACCCCTTTGCTCTGCTTCAACCGGCGCACTGGTTCCGGCCGGCCTCCGGTGCGTGGGGTGAAGCAGAGCAAAGGGCCGGAACCCGAGAGGGTACGGGCGGCGAGACACGGGCCGATCCGGCACACGAGTGGGGCGTGGCCGGATCCGGCCACGCCCCACTCGTCGATCTTCGTCGGCGGAGGCTACTCCCCCGGCGTCGACTTGGCGATCTGCATCAGGAACTCGATGTTGGTACGGGACTGCTTGAGCCGATCCAGCAGAAGGTCGAGCGCCGCCTGCGAGTCCAGCGAGTGCAGCACCTTGCGGAGCTTGTGCACGATGGCCAACTCCTCCGGCGCGAGCAGGATCTCCTCCTTGCGCGTACCGGACGGGTGGATGTCGATGGCCGGGAAGGTCCGCTTGTCGGCGATCTTCCGGTCCAGCTTCAGCTCCGCGTTGCCGGTGCCCTTGAACTCCTCGAAGATGACCGTGTCCGCCATCGAACCGGTCTCCACCAGGGCGGTGGCGAGGATGGTCAGCGAGCCGCCGTTCTCGATGTTGCGGGCCGCACCGAGGAAACGCTTCGGCGGGTACAACGCGGTGGAGTCGATACCACCCGACATGATCCGACCGCTGGCCGGCGCCGCGAGGTTGTACGACCGACCGAGCCGGGTCACCGAGTCGAGCAGCACGACGACGTCGTGGCCCAGCTCGACCAGGCGCTTGGCCCGCTCGATCGCCAGCTCGGCGACGGTGGTGTGGTCCTGCGGCGGGCGGTCGAACGTGGCCGCGACGACCTCGCCCTTGACCGACCGCTGCATGTCGGTGACCTCTTCGGGTCGCTCGTCGACAAGCACCACCATCAGGTGGCACTCCGGGTTGTTGTGCGTGATGGCGTTGGCGATCGCCTGCAGCACCATGGTCTTACCGGCCTTCGGCGGCGAGACGATCAGCGCCCGCTGCCCCTTGCCGATCGGCATGACCAGGTCGATGACCCGGGTGGTGAGGATGTGCGGCTCGGTCTCCAGCCGCAGCCGCTCCTGCGGGTACAGCGGGGTGAGCTTGTAGAACTCCGGCCGGCGCTTGGCCTCGTCCGGCTCCATCCCGTTGATGGTGTCCAGCCGGACCAGCGGGTTGTACTTGTCGCGCCGCTGCTCGCCGTCACGCGCCGCCCGTACCGCGCCGGTGATCGCGTCACCGCGCCGCAGGCCGTACTTCTTGATCTGGGACATCGACACGTAGACGTCGTTGGGACCGGCCAGGTAGCCGGTGGTCCGGACGAAGGCGTAGTTGTCGAGCACGTCGACGATGCCGGCCACCGGAACGAGCACGTCGTCCTCGCTGACCTGCGGCTCACGACCGCCGTCGCCGCCCGAATCGTTGCGGTCACCCCGGCCCCGCCGACGGTCCCGGAAACGGCTGCGCCGGCTGCGCCGACCGCCGCCCTCGCCGTCGTCGTCACCGTCGTTGTCCCGGTCGGCGCGCTGGCCGCGCTCGCCCCGGTCACCCCGGTCGCCGCGCTCAGCACGGTCGCCCCGGTCGCCCCGGTCGCCCCGGTCGGCGGCACGCTCGCCGCGCTCGGACCGTTCTGCGGCACGGTCGCCACGCTCAGCCCGCTCGCCACGATCGGCGCGGTCGCCCCGGTCGGCACGGTCGGCACGGTCGCCCCGGTCGGCACGGTCGCCACGCTCAGCCCGCTCGCCCCGATCGGCGGCACGATCGCTACGGTCGCCACGATCGCCACGATCGCCGCGTTCGGCGCCACGATCACGGCCGGACCGGCCCTCGGACCGCTCGCCGTCGGCGGCGGCCTCCTCGGCACGCGGTTCCGCCAGGGCGGTCCGGCTGCGCCGGGTACGGCCACGACCCTCGCTCTCGACGCTCGCCGCCGGCTGTTCGGCGCCACGGCGTTCGGCCTCCGGCCGCTCGCCGGTGTCCCGTACCTCCGCGTGCACCTCCTCGCGGACCGGCGCGGCGGCCGCCGCGACCTCGGCCCGTGGTCGAGGGGCCCCGGCAGCGCCGCCCTGCCGCTCGGTGATCGCGCTGATCAACTCGCCCTTGCGCATGCGAGCCGTCCCCGAGATGCCGAGCGACGCGGCCAGGCTCTGCAGCTCCGGCAGCAGCATCGCCGACAGGCCGGTGCCGCTGCGCCGACGGCGGGCGGGGGCAGCGGTGGTGGCATCGCCAGCGACGTTGGAAACATCCGACGTCACGTCGGTGGTGTCGCTCAATGGATTCCTTCCCTCGATAGGCCGGGACTGCCCGGAATCGACTACAGGTGGCCGGGCGGCCTCGGTACACCCGCCTCGCATGACGCTTCGCGGGAGTCTTTGACACAGCAGCCGGTCGGTCTCCCGACCCACCAGATGCAGCGGTGGGCGGGTTTCGCCGTCTGCGGCGACCAGTGAAGACTGCGGTGCGGCGTTAGCCTAGGCAGGGATGACGGGCTTACCGCCGAAAGCTTCGGGGGTGCGCCGACCCGCAGGGAGATCGCATGCTTCGCGGCTGTGCTAAGTCTAGAGCGTAATCAACTCTTACGACCTGCGGCAACAGGGTCCCGCTCCGCGTGTCCGAGTCTACCCCGCTCGACCTGCGCCCCGCATACATCTACCGGCAACCGCAGCAGCCGCCAGTCTGTTCCCGCGTCGAATTCTACGGGCAGCTCGGACAGGGCGAGCACGGTGGGCCCGGCACCACTGACCACGGCCGCCACACCGGCCGCACGCAGCTCGTTGACCAGGGTATTCGTGTCCGGCATCGACGCCGCGCGATAGCCCTGGTGCAACCGATCGGCGGTCGCCGGCAGCAGCAGCGCCGGCTGTGTGGTCAACGCGTGCACCAGCAGCGCCGCGCGGCCGGCGTTGAACGCGGCATCGGGGTGCGGCACGGTGGCCGGCAGCGCCGCACGGGCCGAGGCGGTCAGCCCCCGCTCGGCCGGCACCAGCACCGAGGGGCGTACCTCGTCGGCCACCGGCAGCGACACCGCCCGGGAACCGTCCGGCTCCGTCCAGGCCAGGGTGAAGCCGCCGAGCAGGCAGGGTGCGACATTGTCCGGATGGCCCTCGATCTCGGCGGCCAGCCGCAGCACCGCGTCGTCACCGAGGCGACTCTCGCCCTCCGTCACCAGCGCCCGGGCCAGCAGCACCCCGGCGACGATCGCCGCCGACGAGGAGCCGAGGCCGCGCGCCTGCGGGATGCGGTTGACGCAATCCACCACCAGCCCGGGTGGTTGCCCGCCGAGCGCGTCGAAGGTCGCGCGCATGGCGCGTACCACCAGATGACCGTCGTCCACCGGCAGGTCGCCGGCTCCCTCGCCGGTCACCGTCACCGTCACGCCCCCGGCCGTCACCTCTGCGGCGACGTGGTCGTGGAGCGCGAGGGCCAGCCCCAGCGCGTCGAAGCCCGGCCCCAGGTTCGCACTGGTGGCCGGCACCCGGACCCGGACCGGTTCGGCGACGAATGTGGTCGACACGCCGCCCATGCTAGGGACAGCCGCCACCGATGGGGAGCATCGCCCGGCACCTGGGACGCCGGACACCGGTGGTCCCGGCCGGCTCGCGCTACCGGTTCTCGGTGACGGCGGGTGGCGACACGGTGAGCGACAGACGCCGCGTCGCGATCCGCCAACCGATCGCGTAGACCAGGGTGACCAGGCCGCAACCGGCCAGTACGACCCGCTCGTCGACGATGTCCACGACCGCGGCCACCACCAGCTGGCTGACGGAGATTGCCAGAGTCGCCAGCATCATGTCGGTGGCGAAGACGCGACCCCGTAGCCGGTCCGGCACCTCGCCCTGCAGGGCGAAGTTCGACATCACCCAGTTGCTGCCGCCGGCGAAGTGGGCCACGAAGACCAGGACCAGCACCAGCGGGAACCAGGCAACCACGGAGGTGCCGAGGTAGGCCAGACCGTACGCCGACATGGAAAGGGCCAGGCCGGGCAGCAGCCAGGCGCGGTTGGTCAGCACCCGACGCATCATGATCGGACCGACCAGCGCGCCGGCACCACGGACGGCGAACAGCAGGCCGGCGCCGAGCGCGCCGACCCCGTACACCCCGGCGAGCAGCGGGAAGACGGTCAGCACGCCGTTGCCGAGGCCCACCGCCGACTTGACCGTCACCAGCGCCAGCACCCGGGGACGGTGCCCGATGTAGACCAGGGCCTCGCGGATCGCCGCCCACGTCTGCGGCGGCTTCGCACCCCGCTCCCGAGATGCCTGCAACGGGCGGCGGATGAGCGTGGCCAGGCCCGCGGCGATCACCAGCCCGACCGCGCCGACCCAGAAGCAGGCGTACGGCCCGGCCGCTGCGCTGAGCACCCCACCGAGCGACGCGCCGACGACGGTCATCGTGCCCCACGCCGAACCGGCCACCGCGTTGCCGGCGGCCAGCTCGTCCGGATCGAGCACGTTCGGCAGCGCCGCCTGCGCCGCCGGGGAGTAGAACGCCTTCGCCACCGCGACCACGCCGATGCCGAGCATCGCCAGCCAGGCCGTGCCGGCATCGCGTACGCCGAGCAACAGCAGGACACCGACCAGCGCGGCGGCGTTGGAGACGATCATGATCGTGCGTCGGTCGAACCGGTCGGCGATGGTGCCGGTGTACGGCAGCAGCAGCGCCACGATGCCGGTGTCCACGGCGAGCACCAGGGCACCCCACACGCCACTGCCGGTCAGTTTCGGCAGCAGCACCAGCAACGGCACCATGACGAACCAGTCGGCACCGAAGACCACCAGCTCGGCCAGGAAGAGATTACGGAAGTTCCGGTTGCGGGTGAGGACCGAGAGGGTGGACGCCACGGAGCGGACCATACCCGGCCACCGTCGGTGGCCGAGTCGGAGCGCGGACATCCCCGGAGGGCCCGAGAACCCTCCGGGGACGCCCGGTCACTCGTTCGGTGGGAACGGCGAACTACGGGTCTTCGGCAGCCGGAGCACCTCGAACTGGTCGGTGTTCTCGATCAACGCCCCGGAGGGTGCCGCCGGTACCGGCCGGCTCTCCCGCCGGCCGGCATCCACCCGGCCGGCGCCGACCTGCGCGGCCACCGGCGTCCGGTCGGTGTCCGGCTCGGTGCCGTCGCCGTCGTTGGCCTCGCCGTCACCCGGTTCATCGGCCGGGTCACCGTGGCGGCGACGCCGCCACGCCCGCACCGACACCTTCGTGTCCTCCACCATGGCGTACAGCGTCGGCACCAGGATCAGCGTGAGCAGGGTGGAGGTGAGCAGGCCGCCGATCACCACGATCGCCAGCGGTCGCGAGATGAAACCACCCTCCCCGGTGAGCCCGAAGGCCATCGGCGTCAACGCGAAGATTGTGGCGATCGCGGTCATCAGGATCGGCCGTAGCCGGTGCCGTCCGCCCTCGACCACCGCCTCCCGCACACCCATCCCCTGGTCTCGGTACTGGTTGACCAGATCGAGCAGCACGATGGCGTTTGTCACCACGATGCCGACCAGCATGAGCACACCGATCAGCGCCGGCACGCTCAGCGCGGTGCCGCTGACCAGCAGCAGGGCGACCGCTCCGGTGGCCGCGAACGGAATGGAGACCAGCAGGATCAGCGCCTGCACCACGCTGCGGAACGTCGCCATCATGATCAGGAAGACGATCGCGATCGCGGCCAGCACGGCCAGACCCAGATCGGCGAAGGTCTCCCGCTGCTCGGCGCTGACCCCGCCGAGGGAGAACGTGGCCCCCGGTACGTCGATCGCGTCGAGCCGACTCTGCAGCTCGGTGCTGATCGCGCCCAGGTCGGAGCCGGTTACCGTGCCGGTCACCGAGACGCTGCGCTCACCGTCGATCCGCCGCACCTGCTGCGGGCCGGTGGTCTCGGTGACATCGGCGACGTCGTCCAGGGTGACCGCACCCACCGGCAGCGCCTTCAGCTCCGCCACGGTCACCGGCGGTGCCGCCGACAGCCGCAGCACCACGTCCCGGGCGGCGCCGTCGACGGTCACCTGCCCCAGCGGCGTACCCCGGAAGGCCTGCGACACCAGCTGACCGACGGCGGCCTCGGTGAGCCCGGCCCGGCTGGTCGCCTCCCGGTCGACGGTCACGTCGACCCGGGGTACCCGCTCGGCCAGGGTGGTCGAAACGTCCTCGACCCCGCCGATGCCGGTCAGCGCCGTCTCGGCCTGCTGCGCGGCGGCGGCCAGCACCTCGGGATCGGCCGCCCGGACGATGACCGCCAGCTCGTTGGCGGACGCCCCGCCCTGACCCGCCGGGAAGGTGATCTCGCCGGCCTCGGACCCGAGCGACGCGAACCGGTCCCGCAGCACGCCGCGCATCGCCTTCGCGTCGGTCTCCCCGCCGAGCCGCAGGGCGTAGTTGGCCACGTTGTTGCCGGCGCTGCCGGCCCAGGGCGTGTCGCCGCCACCGGCGGTGACCTGGTACGAGTCGATGCCCGGAGTATCGGCCAGCACCGCCTCGACCCGCCGGGCCGCCGCGTCGGTGCCGGCCAGCCCGGTGCCGATCGGCAGTTCCTGGCGGACGTTGAGGGTGTCCTGGCCGGAGTCGTCGAGGAAGTTCGTCTCCAACTGCCGGGCCAGGCCGAAGGTGCCGAACAGCACCAGCAGCCCCGCCGCCAGGGTCGCCCACCGGTAGGCCCGCCGACCGGTGGCGAACCGGATGACCGGCAGATACGCCCGCTGCAACGGGCTGCGCAGCTCGCGCTCCTCCGCCGCCCGACGCACCGCCGCACCGTCGGCCGCACCGCTCACCGGCTTGAGGAACCAGTACGCGAGCACCGGGATCACCGTCAGCGACACCAGCAGCGAGGCGAGCAGCGCCACGGTGACCGTGATCGCGAAGGGCGCGAAGAGCTGACCGACGAAGCCGCCGACCAGGGCGATGGGCGCGAAGACGGCCACCGTGGTCAAGGTCGACGCGGTGACCGCGCCGGCCACCTCGCGTACGGCGGTGAGAATCGCCTGCCGCTTCGGTCCGCCGTACGTCAGGTGCCGCTTGATGTTCTCCAGCACGACGATCGAGTCGTCCACCACCCGGCCGACCGCGACCGTCAACGCGCCGAGGGTGAGCAGGTTGAGCGAGTAGTCACCGATCCAGAGGGCGATCAGCGCCACCACCACCGACAGCGGGATGGAAACCGCGGTGACCACTGTGGAACGCACCGACAGCAGGAACACCAGGATGACCACCACGGCCATGATCAGACCCAGCAGACCCTCGGTGCTCAGCGTCTTGATGGACTTCTCCACGAACGGCGCCTGATCGAGCACGACGGTCAGCTCGGCACCGGTGGCGGAGCGCAGGTCGGCGAGCCGATCGGCGACCGCGTGCGAGATCTCTACCGCGTTGCCGTCCGGGTCGGCGGTGACCGCGATGCCGAGGCTCTCCCGGCCGTTGGTACGGGTGATGGCGGTGGCCGGGGCGAGCTGCTCCTCGACCGTGGCCACGTCGCCGAGGCGGACCGGACCGGCCTTCTTGACCGGCGGAGCGACGATCACGTCCCGCAGCTCGTCCAGCGTGGTCAGCGGGGCACCCACCTGCACCGGCAGGGTGCGCTCACCGTCCAGCACGGCACCGGCCGGCACCGCCACACCGTTGACCTGCAACGCGGTGCCGATCGCGGTCGGCTGCACCTTCGCCTTCGCCAGCTTCGCCGGATCCGGCGTGATCACCACCAGCTCGTCCCGGACTCCGGTCAGTTCGACGCCGCGTACGCCGTCGATCGCCGCCAGTTCCGGCACCACGGTGTCCCGGAGCTTGCCGGCGAGGGTCCGCTCGTCGTCGTCGCCGGACGCGGCCAGCACCACCGCCGGCAGGTCGTCGGTGCTGCCCGCGATCACCTGCGGGTCGACGCCCTCCGGCAGGCTGGTCCGGTTGATCGCGGTCTGCATTCTGCTGACCATGTCGTCGAGTTCGGTGCCGAACTCGTACTGCACCTGGATGGTGGTGAGGCCCTCCCGGGAGGTCGAGATGACCGAGTCGAGACCGGCGATGCCACGCAGGCTGTTCTCGATCGGCTCGGCGACCTCCGACTCGACGACCTCCGGCCCGGCACCGGGGTACTGGGCCACGATGAAGGCGGCGGGAAACTCAAGTGACGGTAGGAGTTGCTGCTTCAGTGACGGCACGGCGTACGCACCGAACGCCGTGGTCACCACCGCGATGAGGGCTACCAGCCCTCGGTTGGCGAGGCTGAATCTGGCGAGCAGCGACATCGCGAGGCTCACTCCTGAGGGAGAGGGTCGAGGGGTACGAGCAGTGTGCCCGACCCGGTCGGTCCACCGGCCTCCGGGGCAGCCGAGCTCTCGGCGGTACCGATCCGCAGCGACGGCAGCATCGACCGGCTGCCCGCCACCTGGTTGCAATCCGTGCTCTGGGCACAGCTCCACGCGGGCTGGAGCTACCTGGCTGAACACGACGGGTCCCGCCACGAGGTGCTCGGCCTGGTCACCCGGACCTTCGCCAGCGCGGTCACCCCCGAACCCGACCGGGCGAACCACACGTACCCCGCGCGCTGTCGAGCTGACTGCACAGACGGTTCACCGGAGCCGACCGGTGGCCAGCGCCAGCGCCAGCGCCAACGTGACGTCCGCGAATGACATCGCAGCGCCGACGCTCAGCGGGACGCTGAGAGCACAGCTGGTTCAGCTCGACAGGACGCGAGCACCTGTCCCTCCCGCCAGCGAGCCCGCGTGACGCCGGATGCCGCGAAAGCCGGCCGCCGGCAGAAGCGGGTCGCGAACTCGGGCGATCAGCCAGCAGATCAGCAAGCCAAGCGGACCAGCGGGAGGGCGCCCGGCCGTCAGGCGAGGTCGAGCGAGCGGGCGGCGACGAGCGGATCGTTGGCGATGGTGACCGGGGCGGGCGCGGTGGAGATGGCCCACTCTGGATCCTTGAGACCGTGCCCGGTGACCGTGCAGACCACCGTGGCCCCGGCCGGCACCCGGCCGGCGGCGGCCTGCTGGAGCAGGCCGGCGACGCTTGCCGCGCTGCCCAGTTCCACGAAGACACCCACCTCCCGGGCCAGCAGCCGGTACGCCGCCAGGATCTCCCGGTCGGTGACCGCCTCGATCAGGCCCCCGGAGGTGTCCCGCGCATCCAGGGCCTTCGTCCAACTCGCGGGGTTGCCGATCCGGATTGCCGTGGCGATGGTGGACGGCTCGGCCACCACCTGCCCGGTCACGATCGGCGCCGCGCCAGCCGCCTGGAAGCCGTACATCTTCGGTAGTTGGCTGGCGTTGCCGGCCTCATGGTCCTCCGCGTAACCCATCCAGTACGCGGAGATGTTGCCGGCGTTGCCCACCGGCAGGCAGTGGATGTCGGGTGCGTCGCCGAGCGCCTCGACGATCTCGAAGGCGGCCGTCTTCTGGCCGTGCAGCCGGTCGATGTTCACCGAGTTGACCAGGGCTACCGGGTAGTCCTGGGCGAGCTTTGCGGCCAGTGCCAGGCAGTCGTCGAAGTTGCCGTTGACCTGGAGCAGCTTGGCCCCGTGCACGAGCGCCTGGGCCAGCTTGCCCAACGCGATCTTGCCCTGCGGCACCAGCACGGCGCAGGTCATCCCGGCCCGGGCCGCGTACGCGGCGGCGGAGGCGGAGGTGTTGCCGGTGGAGGCGCAGATGATCGCCTTGTTGCCGGCCTCGACCGCCTTGGAGACGGCCATCGTCATGCCTCGGTCCTTGAAGGAGCCGGTCGGGTTCGCGCCCTCCACCTTGAGGTACACGTCGCAGCCGAGCCGGGCGGAGAGCACCGGCGCCGGCAGCAGCGGCGTGTTCCCCTCGTGCAGGGTGACCACCGGCGTGGCGTCGGTGACCGGCAACCGGTCCCGGTAGGCGTCGATCAGACCACGCCACATCACGCTCTCCTCGCCTCCGCGATCGGTCCGGCCGCTCACAGCCCGCCCTCCACCCGCAGCACGCTCGCCACCGACCGGACGATGTCCAGCCCGCGCAGTTCCCGGACGGTCGCCGCGAGCGCCGCGTCCGGCGCGACATGGGTCACGATGACCAGGACGGCATCACCGGCCGCTCCGGCGGCACCGGCGGCCGGCCCCTGACGGACGGTGGCGATCGACACCTCGTGCCGGGCGAACACCCCGGCCACCGACTCCAGCACACCGGGTCGGTCGGCCACGTCGAGGCTGATGTGGTAGCGGGTGAGCGCCTCCCCCATCGGTCGTACCGGCAGGTCGGCGTAGGCGGACTCGCTTGCCGCGCGCACTCCGGCGAGCCGGTTGCGGGCCACCGCCACCACGTCACCGAGCACCGCACTGGCGGTCGGCGCCCCACCGGCACCACGTCCGTAGAACATCAGCTCCCCGGCCGCCTCGGCCTCCACGAAGACCGCGTTGAACGCGTCGCCCACGCTGGCCAGCGGATGGGTCACCGGGATCATCGCCGGGTGCACCCGGACACTCACCGCCTCCCGGCCCTGCCGGTCGGCGCCACGCGCGGCGATACAGAGAAGTTTGATCGTGCAACCCATCGCCTTGGCACTGGCCACATCCGCGGCGGTGACCTCGGTGATGCCCTCGCGATGCACGTCGGCGGCGGCGACCCGGCTGTGGAAGGCCAGTGAGGCGAGGATGGCCGCCTTGGCGGCGGCGTCGAAGCCCTCCACGTCGGCCGTCGGGTCGGCCTCGGCGTACCCCAGTTCGGTCGCCTCCTCCAGCGCCTCGGTGAACCCGGCGCCGGTGGCGTGCATCGCGGAGAGGATGAAGTTGGTGGTGCCGTTGACGATGCCGGTGACCTGGGTGATGCGGTCACCGTGCAGCGACTCCCGCAGTGGGCGCAGCAGCGGGATGGCTCCGGCCACGGACGCCTCGTAGTAGAGGTCGCCGCCCCCCTCCGCCGCCGCGTCGTGCAACGTGCCGCCGTCCTCGGCGAGCAACGCCTTGTTGGCGGTGACCACGCTCTTGCCGGCCCGCAACGCCTCCACCAGCCAGCCGCGCGCCGGCTCGATGCCGCCGACCACCTCCACCACCACGTCGACGTCGTCCCGCTTGATCAGCCCAAGCGCGTCGGTGGTGAACAGGGCCGGGTCGACCGGGAGGTCGCCGCGGTCCCGTCCGAGCCGGCGTACGGCGATGCCGGCGATCTCCAACGGAGCACCGACGCGGGCGGCGAGGTCCGCCGACTGCTCGTGCAGCAGCCGGACCACCTCGGCACCGACGGTGCCGCAGCCGAGCAGGGCAAGGCGTACAGGTGACGTCATCCCACATCCAAAGCGAGCAGGTCCTCTTCGGTCTCCGGTCGAACGATCAGCCGGGCCCGGCCGTTGCGAACCGCGACCACGCCGGGGCGGGGCACGTGGTTGTAGTTGCTGGCCATGCTGCGGCAGTACGCGCCCGTGCCGGGCACCGCGACAAGATCTCCGGGCTGCACGTCGGCGGGCAGGAATTCATCCTTCACCACGATGTCCCCGGACTCACAGTGCTTTCCCACCACGCGGGCGAGCATCGGGCCGGCGACGCTCCCCCGGGAGGCCAGGGTCGCCGAGTACGACGCGTCGTACAGGGCGGTCCGGATGTTGTCGCTCATCCCGCCGTCGACGCTGACGTACGTCCGGATGCCATCGACATCCTTGACCGTACCCACCTCGTAGAGGGTGAACACGGCCGGGCCGACGATCGCCCGCCCCGGTTCGATTGACAGGTGCGGCGTGGCCAGCCGCTCCGCCGCGCACTCCGAGTCCACGATCTTGCGCAGCCGCTTGGCCAGGTCGTGCGGGGCAGCCGGATCGTCCTGCGAGGTGTACGCGATGCCGAAACCACCACCGAGGTCCAGCTCGGGCAGTTCGACGCCGCGAGCGTCGCGGATCTGCGCCTGCAGGGCCAGCACCCGACGGGCGGAGACCTCGAAGCCGCTCGTGTCGAAGATCTGCGAGCCGATGTGCGAGTGCAGCCCACGCAGCTCCAGCACGTCCTCGTCGAGCACGCGCAGCGCCGCGGTCAGGGCCGCCCCGCCCGCGAGGGAGAAGCCGAACTTCTGGTCCTCGTGGGCGGTGGCGATGAACTCGTGGGTGTGCGCCTCCACCCCGACGGTGACCCGGATCAGCACCCGGGGCCGGACGCCGCGTTCGCGGGCCAGCGCGGTGAGCCGCTCGATCTCGTGGAACGAGTCGACGATGATCCGGCCCACCCCGACGTCGAGGGCCCGGGTCAGCTCGGCCACCGACTTGTTGTTGCCGTGGAAGCCGATCCGTTCCGGCGGCATCCCGCCAGCCAGCGCCACGGCCAGCTCGCCGCCGCTGCACACGTCGAGGAACATGCCCTCCTCGGCGATCATCCGGACCACCGCACGGCAGAGGAAGGCCTTGCCGGCGTAGTAGATGTCCTCGTCCGGGAAGGCGGCCCGGAAATCCCGGCAGCGCGAGCGGAGGTCGTCCTCGTCGAGCACGTACACCGGGGTGCCGAACTCGGCGGCGATGTCGCGTACGCCGAGGCCCGCGACGGTGAGCGCGCCGTCGGCGCCGCGCGTCACGTGGCGCGGCCACAGCTGCGGCACCAGGGCGTTGACGTCGTCGGGGGTACGCAGCCAGGCCGGCCCCCGGTTGCCGATGTCGCCGTGCAGCGCGCCCGCCTCGTGAGCCCGCATCAGTGCCTCCCTGACTTCGCGACTGCGGGGCTCGCAAGCTCACTTCTCGCGCTCACGGCTACATCCGCTCCGGTGCCGAGACGCCGAGCAGGCGCAGCCCGTTGGCGATGACCACCCGGGTCGCGTCGTTGAGCCAGAGCCGCGCCCGGTGCAGGTCGGTGACGGCCTCGTCGCCCCGGGGCAGGATCCGGCAGTTGTCGTAGAACCGGTGGTACGCCCCGGCCAGGTCCTCCAGGAACCGGGCCACCCGGTGCGGCTCCCGCAGCTCGGCGGCGGCGGCCACCACGGCGGGGAACTCGGCCAGCGCCTTGAGCAGTTCGTTCTCCTTGTCGTGGTCGAGCAGCTCGGGCCGGAACGACGCGGCGTCGCCCCGGGTCAGGCCGACCTCGGCGGCGTTGCGGCCGACGCTTGCCGTACGGGCCGCCACGTACTGCACGTAGTAGACGGGGTTGTCCCGGGTGGCCCGGGTCCACAGCTCGATGTCGATGTCGATCGGCGAGTCGCTTGAGTAGCGGGCCAGCGCGTAGCGGGCGGCGTCCACCCCGATCGCGTCGACCAGATCCTCCAGGGTGACCACGGTGCCGGCCCGCTTGCTCATCCGGACCGGCGCGCCGTCGCGGACCAGGTTCACCAGCTGGCCGATGAGGATCTCCAGCGTCTGCTCGGGGTCGTCACCGAAGCAGGCGGCCATCGCCTTCATCCGGCCGACGTAGCCGTGATGGTCCGCGCCGAGCATGATCACGACGCGGTCGAAACCACGTTCCCGCTTGTCGAGGTAGTAGGCGCAGTCGGCGGCGAAGTAGGTCCACTCACCGTTGGACTTGCGCAGCACCCGGTCCTTGTCGTCGCCGAAGTCCGTGGTCCGCAGCCAGGTGGCGCCGTCGGAGTCGAAGAGGTGGCCCTGCTCGCGCAGCCGGGTCAGGGCGTGCTCCAACTCGCCGCGATCGTGCAGGTCCTTCTCGTTGAAGTAGGTGTCGAACTCCACCCCGAAGTCCCGCAGCGACGACTTGATCTCGGTGAACATCAACGCGACGCCCTCGACCCGGAACACCTCCTGGGCGGCGGCGTCGTCCAGGGTCAGCACGTCGGGCCGCCGGGTGGTGACCTGCTCGGCGATCTCGGCGATGTACGCACCGCCGTAGCCGTCCTCCGGTGCCGGCTCGTGTCGGGCGGCCGCGAGCAGCGAGCGGGCGAAGCGGTCGATCTGCGAGCCGGCGTCGTTGAAGTAGTACTCGGTGCCGACCTCGGCTCCGGTGGCCCGCAGCAGCCGGCTCAACGCGTCGCCGACCGCCGCCCAACGAACGCCACCGATGTGCACGGGGCCTGTCGGGTTGGCCGAGACGAACTCCAGGTTGATCTTCAAACCGGCCAGCCGGTCGCCGCGGCCGTACTCCTCGCCCGCCTCGACGATCGAACGGGCGAGCTGTCCCGCGGCGGCGGCGTCGAGCCGGATGTTGAGGAAGCCCGGGCCGGCGATCTCGACCGACTTGATCCCCGGCGTGCTGGCCAGCTCGGCGGCGAGTGCGGCGGCCAGTTCCCGGGGCGGCAGGCCGACCTTCTTGCTCAGCTGAAGGGCCAGGGTGGCAGCGTAGTCGCCGTGCTCGGGGTTGCGCGGTCGCTCGACCGTGGTGTGCTCCGGCAGCGCGGAACGGTCCAGCTCTCGGTCGGCGAAGACGGCGTGAGCGGCGGCGAGGACGGCTTCGGCGAGTTCTGCAGGAGTCACCGATCCATGTTATCGGGGGTAGACTCGGTCCCCGCGGCGGCGACCCAGCATCCGAACCCGGCCCGCCAGAGCCCCTGACCGACCGACCTGACGAGGGACGATGAGTATCAGCACCCCGGGTGGCCCGGAGCGCCGCCCGACCGTGGTCAGCACCGGCAAGAAGCCGGCGGCGGGACGGCCGGCCGCCGGCGCCAAGGCGACCGGAGCCAAGGCCGGCCCGAGCAAGTCCGGCTCGGCCAAGCGCGCGGGGGGCGGCAAGGGGCCGCGTAAGCCGATCACCCCGGTGAAGGTCAGCCAGGGCCGGTCGTGGGGGCCGATCGCGCTCTTCGTCGCCGTCGGTGTGCTCGCCACGTCGATCATCGGATTCGGCGCCTGGGCGACCTTCAAGGGCAGCCAGTCCTGGGAGGACAAGGCCGCCGACATCGCGGGCATCGTCAACTACCGCCAGGACGACCCGGACAGCCTCACCTACGAGTCACACCAGTCCGGCAAGATCGAATACAAGTACGCCCCGCCCGTCGGCGGCGCGCACAACAACGCCTGGCAGCGGTGCCTCGGCGACGTCTACGACGCGCCGATCGCGGCCGAGCACGCGGTGCACAGCATGGAGCACGGCGCGGTCTGGCTCACCTACCGTCCCGACCTGCCCGCGGCCGACGTCGAGAAGCTGGCGAGCGTGATCCGGGGCAACGACTTCATGCTGATGAGCCCGTACGAGGGGCTGGACGCCGCCGTGTCGCTCCAGGCCTGGGGTTACCAGCTCAAGGTCGACAGCGCCGACGACCCCCGGATCAAGGAGTTCGTCACCACGCTGGCGCAGAACGCCTCGATCGAGCCGGGTGTGCCCTGCTCCTCCGGCAACTACACCACCGGCACCGGCACCGAGCCGCGCGAGTTGGCTCCGCCGACGGGTGGCTGACATGCCCAGCGCGATCCAGGAGGCGACCCCGGCGCAGCGCAACGGCACCGAACTCCACCGGTCGTCCCGGACGCTGCGTTACCTGACCCTGGTCATGGCGGCGGTGCTACTGCTCGGCGTCGGTTGGACGGCCGCGACACTGGTGTCGGACCGGGCGCCGGGTGACGACTCGGCCGAGGCCGGCTTCGCTCGGGACATGTCCCGCCACCACGCCCAGGCGGTGGAGATGGCGATGATCGCGTACGACAAGGCACAGAATCCGGCGCTGCGGCAGATGGGCTACGACATGGCCCTGACCCAGCAGGCCCAGATCGGTCACATGCAGCGCTGGTTGCAGGAGTGGGAGTTGCTGCCCACCGGTTCGCGGCCGGCGATGGAGTGGATGCCGGACGCCGTGCCGCTCGGCCCGGACGGGCTGATGCCCGGCATGGCGACCCGCGAGGAGATCACCCAACTGCACGAGGCCCAGGGCGTCGAGGTCGACCAACTCTTCATCAAGCTGATGATCAACCATCACCTCGGCGGCGTGCACATGGCCGACGGCCTGTTGCAGGTCTCCGATCGTGCCGAGGTGGTCCGGATGGCCGAGGCCATGAAGCAGACTCAGCAGAAAGAGATCAACGAGCTGCGCCGAATGACCCCCACCGGCGGTTGATCCGCTCGTCTGGCGTACCAACCCTCGCCGCCCCGCTCGCCTGATCGAGCGGGGCGGCGGCGTGTCGGCGGCCGAGCGCCATCGAGATTGCCTCCTGCGCCCCATCTTGGGGATATAAGACCGATTTTCCCTCTAGGGGTTACTTGGAGCGAACTGCACTCGTTGTCCGGGACGTGGGGGTTGCACTCAGAGACGCGCGGCGGTCGGTCACCAGCTGGTGCCGACGCCACACCATCGGCGGTGACGGAGCGGTGGCAGCCGTCCGTCGCGGACAGCGGCAGGGTGAGCCGGGAACACTCAGCCGCGAACAGGAACTCGAACTGATCGACACCCTTCGGGGCGTACACCCCGACGCGTTCGGCCTGGACGAGGAGCTGTGGACCCGACAGAGTCTGCACGCCCTCATCCAGCAACAGTTCGGTCTGACGCTGGACGTGGGAGTGGTCGGGGCGTACCTGCGGGCCTGGGGGTTGGGTCCGCGCGAGCCCCGCGAGCGGGCCTGCGGACTCTGCGTCGGGGCGGTCGAGCGCTGGGTCCGCAGCGAGTACCCGGCGATCGCCCGGGCGGCCCAGGAACACCTGGCCGAGGTCTACTGGGTGGGTCGGGTCCGACTGCGCGGCACCATGCCTGCGGCCGACGTCATCTCGGCGGTCTCCTCGCGGGGACGGGTCCGGTTCATGGTCACCACCCCGTCGGTCGACCCGCCGCTGCCCCGGGAGTTCGTGCACCGACTGAGCGGAGCCGAGCGGCGCACCGTACACCTGATCGTGGACGGCTCATGGGCCCGCAACGAATGGCCGCGCCGGCTCCCCCGGCGCATCGTGCCGCACCCGCTGCCCAGCTGCGGACGCGCACTCGCCGCCTGACGCGCCGATACCGATTGGGCGATCGGGAGGGGCGTTTGCTAGTCTTCTCCAGTCGCTGAGCCCCCGTAGCTCAGGGGATAGAGCACCGCCCTCCGGAGGCGGGGGCGCAGGTTCGAATCCTGCCGGGGGCACCTTTCATACCACCTTCGAGTTCGCTACACGATCGAACAGATCCTCCAGCAACCTGGTCGAGCTGCGGATATGGGTCTGTCTCGCTTCGCGGACGGCGTACGCGCGTCCAGTCGTCGAGTGCTGGGGTGCCATCCGGCACGTCGAATGGCACCCGCGGTGTGGTTGTCGCTAGTTGTTGATGGGGATGTCGGAGCTGTTGCCGCCGTAGGGGTAGTTGCTGTACAGCACGGTGTTCTTCTCGATGGATTTGATGTGCCAGCGGCCTTCGTTCTTGCGGTAGACGGCGATGTCGTCGTGGTTGTCGCCGTCGAAGTCGCCGATCTGGGGGATGTCGTTGTCGACGGTGGAGCCGTACTTGGTGGCGGACAGCAGCAGGGTCTGCCGCTTGGCCGACCAGATCGTCCACTCCGCCGTCTGCGCCCGGTAGATCACGATGTCGTCAGCGCCGTCACCATCGAAATCCCCAGCGAGAGGAATGTCCGAGCCCCAACCACCGAAAGGATGGCTACTCAGCAGGACCGCGTCCTTGCGGACCGACTTGATGTGCCAGCGGCCCTCGTTCTTCCGGTAGACCGCGATGTCGGAGTAGCCGTCACCGTCGAAGTCACCCACCAACGGAATGTCGTTGTCGACGGTGGAGCCGTACTTGGTGGCGGACAGCAGCAGGGTCTGCCGCTTGGCCGACCAGATCGTCCACTCCGCCGTCTGCGCCCGGTAGATCACGATGTCGTCAGCGCCGTCACCATCGAAATCCCCGGCAAGAGGAATGTCCGAGCCCCAACCACCGAAAGGATGGCTACTCAGCAGGACCGCGTCCTTACGGACCGACTTGACATGCCAGCGGCCCTCGTTCCTCCGATAGACCGCGATGTCCGAGTAGCCGTCACCGTCGAAATCACCCACCAACGGAATGTCGTCATCGACAGTGGACCCGTACTTGTGAGAACTCAGCAGGACCGCATTCCGCTTGACGGACTTGACATGCCAGTGAGCCTCACTCTGCCGATACAGACCGATGTCATCAAAACCGTCACCATCAAAATCAGCACGCGGCCGACCGCCGGTCCAGAGCGCGTCGACGATCCGCTGCGCGTCGGCCGCCTGGACCTGGTACCTGTCCGGGTAAGCGGACCGCTGAACCCGCTGGGCGACGGTGCCTATCTGTTCGGTCTGCCAGGTGCCGTTCGGGTACTCCTGGAGCATCTTGTTCAGGAAGGCATTGGTGGCCCAGACCGGATTCAGGCGGTTCTCTCGGCTTCCCCACGGGTCTTGCTGCTGGAAGAGCCCGACGCTGGTGTGGTCCACCACGTCACTGCGGTTCTGTAGGTGGGTCTCCACGATGACGGTGGCGATCGCGATGACGGCAGCGCGTTCGGCCAGCCCGCGTGCCTTGACCGCCTGCACGACCACCCGGGCGCAGGAGGTCCGGTACGCGTCCATGTATCCGCGCATGTCGCTCTGAAGTTGGTCATTGAGTTGGATGGCAAGCGCGGCATCCGCGCCCGTCGCACCGTTCGGGTCGCAGGGTTCGGTCTGCACCGCGAACGGAACGATACCGGGTGCGGGCTCAGGTATGGCATAGGCCGCAGAGGCGGTTCCCAGCGTCATCGCGCCGACAAGTGTGGCGGTGCCGACAGCGGCCACTGACAGGAAAGGGGTGCGGGGCATGAAGAGCCTTTCGTGCGGGGGAGGGTGTGTGCGGGTGCCATCCGGCACGTCGGATGGCACCCGCGGTGTGGTTGTCGCTAGTTGTTGATGGGGATGTCGGAGCTGTTGCCGCCGTAGGGGTAGTTGCTGTACAGCACGGTGTTCTTCTCGATGGATTTGATGTGCCAGCGGCCTTCGTTCTTGCGGTAGACGGCGATGTCGTCGTGGTTGTCGCCGTCGAAGTCGCCGATCTGGGGGATGTCGTTGTCGACGGTGGAGCCGTACTTGGTGGCGGACAGCAGCAGGGTCTGCCGCTTGGCCGACCAGATCGTCCACTCCGCCGTCTGCGCCCGGTAGATCACGATGTCGTCAGCGCCGTCACCAT
>NZ_JAGPXT010000042.1 GCF_018070465.1 Micromonospora sp. C95
CCCCACCCCGCCCCACCCGACCCCGTTCATCAAGAAGTTTTCGCCGTCCTCGGGCCCCCATCCCGACCCAAACTTCTTGGTCGACAAGGCGAGGTGGGCAGGTGAGGCAGGGCTGGGTAGGTGGTGGGTGAGCGCGTGAGTGAGTTGTCGACGTTGTGTTGGCGATATATCGTTGATGCATCAGTGATAGTTCCGGGAAGGAGAACAGCGATGAAGTTTCATCGGCGTGGGCACGGGTTGCACGAAGGGCGGATGCGGGGGTTCGGGTTTCCGCCGGGGCCGCCGTTTCCGCCGGGCGGGCATGGGTTCGGGCACGGTCGGGGCGGTCGCGGACGGGGGCGGGGACGCCGCCCGAACGTCCGCAACGCGGTGCTGGCCCTGCTCACCGAGCGCCCGATGCACGGCTACGAGATGATCCAGGAGATCGACTCCCGCACCGGCGGTAGCTGGCGGCCCAGCCCCGGCTCGATCTACCCGACGCTCCAGTTGCTGGAGGACGAGGGCGTCATCGTCGCCACCGAGGAGTCCGGCGGTGGCCGCAAGCGGTTCACCCTCACCGAGCAGGGCCGCACCGAGGCCGACGAGGCGGCCCAGACGCCGCCCTGGGCGGAGGTCGCCGAGGACACCATCAACAGCTGGCACGACATCCGCAACGCCGGCATGCAGGCCATGCAGGCGCTGCGCCAGGTGATGATGACGGGCACCGACGACCAGCGGGAACGCGCCGCCCAGGTGCTCGACGAGACCCGCCGCAAGCTGTACGCGATCCTCGCCGAATCCGAGTGACCCCGGTACGCGCCGAGGGCGGCCACCCAGTGGATGGCCGCCCTCCTGCTGGTCGCGTCGTCAGTGCACGGTGACGGTGGCGCCGGGAATCATGTCGCGCAGTTCCTCGGGCAGCTCGGCGCCCATCTCGTCGGCCAGCCGCAGCGCCTCCTCGATCAGGGTCTCCACGATCTGCCCCTCGGGCACCGTCTTGATGACCTGGCCCTTGACGAAGATCTGCCCCTTGCCGTTGCCGGAGGCCACCCCCAGGTCGGCCTCACGGGCCTCACCGGGACCGTTCACCACACAGCCCATCACGGCGACCCGCAGCGGCACCGGCAGCCCTTCCAGGCCGGCGGTGACCTCCTCGGCCAGCTTGTAGACGTCCACCTGGGCCCGCCCACAGGACGGGCAGGAGACGATCTCCAGGCCCCGCTCGCGCAGTCCGAGTGACTCCAGGATCTGGTTGCCGACCTTGATCTCCTCGACCGGCGGCGCGGACAGCGACACCCGGATGGTGTCGCCGATCCCCTCGGCCAGCAGCGCACCGAAGGCGACAGCGGACTTGATGGTGCCCTGGAACGCCGGCCCGGCCTCGGTCACGCCGAGGTGCAGCGGGTAGTCGCACTGCTCGGCGAGCTGCCGGTACGCCCGGATCATCACCACCGGGTCGTTGTGCTTCACCGAGATCTTGATGTCCCGGAAGCCGTGCTCCTCGAACAGCGAACACTCCCACAGCGCCGACTCGACGAGCGCCTCCGCCGTGGCCCGGCCGTACTTGGCCAGCAGCCGCTTGTCCAACGAGCCGGCGTTGACCCCGATCCGGATCGGCGTACCCGCGGCGGAGGCCGCTGCCGCGATCTCCTTCACCTTGTCGTCGAACTGGCGGATGTTGCCCGGGTTTACCCGGACCGCCGCACACCCGGCGTCGATCGCGGCGAAGACGTACTTCGGCTGGAAGTGGATGTCCGCGATCACCGGGATCTGCGACTTCTTCGCGATCGCCGGCAGCGCCTCCACGTCGTCCTGGCTGGGCACCGCGACCCGGACGATCTGGCACCCGGACGCCGTCAGCTCAGCGATCTGCTGGAGGGTGGCGTTCACGTCGGAGGTCAACGTGGTGGTCATCGACTGGACGGACACCGGCGCGCCACCGCCGACCGGCACGGACCCGACCATGATCTGGCGGCTGGCCCGGCGGGGCGCGAGCGGCGGCGGCGGTACGGGCGGCATACCGAGACTGACAGCGGTCACTTCAGGCACTCACTTTGGGAAGAGGGTGATCGGGTTGACCACGTCCGCGGTGATGGTGAGCAGGGTGAACACCCCACCGATCAGGATCACCACGTACGTGAAGGGCATCAGCTTGAAGTAGTCCACCCGGCCCGGGTCGGGCCGGCGCAGCCGCGCGTACAGCCAGGAGCGGGCTCGTTCGAACCAGGCGATGGCGATGTGGCCGCCGTCCAGCGGCAGCAGCGGCAGCAGGTTGAACACCCCGATGAAGAAGTTCAGCGAGATGAACAGCATGATGAAGATTTCCCAGGCGTTGTTGGCGACCGCCTCGCCGCCGAGGACGCTGGCGCCGACCACGCTGATCGGGGTGTCGATGTCCCGCTCGCCGCCGGTGATGGCGGTCCAGAGCGCGGGGATCTTCTCCGGCAGCCGCTGCAACGCCTGCGCGGTGGCCACCGCCATGTCGCCGATGAAGGTGCTTGTCGCGCCGACCGCCTCGACCGGGCCGTAGCTGACCAGGCCGGGAGTGCTGATGACCAGGCCGATGCCGAGGGCGGAGACGTCGCCGACCGGCCCGTCCGGGTTGTCGATCGGCGGGCGCTTGGTGGTGGCCAGCACCGTCTCGACGTTGCCGGGCTGGCCGTCGCGTTCGTACCCGATCTTGGCGGTGCTGCCGGGGCTGGTGGCCCGCAGCGTGGTGAGCAGGTCGCCGTAGTTGGCGATCGGGGTGCCGTTGATCGAGGTGATCCGGTCGCCGTCCTGAAGCCCGGCCGCAGCGGCGGGGCTCGGCGCGTCACCGGTCTCGCAGGCCCGGTACGTGGTGTCGGGCAGGACGCAGTCCTGGAGGGCGATCACCGCCGGCTCGCTGCGGATCTGCTCCTCGGTGCTGGGAAAGTTCGGGTTGGGCAGGCCGAAGGTCATCGCGGCCAGCCAGGCGGCGAAGATCGCCAACCCGAAGTGGGTCACCGACCCGGCGGACATCACGATGGTGCGCTTCCACACCGGGTAGCGCCACATGGCGCGCTTCTCGTCACCGGGCTCGACGTCGTCGTCCTGCGGCGTCATACCGACGATCTTGCAGAAGCCGCCGAGTGGGATGCCCTTGATCCCGTACTCGGTCTCGCCGCGCTTGAACGACCAGAGGGTGGGGCCGAAGCCGACGAAGTAGCGGGTGACCTTCATGCCGAAGGCCTTGGCGGTGAGCATGTGCCCGGCCTCGTGCAGGCTCACCGAGATGAGAATGCCGAGGGCGAACAGCACCACCCCGAACGCGAACGACATCAAGCTCCTTCCACCGCAGCAGCGATGATCTCCTGCGCGTGTGCGCGCGCCCACGACTCGGCTTCGAGTACGTCCTCGACGGTACCCGGTTCGCCGAAATCGGGAGCCTCCTCCAACACGCGCTGCAACGTGTCGACGATGCCGAGGAACGGCAGCCGTCCGGCGACGAACGCCGCCACGCACTCCTCGTTCGCCGCGTTGTAGATCGCCGGCCGGCATCGACCGGCCTCCCCGGCCGCCTTGGCCAGCGCCACCGCCGGGAACGCCTCGTCGTCAAGCGGCGCGAACTCCCAGGTGTGCGCGGTGGCCCAGTCGACCGCGGCGGCCGCCTCGGGCACCCGGTCCGGCCAGCCCAATCCGAGGGCGATCGGCAGCCGCATGTCCGGCGGGCTGGCCTGCGCCAACGTCGACCCGTCGACGAACTCGACCATCGAGTGGATCACCGACTGGGGGTGCACCATCACGGTGATGTCGGCGTACGGCACGTCGAACAGCTCGTGCGCCTCGATCACCTCAAGCGCCTTGTTGACCATGGTCGCCGAGTTGATCGTGACGACCGGTCCCATGTTCCAGGTCGGGTGGGCGAGCGCCTGCTCCGGCGTGACCGCCGTCAACTCGTCGCGCCGCCGCCCCCGGAACGGCCCACCACTGGCGGTGACGACCAGCCGGCGTACCTCACCCCGGGTGCCGCCGCGCAGGCACTGCGCCAGCGCCGAGTGCTCCGAGTCCACCGGGACGATCTGCTCCGGCCGCGTCACCGCGCCCTTGACCAGCGATCCGCCGGCCACCAGCGACTCCTTGTTGGCAAGCGCGAGCGTACGCCCGGCGCGCAGCGCCGCCAGGGTCGGCGCCAGCCCGAGCGACCCCACCACCCCGTTGAGTACGACGTCACACGGCCACTGCGCCAGCTCGGTCATCGCCTCCGGCCCGGCCACGATCTTGGGCAGCTTGAACTCGCCGCTGGCCCAGCCCTGCCGGCTCGCCTCGGCGTAGAACGCCAGCTGAAGATCCTGCGCGGCGGACGCCTTCGCCACCCCGACCACGTCGACACCGAGTTCGAGCGCCTGGGCGGCGAGCAGCCCGATGTTGCCGCCACCGGCACCCAGCGCCACCACCCGGAACCGCTCCGGGTTGCGCCGCACGATGTCGATGGCCTGCGTACCGATCGACCCGGTACAACCCAGCAGCACAAGATCACGGGGGGACGTCACGCCGCCCATTGTTACGCACCGCCGCTGAGCGCAAGGCAGGGCACCTTGTTGACGCCTCCGGTGAAGCAGGGCCCCTGTGCTGACAGGAAGCAGCTACCGTCAGCTCTCCCCGAGCGGGGCATCTTCGTCCTCCAACGGAGCTTCCTCGCCGAGCAGGTCACCCGGATCGACCGAGAACTCGAATGGCTCCCGCATCACGAAGGTGCTTCCGGCCGCGGCGGCGGCCACCGGTCGGTACTCGCCGTCGGTCAGCTCGAACAGTGCGATGGTGGGGACTCGGTTACGCAAGTCGACCCGGAGGAAGAAGGGTACGCCGGCCGTACCGTACTCGCGCGGACGATCGATGATGTCCTTACGCCGGTTACCGGGCGACACGACCTCGCCAAGCAGAACGGCATGTCTGATGTCCATCGTCGTGCGCCCCCCTCCGGGAACGCGCAGCACGACGAGGTCGGGGATGAACAGATCCTGCCCGGAGACGACGTTCGCCTCCGCGTAGAGCCACAGCTTGGCCTTCCGGGCAGCCTGCTTCAACAGGTACGCGAGGTCTAGCTCGGCATCCTGGTGGTCATATCCGGCGTGGGGTGTCACGATCACGCTTCCGCTCAGGACCTCAACCTTGGGGCCGTTGGTCTGCGGCAACAGGTCGAGGGCGAGCTGGGCGGTCCACGGCTCGTCGTGCCACCGCAGCACGTCGAACGACGGCCCGGCGGGACGGACTTCGACACCGTCGGACGGCGGCTCGGGCACGTACGCGGCCTGCGACATCCGGGCTCACCCCCTCAGCGGAACATCTTGCTCAACTCAGCCTAGCCAGCACAGTCCGCACCGCACGCCATCGCACAACCTGTCCGCCCCGGCGCCAAAGAATGTCCAGCGGCGCTGCACCAAGGCAATAAGCCGGACTTATACTTCCGGCGTGTGGGAAGTTAGATTGCACCCCGAGGTCGAGGCATGCTTCCTCATTCCTCGTCGCTGGCGACAAGTCTGGACAGTGGCAACGCTGGTACCAAAGCGCCATAGCGACGGCCGATGCCCGCTTCGAGGAGCATCTGACAAGGCTGAAGGAAGAGCAGCGATGAGCGAGGCAAGGAACTGGCGCGACGTGAAGGACAAGGCCCGAGCCGTCGATCCCGAGTGGGACACCGGCGAAC
This sequence comes from Micromonospora sp. C95, assembly GCF_018070465.1. GTDB lineage: Bacteria > Actinomycetota > Actinomycetes > Mycobacteriales > Micromonosporaceae > Micromonospora. The sequence continues at coordinate 5,645 of NZ_JAGPXT010000042.1, forward strand.
GGGTCGCTCGGCGCACCCGAATGCGGGAGCAGATGCTCGCCTCGGTCAGTGGCGCACAGCTGGCCGAGATCCGGAAGCAGCTCGGCATGACCCAGGCCCAACTCGCCGAGGCTGCGGGATTGTCGCAGGCACGCATCAGTCAGATCGAGAACGGCACAGTGACCAACCTGGAGACCCTCCGCGCCTACGTCGCGGGGCTCGGCGGACACCTCGATGTCGTCGCCCGTATCGGGAACATCCACCTCAACGTCGCCTGACCCGTATCGTCGATTCCCGCTGCCTGAATGTTGGTCCCTGCCGCTCGGCAAGTTCGGTGCCGGCGATCGCCGGCACCGAACCATGTCGCGTCGAGTTCAGGTGCGGGGGGCGAAGCGGCCCGCGCGGGTGGCGGCGACGAACCGGGTCCAGCTCGTCGCGGCGAAGCTCAGCTCCGCGCCCTGCCGGTCCTTGCTGTCGCGTACGCCGACCGCGCCGACAAAGCCGGCCACCTCGACGCAGTCACCGTTACTGCCGGACCGGGACGACGTGCGCCACACTCCGTCACGTCTCATGGGTCATCTCCTTTGCGATCACCGTTATCAGCTCACGGGATTCATCGACGTCGAGCGCCCGCTCGCTGAGCGAGCGCCACGCTTCCTCGTAGGTCTGGATCTCGTGCGGCTTGTCAAGGTAGACCGCGCCGCACGGGCCGTCCATGTAGATGGTGGTCGGCTCCGGCTCCCGGACATCGATCGGGAAGTCGAGCATGGTGAAGGCACCAGTGTCGCCCCAACGGAACAGCCCCGCGCGCAGTGGCAGCACCCGAAGGCTGACGTTGTGCCGCTCGCTGGTCACCACCAGGGCGTCGAGCTGCCGGGCCATCGCGAGCCGGTCACGCAACGGCCGGCGCAGCACCGCCTCGCTGAGGATCACGTCCAGGTACGGAGCCCGGGGCACCGCCCGCGCCAACAGCCGCTGTCGGCGCAACCGGATATCCACCTTGGCCTGCCGTTCCACCTCACTCAGGTTCGGCTGGTCGAGGGCGATCACTTCGCGCGTGTACTCGACCGTCTGCAACAGGCCGGGTACCAGGTCGGCCTCGTACTTTCGGATCTTGGTCGCGGCGGCCTCCAGGCCGACGTACAGCTTGAACCAGTCTTTGATCGCCTCGCCGTAGCTGTGCCACCAGCCGTGCGCCTTGGTCTCGCGGGCCAGCGACCGCATGGTCTGGATGGTCTCGGGGGTCGCGCGGTACACCCGGCACATGGCCTCCACGTCGTTCGGGTGCATGGGGACCTGGCCGGTTTCGTACCGCCAGATTCGCGGCGTCGACCATTCCAGTTCCTTCGCGGCGGCGACCACAGTTACGTGCGCGTTTTCGCGAAGTTCTCTCAAATACCTGCCGAGTTGCCTACGCGGGACGGTGCTTCCCGGGTCGTCCACGTCATCTCCTCTGCTGTTGTCGCGTAAGGCACCTCATCCCTTGATTCGCATTCTCGCGCAAAACATTGCGCCAGGCCAGTAGTGAAATGACCATCGTGGATGACCAGCCAATCCCCCTGGCAGGTCACGGCCGGAGCGGACGCCTCCCACGAACCTCATCCCGGCGTCCGCTCCGGCCCCGCGACCATTCCACAAGGGAGGACCATGGATTCGATCGACGAAGCCCTCGGCGAGATTCCGCTGCCTCCCTACATCACCGCCGAAGATGTCACATTCGCGCTCCGGGCGATAAGCGTGCACGCCGCCGAACAATGGCCCGACGGCCCGCGCTGCCGCAACGACCGGGCAACCCACCCCTGCCGCCTGCACCGCTGGGGCCGCCGCATCCTCGCCATGCGCGGCCTCACCGACCAGGAAATCCAGACAATGCTCGCCGAGCAGGAAGCCGCCCGCCCATGATCTACCTGTCCGGGGAACGCCCACTCCCCCAGCACGCCCGCGCCGCCACCTTCGACACCCGCTGGCGCGGCCTCGACCCGGACCAGGTGTACGCCTACCTCAACCGGCTCGCCGACGAGCTGGAACGCCTGCACCGCGAGTTGACCACCGCCAACACCGAAGCCGAACGCATCCGCCAGGCACTGCGCCAGTGGCAGACCCGCCAGGCCGCCCACCGCCACCACGGTCGCGACTCCCGATGAGCCCACCCCGCTGGGTCATCCACCTACCCACCACCCTGACCAGCCCCGACGCGGCGACCGCGCTCGCCGTGGCCCTCCGCGACTCCCTCGGCCACCTGACGGTCATCGACTTCGGCGAAACCACCCTCAGCGAAGAAGACCACCAAAGCCGGCGTACCCGACTCTGGTGCGACACCCCACTCGACGGCCCCGACCGCTGCCGCCGCCCCGACGCCCACCCGGGCCCCTGCGCTCTCGATCGATCTTGACGCCCACTGCCGGACCCAGCTCATGATCTTATGACCTACTTCTGCCCGTACGATTCGTACGAGTTGTACAATCGGAACCGTGAGTGAGCCCGCAGCCGAACTCCCGATCTCAGACGCCCGTGACAGCCTCGCGGACGTCGTCTCCCGCGCTCACTACGCCGGGAGGATCACCTACGTCACCCGTCGGGGGCAACGCCTGGCCGCCATAGTTCCGGCCGAGGTCGCCGAGGCCATCGAGCGCGCCGAAGACGCCAGCGATGTCGCCGCCGCCCGCGAGGCCCTGACCCGCATTGACGCCGGCGACACCCCGATACCGCTGACCGACCTACGCGATGAGCTCGGCTTGTGACCAGCCCGACTCCACCCGCCTACACCGTCCAGGTCGACCGAGCCGCCGCCAAGCTGCTGCGCAAGCTCGACCGCCCCGTGCAGGCCCGCCTCGTCACCGCCATCGCGAATCTAGCCACCGAACCTCGCCCAGCCGGCGTCAAAGCCCTGACCGGCCATTCCAGCCTTTTCCGCATCCGCGTCGGCGCATACCGCATCATCTACACCGTCCGGGACCAGGAGCTGATCGTGCTCGTCGTCCACCTCGGGCACCGCAGCGACGTCTACGACCTGCTCTGAGGCACCCGGCGTACGGCGTAGCGGATGGCCCACGGGATGCCGACAACCATCACGACCACCGCGACGATCGGCACGACGACCACCGCCGCACGTTGCGGAGGCCAACCGGTAAGCAGACGCAGCAGCAACGGCAGTGGCACCATCGCCCCAGCGAGTATGCCCGCGACGCAGATCCGGGCGGTCAGGGCCGGCGACGGCTCCGTTACGTTGGCGACGAGCACGGCGACGCCCGCCGGCACCGCCGTCATCCCCACGATCAGCGCCACCATGACTACCGATCCCACTGCGTCGTCCGAGGTCGCGCCACGCCATGCGTAGGGGACGTACAGGGCGAGCGCCACGAGGCCGAGCGCGCCGCCGACGGCGGCAAGTGGGATCAGGAACCAGCCGTACCGCCGCGCCAGCAACGTGGCGCAGCCGGCAAGCACCACCAGGCTTCCCACCGCGACCGACAGCGGAACGGCGACCCGCCAGCCGACGGTGACGGTCGCCTCCGCGACACTCGGGATCGGTGTCGCGGGTTGCTGATGCCGGAAGCTGTCACCGGCATGGGTGCCGAAACCGATGCGCTCCCAGCGGCCGGCGGTGTCCCGGCGGGCAAAGCCGTCCCGACCGTTTGCCACCAGCACGACCACCCCACCGTCCGGCTGATCCCGGACCAGCAACGCGCGGGACGACAGGTACTCGTCGGCATCACGCATGCCGGGTATCGCCGTCGCCAGTCGCTGTCGGGCGTCCTCGTCGACCTGCCAGGTAAGGTGCCAGGTCGCTCCGCCATCCTGGCTCTCCTCCACCCCCAGTTGACGCGGAACGATCCGGAAGCAGTGCTGCGGCACCAGCGTCGAGCAGTCTGCACCGGTCGCGGCGGGTGGCGGTTGTCGCGGGAACACCTCGTAGCCGACCTCCGGCAGCCCCGAGAACGTCGGTCCGTCGTCGCTGCTGACCCACCACCACTCAGCTTCGCGGTGAGCGTGGTAGGCGTTGCCGATGCCGACCACAGCGACGCCCTGCCACTCGTACAACGCGACAGCATCGTCGTACCGGGGAGCGGAGGTGGCCGCGACGCCCAGCCCGGCGATCGGCAACACCACAAGCACCGCCACCATCCGCAGCCAACGTGCCAGGCTCGGGCGGGCCACCGCCGAACGCCACGTCCACCAGGCCAGGCCCAGCGCCGGCAGCGTCAGCAAGTCCGTGCCGTCGGCCAGGATCACCGAAGGTCCGTTCACCACGCTCCACACCGCGGACGCCGTGGCCGCCCCCTCCGGAGTGGCCTTCACCGCCGTGAATCCCACGCCGACGATGAAGATCGAGACGGCCGCCAGCAGGTCGCCCGGCGTACGGCCAGACCCGGGACCAGCAACCCTGACCGTACGCCGCAGCACCGGCAGTCGACCGCACCCTGCCGGCAGCAGCGCCAGCACGACGGCCAGCAACGGTGGCGCCATCACCAGCCCGGTGGCGTCGCTGAGCTTTCCCGTCAACCAGCCGGGATAGGCCGCCTTGAGCACGTGGTCGTTGAGGATCAGCAGCGCGGTGGCCGCCACCGTCATTGGATGGATCAGCCAGGTCAGGAAGCTGTCGATCGCCCCGCCGCCCGAGCGACCCACACCTGGCCCATGCTGCTGCGACGTGTCCATGCTTCCCCCGTGATGCTGCGAGCGCTTGCGCCTTCACGGTCGACCCCGCGGATAACACTCCAGCCTCGCCCGAGCCTCAAACCCGCATCCATGCCGGTCTGTGTTCAGCAGCGGCGGCCTAACCAATCACCGCAGCGCCTCACGGGACGGAGTAGTCGGTCGCCGAATCACCTCCGGCAGTGGTGCAGGATCTGCGACCAAGCCGAGGATCGCGCTCCGGACGGTCAAGAAACGTTGTGAGGTGGCTGCAGCCCATACCAACACGTCCCGGTCGATCCGAACCTTCATGCCGCCGCACCGGTGTGCTTGTCGCACTGCTGCTGCGGGTGGCCGGGGTCGGCTTCGACGACATCGCCGACGACTACGCCCGGACGCTGGGATGCACCACGACGCCGATGCGCAACACGCTGGCACACCTGGAGGCTCGCCACGGTGGCGCGGTGCCCTATCTGATCGGCGCGGGCGTCGAGCCGGCCCAGCTCACAGCGGTCCGGGGACGGCTGGTCCAGCCGGACACCGTACGTCAGCGGGAGGCGGGTGCGGTCAGGACGAACGTCTCCACCTCGGTGCCGCCGTACCAGTCGGTACGCCGACCCAGGTGAGCCATGCCGAGCCGCCGGCACACCGCCATCGAGCGTTCGTTGCCGGGCGTCACCACGGCGTACACCTGCCGAGTGTCGGTGGTGAACTCGCGGGCCAGCACCGCGCGGGCCGCCTCGGTGGCGTAGCCGTGACCCCACGAGTCGGGGTGCAGGTGCCAGCCCACCTCGATGTCGCTGGTCGGGGTGCGGCCGTCGGCGCCCGGTAGCGGCTTGAGCAGGACACTGCCCGCCACCGCGCCGGTGGCCCGGACCTCGATCGCCCAGATGCCGTACCGGCTGGCGTACCGGGCGTACCGTTCCCGCCAGGATGCCAGCCGCTCGGCGGCCTGGCCGGGCTCGGTGAGCCGGCCCGCTCCCCCGCCCAGCCAGCGCATCACCTCATGGCGGGAGTAGATGTCGTAGATGCGGGCCAGATCGTCCTGCGCGTCGGTCCAGTCACGCAGCAGCAGCCGGTCAGTCGTCGCGACGCTCATGGCCGGCGATCGTAGTCCGAACGGTCACCGCCCACTGCTCACCGCCCGCCCGCTCGGCGGTTCTCGCCAGGTCGACCGGTGCGACGCGGGTGACAGGCACGGTTGCCGGGACAGGGGACGGGGAAATGGAGCGCGATGGGCGGTGCGTGGGAGCGGACGAAGCGGATCACCAGGGGGGCTTTCCGCCCGGTCCGTGGCCGGGATCTGTCGCTGCACGCCGCCGCGATCACGTTCTACGGGGCGATCGCCGTGGTGCCGGTGGCCCTGCTGGCGATCTGGCTCACCTCGCTGCTGGCGGGGGCGTCCCAGGTGCGCCGGCTCACCGGGTACGCCGTGGCGGCGCTGCCGGACGCGATCGGTGCGCCGCACGCGGTGGCCGCGCTTGTCGAGGCCGGGGTCGGTCTGACGCCGTGGCTGGCGCTGGCCGCGCTGCTGCCGGCGTCGCTGTACGGCGAGGGGTTGCGCCGGGCGTTCGTCTCGGTCGCCGCCCCCCGTTCCGACGAGCATCTCATCGGCTGGCGGGGCCGGCTGTTGCTGCTGCCGCTGCTGGCGCCGGCCCCGGCGCTGTTGCTGTCGATCCTGCTGGCCCTGCCGACCACCACCGGGCTGGTCCGGCGCGGTGGCTGGGCCGGTGCGCTGGGTGTGGTGCTGTCGTTCCTGGCGGTGTGGCTGGTGCTCACGCCGGTGCTGATGTGGGTGTTCCGGGTGGTCGGCCCGGCCTCGCCGGACTGGCTCTCCACGCTGGCGATGGGCTCGTTCACCGCCGCGAACCTGTCCGGCTTCCTGCACGGCTTCGTGCTCTTCGCCTCGTTGCCACTGGACCTGGGCGTGCCCTTCGGCGGGCTGGACGAGGTCGGTGCCGCCGTGGCGATCCTGCTCTGGCTCTACCTGTTCCACGTGATCGTCCTGGCCGGCTACTCCGCCACCCTGGCCCTCTCCTCCTGGCGCACCCGCCGGTAACAGCCTCCGGTAACACCCGCCGGTAACAGCCTCGATCATGAAGTTGTTGCCCTGAGCAAACGCTCTCCGAGGCAACAACTTCATGATCGACGGAGCTGGCGTCAGCGGATCCGCTGGTTGACCGCGTTAGCGGCACTCCTGGAGATCAAGATCGCCGCTAACCTCATGATCAACAGGGGTGGGGCGGGGTGCGGACGGGTTAGGGTGCGGGGATGGTGGGTGGTGAGGTGCCGGGGCGGGCGGACGTCGTCGTCGTGGGGGCGGGGCACAACGGGTTGGTGTCGGCGATCCTGCTGGCCCGGACCGGGTTGGACGTGTTGGTGCTGGAGGCCGCCGAGGTGATCGGCGGGGCGACCCGCACCGAGAACCCGTTCCCGAAGGTGCCCGAACTGCGTCACTCCACCGGGTCGTACCTGCTCGGGCTGATGCCGCCGGAGCTGCTGGCCGCACTCGACGTCCGGATCCCGGTGCTGCGCCGCGACCCGCACTACTTCCTGCCCACCCCCGGCGGAGTCGGCTCGCCGTACCTGCTGTTCGGCACCGACGCGGCGGCCACCCGGGCGCAGCTCGCCGAGTTCTTCTCCCCCGCCGACGCCGCCGCCGACGAGGCGTTGCAGGCCGAGCTGGCCGCGTTGCGCGAGGACCTCGCCCCGGCCTGGCTGACCGAGCCGCTCAGCGTCGAGGAGACCGGCGAACGCTACGTCCGCCCCGCGCTGCGCCAGGTCTTCGTCGACCTGGTACGCGGCTCCGTCGCCGACTACCTGGCCCGCTTCGACTTCCGCTCCGAGCTGCTGGTCAGCATGTACGCGGTCACCGACGGCCTGTCCGGGCTCAACGCCGGCCCCGACGACCCCGGCACCGGGCACAACTTCCTGGTGCACAACATGTGCCGGCTGCCCGGTTCGGGTGGCACCTGGATGATCGCCGAGGGTGGCATGGGCACCGTCTCGCGGATCTTCGCCGACGCGGCCCGGGCCTCCGGTGCCCGGATCGTCACCGGTGCGCCGGTCAGCGCGATCACCCTCGACGGTGGCGCCGCCCGGGGCGTGGTGCTCGCCGACGGTCGCCAGGTCGACGCCGAGGTGGTGCTCGGCGCCTGCGACCCGTACCGGCTGATGGAGCTGCTGCCCGACGGCGCGTTGCCGACCACGCTCAGCGGGCGGATGGCGGCGGTCCGGCGCACCGGCAGCACCCTCAAGCTGAACCTGGCGCTGCGTGGCCTGCCCCGCTTCTCCTGCCTGCCCGAGGGCGCGCCGAGCCCGTTCGGCTCGACGATCCACCTGCTGCCCGGCTCGGCGACGCTGGCCGGCGGGACCGGCGAGTCACCGATGGCGGCACTGCGCGCCATGTGGGCCGACGTGCGGGCCGGGCGACTGCCGCAGGAGCCGACGATCGAGTGGTACCTGCACACCACCGTCGACCCGTCGCTGGCCGACCCGGCCGGGCACCACTCGTCGGCGCTGTTCGTGCAGTCCGTGCCGTACGAGTTGGCCGGCACCACCTGGGACGCCGAACTGCCCGGTTACGTCGACAAGCTGATCGGCATCTGCGAGCGGTACGCCCCCGGCGCTGGCGACCTGATCGCCGACGCGGTGCCGCTGCCGCCGCCCGGCATCGAGGCGCACTTCGGCATCACCGGCGGCCACATTCACCACGTCGACAACACCGTCTCGTTCGCCGATCGGATGCCGTACGCCACCGGCGTAGACGGGGTGTACGCGGGCAGCGCCGGCTGTCACCCCGCCGGCAGCGTCATCGGTGCCGCCGGTCACAACGCCGCCCAACGCATCCTCGCCGACCTCGGCCGGTAGATGCGGTTGACGTCCCGGCTGCGCGGTCCGGGCCACGGCCTCGGCGAGCGCCGGACCGTCGGCCCGGATGAGCTCAGCTCGCCGGCTGGGTGACCTCCGTGGCGGGAGCCTCCTCGCCGACCCGGTGCGCGCGGACCTTGTGACCGACGCTTGTCAGGCAGCGCCCGCTGGGCAGGTCGAACCGCCAGCCGTGCAGCTGACAGGTGAGCTGGTCGCCGTCGACGATGCCGAACCGGCTCAGGTCCGCCTTCAGGTGCGGGCAGCGCCGCTGCACCACCCAGTCGCCGATGGTGATGTCCTCGGCGTCCACCGCCCGTTCGTGCTCGTCGTACCAGCCCTCGGCGTACTGGAGACGCTCGGTGGAGAGGCACTTGAAGAAGGCGTACACGAACTCGTTGTACTGGCCGATCCGGGCGGCGGAGAAGCGGCAGGACAGGAAGAGCGAGTTGACCCAGTCCACCTCGCCGATGTGCAGCAGGTGCTCCACAAGCGCCCGCTCGGTGCGGAACCGGTAGCGGACCTTCTCGTCGGCGTACGGTCGCACCTGCTTGCCGGGGAAGTCGACAACTATTGATTCAATGGTCTCGCCGCCTAAGCTGTCAGTGCCGACCAGGTCGAAGCGGACCGGACCGCCGACCCCCTTGGCCAGGTAGATCGACTCGTCGAGCAGCGGCTCGATGCGCCGCTTCAGCTCCTTGAGCACGTCGACCTCGGGGTGCCGCCAGGACGCCTTCTCCGCCTCGATGATCGGCCGCTTACGCTCGCGCATCTCCTCCAGGTGGGCGACCTTGTTGGCGAAGAACTCCTCAACGGGCACCGGGTGGGTGGTCGTGGCGTCGGTGGTGGTGATCTCGGTGACGCTGCCGGGCAGCAGCACGATGCCGTTGGTGCCGCCGACCTTCGCGTACTCGGACAGGAAGACCGACTGGTCGGGGAAGATGTTCCCCTCGTCGCCGAAGATGTCGTTGAACTGCCACAGCTCGTCGTCGAGGAAACACGGCGGGCCGGCGATCGGGAAGACGTGGTCGGCCTTGAGGTCGTCGATGTAACGCCAGGTGCGGTCGAACTGCCGGTCCCGCTTCTGCTTGCCGAAGGCGGTCTTCGCCGCGTTCGGCAGCTCGTAGACCATCGGGTACCAGATGGCGCCGGAGAACTGGAGCAGGTGCGCGTGCACGTGGCCCAGCTCGGCGAAGGTGCTCAGGTCGGTCGGTCGGGCGTCGTTCTGGTTGAGCAGCCGGACGCCGTCGTACTCCACCCAGAGCGAGGAGTCACCGATCGGGCCATCCGTCGGGCTGGTCAGCGCCTGGATCATGATCTTGAGGCCGCCGTCCAGCTCGACGACCTCCTCGTTGCGGGTCTTCAGGAAATTCGTGAAGCCCAGCTCGCGGAACTCGTCCTCCATCTCGGAGGTGGGGAACTCGGGCAGCAGCACGGTCGCCTTCTTCGACACGTAGCGCTTCAGGTGCGCCGCGTCGAAGTGGTCCCGGTGCAGGTGCGAGACGTACAGGTAGTCGACGTCGCCGAGGGCTTCCCAGTCGAGCTGGGAGTTGTCGGGGAACGGGAACCAGGAGGCGAAGTAGGCCGGATTGACCCACGGGTCGCACAGGATGCTGCCCGCGGGCGTGTCGATCCGCATGCTGGCGTGCCCCGTACCGGTCACTCGCACCGCAGTTCCCCCTCAAAACGACAATCAAGGTGTACGCCCCAGAACGCTACCGGAGGCAGTCTGGTCCTCGCCCCGCGACGCCGGTAGTGCCCTTGCACCCATCAGAGCGGGGCCCATCGGCCCTGGCCGGAAACCGTCCCGGCGGACGTGCCAGACTAGCCGGAGATCCGTTCGCGAGGAAGGACCGACAGTGGCAGGCAGCGAGCCGGTAACGTCGCCAGACCAGCACAAGCCCGGGCACCGTAAGGCCGGGCGGATCGGCGCGGTGCTCACCGCGTTCGTGCTGCTGGCCATGCTCTGCGGCAACCACGAGGGCAGGGTCGAGAACCTCTGGCTGATCGGTCTGGCCGCACTGCTGCTGCTCATCGTGATCGGTGACGTGGTGCTGCGCCGCAACGGCCTGCGCTCCTGACCATTCCGGCGAACCGCGAACGCCTGCGCCGCTGAGCGACGGGGGCGGCCCGCGACGGACGTAGGTCCACCGCCGTCACCTGCACGACCAAACGCGAGGGCCCGGCTCCGGTCTCCGGAGGCGGGCCCATATGCGTTGGTCAGCGGCCGAAGAGGATGTCCTGCACGTTCTTCAGCGCGGCGTCGACCTCGGCCTCGAAGTAGCCGCCCTGCACCAGCCCGAAGCGCAGCGTGTCCAGGTCCTTCGGGTTCACCGGCATCTGGTTGCGCCCGGCCATCCCGCCGAGCAGCGACTCGAAGAACCGGTCCACCTGGGCCGGGTCGTACCCACTGCCGAAGCGACGGACCTGGAAGCTGCGGCGGATCTGGTCCACCCGGTAGAGGTCGCTGCCGGGCGGGCCGGCCATCGGGGGGCCACCCATCGAGGGACCGGCCATCGCCGGCGGACCACCCATTGCCGGGGGGCCACCCATCGGAGGGCCGCCGTGGGCCTGCTGCGGCAGGCCGGGAGGGCCCGCCGGGCCACGCCGCGGGTCCCGGTCCGGCAGCCTCATCTCGGCGGTCATGTCGGTACGGCCGTGCCGACCCGCCTCGAACCCGTCGAAGCGCTGTTCATCCGGCGGACCGTAGCCACCGGGACCGTCCGGCGGACCGTAGCCGCCCGGCGCGTCCGGCGGACCGTAGCCGCCGGGCAGACCACGCGGTGGCGGCCCACCGTGGCCCATGCCGCCGGGAGGGCCCATCGGCGCACCCGGGCCCATCGGGGCGGCCGCGCCGCGCGGGCCGTCGTAACCACCCCGGGGAGCGTTGTCGTACCCACCGGCGAAGGCACCCGTCGGCTCGTCGTAGCGGCCGTAGGGCGGCCCGGCCTGTGCGGGCATCGCCCGGGGCGGCATCGGCGGCTGCGGCACCGGAGACATGCCGCGGTCATCCCGCATGCCGGGACCCAGCCGGTCCATCGGGCCCATCCGGCCGTCGCCGCGACCGGACACGCCGCCGCGCTCCTCCAGCTCCGCCAGTTGCCGTTCGACCCGGTCGAGGTGCAGGTCCACCTGCCACTCGTCGTAGCCGTTGAAACGAACCCGGAAGACGACGTCATGGACCTCCTGCGAGGCCACCGGCGCTCCGACCGGCTGCCCGGCGAGGGTCGCCTCGACCCGGTCCAGGAAGGCGTCCACCTCGTCAACCTTGTATCCCCGGCGGAGCGCCTTACGCCGGAAACGCTGACCCTGACTCGCCACTATGTCTCCTGGTCTCGTTCGCCACGCCCGGTCACGCCGTCATCTCACCGGCCGGGTCGGTGCCACTGTCCTCCGCGGCGGCCAGCTGCCCACATGCTCCGTCGATCTCGCGACCTCGGGTGTCCCGCACCGTGGTGGACACCCCGGCGTCGCGCAACCGCCGGACGAACTCCCGCTCGACCGGCTTCGGGCTGGCGTCCCAGCGGCTGCCCGGAGTCGGGTTCAGCGGGATCAGGTTCACGTGGGCCAACTTGCCGGCCAACAGCCGGCCGAGCAGGTCAGCTCGCCACGGCTGGTCGTTCACGTCCTTGATCATCGCGTACTCGATCGACACACGACGGCCCGTGCGGGCCGCGTAGGCCCAGGCTGCGTCCAGCACCTCGCACACCTTCCAGCGCTGGTTGACCGGCACGAGTTCGTCGCGCAGCTCATCATCGGGGGCATGCAGCGACAACGCAAGGGTCACCGAGAGGTCTTCGCTGGCCAGTCGGTGGATGGCCGGCACCAGCCCGACCGTGGAAACGGTGATGTGCCGCTGCGACAGGCCGAGCCCCTCGGGCGCCGGCGCGACCAGCCGGCGGATCGCGGCGATCACCCGGTTGTAGTTCGCCAGCGGCTCGCCCATGCCCATGAAGACCACGTGAGACAGCCTGGGCGGTGACCCGGCGACCTTGCCCGAGGCGGCCACGCCCGCCAGGTACACCGCCTGGTCGACGATCTCGGCAGTGGAGAGGTTGCGGGTCAGACCGGCCTGGCCGGTCGCGCAGAACGGGCACGCCATGCCACACCCGGCCTGGCTGGAGATGCAGACGGTGACCCGGTCCGGGTAGCCCATCAGCACGCTCTCCACCAGCGAGCCGTCGTGCAACCGCCACAACGCCTTGCGGGTCGCGCCGTCGTCGCAGGCCAGTTCGCGTACCGGGGTGAGCAGTCGGGGCAGCAGCTGGTCGGCGAGGCGCTCGCGGGACGACGCCGGCAGGTCGGTCATCTGCGCGGGGTCACGCACCAGCCGGCCGAAGTAGTGGGTGGAGACCTGTCGGGCCCGGAACGCCGACTCGCCCAGCTTCGTGACCAGGTCCTTGCGGCCGGCGAGGTCGAGGTCGGCGAGGTGTTGTGGTGGCATCGCGGCCCGGCGCGCACCCGGCGCGTCCGGGTCGACCGGAATCAGGGGAAGACTCGTCATGACCCGTCCAGTCTGGCACGCCCGGCCCGGAACGCACCCCTGCGGAGATGCCGGATCCGCGGCCGCCTCGTCCGCTTCCTGGTCGCGCCGACGTGGGTCATGCCTCAGTTCACCGCCGGAACGAACACCACGAGCAGCAGGTACGCCGTCGGCACCGCGAACAGCACGGAGTCGAGCCGGTCCATCAGGCCGCCGTGCCCGGGCAGCAGGTTGCTCATGTCCTTCACGCCGAGATCCCGCTTGATCATCGACTCGGCGAGGTCACCGAGGACCGCGGCGCCCGAGATCGCCACCCCGAACACGGCGCCCCACCAGGGTGCCACGTCGAACAACAGCCAGAGCAGCACGGCACTGCCCAGGGCCGCCGCGCCGACCGAGCCGGCGAAGCCCTCCCAGGACTTCTTCGGGCTGATCGTCGGTGCCATCGGCCGCTTACCGAAGTTGGCGCCGGCCGCGTATCCCCCGGTGTCGGAGAGCACCACCGCGACAAGCGTCACCAGCACCCGCAGCGCACCGTCACCGGGAGACGACGCGAGCAGGGCGGCGAAACCGCCGAGGAACGGCACGTACACCGAGATCAGGATCGTCGCGGTCAGGTCCCGCCGGAGGTTGGCCGTACCATCGCCGAGCCGCCAGACCAGGGTGCCCGCCACCGTGACCACGAGGCCGAGCAGGAGCGCGTCGAGCCCGGCGAACCAGGCCATGGTGACGGTGAGCACCCCACCGGCGACCAGCGGCACCAGCGGCACCTCGGCGCCGCCACGACGCACCGCGCGGGACATCTCCCAGATGCCGACGCCGAACGCGGCCGCGAGCACCAGCAGAAACGCCGGGGTGTAGAGGAACAGGGGCAGCAGCACCGCCGCACCCAGGCACACCCCGACCGAGATGGCCGCCGGCAGGTTTCGCCCGGCCCGGCTCGCGCCCTGCTGCGTGGCTGGTCGACCAGCACCGGCCCGACGCCGGCCCCGGTGGCGCCGACCCGGCCCGTCCGTCCCGTCGGGCTCTGGCGTCCCGAGGCCGGCGTTCCCCGGCGGGACGGCGGCGAGCTGGGTGGTCGGCGCGTCGTCGTGCTCCCGCACCGGCGTCAGCTGGGTGGTGGGTGCGTCGTCGTGGTCCCGACCGGTACCGGTCCGCACCGGCGCGATCTGGGCGGTGGGTGCGTCACCGTGGTCCAGGTCGCGGGCTCCGCCGCGCCCGTTCGGTGGCTGGTCCCAGCTGCCGGGTCCGCGCCCGTCGCGGTGCTCCTGGGCGGGCCGGTCGCCGCCGTACCGGCCACGGCCCCACGGACCGGGCTCGACGTCCGGGTCCGGCCAGGGCAGCGAGGTGGGTCGGTCCGGCCGATCCCAGTCACGGGCCTCGGCGCCGCCGTAGGGGTCGAGGTGGGACATCACGCACCAGGGGGAAGCGGTACGAAATCCACCATTTGCCGCACAGCCACTACCATCCCCTACTCGCGCGAGGCGCTCCGTCTATGTGCCGGCCTGTCGGCTGGCCGATCCCCACCGTTCACCGTCGGGCCACCGGGAATCGTGCCGAGCCTACTGCACCCGCCCGCCCGGCAGGACGTACCGGTGCCCGCTCCCGCAGCCTTGATCATGAAGTTGTCACCACGCCACGCCGGTGGCGGGGGCGACAACTTCATGATCAAGCAGGTGGTGACCTCGGCGTCAGACTTCCAGGAGTTCGGACTCCTTGTGCTTGACCAACTCGTCGACGTGCGAGACGTAGCGCTGGGTCAGGTCGTCCAGTTCCTTCTCCGCGCGGCGGCCCTCGTCCTCGCCGACCTCGCCGTCCTTGACGAGCCGGTCCAGCTCCTCCTTGCCCTTGCGGCGGATGTTGCGGATGGCGACCTTCGCCTCCTCACCCTTGTGCCGGGCCACCTTGATCATGTCCCGGCGGCGCTCCTCGGTCATCTGCGGGAGCAGGATGCGCAGCTGGTTGCCCTCGTTGTTCGGGTTGACCCCGAGGTCCGAGTCGCGGATCGCCTTCTCCATCGCATTGATCTGCGAGTTGTCGTACGGCTTGATGATGGCCATCCGCGGCTCGGGGACGGCCACCGACGCCATCTGCGTCAGCGGGGTCGGGCTGCCGTAGTAGTCGATGATGATCTTGGAGAACATGGCTGGAGTCGCGCGACCGGTGCGGATGGCGCCGAACTCCTCCTTGGCGTGCTCGACCGCACGCTCCATCTTCTCCTCGGCCTCGAGGAGGGTGTCGTCGATCACCGGTCTCCTCGCCTCCTTCTTGTGCTCGTCGTGGGCTTGTCGGGTCACCGGGACCGCCGGGATCGCCGTCGGCGGTCGGCTCAGGTGGTGATCAGCGTGCCGATCTTGTCGCCACCCACGGCCCGGACGATGGTGTCGTCGCCCTGCGCGCCGAAGACCAGCATCGGCAGGCCGTTCTCCATGCAGAGGCTGAAGGCGGCCGCGTCGGCGACCCGGAGGTTGCGACGCAGCACCTCGGAGAAGGTGATCGAGTCGAACTTGCTGGCGGTCGGATCGATCCGGGGATCGGCCGTGTAGACGCCGTCCACGCCGTTCTTGCTCATCAGCACGACATCCGCGTGGATCTCCAGTGCGCGCTGGGCGGCCACCGTGTCGGTGGAGAAGTACGGCATGCCCGCGCCGGCACCGAAGATGACCACCCGGCCCTTCTCCAGGTGCCGGATCGCCCGCAGCGGGATGTACGGCTCGGCCACCTGGGCCATCGTGATGGCGCTCTGCACCCGGGTCTCGATGCCCTCCTTCTCCAGGAAGTCCTGGAGGGCCAGGCAGTTCATCACGGTGCCGAGCATGCCCATGTAGTCGGCCCGGGCGCGGTCCATGCCCCGCTTCTGCAACTCCGCGCCCCGGAAGAAGTTGCCACCGCCGACCACCACGGAGACCTGCACACCCCGGCGTACCACGGTGGCGATCTGCCGGGCGATGGCCTGCACGACGTCCGGGTCGACGCCGATCGCGCCCCCACCGAACACCTCGCCGGACAGTTTCAACACCACCCGCCGGGCCCGGCCGGGCGGTGGTGCCGTCGGATCGTCCGCCGCCAGCGTCCGGTCACTCACAACCTGCGTCATCCGCCCGTCCTTCCCCCACTGGCGCGCTCAGGTGCGCGTACCTGCCGCTGCCGACCTTATGGGACGAGGAGGCCGCGGTGTGCGTCGCGTACACCGGCGGCCCCCTCGTCTCGTCGTTGCTCCCAGCCCACGGGCGCGGTACGCCCCGAGCCGGCTCAGGCCTGGCCGACCTCGAACCGCACGAAGCCGGTGACCTCGATGCCCGCCTCGGCCAGCACCTGCTTCACCGTCTTCTTGTTGTCGGTCACCGAGGACTGCTCCAGCAGGACGAAGTCCTTGAAGAAGGAGTTGACCCGGCCCTCGACGATCTTCGGCAGCGCGGCCTCGGGCTTGTTCTCCTCGCGGGCGGTCTGCTCGGCGATGCGCCGCTCGGACTCGACGACCTCGGCCGGCACCTCGTCGCGGGTGAGGTACTGCGGCCGCATCGCGGCGATCTGCATCGCGGTGCCACGGGCGTCGGCGTCGCCGGCCTCGTCGGTCTTGCCGGTGTACTGCACCAACACGCCGACCGCCGGCGGCAGGTCCTGCGCCTTACGGTGCAGGTAGACCGCGACGGTGCCGTCGAGCTTGGCGAACCGGTTGAGCACCAGCTTCTCGCCGATCTTGGCGGACTGCTCCTGGACCAGGTCGGCGACGGTGCGGCCGTCGAGTTCGGTGGCGAGCAACTCCTCGGCGTTGCTGACGCCGGCCCGCTCGCCGTGCTCGACGAGCTGCTGCGCCAGCGCGACGAAGTTGTCGTTCTTGGCGACGAAGTCGGTCTCGCAGTTGAGTTCGAGCAACGCCTTGCCGGAGTGCGCGACCAGACCGTTCGCGGCGGTCCGGCCGGCCCGCTTGCCGACGTCCTTGGCGCCCTTGACGCGCAGGATCTCGACGGCCTTGTCGAAGTCGCCCTCGGCCTCGGTCAGCGCCTTCTTGCTGTCCATCATGCCGGCGCCGGTCAGGTCGCGGAGCTTCTTGACGTCCGCGGCGGTGATCTGGGACATGGCTCTCTCTTCGGTGTTGAGACTGCGTGGAATGGTCTGCGGTGACGATTACCCGGTTCCGAGAGGTTCGTGCCCGGTCTACCCGCCGCCGGTCACCGTCGGCGGAACGGACGGTGACCGGGCGGCGGTACGGTCACTGGCCGGAGACGGCGGCCGGCTGCTCGGCTGCGGGCTGCTCGGCCGCAGGCTGCTGCTCGGCGGTCGGCTGCTGCTCGGCCGTCGGCTGCTGCTCGGCGGTCTTCTTCGGCTCCTCGAGCAGCTCGCGCTCCCACTCGGCCAGCGGCTCGTCGGTGGCGACACCCGCCTCCGGCTTCTCGTCGCCGCCCCGGCGACGACCGGAGCGGGCGATCAGGCCATCGGCGACGGCGGCCGCGACGACCTTGGTCAGCAGCTCGGCCGAGCGGATCGCGTCGTCGTTGCCCGGAATCGGGAAGTCGACCTCGTCGGGGTCGCAGTTGGTGTCGAGCACGGCGATCACCGGGATGCCCAGCTTGCGAGCCTCGTCGACGGCGATGTGCTCCTTCTTGGTGTCGACCACCCAGACCGCGGCCGGGAGCTTCTGCATGTCCCGCAGGCCGCCCAGGGTGCGGGTCAGCTTGATCTTCTCGCGGGAGAGCTGCAGGGTCTCCTTCTTGGTGTAGCCGGCGGCGGTACCGCTGAGGTCGCCGAGGGCCTCCAGCTCCTTCATCCGCTGCAGCCGCTTGTAAACCGTCTGGAAGTTGGTCAGCATGCCGCCGAGCCAGCGGTGGTTGACGTACGGCTGGCCGACGCGGGTCGCCTGCTCGGCGATCGCCTCCTGCGCCTGCTTCTTCGTGCCGACGAACAGGATGCTGCCGCCCTCGGCCACCGTGTTGCGCACGAAGTCGTACGCCTTCTCGATGTAGTCGAGGGTCTGGCGAAGGTCGATGATGTAGATGCCGTTGCGCTCGGTGAAGATGAAGCGCTTCATCTTCGGGTTCCAGCGCCGGGTCTGGTGCCCGAAGTGAACACCACTCTCCAGCAGCTGACGCATCGTCACGACGGCCATGATTCGCACTCCTTGCGGTCCCTGGTTGTCCCGCCCGGCCGGCGGCCGGGCGTCCTGGTGCCCGGTCGTCGACCATGGTGGGCCCGACCGGGGTCGGGACCAGGGAGGCCGCCGCCGCACGACGACTCGTGAGGAGGGCACGCGAGGTCGACCGCACGAGGCGGTCGCCGGTTGACCAGTGTACGCGCCCTTCCGACCGTGCCACGCCCGGGTGCGGGACAGCTCCCCGGCTCAGCCGACGGCGATCGCGGCCACCAGGAAGAGCGCCAGGCCGACCGTGAGGTAGGCCGTCGGCGGGCGCAGCCACCCCCGGGCGCCGTCGCTCAACGAGAACCCGGTCGTCCGCAGCCCGTAGAGGCCAGCCGCGAAGATCGGCAGCCCGCAGACCAGGAACGTGCCCGCCAGCACGTCCCCGGCGGCCACCGGATCGGCGGTCGCGCCGTGCAGCAGCACCCGCGCCGCCGGTACCTCGAAGATCACGACCAGCGCGGCGAAGATCACCGCGAGCACCGGCCGCCGCGTCCGGTAGACGCCGTCCCCGGGCTGCGCGCCGCCCGCCGGATGACCGGATACCGGCTGGCCAGCCGCCGGGTGACCGGTCACGACGTCGGCGGGGCCGGGTGGAACCTCGCCCACCGGCGGTTGCGTCCGGGGTGTCACCGACGGCACCGGCCCGGTCGGCTGCTCCAGCGGGTTCGTCGTCTCGGGTCCACGCTTGGCCTCGACGATCGGGTATCCGGCCAGCACGGCACGGGTCGGATCCGTGGACAACGGCGCTCCGCCGCTGGTCGGGCCCGCCTCGTAAGCGGCACGCCGGCCGGGGCGGTCGACCGGCAACTCACCGGAGACGTCCGGGTCCGCCGGTTCCGCTCGGCGGGCACGCGACCCCCGGTAACGCTCGGTCTCCCCCGCCACGTCGCCGAGCGGGTCCGGCAGGGCCGCGCGCCGCGGCGAGCCGTACCGGTCGTCGTCGTCACCGCGCTGCTCGGGTACCGCGCGGGGTTCGTCGCCGGGGTAGTGCCCCTCTCCCGCCGGACGCCACTGTGGGTCGGTGTAGCCACGGTCATGGTCGCCCGGGTACCAGCGCGATTCCTGGTCGTCGGCGAAACTGCGTCGTCCGTCCACGCCCGGCACCGTATGCGACAAGCGGTTGGTGCGCCATTCGACCCCGCACCTGGCCAGCCCGGGAAGCTCGCAATAGCACATCTAGGACATGATCGTCCGGTCGTCCACAACACCCTTGGTTGTCCACAGGTCACCACGACGGGGTCGCCGCGAGTCCCGGCACGGAGCAGGGTGCCGGCCATGACCAAGCGGAACCAGGCGATCGGCGGGTACGGGGAACGCTGCGCCGTGCGGCACCTCATCGAGGCGGGACTACGCCCGGTGGCCCGCAACTGGCGCTGTCGCACCGGAGAGATCGACATCATCGCCTGGGACGGGCCGGTGCTCGCCTTCTGCGAGGTGAAGACGCGCCGTACCGCCACCTTCGGCAGCCCCGCCGAGGCGGTGGTGCCCCGCAAGGTCCGGCGGTTGCGGGGGCTTGCCGCCGCCTGGCTCGCCACCACCGGCACCACCGCCGACGAGGTGCGCTTCGACGTCATCTCGGTGCTACTGCCTCGTCTCGGCCGGGCGCAGGTCGAGCACCTCAAGGACGCCTTCCGATGAGCGAGCGCAGCGAGCGAATCATCCGGCGCGGTGTGGTGGTGCCTCATCTGCACGCCGAGGGAGTCGCGCGATGAGTTACGCCCGGGTGCTCTGCGTCGGTCTGGTCGGGGTGACCGGGCAGTTGGTGGAGGTGGAGGTGGACCTCGCCGCCGGCCTGCCCGGAGTGGTGATCTCCGGCTTGCCCGACACCGCTCTGCACGAGGCGCGCGACCGGGTCCGGGCTGCGGTGGTCAACTCCGGCCAACGGTGGCCGAACCGCCGGATCACCCTCAACCTGCTACCGGCCACCCTGCCCAAGTTCGGTTCGGCGTTCGACCTCGCGATCGCGGTGGCGCTGCTCGGAGGCTCCGGCGAGCTTCCGCTGCTGCCGCTGGACGGGGTGGCGGTCCTGGGGGAGTTGGGCCTGGACGGCACCGTGCGACCGGTCCGGGGCGTACTGCCGATGGTCGCCGCAGCGGCGAGAGCCGGCGTCCGCCGGGTGATCGTTCCGGCCGCCAACACCGCCGAGGCGGCGGTCGTGCCCGGGCTGCTGGTCCGCGGCGTCGACACCCTGCACCGGCTGGTCGCCTTCGTCCGCGACGGCGCGCCGTTGATCGAGCCACCGGTCGACGCTCCGCCCCCGCCCGCACCCGGTCCCGACCTGGCCGAGGTTGCCGGGCAGGGGCTGGGCCGACGTGCTCTGGAGATCGCCGCCGCCGGTGGCCACCACCTGGCGCTGATCGGGCCTCCGGGAGCGGGCAAGACGATGCTCGCCGAACGCCTGCCGTCGGTCCTGCCGGAACTTGACGACGAGGCGGCGCTGGAGGTCACCGCGCTGCACTCGGTCGCTGGCCTGTTGCCCGCGGGTGGCCGACTGATCCGCCGTCCGCCATTCCAGGCACCTCATCACACCGCGACCGTCCCCTCGATCGTCGGTGGCGGCTCGGGGCTCGCCCGCCCCGGTGCGATCTCGCTCGCCCACCGTGGGGTACTGCTGATGGACGAGGCACCCGAGTTCAGCAAGGCGGCGCTTGAGGCGTTGCGTCAGCCGTTGGAGCACGGCCGGGTGCTGCTGACCCGCAGCCGGGGCAGCGCCGAGTATCCGGCCCGCGCCCAACTGGTCCTCGCGGCCAATCCGTGTCCGTGTGCGAACCCGGCCGGCGACGACCGCTGTGAGTGTGCCCCGCAGGCCCGCCGTCGTTACCTCGGCCGGCTCTCCGGTCCGCTGCTCGACCGAATCGATCTCCAGGTGCGGCTGCCGCCGATGCGTGCCGCCGAGCTGATGGAGGCGACCAGTCACGAATCCTCCGCAGTGGTCGCCGGGCGGGTGGCGGCGGCACGTGCGGCGGCGGCCGAGCGCTGGGCACCGCTGGGTCGGCGGCTCAACGCCGAGATACCCGGCCCGCAGCTACGTCGGGCGCCGTGGCAGCTGCCCGGCCGGGTCACCGTCGATCTGCGGTCCCGGCTCGACTCCGGCTCGCTCTCCGCCCGTGGCTTCGACCGGGTCGTCCGGCTCGCCTGGACGATCGCCGACCTCGACGGGCGGGCGCGGCCGGACGCAGGAGACGTGAGCGAGGCCATCACGCTCAGGACGGGAGAGGGCACGTGAGCAACCATGAGCAGTTGACCCTGGCACGGGTGGCGTTGGCCTGGCTGGCCGAGCCGGGGACCCGGTCGGTGCACGGGCTGGTCGACGAACTCGGCCCAGTGGGCGCGCTGGACCTGCTGCTGGACGGTGGAGCACCCCAGCAGGCGCTGCGCGAGTCGGTGGCGGCGCGCAGCCGGGGCGGTGACGCCCGGGTGCTCGCCGCCGAGGCGCTGCACCGCGCCGAACGACTCGGCGTCCGGGTCGTCATCCCCGGCGACGACGAATGGCCGGGAACGGTGGAGCACCTGCGCACGCTCCGCCTGTCCGACGTCCGCCGCCGGGTGGACGTCGAGACCGCCCCGCCGCTCTGCTTCTGGGTACGCGGCTCGTGGCCGCTGGCGGAGGCGCTGGACCGGTCCGTGGCGGTGGTCGGTTCGCGGGCCGCCACGGCGTACGGCACCCACGTCGCGACGGATCTGGGTTACGGCCTGGCCGACCGGGACTGGACCGTCGTCTCCGGCGGCGCGTTCGGCATCGACGCCGCCGCGCACCGTGGGGCGCTGAACGCCGGTGGGCGCACCGTCGCGGTGCTCGCCTGCGGGGTGGACCGCGCGTACCCGATGGGCAACGCGGCGCTGTTCGACCGGATCGCCGACACCGGTCTGCTGGTAAGCGAGTGGCCGCCGGGCGCGGAGCCGCTGCGTCCCCGCTTTCTCATCCGCAACCGGGTGATCGCGGCGGGCACCCGGGGCACCGTGCTGGTCGAGGCGGCGGCCCGCAGCGGCGCCACGCAGACCACCCGGCGGGCCATCGCCCTGGGTCGACCGGCGATGGTGGTCCCGGGCCCGGTCACCTCGGCGATGTCGGTCGGTGCCCACGAGGTGCTTCGGGAGCACCTGGAGGCGCGGCTGGTGACCGGCCTCGCCCACGTGCTGGAGGAGGTGGGTCGGATCGGCGAGTTGGCCCCGGTGCCGCGTGGGCCCGAGCGTCCCACCGATCTGCTCGACGACGACGCCCGGTCGATAGTGGAGGCGATGCCGCGACGCGGCCGCATCGATGTGGATGCCCTGGCCGTGCGGGCGGGCCTTGCCGTCCGCACGGTGCTGCGCAAACTACCGCTGTTGGAGGAGTTGGCCCTGGTGGTACGCCGGGAGGACGGCTACGCCCTGGTCCCGCCGAGCCGGCCGAGCACGCCGGACCAGCCCGGTCCGAGCACGCCGGTGAGCAGGCTGATCGGCGGTGACGCCCCACCTTCCGCCTGATCATCGGATACCGCCTGGCGGGCCACCTGTTCGCCGTCCGGGCGGGCCGGCCGTAGGGTGGATCTCGTGGGCAGGATGGGCGGGCAGGGGCCGACCACCAGCGGCACCCAGGCAATGCACGACGCGCTGTCGGCACCACTGCGGGACGCGGTGGACGAGTTCGCGGGGCATCTGGCCTCGGTCCGAAACCGCTCGGCACACACCGTGCGGGCGTACGTCGCCGATCTGGTGTCGCTCTTGGATCATGCCGGGCGGATGGGCTGCACCGAGGTGGCCGAGCTGAGCCTCGACACGGTACGCAGTTGGCTGGCCCGGCAGCGCACCACCGGCGCCGCCCGCACCTCGCTGGCCCGCAGGGCCGCCACGGCGCGAACCTTCAGCGCCTGGGCCCACCGGCAAGGGCTGCTGCCCACCGACGTCGCCGCCACGCTGGCAAGCCCTCGGCCGCGCCGGACACTGCCCACGGTGCTCCGTCCCGAACAGGCGGCCCTGCTGGTCGCCAGACCCGGCCGCCGCCCGGCCACACCCCCAGCCGGCGAGCCGACACCGGGCGGGCCGACACCCGGCGGGCCGGCATCCGACGCCGATCCGGCGACCACCGAAGGTGCACCCGCGACCGGTGCGTTCGAGAACACCGGCGAGGCGGTACGGCTGCGCGACCGGGTACTACTCGAACTGCTCTATGGCACCGGAGTACGGGTCAGCGAGGTGTGCGGAATCGACACGGCCGACGTCGACCAGGATCGGCGGGTCGTTCGGGTACGCGGCAAGGGTGGGCGGGAGCGGACGGTGCCGTACGGCCTGCCGGCGCAACGCGCCCTCGACGACTGGCTGCGGCACGGGCGCCCGGTGCTGGCGGTCTCCGATTCCCGGGACGCGCTGCTGCTCGGCGCCCGGGGTGGTCGGCTGCATCCGACCATGGCTCGTCGGATCGTCGGCGACCACGCCGAGGCCGCGGGGCTGCCCCGGACGAGTCCGCACGCGTTGCGCCACACCGCCGCCACCCACCTGCTCGAAGGCGGGGCGGACCTACGGGCGGTGCAGGAACTGCTCGGTCATTCCTCGCTGGCCAGCACCCAGATCTACACGCACGTCTCGGTGGAGCGACTCCGGGCCGCCTACCGTCAGGCGCACCCGCGCGCCTGACGACCGCACGGTCCAGGGGCACGGACGACTCTGCCGGCGGCGGAAGGCGGTCCCTGGCCGTAAGAGGCGGCGCGTCGTCCCTGACCGGTGATACGGCGGCAAGCATCACCTGGCCCACCGAGCCCGACGGCTATGATCATCAGGTGAGCGTCCCGCCACCGCCCGAGCCGATCACGGGCGCCCGCCTGCTCTTCTCCCTCGACCCGGCGGTCAGTCATCTCAATCACGGCTCGTTCGGGGCGGTTCCGGTCGTGGCGCAGCGCGCCCAGCAACGGCTGCGCGACGAGATGGAGGCCGACCCGCTGCGGTTCTTCACGCAGGGCCTGGTCGACCGGATCGCGCACACTCGCCGGCACCTCGCGGGTTTCCTCGGCGCCGATCCCGACGGCACCGCCCTGACCACGAACGCCACCACCGGCGCCGCCGTGGTGTTCCAGTCCCTGGGGCTGCGGACCGGCGACGAGGTGCTCACCACCGACCACGGCTACGGTGCCGTCGCACACTCCATCCGTCGGGAGTGCCGCCGCACCGGGGCGACGCACCGGGTCCTGCGGGTGCCGCTGACCGCCACCGACGAGGAGGTGGTGCAGATCGTGCGGGAGGGGTTGCGGCCGGGCCGTACCCGCCTGCTGGTGGTCGACCAGCTCACCTCGGCCACGGCCCGGTTGTTCCCGGTCGCCGCGATCGTCGGGGTGGCCGGGGAGCACGGCGTACCGGTGCTTGTCGACGCCGCCCACGCGCCGGGCATGCTGCCGGCGTCGGTGCACAGCATCGGCGCCGACTTCTGGGTGGGCAACCTGCACAAGTGGGGGTACGCACCGCGCGGCACCGCCGTACTGGTGGTGGCTGTCCCGTGGCGGGACCGGATCGAGCCGCTCGTCGTCTCCTGGGAACAGGACTCGGGCTTCCCGGCTCGCCTGGAGTGGCAGGCCACCTCCGACTACACGGCCTGGTTGAGCGCGCCGGCGGGGCTCTACGCGCTGCGCAGCCTCGGGGTCGAGCGGGTACGCGCGCACAACGCCGGACTGGCCGCGTACGGGCAGCGGGTGGTGGGTGACGCGCTCGGTGTGCCACCGGCCGACCTGCCCGACCCCGGCGGACCGACGGTCGCCATGCGGCTGATCCCGTTGCCGGCGGGCCTCGCCACGACCCTGGACGGTGCCCGGGCGTTGCAGACCCGGATCGCCGAGCGGCTCGCCGCCCAGGTCGCCGTCACGACCTGGGACGGCCGCGGCTGGCTGCGGCTGTGCGGCCAGGTCTACAACGCGCCCGAGGAGTACGAGCGCCTGGCGGTCGGGCTGCCCGGTCTGCTCGCCCAGCGGTGAGCGGACGCACCCGCGGCGACGGTGAGGTCACCGACGGGCAGCAGTCGGACCCGGCCGAGGCCGAGCAGGGCCAGCGGGTCGAGGTAGTCGTCTCCCCGGCGCAGTCCCCAGTGCAGGCAGGCGGCGGCCGGACAGCCGGCGTGCCCGGTCAGTAGCGTGCCCAGGGGTGCCCCGGCCGGCACCACCGTGCCCACGGTGACGGCCGGTTGGACCGGCTCGTAGGTGGTCCGTAAGCCGTCGGCGTGGCCGACGGTGACCACCGGCCGGCCGGCGACCATGCCGGCGAACAGGATCGTGCCGGCTCCGGCCGCCCGGATCGTGGCGGCGGCCGGGGCGAGCAGGTCGACTCCCCGATGACCGGCCAGCCATGGTCGGGGCGGCGGGCGGTACCGGCGAACCGGCCGTGGCACACCGTCGACCGGCCACCGGAACCGCCCGCCACCGACGATCTGCGGCACTCCCTCGACCGGCCACCGCAACGGGCCGCCACCACCGACGTCCGCCGTGCCGCCCGCCTGCGGTGCAGCCACCGGGCGCGACCAGCCGGCCGGCGGGGGCGACGGGGACGGCCGACCATCCGGTACGGCCGGCGAGGGCGACCAACCAGGCACCCCGGCCGCACCGCCCATAGGTCCGGTGGGTGCCAGCAGCAGGAGCGTCGTGAGTCCGCCGAGTATCGACATCCGTGGCGACATGCCGTCGAGCCTGACCGGGCCCATCGGAGTCCACCGCCCCGGGCGGCCGATCTGTGGACGAGCGGGCGTCCTGTGGACAGTCCACGCACGAACTGGTCGATCTGCTATGGGCGATCGTCGCCTAGGCTCGGGGCGTGACCCGCGACTGGTACGCCTGGCACCACCCCTACGAGGATCCGGACTCGTCGCTGTCGCGGCGGCTGACCGAGGTGCGTCGGCGGATCGGCGCCGCCTTGGACGAGGCACCGCCGGGACCACTGCGGGCGGTCAGCCTCTGCGCCGGGCAGGGCCGGGATCTGATTCCCGTGCTGGCAACCCATCCGCGTGGCGGTGAGGTGACCGCTCTGCTGGTCGAGCAGGAGCCCCGCAACGTGGAGTTGGCTCGCGCCGCCGTCCGCGAGGCGGGGCTGTCCGGGGTCGAGGTGAGGCGCGGCGACGCGGCCGACAGCGACGCCTACGTCGGGATGGTCCCGGCCGACCTGGTGCTGGCCTGCGGCATCTTCGGCAACATCTCCGATGCCGACGTACGCGCGGTGGTGGGACACTGCGCCTGGCTCTGCGCAGCCGGCGGGACCGTCGTCTGGACCCGGGGCCGACGGGAGCCGGACCTGGTGCCGACGATCTGCGACTGGTTCGTCGCGGAGGGGTTCGAGCAGGTCGCGGTCAGCACTCCGGCGGAGGGGGTCGGCGTGGGCGCACACCGGCTGCTCGGTCCGTCTCGGCAGCGGCCCGTCGGCGCGACGATGTTCGAGTTCGTCGGGCGCCCGGCGGCCGCCGGGCACTGACGAACCAAGCCGGTGCACTGTGGACGCGGGACGACGCGGGTGGGGGTACGCCGTCGCCATGCTCAGCCGGTACCCGGGGTCAGCCGCCGAAGCCCGAGTCTGCGGGCAGGGAGATGTCCGGCTTCTCCAACTCCTCGACGTTCACGTCCTTAAACGTCATAACCCGGACATTCTTCACGAACCGGGCAGGACGGTACATGTCCCAGACCCAGGCGTCGTGCATCTCGACTTCGAAGTAGACCTCGCCGTCGGAGTTGCGGACGTGCAGGTCGACCTGGTTGGCCAGGTAGAACCGGCGCTCGGTCTCCACCACGTAGGAGAACTGGCGGACGATGTCGCGGTACTCCCGGTAGAGCTGGAGCTCCATCTCGGTCTCGTACTTCTCGAGATCTTCCGCGCTCATCGCACTCCGCCTTCCATGACCACATCTTCCCCCACCGGCGCCGGAGGCCGAGGCTGCTCGCCCAACGCCACGCCGACCGTACCCCCTACGGCGCCCGAGCGCCCCATCGGCACGTCCCGGCTTGCGCCGAGCGGTCGCCGCGAGCGGGGTGGCCGGCCGTCGAGCCCGGAGACGGCGGCCACGTTGACGTACGAGTAGCGGTGCTCCCGGCACGGCCCACGCTCACGCAGCGCGGCGGTGTGCTCGGCGGTGATGTACCCCTTGTGCTCGGCGAACCCGTAGCCGGGATGCTCGGCGTCCAGGTCGACCATGATCCGGTCCCGGGTGACCTTCGCCAGCACGCTCGCCGCCGCCACGCAGGCGGCCACCCGGTCGCCCTTCCACACCGCGAGCCCGGGCGCACCCAGGCCGTCCACGCCGAACCCGTCGGTCAGCACGTACTCCGGCCGGACCGCGAGCGAGGCCAGCGCTCGGCGCATCGCGGCCAGGTTGCACACGTGCAGCCCCCGGGCGTCGACCTCGTCGGCCGGGATGACCACCACCGCGTACGCCAGCGCGCGCTCGACAACCTCGTCGTGGATCCGTTCCCGGCTGGCCGGGGTCAGCAACTTGGAGTCGGCCAGCCCGTCGATCTCGCCCCGCCGGCCCTCCGGCAGCACTGCGGCAGCGGCGACCAGCGGCCCGGCGCAGGCACCGCGGCCGGCCTCGTCGGCACCGGCGACATGCCGGAAGCCGCGCCGTTGCAGGGCCCGCTCCAACGCGTAGAGGCCGGCCTCGCGGCGGACCACGGTGCGTGGTGGCGTCAGCATGCCCGTCCCTCGATGACAGCCGTCGTGCCCAACGCGCGGGCCAGAACCTCGGCAAGGTCAAGTGGATAGCAGCGCTCCCGGGTGCCGCGCAACTCGTCCGCCGACCACCACCGGTGACCGTCGACGCTGCCCCGCTCAACCTCACTGAACCCCGCGGTGTCGACCTCGTGCGTCGTCACCCGTACCAGGAAGAACTGCTGCTCCTGCCGGTACCAGACGCCGCCGAAGGAAAACTCGATCACGTCGGCGTGCACCGGCTGACCGACGTCGGCCACGGTCAGGCGGAGCCCGGTCTCCTCGGCCAGCTCGCGGATCGCGCCCTCGGCGTACGTCTCTCCCGGGTCAAGTCCTCCGCCTGGGGTGAACCACCACCGGCCGCGTTCCGGACGGGCGGGGTCGAAGCCGCGGAACAGCAGCAACCGACCGGTCGCGTCGACAAGCAGGACGCGAGCGGCACACCTCGGGGTGTAGACGGTCACCGCACCAGACTGCCAGATGCCTGCGACGTCGCCCACGCCGCGCTGTCCGGGACCGGTGGGCGCCCGCCCACCGACGGTGCCGACCCTGGTCAGGAACTCGGAATGGCCTCGAACTCGTCCGGCACGGTCAGGATCCTGGCCCGGTCGAACGGCCAGAAGATGGTGAAGGCCCGCCCCACCACGTCGTCCTCGGGAATGGTGGCGGCCTCGATGTTCTGCCCGGACTGCTGGTAGTGCTCCAGCGAGTCCCCGGAGGCGGATCGGTGATCGCCCATGACCCAGAGCCGACCCTCGGGCACCTGCACGTCGAACTCCTGGTCCGCCGGCTTGTCCCGTTGACCGTCGACCGAGAAGATGTACGGCTCGTCGAGCGGTACGCCGTTGATCAGCAAGCGGTCCTGGTCGTCGCAGCAGACCACCCGGTCGCCGCCGACACCGATCACCCGCTTGATGAAGTCCTCCCCCGCCGGATTGCCACTCCACTCCAGCGGCGCCTTGAAGACGATCACTTCGCCGCGATGCGGCGAACGGGTGTGGTAGACGAGCTTGTTGACAAGTACCCGATCGTCGATCTTGAGAGTGTTCTCCATCGACGGCGAGGGAATGAAGAAGGTCTGCAGTACGAAGGCGCGTACCAGTACCGCGACCAGGATCGCCACCCCGAGGAGGATGGGCAGTTCCTTCCAGAAGGAGTGGCGCGGCTTGTCGGTCTGCTCGTCAATCACGGGAGGAGCCTACGTTGCCCGACCGAGCGCCACCGTCCGGAACGCGCGAGAACGGATAGCGCGGTCGCAATCGGGATCAGCAGGACGACACCTCCGTCGGAGTCGGGGCGTACCGGGGCCGCCCCACCGGCTGTGGGTGGCGGAGCGACGGTGGCGAAGGTGTCCGGGATCGGCAGCGAATGCCACCGGTCGGAGGGCCAGACCACCGCGAACGCCCGTCCGACCACGTTGTCGATCGGCACCGTGCCCTGGCAGCGCGCATCCTGCGAGACCTGCCGGTGGTCGCCGAGGACGAACATCTGACCGGGCGGGACGACGATCTCCTCGAACCGGCGGGAACGGCACTCCTGCGGATTCGGTGGAAGATCCAGCGGCGAGTCGCGCAGCACGTACGCCGACTCGTCCAACGGGGTGCCGTTGACCAACACCCGGCCCTGGTCGTCGCAGCAGCTCACCCGGTCCCCGGGCAGCGCGATGACGCGCTTGATGAAGTCCTTCTCGCCGGGCCGACCGACGCCGACCAGATCGCCGACGGTGCGGCCGAGCTTGTCGGCGAAGCTGGTGGGCGGCTGCACGTCCACCTGTGGAACCCACTGGTCGGTGCCCCGGAAGACCACGACCTCGCCGCGCTGCGGGTTCCGGACGTTGTAGACGACCTTGTTGACCACGACCCGGTCGCCGACGAGCAGGGTGTCCTCCATCGACCCGGAGGGGATGAAGAATGCCTGGAGCAGGAAGGTACGGATCAGCACCGCCAGGCAGAAGGCGACGATGAGCAGCAGCGGTAGCTCCTGCCAGAGCGGCATCTGCCGCTTACCGCGCCGGGTGCGCCGACGCCACGGATCGGCCGCACCGCTGTCGTCAAGCGCCTGTACCACGCCCACTCCCCGGTCCGCAGAAACAACTACCGCCCGGGAACCTCGTCGAGGCTCCCCGGGCGGTAGTGGAGGTCACCCGCCACACACGAGGCGGGTCACCGCCGCGCTGCGCCCGTACGACCAGGGTAGTGCCGACTGGGCGGTACGGCATACGCGCAGCTCGGGCGGCGTGGCGCGGTGCGAGATCAGCTGGGCTGCTTCTCGCGCAGCTCCTTGATCTTGGCCTTCTTGCCGCGCAGCTCACGCAGGTAGTAGAGCTTCGCCCGGCGGACGTCACCGCGCACCACGACCTCGATCCGGTCGATCGCCGGGCTGTTGATCGGGTAGGTCCGCTCGACGCCGACGCCGAAGCTGAGCTTGCGGACGGTGAAGGTCTCGCGCAGCCCGGCACCCTGGCGGCGGATGACGACGCCCTGGAAGATCTGGACCCGGGACCGGGCCCCCTCGACCACCCGGGCGTGCACCTTGACGGTGTCACCGGCACGGAAGTCGGGCAGGTCGGTGCGCTTCGACTGGGCGTCAAGGGCGTCCAGGATGTTCATCGCTGTGTCCTCGTGAGGCTCACGGCGCACCGTCACTCGGCGCGCGGATGGGTGATACTGATCCCCGGGTGGTGGCCGACGCGAGCCGGCCCCGGTCGGAGATCCTCGCAACCGCCCACGGGCGCGGACGACTGCGGCAACCCCTCTACTTTGCCACATCCGGTCCCGGCACCTGAAATCCGGCCCGGTCCAACGCCGCCACGTCCC
Organism: Micromonospora sp. C95; assembly: GCF_018070465.1. Taxonomy (GTDB): domain Bacteria; phylum Actinomycetota; class Actinomycetes; order Mycobacteriales; family Micromonosporaceae; genus Micromonospora. The sequence continues at coordinate 36,207 of NZ_JAGPXT010000042.1, forward strand.
GTTTGTCCAGGCTCTGCGGATCCAGCCCGGTGAGCATGTCCGGCCGGCGGCGACCGGTCCGGACCAGCGCCTCGTCGCGACGCCAGCGGGCGATTCGGCCGTGGTCGCCGGAACGGAGCACCTCCGGGACCGGCAGTCCGCGCCAGGTCGCCGGCTTGGTGTACATCGGCGCCTCCAGCAGCCCGTGCGCGTGGGACTCCTCGGTCAGCGAACCGGCGTTGCCGAGCACCCCCGGCAGCAGCCGGGTCACCGCCTCCAGGATCACCAGCACCGCCACCTCACCGCCGAAGAGCACATAGTCGCCGAGGCTCACCTCGGTGACCGGCATCCGCGTCGCCGCGTGGTCGAGGACCCGCTGGTCGATGCCCTCGTACCGGCCGCAGGCGAACAGCAGGTGCGGCTCGGCGGCCAGCTCGTGGGCCAGCGCCTGGCTGAAGGGAACCCCGGCCGGCGACGGCACCAGCAGCCGCGGCGGGGTCAGCTCCGCCGGTGCCAGGGCGTCCAACGCCTCGCCCCACGGCTCCGGCCGCATGACCATGCCGGGTCCGCCGCCGTACGGGGTGTCGTCGACGGTCCGGTGCACGTCGTTGGTCCAGCCCCGCAGATCGTGTACGGCCAGCCGAAGCGTGCCGTTGGCCCGCGCTCGGCCGATCAGCGACAGGTCCAGCGGTGCGAAGTACTCCGGAAAGATCGACACGATGTCGACGCGCATCAGAGGCTCCGCCAGCTAGAGATCGAGCAGGCCGTCGGGTGGGTCCACCACGACCCGGCCACCGGCGAGATCGACCTCGGGAACGATCGCCTTCACGAAGGGGATCAGTGCCGTACGCCCCTCGGGACGCCGCAGCACCAGCAGATCGGAGGCGGGCGCGTGGTCGATCCGGGCCACCTCACCCAGCCGCTCGCCGGTCGGGGTCACCACCGCCAACCCGACCAACTGGTGGTCGTTGAACTCCTCCGGATCCTCCGGCGGGGTGACGTCGGCGCTGTCCACCGCGAGCAGGGTGCCCCGCAGTGCCTCGGCGACGTCGCGGTCCAGCACCCCGTCGAAGGCGACGAGCAGCCGCCCCTGGTGCTGACGCGCGGACTCGACGGTCAACGTGTCGGGCGTCCGGAACGGCACACCGGGACCGTCCGGTGCGGGCGGGGCGACGTTCGCCCCCGGCATGGTCTTGAGCACCATGCCGGGGGCGAACCGCGTCTCGGGCTCGTCGGTACGCACCTCCACGGTGACCTCACCGCGGATGCCGTGCGGCTTACCGATCCTGCCGACGATGAGCTGCATCAGTACGAGTCGACGATGTCGACGCGTACGCCGCGCCCACCGATGGAGCCGATCACCTGGCGCAGCGCCTTGGCGGTCCGGCCGGACCGCCCGATCACGGTGCCCAGGTCCTCGGGATGCACCCGGACCTCCAGCCGCTTGCCCCGACGGGAGTCGACCATCCGGACGCGCACGTCGTCAGGGTGGTCGACGATGCCCTTGACCAGGTGCTCCAACGCCGGCCGCAGCGCCATGTCAGGCCTGCTCGCCGGAGTCCGTGGCGGGCTGCTCCTCGGCCTTCGGGGCTTCCTCGGCCTTCGGGGCCTCGGCGGCCTTCGGGGCCTCGGCGGCCTTGGCGGCCTTCTTCGCCGGCTTGGCCGGGGTGTCGGCCACACCCGCGGCGGCCTTCGCCTCGGCCTCGTAGGCCGCCTTGCGGTCGGCCCGCTCGGGAGCGACCTTCAGCGGCGGCGGGGCCGGCAGGCCCTTGAACTTCTGCCAGTCACCGGTCAGCTCCAGCAGCCGCTGCACCGCCTCGCTGGGCTGGGCGCCGACGGACAGCCAGTACTGGACCCGCTCCGACTTGACCTCGATGACCGAAGGGTCTTCCTTCGGCTGGTAGATGCCGACGAACTCGATCGCCCGGCCGTCGCGCTTGGTGCGCGAGTCGGCGACGACGATGCGGTACTGCGGGTTGCGGATCTTGCCCATCCGCAGGAGCCGGATCTTTACGGCCACGGTTGTTTCGCTCCTGTTGCGATCTCACCGACCCGGTACGGGCGGTGCACGGGTGAGCGCCAACCGGCACAGTGGGGTTGGGCCGGAGACCGCTCGGGTGGACTGGCGACGCGCCCGGGTTAGAGGGCGCCGGACACGCGCCGGATACCAGCCAGCCATTCTGCCAGATCCTCCCCGGAACGCTCACACCGCACCGGCAGACGTCACCCGAGACGGACCTTACGTGACGAACGACACCCTGGCCGGTCAGCGGACCGGTGGCCGATCCCAGCCGTCCGGCAGGCGATCGGGAGCCGTCCAGTGCGGCGGCGGGGTGAAGTCGCACCAGGTGCCGTCGAAGGGGAAGACCCCCGCCTCGGCCAGTGCGATCACCCGTTTCCCCTCGGCCCGCACCGCCGTCTCGTCGGTCACCCAGTAGTGCTCCGGAAAGGCGAGCCGCTCGACGAACTCGTCCTCGTCCTTCCACTCCCAGCTGCGATCCGGACGGACCCACACGTCGAGATCCTGGTCGACGATGTCGACGCCGGCCAACTCGCCGTCGTCCCACCGGACGCCGGGTTCCTCCAGATTGACGTACCAGCCGGCGAAGCGACCCCGCACGTCGCGGAACCACCAGACCGAGTGGGCCGCACCGGTCGGCAGGAACTTCAACAAGGGTGGGCCGTTCCAGCGGCCCTGCGCCAGGCGGTAGGTCGGGGTCAACCACTCCCGGAAGGGCACCGCCCGCATGCCCTGCCCGGCCTCGTTGACCTCGGCCGCCACCGGCGTGCCCTCGGCCACCCAGAGCAGCAACCCGCGCTCGTCGTCGCTGACCACCCGGGCCGGCCGGACCCAGCCGACCCGCCCTCGCCGCACATTGCGATGCACGACCAACCGCCCCGGCTCGAACCCCACAACCCGACCCTACCGCCCCACCCCACTCTCCGCCGATCTTGCACTTTTGGTCGGCGATACGCCCGCTTTGACGGCATTCGACCCGACGGAAAGTGCAAGATCGACGCGGGATGGGGGGTGGGGG
>NZ_JAGPXT010000043.1 GCF_018070465.1 Micromonospora sp. C95
GGTGGGGGGAGGCGGCGGCGGGCGTCGGCGGGGGCGGTGGAGGGGCCGGGGGTCCAGGGGGCCACCCAGGGCAGGTCGGCGGGCGGGGTGATGACGCCGTCCTCCAGGGCGGCGTAGCGGCCGGCGAGGATGCGCTTGGCGGCCGTCACGTCGATCGAGTCGGTGTTCTCCCACAGGGCGGTGAACAGGGCATCGACCCGGACCGTGGCCTGCCGACAGAACAGGTCCGCCAGTTCCAGGTTCTCCGGCCGGGTGTCGCGCTCGGCGCGGGCGCGTACGCAGACCGCGCTCATCGCGAACAGTTCCGCGCCGATGTCCACCACCCGACCGAGGAACGCCTGCTTGCGCTCCATCTTTCCCTGCCAGCGGGACATCGCGTAGAAGGTGGACCGGGCCAGCTTCCGACTGGCACGTTCCACGTATCGCAGATGACCGGCGAGCGGGCCGAACTCGCCGTACCCGGTGGGCTGCTGCCCCTTGCCGACCGCCAGGGTCGGCAGCCACCGCGCGTAGAACGCACCCGCCCGGGCACCGGCCTTCGCCTTGCGGGCGAGCCCGGCGTCGGGGTCGATGATGTCGCCCGCCACCGACAGGTGCGCGTCGACGGCCTCGCGGGCGATGAGCAGGTGCATGATCTCCGTCGAGCCCTCGAAGATCCGGTTGATCCGCAGGTCGCGGAGCATCTGCTCGACCGCGGCCGGACGTTCGCCCCGGGCGGCGAGCGAGTCGGCCGTCTCGTACCCCCGGCCGCCGCGGATCTGGATCAGTTCGTCGGCGATCCGCCAGGCCATCTCGCTGGCGTACAGCTTGACCAGCGCTGCCTCGATCCGGATGTCGTTGCGGTCGTCGTCGGCGAGCAGGCAGCAGAGGTCGAGCATGGTCTCCATGCCGTACGTGGTCGCGGCGATGAAGGAGAGCTTCTGGGCGACGGCCTCGTGCTCGCCCACCGGCCGGCCCCACTGAACCCGCTCCGCCGACCACTCCCGGGCCACGTTCAACGCCCACTTGCCGGCGCCGACGCACATCGCGGGCAGCGACAACCGGCCGGTGGTCAGCGTGCTCAGGGCGATTCGCAGCCCCTTGCCCTCACCACCGATGACGTTCTCCTTTGGTACGAAGACGTCGTGGAAGCGGGTGAGGCTGTTCTCCAGGCCGCGCAGGCCGAGGAAGGCGTTGCGCCGCTCGACCGTGATGCCCTCGGCGTCACCGTCGACCACGAAGGCGGTGATGCCGCCACGACGCCCGTCGGCCTTCGGTACCCGGGCCATCACCACGAGTTGGGTGGCCACGGTGCCGTTCGTGGCCCACAGTTTCACGCCGTTGATCCGGTAGCCGGTGCCGTCGGGGGTCGGCTCGGCGGTGGTCGCCAGGCGGGCCGGGTCGGAGCCCACGTCCGGCTCGGTGAGCAGGAACGCGGAGACCTCCCCGGCGGCCAGCCGGGGCAGGAAACGACGCTTCTGCTCCTCGCTGCCGAACATCTTCAACGGTTGCGGTACACCGATCGACTGGTGCGCCGACAGCAGCGCGCCGATCGCCGGGCTTACCGAGCCGGCCAGCATCAACGCCCGGCAGTAGTGCAGGTTGCTCAGGCCGAGCCCGCCGTACTCCCGGCCGATCTTCATGCCGAAGGCGCCCAGCCGGCCCAGTCCCTGGAACACCTCGTCGGGGATGCGTGCGTCGCGTTCGATCGCCGCGCCGTCGACCTCGCTGGCGACGTAGTCGCGGAGCCGGCCGAGGAACTCCTCGGCGCGGGCCTGTTCCTCCGGATCCGGTCGTGGCCACGGATCGATCAGGTCGAGTCGCAGCCGCCCCAGGAAGAGTTCCTTACCGAAGCTGGGCCGGTCCCAGGTGGTCTGGCGGGCCGCCTCGGCGACCTGACGCGCCTCCTTCTCGGATACCTGGCCGGTGGCGTCCGGAGTGGACGTCCGGGTCGCGGCCTCCGGCGACGGGTCGGCGTTACGGCTGTCGGTGGCTGACGGACGGTGATTCTCGGCGATGGCCACGGCAAACCCCCGGGCTCGATCCGGACAGTCGGACTGTTCCGCCTGCTCAGCAGGCTACCCGTGTTCGTTACCCAATGGTAGCCACGGATATCCGCGGCAGCGGCCGGCTCAGCCCTGGTTGAGGCCGCTCGGGTCCTCGTCGTCGTCGATGTCGTCCTCACCCCAGTTGCGACGGCCGAACGGCAGGAACATCCAGAAGGTCAGGAACCACAGGCCGGCGACGCCACTGAGCAGGAAGGCCACCGGTCGGGCGAGCACGAAGTCGGTGATCAGCAGCACCGAACTCACCATCGCGACGAGCATGAAGCCGAGACCGCCGCTGGCCATCCGGTGGGCGAAGCGCACCAGTTCGGGTTTACGCCCCTGCCGGAACAACGCCCGGTGGAAGGCCACCGGCGAAATGATCATCGCGGTGGCGCCGGCTGCGGCCAGCAGCGCGACGATGTAGACGTCCCGCTGAAACTGGGTGGTGTCGCCGAAACCGGCACTGAACGGCAGGGTCAGCAGGAAGGCGAAGAGGATCTGCACGCCGGTCTGCGCGACCCGCAATTCCTGTAGCAGGTCGGCGAAGTTGCGCTGCCACCGCTGCTTCTCGGTTTCCTTTGACACTGCGGACCTCCGGGGCTCCGCCGGCCCTCGCCGCCGGCGGTCACGCTGATGCCCCGCCGGGTGCGAACCGAAACCCGTTCAAGATTCCCGTGCCCGCTCTCCGCCCACTCAAACCGCCGGGCGCACCCGGGCCAGGATCGCCTCGGCCAGCGGCGTCGGCGCCTCGTCCGGGATCCAGTGGGTGATCCCGGCCAGTTCGACGAATCGGAAGTCACCGGTCACCTGCGCGGCACACGCCTGCGCGGCGACCCGCCCGATGGCGACGTCACCGTCGCTCCAGACGAACGTGGTGGGCACCGGCACCGGACCGGTCGCCGCCAAGTCCGCCTTCGACATCGCCCGGTACCAGTTCAGCGCGGCAGTCAGCGCGCCCGGCTCGCGCATCGGATCGGCGTACGTGGCCACCCGGGCGGCGTCGCCGACGCCACGCAGCAGCCGCCGCAGCCCGGCCGCACCGAGCGCCAGCAACGTCTTCTCGGCCACCCCCGGCCGCCGGAACAACAGCATGTACGCCGAGCGCGCCTTCTGCTGCGGGTCATGGGTCAGCGCGTACGCCATGGCGGCCGGATGCGGCACGGAGACCGTGGTCAGCGTCCGCACCCGGTCCGGGTGGGCCGCGGCCAGCGCCCATCCGACGACCGCACCCCAGTCGTGTCCGACGACGTGGGCGGCGGGCACCCCGAGGGCGTCCAGCACCGCAGCCGCGTCGGCGACAAGTTCCCCCAGCCGGTACGCCGCGACTTCGGCGGGCCGGGCCTGCGGCGAGTAGCCCCGCTGGTTGAGCGCGTAGCTGCGCAGACCGGCGGCGTGCAGGGCCGGCAGCACCCCGTCCCACTCGCCCGAGTGCTGCGGGAAACCGTGCAGCAGCAGCACCGGCTCGCCCTGCTCCGGACCGCCGGTGGCGACGTCGAACCGCAGACCCCGGGCCTCGATACGCATCCCGGCAGCCTACCGAGCACGCTGCACCGCGCCAGACGAGCGGCGCCGGGTGACCGGCGTCGGCCACCGCACCCCGGCCGAAACCGTAGGTATCGAACGAGGCCGGTCAGTCGTACGGGCGCTTGGGGACGGGCACCTGCCGCCAGGACTCGACCTCCAGATAGGGGATCTCGGCGTCGTTGACCGGATCCCGGCCGAGCCGGTCGCTGTAGCGGCCGGTCACCTCCACCCAGCTGTCGTCGGGCAGCCCGGCCGGTACGTCACCGGTCAACCCGAGCTTGACCGGGCGGCCGTCGGCGGCGCAGCAGGACAGCACCATCCGGGCCAGGATCGGCTGGCCGTCCGGGCCGGTGGCGATGAAGCCGGTGAGTTGCACCCGCCGGTCGCCGATCGACGTGCCCCGGTCGAACAGCGCCCGGGAGGCATAGTCCAGGACACTCACCTGCACCGGGTCGCCCTCGGGCAACGGCGGGTAGTCCGACTGCTGCTGACTGCTCAGGGCGGTGCCGGCCTGGCCCGCCGCGTACGACCCGAGGGCCGGCGGGGCGACCAGCAGCAGGCCGAGCACGGGCAGGATCAGCAGCCAACCGACCCGTGGCTCGTGGTGGGCGTGCCCGTGCCCGTCGTGCCCGGCGCCGGACCCGTCCGCCGGGCCGCCAGCACCGACGTCCGGGACGTCGACGCTGCCGCCGGCCGGGACACCGCCGTCGACGGCGGCACCGTCGCCACCGGCGGGAGCGCCGCCGGGATCGCCGGTCGGGGCCAGCGCGCGCGGGGCCGCGGGGCGAAGCTCGTACCAGAGGGTCATGATCGCCGCGGCGACCAGCAGCAGGCCGGCGGCGATCAGGAAGGGGCGCAGCCCTTCCTTGACGTAGCGCAGGTAGAGGTCGGTGACGCTGGCCCGGATCACCGCGCCGCCGAGCAGCAGCAGGATCACCGCCTGCGCCTGCCGGTTCACAGCAGCACCGCCCCGGCGCCGACGGCGACCAGCAGGGCCACCACGAAGGTGGTCGGTGCGAACCGGAAGGCGAAGCGTCGGCCGAACACACCGGCCTGCATCGAGATCAGCTTGAGATCGACCATCGGCCCCACCACCAGGAAGACCAGTCGGGACGTGAGCGAGAACTGGGACAGCGAGGCCGCGACGAAGGCGTCGGCCTCCGAGCAGAGCGAGAGCAGCACGGCGAGCAGCGCCAGCGCCAGGATCGACAACCACGGGTTGTCGGCCAGGGTCTGCAACCACCGCTCCGGCACCAGCACGTTGATGCTGGCGGCGGCCATCGCGCCGAGGACCAGGAAGCCACCGGCGTGCGTCACGTCGTGGCGGACGGCGGCCCAGAAGGCCCGGCCCCGGGAGGCGTCGTCCAGTTCCGGCCGGCGCGGCATCCGGATCCACTCGGTACGCCCGAGCCGCAACCAGAGCCACCCCATGATCATGGCGACGATCAGGCTGGCGACGCCCCGGGCGAGCACCATCTCGGGATTGTTCGGGAAGGCGACCGCGGTGGCGGTGAGCACGATCGGGTTGACCGCCGGGGCGGCGAGCAGGAACGCCAGTGCGGCGGCCGGCGTGACACCCCGCCGGATCAGTGACCCGGCGATCGGCACCGAGCCGCACTCGCAGCCCGGCAGCACGACCCCGGCCGCACTTGCCGCCGGCACCGCCAACGCCGGGTGCCGGGGCAGCGCCTTCGCCCAGAAGGATCGGGGTACGAACACCGCGATCACGGCGGAGAGCAGTACGCCGAAGACCAGGAACGGCACCGCCTGCACCATGATCGAGACGAAGACGGTGGTCCAGGTCTGGACGCGGGGATCGTCCAGGGCGGCGGCGATCGGCTCCCGAAAGATGATCAGGATGATCAGCAGCGCCGCCAGGATCTCCACCGAGCCGATCCGGTCGCCGAGCCAGCGCCGGGGCGGCTCGGCACCGGCGGGATCCGGGGGGCGGGTTCCGGTGTCGACGCCCCCGGCCGAGGCCCGGCCTCCCGGTTCGCCCGGCACGGCCCGGTCAGTGTCTGTGGTCACCCGTCACCCTTCGGCCGTGGCGGATCGGCGGACTGAGATTACCGTCCGGCGCTGGTGACGTCGATGGATGTCACAGATTCGGCCGGCCTCACCCGCGTACCCGGGCGACCGGACCAGCCGGACGCGAACACCCGTCGTGACCTGGGTGGATCACATTGCCGGTGGATCTTCCGTGGTGTTAGCGTCGGCGGGACAGACAACACCTCCGACAGGGGAGCGCACAGCGCTGAGAGTGCGGGTCCGCCCGCAGACCCTCCGTACCTGATCTGGGTAATGCCAGCGCAGGGAGTTCGGTCCACCTCCAGCCCGCCACCGTCCGGCGCCGCCGTACGGGGCGTGCGTCTTGCCTGGTTCGCATCTGGACTGGGAGCGATCATCGTGCAGACAACTGACAACAACCGCTGGCGCACCGTCGACATCGTGGTGGCGTCGGTGATCGCCGTCGCCTTCGGCGTCATCTTCTGGGCCTGGGGCGTGGTGTGGAGCGCCACCGAGGGCGCCTTCAGCTTCTTCCCCCCGGCACAGACGCTCATCTACGGAGTCTGGCTGGTGCCGGCCGTCCTCGGCGGCCTGGTCATCCGCAAGCCCGGTGCGTCGCTGTACTGCGAGCTGCTGGCGGCGATCATCTCGGCCCTGCTGGGCAGTCAGTGGGGCACCATCGTGCTGTTGCAGGGGCTGATGCAGGGTCTCGGCGCCGAGTTGGCGTTCGCCGCCTTCCGCTACCGCTCGTACCGGCTGCCGGCCGCCCTGCTGGCCGGCGCACTGACCGGCCTGAGCGCGGCGATCTTCGACTTCGTCTACTGGAACGCCGGCCGCGACATCGCCACCTACCGCCTCCCCTACGCCCTGCTCACCATCGTCAGCGCCACCGCAATCGCCGGTGTCGGCGCCCACGCCCTGACCCGCGCCCTCACCCGCACCGGCGTCCTCGACCGCTTCCCCGCCGCCCGCGACCGCCCCCTCATCTGACCGCGATCCATCCCGTTGATCATGAGGTTGGCGGCATTTCCGATCTTCAGACCTACCGTCAACCTCATGATCAACGAGAGAAAGGAGGGTGGGATGGGTGCGGGGGTGTGGGTACGGGGGTTCGGGTGGCGGCATGGCGGGCGGCGGGACTGGGCGCTGCGCGGGGTTGAGCTGCGGGTGGAGCGCGGGGAGAAGGTGCTGCTGCTCGGGGCGTCGGGAGCCGGCAAGAGCACGTTGCTGGCGGCGCTGGCCGGGCTGCTGCCCGAGGACTCCGGCGCGCAGGAGGGTGCCATCGAGATCGACGGCCGGCCGGCCGGCGAGGCCCGCGACGGGGTCGGCATCGTCTTCCAGGATCCGCAGTCCCAACTCGTGATGGCCCGCAGCGGCGACGACGTGGCGTTCGGGCTGGAGAACCGGGGCGTGCCGACCGGACAGATCTGGCACCGGGTGGACGAGGCACTGCACCGGGTCGGCTTCCCGTACCACCGGGACCGGCCCACCGCGGCACTGTCCGGCGGCGAACAGCAGCGCCTTGCCCTGGCCGGCGTACTGGCGTTGCGTCCCGGCCTGCTACTGCTGGACGAACCAACCGCCAACCTCGACCCGGCCGGTGCCGCCCTGATCCGCGCCGCGCTCGCCCGGGCGGTCGACGCCGACACCACCCTGATCCTGGTCGAACACCGGGTGGCCGAGGCGCTGCCCCTGGTCGACCGGGTGGTGGTGCTCGAACCCGGCGGCGGCGTGCGCGCCGACGGCCCGCCGGAGGCGGTCTTCGCCGCGCACGGCGACGCCCTCGCCGCCGAGGGGGTCTGGGTGCCCGGCCGCACGATCCCACCGCGCCGGGCCGCCGGTCCGGCCGGCGAGGTGCTGCTCACCGCCGAACGGCTCGGCCAGCCGCCCCGGCTCTCCCCCACCGACCTGACCGTACGCGCCGGTGAGGCGCTCGCCGTGCTCGGGCGCAACGGTGCCGGGAAGTCCACCCTGGCGCTGCTGCTCGGCGGGCTCCTCCGGCCGGGCACCGGGCAACTGACGGCGAGCCCGGAACTGGCCGGAGCGCACTCGCGGACCGCGCCACACCGTTGGCGGGCGCCGGCACTGACCCGCCGGATCGGGTCGGTGTTCCAGAATCCCGAACACCAGTTCGTCACCGGCACGGTCTTCGACGAACTGGCTCTGGGGCCGCGGCGGACCGGGGTGCCCGAGTCGACGGTCCACGACCGCGTGGCGGAGTTGCTGGGTCGGTTGCGGCTGGATCGACTCGCCGCCGCCAACCCGTACACCCTCTCCGGTGGCGAGGCGCGGCGGCTGAGCGTGGCGACCGCCCTGGCCACCGCGCCCCGCCTGCTGATCTGCGACGAACCCACCTTCGGCCAGGACCGGCGCACCTGGCGGGAACTTGTGGATCTTCTCGCCGACCTGCGCGACGCCGGGCACGGCCTGGTCACCGTCACCCACGACGCCGAGTTCGTGGCCGCGCTGGCCGACCGCACGCTGAGCCTTACGCCCCCCGACGGCGACCCGGAGTCGAGATGATCACCCTGGAGCCGATCGCCCGGCCGGGCGCGCCGCTGGCCCGGCGCAATCCGGTGGCCAAGCTGGCGGCGGCGATGCTCTTCGCGCTTCCGCTGATGACCACGCTGGACCCGGTCACCCCGGCCATCGCGATCGCCGTGGAGCTTGCGGTGCTGCCGCTGTTCGGAGTGCGCCTGGGGCTGTTGGCCCGACGGGCCTGGCCGCTGCTGGCCGCCGCCGGCGGCATCCTGGTCACGCTTGTGCTCTTCGCCGCCGACCGGTCGGGCCGCGTACTGCTCGACGCCGGGCCGATCGTGGTGACCTCGGGGGTGCTGGCCACCGCGCTCGGTCTGGTGCTGCGGCTGTTCGCGGTGGCGCTGCCCGGCGTGATCGTCTTCGCCACCACCGACCCGACAGACCTGGCCGACGCGCTGGTGCAGAACGCCAAGGCACCCGCCCGGTTCGCCATCGGCGCGCTGGCGGCGTTCCGGTTGGTACCCCTGCTCGGCCAGGAGTGGCAGATGATCACCATGGCCCGCCGGGCACGCGGCGTCGAGGCCGGACGTAGTCCGGTGGCCCGGCTGCGACTGTTCGTCTCGACGGCGTTCGCGCTGCTGGTCGGTGCGATCCGGCGGGGCACCCGGCTCGCCGTGGCGATGGACGCCCGGGGCTTCGACAGCGGCGTGCCGCGCACCTTCGCCCGCCGACAGCGCTTCGTGGCGGCCGACTGGCTGCTCGTCGCCGGCGCGGCGGCGACCGGCGGGGCCGCGCTCGCCGCCAGCGTGCTGCTCGGCACCTTCCGGCCGCTGATCGGCTGACCCGCACCACCACCGCCGACCCGACCGAAGCCACACATGCTCGGGATCGCATGTTCGCACGTTCGCCGCGAGGGTGACACGCGGCGTTCCCCCGCTGCGACCAGATTGGCCTGCGACGACTCCTCGATCAAACTGGAGCAGCAGATGGGCCACGGCCACGCGCACCATCACGATCACGGGCACGACGCCGCCACCGGCACCGACGTACCCCCGGCACTCGACCTGTCCATCCCCGACGGCGACCTGCCGCCGGCCGAGGTGAACCGGCGCGGTTTCCTGCGCAACGCCGGCCTGCTCGGTGCCGGTGCGGCCACCACCGTGCTGGCCGCCGGTACCCCGGCCGTGGCCGGTGGCCACGACCACGGTCACGGTCACGGGCCGGGTGGGGACCACGGCAGCACCGGCGGGTTCCACTGGCTGGCGGGTGACCACCACATCCACACCCAGTACAGCTCCGACGCCATGTACCGGGTGATCGACCAGGCCCGGCACGCCCGGGCGTACGACCTGGACTGGATGGTCGTGACCGACCACGGCAGCGCAACGCACGCGAAGATCGGCGTGGAGAAGGTCAACCCGGACATCGTCGCTGCCCGGTCCCGGCTCAAGGACCTGCTGATCTACCAGGGCCTGGAGTGGAACATCCCGGCGGCCGAGCACGCCACGGTCTTCGTGCACCCCGGACGCGACGAGGTCGCCGTGCTCAAGGAGTTCGAGAACTCCTTCGACGGCAGCGTCCGCAACGCCGGCGACAACACCCCGGCCAACGAGGCGCTGGCCATCGCCGGCATCAAGTTCCTCGGTGAGGCGGTCCGCAAGCGTCGCGTCGAGGGCGCGCTCTTCCTGGCCAACCACCCCGCCCGGCGGGGCATCGACTCGCCGCACGAGATCCGGGCCTGGCGCGACGCCGACCCGAGCGTCGCCATCGGGATGGAGGGCGCACCGGGCCACCAGGCCGCCGGCCTGCCACGGGACAGCGGCGGCCGGGCGCGCGGCTACTACGACAACAACCCGTCGCCCAACTCGTTCTCCGGCTACCCGCTGGAGAGCTACCGCACCTGGGGCGGGTTCGACTGGATGACCTCGACGGTCGGCGGGCTCTGGGACAGCCTGCTCGCCGAGGGCCGGGCCTGGTGGATCAGCGCCAACTCCGACTCGCACGTCAACTACCTGGACACCTCGCAGCGGGGCCCGGGCAGCGACTTCAACCTCAACGGCAGGTACGAGGACCCGGTCCACGGACCGGTGATCACCGACGCCGGTGACTACTGGCCGGGCCAGTACAGCCGTACCCACGTCGGGGCGAGCAGCTTCGGCTACCGGGCGGTCATGGACGGCCTGCGGGCCGGCCGGGTCTGGGTCGACCACGGCGGTCTGATCAAGGGGCTGGACGTGCGCGCCCGCGTCGCCGGTGACCGGCGGGCCAACTCCGGCACGCCGCTCGGCGGGGTGCTGCGGGTCCGGCGCGGCACCTCCGTCGAGGTGACCATCGACGTGGACCTGGCCGACATCCCGAACTGGTCGCAGTTCGTGCCGGTGCTCGCCCGCGTCGACGTGATCGCCGGGCGGGTGACCGGCCCGGTCGCCGACCAGGACAGCTTCACCGCCCCGAAGACGAAGGTGGTCAAGTCCTTCGAGGTGACCAGGCGAACCGGCCGGGTCTCCTTCAGCTACTCCTTCGGCCGGGTGGATCAGCCGTTCTACCTGCGGATCCGGGGTACCGACGGCAAGCGCAGCCAGCCCGGTCTGATGGGTGCGGCAGTCGACCCGTTCGGTCCCGCGTTGGACGTCGCCGGCGCCGCCAACCCGTGGGAGGACCTGTGGTTCTACGCGAACCCGATCTGGATTCTGCCGAGGTGATCGTCGGCCTCAGCCTGGGGCATCGCACCCTGCGGGAGGCCGACCACTGGCTCACCGAGCAGGTGACCGGGCTCGGTCCGGACCTGGTCGCCTGCACCCACCTGGTCGCCGAGCCGTACCCGCATGTGGCGCTGAGTGTGGCCGGCCCGGCGGCCGAGCGGCTCGCGGAGCTGGCGGCCACCCCGCCCGAACTGCGGGCCGCGGCGGCCCGGGCAGCCGGCGAACACGCCGCCCGCCGATCCGGCCGGGCGGTGCGTTTCCCGGGCGCAGAGCGGCTGGTCGGCGCCCTCACCGTCGGCGAGCTGCTCGCCGCCGGGGCGGTCGCGCGGGTGGTGGCGCTGGGTGGGGCACCGGTGACTCCGGACACGCTCGTGCACACCCGGGACTTCGTCCGGCCACAGTGGCAGGACGGCGAACTGGTCCTGGTCACCATGCCGCACCACGCGGGCGGTCTGGCCCCGTTCGAGGTGCCCGACCCCACGCCGTGCTGTGCCGGTCACTGAACTCCGGTGATCCTCCGACCGTGGCGCCCGGCACCGGCGCGACGCGGAAGGGCAGGGGCCGGGTGCGCGTACCGACGCGCGCCCGGCCCTCGCGGGGCTCAGCTACGTCGGAAGGCGTAGCGGCGGACCTGGCCGGTCCGTTGGCCGCGTCCGACAGCGGAGCTGCCGGCCGGCGGCGGACCCGCCTTCGGTGCTGGCCGTACGGCCGGCAGGGTGGGCACCGGCGCGATCGCGACGTCGTCCAGGTTCGCCGGTGTGAGGGCGGCGAGTTCGGCCGAGTGACGGTCGGGGCGGGATTTCCGGGAACTTCGCTTGGCGGGCATCTGTGCCTCCTCGCTCGGCCGGCGACCGGCTGAGGGTCGGTCGACCGCGTCGTGAGAACCGCCACCAGGGACGGTCGTGAACGGTTCGGACTGCTGCCCGGGACCGGCCACGGAGGACGCCACCGCCGACGACGGATGGCCACACGCGGACGCCCGGGAGCCCACGGGTCGCGGCACGGCGGCGGCGAACCCGGCTCGGTGAAGGGGCGTCAGTAGCGCATACCCGCACGCTATCGGGGCCGGTGACGTGGGCGCATCCGAATTTCACCACCGGTCCGCGAAGGGATCGTCGTGCGCTGGGCGACCACCTGATGACCAGCGGTGGGGGGACGGCGCACGGCGACCCGGTGCCGCGATACGGTCGCAGCACTACAGGTAGACGGCGGAAGGTGGCGACGAGGATGGCGGATCGGGCTACGGCGCAGATCGGTGTGACCGGGCTGGCGGTGATGGGCCGCAACCTGGCCCGCAACCTGGCCCGCAACGGATTCACCGTGGCGTTGCACAACCGCTCGCCGGAACGGACCCGGTCGCTGGTGGCGGAGCACGGCGACGAGGGCACCTTCGTCCCGACGGAGTCCCTGGCGGACTTCGTCGCCGCGCTGGAGCGCCCCCGCGCGGTGATCATCATGGTCAAGGCGGGCGGTCCCACCGACGCGGTGATCGACGAGCTGGTGCCGCTGCTGGAGGCGGGTGACATCATCATCGACTGCGGCAACGCGCACTTCGCCGACACCCGCCGCCGCGAGGAGGCGCTGCGGGCGCACGGCCTGCACTTCGTCGGCACCGGTGTCTCCGGTGGCGAGGAGGGCGCGCTGTGGGGGCCGAGCATCATGCCGGGCGGCTCGGCCGAGTCGTACCGCAAACTCGGACCGATCTTCGAGAAGATCGCCGCGCAGGTCGAGGGCGTGCCCTGCTGCCAGCACGTGGGGCCGGACGGCGCCGGGCACTTCGTCAAGATGGTCCACAACGGCATCGAGTACGCCGACATGCAGCTCATCGCCGAGGCGTACGACCTGCTGCGGGCCGGGCTGGGCGCGGAGCCGGCAGAGATCGCGCAGATCTTCCGGGAGTGGAACTCCGGCGAGTTGGAGTCGTTCCTGATCGAGATCACCGCCGACGTGCTGGCGCACACCGACGCGGCCACCGGCGAGCCGTTCGTGGACGTGGTGCAGGATCGGGCCGAGCAGAAGGGCACCGGCCGCTGGACCGTCCAGATCGCCCTTGATCTGGGCATCCCGATCACCGGCATCGCCGAGGCCACCTTCGCCCGGTCGCTGTCCGGGCATGTCGGTCAGCGCGAGGCCGCGCAGCGGGCCTTCACCGGTAGCGGCGAGAAGTGGCAGGTCAGCGACCGCGAGGCGTTCATCGAGGACGTACGCCGGGCGCTGCTGGCCTCGAAGATCGTCGCGTACGCCCAGGGCTTCGACCAGATCCGCGCCGGCAGCGCCGAGTACGACTGGGGCATCGACCTGGGCGGCACGGCGACCATCTGGCGCGGTGGCTGCATCATCCGGGCCCGCTTCCTGGACCGCATCCGGCAGGCGTACGACGAGCAGCCGGAGCTGCCCACCCTGCTGGTGGCACCGTGGTTCGCCGACACCGTGCGCGACGGCGTACCGAGCTGGCGTCGGGTGGTGGCGGAGGCGGCCCGGGCGGGCGTTCCGGCTCCGGCGTTCGCGTCGTCGTTGGCGTACTTCGACGCGCTGCGGGCGGACCGGCTGCCGGCCGCACTGATCCAGGGACTGCGCGACAACTTCGGGGCGCACACCTACCGCCGGGTCGACCGGGACGGCTCGTTCCACACTCTGTGGGCCACCCCCGACCGTGCCGAGGTCGAGGCCTGACCTCGACGCCGGCATCTCCCGATACACCGCATCTCGCGGTATCCCCGTCGAGGGATACCGCGAGATGCCGTAGTGCGGGGCTACCGGTCGCGCCGGTCGCGTCAGAAGAAGCGGCGGCGCTTGGCCTGCTGCGGGCGGATCAGGTCGGCGCCCTTGTTGAGCAGTCGGGTGGCCCGGTTGGGGCCACGTCGAGACTCCAGCGTGTGGCTGAGTTTCCGGGCTCCGGCGGCGGCGACCGGTACCGCGATGGCCATCACCGCCCACTGCCCGATGCGCTTGCGGATCATATGGGTTCACCTCCGTCAGTGGCTGCTGCCAGAGGTCATACCCAGCGTGGCCGCCCGCTATGCGCTCAGGTGGCCGGCACCACCCGCGGCTCGGGTGGCCGGGCCACGGCACCTCAGGTGGTGGGGGCCACCGGATTGGGCAGCGCGCCACCGAACCGGCGGTCACGCTTGGCGTACAGCTCGCAGGCGTACCACAGATGGCGGCGGTCGAAGTCGGGCCAGAGCGTGTCCAGGAAGATCAGTTCGGCGTAGGCGCTCTGCCAGAGCAGGAAGTTCGAGGTCCGCTGCTCGCCGGAGGGCCGCAGGAACAGATCCACCTCGGGCACCTCGGGGTGGTAGAGGTACCGCCCGACCGTCTTCTCGGTGACCTTTGCCGGATCGAGCCGGCCGGCGGCCACGTCCCGGGCGATCGCGGCGGCCGCGTCGGCGATCTCCGCCTGCCCGCCGTAGTTCACGCAGAACTGCAGGGTCAACGTCGAGTTGCCGCGGGACATCTCCTCGGCGGTCTGCAACTCGCTGATGACGCTCTTCCACAGCCGCCCGGCCCGACCGGACCACACCACCCGCACCCCGAGGTCGACCAGTTGATCCCGGCGGCGGCGGATGACGTCCCGGTTGAAGCCCATCAGGAACCGCACCTCGTCCGGCGAGCGCCGCCAGTTCTCGGTGGAGAAGGCGTACGCCGACAGGTACGGAATACCCAGCTCGATGGCGCCCTCGACGGTGTCGAAGAGGGAGAACTCCCCCGCCTCGTGGCCCTTGGTGCGGGGCAGGCCGCGCTCCTTGGCCCACCGACCGTTGCCGTCCATCACCACGGCGACGTGGCGGGGCACCGCCCCGGCTGGCAGCGCCGGCGGTCGGGCTCCCGACGGGTGCGGTGTCGGCGGCACCGGCTCGCGCCGCCCGGCCCTGGACGATCGGATCACTCGGTTCTCTCCCTGCTCACGTCCTGTGACGCCCGGTCGGGCGGCAACACCGCACCGGCGGGGGCGACCGTGCCGACGTCGCCGGTAGGTCGCCGCGCGCCGGGTGCGGACGGCAGCCCACCCCGGTCCACCAGCGGCAGCGAGCGTAGCGCGCGTTCCAGGTGCCACTGCAGGTGCGCCGCGACCAGGCCGCTGCACTCCCGGCGTACCCCGTTCTCGGTGGCATCGGCGACCCGCCAGTCACCGACGGTGAGCGCCGACATCAGGTCGATGGTGGCCGGGGCCGGGTGGGCGGCTCCCGGTGGTCGGCAGTCCGGGCAGACCGCTCCGCCGGCCGGCACCGAGAAGGCCCGGTGCCGGCCGGGCGTGCCGCAGACCGCACAGGCGGTCAACGCCGGTGCCCAGCCCGCCAGCGCCATCCCGCGCAGCAGGTACGCGTCGAGCACCAGCGTGGTGGCGTGCTCGCCGTCGGCGAGGGCGCGCAGCGCGCCCAGGGTGAGCTGGAACAGCCGCAGCGACGGTTCCCGTTCGACCGGGGTGAGCCGCTCGGCGGTCTCGGCGATCGCGCTGGCCGCGGTGTAACGGGGATAGTCGCCCAGGAACCGTTTGCCGTACAGGTCGATCCCCTCGACCTGGCTGACGGTGTGCAGCGAACTGCCCTGCTCTCCCTTGGGATCACCGGCCAGTTGCAGATCGACGTGCCCGAAGGGCTCCAGCCGGGCACCGAACTTCGACATGGTCCGGCGTACCCCCCGGGCGACCGCGCGCAGCCGGCCGTGCCGCCGGGTGAGCAGGGTGATGATCCGGTCGGACTCGCCGAGTTTCTGCACACGCAGCACCACCGCGTCGTCGCGGTAGAGCTGTCGGCGGTACCCGGCCATCGCGCCATTCTCCCCTCCGGCCGGAAATCAGGTCCGACCCCGGGTCGGAATTCAGGGTCCGCTCCGGGTCGCCGGGGCGACGAACCCGGATGCGCGCCCGGTCGCGCCGGTCGTAGCGTGCTCGGCATGGCTTCGCACCGCACCAGCGCCGTCTCCCGGCCCACCGCCGCCGATCGGCCCACCGCAACGCGGCGATCCACCGCGCGGCGCGGGCGCACCGGGCGCCGCACCGCCCTGGCGGTCGCCGCGACCACCGCCCTCATCGTCCTGGTCGGGTGCGACAACCTGTCGTACCGGCGGCTGGACTTCGACACCACCGAGTCCGCCCGGATCACCGCGATCCAGGTGCTGCCCGGTGCCGGCGACGTGGTGGTCCGGGCCGACGGCGGGGCGGACGGGGTGCGCGTCAAGCGCGTGGTGCGCTACCAGGGTGCCGAGCCGGACGCGACGTACGAGATCAAGGGCGCGGAGCTGGTGCTGGACACCTCCTGCGGCCACCGGTGCAGCGTCTCCTACGAGGTGACGGTCGGCGAGGGGGTGAGCGTACGAGGTGAGACCGGGTCCGGAAACGTCGACCTGAGCCGGGTCGGCCAGGTGGATCTCAAGGTCGGCTCCGGCGACGTGCGGGTGGCCGCGGCAACCGACGCGGTACGGGTGGAGACCGGCTCCGGAAACGTCGAGGTGTCCGACGTGAGCGCCCCCGTCGTGATGCGGGCCTCCTCGGGCGACGTGACGGGCAGCCGCCTCGGCGGCAGGGTGGACGCGGAGGCCAAGTCCGGCAACGTCACCCTCGAACTGGACAAGCCCGCCTCCGCGCGGGCGCACGCGTCGAGCGGCAACGTCGAGCTGAACGTGCCGGAGGGCGCGTACCAGGTCCGGTCGAGGGCCGGCTCCGGTCAGATCGAGCTGGGCGTGACGCACGACCCGTCCGCCGCGGCAGTGCTCGACCTGCGCACCGGCAGCGGCAACATCACCGTCACCTTGCGATGACCTCCCCGTCCCGGCCCCGCTGTTGCGGGACCGGTGCCGCCGGCCCGGCGCTCGGCTCGTGATCCTCGCCGGTGCGCGACTCCGCGTGCCGGCGGACGGGGCGCGACGCCGGGCGACGGCCACCCGGCACCAGCTCGGGCGGGCGCTGCGCCGCGACGTCCTCGACCCAACCCACCAGCGCCGTCACCAGGCCGACCAGCAGGAAGACCAGGGCCACCCGGATCGCCAGGCCCAGCAGATCCTGATGTGACCAGCCGACCAGGTCGACCAGCGGAGTGAGTGCGACCACGAACGCCATGTGCCACAGGTAGACCGTCAACGCCCGCCGGTTCAGCACGGTGACCGCCCGGCCGACCAGCGCGCTGCGGTCCACCCAGGCCGCGGTCGCCGGTGCCCGGCCCAGCGCCACCAGGATGAACGCCGCCGACCAGAGCGCGTTGCCGAGCGGGATGTCGTTGAGGTCGTAGCCGCGCGGCCCCTGGTGGATCAGGACCCAGGCGCCGCCCACCGCCGCCAGCGCGAACGCGGTCGGCACCAGGATCCAGACGCTCAGGCGGCGCAGCATCCCGCTCTGGTGGGCGAAACCCAGCAGCCACGCCCCGAAGTAGAGCCCGAAATGGCGCAGCGCGACCGGTGGGTTCTGATAGATACCCAGCTCGATGACCAGCAGCAGGCAGTACGGGGCGAGCAGGGTGGGTAGCGGGAACCGGCGGAACAGCCACAGCGCGACCGGGGAGGCGAGCACGAACCACAGGTAGTCACGCAGGTACCAGATCGGGCTCAGCGCCAGCGCGCCCCAGTAGTTCGCCGGCGGGTCGACCACCGGGAAGAGCCAGAGCAGCACCGCCGGGGTGAACGGCAACCCGGTGAGCAGCATCGCCGGCACGAAGATCACAGCGACCACCCACAGTGACGGCAGCAGCCGCCGCAGTCGCCGGCCGACCGCCGTCGGTCCGGACCGCACCAGGGAAGCCGCCATCAACGAACCGGCGAGCGCGAACATCACCGACATCGCCGGGAACACCAGCGTAAGCGATCCCCAGCCGGTGACGTGGTAGACGACCACCCGCACGATGGCCAGAGCGCGCAGCAGGTCCAGGTATCTGTTTCGCATCAGCCTGCATCTGTCTCGGGGGGCGCGGAGGCGGTTTCCTATCTACCCTCCGTCGTCCGCCGACGAAACAGCCAGCTACCCACCGCGATCGTGAAAATCCCCATAAGCCTGACCGGTCCCGATCATCCGATCCAAGGCAGGTCGTCCGATTGACCCGGGTACCGCAGGGTCGGCTCAGAACCCGAGCTTGCGCAACTGCTTGGGGTCGCGCTGCCAGTCCTTGGCCACCCGTACGTGCAGATCGAGGTAGACCTTCGTACCCAGGAGCTCCTCGATCTGCCGCCGCGCGGCGGTGCCGACACCCTTGAGCCGCGCACCCCGATGCCCGATGACGATCGCCTTCTGGCTGGGCCGCTCCACGTACACGTCGGCGTAGATCTTCGTCAGCCGGCCCTCCGGGAGCATCTCCTCCACCACCACGGCGATCGAGTGCGGCAACTCGTCCCGGACGCCCTCCAGCGCGGCCTCCCGGATCAGCTCCGCCACCAGCACCTGCTCCGGATCGTCGGTGAGCATGTCGTCCGGGTACAGCTGCGGCGACTCGGGCAGGTACCGCGTCATCACCTCGACCAGGGTGTCCACCTGGTGCCCGGAGACCGCGCTGACCGGCACGACCTCCGCGAAATCCCCAAGCTCACTGACGGCCAGCAGTTGCTCGGCGAGCCGCCTGCGATCGACCAGGTCGGTCTTGGTGACCACCGCCAGCACGGTCGCCTTCAGCTCGGCCAACTCACCGGTGATGAACCGATCGCCCCGGCCGATCGGCTCGTCGGCCGGGATGCAGAGGCCGATCACGTCGACCTCGCTCCAGGTCTGCCGGACCAGATCGTTGAGCCGCTCGCCCAGCAATGTGCGGGGACGGTGCAGCCCCGGGGTGTCGACCAGCACGAGCTGCGAATCGGGCCGGTGCAGTACCGCCCGGATCACGTGCCGGGTGGTCTGCGGCTTGTTCGACGTGATCGCGATCTTCTGCCCGACGATGGCGTTCGTCAACGTGGACTTGCCGGCATTGGGCCGACCAACGAAACACGCGAAACCCGCCCGGTAGGAGCGGTCGCCCCGTTCACTCACTCGGTCACCGTGCCGAGCACCGTGCCGTCCGGCCCGGCCAGGTGCACCGGCGCGTCGGCGGCCAGGTCGCGCACCGCCGCGTAGCCGGCACCGTCGAGCGTGGACGCCTCGGTCACCACCACCGCGGCCTCCAGCCGGGTGGCACCCGCCGCGGCCGCCGAGGCGACCGCCAGTTGCAGCGCGGTGATGGTCAGCGAGGGCAGCGACACGCTGGCCGCCGCGTACGTCCGGCCGTCCTGGTCCCGGACGGCGGCGCCCTCCACGGCGCTTACCCGTCCCCGGGCCCCCCGGGCGAGGACGACCAGCTTGCCGTCCTCGGTGCTCAGCTCGGAACCGGTGGACCGGGCGGCCGGTACGGCGGATGACTCAGGCATCGGCGGGCTGCCTCTCCTCGGATCGGTCGGTGTCGGAGCGGGCCACGGTCGGCGTCCCGCCCGGATCGTTCTGCGTGTCGGTCGGCTCCACCCGGCGCACCAGCACCGTGTCGATCCGGTTACGGCGACCGGTGGTGCCCTCGGCGACCAGCCGCAGGCCGGCCACCTCGACCTGCGCGCCCGGGATCGGCACCCGCCCCAGGGCCTGGGCGAGCAGACCCCCGACCGTCTCCACCTCGTCGTGCGGCAACTCGGTGTCGAACAGTTCGCCGAGATCCTCCACCGGCAGCCGGGCGGTGACCCGCACCGCGCCGTCGGGCAACTGCTCGACCGGTGGGCGCTCGACGTCGTACTCGTCGGTGATCTCCCCGACGATCTCCTCGAGGATGTCCTCGATGGTGACCAGGCCGCCGGTGCCGCCGTACTCGTCGACCACGATGACCAGGTGGTTACGGGCGGCCTGCATCTCCGACAGCAGGTCGTCGACGGGCTTGGACTCGGGTACGAAGGTCGCCGGCCGCATCAGCTCGGCCACCGGCAACTGATGATCCTCGGCGGCCCCGCCCTGGGTACGCCGGATCAGATCCTTGAGGTAGAGGATGCCGAGCACGTCGTCGACGCTCTCGCCGATCACCGGGATCCGGGAAAAGCCGGAGCGCAGGAACAGCGCGAGCGCCTGGGACAGATTCTTGCCCGACTCGATCCACACCATCTCGGTACGCGGCACCATCACCTCGCGGGCGATGGTGTCACCGAGCGCGAAGACCGAATGGATCATCTGCCGCTCGCCATGCTCCACCACGCCCCGCTGCTCGGCCAGGTCGACCAGCTCCCGCAGCTCGACCTGGGTGGCGAACGGCCCCTCCCGGAAGCCCCGACCCGGCGTGACCGCGTTACCGATCAGAATCAGCAGGGACGCCAGCGGGTTGAGCACCCGACCCAGCCAGCGCACCAATGGTGCCGCCGAGCGGCCCACCGCGTAGGCGTGCTGCCGGCCGAGGGTGCGCGGGCCGACGCCGACCACGACGAAGCTGACCACGGTCATCGCCCCGGCGGTGACCAGCGCCGCCCGCCAGCCCGCACCGAAGGTGTCCACCGCCACCAGCGCCACCAGCGTGGTGGCGGTCAGCTCGGCGAGCAGCCGGAGCAGCAGCAACAGATTGAGGTGCCGGACCACGTCACCGGCGACCGTCTGGAGGGTACGCGCGCCCCGGAGCCCCTCGCGGGCCAGTTCGGCCGCGCGGGCCGGTGAGACCGCGGCCAGGGCGGCCTCGGTCATCGCGATCAGGCCGGCGAGCACCACCAGCCCGGCAGCGAACACGAGCAGTTGCAGGTCGGGTAGGCCGGTGGCGGACGCGGCCAGCGCAGTGTCCATCACCGGGAGCGGGCCGACCGCCAGCTCGCCAGCAACCGGGCCTGGAGCCCGAACATCTCCCGCTCCTCCTCCGGCTCCGCGTGGTCGTAGCCGAGCAGGTGCAGGACACCGTGCACGGTGAGCAGGTGCAACTCGTCGGCGGTGCGGTGCCCGGCGGTCGCGGCCTGCTTCGCCGCCACCTCCGGGCAGAGCACGATGTCGCCGAGCAGCGCCGGCTCACCACCGGCGGCGGCGCTCTCACCCGGCCCGTGGTCGACGCTGCCCTCGTCCATGGGAAAGGCCAGCACGTCGGTCGGACCGTCGCCGCCCATCCAGCGATGGTTCAGCTCGGTCATGTAGTCCACGTCGACAAGCAACACGGACAGCTCGGCGAGCGGGTTGACCCCCATCTCGTCGAGCGCGTGCCGGGCGACGGCGAGCACGGCGTCGGTGTCGACCTCGGCACCGGACTCGTTGGCGATCTCGATGGACAACTGTCTTCCCTCGGTCTAGCGGCGCCGGCCGCCGCGGTTACCCTGGGCGCTCCGCCCGGCCACCGCGTGCACGCCCTGTGCCTGCTGGTTCTCGGCGTCCCACCGCGCGTACGCGTCGACGATCTCCCCGACCAGTCGGTGACGTACCACGTCGGCGCTGGACAGTTGCGCGAAGTGCACGTCCTCGACACCTTCCAGGATGTCCCGGACGACCCGCAGCCCGCTCGTCGTACCGCCGGGCAGGTCGACCTGGGTGACGTCGCCGGTGACCACGATCTTGGAGCCGAAGCCGAGCCGGGTGAGGAACATCTTCATCTGCTCGGGCGTGGTGTTCTGCGCCTCGTCGAGAATGATGAACGCGTCATTGAGCGTGTTGTGCGTGACCAGGAAGTCATCGGTGACATACAGCGAATCTTCCGCGGCCACCTGGATGCACATCGTCTCCTGGACACCAGCGGGGACGATCGAGTCGATGAAACGCATCGGTCGGCCGCCGCCGCACTCCTCGTACCGCTGGCGCTTACGCGCCAACCGGAACGGCGCTACGCCCTCCGGCAAGCGGATCTCCACCGTGTAGGCGTCCGACCGGTACCCGACCGGTCGGCCGTTGGCCAGACCAGGCGTGCGGCCCTCGGCCACTCGAACACGCCACGTTGCCACGCCACCGAGCGACTGGACCAGGTGGACGACATCGTCGCGCAGTCGGGGCGAGGTCGTCGAGTACTGCACCCGGCAGGTACGTCCCGCCTGGACCACCGGCCCGCCGTCGGTGTCCAGCAGCCCCTGCAGGACGGCCAGTCGGACATCGACGCTGTTCTGGAGATATACGGACGGCACGAACTTGGTGCCCGACTTCGTTCCGGCCAGACCCAGCTCACGGAGCGCGACAGTCACCGGGTTCGCGACGATCACCCCGCCCCGGTGCCCCTTGGTGTGCCGGAGTACGTAGTCGTAGTCGCTCTTGCGGTGCAGCTCGATGTCGGCGAGGTTGTCCTCGATCGCCCGGGCGAACTCAGGGTCCGCGGTGGTGAATCCCGGCGTCGTGCGGCACGAGATCGACCCGTCACCGAGCAGCAGTCCGAGGACGTACGGATCGAGCGGAATGTCCTGCGGCTCCAGCTGGACCGGAGCCACCACCGGCAGTTCGTAACGGCGGATGTACCCCCGCCGCTCCTGCCCGATCATCTCCTGGGTCTCCAGCGTGCGGCGGCGACCGCGCCGCTTGTCCTCGGGCGTGGCGACCGTCCAGAGGTGCTCACCGCAGCACAGGGTGGAGGCCCCGTCCTGCGTGGTCACCCGGTAGACCTGCTTGGGCCCCTGTGGGTAGATCCCGATCACCGGGGTCGGCATGCCGTTCGAGCCGATCACCAGGTCGCCGACCTGGAGTGAGCCGAACCGCTTGAAGCCTTCCGGCGTCAGGACGCGCGCGTCGTACGGCTGCGCCCGGCCCCTCATATATGCCAGGGGGGCGACCTCGATCGTGCCGGCGGCCATCAGCTTCGGGATGGTCTCCGGGTCGAGCATGTCGTGCAGGGCGTCGTAGAGCGGGCGCAGGTAGGGGTCGATCTTCTCGTTGAGCGTGCCGGGCAGAAACCCGAGTCGCTCACCGGCCTCGACCGCCGGCCGGGTAAGGATGATCCGGTTGATCTGCTTGGCCTGCAACGACTGCACGGCCTTGGCCATGGCGAGGTAGGTCTTGCCGGTACCCGCCGGGCCGATGCCGAAGACGATCGTGTGCCCGTCGATCGCGTCGACGTAGCGCTTCTGCCCCAGCGTCTTGGGACGGATGGTGCGCCCACGCCGGGAGAGGATGTTGAGGGTCAGGACCTCGGCGGGCCGCTCCGCGCCACCCTGTTCGAGCATGCCGACGGTACGCCGGACGGCATCGGTGGTCAGGGTCTCGCCCTTCTCGATGAGTTCGAGCAGCTCGCTGAAGAGCCGTTCGGCGAGGGCGTTGTCGGCGGGAGCGCCGGTGATGGTGATCTCGTTGCCACGCACGTGCACGTCACTGTTCACCGAGCGCTCGACCAGTCGCAGGATCTCGTCACCCGCGCCGAGCAGGTTGACCATGATCTTGGAATCGGGGACCGTGATCCTGGTCTGCACCCGGGGCGGGCCGGGAGGTGGGGTGCCGGTCATAGGTCGGGCCCGTGGGCCCTGCGCCACCTGCTCTCGATCTCGATGCCGGGCTCGTGGCACGGCGTGCGGACGTTGCCACCATCGTATCGGGTCAACGGCGCGGACACGCTGCCCATTTCCACCGCTTCGACGCCCCGGCGGGACCGCACCAAACGGCACATTCCGCCCGAGCCGAGCGTCCGGTCACTCGCGGAAGTCGAAACCGTCGAAGGTCTCCTGGTCGCGGGTGAACCGGTAGGTCGCCCAGTGCATCCGGACCACCACGCCGGCCGCGTCCCGGGTGAGCCGGAGCAGCTCGCCGTTCTCCCGGCCGGAGACGGTACGCAGCACGTCCGGCTGGTCCGGCACCGGGGCGAACACCGCTGGCGGCTTTCCCGGCGGGTCACCGGCACCACGGGCCCGCAGGGCCCCCTCGTGCCAGGAGAAGACGTACTCGAAGCCCTCACCCCACCAGCGGCCGAGCAGCCCGCGCACGTCCGGCGGCGCCGGGTCACCCGGACGCCACGGGTCGATGTCGGCCGGATCGTGCTCGACCGCGGCGGCGAGCAGCCGGTGCGGCAACTCCAGCAGCTCGACGGCGGTGCCGGAGGAGCCCAGCACGGCGGCACCGAACGCCGCCGGGGTGCCCTCGCCACCGCGGCGGCCGTACGCCCCGGCGAGGAAGCCGGGCATCGCCCCGTCGTGCCCGACGTGTACCACCCGCTCCCCCTGCGGCACCAGGATCAGGCCGAGACCGAACCCGCCGGCCCACACCGCCTCGTCGGTGACCGTCACCGGCCAGCGCATCTCGTCCAGCGTGGCCGCCGCGAGCACCCGACCCGCCGCGTCCAACGCCGCCGGGTCGGCCAGGAAGGCGGCCCACCGGGCCATGTCGGTCGCGGTGCTCCACAGTTGCGCGGCGGGACCCACCGCGCCGAAGTCGGTTGGGGGTTCAGGATGCGCTTCGTCGGAGTACGCGTCGACCAGGAACCCGGTCGCGGCGCGTGGTCCCGGGGCGACCGTGGTGGCGGTCAGCCCGAGCGGGGTCAGCACCCGCTCGGTCAGCACCTCGGCCCAGCTGCCGCCGCGTACCTGCCCGACCAGGCGGCCGAGCAGCGCCACGCCGAGATTCGAGTAGTGGTAGCGGCGTCCGGTCGGCAGCACCCGCTCGGCCCGGGCCAGTTCGGCGATCAGCTGGTCGGCGTCCGGTGCGCGCAACGTGTCCCAGACGTCGCCGTACGGTTCCCGTTGCAGGCCGGCGGTGTGCGACAGCAGCCGGCGTACGGTCAGCTCACCGTGCGCCGGCAGGTCGAGGTGCCGCCGCAGCGGGTCGTCGAGGTCGAGCAGCCCGTCGTCGCGGCACTGCATGACGAGTACGGCGGTGAACGTCTTGGTCACCGAGCCGATCCGGAACCTCGTCTGTGCATCCAAGGCCGTGTCGTTTCCGGTGCCGCCGGCGGTGCACGTCCACAGCGGCCGGTCGGCGCGGTGCACCGCCGCCGAGACCGCCGGCACCCGGGCCTGCGCCTGGACCTGGCGCACCATCCGGTCCAGGCGACCGGCGGCGGAGGTGTGGCCGGCGGCGGAGGTCATCCGAGGCCCCGCGCCAGCATCGGGCCGAGTGGTGCGCCGCCGAGCACGTGCGCGTGCACGTGGAAGACCTCCTGGCCGCCGTACGCCCCGGTGTTGAACATCAGCCGGAACCCGTCGCCGAGCAGGCCCTCGTCCTCGGCCACCGCGGCGGCCGTGGCCAGCACCTCGCCGGCCAGCGCCGGATCACCCTGACCGAGCGTGGCCACGTCCGCGTAGTGCTCCTTCGGCACGACGAGCACGTGCACCGGCGCCTTCGGATCGACGTCGCGAAAGGCGAGCGTGGTGGGCGTCTCGCGGACCACGGTGGCCGGAATCGCGCCGGCGACGATGCGGCAGAACAGACAGTCGCTTCCCATCGGGGCAGTGTAGGAGAAGAATTCCTCGGCGCCGGTGGCGCGCCGCTCACCAGCGCAGCAGGCGGGTGGCGAGGACCGCCAGGGCGGCCACGCCCGCGGTGGAGGTGCGCAGCACCGACGGGCCGAGCCGCACCGGCCGGGCACCGGCTTCCTGGAAGGCCGACAGCTCGGCCGGGGTGATGCCGCCCTCCGGGCCCACCACCAGCACGATCTCGCCGCGCTCGGGCAGCTCGACGGTGGTGAGTCGGTCGGTCGCCTCCTCGTGCAGCACGTACCCGCCCGCCGCCCCGGCGATCCGGCGGGTCACCGACGCGGTGCTCTCGTCCGGCGCCCCCGCCACCACCGGCAGCCACGCCCGCCGGGCCTGCTTCGTCGCCTCCCGGGTGGTGGCGAGCCACCTGCCACGGGCCCGTACGCCCCGGTCGCCGCGCCACTGCACCACCGAGCGGCCCGCCGCCCAGGGGACTATCTCGTCGACGCCCGCCTCGGTCATCGCCTGCACGGCCAGTTCGCCCCGGTCGCCCTTGGCGATGCCCTGGACGACCACGAGCCGGGGGTTCGCCGCGTCGACGTACCCCCGGTCGGTCA
This sequence comes from Micromonospora sp. C95, assembly GCF_018070465.1. GTDB lineage: Bacteria > Actinomycetota > Actinomycetes > Mycobacteriales > Micromonosporaceae > Micromonospora. Next base: position 25,558 of record NZ_JAGPXT010000043.1, read on the forward strand.
GGTCGAGGTCGAGGGTGCCCCGGCCGACGGCGGTGACCACGGCGGTGGCCGTGCCGCCCCGGCCGTCGGCGAGCAGCACCTGCTCGCCGACGCGCAGCCGCTGCACGGTGGCGGCGTGGTGGCCCTCGGCGCCGTCCAGCACCATCGAGGCGGCGGTGGGCAGCGACTCGACCAGGAACAGCGGGGCGGACACGTCAGGCGTGGCCGTTGAAGGCGTCGCGCATCCGGGAGAAGAAGCCGCCCTGCTTGGTCAGCTCGGCGACCTCCTCACCACGGGTCTTGGCAAAATCGCGGAGCATCCGCTCCTGGTCGGCGTCGAGCTTGGTGGGGGTGCGCACGTCCAGGTGGACGTAGAGGTCACCCCGCCCGGCGCCGCGCAGGTGCGGTACGCCCCGAGCCCGCAGCCGCAGGGTGCTGCCCGGCTGGGTGCCCGGCTTGACGTCGACCGGTTCCTCGCTGTCGAGCGCCTTGATGGTCAGCCGGGTGCCGAGTGCCGCGGCGGTCATCGGCACGGTGACCCGGCAGTGCAGGTCGTCGCCCTTGCGGGAGAAGACGTCGTGCGGCCGTTCGTGGATCTCCACGTAGAGGTCACCGGCGGTGCCGCCGCCCGGGCCGACCTCGCCCTGCTGGGCCAGGCGGATCCGCATGCCGTCCTCCACCCCGGCGGGGATCTTGACGGTCAGCGACCGGCGGGTGCGGACCCGGCCGTCACCGGCGCAGGTCGGGCAGGGCTGCGGGATGGTGGTGCCGTAGCCCTGGCAGACGGTGCAGGGCCGGGCGGAGACCACCTGGCCGAGGAAGGTGCGCTGCACCGACTGCACCTCGCCGCGCCCGCCGCACGCCTCGCAGGTGGCCAGGTGGGTGCCGGCGGCGGTGCCGGCACCGGAGCAGGTGGTGCAGAGCACGGCGGTGTCGACGGTGATCGGCGCCTCGACGCCGAAGGCCGTCTCCTGAAGGTCCAGCTCCAGTCGCAGGATCGCGTCGGCCCCGGGGCGGGTACGCGGACGTGGTCCCCGCCCGGCACCGGTGGCACCACCGAAGAAGGCGTCCATGATGTCCTGGAACCCGACGAAGGGTCCGGCCCCGCCGGGGCCGCCCGGACCGCCGGGCCCGCCCCCGCCGGGTGCCAGCGGATCCCCGCCCAGGTCGACGATCTGCCGTTTCCGATCGTCCGAGAGAACCTCGTACGCGGCGTTGATGTCCTTGAACTTCTCCTGTGCCTCCGGGTCCGGATTCACGTCCGGATGGAACTGGCGCGCCAGCTTGCGGTAGGCGCGCTTGATCTCGTCATCGGAGGCACCCTTGCTCACGCCGAGAATGCCGTAGTAGTCCCTGGCCACTGCGTTCCGTGTCCTCGTGTTCGTCTCGAGTTACGCCGTTCGGCGGCGGCAGCCTGCCGTCGGCCCTGACTTGTCAGTTCTGGGCCAGCAGCTCGCCCACGTAGCGTGCCACGGCCCTCACCGTGGCGATGGTTCCGGGGTAGTCCATCCGGGTCGGTCCGAGCACGCCCATCCCCCCGACGATTGTCGCGCCCGGGCCGTACCCGGTGCTGACCACGGAGGCCGCCCGCAGGTTGTCGTACTCGTTCTCGTCGCCGATGCGCACCCGCAGTGTGCTCGGTTCCACCTCGCCGATGAGCTTGAGCAGCACGACCTCCTCCTCAAGTGCTTCGAGGATCGGACGTAACGAACCCTGGAAGTCGAGCAGGCCGCCCCGGGCGAGGTTCGCGGTGCCGGCCAGCGCGAGCCTTTCCTCGTGCCGTTCGACGAGCGTTTCCAGCAGCACCGTGGACAGGGTGGTCATCGCCGAACGCAGGTGCGGCGCGCAGTCGTCGATGAGGGTCTGCACCAGCGGCGGGGTCTCCGACAGGCGGACACCTACCAGTTTCTCGTTCGCCAGCCGGCGCAGGTCCAGCACGTCGTCGGCGAGGACCGGTGCGGGCAGCTCGACCAGCCGCTGCTCGACCCGGCCGGTGTCGGCGATCATCACAAGCATCAGCCGGGTGGTGGAGATCGGCACAAGTTCCAGGTGACGCACCCGGGACCGGGCCAGGCTCGGGTACTGCACGACGGCGACCTGCCGGGTCAGCTGCGCCAGCAGCCGCACCGTGCGGTGCACCACGTCGTCGAGATCCACGGCGCCGGCCAGGAAGCGCTCGATCGCCCGGCGTTCGGCCGGGCTGAGCGGCTTGACCCGGCTCAACCGGTCGACGAAGAGTCGGTAGCCACGGTCGGTGGGCACCCGCCCCGCGCTGGTGTGCGGTTGGCGGATGTAGCCCTCCTCCTCCAGCACGGCCATGTCGTTGCGAACCGTGGCCGGCGAGACACCGAGTTGGTGCCGCTCGACGAGCGACTTGCTGCCGACCGGCTCCTGGGTGGCCACGTAGTCCTCGACGATCGCCCGGAGCACGGCGAGCTTCCGGTCGTCCAGACCCATCCTTGCCACCTCCTGTCGCAGGTCAGCTCGCGGCGTCACGACCGCCAGAGGAACACTCTGGCACTCGACTGTAGCGAGTGCCAGTCTACGTCGGCGCCCCCGTACACGCGATGATCAAGTCAGCACCGGCGTCATTGAGCCGATCGGCGGGTTGACACTCGCCGGTGTCGCTCTGGTGCGCCGTTGCCGCTGGCACCTACCGTGGCCTCCATGACTGAACCACCTCGTCCCCCGGACTCCGGCGACGAACCCACGACACCACTGTCCGGTTCGCCTGGCCAGGGCGGCTATCCCCCGCCCGGCGGCTATCCACCCCCCACCGGCGACCAGCCGCCGCCGGCCGGCTACCCCCCGCCCGGCGGTTATCCGCCGCCGGGAGCACCCGGTGTCGGCTACCCGACCGGCGGCTACGCCAACAACGAGGACAAGACCTGGGTGCTGATCGCCCACTTCGGCGGCCCCCTCGGCGTGGTCGTCGGTGGCGGGCTCTTCGGCTGGGTGGCCCCGCTGATCGCGATGATGACCCGTGGGCAGCAGTCGCCGATCGCCCGGGCGCACTCGGTGGCGGCGCTGAACTTCCAGCTCACCTGGGCCATCGTCGGGGTGCTGAGCTGGGTGCTCACCGCGATCACCTGCGGCATCCTGTTCTTCGTCCCGATGCTCGTCTGGATCGTGCCGGTGATCTTCGGCATCATCGGCGGGGTCAAGGCCAACGACGGGACGCTCTACCGCTACCCGATGAGCTACTCGTTCGTGAAGCGCTGACCGCGCCGGCCGGTCTGATGACGGGGATCAGGGCAGCAGGTCGCGGACCACGGCGTCGGCGAGCAACCGGCCGCGCAGGGTGAGCACGGCGCGGCCAGCGGCGTGGGCGGGCTGGTCGAGCAGACCCTCGGCCAGTGCCCTGGCCGCGCCCACCCGCCCGGCGTCGGTCAACACGTCGAGCGGCAGGCCGGTGGCCAGCCGCAACCGGAGCATGACCTCCTCCATGTGCGCCTCGTCGCCGGAGAGCACCTCCCGGGCCTGCCCGGGAGACTCCCCGGCGGCGAGGCGTTTCGCGTACGCGGCGGGATGTTTGACGTTCCACCAGCGCACTCCGCCGACGTGGCTGTGCGCCCCGGGCCCGAGGCCCCACCAGTCCCCGCCGGACCAGTAGAGCAGGTTGTGCCGGCAGCGGGCGTCCGGCGTGCGGGCCCAGTTGGAGACCTCGTACCAGGAGAAGCCGGCCGCGCCGAGGGCGGCCTCGGCGGCCAGGTACCGGTCCGCGGCCACGTCCTCGTCCGGGTACGGCAGCTCGCCCCGGCGCATCCGGGCGGCCAGCCGGGTGCCGTCCTCGACGATCAGGGCGTACGCGCTGACGTGGTCCACGCCCGCGGCCACCACCTGGTCCAGCGAGGCGGCGAAGTCCTCGGCCCGCTCCCCCGGCGTGCCGTAGATCAGGTCGAGATTGACGTGGTCGAAGCCGGCGTCGCGGGCCTCCAGGGCGGCGGCGGTGGCCCGGCCGGCGCTGTGCCGGCGGTCCAGCACGGCGAGCACCCCGGGCGCGGCCGACTGCATGCCGAGCGAGATCCGGGTGTACCCGGTCGCGCGCAGCTCCTTCAGCGAGGTGGGCGTCACCGACTCCGGGTTCGCCTCGGTGGTCACCTCCGCGTCGGCGGCCAGTCCCCAGGTCCGGTCGATCGCGTCGAGGATCCGGGCCAGGTCGTCGGCGGGCAACAGGGTGGGGGTGCCACCACCGACGAAGACCGTCTCCACCCGGGGCGGCGGAGCGTCGCCCAGCACCCGGGCGGCGAGTGCCAGCTCCGCCAGTACGACGTCGGCGTAACCCTCCCGACTCGCGCCGCCGCCCAGTTCGTCGGCGGTGTACGTGTTGAAGTCGCAGTAGCCGCACCGGCTCGCGCAGAAGGGCACGTGCACATAGACCCCGAAACCCCGGGCGCCCACGGACGCGCGGGCGGACGCGGGCAGCGACCCGTCGGCGGGGACGGGATCGCCTGCTGGAAGGACGCCGGGCATGGCCACTAGTGTGCCCTGGCATGACCTCTCCCGACGCGCTCGTGCGGGTCGCCACGGCCCACGGGGTGACCACGCTCACGCTGGACAGTCCGCACAACCGCAACGCGCTCTCCACGCCGCTGATGACCGAACTGCTGGCGGGCCTGGCCGCGGCGGTCGCCGACGACGCGGTCCGGGTGATCGTGCTCGACCACACCGGGCCGGTCTTCTGCTCCGGCGCCGACCTGAAGGAGACCGCGGCGGCGTACGCCAGCGGCACGGTGCCCGCCGGAATGCTTGGTGACGTGCTCGCGGCGGTCCGGGAGTGCCCGAAGCCGGTGCTGGCGAGGGTCGCCGGCCCGGCTCGGGCCGGCGGCCTGGGCCTGATCGCGGCGGCCGACCTGGCGGTCTGCGCGGCCGAGGCCACGTTCGCCTTCACCGAGGTGCGGATCGGGGTGATCCCCGCGGTGATCTCCGCGACGGTGCTGCCCCGCCTGACGACCCGGGCGGCGGCCGAGCTGTACCTGACCGGCGACACCTTCGACGGCCGGCGAGCGGCCGAGATCGGCCTGGTCACCGCCGCGGTGCCGGCCGAGGAACTGGACGCCGCGGTGCGGCGGTACTGCGACTCGCTGGTACGTGGCGCCCCGGCGGCGCTGGCCGGCGCAAAGCGACTGCTGCGCCGTCCGGCCGCCGTCGACCTGCGCGCCGACCTGGCCGAACTGGCCGAGCTGTCCACCGGATACTTCCTGTCGGCCGACGGGGTCGAGGGGGTCACCGCGTTCCGGGAGAAGCGGGCACCGCGCTGGGTGGCGGAACTCGGCAGGTGAGGTACGGCCGGGACGGGGAACCTCGCGTTGCGCGTGCGTGGCGCGCGGGGGCGGAACCGGTCGGACGACCCGTACGGGTCGATGCGGGACGTACGCTTGGCGGACCTTGACACAGGAGGTGCGGGTGCGAACTCGGGCTGCCGCGACGGGCTTCGTGGTCCTCGTCCTGATCGCCGTGATCGGGATCATCGTGGTGCTGAGGCAGGCCGGTGACGGGCTACGGCTGCCGCTGGCCGGCCGGGCCTGCACGGTGCAGGCCGACGGCCAGGTGACGCTCGACTCGCAGCAGATGGCGAACGCGGCGACCATCGCGGCGATCGGCGTGCAGCGCAAGATGCCCGAGCGGGCGGTGGTGGTGGCGCTGGCCACCGCGTACCAGGAGTCCGGGCTGCGCAACCTGACCGGCGGCGACCGCGATTCCGTGGGGCTGTTCCAGCAGCGACCGAGCCAGGGTTGGGGCACGCCGACCCAGATCCGCGACCCCCGGTACGCGGCGCGGAAGTTCTACGCGGCCCTGAAGAAGGTACGCGGCTGGCAGGACATGCGGGTCACCGACGCGGCGCAGAAGGTGCAGCGCTCGGCCTTCCCGGAGGCGTACGAGAAGTGGGCCGACGAGTCGCAGGTGCTCACCCGGGCGCTGCTCGGTCACGCCACCACGGCGGTCAGCTGCTCCGTGGGCGGTGATCCGGTGCTGCGCGGTGCCGCCGCCATCGCCGCCCTGACCGAGGGACTGTCGCTCGACTGGGGCCTGGTGGCCTTCACCTCCGACGGTGACCGGCAGGCGGGCCGGGGCTACTTCAGCTCCGCCGTCGACAGCTTCGGCAACCCGACCCTGCTGATGGTGGGGATCAACGACTTCGAGCGGAGCCCGGCCGGCAGCCTCACGACCTCCGCCGAGGGCGTGCGGGCCGGCTGGCGGTACACGCACTGGCTGGTCTCCCACGCGAAGGAGCACGGGGTGAAGAGGGTGGTCTACGACGGCCGGGAGTGGACCGCCAAGCGCGGCGACTGGAAGCGCTTGCCGGACAGCGACCGGGGGGACACCCAGGTTCTCGCCGAGGTCCACGCGGACGTCTGAGCGATTCCGATCTCCTTACCCGCAGTCACCGCAAAAACCGGCAAATGGCCATGTAAGGCTGCGTCTCGCCACGTTGGGTGACGTGCGGTAGTCGAGCAACCGCCATCAGTCGCCATGCCCGTGGAAAGGTCGCGGGGTGCCCCACGGGCCGTCCGGACGCGCGTTACGATCGGCGGCCTGTGCCAGAAATGGTTTCACCTCTGGGGAGGGGTACGACGTGGCGTTCGACTACGGCGACCGGACCGGCTACGAACCGATCAGTGACGTCGACCGCAAGGAGTTTCACGAGCAGGGCTTTCTCCTGCTGCGCAACGTCCTGACCGAGGACCACCGGGCCGCTCTCGAGGCCGCGGTCGACCGGGTGTACGAGGAGGAGAAGGCCAAGGGCAACACCACCAAGGACGGCACCCTGCACCTGCTGGGTTTCCTTGAGCGTGACGAGCTCTTCGGCGAGCTGCTCACCCACCCGATCGCGTTTCCCTACATGTGGGGCCTGGCGGGCTGGAACATCTACACCCACCACAACCACCTCGACGTGACGCCGCCGGCGTTGGAGCCCGAGAAGCCGTACTGGGGTTGGCACCAGGACGGGTACCGGCAGAACTCCGACCCGGAGACGATGGACCCGAACCTGCCGCGCCCGATGTTCTCGCTGAAGGTCGCCTACGTGCTCTCCGACCTGTCGGAGAACGGCCGGGGTGCGACGAAGGTGATTCCCGGCAGCCACCTGTGGAACTCGCTGCCCCGCCCGACGGATCTGAGCGTGCACAACCCGGACCCGGAGGGCACCGTCGAGATCACCGCCAACCCGGGTGACGCCTTCATCTTCGACCGCCGCCAGTGGCACTCCCGGTCGACGAACCTGTCGAACATCACCCGCAAGATGCTGTTCGTCGGCTACACCTACCGGTGGATCCGTCCGCTCGACGAGCTGCACCCCGACAAGGACGGCGAGTGGTACCGCAACCGCACGCCGGTGCAGCGCCAGCTGCTCGGTGAGGGCACCCACACGGCCAACTACTGGGGCATCAACTGGGACGGCTACATCGACGACGAGATCCCGCTGCGCAAGGAGCTCAAGCAGCGCGGTCTGCTCAACCGCAACATCCCCTGGCTCCGCTGACCGGAGGCGTGACGACAGGCCCCGTGGCCACGCCTGGACGTGACCGCGGGGCCTGTCGTGTCATCTCCGGGCGGACCGGCCGGTCGGTCAGCCGGCCGGCTCGCCGACACGGCGACGCACCTTCTCCCGGATCGGCTCGGGCAGGTCGTCGGCCGCCAGCAGCCTGGGCAGCAAGGACGGCTCCAGGCTGAGCGCGCGGAACACCTCGCCGAGGGTCACCCCGTGCGCCGGCCGGTGCACGATCTCGATCGGATCGCCGGCGCCCACCGCGCCCTCGCGGAGCACCCGCAGGTACGCACCGGGGGTCGCCCGCGCGGTGAACCGCTTGATCAGATCCGGTACGCCCCAGAAGCCGGCAAAGGTCCGGCACGGCGTGCGTGGCATGGTCACCTGGAGCAGCGCCTCGCCGACGGCCCACTGCTCGCCGATCACCGCGCCGGTCACGTCGACCGCGTACGTGGTGAGGTTCTCGCCGAAGCCACCGGGGCGGATGGTCCGCCCGAGGTCGGCCTCCCACCAGGCCGCGTCCTCCCCCGCGTATGCGTAGACGGCCTGGTCCGGGCCACCGTGGTGGGCCCGTTCGCCGATGAAGTCGCCGGCCACCCCGTCGACCTGGAAAAGCACCGGCGCGTCGGCCGGCCGCTTGTCGATGCCGCTGCGCCCGCTCGCCGCACCGGCCCATGCCGCCTCGGTCACGATCCCGACGTTCACCGATGCCACCCTGCCCGTCATGATCACATTCTACGGGGAACGGCCCCGGTGCGCCGCCCTCGCCCACCGTCGGACGGGTTCAGGTCGCTCCGCCTCTGGGCGTACGCAGACGAAAGGCGCCCGACCTCGACGGTCGGGCGCCTTTCGACAGGTTCAGCGGTTACCGGTGGGTGACACCCCGGCGGTTGCGGCCCACCCCGGCGACCAGCGCCACCGCGACGGCGGCCAGCAGCACCTGAAGCATCAGCTCCCGCCAGTCGATGCCGGCGGTCTCGGCGAAGCCGGACGCACGGGCGATCACGGTGCCGAGCAGCGCGGCACCGACACCGATGAGCATGTGCAGCCAGATCGGCATGTTCTGACGGCCCGGTACCACCAGTCGGCCAAGCGCACCGACGATCAGACCAACGATCAGGGCGGTGATGATGCCCCAGACGGTGAGCTCCATGATCGCTCTCCTTCACGAAAGACGTTCAACGTTTGTGGTGTTCCTGTGGTGACCGCCTAATGCCCGACCTACGAAGATCCCAAACCGCCTTTTCTGGCCGAGAGGTCGCGGCCGCCCCGAAAGATCGCACCGCCCCGAAAGACCGCGCCACGGGCCGCACGCGGACGGGCGCCCGGCCGAGATGGCCGAGCGCCCGTCGAGATGGCTGCGCCTACCTGCGCCGCCGCACGATCACTTCTTTCCGCTGCCCTTGCCGTCGGAGTCGGAGGAGAGCGCGGCGATGAACGCCTCCTGCGGGACCTCCACCCGGCCCACCATCTTCATCCGCTTCTTGCCCTCCTTCTGCTTCTCCAGCAGCTTGCGCTTCCGGCTGATGTCACCGCCGTAGCACTTGGCGAGCACGTCCTTGCGGATGGCGCGGATCGTCTCCCGGGCGATCACCCGGCTGCCGATGGCCGCCTGGATCGGCACCTCGAACTGCTGGCGCGGGATGAGGTTGCGCAGCTTCGCCGCGATGGTGGTGCCGTAGGTGTACGCCTTCTCCTTGTGCACGATCGCGCTGAACGCGTCCACCGGCTCGCCGTGCAGCAGGATGTCGACCTTGACCAGGTCGGACGCCTGCTCGCCGGAGGGCTCGTAGTCAAGCGACGCATAGCCCTTGGTACGGCTCTTCAACTGGTCGAAGAAGTCGAAGATGATCTCGGCGAGGGGCAGCGTGTAGCGCAGTTCCACCCGGTCGGCGGAGAGGTAGTCCATGCCCAGCAGGCTGCCGCGCCGGCCCTGACACAGCTCCATCACCGCGCCGACGTAGTCGTTCGGGGTGAGCACCGTGGCCCGCACCGTCGGCTCGTACACCTCGGCGATCTTGCCGGTCGGGTACTCGCTGGGGTTGGTGACCACGACCTCCTCGCCGTCCTCCTGGATGGCCCGGTAGACCACGTTCGGCGCGGTCGAGATCAGGTCGAGGTTGAACTCCCGCTCCAGCCGCTCCCGGATGATCTCCAGGTGCAGCAGGCCGAGGAAGCCGCAGCGGAACCCGAAGCCGAGCGCACCGGAGGTCTCCGGCTCGTAGGTCAACGCGGCGTCGTTGAGCTTGAGCTTGTCCAGCGCGTCCCGCAGCGCGGGGTAGTCCGAACCGTCGATCGGATACAGGCCCGAGTAGACCATCGGCTTCGGATCCTTGTAGCCGCCGAGAGCATCGGCGGCCGGCCGGTTGTTGATGGTGACGGTGTCACCGACCCGGGACTGACGGACGTCCTTCACCCCGGTGATCAGGTAGCCGACCTCGCCGACGCCGAGCGCCTCGGCCTTCACCATCTCCGGCGAGATGACCCCGATCTCCAGCAGTTCGTGCACCGCGCCGGTGGACATCATCTTGATCCGGTCCCGGGCGCTGATCCGCCCGTCGACCACCCGCACGTAGGTGACCACGCCCCGGTAGACGTCGTACACCGAGTCGAAGATCATGGCGCGGGCCGGGGCGTCGGCGTCGCCGACCGGCGGGGTGAACTGCCGGACGATCTCGTCCAGCAGGTACGGCACACCCTCGCCGGTCTTGCCGGAGACCCTGATGCAGTCCGCCGGGTCGCCACCGATCAGGTGGGCCAGTTCCTCGGCGTACTTCTCCGGCTGGGCGGCCGGCAGGTCGATCTTGTTGAGCACCGGGATGACGTGCAGGTCGTTCTCGAGCGCGAGGTAGAGGTTCGCCAGCGTCTGCGCCTCGATGCCCTGGGCCGCGTCGACAAGCAGGATCGCGCCCTCGCAGGCCGCCAGCGACCGGGACACCTCGTAGGTGAAGTCGACGTGACCGGGCGTGTCGATCATGTTGAGCACGGCCTGCTCGCCAGCCCGCTCGCCCTCGGCGATGGTCCACGGCATCCGGACCGCCTGGCTCTTGATGGTGATGCCGCGTTCGCGCTCGATGTCCATCCGGTCGAGGTACTGCGCGCGCATCTGCCGCGGGTCGACCACGCCGGTGAGCTGCAACATCCGGTCGGCCAGGGTCGACTTTCCATGGTCGATGTGAGCGATGATGCAGAAGTTCCTGATCCGCGCCGGGTCGGTGGCACCAGGAGCGTTCGCGCCGGGATCGAGCGTCGGTGGCACAGCGGTCCGTTCTGGTCGGCTGACGTGAGCGGGCCGGCACGCGCCGGCCCCCTCTATGCTCCCACGTCCCCGGCGGGCATCGGCCGGGCGTCCGTCACTCCTGCGGTGGCTCGACGAAGAGGGTGGCGAGTCGGGGCAGCCGGCGGCGGGCCTCCTCCTCGTCGTCGAAGTCCCAGAAGTCGTTCAGGTCGGGCTGCGGCGGCGCCGTACGCTCCCCCGGCAGGTCGTTCGCGGTCGCCTTCCGGTGCGCGTCCCACGGCACCGCGAGCATGTCCGCGCACTCGAACTCCTCGCCGCTGAGCGAGGCGGACCGGATCTGCGGTAGATCGGCCAGCGAATCCGGGTCAGCGACCGCCCGGGCGAACACCTCCCGTCCCTGGGTCATCAGCCAACCACGGAAGTACTCGAATCCGTCGTCGGAGGCGCCACCGTTGATCAGGTAAGCGGCGCCCCACAGATCGACCCGATAGGAGGCGGCGAGGACCCGTTCCTGGTGGTGGGCGTACCCGACGATCTCCTCGGGGTCACGGGCGGCGAGCAGCGCGACGGCCCGGGCGGCGATGGCGTCCGGCTCTCCACCGCCGGTGCGGGCGCGGTCGATCAACTGCCAGAAGTCGTCGGTCCTCATGGTCCGGCAGTCTGGCAGACGCCACCCCGGGTGCCCGGATCCGCGCCGGTGGTCGCCGCCCGACCGGCCACCGGGCAGCATGGTCGGGTGACCTTCGCCTCCCCGCCCGCCGTGCCGTACCACGCCACCGCCCAGCGGCCCGAGTGGTCGGACCTGCCGACGCGGGTGCGGGCCGCAGTGGCCACCAGGCTGGGCGCCCCGGTGGTCCAGGCCCGGACCGCCGGTGCCGGCTTCACGCGCGGCTTCGCCGCGCTGCTGCGCACCGCCGCCGGGCACGCCGCGTTCGTCAAGGCCGCACCCCACGCCGAGCAACCGCACCTGGTCGACTGGTACGCCCGCGAGGCCGCGATCCTCGCCCGGCTGCCGGCCGGGCTGCCGGTGCCCCGCCCGCGCTGGACGTTGTCGGAGGCCGGCTGGTTCGTTCTTGGCCTCGACGCCGTCGACGGCCACACCCCCCGGCTGCCCTGGAACCAGGGGGAACTGACCGCCACCCTCAGCGCCTTCACCGACGTCGCCGAGGCGCTCGCCGAGCCATCGGCCGAGTTGACCGCCCTCGGCCTGCCCCACCTCGCCGACCTGGCCCGCGAGGACATTCTCTGGTGGGGCGAGGTCGTCGCCGGCCGGGAACCGGTGCCGCCGCTGCCCGCCCCGGCCCGGGGACGGCTGGCCGAGTTGGTGGCGCTGGAGTCGCACCTGCCCGGGTACGCCGCCGCCGCGACCGGGCTGACCCACGGCGACCTACGGGTCGACAACGTGCTCGTCGACAGCACCGGCTCGGTCTGGTTCTGCGACTGGCCGTGGCTGTGCCACGGGCCGGCCTGGTTCGACCTGGTCACCCTGCTGATCACCGGGTACGCCAGCGGGCTGGACGTCGATTCGCTGTTCGCCGCCCACCCGGCCGCCGCCGACGCGCCCGACGACGCGCTGGACGTCACGCTGGCCGCCCTGGCCGGCTACCACCTCACCGCCGCGACATCGGCACCACCGACCGCGTCGGCTCACCTACCGGCGCACCAGCGGTGGACCGGCCAACAGGCCCTCGCCTGGCTGTCCCACCGCCAAGGCTGGACCTAACCACCCCCGCCCCCGCCCCACCTGCCCCCCCCACACCGTTGATCATGAGGTTAGCGGCAGTTTGAAGATCAACAATTGGGCTAACCTCATGATCAACCAGGGCGGGTGGGGGGTAGGGC
>NZ_JAGPXT010000044.1 GCF_018070465.1 Micromonospora sp. C95
GGGCGGGTGGGGGGACGGTTAGGCGGGGGTGAGGGCGGCTTCGCGGAGGAGGCGGCGGGTGAGGGTGAGGCGGTCGGCGTCGGTGTCCAGGTCGGGCAGGTCGCCGACGCGGATCGGCGGGCCGGCGAGCAGGGCACGGACGGCGGGCTCGCACGGCGCGGGCAGGGTGATCGTCCGGTCGAACAGGCGCAGCGCCACCCGGTCGCCCTCGGTGGCCAGCTGCCACCGCAGGCCCGCACGGGCGGTGACCCGGCTGTCGGCGGTCAGCGCGGTGATCGCGGCGGCCTGGGCCAGCGGCCGGATCGGCGCCGGGCGCGAGGCCGGCCAGGCCCGCTGCCGCAGCCGGGCGGCCACGTGGGCCGGATCGGCCCGGCGCAGCCAGTCCCGCAGCGCCTCGACCGTCTCGGTCAGCTCCGGTTCGATGGCGTCCGGATCGGCCACGTCGGTGCCGAACGGCAGGGTTGCCCGCAGTCGCTGATCCTCGGCGGCCAGCGCGAGCAGCTCCTCGACCAGCGCGTACCGGGTCAACGCCCGGACGCCCACGGTCAGGTGCAGTGAGCTGGACTCCTGCGCCTGGGCGCTGTGCAGCCAGCCGCGCGGCAGGTAGAGCGCGTCACCCGGTTCCAGGACCACGTCCAGCGCGGCCGGACCCTGGGCGGTCGCGGCGACCTCGTCGGCTCGGCCACCCCACGCTTGCCGCTCCAGCGGGTCGGGCAGCACCGGCGGATGGATCCGCCAGTGCTTGCGGCCGTCGACCTGGAGCACGAAGACGTCGTGGGTGTCGTAGTGGGTGGCGAAGCCCTGGCTGTCCGGTGGCGTCAGGTAGGCGTTGACCTGCAACGGCTGGCTGACGGCCAGGCTCAGGTCCCGGGTGAAGTCGATCAACGCGGGCCAGGTGCGGTGCAGGCCCTGCAGCACCAGGGTGGCGCCGTCGGCGTACAGCTGGAGGATCTTCTCGTCGAGGACCTGGTCGTCGATCTCGGCGCCGGCACCGCCGCCGCCGGTGTACCGCGCCGCCGGCAGCACCTGGCCGTCCTTGGCCACCCGCAGGAATGGGGTACGCAGACCACGCCGACTGAGTAGCTCGTCGGCGTCGGCCGGGCTGAGCAGGTCGGTGAAGCCGGCCGGGTTGGGCAGGTCGGCGGCGCGGGACAGCAGCGGGGTACGCCCCCAGTGGGCGGCGGCGAACTTCGCCGCTTCCACGCTGACGCAGCGGGCCAACGCGGCTGTGGTCCGCTCGGCGGGCTCGCCGAGGTCGGAGGCATCTGCGGCCGGAGACGGAGCCGCCGGGCGGCCGTGGCCGCCCGGCGGGTCGAGATGCGTCATGGCGATCCGTTACCGGGCCGCGCCGTCGGCGCCGCCGTCCTGCTGGCCCGGGGTCGCACCGCCGTCGGCCGGGCCCTCGGCACTACCGTCCGCGCCGCCGTCGTGCTGACCCGGGGTGGCACCGCCGTCGGCCGGACCCTCGGCACTACCGTCCGCGCCGCCGTCGTGCTGACCCGGAGTGGCACCGCCGTCGGCCGGACCCTCCGCCCCGCCGCCGCTGGTCGTCTGCATGTCATCGTCGTTGAGTGGCATCGTGCTCCCTCGGATTGACCCGCCCCCGCCGCCATTGGTCGGGTGCGTCCTGCCGCGGGTGGTACCCCGCTCCCGATCTTCTCTAACCACACCTCGCCCCACCGTAATCGCCCGAACCATCCGGCATGCCCGGTTCGCCGTCGCGGGCGGGCCGGCGGCTCCGGTGGCAGGATTGGTCGAACACTGCGACGGAGGTGCCGATGATCGAACCACTGGAGCCGGTAACCGAGGACTGGCAACGTGCCCTGGCGATCGTGGCCCACCCCGACGACCTGGAGTTCGGTGCCGCCGCCGCCATCGCCCGCTGGACCGGGCAGGGCAAGGACGTCGTCTACTGCCTGGTCACCAGCGGCGAGGCGGGCATCGACGGCATGCCGCCGCCGCGTGCCCGGGAGGTCCGCGAGCAGGAGCAGCGGGAGTCGGCCGCCCTGGTGGGGGTGGACACGGTCGAGTTCCTGGGCCTGCCCGACGGGGTGCTGGAGTACGGCGTACCGCTACGCCGGGAACTGGCCGCGGTGGTCCGTCGGCACCGCCCGGAGATCGTCGTCACCAACAACTTCCGGGCCACCTGGGACGGCGCCGACGTGCTCAACCAGGCCGACCACATCGCGGTGGGCCAGGCCACCCTGGACGCGGTCCGCGACGCCGGCAACCGGTGGATCTTCCCGGAGCAGCTGACCGACGGCGTCGAGCCGTGGGGCCGGGTACGGCAGGTGTGGGCGGCCTCGTCGCCGAGTTCCCGGCACGGGGTGGACACCACCGACACGTTCGACCGGGGAGTCGCCTCGCTGCTGGCCCACGAGGCGTACCTGACCGGCCTGGGCGACGGCAGTTTCGACGCCGAGGAGTTCCTGGAGGGCGGCGCACGGCCGGTCGGCGCCCGGCTCGGGGTCCGCTACGGCACCTCCTTCGAGGTGTTCCACTTCGACCTCGGGTAGGGCCGCCGGCCCGGTGAGCCGGACGCGGCGACCCACCCCACAATGGGCGCGGCAGGTCGCGCCGGGCACGGGTCAGGGCATGATCCGGGCGAGGTCGGTGGGCATGGTTGCCTTGACGTCCGCCCACTCGCCCTGCGTGATGTGCCGGCGCAGGGTGTCCAGCACCACCTGGACCACCCGCTGCGGGCCGCCCGCCACGTCGTACGGGAAGCCCTGGCGGACCTCGTACAGGAAGTCGTCCCGATTGAGCTTGATCGGCACGTCCTGCGGTTGCCAGCCGTCGAAGTAGATGCCCCGCACCACGACCGGCAGTTGCGCGGAGAACTCCACGCTCTCCTGCACCGGCATCCGGTCGCGCAGCAGGTGCAGCACGGTACGCAACGCGGCGTACGACTGGTTGCGCTGCTCCTTCGGCCACCCGTACGCCTGCTCGATGTCCTTGAGGATCAGGTTGGTCTTGTCCATCGAGGACTCGATCGCGGACTGGAACTGCTCAGCCATCTGTCCACCCCCGTAGGTCGGTTTCCCACCGTCGGTCGTCGTGACGTCGCGGCGGCCCCACCGGGCCACGCCGGTACCGGATCGGGCTGTCGCGGCCGGCCCGGGCGACCCGTCGAGGCTGCTCGGACGCTCCGACGGTGCGCAGGACGCCGGTTCGCCGCCGATGCGGTACGACCCGAACGGTCATCGCGGTCACCTCCGTGGTGTCGCTTCCGCGCGGACGATCGGCAACGGCGCGTCGCCCGCTTGACCCCATGCTCGGTTGCGACCAGGTGAGCTGCCCTCACCCCACCCGGGTGAGAATCACTCGCCCACCCTCCGTGACAGCATTCGTCGTCGCCACCTTTAACTCTCGGTGATCGCCTCGGCGTCATCCCCCACTGCCCTGTTCGGCCCCTTTGCTCTGCTTCACTCCACGCACTGGCCCACAAGCTGGTGAGATGCGCTGGGGGCACCGAGGGGCCCACCGGCCAGATCGACACGGAGAGTAGTTTGTTGCGTGGGGTGAAGCAGAGCAAAGGGAGCGGGGTGGCAGACCGGAAGGGCTAGGGGAGGTCTACGGATAGTGGCCACAGCTGCGCGTACGCAGCAGCCGGGCACTGCCGGGACCGGTCCGCCGCGGTCGCATCCTCGGCCCTGCACGGCCGCCGGGCACGACGACGCGGACGTCAGCCGGTCTCGCCGAGCAGGGTCTGGAGTTGCCGGGCGTTGTCCTGAGCAAAGTCGCGATAGCAGTTGTTCATCAGTACGTGTGTCTGTCCGGTCTCGGCGGCCAGTTCGCGGAGCCTGGGTGCCCAGTCCTTGAGCTCCCGCGCCGAGTAGTGGTAGCCGAACTTCTCGTGGATGTCCTTGCTGGTCCACTTGTCGCTGTGCCCGTGGAAGCGCACCACCGCGAGGTCCGCGGTGGCGGCCAGCACCGGCGGAATCGACGAGCGGTGCCCCTGCGGCATGTCCACGCTGACGTACGCGAGCCGGTGCTCACGCAGGAAGTCGAGAGTCTCGGTGGCGTTGTCACCGTCGAACCAGGAAGCGTGCCGGAACTCGAAGACCGGCCGCAGCGGCGCACACCGCCGGGTCACCTCCAGCAGATACTGCTTGTTGTCCCGTCGGATGGTGAACCAGGGCGGGAACTGGAACAGCAGCGCGCCGAGCTTGCCCGCCTCGACCAGCGGGTCGAGGGCGCTGAGGAAACGGGTCCACACCTCCTCGTACGCCTGTGGCGGCAGGTCGTCGGGGTAGACGTTGCGCTTGTCGGTCTCCGGCCGCAGCTCCTTGTAGATCGCGCTGACCTTGGTGGGGTGGCCGGTGAGCAGGCTGAACGCCTTCACGTTGAAGGTGAAATCGGCCGGGGTGCGTTCGGCCCACAGCCGGGCGGTGCGCTCGGCCGGCGGTGCGTAGTAGGTGGCGTCGACCTCGACCACCGGGAACTGGCGCGCGTAGTAGGCCAGCCGTTTCTCCGGTGTGTCGGCCGTCTGCGGGTACCAGCCGGAGTCCAGCAGGGTCCGGTCGGTCCAGGACGCGGTGCCCACCTTGATCTCACCCATGGGTGGAGTCCACCGTGTCCCGGACCGGCCGGCAACCGCTGCGGTTCAGGCCGCCCGACGCTCGCGCGTCTGCTTGCAGGTGACGCAGGTGGTGGCCGACGGGAAGATCTCCAGCCGCTCGACCGGGATGGGCGCGGTGCACCCCTCGCAGAAGCCGTAGGTGCCCTCGGCGAGCCGGGCGAGGGCGTGTTCGTACTGGGCGCGACGGTCCAGGATGGTCCGCAGCAGCGACTGCGCGGTGTCCCGCTCGGCCGTCTTGGTGCCGCTGTCGGCCTGGTCGTCTCCGGCGGTGTCGCCGACCTCGACCAGCCGCAGCACCTGGCTCTGCTGCACCGCCTGCTGGTACTCCTCGGTCAGCTCGTCGTGGCGGGCCTGCAGGGAGAGCCGGATCTGGTCGGTCTCCGCCTGGGATCGGCCGGTGCCGACCGTGTCGTGGACGAGCATCGCTGCCTGCCTTTCCTGGGCCTTATCGTCACCGCGGGCGGGTCGGTCCACACCCGGTCAAACTGCCCAAGTCATCGCACCCGGGCGCTGTGAGCCCCGCGTTTACCCTCGTTGTCGACGACTCAAACCGGCCCGTCGCCGGATTCCACAAACGCCGGACGACGTGGGTCGTCGACCCGGACCACCACGTCGGCGAAGCTGGCCGGGGCGACCTCGGCGGCGTACCGGTCGAACGCGGGCACGGTCCAGGCCAGCTCGGAGTCGGTACGCCGACGTAGCGCGGCGGCGGACATCTCCAGGTGCACGACGACGTCGAAGGCCAGCCCACCGCCGAGCAGGAACGCACCGCTGACCAGCAGCACCCCGCCGGGTGGCAGGTCGACGTACGCGGCCCGGCTGGCCCGGTCCGTTCGGGCGTCCCACAGCGAGGGCAGCACCCTTCCGGACCCGTCCGGCCCCGCCGGGTCCAGCACCTCGCGCCGCAGGCCGGCCTCGTCTACCCAGCCCTCGTAGTACGAATCCGGGTTGGTCCGCCCCCGTTCCAGCCGCAGCGACGCGGGGCGCAGAAAGTCGTCGGTACGCACGTGCAGCACCGGGCGCCCGAGGGTGCGCAGTGGGTCGACCAGGGCGTCGGCCAGGTGGTCGGGGCGGGCGGCCGGTGCGCCGTCCACCGCGACCCGCAGCCGGCCGGTCGACACCGCGCCGGCCAGCCGCTCGGCCAGCTCGCCGACCAGCAGCGGCGGTGAGATGGGACGCACGCGCATCCGACAATGGTGCCCGGTGGTCGACGCGCTGAGGCCAGGGTGGTCCGACGGAGTCAGCCGGTGCGGTCGAGGGTGACCCGAGCGTCGTCGGCCAGCCGGTAGCCGACGCCGTAGACGGTGGTGACCAGCGGAACGTCCACGCCGACCTTGCCACGGAGCCGGCGCACGTGTACGTCGACCGTGCGTACGCCGGCGTGCTCGTAACCCCAGACGGCGTTGAGCAGCTGGAGCCGGGTGAAGACCCGACGGGGATTCGCGACGAGGTGCAGCAGCAGGTCGAACTCCAGCCGGGTCAGCGGCAACGGCTCGCCGTCGCGCAGCACCGACCGGGAGGCAGCCAGGATGTGCAGGGCGGGAATGGCCGGCGCGAGCTGCCGCGACGGCGTACGGCCCGCCGGCACGGTCTCGGCGCGGCGTTCCGGCACCACCGGGCCGACGGTGGTGATGGTCCCCTCCCCCCGCTCCAGCATCTCCCGTGCCGCGTCGAGCAACCGACGCGCGGCCGGGGTCAGCGACTCCTCGCACGTCAGGGGGATGGACAGGGTGACTGTCAGGACCGGAGCGGCGGTGTTGACGGGTCGACGCTGGCCGCCGGGAGGTCGACCGGGCACCGCGGGTTGGGACGTATGCCATCCGGCGCGCGACGAAGCGGGGCTGACCGACATGGTCCTCCTTGGCTGGTCCGGGTGTTCCCCACGGCCCCGGGACGCCGCTCTATCGATGCTTCCCGGCGCCCATGTGAGGGTCAAGGGGCGGCTGCGTTGCATGAATGTGACAATTGACCGACACATCGGAGCCGTCCGCTCGCTCTGCGTACGAGGCCAGATGATTACAGCAGAGCCGCCAAGTTGACCTGATACGGGGGTGGTCCATGCCGTTCGGGGGCCTTCCGGGCGGGATGTCCGTACCCGCCCCGACGTCGCCTGTTCGCGCTCCCACGCCACCACCGTCACGCGGACGGGACAGCGGCCGGGAGACGGAGGTCGGTCACGATCACTGGTCGGCCGGTGGGCGCGAGCGGTACGACGGTGCCGACTAACCTGTACCGGTGAGCGACGAACTCGACGCCGAGACCCTGGAATTCGCGCACCGGATGTTCGACCTGGCGCGCGACGGCGCGACCCCGGAACTCGCCGGGTATGTCGACGCGGGGCTACCGGTCAACCTGACCAACGAGAAGGGTGACAGCCTGCTGATCCTGGCGGCGTACCACGCCCACCCGGCGACGGTGCGCGCGCTGCTCGACCGGGGCGCCGACCACTCGCGTGCCAACGATCGGGGCCAGACGGCGCTCGCCGCGGCGGTGTTCCGCAGCAACGGCGAGGCGGTACGCGCACTGCTCGACGCGGGCGCCGACCCCGAGGGTGGCAACCCGTCGGCGGTGGCCACCGCCGAGTTCTTCGACCTGCCCGAGATGCTCGCGCTGCTCCGCGCCGGCTAGCCGGCTACGCTCTGGCCTCGATGAGGAAGCGGCGGGCGTACGCGACGAAGGGGCCCTCGGCGCGGATCCGCTCGTGCAGGCGCCGCAGCGCCGGTCGGTGCGCCGCCACCGTGAAGGCGGGCACCGTCCAGATCACCTTGCGCAGGAACCAGACCACCGCGCCGATGTCGTGGAAGACCGTCCGCAGCGTCGCCTCGCGCAGGTCGACCACGGTCAGGCCGGCCGCCCGGGCGGCGGCCACCGCCTGCTCCGGATGGCGGTGCGCCGGCGGCGGCAACGGTCCGAGGATCGCCTCGCTGAGTTCACGAACGGTCCCCGGTCCGATCTGCTGGGACAGGAACGTACCACCCGGACGCAGCACCCGCGCCACCTCGGGCCAGTCGGTGCGCACCGGATGCCGGCTTACCACCAGGTCGAAGGCGGCGGCCCGGAACGGCAGTGGCGCGTCGCCGGCCACCGCCACCACGCCCGCCCCGAGTGGCGCCAGATTGGCCCGCGCCACCGGCACGTTCGGCGGCCACGCCTCGGTCGCGACCAGCAACTGGGGCGGGTGCGGCACCTCGGCCAGCACCTCTCCCCCGCCGGTGTCGATGTCCAGCGCCGCACCCACGCTCGCCATCCGCGCCGCGACCAGCCGCGCGTAACCCCATGGTGGACGCTCCTCGGTGGCCCGCCCGGCGAGCCAGTCGAACGCCCACCCCTCGACCGGGGCGGCGGCCCCCTCGGCGATCAGATCCTCGAAGCTCGGCTGTGGCGGCACAGCTGCCAGCGTGTCCGGCCGGCACCGTCGCGGCAACGCCTTTATCCGAGGCCGCTCCGCCCGAGCGTCGGCCGCCGACGCGAGCGGGCCCACCGCGCCGGGTAGCCGAGCCCTACGGGCGGGGACGAACGACCTCCACCGTCGGGGCGTCCACACCGCGTACGACCTCGACGCTTGTCGCCTCGGGTCGGGTGGTGTCGAAGTGGCGCATCAGCCGCGCGCCGAGGTGGACGCCCACCCCACCGACGGCGAGGCCGAGCACCTCGACGACCAGCAGCGCCGGGGTGGCCCCGCGGTTCGTCGCGTCCGCCCGCACCAGGCAGGAGAGGAGGAACAGCCCGGCCATGCCGGCGTTGACGACGTTGAAGCTGATCGCCGTGTGGCGGGTGCGGTCCGGCGGCACGTCCCACAGGTCGACCATCCCGGCCACCGCGGTCAACGCCGCCGTCACCAGGGCGGCCACCGCTGTCCAGTAGCCGACCTCGCCGAGGAAGACCGGGCCGCCGGCCACGTCGGCGAGGTCGAAGATGACGGCACAGACGAAGAGCCCGTACGGAAATGTCACAAGCATCGGTTGGATCGGGTGTCCCTGCACCCGCAGCCGGCTCTGCATCCTGGTCCCCCTGGCTAGGCTCAGTTCGTCAGTCCAGGGTGCTACCCGGGCACCACCCGGGCGAAACGACACGCCCCGGTCAGTTGTCCCGGGGCCGGGAGACGGTGCTGACGAGCCGCTCCGCCACCTCTCGGAGCGGGATCGACAGCGACGCCGCCGCGCCGCGCAGGACGTCCAGGGCGTCCGGCGCCGGGCAGCCGCGCTGGGTCATGATGACGCCGACCGCCTGGCCGATGACGCCGTCGTCGAGCAGCGCACGGTCCTGCTGCGCGGTCAGCGCGGCACGCCGCTCCCGGTCGCGTACCGCCGCCAGCAGCAGGCCGGCGTGTTCGGCAAGCAGCATCGCGGTCAGCTGGTGGCCGGGAGTCAGCGCTTCGGGTTCGGCGGCGTAGAGGTTCACCGCGCCGATCACCTGGTCGTCGATGTCGACGGGTGCCGAGATGACTCCGCGTACGCCCAGTTCGCGGGCCTGGGGCGTCCAGTCCGGCCAGCGCGGTTCGCCGTCCAGATCCGCCGCGCCGACCATCTCCCGACGCCGGATCGCTTCCATCGCCGGGCTGTCCGGACCGTACCGCAGGTCGTCCAGCACGCCCAGCCGAGCCTCGGAGGCGGCCACGCCGGCCGGCTCGCCGGACCGCAGGGCGGTGAAGCCGCACCAGGCGACACCGGCGAGGGCGTCCCGGGTGATCCGGACCAGCGCGGACAGCGCCGTGTCGAAGTCGTCCACGGCGATCAGACCGGCGGTCAGCTCCCGCAGCAGGGCGGCCGTCTCCAGCACGCCGAGCGGCTCCGCCGCCGGGGTGCGCGTCTCCAGGTTCACCGGCCAGTGGCTCCCGTACGCCCGGTCAGCCTCGTCACCCGTCTCCTCCTCGGCGGGGCTCCCGCGCTGGAGCCGCCCCTCGACGTCACGACCCGCCCTACTACCCGCGCCGACAACGGTCGAAACGGCGCAAAACGGGGCCCCTCCCAGGGTACGGGCGCGGCCGGGAGGGGCGGTGCCGGACCGGACGAGTCAGCGGGCGCCAGCCCCGCTGAGCCGCCGCCCGACCGAGGCGATCAGCCGGTCCAGCTCGGAGCCGAACGGGTTGTCGTGCACCAGGTAGGTCCAGGTGGCGCTGGGCCGGACCAGTTCCGCGGCGTCGGGCTCCCAGTCCTCGTCGAACTCGGTCTCGGCGAAGGTAGCCAGGGTCCGCGCCTCGATCGCCGGCACCAGCTCGGTGAAGGCCGGCACCGCGGCCCGGTGGAACTCGTCGAGCGGGTCGAGCCGGCCCAGCGCGCGCAGGTGCACGCCCTCGCGGACCTCCGACAGCTCGGCCAGGTGCGAGGCCCACAGCCGGTCGAGGTGGTAGAGGGCGATCGACCGGGCCACCTGGGCCAGCAGGTCCTCGTCCATCTCGCCGGCCTTCTCCGGCATCTTGTCCAACAGCATCAGGGCTGCGACGTCGCTGGTCAGCAACCGCTCCCGCCGTTCGGCGAGGGCCTTGCGCTGCTGCTCGATGACCACGCTGTACCGCCAGGTGTTGCGGTGGATCTCGTGGTTGACCCCCTCCGCGACCCGCTGGGCGTGCTCGACGGCGTAGTCCACCTGCGCGTCGGTGACCAGGCCGTCGGCGTTCATCCGGGGCGACGGCGGCACGGTGTCGCCAGCGTGCCGGACGACCAGGTCGTCCTCCAGGCTGACGAAGAAGACCGACCCGCCCGGGTCGCCCTGGCGACCGGCCCGGCCACGCAGCTGGTCGTCGACGCGGCGGCTGTCGTGCCGGCCACTGCCGATCACGTAGAGGCCGCCCAGCTCGGCCACCCGCTCCTGGTCGGCCTGGTCGCTGCCGCCGAGGCGGATGTCGACGCCCCGGCCGGCCATCTGGGTGGAGACGGTGACCGCGCCGTACGCGCCGGCCTCGGCGATGATCGCCGCCTCCTCGTCGTCGTTCTTCGCGTTGAGCACCACGCAGGGCACCCCGGCGGCGTTGAGCCCGGCCGCCAACTGCTCGGACTCCTTGACGTCAAGCGTGCCGACCAGCACCGGGCGCCCGTCGGCGTGGCAGCGCCGGATCTCGTCGATCAGCGCCTCCTCCTTCTCCGCCCGGGTGGCGTAGATGCGGTCCGGCTCGTCTATCCGTACGCACGGGGTGTTCGGCGGGATCACCGCGACCTCCAGGCCGAAGAACTCCCGCAACTGGTCGCCGACGAGCACCGCCGTGGCGGTCATGCCGCAGACCACCGGGTAGAGCCCGACGTACGCCTGCACGGCGATGGTGCCCAGCACCTCGCCCTCGGCGGAGGCGTCCAGCCCCTCCTTGGCCTCGACCGCCGCCTGGAGCCCGTCGGGCCACCGGCGGCGCTGGGCGACCCGGCCGCGCATCTCGTCGATCAGCTCGACCGTGCCGTCGCGGACGATGTAGTCCACGTCCCGGTGCAGCAGGGCGTGCGCGTGCAGCGCCACGTTGACCGCGGAGAGCTGCTCGACGTTCTCCTCGTCGTACAGGTCGATGCCGAGCTTGGCCTCGACGGCGGCCAGGCCGGCGGAGGTGAACGCGACACTGCGGCCGTCCTCGGCCACCGTGAAGTGCCGGCCCTTGCGCAGGCCGCGCACGAGCGCGGCGGCGGCGTGCACCGGATCCTGCTCGCCGGGCACCGAGCCGGCGAGGACCATCGGCACCCGGGCCTCGTCGATCAGGATCGAGTCGGCCTCGTCGACGATCGCGGTACGCAGCGGGCGCTGCACCCGGTCCTCGATGTCGGTGACGAGCTGGTCGCGAAGGAAGTCGAAACCGGCCTCGCTTACCGAGACGTAGGTGACGTCGCAGGCGTACGCGGCGCGTCGCTCGATCGGGGTGGACGCCTCGTTGACCCAGCCGACGGTGAGGCCGAGCAGGGTGTAGATCGGCTCCATCCACTGGGCGTCGCGGCGGGCCAGGTAGTCGTTGACGGTGAGCACGTGCACCGGCCCGTTGCCGAGCCGGACGTGCCCGTACGCGGCGATCGCCGCGGTGAGCGTCTTGCCCTCACCGGTGGCCATCTCGGCGACCTTGCCGGAGAGCAGCGACATCGCACCGAGCAGCTGAACATCATACGGGCGCTGGTCGATGCCCCGGCGGGCCGCCTCGCGGCCGAGCGCACAGATCTCCTCGTAGCTCGACGCCGCGCCGGCCGCCTCGGTGAGCTCGGCGTCGTCGAACGCCGAGATCTCCTCCTCGCGGGCCTCGATGACCGGCAGCAGCTTCTCCAGCGGGGCCAGATCGACCGTGGTCCCCGGGCGCTGGAGGAACCGACGGAACCTGGTCTTCAACCGTTGCGACACACCCATGAGCCGCAACGGTACGCGACCAAACCGATCTTGACCGTCCCGCCCGCCCTCCCGATCCCCCGCGATCTTGCACCTCCGGTCTGGACATAGGGGGCGTCCGGTGCATAAAGCCGACCAGAAGTGCAAGATCGCGGAAATCGGGATGGCGACGAGGCGCAATCAAAGGTTCATCGACCGGGAACGTGGACGGAGCACGCTTGTGATCAAGCTGGGAGACCGATCCGGTTAGCGTGCGGGGTGCTGGGAAATCCATCTCCCGGTCTTCCCGCCGACGAGGGGGTGCCTGTGCGAAACGACGAATCTCTGGTCTCGCCGGTGGTGGAGGCCTGGGCCACCTATCGGACCACCTCGGCGGCCGACTGGCCGACCCGACGACTCCTTCGGGCCAAGGGTGACAGCCGGGTCAGCGTGGTGCTGCCGGCGCGCAACGAGGAAGCCACCGTCGGGGCGATCGTGGCGACCATCCGTGAGCACCTGATGGACCGGGTCGCGCTGGTCGACGAGCTGATCGTGGTGGACTCGCGGTCCACCGACCGCACCGCGGCGGTGGCCCGCGCCGCCGGGGCCGAGGTGGTCAGCCAGGACGCGATGACCCGCGGGCTGCCCCGGCTGACCGGCAAGGGCGACGCGCTCTGGGCCGGCCTGGCCGCGGCGGAGGGCGATGTGGTGGCCTTCGTCGACGCCGACCTGCGCGAGTTTCGGCCGCACTTCGTCACCGGGCTGCTCGGCCCGCTGCTGACCGACCCGTCGGTCGACTTCGTCAAGGGCTTCTACCACCGGCCCCTGGTCAGCACCAGCGGTGTCGAGGCGGACGGCGGCGGCCGGGTGACGGAGCTGATGGCCCGGCCGATGCTGAACCTGTTCTGGCCGGAACTGGCCGGGTTCGTGCAGCCCCTCGCCGGCGAGTACGCCGGCCGCCGGGAGGTGCTGGCCCGGGTGCCGTTCGTCTCCGGCTACGGCGTCGAGACCGCCATGCTGATCGACCTGCTCGAACTCGTCGGGTTGGACGCGCTGGCCCAGGTGGATCTCGGCGAGCGCAAGCACCGGCACCAGGACACCGCCGCGCTGGGCCGGATGTCCGCCCAGATCATGCTGACCGCCTGGTCCCGGTTGCAGCAGCGGGGCTGGGCGAACCCGGAGGTGCTGCCCACCGCCCTGCTGACCCAGTTCCGCCGGGGTGGTTCGGACGCGCTGCCGAACCTGGACCGGGAGATCGTGGTCAACGACGTCGCCGTGGCGGAACGACCACCGCTCGCGCAGCTGCAGCACCAACTGCCGCGACGGCAGGTCGCCGCGGCGTGAGGTGTCCGGCCTCACCGTGGCGTTTCACCCGGTGGAGGGCCGGGTACCTGCCAGGCTCTGCGACACCGCCGAGACGAGGGTGGAGATGGCGAGCCGGATCACCTGCCAGGTGCACGACGGAGCACAGGTCACCGTCGTACGGCTCGCCGGCACCCTCGACATGATCTCCATGCGCGAGGCGTACGCGCATCTGGAGAGGTGTCTGGCCCGGCAGCCCGACGCGCTCGTGGTCGACCTGGCCGAGCTGTCCGTGCGCGAACAGCTGGCGGTGTCCGTCTTCGCCGCCGTGGCACGGCACGCCGCGGACTGGCCGACGGTGCCGCTGGTGCTCTGCGCGCCCCACCCGGACGCCGCCGCCCTGCTGGCCGGGTCGACCGCCTGCCGGGTGGTGCCGATGCGGGACAACTGCGACGAGGCGAGCCGGTTCGCGGGTGCGACCGCCGTGACCCGGCTCCGGCTACGCCTGGACCCGGTGGCGGCGGCCTGCCGCCGGGCCCGGGAACTGGTGGCCGACGCGTGTGCCCGGTGGAACCTGCCCGAGGCGGTGGGTCCGGCCTCGGTGGTGCTCAGCGAGCTGGTCGGCAACGTGGTCCGCCACGCGGGTACCCCGATGCAGGTCACGGTGACCCTGCGGCGCCCCTGGCTGCACCTGGCGGTGGTCGACGGCAGCAGCGCGGCGGCCCGGCCCGGCCCGGCCGGGCAGCGCGACGAGGGCGGTCGCGGGCTGCTGCTGGTACGCGAGCTGGCCGACCGTTGGGGTAGTGCCCCGGCCGGCGACGGAAAGGCCGTGTGGGCCACACTACCGGCGAATTGACCGAAATTACCGCTCTCGCCTGGTTACATGGTCGGCGGGCCGGGTAGCCACGCCCGTCCGTATCCGTCGTCGACGCAGGTGAGCGCTCATGCCCAAGCGGGTAACCACCGAACCCGGACAGGACCGCGGTCCGGCGATCCTCGCCCCGGCCCGTTTCGGCGGCTATCCCGGCCCGCTGCGCAGGCCGCTTCCGGGGGGAAAGCTGGTCAGGTTCCTGGCCACCACCGACCACAAGCAGATCGGTCTGCTCTACCTGCTGACCTCGTTCGGCTTCTTCGTGCTGGCCGGGATCGAGGCCATGGTGATCCGGGCCGAGTTGGCCCGGCCAGGTCTGCAGTTCCTCGCTCCGGAGCAGTACAACCAGCTCTTCACCTCGCACGGCGCGGTGATGCTGCTGCTGTTCGCCACCCCGGCGGCGTTCGGCTTCGCCAACTACATCGTGCCGATCCAGATCGGTGCGCCGGACGTGTCGTTCCCCCGGCTCAACGCGCTGGCCTACTGGCTCTACCTGTTCGGCGGGCTGATGGTGGTCGGCGGGTTCCTGACCCCGGGCGGCTCGGCCGACTTCGGCTGGACCGCGTACACCCCACTGAGCACCGTCGAGCACTCCCCCGGGGTGGGCGCGAACATGTGGGTGATCGGCCTGGTGGTGTCCGGCCTGGGCACCATCCTCGGCGCGGTCAACCTGATCACCACGATCCTGACCCTGCGCGCGCCGGGCATGACCATGTTCCGGATGCCGATCTTCACCTGGAACATGCTGTTCACCAGCGTGCTGGTGATCCTGGTCTTCCCGCTGCTGGCCGCCGCGCTGCTGGCGCTGAGCGCCGACCGGCTGCTCGACGCGCAGGTCTACAACCCCGACACCGGCGGGCCGATGCTGTGGCAGCACCTGTTCTGGTTCTTCGGCCACCCCGAGGTCTACATCATCGCGCTGCCGTTCTTCGGCATCATCACCGAGATCATCCCGGTCTTCTCCCGCAAGCCGATCTTCGGCTACACCGGGCTGGTGCTGGCCACCATCGCCATCACGGTGCTGTCCATGGCGGTGTGGGCGCACCACATGTTCGCCACCGGGCAGGTGCTGCTGCCGTTCTTCAGCATCCTGAGTTACCTGATCGCGGTGCCGACCGGGGTGAAGTTCTTCAACTGGATCGGCACCATGTGGAAGGGCCAGTTGACCTTCGAGACGCCGATGCTGTTCGCCATCGGCTTCCTGGTGACCTTCCTGCTCGGCGGGCTCACCGGCGTTCTGCTGGCCAGCCCGCCGGTGGACTTCCACGTCACGGACACGTACTTCGTGGTGGCGCACTTCCACTACGTGGTCTTCGGCACCGTGGTCTTCGCACTCTTCGGCGGCTTCTACTTCTGGTGGCCGAAGATGACCGGGCGGCTGCTCGACGAGCGGCTCGGCAAGCTGCATTTCTGGACCATGTTCATCGGCTTCCACGGGACCTTTCTGGTGCACCACTGGCTCGGCAACGAGGGCATGCCCCGCAGGTACGCCGACTATCTGCCCAGCGACGGGTTCACCACGCTGAACACGATCTCCAGCATCTTCGCCTTCGTGCTCGGCGCGTCCACCCTGTTCTTCATCTGGAACGCCTGGAAGTCCTGGCGCTACGGCGCCGAGGTGACCGTGGACGATCCCTGGGGCTTCGGCAACTCCCTGGAGTGGGCGACCACCTGCCCACCGCCGCTACGCAACTTCGACCGGATGCCCCGGATCCGCTCGGAGCGTCCCGCGTTCGACGCCAAGTACGGCGAACTCGTCTCCGACCTCGGCCGCGACCTGCCACAGCGGACCACCCGGCCACCGCAGGAGTTCCGCGACGAGATCCACCGGGAGACGCACCTGCCCGAGTCGCCGGCTGCGGAAGGCGCGCACGGCGCACCCGAAGCGGAGGCGTACCAGCCCGCGCCACAGTCCGGTGCCCGGCCGGTCGACGTGCCGGAGCCGGAGCAGGTACGCCGGCCGAGCTTCGAGGAGACCGACGAGCCGGAGGAGAACCCGCTGGGCGCCCAGCGCGACCCGCAACCCAACGACCGATGGCGGCATCCGCGCGGGCCCGGGGACACCCCGGAGAACTGAGCGTGTCGTGCGCATCCGGGGCGGCACCGCCCGGTGCCGCCCCCGAAGGACGTTCTCGCGACGGTCAGCGGCCGCGTACCGCGGGCGCGGCGCGCGTCTGGTTGGCCGCCTCGGACTCGGCGGGACCGTTCTGCCACGGTGGCGGCGCGTCGGCGAGCATCGCCTGGCGCAGCCAGGTAAGCGCCCTCGACAACAACCGGGACACGTGCATCTGGGAGATGCCGAAGCGGGCGGCGATCTCGGCCTGGGTCTGGTTGCCGTAGAACCGCATGGCCAGGATCCGCCGCTCCCGCCAGGGCAGCCGGTGCAGCAGGCCGCTGACGGTCACCCGGTCGTCCACCGACTCCAACGCGATGTCCGACTCGCCGACCAGGTCGCCGAACTCCGCCGAACTCTCCCCGCCGACCGGCGCGTTGAGCGATGCCGGGCTGTAGCCGGCCGCCGACTCCAGCGCGGCGAGGATCTCCTCCTCCGGCGTCTCCAGCCGTTTCGACAGTTCGGTCACCGTCGGCGCCCGGGACAGCTCACTGGTGAGCGCCGCCGTCGCCTGTCCGACCTCCAGGATCAGGTCGCGTAGCCGGCGGGGCACGTGCACACCCCAGGTGCGGTCGCGGAAATGCCGCTTGATCTCACCCACGATGGTGATCGCCGCGTACGCGGTGAAGGAACCCCGTTCCGGGTCGTACCGGTCGACGGCGTTGACCAGCCCCAGGCGGGCCACCTGTTCCAGATCCTCCAACGGCTCCCCGCGCCCCCGGTAGCGGCGGGCCAACCGACCCGCGAACGGCAACGCGAACCGGACCAGGTCGTCGCGGGCCTCATGGCGACGCTCCGGCGGTAGCCCGGCGATCCGTGCCGCGTACGCCAACGCCGCGGCGTCGAGATCCTCCAGCCCCCGATCGGTGGTAGGTGGTGTGGTTGTGGTGGTCTGTCCGAACATCCGCGCCTCCCTCGGGAAGGACCCCGCCCGGATTCGCCGACACCGGGCACGCGCGTAGGCACGCACGGGCCTGTGACTGGGTTACGTGACTGGGATGCCAGCGGGCGACGGCGCCACGCCACGCAAGGTGATCAGCCTGTCGCAGCCGGCGGTGTTCCCGCTCCGTAGGTACTCAATCACGGGATCGCAGGTTCGCGAGGATGTTTCGTCAGCCCGGTCTCAACAGATCAGCAGGCCGTGGTGGCTGCCGCCGTCGCGCAGCGCGGCCAGGGCCTCGCCGGTGCCCAGCGGCGCCGGATTGGGCAGGTCGTACGGCTGGGCACGGAGCACCTCGGTGGCCCTGCGGGTGGGCACCGAGGTGACCGGGTAGCCGCGCGCCGCCGTACGGTCCAGGGCCCGTCGCCGTCGGCCGAAGCCGGCGACCGCCAGCCACTGCGGCAGGCCGGCCAGCGCCGGTGAGCGTACGCCGGGCGGCTCCGGCAGCACGTCGACCGAGGTGAACGACTCGCTGCCGGCCAGCCACCACTCCACCTGTTCGACGCTGCGCCGGGTGGCGTTCTCGCACCAGTACGGCACCAGCCCGGCCCGGAGCACCTGCCAGGGGTCGAGCAACCGCCCGCACTCGACCACCAGGCGGTCACCGGTCTTGCCGGCGGCCCGCAGCCAACGCCGGTACAGGTCCGCCGTGGCCGCGCTGAGCGCCGCTGGCGTGGGCACCAGGATCTGGTGCAGCGGATTACCGTGCCGACGGGTCCAGTCTCGTACGCCCCGGTCGAAACCGGACTCCACGCCGTGTTCGGCGGCGGCGGGCGGCGCGGAGATCTCCGGCGGTTCCCAGTGCCCGCTGTCGCCGCCGGCCGAGCGCAGCACCTGCCGCAAGGCGTGGCTGTCGGGATGGAAGTCCACCGGGTTCAGGCCGCTGGCCGGGCAACCGAGTTGGAAACTGTGTCCGTCGGCGGCGTCGACCACCGGCCAGGTCCGGGTGTCGCGCAGCACCAGCACCGGCGCGCCGGGGGCCAGCAGATCGGCCAGGAAGCTGCGGTACGCCGCCGGCAGTCCCCGCCAACGACCGGTCAGCGCCACCGTCGCCCCGGCCAGCGCACCCCGGCTGGCCGGGCAGTGCACCTGTCGCAGGTGCAGGTCAGGGTTGCCGGCGAGCACCCGGCCGGCGAGCGCCGCCCCGTGGTCCAGGGCGGCGCGGGGCCGGTCCACCGCGCCCTGCGGCCAGTGCGCGATCATCTCGAAGCCGGCGGGCAGCCAGGGCATGCCCAGCGCCACCGCCAGATGCGCGACGCCGCCGTGCGGGGAGCCGAGCAGCACCCCGGGATACCGGCGTCGCGGGTACTGGTCGACGAACCATCGGGCGACCCGCTCCGCGTCGACCTCGGCGGCCTGCCCGGCGGTGAGGGCGGTCCGGCCGGCGGAGCGGATCGCCGCCGCCCGCCGCACCGGGTCGGGTGTGCCGGCGAACCGGGACACCGGTCCGGCGTGGCCGAGGTCGGCGCAGTCGCTGCCGCGCAAGGCGCGGCCGATGGCCGCGACCAGGATCCGGGCGGTGCTGCCGGCCGCGACGACACGGTCGCCGGCCATGCCGGCACCGGCCGCCGTCAGTCCCGGACGCACCCTGCGCACCGGTCCCACCTTGCCTCGATCGCTCGCCACGCGGCCCGGCTTCCCGCCACGATGCGGGTTAAACAGGGCATCTCCCCACCGGGCGGCATCAATCAGCGGATCTTGCCCCTTCCCCCCAACACCGACCACCCGTCATCCCCGGTGCACCCTCGCCGGCGCACCATTGCCGGCCAGCAACATCGGGGATGTTGCTGTCTCGCCGTCGCCTGAGGCAGCAACATCCCCGATGTTGTCGCATCTCCCGACGGTCAGCGCGTCCGTCATCACCTCCAGCACGCACGGCCGGTCGGCGTTCAGCGCCTCGTCCCAGGCCGCTCCGACCAGCTCCGGCCGGTCCACGCGCACCCCGTGCAGGCCGAGCAGCCGAGCCCAGCCGGCGTAGGGAACGTCGTCGGTGACCGGCCGGACCGGATCCAGGTACCGGGCATGACCGGACCGGGTGTTGCACACCAGCACCACCAGGCGCGGATCGGGCCACGCCGGTCGCCGCCGGGCGACGGTGACCAGCTCGGCGAGCCCGTGCGCGCGCATCCCGTCGTCGGCGACCAGGGCGACCACCGGCTGGTCGGGGGCGGCCAGCTTCACGGCGACGGCGTACGGCAACGCGCCGCCGGGCAGCCCGGCCAGACCCATGACGGCGCCGGGCAGCCCGGTCGGACCCATGACGGCGACATCGCCGGGTGCCTCCGGGAGGTGCGCGAGGCCGGTCATCGGCAGGGTGCCGTCGACGACCACCGTTGCGGTCGGCGGCAACCGGGTGGACAGCTCGTCGAGCACCAGCCGCGCGGCGAACCCGCTGACCGGGGACACGGCCCGCCTCCGGTCGTCGGCCGGTACCCCGCCGACCGGCGACGGGTGCGGCAGCACCAGGCCGACCGGGCGGCCACCGTGCGACGCGGCGCGCAGCGCCTCGTCCACCAGCTCCGGCACCCGCGCCGGGTCGGCGGCGTACCGGACGCCGTGGCACACCTCGGCGAGCAGTCGCGTCGTGACACCCACCTCGTCGTTCCGGACCGGGCCGGGCTCGGCGACGACGGCGAGCACCGGCAGGCCGGTGCCCCGGGCGGCGTCGAGGCCCGCGAGCAGGCCCGCGGCGGCCACCCCGCCGGCCGCGAGGCAGACGCCCGGACCGCCCGTGAAGCGGGCGTGCCCGGCCGCCATGACCGCAGCGCACTCCGCGTTGCGTACGGGTACGAACTCCGGGTCACCACCGGTGGCGTCGAGCGCCTCGACGAGCGTCGCGACCGCCTCCTGCGGGTGGCCGAAGACCCGCGGGATCCGCCAGGCCAGCAGCCGGTCGACCACCGCGTCAGCGACGCCCGGGTCAGGCACCGCCCCGTCCCGGGGTGACCGGGTCGACGTAGCGCAGCACCGCGCCCACCCCGTCCACCAGCTCCGGCGCCTCGTCCGGGCCGAGCACGGTCAGCTCGGCGTCGGTGCCCACCAGGGCACGCACCAGCGCCGCGTCGGCCCGGACCCGCTCCGGTTCGGCGACCGCGGCCAGCTCGCCCGGCTCGGTGGCGATGTCGGTGGCCGCCGGGCCGATCCACAGCTGGCCGTCGGCCGACGGGTCGTCGACGATCAGCATCGTGTCGACCTGGTTGCGCTGCAACGCGGCCACCACGGCGTCGAGCCCGGCGCCGACGTCCTCCTGCGTGCCGAAGCGGTCCAGGGCCGCGTGCACCCGCTGGTCGGCCACCTCGGCGATGGTCTGCACGGTCAGGTCGTCGAGCAGGGTCTGGTCGGCACCACCGGCCCGGGAACCGGCGTCGGTGCGTACCACCAGGTCCTGCCAGCGGTCCGGCATCTGGGCGGCGATCATGCCGGTGGCGCGGACGTCGCCGGCCACCACCACCACCTCGGCACCCACCCGTTCGGCCAGTTCGACGGTCGCGGCGGTGACGTCACCGGCGTTGTGATGCCAGGCCTCCATCGCGGCCCGCTGGTAGCGCGACTGGGACCAGCCGCCGGGCTTGACCCGGCGCAGCTGGTAGCTCTCCCGGCCGGTCACGTGTGCCCGGCGCGGCACTCCACCGGCGCTCACCGACATCGCGTCGGCACCGGTCCGGTCGGCCAGTACCCGCACCCACGCCACCTGCTCGCCGCGCTGGGCCAGCAGCGGCATCACGTGTGGCAGCGGGGCGTACGCGGCCAGGTCCCGACGCGGCGGGGCGGACAGGTACTCGGAGAGCACCACCTGTCCCCGGGTACCGAACACCGCCAACCCGTAGTCGCCGGGCATCGGGTCGTGTCCCCGGATCACCCGGTCGATCGCGGCGATCGTCGGCTCGTCCGCCCCCTGCTCGGCCAGTTGCCGTTGCAGGCCACGCCAGCGCAGATCGAGTGCCGCGTGCGCGTCCTCGGTGTCCAGGGAGGCGTCCAGGTAGACCGAGCACCACGGGCCCGGACGCTGGTACAGCGGGCGCAGGAAGGACAGCTGCATGCTCGACCCCTTTCCAGCTCGGCCCACCGCTTACCCGCGTCGCCGTGCTTGT
This sequence comes from Micromonospora sp. C95, assembly GCF_018070465.1. Lineage (GTDB taxonomy): Bacteria > Actinomycetota > Actinomycetes > Mycobacteriales > Micromonosporaceae > Micromonospora. The sequence goes on from NZ_JAGPXT010000044.1 coordinate 21,166, forward strand.
CACCTGCCGGCAGCCACGTGACCGGTTTTCATTCACGTCGTTCAACCCCGAGGATCGATACGATGCGTAGGCGTAGGCGGACTCTGGGTGGTGGGATGGACACGACATCGTATTCCCGGCGCAGCCTGCACCCCACCGGGCGGATTCTCACCGCGCAGATCGTGCGTCTGATGGACGGCTATCCCCGTGAGGTGCGGGTGGGGCAGCCGGTGCTGGTGGTGGTGCTCGCCGCGGCCGGCGTGGCAGGTCTGCTGGCCAGGCTGGTGCGAGCCCTGCTCTCCGCCGGCTCCGGCACGGGCCGGCGCAGCTTCAAGGAGCTGAAGAAGGGGCCCGAGTACCTGGTCACCCCGGTCCGCCTCCGCGACGGTGCCGGCCGGCTCTACGAGGTGGAGTTGCACGGGCACCTGCCGCAGAGTGCCCTGCATCCGGCCGATCACGTCCAGCTGACCCTGCGCGACCAGGGCGATCCCGACCTGGCACCGAAGATCGAACGGATCGTCAACCTCACCACCGGGCAGTTGCTCCGGCCGCGTACGGCCACCATGTGGTCGCACCTGGGGCCCCCGCTGCTGCTTCAGGCGGTGCTGGGGGTGCTGGTCCTCGCCACGGTGGCCGCCTGCGCGGCGGTGACCTGAGCGCGGCCGTCCGGCAACGCCGACGACGCACGTCAGCCGGCGCAGTCGGCGGCCCTGGGCCGGATCGGCGGGGCCTCAGCCGACCGGAGCAGGCTCCCGGGCCGGCTCGACGAGGCCGAGCATCCCCTGCCGCCGCGCCCACCGCTCGAAGACGACGGTGGCGAACGGCGGCACCGCACAGGCCAGCGCCACGACCGTGGCCAGCAGGCTCCACCGGTGCACCCGGGCCACGCCCAGCACCAGCACCCCGTACGCGACGAAGAGCGCGCCGTGGATCGGACCGAAGACCTGCACCCCCAGCTCGTTGCCGGGCGGGCCGTACTTGACCACCATCCCGGCCAGCAGTCCAGCCCAGGAGATCGCCTCGGCGATCGCCGCCACCACGAACAGTCGGGTCACCTTGTCACGCACGACGACCATGCTACGGACCAGGCCTGAGCAGGTGGCATGGACGTGCGACGTTTGGGGTACCAGCGGTGACAGGGTGGTGACCTATGGGCGAGGAAGTCGGCGTACAGACCTTCAGCCGTCAGGATCGGGCTCGCTACCGGGACAAGGTGCGCCGCTGTCTCGATGTCTTCGCCGAGATGCTGCGCGAGTCCCGGTTCGACGTCGACCGGCCGATGACCGGGCTGGAGATCGAGCTGAACCTGGTCGACGCCGAGTCGATGCCGGCGATGCGCAACGCCGACGTGTTGCGGGCGGTGGCCGACCCGAGCTTCCAGACCGAACTCGGGCAGTTCAACGTCGAGATCAATGTGGCACCACGGCGGCTGGCCGGCACCGGCACCGCCGAGTTCGAGGAGCACGTACGCGCCGCTCTGAACTCGGCTGACCAGCGGGCCCGCACGGTCGGCGCCCAGTTGGTGATGATCGGCATCCTGCCGACCGTGCTGCCGGAGCACCTGACCGCCGCCACCCTGTCGGCCAATCCCCGTTACGCGCTGCTCAACGAGCAGATCTTCGCGGCCCGGGGAGAGGATCTGCGGATCGCCATCAACGGGGTGGAACGGCTGGCGGTCACCGCCGACACGATCACGCCGGAGGCGGCCTGCACCAGCACCCAGTTCCACCTCCAGGTGGGCCCCGCCCAGTTCGCCGACTACTGGAACGCCGCCCAGGCCATCGCCGGCATCCAGGTGGCGCTCGGCGCGAACTCGCCGCTGTTCTTCGGCCGGGAACTGTGGCGTGAGACCCGCATCCCGCTGTTCCAGCAGGCCACGGACACCCGCCCCGAGGAGATCAAGACCCAGGGCGTACGCCCCCGGGTCTGGTTCGGCGAACGCTGGATCACCTCCGTGTTCGATCTGTTCGAGGAGAACGTGCGGTTCTTCCCGGCGCTGCTGCCGGTCTGCGAGCCGGAGGACCCGTCGGAGACGCTCGCCGCCGGGGATGTGCCGACCCTGGCCGAGTTGCGGCTGCACAACGGGACCATCTACCGGTGGAATCGGCCGGTCTACGACGTCGTACGGGGCCGCCCGCACCTGCGGGTGGAGAACCGGGTTCTGCCGGCCGGGCCGACCGTGCTGGACACCATCGCCAACGGGGCGTTCTACTTCGGACTCGTCCGCGCGATCGCCGAGGCCGACCGGCCGCTGTGGTCCCAGATGTCGTTCAGCGCCGCCGAGGAGAACTTCAACACCTGCGCCCGACACGGCATCGACGCCCACGTCTTCTGGCCCGGCCTGGGCTACCTGCCGGTCGCCGAGCTGGTGCTGCGCCGCCTGCTGCCGCTGGCCCACCACGGTCTGGACCGGTGGGGTGTCGACCCGGACGAGCGGGACCGGCTGCTCGGCATCATCGAGCAACGGTGCCTGACCGGCCGCAACGGCGCCACCTGGCAGGTGGCGACGCTGCACCGGCTGGAGTCGACCGACCAGCTGGACCGACCGGAAGCGCTGCGCCAGGTGGTCCGGCACTACGTGGAGCTGATGCACAGCAACCGGCCGGTCCACGAGTGGCCGATCCCCTGACCACCTCCCGACACAACGTGTGACGGGTCCGTCACAATCGCTACCGTGAGTGGGTTTCGTCCGCCGGGTGGAGAGGATCCCGCCGATGCCGCGGTCACCACGTCATGCCGTCCCACTCACCGTCGCCCTGCTCGTGGTCAGCCTGCCGCTGCCCGCCGCCGCGAGCCCCGGGCTCAGCCAGTCCGCCGTCGCACCGCGCGCCACCGCCGCCGCGCCGTCCACGTCCTCGTTCGCCGCCGCGTCCCACCGGCATGAAGCGGGTCGGACCACCGTCGACACCACTCCGGGCGAGGTGCGGACCACGTTGCGCGACAGGGCCACCGGGGCCCCCGTACGAGGGTGTGTGTCCCTGGTTCCCGTCGACCGCGACCGGCTCACCGTCGTGTATCAGGGCGAGGCGCAGGACGGCCGGCACGGTGGCTGCACCAGCGTCGACGGTGGCGACGTGCTCGCCGGCAACGTGCCACCCGGCCGCTACCACCTGCTCGCCGAGCCCTACGACAACACGCAGTACGGCATGCAGTGGGTCGGTCGACGCGGCGGCACGGGGCAGCGGGAGCGCGGCGTGACCATCAAGGTGCGTCCGGGCAAGACGGTTACCGCCCCGACGGTCAAGTTCGATCCGCCGGGCACCGTCACCGGTCGGGTCACCCGCGCGGCGGACGGCACCCCGGTCTACTTCGGATACGTCCTGCCCCTGCCGGTGGTCCCGCATCCCAAGTACAGCGACTACGGTGTCATCACCGATCACGACGGCCGGTACACGCTCACCGGTCTCGGACCGTACCGCTGGCCGTTGTACTACACCGGTCCCGGACTGGCCAGCCAGTGGTCCGGCAGGGTGGCCAACCGCAGGAAGGCCGACACCGTACGGGTCCGGTCCGGCACGACCGTCACCAGCGATCAGACACTCGTCGCGGGCACCGTGGTCAGCGGGACCATCACCGTCGACGAGATGCCGAACTACTCCCAGGTAATCGCCTTCCATGCGCGGACCGGCGACGTGACGGGGGTGGTCGACGTCGGCGCCGACTACACGCTGCGGCTGTTGCCGGGGCAGCGGGTGCTGCTGCGCTGCGACTGCGCCCACGTGCCCAGCCGCTGGTTCCCCAACGCCGCGCAGGTGTCCGAGGCACAGCCGGTGCGGATCCGGCACACCCCGGTCACCGCCGACTTCGACCTGACCGGTCCCGCCACGGTCCCGACCCCCTGACGGTCGTCCGGGCCCGGCCAGCGAACCGCCCGTCGGCGCGGCCGGAACCGGGCCACACCCGAACCCCCGGAACCGGCCACCAGGACGACCGTCACGGTCACCTGGTGGCCGGTTACACGCCCCAGGGGCCCGGCTCAGCTCAGCGCGTCGAGGGTGAGCTCGGCGGTCCGGGCGAGCAGGGCGTCGTCGCGCTCGGCGTCGGGCTCGGTCCGGTCGGAGAGCACGGCCAGCACGATCGGTGCCCGGTCCGGCGGCCAGATGACCGCGATGTCGTTGCGGGTGCCGTGGTCGGCCGAGCCGGTCTTGTCACCCACCGCCCAGCCCTCGGGCACGCCGGCCCGGATCGTCTTGTCACCGGTGGTGTTGCGCTTGAGCCAGTCCACGAGCAGAGCCCGGTCGGTCGGTGATAGGGCGTCGTCGACCGCGTACGCCCGCAGGGTGGTGGCCAGAGCGCGAGGCGTACTGGTGTCACGGCGCTCGCCCGGGACGTACGCGTTGAGTTCGGTCTCCCACCGCACCGGCTCGGTGACCTCGTCGCCGACCTCACGCAGCGCCTGCTTGAGGCCGGAGGGGCCGCCGAGTTGCCTGAGCAGCAGGTTTCCGGCGGTGTTGTCGCTGTAGCGCACCGCCGCGTCGGCGATCGCGCGCAGCGACAGGCCGGTGTCGACGTGCCGTTCGGTGATCGGCGAGTAGGTGACCAGGTCGTCGCGGGAGTAGCGGACGACCCGGTCCAACTCCTCGTCCGAGGTCGCGGCGAGCACCGCGCCGGCGGCGAGGGCCTTGAAGGTCGAGGCGTGCGCGAAGCGCTCGTCGGCCCGGTGCGCGACGGTGCTTTCGCTGCCGGTGTCGGTCGCGTACACGCCCAGCCGGGCGTCGAACTCCCGTTCCAGTGGCGCGAAGTCGACGGTGACCGGCGCGGCGGACGCCGCCGGTTCGGACACCGTCGGCGTTGGTGTCGGCGTGGACGGGCTGCCGGGAGAGCAGCCGGCGAGCAGGCCGAGTGTCAGCGCGAGCGCGACCGCGCGGGTACGGCGGTTGGTACTGGTCACAGCTGGGTCCTTCCCTCGATCAACCGGTCCACCGGACGTCGTCCGGGCAACCGGCACCCAGATTCGCAGCGCCGTCCCATGCTGTCGAAGACACCGACGACGGTACCGATGCCGAATCGGCATAGACTGCCGGCGTGGATCTGGTCGCGGCCTGCCGGGCCTTCGTGTCGGTCGGCACCCACGGCAGCTTCACCGTCGGTGCCTCCGTGGCCCGGATCCCGCAGTCGGTGGCGAGCCGACGGGTGGCGGCACTGGAGCGGCACCTCGGCGGGCAGCTGTTCGACCGCACCTCGCGCAGCGTCACGCTCACCACGTTCGGGCGGGACATGCTCGCCTCGGCCCGGCGGATCGTGGAGTTGGCGGAGGCGATGGAGCACGACGCCGAACGGGCCCGACTGCGCCCGTTCCGGCTGGCCGTGCCGGCGGTCTGCGCGCCACGGTCGTTGGCCCGGCTGGTGGTCGAGGCACGTCGACACGACCTGAATCTGGAACTGCGCCGGGGCGAGCCGGCGGAACGGGCCCGACTGCGGCAGAGCCACGAGGTGCGCGCCGCGCTGATCTGCGTACCGCCGGACGAGGCCGCGTGGCGGGTGCCGCTCGGCCTCGCGGGCGGCACCGACCCGGGTGTCGAGGTGGTACGGCTGGAGACGCTGCGTACCCCACGGGCGAACCGCCGGACCCGTCGACGCCGGGTCTGGATCTCACCTGAGGACGACGTGCCGCACGTCCGTGACCCGCTGACCCGGCTGCGCGACGCCGTCGGGTTGCAGCCGACCCAGGTGGCGGTCGCGGCGTCCGTGGTCGACGCCGCCGCCGAGGCGCTCGCCGGCACCGACCTGGTGCTCTGTTCCCCCGCCGAGGCGCGCGAGCTCGGACTGCACTGGCGGCCGATTGGCGAGCTGCGACCGGTCCGCGGCTACCAGGCGACGGCCGGTGTCCGGGAGGACGCCGAGCGGCTGCGTGGCGCGTTGGGTCCAGCCGTGGCGCGGTGCCTGGGCGTACCGGAGGCGGGGTGACCGTCGGCCGACTGCTCCGCACCGCCCGGGAGACGCTGCGCGACGCCGGGTTGCGCGGCTGTCTCCTGGTCCGCGACCTCGACTCCGGCGACGAGTTGGGCCTGGACGACGACGTGGTGCTGCCCGTCGCGTCGCTGGTGAAGGTGCCGTTGGCGGTGGCCACCGTGGACCGGATCCAACGCGGCGAACTCGACGGCGCCACCCCGGTCACGGTGGCCCCCGGCCGGGTCCGCACGCCCGGTCCGACCGGGTTGAGCCGGTTCCGGCACCCGGCCACCGTGGCGATCGACGACCTGCTCTACCTCAGCGTGGCGATCAGTGACGAGGGGGCCTCGGACGCGCTGTTCGCGCTGACCCCGCCCACCGTGGTCGCCGACACGCTGCGCCGTTTCGGCGTCGACGGGATCAGCGTCCGGCACCACACCCGGGACCTCACCGACACGCCGGCCGAGCGGCTCGCGCCGGAGGTGCACCTCGCGCACTCGCTCGCCGCGTCCGCTACCACCGCCGGTCAGGGCCATCCGGTCGCCCAGCTGGACGTGGGCCGGGCCAACTCCGGCTCGGCCCGGGCCTTCGTCGAGTTGCTGCACGCGCTGTGGCGCCCGTCGCGGATCCCGACCGCGGTGGCCGCCCGGGTGCGCGAGCTGATGGGAGACAACCTGCTACGACAACGGCTGGCCCCGGACTTCAGCTCCGACAGCTCCCGGTGGTCGTCGAAAACCGGCACGCTGCTCAACCTGCGGCACGAGGTCGGCGTGGTGGAACACGCCGACGGGCAGGCGTACGCGGTGGCCGCGCTGAGCGAGTCGACGGTGCCGGCGGCCGTGCAGCCGCAGGCCGAGGCGGCGCTGGCGCAGGTGGCGCGGGAGCTGCACGACGCGCTGCGCGCCGCCCGACGCTGACCCCCGTTGACAGGTCGCGACCACCCGGCGGCGCCGCTCCGCTCGCCCGCCGGGAGCCCTCACGGGGCACGCGATGTAAAACTTTCTAGACATGATGTCAAAGACGCCTTACTCTCGTGATGTCAAGGATTCTTTACATCGAGGAGTCGTCATGACCCACCAGGAGAAGCGGGCCTGGATCATGCTGGTGGTCAGCGTGGTCGGCTACGCCGTCTACGTGGCCGTGGTCCTGAGCCGGGTCGGCGACGGGCGACTGACCGCGACGCCGTACGCCGGCGTTCTGCTCTGGACGATCGGCGGCGCCATCGCCGCCAGCATGCTCCTCGAGATCGCGCTCGGCGTGGTGAACCCGCGTGCCTCGCGGGTCAGCGACGTGCGCGACCGGGAGATCGGGCGGTTGGGCGACCACGTCGGGCAGGCGTTCGTGGTGATCGGGGCGGTGTCGGCGATGCTCATGGCGCTGGCGCAGTGGCACTGGTTCTGGATCGGCAACGTGATCTACCTCTGCTTCGTGCTGTCGGCGGTGGTCGGCTCGCTGGCGAAGGTGATCGTCTACCGCACCGGTGTGCCGCAGTGGTGAAACCGACCCGCGTCACCAACACCATCCGGGCGCTGCGTTTCGCCCGCGACGAGATGACCCAGGCCGAGCTGGCCGAACGGCTCGGCGTGACCCGGCAGACCGTCATCGCCATCGAGCAGGGCCGCTACTCCCCCTCGCTGGAGATGGCCTTCCGCATCGCCAACGTGTTCGGCGTCCGACTCGACGACGTGTTCCAGTACCCCGAGGAGGCACCGTGAAAGCCATCGTGCACGACCGCTACGGCCCGCCGTCCGCGCTCCGGCTCCGCGACGTCGACCGTCCCCACGTCGGCGATCGGGAGGTGCTGGTGCGGGTCCACGCCGCCGGTGTCGACCCGGGAGTGTTGATCTTCCTTGCCGGCCGCCCCTACCTGGTCCGACTCGCCGCCGGGCTGCGCCGCCCCCGGGTGCCGGTACTCGGCCGGGACGTGGCCGGTGTGGTGACCGAGGTCGGCGCCCGGGTGACCCGCTTCCGGCCCGGCGACGAGGTGTACGGCACTTCGCTGCGCGGGTCGTACGCCGAGTTCACGGTCAGCCACGAGCGGCGGCTGGCCGGCAAGCCGACGAACCTGACCTTCGCGCAGGCCGCCGCCGTGCCCGTCTCCGGGATGACCGCACTGCGCGCGGTCCGCGACACCGGCCAGGTGCGACCGGGTCACCGGGTGCTGGTCATCGGCGCCTCCGGTGGCGTCGGATCCCAGGCCGTGCAGATCGCCAAGGCGTACGGGGCGACGGTGACCGGCGTCTGCGCCCCCATGAAGACCGACTTCGTCCGCTCCCTCGGCGCGGACGACGTGCTCGACTACACCCGCGAGGAGATCGACCGCGACGGCCCGGTGTACGACGTGGTCATCGACACCGGCGGCAACCGTCCACTGTCGCTGCTGCGCCGCGCGCTCACCCCTCGCGGGACGCTGGCCCTGGTCGGTGGCGACTGGACCCGGGGTGCGCTGCTCGGCGGCTACGGCCGGCAGATGTTCGGGGCGCCGCTGCTGTCGTCGGTCGTCGGCCACCGGCTGCGCGCCGTCAGCGCCCGCGAGCGTATCGAGGACCTCGACGAGTTGCGCGACCTCGCCGAGTCCGGCGCGCTCACCCCGCAGGTCGACCGCAGCTTCCCGCTCGCCGAGACGGCGGACGCGCTGCGCCACTTCACCGACCGGCACCCGGCCGGCAAGGTGGTGGTCACCGTTTCCGACCCGGCCACATAGCCGGTGACAGTCGCCGGGCCGGAGCGCTATCGGAACAGCGTGGCGCGCCCGGCCCGGCTGCCCACCAGGCGATTCCGAATGTCCAGGTCGGTGACCACGTCCGTGGCACTCAGCCCGTGGGCGGTCAGGTCGACGGTGCGCCCGACCCACCACAGGACGGGTCGTCGGACACCGGCGGCGGTGTCGGCGCCGCCGAGGACCACCCCCAGGTCGTTCACCGCGGTCGCCCGACTCGTCGCGCCGCCCAGCGTGCCCAGGTCGGTCAGCACCCCGGCGCGCCAGCGGAAGGCCCGGCCGCCGTCGACGCCGACCACGTGGCCGAGGTTGTTGATCGCCGTCGCCTGGTCACCGATTCGGGTGACGGCACCGTCCCGCAGCCGGCCTCCCACGCAGGTGCACGGGTAGTCGTACGGCGGGACGTTGAAGGTGCCCACCACGTCGCCCCGGTTGTTGAACCCGGTGGTCAGCTCGTAGAAGTCCTGCCGGCCCAGGTCGGTGAGCACACCGTCCTGCCACACGACACGGTGCGGGATGTCGGTTGCCGGGTTGCTCAGGCCGAGCACCTGCCCCCGGTCGTTGACGGCGACCGCCTCGCTGTAGTCGCCGCCGAGGGTGCCCAGGTCGATCATCTGACCGTTTCGCCACAGCACGGCCCGGGTGATCAGCTCAGGGCCGGTCGAGGTGCCGACCACCTCGCCGCGCTCGTTGACGTCGACAGCGGTGGACTCCACGTGCCCCGGCAATACGCCGAGGTCGGTCATCACTCCGTTCCGCCAGACGAACGCGTGCCGGGCGCCGTCAGCCGTCAGGCTCCAGCCGACGACCGTGCCCCGGTCGTTCGTCGCGGTGGCGGCGCTGGCGGCACCGCCCAGGGTGCCCAGGTCGACGGCGCGGTAGGCCAGGGCGGCCGAGGCCGCGGTGGCGGGCAGGACGATCAGCGCGGACACGACGAGCAGGGACGCGGTCGCGGCGGCGGCCAGGCGGGTGGGATACCTCAACGGGTCCTCCTCGGGAAACGATGACGGATCGACGCCCGCAGCCGGTGGGCGGTGCGCGACCGGTCGACCACGCACAGTAGAGCGAACTATCGGGAAGGTCACCTCGGTCGATCAGTCACCGATCGATGGCCGGGTGCCGCCCGCGACCGGGCAAGTGGCGGAAAAGTGGGTGCAGAAGCGGGCCGGCTCGTCAGAACGTGTAGCGGACCGCCCACAAACCCCACAGCGCAACGAGGCCGAGCGCGACCATGCCCAGCCCGAACGGCCACCACCGACCGCGTGGGCGCACGGCGGCGAGGACGACCGTGGCCAGCAGCAGCGCCGCGACGACGGCTGTCCATCCGGTCGCGGTGGACACTCGGTCGGCCGACCGGCAGCCGGCCGGGGCAGGCAGCACCGCCGGGCACACGTCGTAGCGGGGCACGGCCAACCACCAGTAACCCGTCCAGGCGGTCGCCGCGACGCCGGTGGCCGCGGCGATCCCGAGCCAGCGGCCAATCCGCGCGGGCCGGCCCCGACTCGCGGTGCCCGTCACGCCAGTCAGTGTATTGACGGTCTCCCGGTACGTCGTGCCCGGTCGCTCGCGGACGTGTCGAGGACTGTCAGTCGACGCCGAACTCCATCGCGGCGCGGTCGAGCGCCTCGTCCTCCGCCGACGGGACACCCCGGGAGGCGATCGCCTCCGCGCCGCCCTCCGGCATCGCGCCGATCAGCCCGGTCGAGGCCGCCTGGGCCGCACCGACCACCCGCTGCGGAGCGCCGCCGACCATGCCCAGGTGCGCGTACTGCTCCAGCTTGGCCCGGGAGTCGGCGATGTCGAGGTTGCGCATGGTGAGCTGGCCGATGCGGTCGGCCGGGCCGAAGGCGGAGTCCGTCGTACGCTCCATCGACAGCTTGTCCGGGTGGTAGCTGAAGGCCGGGCCGGTGGTGTCCAGGATCGAGTAGTCCTCACCCCGGCGCAGCCGCAGCGTCACCTCGCCGGTGACGGCCGTGCCGACCCAGCGTTGCAGTGACTCCCGCAGCATCAGCGCCTGCGGGTCCAGCCACCGGCCCTCGTACATCAGCCGACCCAGCCGACGGCCCTCGTTGTGGTAGTTGGCCAGGGTGTCCTCGTTGTGGATGGCGTTGACCAGCCGCTCGTACGCGGCGTGCAGCAGCGCCATGCCGGGCGCCTCGTAGATCCCCCGGCTCTTGGCCTCGATGATCCGGTTCTCGATCTGGTCGGACATGCCCAGCCCGTGCCGCCCGCCGATGGCGTTGGCCTCCAGCACCAGGTCCACCGCGCTGCCGAACTCCTTGCCGTTGATGGTCACCGGCCGGCCCTGGTCGAAGCCGATCGTCACGTCCTCGGTGGGGATCTCCACCGACGGATCCCAGAACCGGACACCCATGATCGGGTTGACCGTCTCGATGCCGGTGTCGAGGTGTTCCAGGGTCTTCGCCTCGTGCGTGGCACCCCAGATGTTGGCGTCGGTGGAGTACGCCTTCTCGGTGCTGTCCCGGTACGGCAGGTCCCGGGCCAGCAGCCACTCCGACATCTCCTTGCGGCCACCCAGATCGCTGACGAAGTCGGTGTCCAGCCACGGCTTGTAGATGCGCAACTGCGGGTTGGCCAGCAGGCCGTAGCGGTAGAACCGCTCGATGTCGTTGCCCTTGAAGGTCGAGCCGTCGCCCCAGATCTGCACGTCGTCGGAGATCATCGCCCGCACCAGCAGCGTGCCGGTGACCGCGCGCCCCAACGGCGTGGTGTTGAAGTAGGCCCGCCCGCCCGAGCGGATGTGGAAGGCACCGCAGGTCAGCGCGGCCAGGCCCTCTTCCACCAGAGCCGCGCGGCAATCGACGAGCCGGGCCACCTCGGCGCCGTAGCTGAGTGCCCGGTCGGGCACCGAGGCGATGTCGGGCTCGTCGTACTGGCCGATGTCGGCGGTGTAGGCGCACGGGATGGCGCCCTTGTCGCGCATCCACGCGACCGCGACCGAGGTGTCGAGGCCGCCGGAGAAGGCGATGCCGACACGTTCACCACTGGGCAGGGAGGTCAGAACCTTGGACACAAGGAAAAGTATGCACTATGACGTATGGTCATGCAAACGGGTTGGTCGGTGTTTCCGGCCGGCCTGTCACAGAACCTCGCTGGCCGGTGTCTGGATGGGCAGGACCGACGGACGAGGAGGAGAACATGGCCCGCATTCCCACAACGGAACTCACCGGCGTACACGGCGCCCTGCTCAAGCGGATCATCAGGAAGAAGTTCGGCACCGTACCCGACGCGCTCGGAGTCATGTGGCACAACCGGCGGGTGCTGCGCACCAGCATGGGTATGGGACGGGCGGCCGCCCGGTGGAACGCCTGCGACCAGGATCTCAAGTCATACGCCCACATGGCAGCCGTCTCCCTGATCGGCTGCTCCTTCTGCCTCGACCTGGGCTACTTCCAGGCGCACAACGAAGGGCTCGACCTGACCAAGGCCCGCGAGGTGCCGCGGTGGCGCGAATCGGAGGTCTTCACGTCGTTGGAACGCGATGTCCTGGCCTACGCCGAGGCGGTGTCGCAGACCCCACCCACGGTCACCGACGACCTTTCCGCCCGACTGCTCGACCAACTCGGGGCCCCGGCGCTTGTCGAACTCACCGCGTTCGTCGCCGCCGCGAACCTGGCCGCGCGGATGAACGTCGCGCTCGGCATCGAGGCGCAGGGCATGGCGGCGGCATGCGGCCTACCGCCCCTGGCCCAGCCGAGCCACGTAACCTCGCGGGCATGACCGGCGACCCGTTCGTCGCGCACCGCAGCCTGCTCTTCACCGTCGCGTACGAGATGCTCGGCTCCGCCGCCGACGCCGAGGATGTCGTACAGGAGACCTGGCTGCGGTGGGCGGACCTCGACACCAAGGTCCGGGCCGAGATCCGCCACCCGCGCACCTATCTGGTGCGGATCGTCACCCGCCAGGCCCTCAACCGGCTACGTACGCTGGCCCGGCGACGCGAGGAATACATCGGGGAGTGGCTCCCCGAACCGCTGTTGACCAGCCCCGACGTGGCCGAGGACGTGGAACTCGCCGAGAGCGTGTCGTTCGCCATGCTCACCGTGCTGGAGACGCTGGGCCACACCGAACGGGTCGTGTTCGTGCTACGCGAGGTGTTCGACACTCCGTACGACGAGATCGCCGCGGCCGTCGGCAGAACGCCGGCAGCGGTCCGCCAGATTGCCCACCGCGCTCGGGAACACGTGGCGGCGCGGCGCCCACGGGTACGGGTCAGTCGAGCCGAGCAGGAGGCCGTCGTGGACCGCTTCCTGGCCGCAGTGCGCGGCGGTGACCTGCGGGAACTGCTTGAGGTGCTGGCGCCCGACGTGATCGTGGTATCCGACAGCGGCGGCCTCGCACCGGCGGCCCGCCGCCCCGTCGAGAGCGCCCGGCGGGTGGCGCCGCTACTGGCCAAGCTGGCCGAGATGGGCCTCGACTACCAGGCGACGCCGATGTGGGTGAACGGCGCCGTCGCGGTCCGGTTCGACCTCGACGGCAGACTGTTCGGGGTCATCAACCTGGTCATCGTCGACGGCCGGATCAGCCGGCTCTACTCGGTGCTCAACCCGCACAAGCTCGTCCACCTCGACCGGCGGACTCACCTCACCCGCTGAGTGCGCGTCCCGTCCCCGAATCCGGCGTACCGGATCGACGCCCGACTGCCGAGCCGGTGCTGGCGGGCGGACGGGTCGCGCGGCCGGACGGGCGGTTCCGGCGAAGTGAATATCAGTGGCCGACGCCCACGATCGAGCTGCAGGGTGCTGACATGGATGTCGACCCGTTGCTGGCTCAGGCCCGGCAGGTGTGGACCGGGCTGGCCGGCTCGCCGATGAGCTTTCCCGCCCGGCATGTCTCGGTGACGGCCTCGGCGAACTCGTCGATCTGTCCACCAGGCTGGGTCGGCATGGTCGCCCTGGGCGACGCCGCGATCTGTACGGTACCGACGGATGACCTGGTGGGCATGGTGACGCGCGCCTGCCACGCCCTCCCGGTCGATGCGCTGACCGATCCCGACCGACTGTCCGCCGTACTACCTGTCGCAGCGGCGCTGGGTCCGGCCACCCTGGCCTACTGCGACGACCACAGCTACCGACCGCACCGGCGGGAGGCGACGGAACAGCTACCCGTCGACCACCCTGATCTTGTCGACTTCCTGGCGTCGGCCCCGGCCGAGGACGTGGCGGAGTGCGGGCTGGTCGAGATCACCTCTGCCGCGTACGTCCTCCGGGTCGGAACGGCCATCGTCGCGGCGGCCGGCTACCGGCACTGGCCGGGACGCATGGCCCACCTGAGCGTGCTGACCGCCCCGAGCCGGCGTGGACGCGGCTTCGCCCGCACCGTCGCCGCTGCGGCAACGGCGGACGGCCTGGCCCAGGGGTTGTTGCCCCAGTGGCGGGCTCGACCGGCAGCCTCCCGTCGGGTGGCGCGGGCGCTCGGTTTCCGCGAACTCGGCGCTCAGCTCAGCGTCCGCGTCGGCGACGGAACCAGGCGACTCGCGCCGGGCAAACTCCACCGCCGCCTCGGGACTTCCGCCCCTTAGCAACCGACAGCCACCGCCCTAGCGTCGACGCGAGGGGCGCGACGCCGGGAAGGACCGACCATGGACCAGGTCAGCGACCGACGGCTCCACCGGTTCAAGCGGTGGATGTACCGCAGCGGCAGACCCAACTGGTTGGCACGGTCGATGAACCGCGTCTCGGCGTGGCAGTTCTCGGTGGGCTTCCTCGCCCCCGGCAACTGGGTCACCCTGGAGGTGGCGGGTCGGCGTAGCGGTCGGATGGTGTCGTTCCCCGTGGTCGCCGTCGACCACGACGGCCGGCGGTACCTGGTGTCGATGCTCGGCGAGCGGGCGAACTGGGTACGGAACGTACGGGCCGCCGCCGGACGGGCGGTGCTGCGACACGGCCGCCGCCGACCGGTGCTGCTGGTGGAGGAGCCGGTCGAGCGGCGGGCACCGATCCTGCGCCACTACCTGGAGAAGGCCCCGGGCGCGAGACCGCACCTACCGGTGCACCGGGGGGCGCCGCTCGCGGAGTTCGCGCGAATCGCCGCCGAATACCCGGTGTTCCGGATACTGCCCCGAGCGGAAAACTGACCAGGCTCGGTGAGCATTCTGGGCATCGCGGCAGCCCGACCGGAACTTGTTCGAGAAACTTCGAGCCGCAAGGGGTTCCGGGGCTGACAGGACATCGACCGCAACCGTATGCTGCGATGGCGAGGCCGAAAGAACGTCGCGTTTCCCGGCAGGGGGCTGCGTCGGTAGATGCGTGCGCACAGGAAAGGAGGCATGGCCCGCGCCGGTCAATAATCGGCACATCGCGTGAACGGGGGAATTTGTGAATAGGTTCCGACAGCTCGTGGCCGTGCTCGGCCTCGCGACGGTCATGTTCGTCGCTGCACCTCCGGTCGCGGCCCAAGCCGCTGCCTGGGACTTTCCAAGCAGACAGCCGCGCGTCGGGGACGGCGCGAACGGCACCGGCGCCCGGTGCGTCTGGGCCGGCCGAGACAACGACTGGTACCTCGGCTCGGACGTCTGTCCCTGGGCAGACAGCTAGCCCGCTCACTTGGCTCGAAACACGACGAGCGGCATTGATTATCTGCATGAGACCGGTTTCGAGAGCGTCGGCAGCGAACCCATCATGAGTCTGGGACGCTACTCGGCGAGTCTTTCCCGGTACTACTTCCACGACAGGCGAGACCACTTCAAGCGACCATCGCCGAGAACGTCACAGTAATCGGCGACGGTCACGGCTCTCGGCTGCGCCCTGCCCAGCGAGCGGGCATTAAGACCGCAACAGATGGTGCTGATTATTGTGTGAGCCCATCGATTGCGGGTCATTTTCGGCAAGCCTCTGGTCACACCGGCAAGGGGCACAATCCATGGGAATCAAATGAGTAGAACAAGAATTGGTCGTCGCTTGCTTGTCGTCGCGGTGGCGGTCGGGATCGCTGGCGGGTCGACTCTCGTCGCGCCGGCCGCCCACGCCGCCCCGACGAGGGCAGGCATCGTCACCATCGCGAAGCGCGAACTGAACAACTCCAGCCGCAACCACGAGATCGGGAACAACTGCAGCTACTACGGCGGCGTGATGTTCGGCTGGCCGTCCTGCGGAGGCCGGGCCGGTTGGGGCGGTGGCGGTAACTGGTACGCCTGGTGTGCCGCGTTCGCGAAGTACGTGTGGCGGGAGGCCGGCGTCACCTCCGGCATGTCGCAGATCGACGGCTTCGCCCGGTCCTTCAAGACCTACGGGCAGAACCAGGGCACCTGGCATACCCGCAGCAGCAGCTACGTCCCGAAGCCCGGTGACGCGGTCACCTTCGACTGGGGCAACAACGGCGACATCAACCACGTGGGCATCGTGACGTCGTTGTCGGGGACCACCCTCCGCACGATCGAGGGCAACACCAGCGACAGGGTCGCCAGGCACACCTACTACAACTACAAGAACAATTCCGATATCGAGGGTTTCACCACGGCCGTCGGGGTCACCCAGGAAACCCCTCCCGTTGAGCCCGAGCCCGAACCCGAACCCTGGATCGCCGACGTGACGGGTGATGGCTACCACGACCTGGTGGGGCGGACCAACGACGGGACGCTGATGCTGTACTCGAACAACTTCGTCCGCGACGACGGCATCCCGTACAGCCAGCCCCCTCGGCAGATCGGCAGCGGCTGGAACAACCTCGACACCATCATCGGCGCCGACGTCACCGGAGACGGCTTCACCGACC
>NZ_JAGPXT010000045.1 GCF_018070465.1 Micromonospora sp. C95
GGTGTGGGGGGATCGGTGCCAGGGGGCGGTACGGGGAGCCGGGGGCGGGGCGGGGGTCGGGGTCACCCTTGTTGGGCCAGCAGGACAGGGCGCGTTCGGCCTGGGCGGTGATGGTGAGCGACGGGTTGACGCCCAGGTTGGCCGAGACGGCGGCGCCGTCGACGACGTGCAGGCCGGGGTGACCGTGGACGCGGTGGTAGGGGTCGATCACGCCGTCGGCGGCGGTGGCACCGATCACCGCACCGCCCAGGATGTGCGCGGTCACCGGGATGTCGAACGGCTCGGTGAGCGCGCCGCCCGGCGTACCGTCGATCTCCTCGGCGAGCAGCCGGACCGCTGCGTTGCCGGCCGGGATCCAGGTCGGGTTGGGAAGCCCGTGGCCCGGGCCGGAGACGAGCCGCCGGCCGAGCGGCCCGCGCCGCAGCCGGAGGGTGAGCGAGTTGTCGGTCGACTGCATCACCAGGGCGATCACCGTACGCTCCGACCAGCGTCGTACGGAGAGCAGCCGGGCGGCCACCCGGGGCTGCCGGAGCAGTTGCCCGAGCCACCGGCGCAGCCGGTGTGGCCCGCCGTCGACCAGCAGCGACTGGAGCAGCCCCATCGCGTTCGAGCCACGGCCGTAGCGGACCGGCTCGACGTGGGTCTGTGGATCCGGGTGGAACGAACTGGTGATGGCGACTCCTTCGGTGAAGTCCACGCCACGCTCCCGGGCCCGCCGGTGCGGCACCGAGGCGCCGAGGATCGCCTCCGAGTTGGTCCGGGTCAGCTCGCCGAGCCGGGACGACAGGCCGGGCAGGTGGCCACGCTCCCGCATCTCGTGCAGCAGTCGCTGGGTGCCCAGCGTGCCGGCGGCGAAGACCACCTGGTCGGCGTGGATCACCTGCCGCCGCCGGCGAAACCAGGCGCCGGTGCGTTCGGTGTCCACCTGGTAACCGCCGTCGACCGGCCGGACCGCGATGACCGTGGTCAGCGGATGTACCCGGACACCGAGCCGCTCGGCCAGCCAGAGATAGTTCTTGACCAGCGTGTTCTTCGCGCCGATCCGGCAGCCGGTCAGGCAGGCGCCGCAGTGGGTGCAGCCGGTACGCTCCGGGCCGGCCCCGCCGAAGTACGGGTCGGCGACCCGCTCCCCGGGCCGCCCGAGGTGCACGCCGACCGGGGTGGCGTGGAAGGTGTGCCCAACTCCCATCCGCTCGGCGACCCGCCGCATCGCCCGGTCAGCACCGGTGACGATCGGGTACGTGGTCACGCCGAGCATCCGCTTGGCCTGGTCGTAGTGCGGGGCGAGCTCGGCCCGCCAGTCGGCGAGGTGTCGCCACTGCGGGTCGTCGTAGAAGGCGTCCAGGGGTTCGTAGAGGGTGTTGGCGTACACCAGCGAACCACCACCGACGCCGGCTCCGGAAAGCACCAGCACGCCACCGCCGGCTCGCCGGTGGGCCGCCCGGAGCAGGGTGATGCGCTGGAGGCCGAAACAACCCAGCCGCGGCGCCCAGAGGAAGCGACGTAGCCGCCACGACGTCTGTGGGAACTCGTCGTCGGCGAACCGCCGGCCCGCCTCCAGTACGCCGACCGAGTAGCCCTTCTCGGCCAGCCGCAACGCGGCGACGCTGCCGCCGAAACCCGACCCGATGACCACCACGTCGTACCGCATGGACGCATCATTACTTGCGAGTAGATCTCGCGCCAGGACCCGGTTCCGCGCGATCATGCTCCGCACCGCGTCACTCTCGGCCGACCGGGACGCAACCATGAGCCCGGTTCAGCGCGTTGGACCGGTATCGCGCTGTCGAAGTCCGTCGTCGGTGACCTCAGCGGTCGGCCAGGGACTTCGACGGACGCCCAAGGAGGCGGGGGATGATGCTCGGAGGAGACCGGAAACGGTTGACGTTGGTGCTGGCCGGTCTGGTCACACTTGTGGTGGTTGCGGTGATCGGCGTGGTGGTGGCGCGTACCGGCAGCGACGAGCGCCGGACACCGACCGCCGCCACCGGCGGCCCGAGCACCTCGCCCAGTCCCACCGCCAGCCCCAGCCCCAGCCCGCCGCCGGGTGCCGACATCACCGGCCCACTCAACCTACTATTGGTCGGGGTCGACACCCGGGTGAGCGTGCCCGGCTGGGAACCGCACGCCGACGCCGTACTCGTGCTGCACGTACCGGCGGGGCTGTCCAAGGCGTACCTCTTCTCCCTTCCCCGCGACCTGGTGGTGGACATCCCGGCCTACAAAGCGGCCGGCTACCCGGGCGGGCGGACCAAGCTCACCCACGCGATGAGCTACGGCAGCCGGGTGCCGGACCGCCCCAAACGACCCGACCCCGCCCAGGGGTACGAGCTGCTGCGCCGCACCGTCAGCGACTACACGGGCCTGCGCATCGACGCGGGCGCGGTGCTCACCTTCGGCGGCTTCGACGAGTTGGTCGACAGCCTGGGGGGCGTGGACATCCGCGTCGACCAGCGGGTGGTGTCCCGGCACCGGCAGCCCGACGGCAAGCACCGGGAGCCGGGTCCGGGCGTGGGCGGCTACGTCGGGCCGCAGATGGTCTACGAACCCGGCAAGCGGCACCTCAACGGCTGGCAGGCGCTCGACTACGCCCGCCAGCGCTACCTGCCCGGTGGTGACTACGCCCGGCAACGCCACCACCAGCAGCTGATCCGGGCACTGCTCGGGAAGATCCTCGATCAGAACCTGGCGCGGCAGCCCGATCGGGTCGAACAGGTGGTCGCGGCGCTCGGCGACGCACTGCTCTACGTCGGCGGCCGGCGGATCGTGGACTTCGCGTACGCCCTCGGCTCGTTGTCGCCGCAGGCGGTCACGCTGGTCGGGCTGCCCGGAGCCTCGGTGGGTCGGGGCAACGCCTACCGGGGCGAGGAACTGACCTCCGTCGGCCGCCGCTTCCTCACCCAACTGCGCGCCGGCAAGGCCGACGCCTTCCTGGCCGACAATCCGAAACTCAAGGTGAAGAGCTGATCCGTCGCTGTTTCCAGCACCGGCCGGGTGCGGCGGCGCCGGTCAGGGCTGGGCGGGTGCGGCGGTGCCGGTCAGCCAGGTGTCGAAGAAGGGTCCCAGCTCGCGGCCGGAGACCCGTTCGGCCAGGGCGACGAAGTCGGCGGTGGTGGCGGTGCCGTCCCGGCGCTCGCTGGTCCACGTCCGCAGGATCTCGAAGAAGGCGTCGTCGCCGACGGTACGCCGCAGCGCGTGCACGGTGAGCGCCCCGCGCTTGTAGACGGCGGTGCTGAACATCTGTCCGGGGCCGGGATCGAGGGTGCGCCGGGACCAGTCGGTGGCCGCGTACTGGATCTCGAAGTTGCGTTGGGCACTGCGCCCGCCGTCGTGCTCCTCCCACAGCCACTCGGCGTAGCTGGCGAAGCCCTCGTTGAGCCAGATGTCACCCCAGCGGGCCAGCGCCACGCTGTTGCCGAACCACTGGTGGGCCAGCTCGTGGGCGACCACGCTGTAATTCGGCTCGCCGCCCCGGAAGAACCCCGGTCCGTAGACCGGCCGGGACTGGGTCTCCAGCGCGTAGCCGATCCGGCCGTCCGAGACCACCACGCCGCCGTACGACTCGAAGGGGTACGGCCCGAAGCGGGTGGTCAGGAAGTCGGCGATCTCGCCGGTGCGGGCCAGCGAGGTGGCTGCCGGCCCGGTCACCGGGAGCCCGTCCGGTACGGCGGTGACCATGGGCTTGCCGGCGTGTTCGTCACTCCGCACCCGGTAGTCGCCGATCACGAGCGTGGTCAGGTAGCTCGCCATCGGTGAACGCTCGGCCCAGCGCCAGGTGGTCCAGCCGTCGGCGCTGGTCCGCTCCCCCGGCACTCCGTTGCTGAGCGCGGCCAGCCCGTCCGGGACGGTCACCTCAAGGTCGTAGGTGGCCTTGTCCGACGGATGGTCGTTTACCGGGAACCAGGTGGCCGCCGAGTGCGGCTGGCCGAGGGCGATCGCGCCGTCGTCGGTGTGCTGGAAGCCGCCACTGCCGAGCACGCCGTCGGCGTCCGCCTCGGGTACGCCGCCGTAGGCGACCGCCACCGTGAACCGGCTACCCGAGTCGAGCCCCCGGGCCGGGGTGACCACCAGTTCGCCGTCGTCCCGCCGGTGCTCGGCCGAGGCACCGTCCACGGTCACCGAACTGACCTGCAACCCGGACAGGTCCAGGTTGAAGCGGGACAGCCCGTGGGTCGCGGTCGCGGTGATCTCGGCGCTGCCGGTGAGCCGGTCGTCCGTCGGGTCGTAGCGCACCACGAGCCGGTAATGGGCGACGTCGTATCCGCCGTTGCCGCTGCCCGGCACGTACGGGTCACCGAGATCGACGCTGCCCGCCCGGAATCCGCCCGGCTCCGCCGCGTCCCGGTCCCCGATGCCGCTGACCAGCACCACCGCCGCCACCACGGCCGCGATCACCGCCGCCGCGCCGGCTCCCCACCACCTGCCAGACCCGCTGCTCACCAGCCCGAGCCTACTGCCGCCCCTCCGTCGATCATGCAGTTGTGGTGCGTGGCGAATCGGGCATCACCCGCTCAACCGGGTGCCACAACTGCGTGATCGGTGGGATCAGCGGTCCAGGACCAGGCCGACCTTCTGGAATTCCTTGAGGTCGCGGTAGCCGCACTTGGCCATGGCGCGGCGCAGGCCGCCGAACAGGTTGAGCTGACCGTCCGGTTCGTCGGCGGGGCCGAAGAGGAGGCGCTCCATGGAGCCGATGGGCTCACCGGCGGTCTCGAAGGCGCCACGGGGCAGCGACGGGTGGCTGGCCGCCGAGTGCCACCAGGATCCGCCGGCCGGCGCCTCCTCGCAGAGCGAGAGCGGCTCGCCGAGCATCACTGCGTCGGCACCGCAGCCGAGTGCCTTGGCGATGTCGCCGGAGGTCCGGATGTCGCCGTCGGCGATGAGGTGGACGTAGCGCCCGCCGGTCTCGTCGAGGTAGTCGCGCCGGGCCGCGGCGGCGTCGGCGATCGCGGTGGCCATCGGTACCCGGATGCCGAGCACCGACTCGGTGGTGGACCACTCGTCCCCGCCGATACCGATGATCACGCCGGCCGCGCCGGTGCGCATCAGGTGCAGGGCCGTCTTGTAGTCGGTGCAGCCGCCGACGATGACCGGGAGGTCGAGGTCGGCGATGAACTCCTTGAGGTTGAGCGGCTCGTCGGTGGTCGACACGTGCTCGGCCGAGACGATGGTGCCCTGGATGACCAGGATGTCGACGCCCGCGTCGAGGATGACCGGCGCCAGCGCCAACGTGTGCTGCGGCGACACCCGCACCGCCACGGTGCCGCCACCGTCACGCAGCTCACGGACCCGCTCGGTGATCAGATCCGGCCGGATCGGCTCGGCGTACACCTCCTGGAGCCGTTTGGTGGCGCGGGCGTCCTCGTCGAGACCGCCGAGTTCCTCAAGCACCTTGCTCGGGTTCTCGTAGCGGGTCCACAGCCCTTCGACGTTGAGTACGCCGAGCCCGCCGAGCTGGCCGAGCCGCACGGCGGAGGCCGGGCTCATCGTCGCGTCGGAGGGGTGCCCGACGCACGGAATGCCGAACTGGTACGCGTCCAGCTGCCACCCGGTGGAGACGTCGTCGACGTCGCGGGTCCGGCGGGACGGCACGATGGCGATGTCGTCCAGGTGGTAGCCGCGCTGCGCGGTCTTGCCCAGCCCGATCTCGACCACGTCACGCATGGGGCACTCCAGATGTCTTCGGGGGTGGTGGGAGGGGTCAGCGGGTGTGGTAGTTGGGCGCTTCGACGGTCATCTGGATGTCGTGCGGGTGGCTCTCCTTGAGCCCGGCCGCGGTGATCCGGATGAGCTGTCCCCGCTGGTGCAGCTCGGGGATGCTCTCCGCGCCCGCGTACCCCATCGCCAGCCGCAGGCCACCGACCAGCTGATGGGCCACCCGGGCCAGCGGCCCACGGTACGGCACCTGACCCTCGACGCCCTCCGGGACCAGCTTCTCGTCGCTCGTCACGTCCTGCTGGAAGTAGCGGTCCTTGGAGTACGACTTGGCCTGCCCGCGGGACTGCATGGCGCCGAGCGAACCCATGCCGCGGTACGTCTTGAACTGCTTGCCGTTGACGAAGATCAACTCGCCGGGGCTCTCCTCGCAGCCGGCCAGCAGGCTGCCGAGCATCACCGTGTCCGCGCCGGCGACAAGTGCCTTGGCGATGTCGCCGGAATACTGGATGCCGCCGTCACCGATGACCGGTACGCCGGCCGGGCGGGCCGCCCGGGCGGCCTCCATGATCGCCGTGATCTGGGGGACGCCGACGCCGGCCACGATCCGGGTGGTGCAGATGGCTCCGGGGCCGACACCGACCTTCACGCCGTCGGCGCCGGCCTCGACCAGTGCCCTGGTGCCGGCGTAGGTCGCCACGTTGCCGCCGACGATGTCGACGGTGACGTCCTTCTTGAGCCGGCTGACCATCTCCAGCACCGCGCGCTGGTGACCGTGGGCGGTGTCCACGATGATGACGTCGACACCGGCGTCGACAAGCGTCCGGGCGCGCTTGTACGCGTCCTCGCCGACACCGATGGCCGCCGCCACCCGCAGCCGCCCCGCCTCGTCCTTGGTGGCGCTCGGGTACTGCTCGCTCTTGGTGAAGTCCTTTACGGTGATCAGCCCGCGCAGCTTGCCCGAGCCGTCGACGATGGGCAGCTTCTCGACCTTGTGCTGACGCAGCAGGCCGAGCGCCTCGTCCTTGCTCACCCCGACCGGGGCGGTGACCAGCGGCGCCTTGGTCATGATCTCGCGGACCGGCACGGCCGGGTCGGAGACGAAGCGCATGTCCCGGTTGGTGACGATGCCCACCAGCTGCCCCTGGGCGTCCACCACCGGCACCCCCGAGATGCGGTAGCGCCCGCAGAGCTGGTCGACCTCACGGAGAGTGTCGTCCGGGCTCGCGGTGACCGGGTTGGTGATCATGCCGGACTCGGACCGCTTCACCAGGTCGACCTGGAGCGCCTGGTCCTCCGCGGAGAGGTTGCGGTGCAACACGCCGATGCCACCCTGGCGGGCCATCGCGATCGCCATCCGGGCCTCGGTCACCGTGTCCATCGCGCTGGACAGCAGCGGGATGGACAGCGTGACGTTGCGCGTCAACCGGGTGATCGTGTTCACCCGGCTCGGCACCACGTCGGACTCGCCCGGCTGGAGCAGCACGTCGTCGAAGGTCAACCCCAGCGGCACCACCCTGGCCGAACCGGCGGGCAACTCGGGCAGATGGCCGCCCAGCTCGCCGCCCTCGACGCCAGCGGAACGGTCGGTACGGGGCGAATTCTCCACGATTGCTCTCCTGAGCTGCTTGAACCGGGCTTCAGCGAGGTGGCACGGGGGCACCGGCGAACGCCGGGCGAGGGTGCGTCGACCTCATCGTACCCACTGAAGCTTTCTCCCCCTGAACCGTGCGGGGCCGGCCCCGGTAACGGCTCGCGCGCCCGGGGGACAGGCGTCGACGGTGGCAGGGGACTACGGTGAGGGGGTGCACGACGATCCCATCGACCCGTTCACCGGCGACCCGACCGACCCGGCGGCCGACCTGGACGCCCCCGGCGACGACGCGCCGCTGGACCCACTGACCGACGTCGAGCGCCAGGACGTGCTTGAGGACCTCGCCGACCTGGAGATCTACCAGGCGCTGCTGGCGCCGATCGGCGTACGCGGGCTGGTCATCGAGTGTGAGGACTGCCGGGAACCGCACTACTTCGACTGGGACCTGCTCCGGGGCAACCTGCGCCACCTGCTCAACTCCGGGCGGCCCCGGGTGCACGAGCCGGCCTACGATCCCGACCCGGACCACTACGTCACCTGGGACTACGCCCGCGGCTACGCCGACGGCGTGCACGACACCCTCAGCGAAGGCACCGAGGACGAGCCCGGCGCGGAGCGCTGACCGGCCGCCGTCAACTCAGCCCGGCCGGGCCAACCCGCCCGGCGGACTCGGCCCGCCGGCTTGACCGGCCCGCCGGCACGGCCGTACCGATCCGGCCGACCAGCTACGCGACCAGTCCGGCCCGGAAGCCGGCGGCCACGGCGTGCGCCCGGTCGCGGGCACCGAGCTTGCGGAACAGCCGCCGGGCGTGAGTCTTCACGGTGTCCTCGGAGACGAACAGCTCCCGGCCGATCTCGGCGTTGCTCTTGCCCTCGGCCATGCCGAGCAGCACCTGTAGTTCCCGCTCGGTGAGACCGATCGCGGACCGGTCGGTCCGCGAGGGCGACGCGGGCTTGTCCGGCTCGGACTCGGCATCAGCCTCGGCGGGATCGTCGCCCCGCTGCACCGGCACGACCGCCGGGCCGCCCGCCGCGTCCGCACCCGGCCAGCCGGTCGGCGCCTCGCCGCCGCTACGACCACCGGGTGCCGGGCGGGCTGGGCTGCCGACCGCCGCGGCGTCCCGGGCGGGATCAGCGATCCGGTGCCGGTTGGCCCGACCTGGCGCGGCCAGCAGCAGCAGCGCCTTGGCGACGGCGCTGGTCAGATCCTGGTCGACCCCCTGGATCAGCCCGCGCGCCCCGGCACCGATGGTCGCCGCCGCCGCCTCGGACTCCTCGGCGCCGAGCAGCAGGACGGCGGCCTGCGGAGCGCGGGCCAGCACCCGGCGGACGAAGCCGACGCTGTCCGGGCGGGTCAACGCGGTGTCGGCGAGCACCACATCGGCCGGACGTTCGGCCAACCGCAACATCACCTCGGGGTCGGAGACCGCCGTCCGGACGGCACCCGACAATCCCAACCGCGCTGCCGCGGAGGTCAGGTGCTGCGCCGCGAGCGGCGTTCGAACGCACACGAGAACGGTACGCACAGGCATCTCCTCTCCGCTGACGAGCAGACCATGAGCGGCCCCGGTCGGGAGGAGGTTCCGGGCAATCCTCCCAACTTTTCCGACAGATAGGGCATATGCCGCAATCCGTCGGGATGTTCTGGATCAAAGACGTGTGAGGCGTGGGGCACCCGGGTAGGGAGTGGCCAGGCCGGGAACGGTGCGCCTGCGCGGCCCGCCGCCCGGACAACCGGCCACAAGCGTCTCGCGGTGCCGCGCGAGAGGAGGGGTGCTGATGTCGAACGTACGTAGACTGCCCGGACCCATTATCGACCTCTGGGACTGGCAGCGGCTCGGTGCCTGCCGAGGCCGTGACAGCGCTCAGTTCTTCCACCCCGACGGTGAGCGGGGCTCGTCCCGGCTGCGCCGGGAATCCTCCGCCAAGGCCGTCTGCCGTGCCTGCCCGGTCCGCGCCGAGTGCGCCGCGCACGCCCTTGCGGTACGCGAGCCCTACGGCGTGTGGGGTGGCTTCAGTGAGTCCGAACGGCTGCGACTGCTCGCGGTCGGCTGGGAGGATCTCGCCGACCGCCGCCAGACCCGCGTCGACATCAACCGACTGGAGGCCCGGCTGGGCAGCTCGCACCGTTCGACGGTGCCCATCCAGCGCAACGTCGCCTGACCAGACCGCACCACCGACGCCGCGTCCCGACCCCGGACGCGGCGTCGCCATGTCCGCCACCTCGCCCGGCCGCGCCCGGGAGGTAACCCACGGGGACTCCTCACGGCCGGCACACCGGGCTGCGCAGGGGGCGGGCTCCGGTCGAGTTGATCCGCCCGGAGCCACACCGCCTCGTGCGTTGACGGCGAGAGCCGACATCATCGATGCTCGTGCCTGGTGGTCACGGGGAGGACGATGGATGGCGCTGCTGGACGTTGTGGTCACGGCAGCCGGCGGCGCGCTCTCGGCCACCGTCGGTGTTCTCGTCGGCGGGATGCTCACCCGGCGGGCCCAGGATCAGCACTGGCTCCGGGACCGGCAACTCGTGGCCTACCAGGATCTGCTGCGTGAGTACGCGACGTTCTCGATGATCCTGCGGCGTGCCCACCTGGGACGCAGTGGGTGGGACTATGACTGGGGAGCCTGGAGCGCCGCGTTGATGGCGGCCAGCCTCGTCGCCCCGATAGCCGTCGCCACCGAGATCGACAAGTTCGGCCAGGCGGTGCGGCGATTCCTGGACGCGACCGCTGAGGTGGACACGACGACCGCACCCCTGTCACAGGAGCAGTTCGAGCAGGCGATGGTGGCACCGGCTCGTGCGCAACTGGCCCTGGTCAACGCCATGCGTCGGTCTGTCGGGCGGCATCAGCGGCCCTTGCCGGTTTGGTTGGGCGGTGCAAGCGGACCGCCCGACCCACCGGCGGGCGGCTGAGCCGGGAGATCGCGCGGGGATCAATCAGGCGACGGTGAGCGTGACGGAGTGCCAGCCGGTCGCGCCGTCGGGCGCGACACCGCGCGGCTCGCCGGTCTGCGTCTCGCCGGTGCTGTCCGTCGCCCGCACCTGGAGGGTGTGCTCACCCGGGGTCGCCTGCCACTGCCACGACCACTGCACCCAGGTGTCCACCGAGATCGTCGGCGCCAGTTGGGCCTGCTGCCAGGGCCCCTCGTCGACACGTACCTCGACGCGGTCGATGCCCCGGTGCTGCGCCCAGGCGACGCCCGCGACCGTGACCGGGCCGGCGGCCGGTCGGTTGCGCGGGCGGGGCGTGTCGATCCGCGACTGCGTCTTCACCGGCCCCTGCGCCGACCAGCCCCGGGGCACCCAGTACGCGTCGAAATCCGCGAAACTGGTCAGCTCCAGCTCGGTGATCCACTTACAGGCCGACACGTAGCCGTACAGGCCCGGCACCACCATCCGGACCGGGAAGCCGTGCTGCACCGGCAGCGGTTCGCCGTTCATGCCGACCGCGAGCAGGGCGTCCCGCCCGTCGCGCAGCACGGCGGTCGGGGTGCCACAGGTCCAACCGTCGACCGAGCGCCCGACCACCTGGTCAGCACCGTCCAGCGGCGCCACCTCGTCGAGCAGTTCCCGGATCGGTACGCCGAGCCAGCGCGCGTTGCCGATCAGGTCGCCGCCAACCTCGTTGGAGACGCAGGCCAGCGTGACGTACCGCTCCACCATGGGGCGGGCGAGCAGATCGGCGTAGCTCAGCGTGACCGGGTTGCGGACCCGGCCGTGAATGCGCAACTGCCAGGTCGCCGGATCGACCTGCGGCACCACAAGCGCGGTGTCGATCCGGTAGAAGCTCCGGTTCGATGTGACGTAACTGGCCAGTCCGGGCTGAGCCAGATCGGCTCCGGCCGGCACCGGCGGTGCGGGCGAGACCGGGGCCGGCAGCGTGATCGCCTCGCGGGCGGCCGACACGCCCTGACGGCCGGCCAGCCACCGCCCCGCGACTCCCCCGACGGCAGCCACCCCGAGCACGGTCCCGACGCCGGTGAGGAACCGCCGCCGCGAGTCCGGGTCGACCCGCCGACCCGGCCCTCCCGGGACCAGCGGGCTTTCCCGGACCGGCGGGCCTCCCGGGACCGACGGGCTTCCGGTGGACGTGGTCCCGCCGGTCCCCTCGGAGGTGGCGACCGAGTCCGGGTCTGGCGCGGCAACGGCGGGACCGGTCACTGGTGGCGGGCCGGCCGGCGTCGGTGGGGACCAGGGCCAGGGGTCGAGTTCCAGTGGGCCGGCGACGAACGCCCACAGCACCGCCCCGCCGGCCGCCGCGCCGACCAGCGACGGCAGCACGTCGGCGGCGTCCGCACCGGCCCGGGTCAGGGCCGCCGCCGCGCCGATGCCGCCGAAGACGACGATGCCGGCCAGGCCCACCGTCAGCCGCCGGGCGGCCAGCATGCCGATCAGGGCGGCGAAGCCGCCGAGCAGCAGTGCCGTACCGACCAGCAAGGCGATCTTGTCATTGGTGCCGAAGACCTCGATGCCGAACCGTTTGACCGGCTCGGGGGCGGTGTCCACGACGAGACCGCCGACCGCGACGAGCGGGGACGACCGGGGGCCGGTCAGGGCGGCGACAAGTTCGGCGGTGCCGATGGCCGCCGCTGCGGCGGCGACGCCGCCCAGGGCGGCGAACCGGGGTGTCGTGCTGCTCACCCGCCAAGTGTTTCCCACCGGCCAACGCTCCGGTAGTCGACGTCGGCGTTCGTAACCTCTCGTCACCGATACGCAGCCCGGGTCAGCGTCCGACGCCACCCCCCGAGCCCGACCACTCCAGACTCATAAGCGCGCGTGGGGCGCACCGTCTCGTCGACGGTGCGCCCCACGTCCGGCGTACGGCAGGGTCAGAAGCCCGGGCCGTGCTGGTGGCTGTGACCGTGGCCGTGCGAGTGGCCGTGGCCGCCCGCGGCGGGCTCCGGCTCGGCCGGCTTCTCCACCACGAGACTTTCGGTGGTGAGCAGCAGACCGGCGATCGACGCGGCGTTGGTGACCGCGTTGCGGGTCACCTTGACCGGGTCGATGATGCCGGCCTTGGTCAGGTCGACGTACTCGCCGACGGCGGCGTCGAGGCCGTGGCCCCAGTCGCTGCCGGTGACCTTCTGCACGACGACGTAGCCGTCGTGGCCGGCGTTCTGGGCGATCCAGCGCAGCGGCTCGACAAGTGCCTTACGCACGATCGACACGCCGACCTTCTCGTCACCGGTGAAGCCGAGGTCGTCGTCGAGCACCGACAGGATCTGCGCCAGGGCGGCACCGCCGCCGGGCACCGTACCCTCCTCGACCGCGGCCTTGGTCGCGGCGATGGCGTCCTCGATGCGGTGCTTGCGCTCCTTCATCTCGACCTCGGTGGCCGCGCCGACCTTGACCACCGCGACACCGCCGGAGAGCTTGGCCAGTCGCTCGGCGAGCTTCTCCCGGTCCCACTCGGAGTCCGAGGCCTCGATCTCCTTGCGGATCTGCGCGACCCGGTCGGCCACCTCGCTGGCCTGGCCACCACCCTCGACGACAGTGGTGTTCTCCTTGTCGACCACGATGCGCCGGGCGCTGCCCAGCACCTCCAGGCCGACCTGGTCGAGCTTGTAGCCCAGCTCCGGGGCGACCAGCTCGGCGCCGGTGAGGATCGCCATGTCCTGGAGCATCGCCTTGCGGCGGTCACCGAAGCCGGGCGCCTTGACCGCGCAGACCTTGATGGTCTTGCGGATGGCGTTGACCACCAGGGTGGACAGCGCCTGACCCTCGACGTCCTCGGCGATGATGAGCAGCGGCTTGCTGTTCTGGAGGACCTTCTCCAGCAGCGGCAGCAGCTCCTCGATCGCGGAGATCTTCTGCGTGGTGATCAGGATGTACGCGTCCTCCAGGACGGACTCCTGCGACTCCGCGTCGGTGACGAAGTTCGGCGAGATGAAGCCCTTGTCGAACTGGAGGCCCTCGGTGACGTCCAGCTCGGTGTGCAGGGCCGAGCCCTCCTCGACGGTGATCACACCGTCGCGGCCGACCTTCTCCATCGCCTCGGCGATCAGCTCACCGATGGTGGCGTCCTGCGCCGAGATCGTCGCGACGTGCGCGACCGACTTCTTGTCGGAGACCTCGACGGCCTTGTCGAGCAGCGCCTCGGAGACCTTGGTGGCGGCGGCGTCGATGCCGCGCTTGAGGCCGGCCGGGTTGGCGCCCGCGGTGACGTTGCGCAGGCCCTCGCGGACCATGGCCTGGGCGAGCACGGTCGCGGTGGTGGTCCCGTCGCCGGCGACGTCGTTGGTCTTGGTCGCCACCTCCTTGACCAGCTGCGCGCCGAGGTTCTCGTACGGGTTGGTGAGCTCGATCTCCTTGGCGATGGTCACGCCATCGTTGGTGATCGTCGGCGCACCGAATTTCTTGTCGAGGACGACGTTGCGCCCGCGCGGCCCGAGGGTGACCTTGACCGCGTCAGCGAGCGCGTTGACACCGTGCTCCAGCAGGTGCCGGGCGTCGTCCGAGAAGCTCAGGATCTTCGCCATTAATGTCCCTTCGAAGCGACGTTGCCCCGGCCCGGCGAGCCGGACCGGGGCAACGACACTGATCGGTCTGTCTTACTTCTCGATGACCGCGAGGACGTCGCGGGCGGAGAGCACCAGGTACTCCTCGCCGGCGTACTTGACCTCGGTGCCGCCGTACTTCGAGTAGAGAACGGTGTCGCCGACGGAGACGTCGATCGGCACGCGGTTGCCCTTGTCGTCGATCCGGCCCGGGCCGACAGCGAGGACGGTGCCCTCCTGCGGCTTCTCCTTGGCGGTGTCGGGGATCACGATGCCCGAGGCGGTGGTGGTCTCGGCCTCGTTCGCCTGGACCACGATGCGGTCCTCGAGCGGCTTGATCGCAACCTTGGTCGCGGTAGTCACGGGCATACCCTCCTGGGGTACTTGGTTTCGTTGCCGATCGGCATGCCGACCGGCGTCAATCTGCCACATGCCACCGGGCGGGGCCGTCGTCGCGGGTGCCGGTCCGCCTGGCGTTCAACCCCCGGACACCAGGGCCCGAAGGTTGGCACCCTCAGGGTGAGAGTGCTAATCGCAGGTTATTCCTCGGCTAGCACTCCGTCAAGGAGAGTGCCAATCCGCTGCCCTCGTGTCGCCGCGTCCGGGCACCCGCGCCACCACTCTTCCCGCACTCTTCGGCAGTCGTTCGCCAGCGTTTACCGCAACACGCCGACATCCACTTCCCCGCCGCACGACCGCCCCTTACTCTCCGGCGCGACCACGTCACGGAGGGCAGAAACATGGCGGACGTACCAACCCTGGGGTTCCTGCGCGACCAGTTGCGCCGGGCCCGCAAGGTGCGCGGGCTCAGCCAGGAGGAGCTGAGCAAGATGATCAACTACTCCACCTCGGCGGTGAGCGCGATGGAGATCGGCCCGAACCAGCTCAGCGCCGACTACCTGGCCCGGGTCGACAAGGTGCTGGAGACCGGCGGTCTCTTCATCGGGATGCTGGAGCTGATCCGGCTGCACGCCGAGCCGGACTGGTTCCGGCCGTGGGGCGAGATCGAGCGGGAGGCGGTCGCGCTGCGCTGGTACGACCCGGCCGTGGTGCCGGGCCTGCTCCAGACCGAGGCGTACGCCCGGGCGATGCTCCGGGCCGGTCCACCGCTGACCGACGAGCAGATCGAGAAGCGGGTGCTGGCCCGGATGGCCCGGCAGGAGGTGCTCGCCCGCGAGGAGCCACCGCAGCTCGTCGCGGTGCTCGACGAGCAGGTGCTGCGCCGGCAGGTCGGCGAGCGCGCGACCATGCGCGAGCAACTGGAGCACCTGCTGGCCGTCAGTGACCGCCCGCACGTCCAAGTGCGGATCATCCCGGCCGAGACCCCTTGGTACGTCGGACTCAACGGCCCGTTCGTGCTGGCCCGACTGGCCGACGGCACCGAGGTGGCCCACCTGGACAACCAGCTCCGGGGGCACACCGTGGACAGCCCGAACGACCTTGCCGCCCTGGGGCGACACTGGGAGACTGTGGCCGGTGAGGCGCTGCCACACCGGCAGTCCGCCCGCCTGATCGAGGAAGTGGCGAAGTCATGGACCTGACCCGTGCCGCCTGGCGCAAGTCCTCCCGCAGCAACAGCAACGGCGGTGCCTGCGTCGAGGTCGCCGACAACCTGCCCGGCCTGGTCGCCGTACGCGACAGCAAGGATCCGGCCGGCCCGGTGCTCGGCTTCACCCCCGCCGCCTGGCGCGCCTTCGTCGCCACCCACGCCCCCACCCGCTGACCAACCCCGACCCGGCGCTCCCCCTTTGCGCCGACCCGGCCCCCGCCCTCCCGCGCTGGGAACGCGCGAGTTGCGGCATGGCGCGGTCTCCCGCCGAGCTGACAGCCCAGGATGCCGCAACCCGCGCCCGCCGGCTGCACATGACGACCCGAATCGCGGCCCGGCCAGCGGGGCGCGGGGTTCAGGCCACCGGGCGGCAGACCAGGACCGTCGGGGCGGTGGCGACCCGGGTGAGCACCAGGCTCGCCGGCTGGTTGCCGCTCAGCCGCAGGTCGCGCCGGAGCCGCTCGGGCTCCAACGCGGAGCCGCGCTTGAGGATCTCCACTCGGCCGACCCGCCGTTCCCGCAGCAGCGCCCGCAGCCGCTTGAGGGAGAACGGCAGCACGTCGGTCACCTCCAGGCAGCGGGCGTACGGCGTGCGCTGGGCCGCGTCGGCGTAGAGGTAGGCGATGGTCGGGTCGGCGAGGGTGGCGTCCAGGTCGGCAGCCAGCTCGGCGATCAGGTGTGCGCGCACCACCGCCGGATCGGGGTCGTACACGAAGCGCCGCACCGCCCCGACCGGCGCCTCGCGGGTGCCCGACCCCGCGAGCCGGTGCACCGACTCGCCGGTCAGCACGGTCGCGCGGCGGGGAAACTCGGCCAGTTCGCCGCACCAGAGGGCCGCCTCGACCAGGTCGCCGTCGACGCTCACCCACTCCGCCTCCGCGCCGGGCGGGATCAGCGCGTGGTCGATCCCCGGCGCGACCTTCACCACCGTGCGCGGCACCCGTTCGGCCAGGCCGGTCACGAAGTCCCACGGCGGTGAGTACGAGTTCGGGTCGAAAATCCGGCGACCGGTGCCGGCTCGGCGTCGGGCCGGGTCGCAGAAGACCGCCTCGACCCGGGTCACGTCGAACGCCGTCGCGTCGCCGCACTCGACGGTGACCAGGTCGGCCAGCCCGGCGGCCTGGGCGTTCGCCTCGGCCAGCGCAGCGGTGAGCGGGTCCGCCTCCACCGCGTACACCCGGATGCCGGCGCGGGCGGCGGCGAGCGCGTCGGCGCCCAGCCCGCAGCCCAGGTCGGCCAATGCGCGCGCCCCGGCGGCGCGCAGCCGCCGGGCCCGCCGGTCGGCGACGACCCGCCGGGTTGCCTGCTCCAGCCCCGGCCGGGTGAAGAACATGCCGGCCGCCGCCGGCCCGAACTTGCCGGTCGCCCGGCGGCGCAGCTCGGCCTGGGTCAGCGCCGCCGCCGCGAGCCCGCCGGGCACCCCGGCAGAGCGCAGCGCCACCGCCGCGGCCAGCGGATCACCGCCGGCCACCCCGGCTGCCGTGTCGAGCGCGGCCAACCCCTCGGGCGTACGCAACGCGGCGAACTGCTCCAGATCCACCCGGCTATTCTTCCGCCCCGCCCCACCTGCCCCGCCCGAGGCCCAGGCCGGCCTCTCGCCGGGCATGCCGGTCGCGACTTGCGGCATCCTGAGCCCTCACGTCGGCCGGAAGGCGCGACTTGCGGCATGTTGGGCCCTTCGGTCAGCCGGTCGGGGCTACGTTGGCGGGCATGGCGGGACGTGGCACCCCGGCGACCGCGCTGCTGGCGAAGCGGAAGGTCGACCATCGCACCCATCCGTACGACGTCTCGCCGGACGAGCCCAACTACGGCGCACTCGTCGCCGCCGCGCTCGCGGTGGCACCCGAGCGGGTCTTCAAGACGCTGGTCACCGAGGTCGACGGGGCACTGACGGTGGCGGTGGTGCCGGTCACCGGCGATCTCGACCTCAAGGCGCTGGCGGCGGCCGTGGGCGGCAAGCGGGCCATGCTTGCCGAGCGGACGGCGGCCGAGCGGGCCACCGGTTACGTACGCGGCGGCATCAGCCCGCTGGGCCAACGGCGGCGCCTGCCCACGGTCCTCGACGTCTCCGCCCTGGCGCATTCGACGGTGTACGTCTCCGCCGGCCGCCGGGGGCTCCAGGTGGAGCTGGCCCCGACCGACCTGGCCACCCTCACCGGCGCCCGGTTCGCCCCTCTCGCGAGCGCCTGACCGCCGCCTTCCATCCCGTCGGTGGACCGGACACCAGGGGCCTCGTGGGCATGGTGGCGACGAGGTGTCGCTGGCGTTGCCGAATTGTTACCGCCGACAACAAACTCGTGACCGGCGCACCCTTGTGCTGGCGTTGTGGCGCGGAATACGTTGCCGGACACAACAAAACAAAACACCGACACCCTTCCCACCCTCGAAAGGACCCTGCACATGCGCAAGGGCTTCCTCGCCGTCGGCACCGTGGGCCTGCTGGCCCTCGGCAGCCTGACGGCCTGTGGCGACGAGTCCGGCGGCGACCAGGCCGGCTCCGACGTGACCCCGAAGATCGGCGTGATCCTGCCGGACAGCAAGTCCTCCGCCCGCTGGGAGGGCGCCGACCGCAAGTTCCTCCAGGCCGCCTTCGAGGCCGCCGGCGTCGATTACGACATCCAGAACGCCCAGGGTGACAAGACCCAGTTCCAGACCATCGCCGACCAGATGATCACGAGCGGCGTAACCGCGCTGATGATCGTGAACCTGGACTCCGGCACCGGCAAGGCCGTCCTCGACAAGGCCAAGTCGCAGGGCGTCGCCACCATCGACTACGACCGCCTCACCCTCGGCGGCTCGGCGGAGTACTACGTCAGCTTCGACAACGAGGCCGTCGGCAAGCTCCAGGGCGAGGGTCTGGTCAAGTGCCTGACCGATCAGAAGGCCGAGAAGCCGGTCGTGGCGTACCTGAACGGGTCGCCGACCGACAACAACGCCACCCTGTTCAAGAACGGCTACGACTCGGTCCTCAAGCCCAAGTTCGACGCGAACGAGTACGTCAAGGGCCCGGACCAGGACGTTCCGGACTGGGACAACGCCCGGGCCGCCACGATCTTCGAGCAGATGCTCACCCAGACCGGCGGCAAGATCGACGGTGTGCTGGCCGCGAACGACGGCCTCGGCAACGCCGCCATCTCGGTGCTGAAGAAGAACCGGCTCAACGGCAAGGTCCCGGTGACCGGCCAGGACGCCACCCCGCAGGGCCTGCAAAACATCCTCGCCGGCGACCAGTGCATGACCGTCTACAAGGCGATCAAGAAGGAAGCCGACGCCGCCGCCGAGCTGGCCATCGCGCTGGCCAAGGGCGAGCGCAAGGAGACCGGCCAGACCGTCACCGACCCGGAGGGCGGCCGCGACGTGCCGTCCGTCCTGCTCACCCCGCAGGCGATCTACAAGGAGAACGTCAAGGACGTCATCGCCGACGGTTTCGTGACCAAGGAAGAGGTCTGCACCGGCAACTTCGCCGAGCTCTGCACCGAAGCGGGCATCAGCTGACCTCACCCGCCTAGGCGGCGCCGCCCGGCACGGTAACCCCGTGCCGGGCGGCGTGCCGCCGCTGGACGGGCCCCGATCTCCCTCCGCGACAAAGGAGAACCCCGTGTCCGCGACCCCTCTGCTGGAGCTACGCGGGATCGACAAGAGTTTCGGTCCCGTCCAGGTTCTACGCGATGTCGCCTTCGCCGCCTATCCGGGCGAGGTCACCGCGCTGGTCGGTGACAACGGCGCCGGCAAGTCGACCCTGGTCAAGTGCATCAGCGGCATCTACCCGACCGACGCCGGGCAGTTCGTCTTCGACGGCCGACCGGTGAGCATCCACAGCCCGCGCGACGCCGCATCGCTCGGCATCGAGGTCGTCTACCAGGACCTCGCGCTCTGCGACAACCTCGACATCGTGCAGAACATGTTCCTCGGCCGCGAGAAGCGCAGCGGCATCGTCCTCGACGAGCCGACGATGGAGCAGATGGCGGCCGAGACCCTCGACGGGCTCTCCGTACGCACCGTCAAGTCGTTGCGCCAGCACGTCTCCAGCCTCTCCGGCGGCCAGCGTCAGACGGTGGCGATCGCCAAGGCGGTGCTCTGGAACAGCAAGCTGGTGATCCTGGACGAGCCGACCGCCGCGCTCGGCGTCGCGCAGACCGCCCAGGTGCTCGAACTGGTCCGCCGGCTGGCCGACAACGGCCTGGCCGTCGTGCTGATCTCGCACAACATGAACGACGTCTTCGCCGTCTCCGACCGGGTGGCCGCGCTCTACCTCGGCCAGATGGTCGCCCAGGTGAAGACCACCGACATCACTCACGCGCAGGTGGTCGAGCTGATCACCGCCGGTCGCTCCGGCGGGCTCGGGCTCACCGGCGACCCGGCCACCAACGGCAACGGCGCGGCGCCGGCCGGCAGCACCACGGGAGGCGTCTCATGAGCACCACCACCGCCGTCAAGCAGGACGGGCCGTCCTCCGTCGCGCCGGCGACCACCGTGGGCAGTCACGTCCGTGACTACTGGCGACGGGTACGCGGTGGCGACATCGGCGCCCTGCCCGCCGTCCTCGGCCTGCTCGTGCTCTGCACGATCTTCTCGATCCTGCGGCCCTCGTTCCTCAGCGCCGGAAACTTCGCCAACCTGTTCACCCAGGGCGCGGCGGTCACCCTGATCGCGATGGGTCTGGTCTTCGTCCTGTTGCTGGGTGAGATCGACCTGTCGGCGGGTTTCGCCAGCGGCGTCTGCGCGGCGGTGCTGGCAAACGTGGTAACCGTGCTCGGATATCCCTGGTACGTCGCGGTGGCCGCCGCCGTACTCACCGGCATGGTGATCGGTACGATCCTGGGCCTCCTGGTCGCCAAGATCGGCATTCCGTCCTTCGTGGTCACCCTGGCCGGCTTCCTGGCCTTCCAGGGCGTGGTACTGCTGCTGATGGAGCAGGGCCGCAACATCTCGGTACGCGATCCGGTGCTGGTGGCGATCGCCAACCGCAACCTGCCGCCGCTGCTCGGCTGGGCGCTCGCCGCCGTGGCCGTCGCCGGGTACGCCGCCGTGCAACTGCTTCGCTACCGCAACCGCGCCGCACGTGGCCTGGTCACCGACCCGATGGCGGTGGTGCTCGCCCGGATCGGCGGGCTGGCGGTCATCCTCGGTCTCGCGGTGTACGTGCTCAACCTGGAGCGCAGCCGCAACGTGCTGATCAGCTCGCTCAAGGGCGTACCGATCGTCGTGCCGATCATCGCCGTGCTGCTCGTCGTCTGGACCTTCGTGCTGCACCGCACCAGCTACGGCCGGCACATCTACGCGGTCGGTGGCAACAAGGAGGCCGCCCGCCGGGCCGGTATCAGCGTGGACCGGATCCGCATCTCGGTCTTCGTCATCTGCTCCACCATGGCCGCGATCGGCGGCATCGTGGCCGCCAGCCGGGCCAACTCGGTCGACCCGAACACCGGCGGCAGCAACGTACTGCTCTACGCCGTGGGCGCGGCGGTGATCGGTGGCACCAGCCTCTTCGGCGGCAAGGGCCGGGTGCTGGACGCGGTGCTCGGCGGCGCGGTGGTCGCGGTGATCGACAACGGCATGGGTCTGATGGGCTACAGCTCCGGCGTCAAGTACGTGGTCACCGGCGTGGTCCTGCTTCTGGCGGCCAGCGTCGACGCGCTGTCGCGCCGGCGAGCCGCCGCCGGCGGTAGTCGCTGATCCGCTGCACCGAAGGTAGTCACAACCGATGCGCGTGGGACCGAGCCAGGACGAGATCCGTCGGCAGAATCTCGGTGCCCTGCTGCGCTACGTGCACGTGCACGGTGCCACCACACGAGCGGAACTGACCACCGCACTGGGGTTGAACCGGAGCACCATCGGCGCGCTCACCGCCGACCTCGCCGCGGCCGGCCTGGTGACTGAGGGGGCGCCGAAGGAAACCGGCCGGGCCGGACGACCGTCGCTTGTCGTCCGGCCCGAGTCGGACCGCGTCTTCGCGTACGCGTACAGCATCGAGGTGGACCGGCTGCGCGCCGCCCGGGTCGGGCTCGGCGGCGCGGTGCTCGACCGCCGGGAGCTGGACCGCCCACGCGGTCTCACCGCCGCGGAGGCCGCTCCGCTGCTGGCCGGCGCGGTCAAGGAGATGCGACAGGCGCTGCCGGAGGACGCCGTCTGCGTCGGTGCCGGGGTGGCGGTCTGCGGGATGGTCCGCCGCGACGACGGCCTGGTCCGGCTCGGCCCGACCACCGGTTGGGTGGACGAGCCGATCGGCACCGCGCTCGGCACGGAACTCGGGGTCGACGTGCCGGTCACCGTCGGAAACGTGGCCGACGTGGCGGCCTTCGCCGAGCACGCCCGGGGTGCGGCGGCCGGCTGCGACAACGTCATCTACCTCTACGGCGATGTCGGCGTCGGTGCCGGGATCATCGCCGGCGGCCGGCGGTTGACCGGGCACGGCGGCTACAGCGGCGAGGTGGGGCACATGGTGGTGGTCCGCGACGGGGCCCGCTGCGAGTGCGGCAACCGGGGATGCTGGGAGACCGAGATCGGCGAGCACGGGCTGCTCCGGGCCGCCGGCCGTTCCGACGCCCGGGGCCGGGAGGCGATGCTGGCGGTCTTCGACGCCGCCGACCGTGGGGACGCCCGGGCCCAGATCGCGGTACGCCAGGCCGGTGACTGGCTCGGCTTCGGCGTCGCCAACCTGGTGAACATCTTCAACCCGGAGATGGTCATCTTCGGCGGCACCATGCGTGACCTCTACCTGGCCGCCGCCGCCCAGGTGCGCAGCC
This sequence comes from Micromonospora sp. C95, assembly GCF_018070465.1. Taxonomy (GTDB): domain Bacteria; phylum Actinomycetota; class Actinomycetes; order Mycobacteriales; family Micromonosporaceae; genus Micromonospora. The sequence goes on from NZ_JAGPXT010000045.1 coordinate 22,043, forward strand.
GGCTCAACTCCAACGGGCTGCCGGCCTGCCTGGAGCACGTCCGGCTGCGTACGCCGAAGCTCGGCGAGGACGCTCCCCTGGTCGGCGCGGCCGAACTCGCATTCGACCGGCTGCTTGCCGATCCGCTCGACGTCAGCTGACCTCCAGTTCCAGATTTCGCGAACCGGTTTCGCCATCCGCTGAACTGATCGGCCGCACAATCCGTACCTGGTTGCGGACGGCCGACGGGGTGCGGACGTCCGACGCTCAACGATCGGTTCTCGTCCGAGGAGGCGCCGCAGACATGGCACCGCTGGATTCCGCTCGTCGCCGGCAGGGCAACCGGTCCCGTCGCTTGGCGGTGCTGCTCACCACGATCGTCGCAGCTCTCGTCGTCCTGCCCGGTGTGGCGCTGGCCGCGCCCGCCGCCCAGCAGCTCGCCGCCGCCGACCAGGCCCTGCTCGACGGGGTGCGGCTGGCCGGGCTCTGGGAGATGCCGGCCGGGCAGATGGCCGCCGAGAAGGGCAGTTCCCGGGTGGTCCGCGAGGTCGGCGCCGAGATCGCCCGGCAGCACGAGGAGCTCGACCGGATCACCGTGGAGGCGGCCAACAAGCTGAGCGCCGTCATCCCCAACGCGCCGACCGCCGAGCAGCAGGGCTGGCTCACCGAGATGAAGGACGCCCGGGGCGCCCGCTTCGACCAGATCTTCGTCACCCGGCTCCGGGTCGCCCACGGCAAGATCTTCCCGGTCATCGGCGCGGTGCGGGCCAGCACCCGCAACGAGGTCATCCGGGACCTGGCCAACTCGGCCAACACGTTCGTCGGCGACCACATGCGGATGCTGGAGAGCACCGGCCTGGTCCGGTACGCCGAGCTGCCGCCCGCCGCACTGCCGGCCCCGGGCAACGACGGCCTGCTCGCCGCCGCGCAGGCCAACACCGGCCCGCAGATCGGCGTCAGCAACACGCTCATCTGGGCGATCTTCCTCGGCGCCCTGGGCACCGGCGGCTTCCTCACGTACCGCATGTTCCGTCGCAGCTGATCGCCACCGCCCGATCGATGACCGCCCGCACCCGAGCCGCCGCCCTGCTCGGGCTGGTGCTCGCCGCGCTGTGCGCCGCCCTGGGTCCCGCCGGCCCAGCGGCGGCGCACGCCGTGGTGGTCGCCACCACCCCGCAGCGCGACGAGGTGCTCGGGTACGCGCCGCGCGAGGTGTTGGTGACCTTCAGCGAGACCATCGCCGTGGTCCCCGGCCGGGTGCAGGTTCTCGCGCCCGACGGCAAGCGGATAAACGTCGGCGAGCCGGAGGTCCGGGACCGGACCGTCCGGATCTCCCTGCGTCCCTCGGACCGTCCACTCGGCACCTACCTGGTCAGCTACCGGGTCATCTCGGCGGACAGTCATCCGGTGGCGGGCAGCTTCACCTTCGCCGCCGGAGCACCGTCGGCGACCCCACCGGAGCCGGCCCTGGCGGAGTCCGAGTCGCCGGGCGGGGTGCTGGTCCCGGCCGCGAAGTACCTCGGGTACCTGGGGCTGCTCTTGGCGGTCGGCCCGCCGTTGCTCACCGCGACCCTGTGGCCCCGGCGCCGGTCCCGACGTGGGGCGATGATCGTGGCGCTGGTCGGGCTCGGTCTGGTCGCCGCCGGCACGCTCGGCACCTGGGTCGGGCAGGCCGCCCAGGTGGTGGGCGCGCCGGTCGGGCAGCTCTCCCCGGCCGACCTGCGGGCCGTCGCCGACAGCGACGTCGGGGTGGTGCTGGCCGCCCGGCTGGCGCTCGTCGGCCTGGCCGCAGCCCTGCTGCCGGCGGTGATGCGCGGTGCTGCCGGCCGGTCGTCGGCCGGTCGGGGCGCCGCCGTCGGGCGGATACGGGGTGCGACGCTGGCGGCCGTCGGCCTGGCCGGGTTCGTCACCTGGCCACTGGCCGGGCATCCGGTCGCCTCGCCGTTGCCGCCGGTCAGCATCGCCCTGGGCACCCTGCACGTCGCCGGGGTGACCGCCTGGTTGGGTGGGCTGTTCGCGCTTACCGTGTTCCTGCTCCGGGGCACCCACCAGCGGGTGCTCGCCCGGATCCTGCCGGCCTGGTCCCGGCTGGCCACCCTCGCGGTGGCCTGGCTGGTCGCCGCCGGCCTCGGCCAGGCCGTGATCGAACTCGGTCGTCCCTCGGCCCTGTGGGGCAGCACCTACGGTCGCCTGCTGCTGGCCAAGGCGGCACTGCTGGCCGGGGTGCTGGCCGTAGCGGCCGGGCAACGCCGACTGATCAGGCGACGGGTCGCGGCGGTCCGGCCCCGGTGGGTCGCCCGCGCGGCCGGCGTGGAACTCGCCGTGACCGCGGTGGTGCTGGCGCTGACGGCGGTGCTGGTGCAGACCCCGCCCGGCCGGTCCGTCGGTACCGCGGCCGACGGGGTGACCCGGGAGGGCGTCGCGCAGTCGGTCACCACCGATCTGTTCACCCTGCAGTTCGACATCTACCCGGCGGTCGCCGGCACCGCGAACAGCCTGCACGCGTACGTCTACACCCCGCAGGCGAAGGAGTTGCCGGTGGCGGAGTGGACGGTCACCGCCGCCCTGCCGGAGGCCGGCATCGAGCCGATCACCGTCGATGTCTTCGCGCTGGAGCCGCACCACGGCAGCGCCGAGATCCACTTCCCGGTCGCCGGTGACTGGACGTTGCGGGTCAGCGCCCGGACCAGCGAGATCGACCGCTCCACCGCCACCACCACGGTGACCATCCGCTGACCTGGGTGACGGCTCAGCGGTCGACCTGGGTGAAGTCCCAGGAATGCGGCTGCCGGGCGAGCAGCATGACCGGCGGGTCGGGCAGCGGCCGAGGGCTGCTGCGCCACTTGGAGATCACCACGACCCGGTGATCGGTGGAGGAGAAGACCTCGCTGGACACGTGCAGCGGGTCGTGTTCGAACTCGGGCAGGGCGCTGTCGCAGACCCAGGTGATCAGTTCGGCGAGCGCGTACGGTTCCGCCCGCGCCTCCCACATCCGTACGATCACGTCGCCGTCCTCCTCAGACGCTGACCGTGGTCAGCGGCATGGCCGAATCCGCGGGCAGGTCGAGCCGGCTCGGCGCGACACCCGAGGCGACCAGGTGCGCACCGAGGGCCGCCACCATCGCGCCGTTGTCCGTGCACAGGCCGGGCCGGGGCACCCGGACCCGGATCCCGTGCCGGGCGGCCCGCTGCTCGGCCATCGCCCGCAACCGTGAGTTGGCCGCCACTCCCCCGCCGATCACAAGTGTCTGCACGCCCTGGCCACGGCAGGCGTCCAGCGCCTTGTTCACCAGCACGTCGCAGACCGCCTCCTGGAAGGAGGCGGCGACGTCCGCGACCGGGACCGGCTCGCCGGCCCGCTGGCGGGCCTCCACCCACCGCGCCACCGCGGTCTTCAATCCGGAGAAGGAGAAGTCGTGGCGGTGCGCGACGAGATCCTTGGCGGCGGTCAGGCCGCGCGGGAAGGCGATCGCCGCCGGGTCGCCGGCCCGGGCCTCCCGGTCGATGTACGGTCCACCGGGGAACGGCAGGCCGAGCAGCCGGGCCACCTTGTCGAACGCCTCGCCGGCCGCATCGTCGATGGTGGCGCCCAGCGGGGTCACCCCCCGAGCCAGATCGTCGACCAGGAGCAGCGACGAGTGACCGCCGGAGACCAGCAGCGCGATCGCCGGTTCGGGCAGCGGGCCGTGCTCCAGGGTGTCCACCGCGACGTGCGCGGCAAGGTGGTTCACCCCGTAGACCGGCTTCTCGGCGGCGACCGCGTACCCCTTGGCAGCGGCCACCCCGACCAGCAGCGCTCCGGCCAGGCCGGGGCCGGCGGTGACCGCGATCGCGTCGATGTCGGCGAGCGTCACGCGCGCCTCGCTCAGCGCCCGCTGCATGGTCGGCACGATGGCCTCCAGGTGTGCCCGGCTGGCCACCTCCGGCACCACCCCACCGAACCGGGCGTGCTGGTCCACACTCGACGCGAGCGCGTCGGCGAGCAGGGTGTGCCCGCGTACGACACCGACGCCGGTCTCGTCGCACGAGGTCTCGATGCCGAGGATCAGTGGTTCGTCAGCCATGTGCAGGTCTCAGTCCTGGGTGCGCTGCATCACCAGCGCGTCGGTGTTGCTCGGTTGGTAGTAGCCGCGCCGCACGCCGATCGGCTCGAAGTCGTACGTCGCGTAGAGCCGCTGAGCCGGGGCGTTGTCGGCGGCGACCTCCAGCAGCACGGCGCGTACGCCGGTCCGGCTGGCCTCGGCGAGCAGCGCCTCCAGCAGCAGCCGGCCGATCCCCCGGCGCTGCGCGTCCCGCCGGACCGCGATGTTCTGCACCCATGCCTCGTCGGGCGGGGCGGCCGCGAGCCCGGCGTAGCCGAGCACCCCGCCGCCGTCGTCGGTGGCCACCCGGTAGAAGTGCCCGTGGGACAACTCGTTCCAGAACATCGGTGCCGACCACTGCTCGGCGCCGAAGAGGTCCGCCTCGATCGGCAGCACCTCGTCGATGTGCCACCAGCGGAACCGGCCGAGTCCCACCCCGCGCACGACAAGACCGCTCTGCCCGCGGTTCACGGCAGGACCGGTTTACGCGCGGTCGCCGCCACCGCGTCCGGGCGACGCAGGTAGAGCGGCGTCAACGGATCACCGGGCGCGCCGGCGCGGATCCGCTCCGCGGCCAGGGTGGCCAGCGCGGTCGCGTTCGGGTAGCGCGGCTCGGGCCGCAGTGGCAACCCGAGGGCTTCGGCGTACCGGTGCGCGCCGTCGCCGACCGCGGCGGTGGCGGCCAACGCGCGGGCCCGCTCCGCGGCGACCGCGGGCGCGCCGACCTCCGGCCCGACCAGGCGCTGGCCGGCACCGTCGTAAACCGCCCAGTAGATTTCCCGGCGCCGCGCGTCGCTCGCCGCCAGCACCGGCTCGCCGGCCGCCGCCGGGTGGCCGATCGCATCGAGCGAGCAGACCGCGTACGCGGGAATGTCGAGCACCTGTGACATGGTGGCGGCGGTGACCAGTCCCACCCGCAGCCCGGTGAACGGCCCGGGGCCGACCCCGGCGACGATCGCGTGCAGGTCGGCCGGGCGGGCGGCGACGTCGGCGAGCACCGCGTCGACCTGCGGGGCGAGCAGTTCGCCGTGCGCCCGAGCGTCGACGGTGCACCGGTGTGCCCGGGTCCTGACGCCACTCGCGGTGACCTCGACAAGCGCCGCGGTCACCGCCGGGGTCGAGCTGTCCACCACCAGTACGAGCACAATGACCCAGCCTAGCCGCATCGCCTCCGGCCGTTGAACGCCAGCCCGCCATCGCCGTCGGTCGTGGTTCGCACCGAGGTTCGGGGCCAGGCCCATGAGCGCCTGGCCCCGAAGCGACGGATCAGTTGCGACGGATCAGTTGCGACGGCTCCACTGCTGGTTTGCTCCACCCCAGCAGCTGTACTGCTGGATCATCGCCCCGTTACCGCTGCCACCGGCGTCGAGGCACAACCCGGACTGCACCGAGGTGATCGAGCCGTTGGAGTTGATGTTCCACTGCTGGTTCGCGCCGCTGTGGCAGTCGTACAGCTGAATGCGGGTGCCGTTGCTCGTGCTGGAGTTCGGCACGTCCAGGCACTTGCCGTTCACCATCAGCTGCCTGCCCGAGGTGTGGGTGAACCGCTGGTTCGCGCCGCCGTGGCAGTCATACAACTGGATCTGGGTGCCGTTGCTCGTGCTGGAGTTCGGCACGTCCAGGCACCGGCCGGACTCCTGACCGACGATCATCTGGCCGCTACCGCCACTGGGCGGCGGGGTGGTCGGGTTGGGCGGGTTGGTCGGGCCGGGGCCGGGGTTGCCGCCTTCCGAGAGGGTGATGTCCGAGCTTCCCTGGCTCTGGTAACCCTCGGTCGCCATGATCTGGTAGTAGTGGTTGCCGAGGTTCAGGCCGACGCGGGCCCAGGCGTCGAAGTGGTTCGCGGTGGTGATGGTGCCGCTGCTGCGCTTCTGCTGCCGGACGCTCCAGTACTGGTAGAACGTCTGGGTGCCGTCGATCGAGGGCTGGTTGACCCGCTGGCTGCGCAGAATGTCGTAGGTGCCGCCGTCGGTGGTGACGCTGCCCAACCGGGTGGCCCCGCTGCTCGGGTTGTAGCTGCCGAAGTTCTCGACGACGTAGTACTCGACGAGCGGGTTGCGGGTCCAGCCGTACAGGGCGAGGTAGCTGTTGTTGTTGCCCGGGTTGTAGCTACCCGAGTAGCTGATCGTGCGCCGGGTTCCCGGGTTCCAGCCCTTGCCGCCGACCCAGTTGTTGGTGCTCCTGCTCCACGAACTGGAGTAGCGGCCGTTCTCGCGCAACACCATGCAGGCGTCGCCGCTGTCCTTCCAGAACGAGAAGAAGAACCCGTTGTGGGTGCCTTCCGTGTTCGAGCAGACCTGCCGGTCGGCCTCGGCCTGGGCGGGGCTGGCCGAGATCGCGACGGTGCCGGTGGTGGCCAACACTGCGGCGAAGGCAGCGGCAGCGAGCATCCTGACGCGGCTGCGTCGGCGACTCTTGCGGTGTGTGGGGAGTTCGTTCATGGTGGCGTGCTTCTCCTTTGAAAGGCTGCGGGGTGCGTGCGGTAGAGGGGACGTCACCGCACGTCGATGTCGCGCCACGGTTGTGCGAATTGCCGGATTGTCGGTTGGGTGGGTGCTCTCCAGTGCTGCTTCGCGTCGCCGCTGACCCCCAGACTGAATACGTAAGCCGACATCTATATTTTGATATCGTTATCGAACCTACGACGTCAGTCAAGGACCCTCGTCCGACCGGCCCCACCGACCAACCAGGCGGGTGCCACCAACTGGTACGTGCGGACGACGTGCGCAGTGGCGTACGGCGGCTCAGCCGGCCGAACGCTCCCAGTCGATGGTGGACAGACCGGCATCGGCGAGGGCCTTGTTGGCGGCGCTGAACGGGCGGCTGCCGAGGAAGCCGCGCGGGTTCATCGGGCTCGGATGGCCCGCCTCCAGCACCACGTGCTGCGGATTGCCGACCAGCATCGCCTTCTTGCGCGCGTACCCGCCCCAGAGCAGGAACACCACCCGGGACCCCATCGCATCGAGGGCGTGGATGGTGGCGTCGGTGAACTCCTCCCAGCCCCGGTTGGCATGCGAGCCGGGGGCGCCCTGCCGCACGGTCAGCACCGAGTTGAGCAACAACACACCCTGCGCCGCCCAGCCGTCGAGGTTGCCGCTGCCCGGCTTCGGCACGCCCAGATCCTCGCCCAACTCCTTGAAGACGTTGCGCAGCGACGGCGGCACCGACACACCCTCGCGCACGCTGAAGCTGAGCCCGTGGGCCTGACCGGCGCGGTGGTAGGGATCCTGCCCGAGGATCAGCACCCGGCAGGCCGACGGCGGGCAGAGCCGATAGGCCGAGAACAGATCCTCGACCGGCGGGAAAACCGGGCCGGCAGCGTACTCCGCGGCGACGAACTCGCTCAACGCGGACATCCGGGCCGGGTCGAGATGAGGCGCCAGCACCGCCCGCCACTCGTCGGGGAGCAGCGCCAGCAGGTCGAGAGCGGGGGTGTCGTCGGGCATCGGCAACCTCTCACCGGTCGGAACGTCTGCGGGCACTGTAGGCACTGGGTACGACAGCGCTCAGCCCCGGGCGGCGAGGGCACCGAGGCGCTGCGCCCAGTCACCGCCGACCGGCTCCAGCTCCGCCGTGCGGGTGTCGTCGTCGCGCCGGTCCAGGCGGATCCGCAGATGTGCGTCGGCCAACTGCTCGACAAGTCCTTCGCCCCACTCGACCACGGTCACCGAGTCGTCGACCGAAGCATCGAGGTCGAGGTCGTCGATCTCGGCCCGGGGATCGACCGCGTCGCCCAACCGGTACGCGTCGGCGTGCACCAACGCCACACCCCGCCCGCCCGCCGGGTCCGGGCGGTGCACCCGGGCGATCACGAAGGTCGGTGAGGTGATGTCACCGAGCACCCCGAGGCCGGCGCCGATTCCCCGGGTCAGCGCGGTCTTGCCGGCGCCCAACGGGCCGGTGAGCAGCACCAGGTCACCGGCGCGCAGCAACCCGGCCAGCCGCTGCCCGAGCGCGTACGTGTCCGCGACCGTCGGCAGCACGACCTCGGTCACGAGGCGTCCCGCCCGCAGGTGTCGAGGAAGTGGAGCAACGCGGCGTTCACCTCGTCGGCGTGCTCGAGCATCACCACGTGACCGCTGTCGGGGATCCTGACGAACTCGGCGTGCGGCAGCCGCCGGACGATCTCCTCGGAGTGGGTCAGAGGTGTGATCATGTCCTTGTCTCCGACGATCACCAGCACCGGCGTGCCGGCCAGCGCGGCAAGTGCCGGGAACCGGGAGTGGGTCGCCAGGGTACGCAGGTAGCGGGTCACCGTGTCGGCGGAGGTACGGGAGTTCATCTGCTCCACGTACGACACCAGCGCGGGGCTGGGCGCTCGGGTGCCGAAGCCGTACCTGCGGGTCAGCAGCCAGGCCACGTTCGTGGTCGAGCGGCGGGCCCGGTCGATGACCGGCCCGCCGTACCGGGTGACGTTGCCCGCCATGTACAGCACCGGCGCGCCCACCCGGCCCAGCAGGGCAGGCGCGACCAGCTTCGTCTCCGCCAGCAGCCCGCCCGAGGTGGCCATCAGCACGGTGCCCACCACCCGGTCGCCGAACATCTCCGGATACAGCTCGGCCAGGGCCATGATGGTCATGCCACCCATCGAGTGACCGACGAGCACCAGTGGCCCCTCCGGGGCGGCCTCGTCGATCACCCGGCGCAGTGTGCGGCCGAGCGCGGTCAGGTCGTACTCGCCGCTCTCCAGTCGCCCCGACCGGCCGTGCCCCGGTTGGTCGTACGCGACGATCCGGTGCGCGCCGCGCTCGGCGAGCAGCTTGCGCTGGAAGTGGAAGGTGCCCATGTCCAGGCAGAAGCCGTGTACCAGCAGCACGGTCGGGTTGCCCTCGACCGGCCGGGTCGGCTCGACCACCTCGACGTGGATGTCGGTCCCGTCGGGCATCTCCAGCCGGTACGCCTCGTCGTACCGCTGGTCGCCGAAGACCTCGTCGGCGTACCCGTCGGTGGGGTCCGCCTTGAGCCGGCGTACCAGGGCGCGTTCCGTGGCGACCCCGGCGGCCAGCCCGGCGGCGGCCACCCCCAGCGCCGCACCGACCAGACCAGCGGCTTTCCCGGCGGTGGTCCGGGGGCGTGGAATACGCAGACCGGTCATGTCCGATCGCCGTCGTAGACGCGGGGCACCCGGGTGCTGCCGAACCGGGTGACGATCTCGTAGTTGATGGTGCCGACCACCTCGGCCCAGTCGTCGGCGGTGGGCTCACCCTCGGCCCCGTCGCCGAACAGGATCGCCACGTCGCCGGCGGCCACCGGGTCGTCGCCGCAGTCGAGCACGAACTGGTCCATGCAGACCCGGCCGGAGATGGTCCGGCGGACCCCGCCGAGCTGCACCGGGCCGCAGTTCGAGGCGTGCCGGGGCACGCCGTCGGCGTAGCCGAGCGGCACCACGGCCAGGTTCGCCTCGCGTTCGGTGGTGTAGGTGTGGCCGTAGGAGACGCCCGCACCGGCCGGCACCCGCTTGGTCAGCATCACCCGGGCACGGGCGGTCATCGCCGGACGCAACCCGTACGTCTCGCCCGCCACCGGGGAGAGGCCGTAGACGGACAGCCCCGGACGGACCAGGTCGAAGTGGGTGTCCGGCCGGGTCAGCGTGGCCGCCGAGTTGGCCAGGTGCCGGTAGCGCGGGCGCAGTCCGGCCCGCTCGACCATGGCCAGGCCCTCGTGGAAGACCGCCAACTGCCGGTCGGTGGTCGGGTGACCGGGCAGGTCGGCATAGACGAAGTGGCTCCACACCCCGACCACCTCGACCAGCCCGTCGGCCTGTGCCTTGGCGGCGGCGTCGAGCAGGGCCGGCCAGTCGGCGACCGTCGCGCCACCCCGGGCCAACCCGGTGTCGATCTTGAGATGGAGACGGGCCGGGCGGCCGGCCTGGCGGGCCGCCGCCACCATCTCGTCGAGCTGGGGCAGGCTGGCCAATCCCAGGTCGACGCCGGCGGTCACCCCGGTGTGCAGCGGCAGTCCCGGCGCGAGCAGCCAGGCCAGCACGGGAGCGTCGATGCCGGCCGCGCGCAGCGCCAGCGCCTCGTCCAGGGTGCAGACGCCGAGCCAGTCCGCCCCCGCGTCGAGTGCGGCCCGGGCCGCCGGGACCATGCCGTGGCCGTAGCCGTCGCCCTTCACCACCGCCATCAGCTCCGCGCTGGTGCCGGCGCGGAGCCGGTCCACGTTCTCCCGGATCGCATCAAGGTCGACACGTACCTCGGCCTGCCACATGCCCCCACCCTACTTTCCGCGCTGATCACCACGGCGGGTACTCAGGGCAGACGCGCCAGCACCGGACGCAGCGCGGCGACGACGTCCGGCGCGGTCACCGGGCCGCCCCGGGCCGCTTCCCGCCCGGCCAGCCCGTGCAGGTACGCCGCCGCGGCGGCGGCCCGCTCGGCCGGCAGCCCCGCCGCGAGCAACGAGCCGAGCAGTCCGGCCAGCACGTCGCCGGTGCCGCCGGTGGCCAGTGCCGGGGTGCCGGTCGGATTGACGTACGCCCGCCCGTCCGGCGTGCCGACCACCGTGCGATCCCCCTTGAGCAGCACCACAGCGTTCATCCAGGCGGCCAGTCGAAGCGTGGCGGCGACCCGGTCGGTACCCGGCTCCTCCCCGCAGAGCCGGGTGAACTCCCGATCGTGCGGGGTGACCACGATCGGCGCGTCCCGGCGGCGTAGCTGGTCGGCGAGGGAGCCGTCGACAAGCAGGGTCAGCGCGTCGGCGTCCAGCACCACCGGCACCGGGGCGGCGAGCACGGTCCGCAGCTCGGTCGCCGCCCGCTCGTCGGTGCCCAGCCCCGACCCACACACCCAGGCCTGCACCCGACCGGCATCGGCGACCCGGCCGGTGGCGATCACCGAGGGATGCTCGCGGACCACCTCCTCCCGGGCACCCCCGGCGTAGCGGACCAGGCCGGTCGGACCGGTGAGCGCGCCGCCGACGGAGAGCACCGCCGCGCCCGGGTACGTCGCGGAGCCGGTGGCCACCCCGACCACGCCCCGCAGGTACTTCTCCGAACTGGGGCCGAGCACCGGCCACCAGTCGGTCACGTCCGACCATTCCACGACGTGCAGCGCGGGGCTGCCGCGCAGCCACGGCGTCAGGCCGATGTCGACAAGTTCCACCTCACCGGCGAGCGCGGCGGCGGGACCGACCGCCAGGGCCGGCTTCAGGGCTCCGAAGGCCACCGTCACGTCGGCGCGCACCGCGTTCGGACGGCCGGACGGCGTCAACGGCACCGCCCCGGTGTCCACCGCGACACCACTCGGCACGTCCACCGCCACCACATTCGCCCGCTCGCCGTCCCGCCCCCGGTGTCGCAGCAGGCTCGCCGCCAACTGCTCGGCGGTCTCCCGCAGCCCACCGCGACCGCCGATGCCGACGATCCCGTCGAGCACCACGTCCACCACGGCCGGCGGTCGCGACACGACCCGTCCCCCGGCGGCACGCAACGCGGCCAGCCCGACGGCGTGTACCCGATCCGGGGTGAGCAGCAACGCCGACACGGCGGCACCGCGCCGGGCGAGCCGGGCACCGGCGTACAGCGCGTCGCCGCCGTTGTCACCGGAACCGACGAGCAGCAGCACCGGCGCGGCGTACACCCCGCCCCGCTCGGCCAGCAGCAGCGCGCAGCGGCGGGCCAGCCCGGCGGCGGCGCGTTGCATAAGCGTGCCGGGCGGCACGGTGGCCATCAGGGCGGCCTCCGCCGCACGTACGTCCGCGACCCGCCAGACCGGTCTCATGCCACACCCCGCTTCCCGATCACCCGGCCAACCCTACCGGCGCGGGGGTCGCAAGATAGCCGTCGGCCGCGCGTCCGGCAACGCCTGTGGACGAACCAGGGATACGCCTGCCGCCGGTTGTCCACAGGGCACGACCGTCGACACCGTCACCGCCTAGCGTCGTCGCCGTCGTGTCGACGCCAGGCGGGAGGAACGATGGCCGAGGAGAAGTTGGCCGTCCGGCCGGAACTGTTGCACCGGGTGGGTCGGTCGCTGGGTGACGCCGGCTACCGGCTGGCGCAGGGGATGGCCGGTGGGCGAGGGCTGAGCGCACCGGCCCGGGAATGGTCGACGGCGCGGGCACTCGCCGACCTGGAGGCGGCCGTGCACGCCTGGTCCGGTCGGCTCGCTGCCCGGGTCGCGGAGACCGGCGACGCGGTACGCGCCGCCGCCGGGGCATACGAGTCGGTGGACGCCAGGGCCGCCGCCCGGCTCTCCGCCCTGCCCCGATGAACGCACCCGGTCCGGCTGTCGGTTACGCCCAGCTCTCCACGATCGACCCGGCCGCGTGGCGGGCCACCGGATCGGCCTGGGCCAGCCTGGCCGGGGTTGCCCAGCGGCGCGCCGGTGAGCTGGCCGAGGGCGACGCCGCCCTGCGCGGCGGCTGGTCCGGCAGTGCCGCCGGGTCGGCCAGCGCCCGGCTGACCGGGCTGCGCGAGGAACTTGTCGCACTGGTTCCGGCCGCGATCGAGACCGATCAGGTGCTCGCCGAGTTCGCCGCGCGGTTGGTGGCCGCCCGGGCCCGGCTCACGGCGGCCGTGGCGTTGGCCGCCGCCACGGGTGTGCTCATCGACCGCCGGGGTGGCGTACGCGCCGACCCTGCCCGGCTGCCGTCCGAGCGCACCGGCCCGGCGGTGGCTGAGGTGGCCTCGGCCCTGCGGGATGCCCTCGACCTGGCCGCCACGGCCGACGGGGAGGCCACGAAGCGCCTCGCCCGGCTGACCGAGGCCGGGCGTACCGGCTGGACGGCCCGGCCACCGTCGTACCGTCCACCGCCGGACGCCGAGCCCGGTGCGGTGCGACGCTGGTGGGCCGGGCTCACTCCGGCCGAGCGTCGCTGGTTCGTGGTGCACGAGCCGGAGCTGACCGGGCGGCTCGACGGGGTGCCGGCCGAGGCCCGTGACCAGGCCAACCGGCTACTGCTCGACGAGCGGCGGACGGCGTTGCGCGAGCGGTGGGAGCAGTTGCTGGGCCGAGTGCCCCGAGGCCCGTTGGAGGCCGCCGGGCTGCGTGGCGTCGAGGCCGCGCGGTCCGGGCTGGACGCCCTCGTCACCCGGCTGGAGTCGACCCAGCAGCCACGCGCTTACCTGCTGGGTCTCGACGTCGGCGGTGAGGGACGGGCGGTGGTGGCGCTGGGCAACCCGGACCGGGCCACCGAGGTGCTCACCTACGTGCCCGGGATGACCGCCGGCCTCGACGACGCCACCGGCGAGCTGGGCCGGGCGGCGCGGGTGCTGGCCCGCGGCGCCGAGCTGGCCCCGGAGGCGCAGACCTCGGCGGTGCTCTGGTTGGGTTACGACGCCCCGGACTCCCTGCACGAGGCGGCCTGGGACGGACAGGCCCGCGCGGCCGGGGAGGCACTGCACCGGTTCCAGGATGGTCTGCGGGCCACTCACGACGGCCCGCCGGCCCGACAGACCGTGCTCGGGCACAGCTACGGTTCGTTGGTGGTGGGCACCGCCGCTCGCGACCATGGCCTCGCGGCGGATGCGCTGGTCTTCGTCGGCTCACCCGGAGTCGGTGTGGCGCATGCGGCCGATCTGGGCGTCCCACCCGGGCAGGTGTGGGCCAGCACCGCGCCGGACGACGTGATCCGGTTGACCCGCCCGCCGGACGCTCTCGCCCTGCGGACGGCGCTCAGCGTCTCCCCGGTCGGCATGATCGCCGGCTGGCTGGCCGGGCCGAGCGACGAACGGTGGTTCGGGCGCGACCCGGCCGAGCCGAGCTTCGGCGGGCAGACGTTCCCCAGCGGCCGGTACGGCCACACCGGCTACTGGCATCCGGACAATCCGGCGCTGGACGGCATGGCCCGGGCCATGCTGGGGCGCTGACACCGGTACCGGCGGCCGGGTCGACCGCCGGTGACCGGAAGCCGGCTACTCCACGGTGACGGACTTGGCGAGGTTGCCGGGCTGGTCGACGTCGTGTCTCCGGGCGGCGGCGATCTCGGCCGCGAACACCTGCAACGGCACGGTGGTCACCAGCGGCGCGAGCAGCGTCGGCGTACGCGGCACGTGGATCAGGTGATCGGCGTAGCGGACCACCGACTCGTCGCCCTCCTCGGCGATGACGATGGTGCGGGCGCCCCGCGCGGGTACCTCCTGGATGTTCGAGACGACCTTGTCGTGCAGCATGCCCCGGCCCACGGGAGAGGGCACGATGCAGATCTCACCCGGGCCTTCTGGTCCTTGGCGTGCCGCAGCGCCATCAGGGTGTCCATGGTCTCGCCGGACTGCGAGATCACCACGATCAGGGTGGACCGGTCCAGCACCGGGTCGCGGTAACGGAACTCGCTGGCCAGTTCCACCTCGCAGGGAATCCGGGCCCAGTGCTCGATGGCGGGC
>NZ_JAGPXT010000046.1 GCF_018070465.1 Micromonospora sp. C95
CCCTCTCCCTCCGCTGACCCACCCCATTCCCTGGGTGATCATGAAGTTGTTGCTCGGGAGAGCGCTCACCGGTGACAACAACTTCATGATCAACCAGGGAATGGGGTGGGTCAGCGGAGGGAGAGGGCGGCGAGGGCGGCGTTGACGATGCTGCCGGGGAGCAGGTCGTGCAGGGCGTAGAGGTCATGGACGCTGCCGGACTGGCCGAACTCGTCGACGCCGAGCGGAACCGCGGGGGCTCCGACCGCCGAGCCGAGCCAGGCCATCGCGTGTGAGGCGGCGTCGTGCACGGTCACCACCGGTACCCGGTCGGCGAAGGCGGACCGCAGCGCGCCCGGCACGCTCGGCACGGTCGCCGTGCGTACGCCCTGACGCAGCGTGCGCTGCCACGCCCGGTAGAGGCGGTCCAGACTTGTCACGTCCACCACGTGGGCGGCGACTCCCTCGTCGGCCAGTTCCGCCGCCGCAGCCAGCACCTCGGGCAGCACCGCCCCGGAGGCGGCCAGCTGCACCGTCGGCGCGTCGGCCAGGTGCGGGTACGCCTGGTGGGCGTCGACCAGGCGGTACGCCCCGGCGAGCACCTGCCGGCGCAGCACCGCGTCACCGAGCCGGGCCCGGGCCGCCTCGAAGGGTGCCTGGTCCACCGGCCGGGTGCTGAGCCGGAAGTAGTACGCCCCGTCCTCGGCCGGCACCGCCGTCGGCGTCGCCCGGGTCGTACCGGCGATGTGCCCGAAGGCGTCGCAGAGCAGCCAGTCGAGGCTTGCCGCGTACGCGGGCTCGACGAAGGTCACCCCGGGCAGCTCCAGGCCCACGCTGGCAGTGATCGTCGACTGGTGGGCGCCGCCCTCCGGGGCGAGGGTGATCCCGGACGGGGTACCCGCGACGACGAAGCGGGCACCGGAGTAGGTGCCGTACAGGAAGGCGTCGAGCCCGCGCAGCACGAACGGGTCGTAGACGGTGCCGACCGGCAGCAGCGGCTGCCCGGACAGGTCCCACGCCAGGCCGAGCTGGCCGAGCAGCAGGAACAGGTTCATCTCGGAGATGCCCAGCTCGATGTGCTGACCCTCGGGGCTCTCCGTCCAACGCAGCATCCGGTCCTCGGACCAGGACCGCTGGGCGGTCGGCGCGAACACGCCGGTCTTGTTGATGAACCCGGCCAGGTTGGTGGAGGTGGCCACGTCCGGTGCGGTGGTGACGAGGTACCGGCCCACCTGCGGGTCACGAGCCAGGTCGACGAGCACCCGGCCGAAGACCTCCTGCGTGGAGATCGGCTTGTTGGCGCGTACGTTCGTGGCCTGGGGCACGGTGACCCCCAGCACACGCTCGCGGGGCGCGCGGGACAGCGCCTCCCGACGCTGCCCGGCCCGGATCCCGGCCGGGGACGCCGGGTCGAGCCGGTCCCACTCGGTGTCCCGGGTCAGCCCCTGCGCGACGCGCAACGCGTCGACCTGCTCGCCGGTCAGCAGGGCGGAGTGGTTGCGCGGGTTGCCGGCGATCGGCAACCCCCACCCCTTGACGGTGTACGCGAACACCACGCTCGGCCGGTCGGTCACCGCGTCGCACTGGGCGTACGCGTCGAGCAGCGCCGCCAGGTCGTGCCCGCCCAGGTCGGTGACGAGCGGGCCGAGATCGGCGTCCGAGACGTCGGCGATCAACTCCGCGATGCCTTCGGGGGCACCGTCCAGGAACTGCTTGCGCAGCGCCGGGCCGGTCAGCCCGAACAGCGACTGGTACTGCTCGTTCGGCATCGCGTCGATCCACTCGCGCAGCGCCGCCCCGCCCGGCCGGTCGTACGCCTCGGCGAGCCGGCGACCGTACTTCACCTCGACGACGTGCCAGCCGGCGGCCTCGAACTGGCCGCGCCACTGGTCGATCCGCACCCCCGGGACGACCCGGTCCAGCGACTGCCGGTTGAAGTCGACCACCCACATGACGTTGCCGAGCCCGGTGGTGGCCGGGTCGGCGACGGCCTCCCAGATGTTGCCCTCGTCCAGCTCGGCGTCACCGATCAGGGCGACGAACCGGGAGTGCGGCCGCGCCCCGAAGTGGGCGTCGACGTAGCGCCGGGTCACCGCGGCGAACAGCGGTGCGGCGGCACCGAGCCCCACCGAGCCGGTGGAGAAGTCCACCTCGTCCGGGTCCTTCGTCCGCGACGGGTACGACTGGAGTCCGCCCCGTGCCCGCAGCCGGGGCAGGTACGACCGGTCGAGGTTGCCGAGCAGGTACTGGATGGCGTGGAAGACCGGGGAGGCGTGCGGCTTGACCGCCACCCGGTCCTCGGCGTCCAGGTGGGCGAACCACAGCGCGGTCATCGCGGAGACGAGCGAGGCGCTCGACGCCTGATGCCCACCGACCTTCACCCCGTCCCCAGCACCCCGGTCATGGTTCGCCGCGTCCACGATCCGCGTCGCGAGCCACAACACCCGCCGCTGAATCTCATCAAGAACATCAAGATCACGCTGGTCCACGCTGGAACTCCATCCAGGACGTCCCCATTGACGCCCTCGCGAGGGGTGGTACACCTCGTTGGTCAGGCCTGGACGCCGAGGCGGTCCAGGATCAGGGTGCGGACGGTCTGGGCGTCGGCCTGGCCTCGGGTGGTCTTCATGACCGCGCCGACGAGGGCGCCGGCGGCGGCTACCTTCCCGCTGCGGACCTTGTCGGCGATGGCCGGGTTGGCGGCGATCGCCTCGTCCACCGCAGCGGTGAGCGCGCCGGTGTCGGAGACGACCTCCAGCTTGCGGTTGGTCATGATCTCGGTCGGCGAGCCCTCACCGGCGACCACGCCCTCCAGGACCGTACGGGCCAGCTTGTCGTTGAGCTTGCCGGCGTCGACCAGGCCCTGAAGCTCGGCGACCTGGGCCGGGGTGGCCCCGATGTCGGCCAGTTCCACACCCGTCTCGTTGGCCCGCCGGGACAGCTCACCCAGCCACCACTTCCGGGCGGCGGCGGGCGTCGCACCGGCCGCCACGGTGGCCTCGATCAGCTCGACCGCACCGGCGTTGAGCACCGACTGCATGTCGAGATCGGACAGTCCCCACGCCTCCTGGAGGCGACGGCGGTGCAGCCGGGGCAGCTCCGGCAGGGCAGCCTTCAGCTCCGCCACCCAGGCCGGATCCGGCGCGAGAGGGACCAGGTCCGGCTCCGGAAAGTACCGGTAGTCGGTGGCGGTCTCCTTGGACCGGCCGGGGGTGGTGTCCCCGGTGTCCTCGTGGAAGTGCCGGGTCTCCTGGGTGATCCGGCCACCGGCGTCGAGGACGGCGGCCTGACGCAGCATCTCGGAGCGGACCGCCCGCTCGACCGACCGCAGCGAGTTGACGTTCTTGGTCTCGGTGCGGGTGCCCCACTCCTCGCCGGGCAGGTTCAGTGAGGTGTTCACATCACACCGCAGCGAGCCTTCCTCCATCCGTACGTCGGAGACGCCCAGCGAGCGGAGCACGTCCCGCAGCTCGGTGACGTACGCGCGAGCCACCTCGGGCGCCAGCGCCCCGGTACCCGGGATCGGCTTGGTGACGATCTCCACCAGCGGGATGCCGGCCCGGTTGTAGTCGACGAGCGACTCGGTCGCGCCGTGGATCCGGCCGGTGGCACCGCCGACGTGCAGCGTCTTGCCGGTGTCCTCCTCCAGGTGCACCCGCTCGATGCCGATCCGCACCGTTTCGCCGTTGACCTCGACGTCCAGGTAGCCGTCGACGCAGAGTGGCTCGTCGTACTGGCTGATCTGGAAGTTCTTCGGCATGTCCGGGTAGAAGTAGTTCTTCCGGGCGAACCGGCACCACGTCGCGATGGAGCAGTTCAGCGCCAGGCCGATCCGGATGGTCGCCTCGATCGCCGCCTTGTTCGCCACCGGCAGCGAGCCGGGCAGTCCCAGGCAGACCGGGCAGACGCGGGTGTTCGGCTCGCCGCCGAAGTCGGTCGGGCAGCCGCAGAACATCTTGGTGTTCGTGCCCAGCTCGACGTGGGTCTCCAGGCCGATCACCGGCTCGTAGCGCGCGACGACCTCGTCGTACGCGGGCAGCGTCGTGGTCATGAGAACTCCAGCTTTGCAGGCGGTAGCCGGCCCACGGCGGCATCCGGACACAACGCCGCCAAGCCTAACCGCTCGGCCTGGCACGTCTCGGCCGGGCGTCACCCGGGTGTCACTCGGGTGTGCTGAACCGCCGACGACGGTTGAAGGTCACCACGAGCAGGATCCCGCCGATGGAGAACGCCAGCACGCCCAGCGACAGCAGAACGATTGTCGAGTTCGAGCCGGTGACGGGCAGCCACGCCCCGCTCGTCTTGGACGGTGACGGGACCGGCGCCGCAGGGCTCGTCGACGGCGTCGAGGTCGGGTCGACCGGGGTCGGCGTGGCCGTGGGCGCGGTCGGGGTGGCGCTCGGACCGGTCGGGGTGGCGCTCGGACCGGTCGGGGTGGCGCTCGGACCGGTCGGGGTGGCGCTCGGACCGGTCGGGGTGGCGCTCGGACCGGTCGGGGTGGGGCTCGGACCGGTCGGGGTCGCCGTGGGGGTCGCGGTCGCGGGCTCGGCGACGACGATGGTGACGTCCTGCTCGCCGAAGAAGCCGTTCTTGTCGGTCATTCGCAGGGTGGCGGGGTAGGTGCCGGCCGTGGTCGGCGACCCCCCGAGCGAGGTGCCGACCACCAGCATGCCCGGCGGCAGGCTGCCCGCACTCACCGACAACCGGTACGGCTCCGTGCCACCCGTCGCCTCGACGGTGTGGATCGCGTACACCTGCCCCAGAACCATCGGCGACCGGGGCGCGCCCGAGGTGATCTCGATCGTGGGTTCGCGTACCTCGATGGTGGCGTTCTGCTCGGCGAACTGGTCGGCCGCGTCGGTCATCCGCAGGGTGAAGGCGTAGGTGCCCGCCATGGTCGGCGACCCCCCGAGCGAGGTGCCGACCACCAGCATGCCCGGCGGCAGGCTGCCCGCACTCACCGACAACCGGTACGGCTCCGTGCCACCCGTCGCCTCGACGGTGTGGATCGCGTACACCTGCCCCAGAACCATCGGCGACCGGGGCGCGCCCGAGGTGATGGTGACGGCCACCGCCACGGCCGGGGATGCGGTGCCCAGCAGCAACGCGAGCACCATCGTCAGGGCCATGACCGGGCGCAGTGTCTTCATCGCACATCCAGGTCTGATCAGAACGGCTCGCGTTCGCCAGCGACCAGCCGGTCCAGCCGACTGGTGGTCATCAAAACAGGAAGGTTGGTGACGGGCAATTACCCGAACGGTGACCAGTGTGTCGGGCCAACGCAACCGCGCCCGGCGCGGCCGAGTGGCCGCGCCGGGCGGGGCGACGATGCCGTGCGCGGGCGACGGTCGGCCGCCTGCGCACGATCGATCACATGGTCGGTGGCGTGAGCGTGCCGACCGCGCTCTCCAGCGCGGCGGCGACCCGGTACATCCGGTCGTCGGCCAGCGTCGGGGCCATCACCTGCAGGCCGACCGGCAGCCCTTCCGAGAGCCCGCACGGCACCGAGATGCCCGGCCCGCCGTACAGGTTGCTCGGGATGGTGAACAGGTCGGCCAGGTACATCTGGTACGGGTCGGAGGTGCGCGCGCCGAGCGGGAAGGCGACGAACGGGGTGGTCGGCGAGATCAGCGCGTCGACCCGCTCGAACGCCGCGGTGAAGTCGCGGGTGATCAGCGTACGCACCTTCTGCGCCTGCCCGTAGTAGGCGTCGTAGTAGCCCGAGGAGAGCGCGTACGTGCCGAGCATGATGCGCCGCTTGACCTCGGGGCCGAAGCCGGCCTCCCGGGTCAGCGACATGACCTCCTCCAGCGACCGGTTGCCGTCGTCGCCGGTCCGCAACCCGAACCGGACGCCGTCGAAGCGCGCCAGGTTCGAGGAGCACTCGCTGGGCGCGATCAGGTAGTACGCCGGCAGCGCGTAGCGGAAGTGCGGGCAGGAGATCTCGACGATCTCCGCGCCGAGCTTGGTCAGCGTGTCGACGGCCTCGTTGAAGGCGGCCGTCACGCCCGGCTCCGCGCCCTCGCCGCCGAACTCGGTGACGATGCCCAGCCGCACCCCGCTCAGGTCACCGGTCGCGCCGAGCTTCGCCGCGGCCACCACGTCCGGCACCGGGGCCGGGATGGAGGTGGAGTCACGCGGGTCGTGCCCGCCGATCGCCGCGTGCAGCAACGCCGCGTCGAGCACGGTACGCGCGCACGGGCCAGGGGTGTCCAGCGAGGAGGAGAAGGCCACCAGCCCGTACCGGGAGGTGCCGCCGTAGGTGGGCTTCGCGCCGACGGTGCCGGTGACCGCGCCCGGCTGGCGGATCGAGCCACCGGTATCCGAACCGATCGCCAACGGCGCCTCGTACGCGGCGAGCGCCGCCGCGCTTCCGCCACCGGAACCACCCGGGATGCGGTCGGTGTCCCACGGGTTGCGGCTCGGCCCGTACGCCGAGTATTCCGTGGAGGAGCCCATCGCGAACTCGTCCATGTTGGTCTTGCCGAGCATCACCGTGCCGGCGGCGCGCAGCCGCTGCACGATCGTCGAGTCGTACGGCGGACGCCAGCCCTCAAGGATCTTCGACCCGACGGTGGTCGGCACCCCCTTGGTGGTGAGGACGTCCTTGACCGCGACCGGCACACCGGCCAGCGGCCCCAGTTCCTCGCCGGCCGCCCGACGGGCGTCGACGTCGCGGGCGGCGGCCAGCGCGCCCTCGGTGTCGACGTGCAGGAAGGCGTTGACCCGGCCGTCCACGGCCGCGATCCGGTCCAGGTGGGCCTGGGTGACCTCGACCGCGGAGGCCGCGCCGGTGGCGACCAGCCCGGCGATCTGCGTCGCGGTCATTGCGGTGACGTCGGTCATGAGGCCACATCCTCGTCCAGGATCCGCGGTACGCGGAACCGCTGCTCCTCCGCGTCGGGGGCACCCGACAACGCTTCCTCGGGCGTCAGGCACGGCGTCACGACGTCCTCGCGGAGCACGTTCGTCAGCGGTACCGAGTGCGAGGTCGGCGGGATGTCCGCGGCGGCGACCTCGCCCACCTGCGCGACCGCTTGGAGGATCACGTCGAGCTGGCCGGCGAAGGTGCCCAGCTCCTCCTCTGTCACGGCGAGCCGCGACAGTCGCGCGAGGTGCGCGACCTCCTCGCGGGAGATGGCGGCCATCGGTGCCCCCTTCGTGGCTGTGCTGCGTCTGCCTGACCTGCGCCCACCGCTGCCGGGTACGCGACACGCGGTGACCGCTGCGAGTCTATTGTTTCCCGCCCGGCTGGCCGTTGCCGCCTCCCCGTGCGTCCGACCGGGCCCGCGCCCGACGCACGGCGCGGCCGGACCGGCGCGGGTGCCGGAACCGCTGGGATCAGCGGGCGTGCCGGCGCGGAATCTCCGCCTCGTCGTGGCCGCCGAGTGGGCGCAGCGGGCGGTACCGGGCCAGCCAGGCGACCAGTTCCTCCGCCGGCATCGGCCGGGCGTAGAACCAGCCCTGGGCGGCGTCGCAGCCGGCCACGTGCAGCATCCGCCAGGTCCGCTCGTCCTCCACGCCCTCGGCCACCACCCGCAGCCCCAGCGCCTTGGCCAGCTCGATGGTGGAGCGGACGATCGCCGCGTCGTCGGCGTCCTCGGTCATGCCGAGGACGAACGAGCGGTCGACCTTCACCTCCGACAGCGGCAGTCGGCGCAGGTGTTGAAGGCTGGAGTAACCGGTGCCGAAGTCGTCCAGCGCGATGCCCACCCCGATCCGGTGCAGCCGGGTGATGGTGGTCAGCACCCGACGCGGGTCGGCCATCAGCGCGCCCTCGGTGATCTCCAGTTGCAGTCGCTGCGGTGCCACGCCGTAGCGGGCGAGCCGGTCGGCGATCTGGTCGGCGATCTCGCCGGTGTGCAGGTCCCGCACGCTGACGTTCAACGCCGCCCGCAGCCCGAGGCCGGCCGCCGACCACTTGGCGAGCTGCTCCACCACGTCGTCGACCACCCGGCGGGTGAGCAGCCGCATCACCGCGCTCTGCTCGGCGACCCGGATCAGCTCCTCCGGGTCGACCATCCCCCGGCGTGGGTGCCGCCAGCGCAGCAGGGCCTCCACCCCGACCACCTCGCCGGTGGCGATGGCGACCTGCGGCTGGTAATACATCATGATCTCGCCCGCGTCGGCGTCCGGTTCGGCACCGGGGCGGGTGTCGGCGGTCGGCGTCGTCGGATCCGCTGCACCGTCACCGGAGTGCGGCTGGCCATCGACGGGCGTCCCGGGCCACCCCACGCCACGGTCCGTCGCAGCAGCCGACCCCACGTCCCCGCCCGCCCGACGCAGGGTCGGATCGGCACCGGTGATGATCCGCGCGATCAGCTCGTCATTGTGGTGCACCGCCCGGGGACGACGTCGCCGCCGGCTCCACCAGCTGACACCGGTCGGCTCCGCAAGCGGCGCAGGGGTGGGCAGCACCGCGCCGTCGCCGCCGCGAACGGTGGTCACGTCGGCCGGCGCGGACCCGTCGGCTCGTCCCGGCGAACCGACCTCCAACACCCGGCGCAGGTCAGCAAGCAGCCCCAACCGTTCGGCGGAGTTGTGGTCGGACTCGGCGGTGTAGACGGCGACCGTGTCGTTGCGGTGCTTCGCGTCGTACATCGCCACGTCCGCGTGCCGCATCAGGGTGGCGAAGTCCTCGCCGTGGTCGGGAAACAGGGCGATGCCGATCGACCCACCGACGTCCAGTGGCAGCCCATCCAGCGGCACCGGCTCGGCGAGCGCCTGGACGACCTGGTCGGCCAGCGTACGGGCCTCGCCGACCTCGCTGAGCCCGGTCATCACGATCGCGAACTCGTCGCCACCGAGCCGGGCGACCATCTGCGGCGGCGCGACCACGTCGGTCAGCCGGGCGCTCACCTTCACCAGCAGCCGGTCGCCGACCGCATGGCCGAGCGCGTCGTTGACGTTCTTGAACCGGTCCAGGTCGATGAGCAGCAGGGCGAGGCGCGTCGCGGGCTCTCCTCGGGCGGCACGCTCCGCGTGCCGGTGCACCTGCTCGTTGACCTCCGCCAGCAACGCCTTGCGGTTGGGCAGGCCGGTGAGCGGATCGAGTGCGGCCAACTGATGCTGCTCCACGGTGAGCCGGGCCATCCGGTAGACCGCGAACAGCGGCACCAGCACCAACGGCACCAGGGCGGCGCTGGCTCTGGCGGCGGTGACCAGCACCGGCGCGAGTAGCAGCAACGACCCGGTGGAGAGCAGCTCGAAGGGCAGGCCGTGCCAAGCGTTGGGCCACCATCGCTCCCCGAAGCGAAGTCGCACCGCCGCGGTGACCAGGCCGTAGTTGACCGCGAACCAGGCGACCCCGGCGCCGCCGACCGCGACGATGTCGGTCCAGCCCAGCGCCGCGCCGTCGTAGATGCCGCCGGGGCCGAGCCGGGTGATCGCGTACGCCGCCGCCAGTGAGCAGGCGTACTGCCCGGCGTTGAAGGCCGTCCGCCAGGGTGCGTGCCGCATCCGGATCCCGGACACCACCACGGCGACCGCCTGCACCGCGACCGCGGGGCCGAGCCCCCAGCCGAGCAGGATCGCGAAGGTGAAGCAGGTCGAGGGGAAGACGGCCGAGGAGGACTGCCCCCGGCCGGGCGGCAGGAAGGGCCGCGCGTCGCAGGTCACGGCGAGCACCGCCATCGTCCAGAACGCCGCCGGCAGGTCGGGCAGGGCCGAAACGAACGACACCAGCCCGCTGGTCGAGACGAGCACGGCCACCGCGAGCACGGCCGCGACGAAGGTGGAGAACTGCGCGGTCCGCCCGGGCGGGACGAGGTTGCGCGGATCGGGCGACTCCATCACACCTCCCGGCACGAGACCGGCCCGTGGTTTCACGCGCCGTGCCCCAATGAAACGCCCTGACCGCCCACTTACCCGGCGCGACAGTCACGAACCGGTCGTAGTCGTAATTAAGTTGGTATCCGGCGGTGTGTCGTAAAGATCGTCACTCCTCGACGCGGGCCACCTGCCGGGCTGCCTCGGGGCCGGCGTCGAGGAGCACCCGAAAGCCCTCCTCGTCGAGCACGGGCACCTTGAGGCTGGCCGCCTTGTCCGCCTTGGTGCCGGGGTTGTCGCCCACCACCACGAAGCCGGTCTTCTTCGACACCGAGCCGCTGACCTTGCCGCCCCGGGACTGGATCGCCTCCGCCGCCTGGTCCCGGGAAAAGCCGCCGAGCGTGCCGGTCACCACCACGGTCACCCCCTCCAGCGGGCGTGGCCCCTCCTCTACCGCCTCCTCCGCCATGCGGACACCCGCCTCGGCCCACTTGCGGACCACCTCGCGGTGCCAGTCGACGGCGAACCACTCGCGGATGCTGGCGGCGATGGTCGGGCCGACACCGTCGACTGAGGAGAGTTCCTCCTCGGTAGCCTGGTCGACCGCCTCGACGGAGCGGAAGTGTCGGGCCAACGCCTGCGCGGCGGTTGGCCCGACGTGCCGGATGGACAGGGCCACCAGCACCCGCCACAGGTCGCGCTCCCGGGCCGTGGCGAGATTGTCGAGCAGCTTCACGGCGTTGCTACCGAGGCTGCCGTCCTTGTTGACGAAGAACGGCGCACGGGCCAGCCGCTCGGCGTCGAGCGAGAACAGGTCACCCTCGTCGGTGATGATCTGCGCGTCGAGCAGCGCGGCGCCGCTCTTGTAGCCGAGCGCCTCGATGTCGAAGGCGCCCCGCCCGGCCAGGTGGAAAACCCGCTCCCGCAACTGCGCCGGGCAACTGCGCGAATTGGGGCACCGGATGTCGACGTCGCCCTCCTTCGCGGGCGCGAGTGGCGTCCCGCAGGCCGGGCAGGTGGTCGGCATGACGAACGCTCGGGCGTCCGGCGGGCGCAGGTCGACCACCGGCCCGAGCACCTCGGGGATCACGTCTCCGGCCTTGCGGATCACCACCGTGTCGCCGATCAGGACCCCCTTGCGCTCGACCTCGCGGGCGTTGTGCAGGGTCGCGTACTCGACGGTGGAGCCGGCCACCCGGACCGGCTGGAGCACCGCCCGTGGCGTGACCCGACCGGTCCGCCCGACCTCGACCTCGATGTCGAGCAGGGTGGTGTTCACCTCCTCTGGCGGATACTTGAAAGCGATCGCCCAGCGTGGTGCCCGGCTGGTCGAACCCAGCCGGCCCTGGATCGGCACCGGGTCGACCTTCACCACCACCCCGTCGATCTCGTGCTCGACGTCGTGTCGGTGCGCCGCGTAGTGCGCGATGTAGTCCCGGACGCCGGCCAGGTCGGGCACCACCCGCCAGCGGTCGCTGGTGGGCAGCCCCCACGCCCGCAGGGCCGAGTACGACTCGGACTGGGTGGCCGGCTGGAAGCCGCGGCGGGCGCCGATGCCGTGCACCACCAGGCGCAGCGGTCGGGAGGCGGTGATCCGCGGATCCTTCTGCCGCAGGCTGCCGGCGGCGGCGTTGCGCGGGTTGGCGAACGGCGCCTTGCCCTGCTCGACCAGACCGGCGTTCAGGTCGGCGAAGGCGGCCACCGGAAAGTAAATTTCGCCCCGCACCTCGATGAAATCGGGGGGCGGCCCGAACTCCGACGAGTCGGTCAGCCGACCCGGCACGTCCCGGATGCTGCGTACGTTGGCGGTGACGTCCTCGCCGGTGCGGCCGTCGCCGCGGGTGGCCGCGCGGACCAGCCGGCCGCCTTCGTAGGTGAGGTTGATCGCCAACCCGTCGACCTTCAGCTCGCACAGATAAGGTGCCGGACCACCGGCGTCCCGCTCGACCCGCTCCGCCCAGGCGGCCAGCTCCTCGTCGGCGAAGGCGTTGTCCAGCGACATCATCCGTTCGGCGTGCGCGACCGGGGTGAAGTCGGTGGAGAACGTGCCGCCGACCCGCTGGGTCGGTGAATCCGGGGTGCGCAGCGCCGGGAACTCCGCCTCCAGCGCCTCCAGCTCGCGTAGTTGGCGGTCGAAGTCGGCGTCGGAGACGGTCGGGGCGTCGAGGACGTAGTAGCGGTACTGGTGCTCGGTCAGCTCCTGGCTGAGCGTGGTGTGCCGCTCCCGCGCCTGCGGCGTCGGCTCGGGACCGGCGGCCTCCTGCGCCGCATCGACCTGCTGGGGAACCGCTTCCTCCGACACCCTGCCGCCTCCGGACACCGCTGTCGACCTCCCGTGATCGTGCTACCCCCGCACGGTATCCCCCGGGTGGGACAACCGTGCGGCCAGCGCGGCGAGTTGATCGGCGTACTCGATCCGGCCGGCCCAGCCCGCCGGCCAGCCGGCCATCCCGTTGGCCGCGCCGACGAAGGCTCCGGCGAGGGCGGCGATCGAGTCGGAGTCTCCGGCGCTCCGCGCGCCCCGAGCCAGCGCGTCGACCGGGGCGTCCGGGTGCCGCAGTGCGCAGTACAGGGCTGCCGCGAGCGCTTCCTCGGCGATCCAGCCCTCACCCGTGAGCCGACACGGGTCGTCGCCGTCGTCCGGGGCGGCCAGGGCCGCGTCGAGTCGACCCAGCGCCAGGAGGCACTCGTCCCAGCCACGGGCGATGAACTCCTCCGGCGTCCGCTCGCCCGGCCGTTGCCACAGGTCACCGAGCCAGTCGGCCCGGTAGACCGTGCGCTGCTGCCGGGCCCGGGCGGTGAGCAGGCCGGGGAGATCGGCCAGCGGAGCACCGTCGACGAGCAGCCGCACGGCGTACGCGGTCAGCTCGCTCGCCGCCAGCCCGGTCGGGTGTCCGTGGGTCAGGCCGGCCTGGAGTTGGGCGAGCCCGGCGAGGGTGTCCAGGCCGACGTCGAGCAGCCCCACCGGGGTGACCCGCATGTTCGCGCCACACCCCTTCGAGCCGGCCTCGGTGGCCTGCTGCCAGGGCAGCCCCCGGGACAGTTCGGCGCAGGCCCGAAGGCAGGTCATCCCCGGCGCGCGGTTGTTGTCCGGGCTGGCCGCCCAGTCCAGGAAGCGGCGGCGCAGCAGCGGCTGCACCGCCTCGGCGGTATACGTCGGCGCGTCGTGCAGCGCCCAGCCCACCGCCAACGCCATCTGCGTGTCGTCGGTGACAAGTGCCGGATCACCGATCAGCTCGCGGGGGCCGGAAGGTCCGTACCGGTGGTCGATCTCGGCGACGGTGAGGAACTCGGTCGGTTTGCCGAGCGCGTCACCGAAGGCAAGCCCGAAGAGCGAGCCGGCGGCGCGCTGGGGTGCAGCACTGATCATGGAGGCGATGATGCCTGTCGCCCGCAAGTCCGCGGAGCGGCCGGTCGGACCACCACGGTCGGCCTGCCGGCCCGGCTGGGGTCGGCACCGGCAGGCCGGCGATCAGTCCCAGCAGAGGCAGAACGGGTGGCCGGCCGGGTCGGCGTAGACCCGGAAGCCCTCGCCCTCGCCGGGTAGCCGGCGGGCGCCCAGGGCCAGGGCCGCCTGCTCCGCCGCCTCGATGTCGGTCACCGTCACGTCGAGGTGGAACTGCTGGGGACGCTCCGGGTCGGGCCAGGCCGGCGGGCGCAGCTCGGGGGCCCGCTGGAAGGCCAGGCGGGGCAGGTGGCCGGGCGGGCCGCCGAGCACCACCCAGTCGTTGCCGTCGGAGTTGTCCTCGATCAGCGGCAGGCCGAGCAGCTCCGAGTAGAAGCCGGCAAGCGCACGCGGGTCGGGACAGTCGATCACCGTCGAACGCAACTGTCCAATCATGGCGAGCATCGTGCCCCGTGGGTACGACGGGAAACCTCACTCCTCGGACAGTCGGCGGCCGGCGTCCCGGCAGGCCGTGAGGACGGCCCGGGCGTATGCGGCGTCCGCTCCGGCCAGGCCACAGGCGGGGGTCACCACCACCTGCTCGGCGAGCCGGCGGCGCGGAAACCCGAGGCGGTCCCAGAGAGTGCGTACCCGGCCGGCGAGGTCGGCGGAGGTCGGCGCGCGACCGCCCGGCGTCGTCGGCGCGGCACCGGCCAGCAGCCCGAACCCGGCGTCGAGCGCCTCACCGAGCGGGTCGAGGTCGCTGAGCAGGCTCAGGTCGAGGGCGACACCGATCGCTCCGGCGGAGCGGAGCAGCTCCAGCGGCACGTCCGGGGCGCAGCAGTGCACCACGGTCGGCACCCCCACCGCCTCGATCACCGTGCTCAGCAGCGCACGGGCATCGACCGACTCCACCGCCCGGTAGGCACCGAGGCCACTCTCGGTGGGGATCCGCCCGGCCAGCGCCGCCGGCAGGGACGGTTCGTCCAGTTGGAGCAGCACCGCGGCGCGCGGCAGCCGGCGGGTCACCGCCTCGACGTGGCCGCGCAGCCCTTCGGCCAGCGAGCCGGCCAGATCCCGCAGCGCGCCGGGGTCGCGCAGCATCCGGCCGCCGATCGGCAGCTCGATCGAGGCGGCCAGGGTCAGCGGGCCGGCCGCCTGGATCTTGAGTGGGCCGGCGTACTCCTCGGCCTGCTCGGCGAGCTGGTCCAGATCGCGTTCCATCAGGTCGCGGGCCCGGCGCAGGTCGCGGCCGGGACGCGGCGCCACCCGCCACCGCGCCGCGTACAGCTCGACCGGCAACTCCACAAGCAGGCCACCGGTGCGACCGATCATGTCGGCACCCGGCCCCCGGGCCGGCAGCTCCGCCAGATGAGGCAGGGCGGGCAGCTCACCGAGGACGATCCGCTGCGCCTCGGCGATGTCAGTCCCCGGCAGCGACCCCACTCCCGTCGCCGCACCCACCCCCCATGGCAACCCCAGATCACTCACCGCCGCAGGGTACCTCCCGCGATCGGTCCCGCACCGAGGTCACGGCTTGCGGCATGTCGGGCGATCAGGGCGACGGGAAGGCCCGACATGCCGCAAGCCGCGACCGATACTCCACCGAGGGCCGAGGGCCGAGGGGCGGTCAGTCGGTGATGGTGGCGGAGGCTAGGACGATGTCGCCGGCGGGGTCGGGGTGGTAGGCGACGATGGCCTGGCCGGCGGCCACGCCGCGCACCGGGTGGCGCAGGTCGGCGTGGAGGGTGTCGCCGGCCACCGTGACGGTGGCGGGCACCACGACGCCGTGGGCACGTAGCTGCACCTCGCACTCGAACGGACCGTCGGGTCGCGGCCCGCCGGTCCACACCGGGCGGGTGGCCCGCACCGTGGCGACCTCCAGCGCCTCCGCCGGGCCGACGGTGACGGTGTTCGTCTTCGGCGTGATGGAGAGCACGTAGCGGGGCCGGCCGTCCGGGGCCGGCCGGTCCAGGTGCAGACCGCGCCGCTGACCGACGGTGTACGCGTACGCCCCGGCGTGCTGTCCCACCACCGCGCCGGTGCTCGCGTCGACCACGTCGCCGGGCGTCTCGCCGAGGCGCTGGGCCAGGAAACCCCGGGTGTCACCGTCGGCGATGAAGCAGATGTCGTGCGAGTCCGGCTTGTCGGCGACGGCGAGCCCACGCTCGGCGGCCTCCTGCCGAACCTGTGCCTTCGTCGAGTCGCCGAGCGGGAAGATCGAGCGGTCCAACTGCTCGCGGGTGAGCACGGCCAGCACGTACGACTGGTCCTTGGCCGCGTCGACGCTGCGGCGCAGCAGACCGTCGGGGCCGAGCCGGGCGTGGTGACCGGTGACCACCGCATCGAACCCCAGGGCGACCGCCCGGTCCAGCACCGCGGCGAACTTGATCTTCTCGTTGCAGCGCAGGCACGGGTTGGGGGTACGCCCCGCCGCGTACTCGGCGACGAAGTCGTCGACCACGTCGGCGTGGAAGCGGTCGGCCATGTCCCAGACGTAGAACGGAATGCCGAGCACGTCGGCGGCGCGCCGGGCGTCCCGCGAGTCCTCCAGGGTGCAGCAGCCCCGGGCGCCCGTGCGGTAGGTCTGCGGGTTGCGGGCCAACGCCAGGTGCACGCCGGTCACGTCATGCCCGGCCTGCACCGCCCGCGCCGCCGCCACGGCGGAATCCACGCCGCCGGACATCGCCGCCAACACCCTCACCCGGACCACTCTCCCTTCCCACCGAGCCTATCCCCGCCCGGTACCGGCTCAACGGGGCGTACGCGGTGCCGCCGCCCGCCGGGCCCGTTCCACGGCGCCCGGTAGCGCGGCGATGAGCGCGTCGACGTCGGCGGTGGTGCTGGTGTGGCCGAGGGAGAAGCGCAGCGACGAACGGGCCCGGTCGTCGTCCGCGCCCATCGCCAGCAGCACGTGGGACGGCTGCGCCACCCCGGCCGAACAGGCCGAGCCGGTCGAGCAGGCGATGCCCTGGGCGTCCAGCAGGAGCAGCAGCGCGTCCCCCTCGCAGCCGGGAAAGGAGAAGTGCGCGTTGCCGGGCAGCCGATCGGTCGGGTCGCCGTTGAAGACCACCTCGGGGACCGCCTGGCGGACCCGCCGCACCAGGTCGTCACGAAGCGCGGCCAGCCCGGCCGCGTACTCCTGCTGGCCCTTGACTGTCGTCTCGACGGCGACCGCGAAGGCGACGATGCCGGCCGCGTCGAGGGTGCCGGAACGCACGTCCCGTTCCTGTCCACCACCGTGCAGCAGCGGTACCGCCGGCACGTCCCGGCCGAGCAGCAACGCGCCGACCCCGACCGGGCCACCGAGCTTGTGGCCGGTCACGGTGAGCGCGGCGACGCCGCTGGCGGCGAAGTCGACAGGCACCTGCCCGACCGCCTGGATGGCGTCGGTGTGGAACGGCACACCGTACTCGGCGGCCACGGCGGCCAGCTCACTGATCCGCTGGACGGTGCCGACCTCGTTGTTGGCCCACATGGCGGTGACCAGCGCCGCCTGGTCGCCGTGTTCGGCCAGCTCGGTACGGAGTGCGTCCGGGTGCAGCCGGCCGGCCCCGTCGACGGGCAGCCAGCCCACCTCGGCGCCCTCGTGCCGGTCCAGCCACCCCACCGCGTCGAGCACGGCGTGGTGTTCGACGGCACTGGAGATCACCCGGCGCCGCCCGGTGTCGGCGGCCCGGCGCGCCCAGAAGATGCCCTTCACCGCGAGGTTGTCACTCTCGGTGCCACCACCAGTGAAGATCACTTCCGACGGCCGGGCGCCCAGCGCGGCGGCCACCCGCTCCCGCGACTCCTCCACCCGCCGACGGGCGCGCCGGCCGGACGCGTGCAGGGAAGACGCGTTGCCGACCTCGCGGGCGGTCGCGACGTACGACTCCAGTGCCTCGTCGAGCATCGGAGTGGTCGCGGCATGATCCAGGTAAGCCATCACGGTTCAGCCTAACGACCACTCCGGTGCCGACCGCAGACCGGATTGCCTGGCGGGACGTCAGACCGGTGACGCGGTCACCACGATGTTGTCCCGGTAGCGGCGAGCCTCGGCGTCGAACGGCCCGCCACAGGTGATGAGCGTCAGGCGGGGCCGCCCGTCGCGGGCGAAGTAACGCTCCAGCGGAATCTTCGTCTTGTCGTACTCCTCCCGGGCCACCACCCGGTAGGTCCGCTCGGTCCCGTCGTCGCCGGTGGCCGTCACGGTGTCCCCCGGTGCCAGTTCCCGCAGCCGGTAGAAGGCACCCTTGCCCTGCTCGGCGCTGTCGACGTGCCCGGCGATCACCACCGAGCCGGACTCGGCCGCCAGCCCGGGGCCGTAGCGGTACCAACCGATCTCGTCGACGCTCGGCGGCACGTCGAACTCCTGGGTGCGCTCGTCGACCCCGACCGGGTCGACCCGCGCGGTGACCTCGATCGCCGGGATGCGCAGCCGGACCGGGCGCACCGGTTCGGCGTCGTCGGGCAGCGCACCCGGGGCCACCGCCACCACCGGTCCGGTGCTCGCCGCAGTGGGGCTGGCCAGGGCGGCGGCCTGTTCGGTGCCGACGCTTCCCGCCGGCCTGGAGACGACCGCCACGACCGTCGCGACGGCGAGCGCGGCGGCGCCGGCGGCCACCGCCGCCAGCGCCGCACGGTTGCCGACGGTCACCGGCGACCCGACCGGACGACAGCCGCCCGCGCCCCACCCGCGACCAGCAGCAGGATCCCGGCGCCCGCCAGGGCGTACCACCAGGTACCGAGACCGGTGTCGGCCTGCCCGCCGGTGCCGCTCGGCACGCCGGACGGCGCCGAGTGCAGGCCGTCGATGGTCTGCGCCACGACGGCGAGGTTCTCCGCCTCGGCGGAGCCGATGGCGTAGACGATCGTCGCCGTGCCCTCGCTCAGGTTGAGGTCGGCCGGTCCGATCACCACGGTGTCGGTGCCGGCGAGCACCACGTCCGCCGAGACGCTACCGGCGTCCACATCGCCCTTGGCCTCGTTCGGGTTGGTCAGGCCCTCGAAGACCGGGCTGCCGCCGGCCCGCACGTCCACGGCCGGCGCGGCGGCGGTGTGCCGGACGATCAGCCGGGCCTTGCCGGCGTCGACCCTCGCGGTGTCGTTGACGAAGGGGGTGATGGTCGGCTCGCCGTCGGCGTCGAGGTGGGCGGCGATGCTGATGTTCGCCCCACCGGGCACCTCGGCATCGTCGGCGGTGAGGATGGCCTCGCCGATCGGCTCACCCGGCCTGGTCAGCGCTAGGTCGTACTGCCCCTCGGGCAGGTCCAGCGGACCGGCCACGTCGCCGGGCTCGAAGTTCTCCAGGGTCTTCTCCCCGTTGACGTAGACGTCGACCGGGGTGTCCGGGATGCCGTGCACGACGGAGACCTTCGAATCGGCGGCGTACGCCGGGGTCGCCGTCGCGATGCCGGCGCCGACGAAGGTCAGCGCGGCGACCGCGCCACCAGCGGCGGCGCGGCGAAGGTATGCGAACTGCATGTCTGCCTCCTGATGTTTCGTGCCACTTCGTCATGCTTGCTGTGCACCCCGAGTTACGCCGGCTCGTCGCCGCCCGGATGCGGGCCGAAGCGACTTTCTTTTTCCGGCCGCAACCGCATCCGCCGGGCACCACGCGGACGAAGAGAGGCCGAGGAGACGCTGGGCTGACAGAGGGGACGGCGCCG
This sequence comes from Micromonospora sp. C95, assembly GCF_018070465.1. Lineage (GTDB taxonomy): Bacteria > Actinomycetota > Actinomycetes > Mycobacteriales > Micromonosporaceae > Micromonospora. The sequence goes on from NZ_JAGPXT010000046.1 coordinate 18,784, forward strand.
GTGCGAGCTACAGTCGGGCATGCCCCCAACCAGGCGAACCGCCCCGTGACCGGGGTACCGCAGCAACCGGGCACACCCGAGGACGAGCTGGCCCACCGCTTCCGGACCGGCGACGAGCTGGCGCTGCGTGAGGCGTACGACCGTTACGGTCGGGCCGTTCTCCACCTGGCCACCAGCACGCTCGTGAACCGCAGCGACGCGGAGGACGCGACCCAGGCCACGTTCGTCGCCGCCTGGCTCGGCCGGGAGACCTTCGATCCGGCGAAGGGCTCGCTTGTCGGCTGGTTGCTGGGCATCGGCCGGCGCAAGGTGATCGACCGACTCCGGTCCGCCGCCCGAGAGAACCGGGTGGTCGAGACGGTGCGCCAACTGCCCGAGCCGGCACCGGCCGGCAGTGACCCGGACACCGTGGTCGACCGGCTGGTGGTGGCCGACGAACTGGCGCGGCTGCCGGACGAACAGCGACGCATGCTGGAATTGGCCTTCTTCGACGACCTGACCCACCAGCAGATCGCGACGATCACCGGGGTGCCGCTCGGCACGGTCAAGAGTCACATCCGGCGGGGCATGGCGAGTCTGAAGCGCAGATGGGAGGTGGACGGTGCAGCATCTGGAGCACGACCGGCTGGTATTTCTGGCGCTCGGTGAGAGTGAGGTGGGCAGCTCCGACCGCACCCATCTCGACGCCTGCCCGCACTGCCGGGCCGAGTTGGAGAGCCTGCGCCACGTCGCCGGCCTCGGTGCCGCCGGTCAGGAGCTGCGCGAGCTACCCGACCCGCCGGAGCACGTCTGGCAGGGCATCATGGCCGAGATCACGGCGGCGGAGGAACTGCCCCGGCTCGCCGCCGACCGGCAGCGGCCGGACCCGAGCGAGCCGGTCCGCACCGGCCCGGCACCGGTGTCCCGCCGGTCGCGGCGCGGACGCTTGTCGCGCCTGGCGACGATCGCGGTCACGGCGGTCGCCGCCGCCACCGTCGGGGTGATCGGCACCGCCGCCGTGCTGCGCGACGGTACGCCCGCCGAGCCGACGGTGCTGGCCAGCGCGCCACTGGCGGCGTACGGCTCGACTCCGCCGGCGGCCCGGGGCGACGCCCGCGTGCTGGGCAGCGGCGAGTTGCACCTGCACGTGGCGAATCTCCCGGCCGTACCGGGGTATTACGAGGTCTGGCTCATCAACCCGCGGAACATGGAGATGTTCTCGGTCGGTGTGCTCGGCGACGGCTCCGACGTGTTGCTGCCGCTACCGCCGAACGTGGACCTGGGGCGGTACTCGGTCGTCGACGTCTCGGCCGAGGCGTTCGACAACGACACCGCCCACTCCGGCGACAGCCTCCTGCGGGGCTCCCTGACGGGCTGATCGGCGGGCCGGTTCAGCTCCCCGGCCCGCCGATCAGCTCCCTCGTGTCACCGACGACACAGCCGCCGCCCGGAACTCCGGGCGGCGGCTGTGTGGGTACGACTCACTTGCGCTTGCGGATCTCCTCGGCGGCCTGCGGGACGATCTTGAACAGATCGCCGACCACCCCGAAGTCGGCCAGTTCGAAGATCGGCGCCTCGCCGTCCTTGTTGACCGCGACGATCGTCTTCGAGGTCTGCATGCCGGCCCGGTGCTGAATCGCGCCGGAGATGCCCAGCGCCACGTAGAGCTGCGGAGAGACCGTCTTGCCGGTCTGACCCACCTGGAACTGGTGCGGGTAGAAGCCGGAGTCGACCGCGGCCCGGGAGGCACCGACGGCGCCGCCGAGCAGGTCGGCCAGCTCCTCGACCAGCTTGAAGTTGTCCGCGTTGCCGACGCCGCGACCACCGGAGACGACCACGCCGGCCTCGGTCAGCTCGGGGCGCGAACCCTTCTGCTCGGCCACCCGGTCGACGACCTTGGCCAGCTTGTCGCTGTCGGTGACGGCAACGGTGAGCTGCTCGACCGTGGCGGTGGCCGCGGCCGGCGTCGGGTTCACCGAGTTCGGCCGGACGGTGACCAGCGGCAGGCCCCGGGTGATCTTGGACTTCACGATCGTCGACCCGGCGAAGGCCACCTGGGTGGCGGTGCCGTCGGCGGCCAGACCCACCACGTCGGTCAGGATGCCGTTGTCCAGTTTGACCGCCAGCCGGGCGGCGATCTCCTTGCCCTCCTGCGAGGAGGCGAGCAGCACGGCGGCCGGCTGCACCCGCTTGACCAGGTCGGCGACCACGGTGGCCTTCGGCGCCACCAGGTAGCCGTCGATCTCGTCACCCTCGGCCGCGTAGATCTTCTCCGCGCCGTACTCGCCGAGCTTGCCGGCGAGCGCCTCGGCGGCACCGGTGCCGCCGAGCACCACCGCCGACGGGGTGCCCAGCTCCCGGGCGAGGGTGAGCATCTCCAGGGTGACCTTCTTGACGCCGAACTCCGCGGTGGCTTCGACGACGACGAGAACCTCAGACATGTCCCACACCCCTCACACGAACTTCTCGGTGGCGAGGAACTCGACGAGCTGCGTGCCGCCGGAGCCCTCATCGGTGACCTTGACGCCACCCGAACGCGGCGGACGCTTGCTGTGCTCGACCACGGCGCTCGTCGCCCCGTCGAAGCCGACCTCGTTCGCGGCCACCCCCAGGTCGGCCAGGGCGAGCGTCTGCACCGGCTTCTTCTTCGCGGCCATGATGCCCTTGAACGACGGGTACCGGGGCTCGTTGATGGTGTCCCAGACGGAGACGATGGCCGGGGTCGAGGCGGTGACCACCTCGTAGCCCTCCTCGGTCTGCCGCTCCACGGTCAGGGTGGCCCCGTCGACGGTGAGCTTGCGGGCACCGGTCAGCGCCGCGATGCCCAGCCGCTCGGCGAGCATGTGCGGCATCACCTGCACCCGCCCGTCGGTCGACTCCGAGCCGCAGAGCACCAGGTCGGCGTTGAGCTGCCCCAGCGCGGCGGCGAGCACCTTCGAGGTGGCGACGGCGCAGGAGCCGTGCAGGGCGTCGTCCACCACGTGCACCGCCTTGTCCGGGCCCATCGACAGCGCCTTGCGGATCGACTCGGTCGCCCGGTCCGGACCCATGGTCAGGATGGTCACCTCGCCGCCGTGCGCCTCCTTGATCTTCAACGCCTCCTCGATGGCGTACTCGTCCATCTCGTTTATGACGTTGTTCGCCGAACCGCGGTCGACAGTGTTGTCGTCAGTACGCAGGTTGCGGTCCGCGCCCGAATCGGGCACCTGCTTGACGAGTACGACGATGTTCATCGCGCTTCGACGACCCTCCTGCTGTGGTTATGTGATCTTTTCGCCCCAGATCTGGGCGCAGCCTCGCGCGTGCGGTGCCGTCCGGTCAACCATGGGCTGTTGTGCGGTTGCCCACGGCGCCATGTTACCTGTCAGTAGCATCGCCGCCCAGCACGCCCCTGATCCGCTCGATGACCTCGGCCTCGGCCGGGCTGACCCCATCATGGGCGCGGGCCGTACGATCGGCCGCCGCCAGCACCACCGCGCGGTAGACCGGCACGTCCTGCGGCACCTTCTCGGTCAGGATCTCGACCCCCCGGCGCAGCGCCGGCAGCACCACCGACTCCACCTCAAGCGCCGAGTCACGCGGCAGCTTCGGCAGCGGCCCGCTGGTCAACGCCTCCTTCACCACCCCGCTGGCGCCGGCCATCGCCCCGGAGGCGGCGAAGCTCTCCCGGAACAGCGCGAGCACCCCCGGGTCGGCGTTCGAGACCATGAGCACCGCACCGAAGGCACCCGTCTTCAGCGTCATCATCTCGTCGTCCGTCAGCCGCTGGCTCATGATCACGGAGTGTAGACGTAGGGCGTGGTGGTGGTGACCGCGACGAGCCCGAGCCGCTCCAGCACCGGACGACTCTCGTCCGACGCGTCGACCTGCACCAACGTCCGGCCACGCGCCGCGGCCAGTCGGACCCGGTAGGTGACAAGCGCGCGGTAGATGCCCCGACGCCGCCACTGCGGCAGCGTCGAGCCGCCCCAGAGCGTGGCGAACGTGCTGTCGACCGGGTACCGCACCCAGCCGGCGCTCACCATCGTCTCGCCCGCCTCGGCCACCACGACCGCGACCGCCTGCGGATCGGCGGCGATCTCCCGTTCCAGCCCGTCGGCCAGGCCGGACAGGTCCCGCCCCCACACCTGGGTCTTCAGCTCCGCGATCCGGTCCAGCTCCGCGCGCCCGGTCACCTCCCGCAGGCGTACGCCCTCGGGCACCACCGGCAGTGCGGAGGCCAGCGGGGCGACCGGGCCGACCACGACGGTCTCCTGATCTTCCGGCACGAACCCGGCGGCGCGCAGCCGCTGTGGCAGGTCGGCCGGCTCGTCGTGGCCGTGCAGCTTCCACTCGACCGGCTCGCCCCGCTCGCGGGACACCGCCACCTGCCGGGCGATCAGCTCGTCCAGCTCCGTACCGGCAAACCCACCGAGGTCGCGGTAGGTCACCAGGCCCCGCTGGTCCAGGCCGCGCACCCGGAACACCGGACCGTCCGACTCCACCACCACGCCGTCGGGCACCGGGTCGGGCAGGCCCGGCCGCAACTGCGTGTCGTACGCCGCCCGCAGGGTGCTCGCGTCAAGATCCGTCATGCTGCCAACCTATTCCCGCCGGGAAACGGATAATCACTCTCGTGTGGCAGATGATCAGGAACTGGTTCGACCCACGGGAGTTGCGGTCGGTGGGCACCACCCCCGACTACCGCTTCTCGCTGGCCAACGAGCGCACCTTCCTGGCCTGGCTGCGTACCGGGCTGGCGCTGATCGCCGGGGGACTCGCCGCCGCGCAGTTCCTGCCGACCCTGTCCCTGATTCACCTGCGCGAGGCGATCGCGGTGGCGCTGCTGCTGCTCGGTGGCGTGGTCGCGATCCGGGCAGTCGACCACTGGGCCCGCACCGAACGGGCCATCCGGCTCGGCGAGGAACTCCCCGCGTCCCGCTTCCCGGCCGTCCTCGCGCTGACCGTCGGCCTCGGCGCGCTGTCGCTGGTGGTGGCGGTGCTGGCCGGCGCGATGCGCGGATGAGCACCGTCCGTGACCCGGGGCTGCAACCCGAGCGCACCCGGCTTGCCTGGCGGCGCACCCTGCTGGCGCTGACCGTGGTGACACTGCTGACCGTCCGGCTCGCGCTCGACGGGGGACCGGCCGGGGCGGCAACGGCGGGGCTGGCGATTCTCGGCTGGGGTGCGACCGTCACGCTCTGTCGGCGACGAGCCACCGGCAGCGGCGTGCCCCGCACCGGCGGTCCGCTGCTTGCCCTGGTAGGGCTGGTCGCCGCCGGATTCGCACTCCTCGGAGCACTACTGGTGCTGCGCGGGCTGTGACCGCTGTGCGCGGTAGGTAATGATGGTTACATGGCCCGGCTGTACATCCTCCTCTTCCTGGTGCAGGTCGTCCTCGCCGTCTGCGCCCTGATCAGCTGCCTCTCCGCCGAGGAGGACGGCATCCGCCACCTTCCCCGGATCGCCTGGCTGCTGATCATCCTCTTCTTCCCGCTTGTCGGCTCGATCGCGTGGTTCGTCGCCGGGCGGGAGCGCAAACCTGCCGGCGGGTCGACGTCCTGGGCTCCGGGGGCGCGCCCGGCCGAACGTCACCGACCCGCCGCGCCGGATGACGACCCGGAGTTCCTGCGCTCGATCGAGGAGCGCTCCCGCCGGGAGGATCAGGAACTCTTCCGCCGTTGGGAGGAGGACCTCCGCAAACGCGAGGACGACCTGCGCAAACGCGAGGGCGAGCCGCCGCGCGAGGAACCCCGCCCCGAGGTGTGACGGTCGGGGCGGGATCCTGCGGATTCAGGCCAGGTTGGAGGAGCGGGGGTACGCGTCGGCCGGATCGGTGAGCACGTTGACCAGGTACGGCACCCCGGCGTCGAAGGCCCGTTGCAGGGCCGGGCCCAGCTCGGCGGCCTTGGCGACCGTCTCGCCCGCCCCGCCGAGCGCGCCGACCACCTGGTCGTAGCGCAGCTCGGGTTGGAGGTCGGCGGCCACGTCGTAGCCGTACATGGCCCGCATCGGGTGCTTCTCCAGGCCCCAGATGCCGTTGTTGCCGACCACGATGACCACCGGCAGTTTCTGCCGGGCCAAAGACTCCACGTCCATCAGCGAGAAGCCGGCGGCGCCGTCACCCATCAGCACGCAGACCTGCCGGTTCGGGTGGGTGACCCGGGCACCCATCGCGTAGCCCATGCCGGTGCCGAGGCAGCCGTACGGGCCGGGATCGAGCCAGGTGCCCGGCTGCGCCGGCTCCAGGTACCGCCCGGCGTACGAGACGAAGTCACCGCCGTCGCCGATGGTGACCGCGTCGCGGGCGAGCACCTTGCGCAGCTCACCGTAGATCCGGGCCGGGCGGATCGGGTCGGTCTCGGCCGCCATCTCCTCGGTGTCGCGGGCCTTCGCCGCGTCCTCGGCGGTCCGCAGCTGGGCGACCCAGTCGTCGTGGTCGACCCGGTCGCCGGGGTGTTCGGCCAGGGCGGTGAGGATGCCGCGCAGGTCACCGGCGGGGGCGGCGGCGGGCTGTACGTGACCGGCGCGCTGGCTGGGCGCGTCGACGATGTGCACCACCTGGGCCTCGCCGAAGTCGCCGAAGGAGAGCCGGAAGTCCAGCGGGGTGCCGATCACCACGACCACGTCGGCGTCGGACAGGGCCACCCGACGGGCCTTGGCGAAGGCCAGCGGGTGCTCCGGTGACAGGGCGCCGCGGCCCATGCCGTTGGTGAACACCGGCACGGTGAGCGCCTCGGCCGCCGCCCGCAACTCGTCGACGGCGTCGCCGGTCCAGACGTCCGAGCCGGCGATGATCACTGGACGGGCCGCGCCCGCGATCAGCGCGGCGGCGCGGGCCACCTCGTCGGGGTCGGCTTCGAGCGGACTGAGCTGTGGCCCGGCCGGCAGCTCCGCGTCACCGACCGAGAAGATCGCCTCCAGCGGGAAGTCGAGGAACACCGGTCCCCGGTGCGGGGTGAGGGCGGCGGTCAGCGCGGCGGCCACCGCCCGGGGGATGTCGTCGGCGCTGAACACCGTCTCGGCGTGCTTGGTGACCGGGGCGACAAGCGGGAGGTGGTCCATCTCCTGGAGGCTGCCGGAGCCCCAGCGGAACTGCGGTGCCCGGCCGCCCAGCACGAGCACCGGCGAGGCGTTGAAGAAGGCGCTGGTCAGACCGGAGATGCCGTTGGTCACGCCGGGGCCGGCGGTGAGCACGGCCAGCCCGGGGCGGCGCTGGAGCTTCGCCACCGCCTCGGCGGCGAAGACGGCGGACTGCTCGTGGCGCACGTCGTAGATCGGGAAGTCGGTCTTGTGCGCGGCATCGTAGAGCGGGAACACGTGCCCGCCGGAGAGGGTGAACATCTCCCGCACCCCGTACGCGCGCAGCGCCGCGAGGGCGAGTTCCCCGCCGTGGCCTTCGATCCGCTCCGTCATTCCCGCTCCTTCTCGTCGCCTGACCGGAGTCACACGCTACTGGCCGGTAGAAGGAATGTGAACCATTCTCGGTGCGCTCAGCGTCCGGTGAAGTCCGGCTTCCGCTTCGCCACGAAGGCCGCCATCCCCTCGCGCCGGTCGTCGGTGGCGAACAGCGCCGCGAAGAGCTGGCTCTCCCAGGCCAGACCCGAGTTCAGGTCCATGTCCAGGCCACCGTCGACGGCCAGCTTCGCCGCCCGCAGCGCCTGCACCGGACCGGTGAGGTACGGCCGCACCATGGCCGCCGCGGTGTCGTACACCTCGGCCGCCGGGGCGATCCGGTCGGCCAGGCCGATCCGCAGCGCCTCCGCCGCGTCCACCATCCGCCCCGACATGATCAGATCCTTGGCGCGAGCCGGCCCGACCAGCCGGGCCAGCCGCTGGGTACCCCCCGCGCCGGGGATGATGCCCAGCTTGATCTCGGGCTGGCCGAGCTTGGCGTCCTCGGCCACCACCCGCCAGTCACAGGCCAGCGCCAGTTCGCAACCGCCGCCCAGCGCGTAACCGGTGATCGCGGCGACCACGGGCTTGGGGATCCGGGCGATCGCGCCGAGCGCGCTCGACAGGTCGGCGGCCCGCCCGGCCATGTCCACGTAGGACATGTCCGCCATCTCCTTGATGTCCGCACCGGCGGCGAAGACCTTCTCGCCGCCGTACACGATGACCGCGCGGACGTCGTCGTCGGCGGTCGCGGCGGTCGCGGCGGCGCGCAACTCCTCCTGCACCTGGGTGTTGAGGGCGTTCATCGGCGGCCGCTCCAGCCGGATGGTGCCGATGCCGTCCCGGGTCTCCAGCCGCACGAACTCGCCCACGCTGAGCCTCACTTCCTCGTCGAAGTCGCGTGCCAACCTTACGGCCCGGCTCGTTGGGGTAAGTAGTCTGGTGCCAGCCCCGTCGGTCGGGAGTCGCACGATGAACCCTCGTCACCCGGAACCCCGCGTCGGCCGTGCCGCGACGCCGTCGCCACACCCCGGCCGGGCGCACGGGCGGGGTGAGCGTCGTTCCGCGGTCACCTACTACGACGACCGGTCGGTGCGGGTCACCTCGGCCGCCGTCACCGTCGAAGGCCGGGTCTATCCGCTGGCCGAGATCAGCGAACTCTGGCACCAGCACGGCACCCGCTCCTGGCGGGTGCTGGCCGGGCGGGGCGCCATCGGCGCCGCGCTCGTCGCCCCGCTGGTGGCCGCCGCCGCCGGAGTCGCACTGGCCATCTGGCTGGACCGGTCGGCAACCGTCACGATCGCCATCGTCGGGGCGTCCGTGCTGGTCGGGCTGGCCATCGGGCCGGTCGCCGACTTCCTCTTCGAGCACCTCGACCGCTCCTACGCCCGGGGCAGCCGGCAGCGGGAGGTCTGGATCCGCTGGCAGGGCCGCCCGGTGCAGTTGCTGCGCACCCCGGACGCGCTGCGCTTCGGGCAGATCTACCGGGCCGTACAACGGGCCATGGAGGTCGGCCGACCCATACCACCCCGCCGACGCTGAGCGCCCGCCCGACTACTAAAGGTTGCCCGGTGGTGCTTAGGCTTAATGATGGCCCTCTATTACCGGGACGACGCGGTGCAGGTGACTTCCGAGGCGATCCGGGCCGGTGGACGTGTCATCCCGATCGCCGAGGTCACCTACGTCTGGCACGCGAAAGGACGCACCACCCTCGCCGTACGCGGCCGCGTGTTCGGTCGGGGCGTGCTGATCCTGCTGCTGTCCCTGCCTCCGCTGGTGGGCCTGATCTGCGTGCTGTCACTGGCCTGGTCCGCCCAGGACCGGGGCGAGTGGCTGCCGGCGCTGATCGTGCTCGCCGCGTGCGTGATCGTCCCGCTCGCCCTGGTCCCGTTCCTGGAGATACCGCTCGGTTGGCTGGACCGCTCCTACGAGCGCGGCAACCGGGTGCTGGAGCTGTGGGTGCAGTACCGGCGGCAGGAGATCATGGTGCTGCGCACGCCGGACGCGCTGCGGTTCGGCCAGATCTACCGGGCGGTGCAGCGCGCCGTCGAGCAGCAGAGCGACGGTTGAACCCGTCGTCGGGCGGTGCTGGCCCGCCCGACGCACACTTGTTCCCATGGCACTCCCCCTTCCCCGGCCGGCCGCGGTTCTCGGTCTCACCCGTTCCGCCCTCGACCAGGCCGCCTCCTTCGCCGCCATCCCGGCCCGCGCGTTCGCGGTACTCGACGAGGTGGAGACGCTGCTGGCCCGGATCAACGGCGTGGTGGACCGGGTCGAGCAGACCCTGGACCGGACCGACCAGATGGTCACCGACGCCGAGGTGGCAGTCCGCGAGGTCGCGGTGATCAGCGCCGCCGCCACCGCCGCCGTGGACAACGCCACCGAGGTGGCCGCGGCCGCGGCCGTGGTCGTGGAGTCGGCAGGTTCGGTGGCCGGGCGGGCCGCCGAGACCGTGGGCACGGCTGCGGAGGCCGCCGCCACCGCGGCCGAACTGCTGAAGGCGTACGAGCCGGCGCTGCGACGGGCCGCCCCGATGGCCAACCACTTCGTCGAGCAGCTCAGCCACGAGGAGGTGACCGCGGCGGTCCGGCTGGTCGACGAGTTGCCGAAGCTGCGGCAGCACCTGACCGCCGACGTCCTGCCGATCCTGGCCACCCTGGACCGGGTCGGCCCGGATCTACACGACCTGCTCGACGTCACCCGGGATCTCAAGCTCGCGGTGGCGGGCATCCCCGGTCTGTCGATGCTGCGCAGGCGGGGCGAGAGGCTCAACGACGACGCCGGCTGACCAGGCCGGTTCGTCGGTCGGTGGTCAGCAGTCGCAGGCGACGGCGGTTCGTGGGGCGGTCAGGTCGTCCACCGGCCGGCGGGTGACTCCGGTGGCGGTCACCACGGGCAGGCCCTCCCGGACCCAGTACTCGTAGCCGCCGCGCATCTCCTTGACCGGGTAGCCGAGCCGGGCGAACTCCAGCGCGGCCCGGGTGGCGCCGTCGCAGCCGGGGCCCCAGCAGTAGGTGACCACGCGCGCACCGGTGGGCACCGCCCCGGCGGCCCGCCCGGCGATCAGGTCGGTGGGCAGGTGTACGGCGCCGGGCAGGTGGCCCTGTGCCCAGGCCGCGTCGCCGCGCGAGTCGACCACGACCAGGTCGGGCACCGCCGCGGTCAGATCATGGTGTACGTCGGCCACGTCGGTCTCGAAGCGCAGCCGGGCGAGGAAGTGGGCGACGGCGGTGGACGGATCGGCGGCCGGTACGGCGAAGGTTCGAGTCATGTGGTCGATCGTCGGCCGATGCCGACCGCCGGTCCAGTGGCGGTCACGCCCTCCTCCGCTAACATCCGGCCATGGCTCCGGTCGACCGCAGTGTGGCCGTGCTCGCGTACCCCGGGATGTCGGGTTTCGAGACCGGGATCGTCACGGAGGTCTTCGGGCTGCCCCGGCCGGAGCTCGACGTGCCCTGGTACGACCTGCGGCTGTGCGCCGAGCGACCGGGCCCCGTGCCGCTGCTCGGCGGCGCCAGCCTGCACAGCCCGTACGGCCTCGACGTGCTGGCCGCCGCCGCGACCGTAATCGTTGCCGGGGTGCCCGACGTGCACGGGTCACCGTCGCCGGAACTCGTCGCGGCCCTGCGCCGGGCGCACCGGGCCGGCGCGCGATTGCTCTCCATCTGCTCGGGTGCCTTCGCGCTGGCCGGTGCCGGCCTGCTCGACGGTCGACGGGCCGCCACCCACTGGCGGTACGCGGACCTGCTGGCCCGCCGGTACCCACGGGTCACGGTCGACCCCGACGTGCTCTACCTCGACGACGGGGACATCCTCACCAGTGCCGGCAGCGCCGCCGGCCTCGACCTGTGCGTGCACGTGGTACGACGCGACCACGGCTCGGTCGTGGCCAACGCGGTGGCCCGACGACTGGTGATCCCGCCGCACCGCGACGGCGGACAGGCGCAGTTCGTCGAAGCACCGGTCGCGGTGGACCCGGACGACGACCGGATCGCCAACAGCATCGACTGGGCCCTGGCCCACCTGGCGGAACCGCTCACGGTGGCCCGGCTGGCCCGGCAGGCCCACATGTCGACCCGTACCTACCTACGGCACTTCGCGAGAGCCACCGGCACCAGCCCGATCCGGTGGCTGGTCGAGCAACGGGTGCGGGCCAGCCTGGCGCTGCTGGAAACCACCGACGCGCCGGTCGGGCAGATCGCCACGGCCGTCGGCTTCGACGCCCCGGTCACCTACCGTCACCACTTCACCCGGGCGATGCGGACGTCGCCGTCGGCGTACCGTCGCGCGTTCCGTACCGGCGTCGACACCGTTCCAGGCGCGCGGCGGGCGGGCCGGCACGACCCGGCCGAGCGAGGTCAGGGCGCCGGTACGTAGAGCTGGTCGATCTCGACCCGGTGCGGCAGTGAGACGCTGGCGCCGAGCCGTCGTACGCAGGCGGCACCGGCGGCCGAGGCCCAGCGCACCGCGTCCACCAGGTCGCGTCCCTCGCCCCAGGCCACGGCGAGCGCACCGGTGAAGGCGTCACCGGCAGCCGTCGAGTCGACCGTGTCCACGGTGACCGCCGGCACGTGCACCGCCGTGCCGTCCCGGTCGCCGTACCAGGCACCACCGGCGCCGAGCGTCAGCACCGCCCGGGGCACCAGGTCGAGCAGCGCCTGCGGTTCCTCCCGACCCCGTCCGGTGTACGCCTGCGCCTCGTTCTCGTTGACGACCAGCACGTCCACGGCGGCGAGCAGCTCCGGCGGCAGTGGCACGGCCGGTGCCGCGTTGAGCACCACCCGGGTCCCGGCGGCGCGGGCCGCCACCGCCGCCTCGGTCACCGTCTGCACCGGGATCTCCAACTGTGCGACCAGGACGTCGGCGTCGCGTACGGCGGCGAGTTCGGTCTCGGTCAGTTCGGTGAGCGACGTGTTGGCCCCCGGAGTCACCAGGATCGCGTTCTCACCCTGGGCGTTGACCATCACCAGGGCCACCCCGGACGCGCCGTAGGTGGTGCGCAGCTGGCTGGTGTCGACCCCGGCGGCGGTGATCCGGGCGCGCAGGGTCACCCCGAAGGCGTCCGAGCCGATCGCACCGAGAAAGACGCTCGCCGCACCCGCTCTCGCGGCGGCGATGGCCTGGTTGGCTCCCTTGCCACCGGGCACGGTGACGAAATCGGTGCCGAGCCTGGTCTCCCCCGGGCGGGGCAACGCCTCGGCGGTGGCGACCAGGTCCATGTTGGCGCTGCCGACCACCACGACACGGGTCTGTCGCACGGGCACCCTCCCGGGGGTGGCGGACGGCGGCTCAGGCGGCGCGGGCGGTGTAGCGGTCGCCGTGGCGCTCGACGAGCAGCGGCAGCCCGAAGGTCTTGGTGAGGTTGTCGGCGGTGAGGGTGTCGGGCAGCAGGCCCTGCGCCATCACGGCACCGTCGCGCAGCAGCAGCGCATGGGTGAACCCGGGAGGGATCTCCTCGACGTGGTGGGTGACCAGTACCAACGCCGGAGCGTCCGGATCCTGCGCCAGCTCGGCGAGGCGGGCGACCAGATCCTCCCGGCCGCCCAGGTCCAGCCCGGCCGCCGGTTCGTCGAGCAGCAGCAGCTCCGGGTCGGTCATCAGCGCCCGGGCGATCTGCGTCCGCTTGCGCTCCCCCTCCGACAGGGTGCCGTACGCCCGGTCGGCCAACGCGCTGACGCCCAGTTGGTCCAGCAACGCCCGGGCGCGGGCCTCGTCGGCCGGGTCGTAGTCCTCCCGCCACCGGCCGACCACCGACCAGGCGGCGGTCAGCACCACGTCGACGACCCGCTCCTCGGCGGGCACCCGCTCCGCCAGCGCGGCGGTGGACAGCCCGATCCGGGTACGCAGCTCCGTGACGTCGGTGCGGCCGATCCGCTCACCCAGCACGTGCGCGGTGCCGGTGGTCGGATGCAGTCGGCCGGCGGCGATGTTGAGCAGAGTGGTCTTGCCGGCACCGTTGGGCCCCAGCACCACCCAGCGTTCGTCCAGTTCCACCCGCCAGTCGACGTCGTGCAGCAGGGCGGTGCCGGACCGGCGTACGGCGACGCCGTCGAGGCTGACCACCAGATCCGCGTCCACGGGCGAGGGGGCGGGTGCGGCGCCGGCGGCGCCAGGGATCAGGTCACCAGTCACCAGCCCATCCAACCACGCACCGCCGAGGTGCCCCCACGGGCCGGCGTTGCCGCCGTAGGGTGAGGCGCCGTGTCGTTGCTCACCCCACCCGGAGGACCGCCCATGACCAGTGGGGTCATCGAGATCGAAGGTCTCCGCAAGACCTTCCACAGCCTGCGGCGCGGGCGACGGGTCGCGGTCGACGGCTTCGACCTGCTGGTCGAGGCCGGCCAGGTGCACGGCTTCCTCGGACCCAACGGCTCGGGAAAGACGACCACCCTGCGCGCGCTGCTCGGGCTGGTGCGCGCCGACGACGGGCGGATGCGGGTGCTCGGTGCCACCGCGCCGGAGCAGTTGCCCCAGGTCGCCGGCCGGGTCGGTGCGATCGTGGAGAGCCCGCAGTTCTACGGCAACTTCACCGGGTACCGGACGCTGCGGCTGCTCGCCCTCGCCGGCGGCGTACCGGTCGGCCGGGTCGACGAGGTGCTGGAGCAGGTCGGTCTGGCCGACCGGGGCGACGAGCGGGTCAAGGGCTACTCGCTGGGCATGAAGCAGCGGCTGGCGGTGGCCTCGGCGCTGCTCAAGCGACCCGAGCTGCTGATACTCGACGAGCCGGCGAACGGGCTCGACCCGGCGGGCATCCGGGAGATGCGGGACCTCGTGCGGGCGCTGGCGGCCAACGGCGTGACGGTGCTGGTGTCCAGCCACATCCTGGCCGAGATCCAGCTGATCTGCGACCACGTGACGATCATCTCGGGCGGCCGGCGGGTGACGGCCGGCCCGGTCACCGAGGTGCTCGCCGGTTTCGACCACAACGAGCACCTGGTCCGCGCCGACGACCTGGCCCGGGCCGAGGAGCTGCTGCTGGCCGCCGGGCTGACCGTCACCGGGCACGCCGACCACCTGGTGGTCAGCGGGGTGCCGGATCCGACCGAGGTGAGCCGCACGCTTGGCGAGCAGGGCGTCTGGGTACGCGAGCTGACCCCCCTGCGGCCGGATCTGGAGAGCGTCTTCCTGGAGCTGACCGGCGCCCCGGCGCATCCGGGTGTGCCGCGGCAGGTTGACGGTTCGGCACCGGCGGGCGGTCCGGCCGCCGACCAGGAGATCGACCTCGGGATGCGGGGAGTGGACGCGTGAACCTGATCCGTGCCGAGGTGGAGCGGCTCGGTGCCCGCCGCTTCGTACAGCTGATGATCGTGCTGCTGATGCTGGCGTTCGGGGTGACCGCGGCGACCACGCTGGCCGGGTCGCACCAGCCCACCGCCGTCGAGCTGGCCGAGGCGCAGCGGCAGGCCACCGCCAACCTGCGCGGCATGGAGTTGCAGCACGAGCGGTGTCTGGCCCGGGATCGGGGCGAGTCGTTCCCCGGCGACGAGGGTTTCTACCTGCCGCCGGACTGCTCCGAACTGGACCCGGCGCTGCGGGACCGGTTGCCGGTGGCGGCCGACTACCTGACCGGGGTGTTCACCTTCACCCGGCAGGCCGAGCCGCTGCTCTACTTCCTGGTGGCGTACCTGGTGCTCTTCGGGTTCCTGGTCGGTGCCTCGTACATCGGCGCCGACCTGAACTCCGGCGGAGTGGTCAACCTGCTGCTGTGGCGGCCACGCCGGCTGACCGTGCTCGGCGCCAAGCTCGGCACGCTGCTCGGGGCGGTGCTGACGGTGTCGGTGCTCGCCACCCTGGCCTATCTCGTCACCTTCTGGGTCATCGCGCAGGTAGCCGGCTATCCCGGGCCGACAAACGTGACCTTCTGGGCCGAGTTGGGCGCGATCTGGGGTCGAGGCTTGACGCTCGTGCTGCTCGCGGCGGCGACCGGCTTCGCCATCGCGACGATGGGCCGGCACACCGCGGCGGCGCTCGGCGCGGTGGCCGCGTACCTGGTGGTGTGGGAGCTGGGTGGGCGGATCGTGTTGCAGATTCTCGAGGTGGCCCGGCCCGACCAGCTCATGCTGGCCAGCTACGTCGGCGCGTGGCTGGCCGGCGAGGTCAGATTCTGGGACGGCACCGCCTGCCGGACCGTCACCGACGGCTACTGCGACGGCAGCTACACCCTGACCTGGCAGCCCGCGCTTGCGGTGCTCCTGCTGCTCACCGCCGGCCTCGCCACCGCCGCCTTCGCCCTCTTCCGCCGCCGCGACCTGATCTAACCACCCCACCCCACCCACCCACCCACCCACC
>NZ_JAGPXT010000047.1 GCF_018070465.1 Micromonospora sp. C95
CACCCCACCCCACCCCACCCCGGCTAGCGATCTTGGTGCGAAAGTGCCCTCGGGAGGGCGTCTTTGCACCAAGATCCGCCTAAGCGCGGATGGCGGTGGTGAGGGCGGCGGCCATTGCGGGGCGGGGGGCGGGTGTGTTGGTGAACTGCTCGAACTGACCGATCGCCTGGGCCAGCAGCAGGTCGAGGCCGGAGACGATCCGGCAGCCGGCGGCCTCGGCGGCGGCGGCCAGCGGGGTCGGCCACGGGTCGTAGATCGCGTCGAAGACCACCGTGCCGGCTCGCCAGGGCACCCTGCCGGCCAGTTCGTCGGCGGCCCCCTTCGGCACGGTGGAGATCAGCACGTCGACGCCGGCCAGCCCCGACGCCTCGGCACGCGACACATCCGGCCACGGTGCGCTGGTCATCGGCACGCCGAGGGCGGCGGCGACCGGTTCCAGTTCGGCGACCGCCGCCCGGCGGCGGGCGATCACGGTCACTCCGGCCGCGTGCAGCCGGGCCGCCGCCGCGAGGGCCGCCCGCGCGGTACCGCCCGCGCCGAGCACGGTGACGGTGGCACCGGGGCGTACGCCCGCCTCGGTCAGCACCTCGACCATGCCGGTGACGTCGGTGTTGTCGGCGTACCAGGAGCCGTCGGGGCGGCGTACCAACGTGTTCGCCGCACCGACGGCGGCGGCGACCGGCGAGACCTCGGCGGCCACCGCGAGCGCCGCCTCCTTACCCGGCATGGTCACCGACAGCCCGGCCCACTCCGGGCCCAGGCCGGCGACCAGGGCCGGCAGCTCCGCCGCCGCGCACTCGATCCGGGTGTACGACCACCCGGTCAGCCCGGCGGCCGCGTACCCGGCATTGTGGATCACCGGGGAGAGCGAGTGGGCGATCGGCTTGCCCAGCACCGCCGCCCGGTGCACCACCGTCCCGTGCCCCGACGCCTCGGGTTCCGACGCCGCACGTGCCGACGCCGCACGTGCCGAAGCCGGACGCACCGGCACCGGACGCGCCGACGCCGCCCGCGATGACGCCGCGTGCCCTGACTCAGCCACCATCGCTCCTCAATACCGGCAGGCAGACCTGTCGCCTAGCATCCAACAATGTCTGACAGCAGTCTGCGGCACCGCAAGGGCGAGATCACCCTCACCGTCCGAGGCCCTGGCGGGCAACCGCTCGCCGACCGGGTGGTGACGGTCGCACAGGAGCGGCACGCCTTCGCCTTCGGCAACATCGGGTTCGACTTCGTCGACCTGGTCGGCGGTCCCGGCCCGGAGGAGAGCACGGGCGTCGAGAGCTTCGGCGGGGACAGCCAGCTGGACCTCGACCGGCTCGGCGAGCTGTGGCTCGACGTGTTCAACACCGCGACGCTGCCGTTCTACTGGGGTCGCTACGAGCCACGGCGCGGCGCACCCGACACCGAACGCCTCACCGCCACCGCGCGGTGGCTGGCCGAACGTGGCGTCACCGTCAAGGGTCATCCGCTGGTCTGGCACACCGTGCAGCCGTCGTGGCTGCTCGGGCTGGAGCTCGACGAGGTCGAACAGCTGCTGCGGGCCCGCGTACGCGGCCTGGCCGGCGGGTTCGCCGGCCTGATCGACACCTGGGACGCGATAAACGAGGCGGTCATCATGCCCGTCTTCGCCAACGGCGACAACGCGATCACCCCGCTGGCCCGGGCGCGCGGTCGCATCCACCTGGTGCGGTTGGCGTTCGAGGAGGCTCGCGCGGCCAACCCGGCGGCCAACCTGGTGCTGAACGACTTCGACCTCAGCTCGGCGTACGAATGTCTCATCGAAGGGGTTCTCGAAGCCGGCGTGCGCGTCGACGCGATCGGCCTGCAGACCCACATGCACCAGGGCTACCGGGGTGAGGAGTACATGCTGCAGATGCTCGACCGGTTCGCCCGGTACGGGCTGCCGCTGCACCTGACCGAGACCACCCTGGTCTCCGGGCACCTCATGCCACCCGAGATCGAGGACCTGAACGACTACCAGATTCCGCACTGGCCGAGCACGCCCGAGGGCGAGGCGCGGCAGGCCGACGAGGTCGAGCGGCACTACCGGTCGCTGCTCGCCCACCCGGCCGTCCAGTCGGTCAACTACTGGGGGCTCACCGACCGGGGTGCCTGGCTCGGCGCGCCGGCCGGACTGGTCCGCACCGACGGCAGCCCGAAACCGGCGTACGAAGCCCTGAAAGCGCTGGTGAGGGACGAGTGGTGGTTGTCGCCGACGGACCTGCGCACCGACCCGGACGGCACCGTCACCGTCACCGGGTTCCTCGGCGACTACACCGTCACCGCCGCAGACCGCACCGCCTGCTTCACCATCGACGCTCCCGACACCACCGCGACGGTCGACCTGTCCTGACCACGGCACCGCCGGCACCCGCCAGCGTGCGGAGACGGTGCGGGCCCGAGCCACTGCCACCCGCCCGGGCGGGCCGGCGTCAGAGGACGCCTGCCTCCCTGGCCTTCTCGATGTTCGCCAGGTGCTTGTTGTAGTCGTTGGTGAAGGCCGAGTTGCCTTCCTTGTCGATCGCCACGAAGAAGAGCCAGTTGCCGGTCGGCGGGTCCATCGCCCCCTCCAGGGCCTCCTTGCCCGGATTGTTGATCGGGGTGGGAACCATGCCCCGGAGCTTGCGGTTGTACGGGTTCTTCGGGTTGTCGAGGTCGCTCGCCGTCATCTGCCCGGAGGTCTTCGCCTCCTGGCCGGTCAGTTCGAAGTAGTAGTTGACCGTGACGTCCATCTCCAGGCAGCCGCAGTCGAAGGTCTGCGAGTAGACCCGGTTGTAGGCGACCCGGGCGACCTTGCCGAGATCCTTCTTGGTACCCGCCTCGGCCTGGGCCAGCGACGCCACGACCAGCGCCTCGTACGGGCTGATCCCGCCGCGCTCCTTCTGCACCCGGTCGGCGAACTCCATCTCACCGGTGACGGTGAGGAAGTGGTCGACCATCTGCCCGAGGATCTCCTCGGCGGTGGCGTCCGGCGGGATCTCGTAGGTGTCCGGGAAGAGGAAACCCTCGATCGACTTCTTGGGCTTCTTGCCGTCCGTCCGCTTGAACCACCAGTCCGGTACGCCCAGCTTCTCCGGGTCCTTCGCGGCGGCCTCGAACTCCTTGACCGGGATCTCGGTGTGCTTGCTGAGCAGCTTGAAGATGTTCTTCGCGGTCCGCCCCTCGGGGATGGTGAGCCCGTTTACCACCCGGTTCTTCGGGTCGAGCATCGCGGTCAGGGCCAGCTCACCGCTCATCTGCTTGCGCAGTTTGTAGGTGCCGGGCTGGATGTTGCGGCTGCGGGAGTTGTCGTCGGCCGCCTCGATGAACGCCTTGGTGCTCTTGATCACACCGGCGTCGTAGAGTGCCACGGCCATGTCGGCGAGGAACGCGCCCTGCGGGATCTGGACGGTCACCTCCTCGGTGCCGCCGCCGTCGTAGTCCGGGGTGACGAAGCGGCTCTGGATCCGGTCGAAGCCGTAGACGGCACCTCCGCCGATGGTGCCGAGCAGCACCACGGCCAGCAGCAGGGCCAGGACGGTCTTGCCCCGCCCGCCACCGGATTTGCCGCCCTTGCGGCGGCCCCGGCGGTGCTTGCCCTTCTCCCCCCGCTCCTGCTCGTCGAACCCGAGGTCCAGATCGTCCATCATTGCGTCCGCCTCCGCTGCGCATCCAGCCAGCTCTGCAGAATTTCCACCGCGGCGGCCTGGTCGACCACCGCCCGTTGTCGCTTCCCTCGGACACCGCGCTCGGCAAGCCTACGGCTCGCCACGACCGTGGACATCCTCTCGTCGGTGAGCGTCACCGGGACCGGAGTTATCACACCGGCCAGTTGACGAGCGTACGCCTTCACCTGCTCCGCCGCCGGGCCATGTCTGCCGGCGAGATTCACCGGAAGGCCCACCACCACCTCGACGGCCTCGTGCTCGACGACCAGCGTGGCGAGCTCGGCGACATCCGACGGCACCGCATCTGACCTGGGATTCTGCTCGCGTGCGAGGGTGACCAGCGGGGTGGCCAGGACCCCGTGCGGATCGGACCGGGAGACCCCGATCCGGACCTGCCCGACGTCCACTCCCAGACGCACCCCACGGGGCGAGTCGCTCACGCCGTGTCACCTCCCCCGACAGACGTGTCAGGGCGGACCGACCCGGCCCGCCCTGATCCGTTGTGCCGCCGACTCACGTGTCGGCGAGCGCCCGCTCGACCGTGAGCAACAGTCGGGGCACCTCCGACTCGGGCAGCCCACCACCCTGCGCCAGCTCGGGGCTGCCGCCGCCACGGCCGGAGAACGCCGCCTTGACCAGATCGTTCGCGGCGATGCCCCGACTGCGGGCGGCCGGGTTCACCGCCACCACCAGCGACGCCTTGCCGTTGGCCCGGGCGGCCACCGCGACCACGCCCGGCCGGGACACGTCGATCCGGCCCCGGATCTCCTGGGCGAGCGTGCGCACGTCGTTGCCGGCCGCCCCCTCGGGTGCCTCGGTGCCCACGTACGCGACCCCGTGCACGTCCTTGGCCTGGGCCGCGAGCGCCGCCGCGCCGCCGAGTACCAGCTGCGCGCGCAGCTTCTCCAGCTCCTTCTCCGCGTCGCGCAACTGGGTGACCGTCTGCTCGACCCGGTCGGCGACCTGCTCGGAGGGGACGCGGTAGAGCTCGGCGAGGCGGGACACCAGCAGGTGCTCGCGGGCCAGGAAGTTGAACGCGTCCATCCCGACCAGCGCCTCGACCCGACGTACGCCGGAGCCGATCGACGACTCGGAGAGGATCTTCACCAGCCCGAGCTGACCGGACCGGGCCACGTGCGTGCCGCCACACAGCTCACGGGCGTAGTCACCGACCTCGACCACCCGGACGTGCTCGCCGTACTTCTCACCGAACAGCGCCATGGCACCGATGCGCCGCGCTTCCTCCAGCGAGGTGATGAACGCGTGCACCTCCAGGTCGGCGAGCAGCACCTCGTTGACCTGCTGCTCCACGTCACGCAGCACGCTGGGCACCACGCCGGTGGCGGTGTTGAAGTCGAAGCGCAGCCGACCGGGCGCGTTCAACGAGCCGGCCTGGGTGGCGGACTCGCCGAGGAAGTTGCGCATGGTCTGGTGCACCAGGTGGGTGGCGGTGTGCGAGCGGGAGATGGCTCGCCGCCGGCTGGTGTCGATCTCGGCGTAGCCGGTCTCCCCGGCCCGCACCTCACCGCGCAGCACCCGGGCGCGGTGCACGATCAGCCCCGGCACCGGCTGTTGCACGTCGAGCACCTCGACCTGGCCGCCGCCGACCGTGATCATGCCGAGGTCGGGCTGTTGACCGCCGCCCTCGGCGTAGAACGGGGTGGTGTCGAGGACCAGTTCGATGGTGTCGCCCTCGACGGCCGCCGCCCGCTGACCCTCGGTGCCGAGCACCGCGCGGACCGTCGACTCGCGGGCCACCTCGGTGTAGCCGGTGAAGGTCACCGGACCACCGGCGTCGAGCACCGACCGGTACGCCGACAGGTCGGTGTGCCCGGTCTTGCGCGCCTGCGCGTCGGCCTTGGCGCGGGCCCGCTGGTCGGCCATCAGCCGGCGGAAGCCCTCCTGGTCGACGGTGAGCCCCTGCTCGGCGGCGATCTCCAGGGTCAGGTCGATCGGGAAGCCGTAGGTGTCGTGCAGCTGGAACGCCTGCTCTCCCGACAGCGCGCCACCCCCGGCGCTGCGGGTCTGGGTGATCGCGGTGTCCAGGATCGTCGTCCCGGCCCGCAACGTGGCCAGGAAGGCGTCCTCCTCGGCGTACGCGTACGCCGAGATCCGGTCGAAGTCCGCCGCCAGCTCCGGGTACGACGGGGCCATGCAGTCCCGCGCCACCGGCAGCAGCTCCGGCAGCGCCCGCTCCTGCCAGCCGAGCAGCCGCACCGACCGGATCGCCCGGCGCATGATCCGCCGCAGCACGTAGCCCCGGCCCTCGTTGGACGGGGTCACCCCGTCACCGATGAGCATCAGCGCGGTACGCACGTGGTCGGCGATCACCCGCAGCCGCACGTCGTCCGGGTGCGACTGGTTCGCGGCGTGACCCGAGTGCGCGCCGTACCGCTTGCCGGTCAGCTCGGCCGCGCGGTCCAGGATCGGGCGGACCTCGTCGATCTCGTAGAGGTTGTCGACGCCCTGCAGGAGCGACGCCATCCGCTCCAGGCCCATGCCGGTGTCGATGTTCTTCGCCGGCAGCTCGCCCAGGATCGGGAAGTTCTCCTTGTCGGTGCCCGGACCCCGCTCGAACTGCATGAACACGAGGTTCCAGAATTCCAGGTACCGGTCCTCGTCGACCTCCGGACCGCCCTCGGCGCCGTAGGCCGGACCCCGGTCGTAGTACAGCTCGGAGCACGGGCCGCACGGGCCGGGGATGCCCATGGACCAGAAGTTGTCCTTCTTGCCCCGGCGCACGATGCGCTCGTCGGGCACCCCGGTACGGCGCCAGATGTCGTACGCCTCGTCGTCGTCGAGGTAGACCGTCGCCCAGATCCGCTCCGGGTCCAGCCCGAACCCACCGGCCTCGACCGACTTCGTGGCCAGCTCCCAGGCCAGCGGGATCGCGCCGTCCTTGAAGTAGTCGCCGAAGGAGAAGTTCCCGTTCATCTGGAAGAACGTGCCGTGCCGGCTGGTCTTGCCGACCTCGTCGATGTCCGGCGTCCGGATGCACTTCTGCACGCTCACCGCGCGCTGGTACGGCGGCGTCTGCTGGCCCAGGAAGTAGGGGACGAACTGCACCATGCCGGCGTTGACGAACAGCAGGTTCGGGTCGCTGATGGCGGGCAGCGGAGCGGACGGCACCACGGTGTGACCGTTCGCCTCGAAGTGGGCGAGATACCGCCGCTTGATCTCCGCCGTCTTCATCGCTGGTGTTCCTCCGGAAAAATCTCTCGGTCGCCGACCTGCGGGTCCTCCCGCAGCTCGGCGAACTGGTCGTCGAACGCCTCGCCCTGGGCGAACGCCTCGTGGATCTCGTGCTCCCGCTCGGCCATCCCGGCGCGTACGTCCGCCACGAAGCTACGCAGTTCCTCGACCAGTCCGCCAGCGGATTGCGACAGGTTGTCGGCGATGCCGGCCGGGGTGTACGCGTGCGCGGCGCGGGTCGCCTTGCGCACCACCACGACACCGACGGCCAGCCCGATACCCAGCCAGAAAAGGCGCCTCATGCTCGTACCTCCCGGTGCCGTCGGGGTCAGCGGTTGCCGCGCCGGGCGGCGCGCCGCTGAGACTTGATGGTGTCCCGCACCTCGCGCTCGGTCTCCGCGTGCCGGCGGGCGGCGGCGGCCTTGCGTACGCCGTAGCCGAACGCGGCCACCTTGACCAGCGGGTTGGCCGCGGCGGCGGAGACCACGGTGACCAGGTTGGCGACGTTGGCGCTGATGTTCTGCGCGTGGCCGGTCATGGTGTCGACCTTGGCCAGTTGGAGGTTCACCCCGTCGAGCGAGGTCTGCACCTGCTCCAGGGTCACGTTGACGTTGCGTACCGTGGTGTTGACGTCGCCGAGCAGCGGGCCCGTCCGGTCGTTCAGGTCATTGATCATGCGGGTGGTGGCGTCCACGGTGTGCCGCAACCGCAGGATGGGCAGCGTCAGGATCAGCACCAGCATCGCGAACGCGATCGCCGCGATCAGTGCCGCGACCTCCAAAAAGCCCACGCCAGTCCTCCTCAAACAGTGCTTCGGGGCGCACGATTCCGCCAGCCGTACGACCGTCTCGCCCAGGTCAACGTCGAGTGACCGGCCGACGACCGGTCACCACCAGCACCTGACCCTACCGTCCGTGATGAGGATCGGCTCAGGACGGTGGTGACGGCGTCAGGTCGCTCAACGGGTCGTCGGTCACTGTCGGGAAGGGATCCTCACCGGTGAGCGACGGGTCGGTGCTCGGCTGTGGCCGCGTCCGCTCGTCGTCGATCGCGTTTCGCACCTTCACCGACACCAACGATCCGGGGCACTCCTGCGCCGCGGTGGCCGGGTCGGGAGCCGGCACCACCGCGGGTTCGCCGTCGACGGGCGGCGGCACGCAGGTGCGTTCCCGGACCCAGAGGTCGAGGGTGAGTTCGTCCCGCCGCCAGCAGGTGTAGCTGCCCTTCTCCTCCTGCTCCGGGCAGTAGTTGGGCGTCCACCGCTGCCAACCGTCCCGGGTCAGCGCGGCCTCGTACGTCTGCGCCGTCTCGTCCGGCGACCGGTCGGAGGTGGTGGTGCGTTCCCGCAACCGGCAGTCCAGCAGGCACCACGGGCTGCCGCTGACGTCGTCGACCGGTTCCGTCGCCGCCCAGGCCGGCACGTCCAGTTGGTCGAGCGAGGCGAAGACCGGATCCCGGTTCATGGTCTGCAGACCGAAGAACGCGGGAAGGAGACCGAGCAGCAGGACACTTGCCAGCACCAGGACGGCGGCCCGCAACCGCGGGGAGCCCGGTACCTGCCGGCGCGACTGACCACCGTCGTCCGCCTGATCACCCTCGGACCGGTCGACGTCGGGGAACTCCGGCGCGTTGGCGCGTCGGGCCGTCGGTTCCGCGCCGGGGTAACCGGTCGGGTCGGCCGGCGCCACGACAGCCGCGGCGCGGGCCACCCCCGGTGCCGCACCGCCCCGTGTCGGGGGCACCGGCGACACGCCGGAGGGTTCGGGGCGCGCCGGGTTCCGGTGCGGCGGCGCGGCCCGGCCGGCGAGCCGCTCCTCCGGGCGCACCGGAGCACCGGCCCGAG
Organism: Micromonospora sp. C95; assembly: GCF_018070465.1. Classification (GTDB taxonomy): domain Bacteria; phylum Actinomycetota; class Actinomycetes; order Mycobacteriales; family Micromonosporaceae; genus Micromonospora. Next base: position 8,686 of record NZ_JAGPXT010000047.1, read on the forward strand.
CCGTGACCGGCGAACCGGTCGGTCCGGTACCGACGCCCCGGCCGGGGTCGGCGGGGCCACCGCCGGGGTGACCGGTGTCGGGCCGGTGCGGACCAGCCTCGGGCCGGACCGCGCCACGGGCGGGGGCGGACGGCGGCCCACCCGGGCGACCAGCCGCCGCTTCGGGCCGCGCCGCACCACGCGGTGGTACCGCGGGCGGACCGTCGGGACGCGCCGCACCACGCGGCGGCGCGACCGGCGCACCATCGGGACGCGCCGCACCGCGGGGCGGACCGTCCGGGCGCGCCGCACCACGCGGCGGAACTCCAGGCGGGCCGTCGGCCCGCGCCGCACCACGTGACGGCAGATCAGGCGCGCCGTCCGGGCGCACCGCACCACGCGGCGGGCCGTCGGGCCGGGGGGCCGGGCCGGGGGCACCGATCCGGGGCAGGGTGCCGGCCCGACCGGTCGGCTCGGGTCCGTCCGGGCCGTGGGCCGGGCCGGACGGCGCAGTGGGGCGGCCACGCCCGGCCGGTGGTCCGTCGGCGCGGCGGGCGGGCCCGGCCACCGGGCGTTCCGGTGCCGGCTCGGCACGGCGTCCGTCGGCGGGTGCGGCACCCGCATTCGGCCGACCGGGCGGGCCGGCGGCGTCCACGCCACGGCGGTCGCCGATCGTCGGCGTACCACCGGAGGGTGTGCCGAGCACGCGGCCGGGCGGTGTCGTGGGTCGCTTGCTGATCGTGGGCAACGCCGGGTCGGTGTGGTGCGGTCGTCCGGCCTGCCGCAGCCAGTCGGAGGGCCGCTCCGGTCGGGCGGCGCGGCCCTCGCCGGGCCGCCCCGCACCGGGTGGCGCCTCGGTGCCGGCGCCCGCTACCGCGTGCCGTCCGGACGGCTCCTCGACGGCCGCGCGCCGACCCCGGGTGGGTGTGTCGTCGGCGGTCGGTGGGCCCGACTCGCTGCGGCCGACGGGTGCGGTGCGCCCGGGCCCGGCGGCCGGTGGACCGGACGGCACACCGGGGATCGGTGGCGCGTTGCCGGACAGCGGCACCGCCGGCCGTTCCTCCTCCGGCTCGGCGGCCCGTCGACGGCCGGCCCGCCGGCCGCCGGCCGGAGCGCCGCCCGGCCGACCCGCGGCGGCCGTCATGCCCGGTGCCGCCGGGCCGGGAGTGGTTCCCGGCCCAGGCCGCTCGGCACCCCGTGGACCGGCCGGGTCGGCGACCGGGTCCGGCGGCAGGCGGCGGGCGCGTGGCGGCGTCGGATCCGCAAGGTCGGATGGAGGTGGTCCCGCCGAAGTGTCTGCCGGCCGGGGACGGCCCGGCCCGGCGAAACGCCCGGACCGGCCGTCGGGGACGCGGCCAGGATCGGTGCGGTCTGCCAGCGGCGGGCCGGTGACCGTCTCCGGCGGGGCCGGGGCGGGGCCAGGGTCGGTCGAGGGCAGGCGACGCGGGCCTGCGGGTGCGGCGTTCGGCCGGACGCCCGGGATCCGACGCTGCCCGGGCGGGCCCGCACCGGGACCTGCGGGCGCACCCGACACCGGTCCGGGTGGTCTGCCCGCAGCGGTCGGCGCCCCGGAAACCGGGCCGGCCTCCGGAACAGGCCGGGGACCGCCACCCGGAACCGGCTCACCAGGGCGTGGCCGCCGGGCGGCTGGCCCGGCGGCTCCGGGCTGCTGTGGCCAACCGGCCGGCGGGGTGTTGGTGCCACCAGGCTCGGGACGGTTGGTCGCCGGCGGCGGTGGGGCGAACGGCGGGGGGCTCGGCGGTCGTTCCCTACCCGCCGGGGGCGGGCCGCCGGCCGGGTTGCCCGGCCAGGGGCCGTCGACCGGACGCGCTCGTGGGGGCTCGGCCGGACCGCGACCGGGTGGTGGCACCGGCCCGTCCGGCCCCGGGTGGTTGACCGGTGCGGGGGCGGGTCGTACGGGCGGCTCCTGACCGGAACGCTCCGGCCCGCGGCGGGCGGCGGCGGGCGGCTCGACGGCGACGCCGTCGGGGCCCAACTCGGTGCGCTGCTGTTTTGCCGAACGAAGATCGTCGATCCAACCGAAATCCTCGCCGCCGGCCGGCTCTTCCGGGGCGGCCTCGGATCTGCCCCGACCCCACCGGCGGCCCTTGCCGCGCCGCGCGTCCGGGCCCTCGTCCGGCCGGTCCGACGATTTCACTGTTGACCCCTCCCGTCGGCGCTCGCGCCGACCTCTTCGGCCACCTGGGTTGTCGTGGCCGCGCCACCCTCGCCATCGTCCTGCCTGGACGGCGTCGGTCGGTCCGGCCGACCGCCCGGTGCCGGCTCGTCGGTGTGGGCAGGGGTGGACAGCCCACGAACGATCCGGCGCAGCAACGGTAGCCGGCCCGCCACCGATCGCTCCGCGCCGTGCTGGCTCGGCCGGTAGTAGTCGGTGCCGACCAGGTCGTCGGGCACGTACTGCTGGGTGACCACGCCCCGCTTGTCGTCGTGCGGGTAGCGGTAACCGATGCCGTGCCCGAGACCCCGGGCACCGGAGTAGTGGGCGTCGCGCAGGCCCCGGGGCACCGGCCCGCCGCGCCCGGACCGTACGTCGGCGATCGCCGCACCGATCGCGGTGGTCGCCGAGTTCGACTTGGGCGCGGTGGCCAGGTGGATCACGGCCTGGGCGAGGTTCAACTGCGCCTCGGGCAGGCCGACGTACTCCACCGCGTGGGCCGCGGCGGTCGCCACACCGAGCGCCGCCGGGTCGGCCATGCCGACGTCCTCACTGGCGAAGATGACCAACCGCCGGGCGATGAACCTGGCGTCCTCCCCGGCGACAAGCATCCGGGCCAGCCAGTGCAGCGCCGCGTCCACGTCGGAGCCGCGCATGCTCTTGATGAAGGCGCTGATGACGTCGTAGTGGGCGTCCCCGGCCCGGTCGTAGCGGACGGCCGCGGTGTCCACCGCGCGCTCGGCGGTGGCCAGGTCGATCCGGTCGTTGCCCAGCGCGCTCGTCGAGGCGGCAGCCGCCTCCAGCGCGGTGAGCGCCTTGCGGACGTCTCCGCCGGCCAGCCGGACCAGGTGCTCCTCGGCCTCGGGGGCGAGGGTGAGCGTCCCACCCAGTCCGCGCTCGTCGACCAACGCGCGGCGCAGCAACCCACGCACCGCCTCGTCGTCGAGGGGCCGCAGGGTGAGCAGCACGCACCGGGAGAGCAACGGGGAGATGACCGAGAAGTACGGGTTCTCGGTGGTGGCCGCCAGCAGCGTGACCGTCCGGTCCTCCACCGCGGCGAGCAGCGAGTCCTGCTGGGTCTTGCTGAAGCGGTGGACCTCGTCGATGAAGAGCACCGTCGGCGGACCACCCGAGCGCCGCTGTCGCCGCGCCGTGTCGATCACCGCTCGGACGTCCTTGACCCCGGCGGTCAGTGCGGACATGGCGACGAAGCGCCGGTCCGTCGCGGCGGCGACCAGGTGGGCAATCGTGGTCTTGCCGCTGCCCGGTGGCCCCCAGAGGATCACCGACATCGGCGCGCTGCCGGCGACCAACTGCCGCAGCGGCGCACCGGGGGCGAGCAGGTGTTGCTGGCCGACCAGCTCGTCCAGACTCGCCGGGCGCATCCGGACCGGAAGCGGCGCGTCCGGCCCGGCCGGGGTGAACCCGCCGACACCACCGGAACCCGCCTGCGCACCGGGTGCAGCGGCGGGTTCACCGAGGGTGAAGAGGGCGTCGGACTCCATCACGAGAACAGTACCGGGCTCGGCCGACAACGCCGGAATGGCGCCGTCGACCGAGCCCGGGGTGATCGTTCCCGGTCAGCCGCGACCCGGTCGGCGGCCCCGGTACCAGCGGCCACCGCCGCCGCCCGGCCCCCGACCGACGCCGGCCAGGTAGAGCGAGAGCAGCAGCAGACCGATCAGCACCAGGGTGTTCCAGTTGAACAGGTCAGGTGCGCCGAGTTTGGTGTCCAGCAAATCGAGCAACAAGGCGAAGCCGAAGACGACGGCTGCGGCGATGGCGAGCATGACGGTTCCTCCGGTGGGGGTTACCAGTAGGTCGGCGCGGGATGTACCCGATCGGTCGACTCGCCAATCTCCAACCACGACGACCTACGCTGGCGGCATGATCGTCGCCGACGAGGCTCTCGACGGGCGGGATGCCATCCTGGCCTCGACGGGCCGCCATCCATTCGTCCGGCACTCGCTGCCGTGCCACGAACCGGCGCGCGGCTGGCGACGTAACGGGACCGTGTGCTGGCTGCTCGCCGTCGAACAGGGGGCGATCGGTGGCGTGGTAGGCGCACCGGACACGGCGATCGGTCTGGTCATCTCGCTGGCCGCGGCGGGGAAGGTCGGAGCTGGGCGATGGGTTCACCTGCCCCGCGCGGACCCCGCGCCGATCGGGTCGGCCGTGGCCGGGTACGAGGACTGGGACTTTCTCTGGACGACCGACGCGCCGCCGGCACAGCCCGGCGAGGAGCGGGTGGTCCGGCTGACCGAGGCGGACCACCCGGCGCTGACGGCGCTTATCGACGAGGCGTTTCCGACCAGCACCGCCCGCCCCGGCAGTCCGCAGGTGCGCGGCTGGTACGGCATCCGCGACGGTGACCGGCTGGTCGCCTGCGGCGCCGACCGTACCCGGGGCGAGGTCGGTTTCCTCGCCGGGCTGACGGTGGCGCCGCAGCACCGGGGACGCGGTCTGGGTGCGGCACTCACCGCCGGAATGACGCGGGCGCTGCTGGACCGGTACGAGATGGTGGCGCTGGGCGTCTACCCGAGCAACCTGGCCGCGATCCGGCTCTACCGGCGGCTCGGCTACACCGGCACGTTCCCGCTCACCTCGGTCCGCTTCGCCTGACCCTCGGTCGGACCGCCGTCGATCCGTCGTGCCGGGTCGCCGTCCCGCCCCGGCTGACCGTCGGCCGAGGCGGGCGTCCGGCCGGCCCGCCAGGCGGGCAGGTACAGCGGCGCGGCGACCGCCAGTACGACCGCACCGACGAGCATCGCCGTGCTCACCCCGGCCCGGTCACCGATGAAACCGAGCAGCACTGCGCCGAGGGCGGCGGCCGGCATGGCCATCATGGAGTTCACCGAGATCACACTGGTCCGGTACGGGCCGTCGACCTGCCGATGCAGGAGTCCCATGTGCAACGGGTTCGACGCGCCGTGCACGGCATAGCAGGCGACGAAGGCGACCAGCACCCCGACCGGGCCGGCGAGCAGACCCATGCCGACGACCGTGATCCCCTGCATGACCAGTAGCAGGGCGGCACCGGGCGCGGCACCGAACCAGCGGATGAGCAGTGGGGTGACAGCGGCGCCGCCGGCCGAGGCGAGCCAGGCCGCCGTGTTGGCCGGGCCGAGCAGCGCGGCGGCCCGGTCGGCGTCTCCCACCACCTCGGCGAGGCGGACCGGCAACAGGTTCTCGAAAGTGACCATGCCGAAGCCCCAGAACAGCTCGACCGTCACCAACGCGAGCAGCACCCGGGAGCGACGCAGCAGACCGAACGCCTCACCGACCATGCGCGGCGCCTCGCGCAACGACGATCGCACGGCATCGGTGCCGACTGCCGAGCGTTGCTCCACCAGCAGCACCAGCAGACCCGTCAGTGCGATCGCCTGCAACAGGAGCGCGACCACGACCGGCGTGCTGAGGGCGCTGACCGGCCCCACCGGGCCGAGCGCCACCAGGCCGCCGCTGAGCAGTGCGCCAGCGGCCATGCACAGGCCGAGGACCATGCCGGCCTGGCCCAGACCCTTCTCGTAGGCGGCTTCGGGGTCGACGGCGAGGGTGGAGTCGACGTACCAGGATTCGAGCGGGCCGCTGTCCAGGGCGCGGAACACGCCCTGCATCGCCCAGACGGTGGCCAGCAGGGCCAACGAGTCGGCGACCAGCAGGAGGGCCAGCGAGGCCAGTCCGACCACGTTCGCCACCACCAGCACCGGCTTGCGGCCCAGCGCGTCGGCGAGGCCGCCGGTGGGCACCTCGAGGGCGAGCACCACCACGCCCTGCGCGGCGGCGGCCAGACCGATCTGGGTAAGGCTCAGCCCGCGCTCCTGCATGAGCAGGATGATCACCGGGATCAGCAGACCGACCGGCAGCCAGCGCAGGCCGTGCAGAACCAGGAAACGGTGGCGGATCTGGGTGACGGTGAGGGTGCTCATCGGGCCTCCCGCACCAGGGGAAAGCCGGCGACGAAGAGGACGACCTGCGCTGCGTCGGGCGCGGCCGGTGCGTCACGGTACCGCTTGACCACCGCCGACAACTCGTCGTTGAGGGCGCGCAGCTGGGCGGGCGAGAGGGTGAGCAGTGCGTCGCTGAACTCGACCGCCTGACGCCACTCGCGCGGCCGGTCGTGCTGCACACCCACCCAGCGCTGGGCGAACTCGGCCACGAACTGGAAATGTCTGCTCTGCACCCAGTCCGCCGCGTCCCGGGCCTGCGGGTCGTCCTCGAAGTCGGTGGGCTGCCACGAGCTGATGTCGTGGGCGGCGCGCCAGTAACGCCGGCGGCCGACGCCCTCGGCCGGCTCCTCGACGACCAACCCGACCTCGGCCAGGTGGCGCAGGTGGTAGCTGGTCGCGCCGGTGTTGGTGTCGAGTTCGGCGGCCAGGTCGGTCGCGGTCGCCGGTCCGCCGATGCGCAGGGCGCCGAGCAGCTGGACGCGCAGCGGGTGGGCGAGCGCCCGGATCTGCCGGGCGTCGACGTGCACGACGCTCGGTGCGGCGGTGGTCGACGAATCCTTCATGAATGCACAGTAGCTGTGCACACCGTCTATGCACAATCCTTATGCATAGACGGTGTGGATAGCCGGCACGGACAGCCGCACCGGCTGGGCGAGACTGATCAGAAGGTGAGCAGCTCCGAGACGCCGCGCAGCCGGGTGCGGAGCAGACCGGCGGCTCGGGAGGAGTCGAGGCGTACCTCGGTGGGGCGCACCACCCCGGCGGCGGCGCCGGTGGTGATCTTCAGGCCGACCGGGTCGATGCCCTCCCGGCGGGCCACCAGCAGGCCCAGCTCGGCCCGGCTGACCGCGTCCGGGCCGGCCACGTTGAGCGGGCCGGCGACCTCGGCGCTCACCAGCTCCAGCACGGCGCCGGCGAGGTCGCCGACGTCGATCGGGCAGCGCAGCTCGTCGCTGAACAGCGTCGCCCGACCGGCCAGGGCGTCGCGGCAGAGCTGGATCTGCTTGCTCCCCTCGCCCAGGATCAGCGAGGTACGCACCAGCACGGCACCCGGGTCGATCGCCCGCACCGCCGTCTCCGCAGCCGCCTTCGCCGCACCGTACGGGAAGATCGGCGTGGGCGGATCGTCGTCGGCGTACGCCTCGGGTCGCCCGGCGTGCAGGGCGTCGCTGGAGACGTGCACCAACCGGGCCCCCACCCGCGCGGCGGCGTACGCGACGTGCGCGGCCCCGTCGGCGGTGACCGCCCAGTCGCCGTACCGGTAGGGGGTGGCGACAACCGCGTCCGGACGTACCGCCGCGACCAGGTCGACCACCGCAGCCCGGTCGGTCACGTCCAGCCGACGCACCTCGACCCCCCGCACCCCGACCGCACCGGAGTGGCACGTCCCCACCACCGCCCACCCGGCGGCAGCCCCCCGCCGACAAACCTCCCGCCCCAGAAACCCACTCCCACCCACCACCAACACCCGCACCGCCGCCTCCTCACCCGCCACCCACACCGTTGATCATGAACTTGTTGTCACGCCACGCCGGTCCACGGGACAACAACTTCATGATCGACGAGGACTCGGGGGCCGCGCAGGGGCAGGGGCCGGGCGGGTGGGTGGGTGGGTCAGGTGGGGTCGGCTACGGGGGCGGCGGGGCCGGCGGTGCCGGAGTGGGACGGCGGCTGCTGGGGCTTGGGCTTGGCGTCGATGCCGGCCTCGGTGCGCTGCTGGGCGGTGATGGGGGTCGGGGCACCGGTCAACGGGTCGAAGCCGCCCCGGGTCTTCGGGAAGGCGATCACCTCGCGGATCGAGTCGGCACCGGCGAGCAGCATGCAGACCCGGTCCCAGCCGAACGCGATGCCGCCGTGCGGGGGCGGGCCGTAGCTGAACGCCTCCAGCAGGAAGCCGAACTTGTCCTGCGCCTCCTCGGGGCTGATGCCGAGCAGGTCGAACACCCGCTGCTGCACGTCGCGGCGGTGGATACGGATCGACCCGCCGCCGATCTCGTTGCCGTTGCAGACGATGTCGTACGCGTACGCGAGGGCCCGGTCCGGCGCCTCCTCGAACCGATCGACCCACTCGGAGTTCGGCGAGGTGAACGGGTGGTGTACGGCGGTCCAGCCGCCCTCGTCCGTCTTCTCGAACATCGGCGCGTCGACCACCCAGCAGAACGCCCAGGCGCTCTCGTCGACCAGGCCGGCCCGCCGTGCGATCTCGATCCGGGCCGCGCCGAGCAGCTCCTGGGCCTCGCGGGTCTCCCCGCTGGCGGCGAAGAAGATCGCGTCGCCCGGCTTGGCACCGACCGCGTCGGCCAGCCCGGCCAGGTGCTCGGCCGACAGGTTCTTCGCCACCGGCCCGCGTGCCTCGCCGGTCTCGGCGTCCAGCACCACGTACGCCAGGCCCTTGGCGCCCCGCGCCTTGGCCCAGTCCTGCCAGCCGTCCAGTTCCTTGCGGGTCTGCGACGCGCCACCGGGCATGACCACCGCGCCGACGTAGCCGCCCGCGTCGATAGCCCCGGCGAAGACCCGGAACTGGGTGCCGCGCAGGTAGTCGGTCAGCTCGGTCAGCTCGACGCCGTAGCGCAGGTCGGGCTTGTCCGAGCCGTACCGCGCCATGGCATCGTGCCAGGTGATCCGCGGGATGGGCCGGGGGATCTCGTGGTCGGCCAGCTCCGACCAGAGCGCGGCGACGACCGCCTCACCGAGGTCGATCACGTCGTCCTCGGTGACGAAGGACATCTCGATGTCGAGCTGGGTGAACTCCGGCTGCCGGTCGGCCCGGAAGTCCTCGTCGCGGTAGCAGCGGGCGATCTGGTAGTAACGCTCCATCCCGCCGACCATCAGCAGCTGCTTGAACAGCTGCGGCGACTGCGGCAGCGCGTACCAGCTGCCCGGCTGCAGACGCACCGGCACCAGGAAGTCGCGGGCACCCTCCGGGGTGGACCTGGTAAGCGTCGGCGTCTCGATCTCCAGGAAGTCCCGCTCGTGCAGCACCGTACGGGCCAACTGGTTGGCCCGGGACCGCAGCCGCATGGCCCGCGCCGGGCCACCGCGCCGCAGGTCGAGGTAGCGATACTTGAGCCGGACGTCGTCGCCGGCCACCACCTGGTCGTCCACCGGCAGCGGCAGCGGCGCGGCCTCGGAGAGCACCTCCAGCTCGGCCGCCGTCACCTCGATCTCGCCGGTGGGCAGCTCCGGGTTCTCGTTACCCTCGGGCCGTCGGGTGACCTCACCGACGACCTTGACGCAGTACTCGTTGCGCAGCGCGTGCGCGTCCTCTTCCCGGAGGACCACCTGCACCACGCCCGAGCCGTCGCGCAGGTCGACGAAGATGACACCGCCGTGGTCGCGCCGGCGGGCCACCCACCCGGCGAGCGTCACCGTGGTGCCGGCGTCCGTCGCGCGCAGGCTGCCGGCGTCATGGGTACGGATCACGACGTGCGTCTCCCTCGTCTTGCCCTACGTCTACTCCCCGGCATTCTGTCAGCACCGGCCCGTCGACGTTCCCCGGGTGCGCGGACCAGGTGCTCGTCAACGCCGACGGTGACGGACGGGCACTCCGTCAGCGGGTCCGGCTCACGGACACGACCCTCGGGTCCAGGGAGTAGCGGCGGGCGACCTCGGCGGCGTCGCCGGCGGTGGCACCGGGATCGAACGACACCTCCAGGCACGAACTGTGCGGCCCGTCGAACCCGAAGCCGGCGATGACGTGCTCGGGGTCGAAGCGGCGACTGTCGCGGGTCAGCTCGTCGACGGATGCTTCCGGCCGCACGCACACCACCACCTCGGGCTGGGTACCGCCCCAGGCCATGGCCGGAGCCGACGCGCCGATGGTGAGCAGGAGAGTCGCCGCCACGCCGATCACGGTGGCCCGACCGAGCGCCGACCTACTCACCGGAAAGGCCCCGAGCACCGGCCGGCTCGCCGGCAGGGCCACCGCGCCGAGCGCGGCCAGGACGTACGCCCACAGTGCCCGCTTGTCCGCCGTGTCGTACAGGGCCAGCGCGACGACGCCGGCGCCGATGGTCTGGGTGACCAGGGCGACCACCCGGAATTCCGGCTGATCGACAACCGCCGCGGGTATCGCGGCGAGCACACCGAGCACCAGGAGCAGCCCGACGAACCAGGACGCATTCCATTCCCGACGCGCGTCCACGGCGAGCAGCACCCAGGCCAACACCTGCCCGCCCACGAAGATCGGCGCGCGCAACTGTGCCAGGAGTCGTACGACCATTTGTCGACCATAGTTGATGGAACGCGATCCGGGGCAGCGGTGCGGGCCGCCGGAGGAGGAATCCGGCGGCCCGCTGGCGGAGGAGGTTCTCCCGGAGGGGAGGTCAGAAGACGCTGACGCCGTAGCGGCTCAGTGCCTCGGTGACCGGCTGGAAGAAGGTGGTGCCGCCGGTGGAGCAGTTTCCGCTGCCGCCGGAGGTCAGGCCGAGTGCGGTGCTGCCGCTGAACAGCGAGCCGCCACTGTCGCCGGGCTGGGCGCAGATGTTGGTCCGGATCAGACCGCGAACCTGGCCCTCGGCGTAGTTGACCGTGGCGTTGAGCGCGGTCACCGAGCCGCTGCGCAGGCCGGTGGTGCTGCCGGAGCGCTGCGCCGACTGACCGACGTACGCGTTGCCCGCGCCGGTGATGTCCCGGTAGCTGCCGTTGTAGAGGTAGACGTTGCCGGCCGCGTTGCCCGAGTTGTTGTGCCGGACGATGCCGTAGTCGTTGCCGGGGAAGCTGGTGCCCGCGCGGGTGCCCAGCAGCGAGGTCTGGCCCGAGTTGCTGTACCAGCTCGACGAGATGTTGGTGCAGTGACCGGCGGTCAGGAAGTAGTAGGTGCTGCCGCTGCGCACGTTGAAGCCGAGCGAGCAACGCCCGCCGCCGCCGGCGTAGATCGCCTGGCCGCCGGAGATGAGGGTGCTCAGCGGAGCGGCCCCGGCCTCGATGCGCACCGCGCCGTTGGTGCGCGCCGCGGCGGCCTTCACCTGCTCCAGCTTGGCGCCGGTGACGGTGGTGTCGACGGAGATGACGACCTGGTTGGTGACCGGGTCGGTCCACCAGGCGGTGCCGGGGATCGCGGCGTGACGCTCCAGCACGGCGGTGGCGCGGTTCAGCTCCGCGGCCCCGCGCTTGACGACCTTGACCTTGGCGCCGGCGGCGGCCGCCTGGCGGGCGGCGGCGACGTCGGTGACGGCGACGACCATCTTGCCGCTGGCGTCGGCGTAGGCACCGGCGGCACGGTCTCCGAGCCGGTCGGCGAGCGCGGTCGCGGCGTCGGGCGAGACGCTTCCGGGTGCCGCCTGGGCGGGGGTGCCGGCCAACACGCCGGCGACCAGGGTTCCTGCCGCGGCTACGGTGACGACACGGCGGAGCACTGACCTCGTGGGTCGCATGTAACAGCCTCCCGATATGGGGGATGGGCCCTGTCACGTCGACAGGGACGGGGGCAGCTCGACCACCTGGGGAAATGGCCAAGCGAGGGAAAGTATTCACATATTTAAGATCGTTGACAAGACCTGGCTATGCCCGAATTCACCCACCGGCAATCCGTAACAGGAAGGACATATACGAACGCCGGGGTGTCACACGGCCAGTACGGCCTCGTGTGACACCCCGGACAGGAGAGCGATCTCCGTGGTTACGACCGCGACGGCTCAGCTCACCAGTGGCTTGAGATCCTCGCGAGGCGGCGTCCACTCCCCCGCCGCGGCGGCCACCTGCTCGCCGGAACGGATGTCCTTGACCTCGTCGGGCGCGCCGTCCGCCCCCGGGAACCAGACGTACGGGATGCCGCGCCGCTGCGCGTACCGGATCTGCTTGCCGAACTTCGCCGCGCTCGGCGACACCTCGGTCGGGATGCCCCGGGACCGCAGCGCCCCGGCCACGGAGTCGCTGGCCGCCCGCAGTTCCTCGTTTGTCACCGCGACCAGCACGCAGGTCGGCACCTCCCGGGACACCGACAGCGCGCCCGCGCCGAACAGCAGCCCCAGCAGCCGGGTCACCCCGATGGAGATGCCCACCCCGGGGAAGCGGGCGTTGCCGGCGCTGGCCAGGTTGTCGTACCGGCCGCCGGAGCAGACCGAGCCGAACCGCTCGTATCCGAGCAGCTGCGTCTCGTAGACGGTGCCGGTGTAGTAGTCCAGGCCCCGGGCGATGCGCAGGTCCGCCACGCAGAGACCGGGCGAGTGCGCGGCGGCGGTCTCCACCACCCGGACCAACTCCTCGACTCCCTCGTCGAGCAGCGGGTGGCTCACGCCGAGGCCGCGTACCGCGTCGGCGAAGGAGGCGTCGGGCGCCGAGATCTCCGCCAGCGCCAGGCACGCCTTGGCCTGCGCCTCGCTCGCCCCGGCCGTGCTGGCCAGCAGCTCCGCCACCCCGGCCGGACCGATCTTGTCGAGCTTGTCGACCGCGCGCAGCGCCGCCTCCGGGTCGGTCAGCCCGACGCCCCGGTAGAAGCCCTCACAGATCTTGCGGTTGTTGACCTGGATGCGAACCGGCGGGATCGGCAGCGAGCGCAGCGCGTCGCCGATCACCAGCGGCATCTCCGCCTCGTGGTGGGTCGCCAGGGTGTCCCGGTCGACGATGTCGATGTCGGCCTGGACGAACTCCCGGTAGCGGCCCTCCTGCGGGCGCTCGCCCCGCCACACCTTCTGGATCTGGTACCGCCGGAACGGGAAGGCCAGCTTGCCGGCATTCTCCAGCACGTACCGGGCGAACGGCACGGTCAGGTCGAAGTGCAGGCCGAGGGCGTCGTCACCGGCCGGCCCGTCCGGGTCGCCGTGCAGTCGGCGGATCACGTAGACCTCCTTGGAGGTCTCCCCCTTGCGCAGCAGCTGGTCCAGCGGCTCGACCGCCCGGGTCTCCAGCGGCGCGAAACCGTACAGCTCGAACGTCGACCGGATCCGGTCCAGGACGTACTGCTCGATCATCCGCTGGGCGGGCGTCCACTCCGGGAAGCCGGAGATGGGCGTGGGCTTGCTCATGACGTACTCCCTCGGCAGCCGCGCGCCGCGCGGCAGGGTCTGCTGGCGAATCCGCGCGGTCCGCGCGGTGCGGTCTCGACGCGACCGTTACAGGCCGCGGGTGGGTGCCGCCGGTCGCGCGCCGCCCAGCTCCGCCACCTCGGCGAGGTACGGGTTGCTGGCGCGCTCGCGGCCGATGGTGGTCGCGGGGCCGTGGCCGGGCAGGACGACGGTGTCGTCGGCCAGCGGAAGGATCTTGTCCCGCAGGCTGGTGAGCATCGTCGGCATGCTGCCGCCCGGCAGGTCGGTGCGGCCGATCGAGCCGGCGAAGAGCACGTCACCGGAGAGGCAGAGCTGCTCCGCCTCCCACTGTGAGCCGGCGCCGGGCAGCCGGAACAGCACCGACCCGCCGGTATGGCCGGGCGCGTGGTCGACGGTGATCTCCAGCCCGGCGAGGGCGAGCGTCGTACCGTCGGCCAGCTCGGCCACGTCCTCCGGCTCGGCGTACGGCAGCCGCCCACCGAAGAGCTGGGTGAGATCCATCGACAGCGCCTTCGCCGGGTCGGCCAGCAGCTCGCGGTCGTCCGGGTGCACGTACGCGGTGATCCCGCGCGCCCCGCAGACCGGCGCCACGGAGAAGGTGTGGTCCAGGTGGCCGTGGGTGAGCAGCACCGCGGCCGGGTGCAGACGATGCTCGGCGAGCAGCGCGTCGAGCCGGTCGATCACCCCGATGCCGGGATCGACCACCACGCACTGTTCCCCCGGCGCGGTGGCGACCACGTAGCAGTTGGTGCCGAAGGCGTCCGCGGGAAAGCCGGCCACGAGCACGTCCGCTCCCCTTTCCGTCGAGTCGTCCCCTCCGGGCAGCCTACCGGCGTCGAGATCCGACCCGCCCGACCCGCCCGTGGGACACTTACCGATCCCGATGAAGATGGGCACCGACCTCGTACACCACTTTCCCAGCCGGTACCCGTACACTCTGGCGGGCGTGTGGCGTGGCGCACCTGCCGCCCGACAGGTACACGACCACCGGGTGACGACCAGGGTAGAGGAAAGGGGAGCACGGGTGGCTTCCAGCAGGGACCGGCAGCGCAAACTTGCGCGGGCCAAGCTCGACCGGCAACTGGCCCGCCGGGCCGCCGCCGCCAGGCGTCGCCGACGTATCCAGGCCGGTGTCGGCACCGCCTTGATCCTCGTGCTGGTCGTCGCCGGCTCGGCGTGGGCACTCGGCGCCTTCGACAGCGAGCCGACCGAGGAGACCGCGACCGACGAGGTCTGCCTCTGGACCCCGCAGAACACCGAGGGCAACGCCAACCTCAAGGACGTCGGCGAGCCCCCGACCACCGGGCTGCCGGTCACCGGCACCCGGCCGATGACGATCACCACCAACCAGGGCGCGCCGATCTCCGTCGAGCTGGATCTCGCCAGCGCCCCGTGCGCCGCGGCCAGCATCACCCATCTGGCCAGCCAGTCGTTCTACGACAACACCAAGTGCCACGAGATCACCGCCGACGGCGCGGTGCGCTGTGGCGACCCCAGCGGCACCGGTCTGGGCGGTCCGGCCTACTCGTTCTACAACGAGAACGTGCCGACCGCTCCGGCGGCGTCGCCGGAGCCCAGCCCGTCCCCGGACGAGCCACCGACGTACCCCAAGGGCACGGTCGCGATGATCGCGAACCCGCCCGGGGCCAACGGCAGCCAGTTCCTGATCTTCTTCAAGGACTTCACCCCGACCGAGGAACCGCAGTACCCGATCATCGGTCGAGTCACCGAGGGCCTCGACGTCGTCGAGAAGATCGGTGCCCTGCCGACCGTGGACAATGGGTCCGGGGAGAAGGTCAAGCCGGAGAACGACGACGTGGTCATCCAGAGCCTGACCGTCGGCGAGCCCGTGCTGGACCCGGCGTCGTCCGCCGATCCGGCGCCCTCGGGCACGCCGAGTCCGGAGCCCTCCGGCGCGCCCGAGGCCAGCGCCAGCGCCGGCTGACCGTCCGGCGACCGGGGCCCACCCCACCGCAGCGGCATCCACATACAGTCCAGGAGGATCGAGGCGTGACGTCCACCAGAGAGCGGCAGCGCGCGGCGGCCCGCGCCCGGCTCGAGAAGGAGATGGCCGAGCGGGCCGCTCGGGCCCGTAAGCGCCGCCAGACGCAGGCGGTGGTCGGGGCCGGCGTGGTCCTGCTGCTGGTGGTCGCCGGCACGGCCTGGCTGGCCAGCAACATGCTCGGCGACGACAGCGGCACCGACAACACGGCCCAGGACGCGAACACCGTGCAGTGCGACTGGGTCGAGCTGCCCGAGGGCGAGCGCACCCCGCAGGTCAAGGACGTCGGGCTGCCGGACACCCAGCAGAGCAAGGCCGGCGTGCAGACCATGACGATCACCACGAACCTCGGCCCGATCACCGCCCGGATCGACAGGTCCGCGGTGCCCTGCACGGCGGGCAGCTTCACCCACCTGGCCGAGCAGAACTTTTTCGACAACACCAAGTGCCACCGGCTGGTGACCGAGGGCATCAAGGTGCTCCAGTGCGGCGACCCGAGCGCCACCGGCGAGGGCTGGCGGGAGACCGACGGCACCGGCGGCCCGAGCTACCGGATGGCGGAGGAGAACCTGCCGGCCGACAAGCGACCGCCGTACCCGGCGGGCGTCATCGCGATGGCCAACTCCGGCCAGCCGTCCAGCAGCGGCAGCCAGTTCTTCATCGTGTACGGCGACTCGCCGCTGGACCCGAACTACACCGTCCTCGGCACGATCACCGGTGGCATGGACATCGTCGAGGACGTCGCGGCGGCCGGTGACGACGGTGCGTTCGCCCAGCAGGCCGGCGGCGGCCACCCCAAGAAGGAGGTCGTCATCACCGACCTCACCATGACCAACGCCTGACCCCCGAACCACCCGAGCGCCCGCCGGCCCCGCCGGCGGGCGCTTCCCTGTCCCTGTCCCTGTCCCCCACCCACCCCACCCACCCCAGCCTCGTTGATCATGAAGTTGTTACCCGCGACACGCCGGACGGGTGACAACAACTTCATGATCAACGAGGCTGGGGTGGGTGG
>NZ_JAGPXT010000048.1 GCF_018070465.1 Micromonospora sp. C95
AAACTGCACGGATCTTGGTGACCTTCGACGTGCCGGGGCGAGGCGGGGCGGGGCGAGGCGGGGGCGGGGCGGGGCGGGGGGCGGGGTTAGGCGCCGGAGGTTACGCGGTAGGCGTCGAAGACGCCGTCTACCTTGCGGACCGCCGCCAGCAGGTGGCCCAGGTGTTTGGGGTCGGCCATCTCGAAGCTGAACCGGCTCACCGCCACCCGGTCGCGGGTGGTGGTGACGGTGGCGGAGAGGATGTTGACCCGCTCCTCGGAGAGCACCCGGGTGACGTCGGCGAGCAGCTTGTGCCGGTCCAGTGCCTCCACCTGGATCGCCACCAGGAACGTCGAGGCGGAGGTGAGTTTCCAGTTGACCTCGACCACCCGCTCGCCCTGGGCGCGCAGGTCCTCGGCGTTGGCGCAGTCGTCGCGGTGCACGCTGACCCCGCCGGACCGGGTCACGAAGCCGAAGACCGAGTCCGGCGGCACCGGGGTGCAGCAGCGGGCCAGCTTGATCCACACGTCGCTGACGCCGCGGACGACCACACCCGGGTCGTGGCTGGAGGCGCGGCTGCGCGGCGGGCGGGTGGCCACGGCGGTCTCGGCGATGTCCTCCGCCGCGCCCTCCTCGCCGCCGTAGGAGGCCATCAGCTTCTGCACCACCGACTGGGCGGAGACCTGACTGTCGCCGACCGCCGCGTACAGCGACGCCACGTCGGGCAGGTGCAGGTCCCGGGCGATGGCCATCAGGTTGTCGGAGGTGAGCATCCGCTGCAACGGCATGCCCTGCTTGCGCATCGCCTTGACGATCGCGTCCTTGCCCTCCTCGATCGCCTCCTCGCGCCGCTCCTTGTTGAAGTACTGCCGGATCTTCGTCCGCGCCCGGGGGCTCTTGACGAAGCCGAGCCAGTCCTGCGTGGGGCCGGCCGTGTCGGACTTCGAGGTGAAGATCTCGATCACGTCGCCGTTGGACAGCGTCGATTCGAGGGGCACCAGCTTGCCGTTGACCCGCGCCCCGATGCACTTGTGCCCCACCTCGGTGTGCACCGCGTACGCGAAGTCCACCGGCGTCGACCCCGTCGGCAACGGGATCACGTCGCCCTTCGGGGTGAAGACGTATACCTCCTGGCTGGACAGGTCGAACCGCAGCGCGTCCAGGAACTCGCTCGGGTCGGCGGCCTCCCGCTGCCAGTCCAGCAACTGCCGCAGCCAGGTCATCTCGTCGATGTGGGCCGGTGGGCCGACGATCTGGGTGCCCTTGTGCTCCTTGTACTTCCAGTGCGCCGCGATGCCGAACTCCGCCGTACGGTGCATCGCGTACGTGCGGATCTGCATCTCGACCGGCTTGCCGGTCGGACCGATCACGGTGGTGTGCAGCGACTGGTACATGTTGAACTTCGGCATGGCGATGTAGTCCTTGAACCGGCCCGGCACCGGCTGCCAGTTCGCGTGGATCACCCCCAGCGCCGCGTAGCAGTCCCGCACCGTGTCGACCAGGATCCGCACACCCACCAGGTCGTAGATGTCGTTGAAGTCCCGCCCCCGCACGATCATCTTCTGGTAGATCGAGTAGAGGTGTTTCGGTCGACCCGTCGTCTCCGCCTTGATCTTGGCGGCCTTCAGGTCGGTCTGCACCTTCTGGGTCACCTGCCGCAGCAGCGCCTCCCGCTGCGGCTGGTGCTCCCCGATCAGCCGGTTGATCTCCTCGAACCGCTTCGGGAACAACGTCCCGAACGCCAGATCCTCCAACTCCCACTTGATCGTGTTCATACCGAGCCGGTGGGCCAGCGGGGCGAGGATCTCCAGCGTCTCCTTCGCCTTCTGTTCCTGCTTCGGACGCGGCAGGAAGGTGAGCGTCCGCATGTTGTGCAGCCGGTCGGCCAGCTTGATCACCAGAACCCGCGGATCCTTGGCCATGGCGACGACCATCTTGCGGATCGTCTCGGCCTTCGCCGCGTCGCCCAACTTGACCTTGTCGAGCTTGGTGACGCCGTCGACCAGCAGGGCGACCTCACCACCGAAGTCGGACCGCATCTGGTCGAGGGTGTACTCGGTGTCCTCGATGGTGTCGTGCAGCAGCGCCGCGACAAGCGTGGTGGTGTCCATGCCCAGGTTCGCCAGGATGGTCGCCACCGCGAGCGGGTGGGTGATGTAGGGGTCGCCGGACTTGCGGTACTGCCCGGAGTGCCAGCGCGCCGCCGTGTCGAAGGCCCGCTGCAACAGCCGCGCGTCGGCCTTGGGGTGATTCTCCCGGTGTGACGCGATCAGTGGCTCCAGCACCTCGCTGACCTGCGAGGACTGCCACGGGGCGTTGAACCGGGCGAGCCGCGCCCGGACCCGCCGCCCGGTGGGCGCGTGGGACAGACCGAACCCACCGGCCGCCGCGGAATCGACGGCACCGTCCCCGGCGCCGACGGCCGGACGAGCCGGGTCGCCGGTCTGCTGCGCCGCCCCCGACCCGCCGTCCGACGCCGCCCCGGCGCCGTTGCGGTCGGTCAGCGAGCCCTCCGCGTCACCTGTCGGGTGCACCGTGCCCTCCACCGGAGGAACGACCTCGTGGGACACCGGCCTCCTCACCGCTCGCCGAGACGACACCGACCGTGCGCCGGCCGGTCTGGTCTAGCACCGCACAGGCGGGTAATCGCCCGGTCAGCAATGGGCAATGCTACCCCCACCCGGGGTGCCGTGCCGCTCCGCCGGACGGTCGGTGCCGGGCCTGTCCGGGGTCACCACCGCCTCAAACGGTCAACAGGGCATGCACGGGACGTGGGGCCAGCCGGTCGCGCCCGCCGAGGAAGGACAGTTCCAGCAGCACGGTGAAACCCGCCACCGTGCCACCCGCCCGCTCCACCAGGTCCAGCGTGGCCGCGGCCGTGCCACCGGTGGCGAGCACGTCGTCGACCACCAGCACCCGGTGACCGGCCGTGAAGGCGTCCTGGTGCACCTCCAGGGTGGCCTCGCCGTACTCCAGTTCGTAGGAGGCGGCGTACGCCGGCCGGGGCAACTTGCCGGCCTTGCGCACCGGCACCACCCCGACCCCGGTCGCGTACGCGATCGCGGCGGCGACCACGAAGCCCCGCGCCTCGATACCGACCACGGCGTCGAAGGACTCCCGTCCGTGGTAGGCGACGATCCCGTCGGTCACGTCCCGGAAGGCGTCACCGTCGGCGAACAACGGCATCAGGTCCTTGAACATGACGCCGGGCTTGGGGAAGTCGGGCACGTCGAGCACCCGGCTGGCCACCAGCCGGGCCACCTCCGGCCCGCTGTCCCCGCGTACTTCGGTGCTGTGGGTCTCCGTCACGGCAGTTCCGCTTCCCTTCCACACGACGGCGGCGTCCCGCACACTGCTCGCACAGCATGCAGGACGCCGCCGGTACCTGTTTCTACCGGGTCGCCCCGGGCGTCCTCAGCGTCGCTTTCCGCCGCCCGGACGGTTGCCGCCACCGGGACGCCCGCCCCGGGCACCGCCGGAACGCTTGCCCGCCGGCCGGGCGCCCACCTTCGGCGCGGCCGCACCGGCGAGCGCGCCGGTCTCCGCGGCGACCGGCTCCTCGTCCCGCTCGACCGGGCGCGGCGTGCCACCGGCCCTGGCCGGGGTCTCGCCCCGGCTGGCCGTGCTCCGCCGGGCCAGCACCCGCTTGTTGTGCGCCTGGATCCGCGGGTCGCGGTTCTTGAGCACCGCCAGCAGCGGGGTGGCCAGCGTGATCGAGGTGAGGAAGGCCATCGCCATACCGACGAACAGGACCAGGCCGAGATCCTTCAGGGTGCCGGCACCGAGCAGGCCGGCACCGATGAACAGGATGCCGCCGACCGGGAGCAGGGCGACCACCGAGGTGTTGATCGACCGCATCAGGCTCTGGTTGACGGCCAGGTTGGCCGCCTCACCGTACGTCTGGTTGTTGTTCGCGGTGATGCCTCTGGTGTTCTCCTGCACCTTGTCGAAGACCACCACCACGTCGTACAGGGCGAAGCCCAGGATGGTGAGGAATCCGATGACCGTCGACGGGGTGACCTCGAACCCGACGATCGAGTAGAGGCCGGCGGTGAGGACCAGGTTCATCACCAGGGCGAAGATCGCCCCGACCGCCATCTGCCACTCGAAGCGCAGGACCAGGTAGACCGTCACCAGCGCCAGGAAGATCACCAGACCGAGCAGCGCCCGGTTGGTCACCTGGCTGCCCCACGCCTCGCTGACCCGGTTGCTGGCGATCTCCGCCGGGTCGATGTTGAAGACCTGCCCCAACTCGGTCCGGACCGCCTCGGCCTGCTCGGCGTCGAGTTCGGTGGTGCGCAGTTCGTAGAACTCGCCGCCGCCCCCGCCGACCTGCTGGGTGGTGACCACCCGGCCACCCTCGCCCGCGGTGGCCAGCACCTCGCCCGCCCGGTCCTCCACCTGCTCCAGGGTGCCGACGCTGGTCGGCACCTGGAAGGAGTTGCCGCCGGCGAACTCGATGCCGAGGCTGAAGCCCCGGAAGATGACGCTGCCGAGCGCGATCAGCACCAGGACGGTGGCGACGGTGAACCACATCTTGCGCCGGCCGACGATGTCGAGGCCGGCCTCACCTCGGTAGAGGCGGGCTGCCAGACCAGTCTCAGCCATCTCAGGCCTCCTTGACACGCTGGTTGCGGGACGACGGGGCCGGCTCCGACCGGGCCGGCAGTGCCCGGCCCAGGCCGCTGACCCGTGGGGACAGGAACGCCTTGGTGCGGGCGAACATCGTCATGATCGGGTGCCGGAAGAGGAAGACCACGAGCAGGTCAAGCACCGTGGCCAGGCCGAGGGCGAAGGCGAAGCCCTTCACCGTGCCGACCGAGACGATGTAGAGCACCAGGGCCGACATGATCGTGATCGCGTTGGCGGAGATGATCGTCCGGCGGGCCCGGACCCAGGCCCGGGGTACCGCGCTACGCGGACTGCGGCCCTCCCGGATCTCGTCCTTGAGCCGTTCGAAGTAGATGACGAACGAGTCCGCCGCCACACCGAGCGAGACGATGATGCCGGCGATGCCGGCGAGGGTGAGCGTGAAGCCGATCTGCCGGCCGAGCACCACCAGGGCGCCGAAGAGCAGCAGCGCCGACAGGATCAGGCTCAGGAAGATCACCGAGCCGAGCAGCCGGTAGTAGAAGAACGAGTAGATGATGACCAGCAGCATGCCGATGCCGGCCGCGAGCAGGCCGGCCCGCAGGTGGCTGGCGCCCAGGGTGGCGGTGACGTTCTGCTGCTCCTGCGGCTCGAAGGTGACCGGCAGGGCACCGTAGCTCAGGTAGCCGGCCAGCTCGCTGGCCTCGGCGTTGCTGAAGTTGCCGGTGATCTGGGAGTTGCCGGTCAGCACGCCCTGGATCTGCGGCGACGAGATGATCTGGTTGTCCAGCACCACGGCGACCCGGCACTTGCCCTCGTCGCCGAGCGCGGACGCGTCGCACGCCTGGCCCTCGTTGTTGAACGCCTCCCGGGTCAGCGCGGTCCACTTGTCCTGACCCGAACCGGTGAAGTTAAGGCTGACCACCCACTGGCTGGTCTGGTCGCGCACCGCGTTGGCGTCGGAGACGTCGGTGCCGAGCACCTTGGCCACGTCCAGCAGGTTCTTGGCGTACCCACCCTCGCAGGCGACGACCTGCTGCTCCGGGTCGGAGATGGACGCCGGGGGCCGGTCGTCGAGCTGGGCGCAGCTGATCGTCGGCACGTTGAACTGCATCTGCGCCGGCAGCACCGCGACCTCGCGGCCGCTCAGCTCGGCGAACGGCCTGAGCTTCTCGGCCAGCGACGGGTCGGCGCTCAGGTCGGCCGGCGCCTGCAACCCGCTGGCGGCGGCCCACGCCTCGGCGCCGACCTTCTGCTCGACGGCCCGGCGCTGCTCCTCGATGCTCTGCGGCACCTCTTCGTCCGCCGTGGCCGACGGGGCAGGCGACGGGGTCGCCGACGGCGTCGGCGTCGGTGCGCCACCGCCCTGGCCACCGGCGTCGGGTGACGAGGTGGCCTCGGCGTCCGGCGTGGGGCTCGCGGAGCCCGACGGGGTGGCCTCGGGGCTCTCGGAACCGGACGGGGTCGCCGAAGGACTCTCGCTCGGTGCCGGCGACGGGATCGACCCGCTGCCGTCGGCGATCTTCAGCACCTTCCGGAAGCGCAGCTCGGCGGCGCTGCCGACCTCGTTGAGTTCGCGGTTCTCGCCGGGCAGGGAGACGACGATGTTGCGGTCGCCCTCGGTGACCACCTCGGCCTCGGCCACGCCGTACGCGTTGACCCGGCTCTCGATGATCTGGCGGGCCCGCTCCAGGTTCTCCGCCGTCGGGGCCCGGCCGTCGAGGGTGTTGGTGGCTTCCAGCGTGAGCCGCGTGCCGCCGACCAGGTCAAGACCGAGGCGGGGTTCGAGCCGGTCCTTCCAGCCACCGCTGGCGCCGCCCGAGAAGAACACCAAAAGATAGAGGACGACGAAGATGGCCCCGAGCACGGCCAACTGCCGTCCCGGGCGCATCTGTCCCTGAGGTGGTGCCACGGCTGTCCTGTCTCCCTGTGGTCACGCCGCCGCGGGCGCGGCGGCGGGTCGGCCGGAATGCCAGGCCGACGGTCCGCCTACCTGACGGCGCCCGGGCTGACGCCGCCGTCCCGGTGGTCGACGCGCACGCGTGGACCGGGTACGAGCCGGCGCGCCGACGCCCGGCGTCGGCCTGCTATCCAATTGTCTCAATGCGCAGTTCGAGGATGACACCCACCCGGGGACGCGCGTGGGCCCCTCCCATCCGAACCGGCGAGGAACCGGCGACCCGGCCCGGATGGGACTCGACGTCAGTCCTTGACGGAGTCGGACTCCTCGGCGGGCGACTCCACCGGGCGCTCGACCGGGGTGACCACCCGGGCGATCGCCGGCCGGGCGTAGCGGGTCTGCACTCCGGGAGCGACCTCCAGCAGGACACTGTCGTCCTCGACACCGGTGACCGTGCCGTAGAGCCCGCCGATGGTGACCACCTCGTCGCCCACGGAGAGGTTGGACTGCATCGATTCGGCCTCGCGGCGGCGCTTCTGCTGCGGACGGATCATCATGAAGTACATGACGCCGAAGAGCAGAGCGATCATGAGGATCGGCGTGAAGCCTCCCGCTCCGCCGCCATCTGCTGCGTAGTGCACGGTTGTCGACCTTCCCATTGGCCGCCGCAGCGGCGCGTCGGCGCCGCAACGGAGGCGGATTTTCACGTCCTGTACAGACCGCGGCGAGTCTAGTCGCTCTGTCTGGGAACGCCGAACGCGGCGCAGATCACGAACAGATCACGGCTCGCCGCCGTCCAGCGAGAACAGATCGGGCACGGTAGGGGCTTCTGCGGCAAATGTACCATTCGGCGGTGTGCGCCCCAGATGGCGCCAGGCGGCCTCGGTGGCCACCCGGCCCCGGGGCGTGCGGGCCAGCAACCCGGCCCGCACCAGGAACGGCTCGCAGACCTCCTCGACCGTGTCCGGCTGCTCCCCCACCGCCACGGCCAGGGTCGACAGGCCGACCGGACCGCCCCGGAACGACTCCACGAGCGCGGTCAGCACCGCCCGGTCGAGCCGGTCCAGCCCGAGCGCGTCCACGTCGTACACGGTCAGGGCCGCCCGGGCGGTCGCGACGGTGACCACGCCGTCGGCGCGTACCTCGGCGAAGTCCCGCACCCGGCGCAGCAGCCGGTTGGCGATCCGGGGCGTACCCCGGGACCGGCCGGCGATCTCCGCCGCCCCGTCCTCGGTGATCGGCACCCCGAGGATGCGGGCCGAGCGGTGCAGCAGCGTCTCCAGGTCGGCCGGTGAGTAGAAGTCCAGGTGCGCCACGAAGCCGAACCGGTCCCGCATCGGACCGGTGAGCAGACCCGACCGGGTGGTCGCGCCGACGAGCGTGAACGGCTCCACGTCGAGCGGGATGGCGGTGGCTCCGGGCCCCTTGCCGACCACCACGTCGACCCGGAAGTCCTCCATCGCGCTGTAGAGCAGTTCCTCCGCCGGCCGGGCGATCCGGTGAATCTCGTCGATGAAGAGCACGTCGCCCTCGGCCAGGCTGGTCAGGATCGCCGCCAGGTCACCGGAGCGTTCGATCGCCGGCCCGCTGGTCACCCGGATGCCGGTGCCCAACTCGGCGGCCACGATGTTGGCGAGGCTGGTCTTGCCCAGGCCCGGCGGGCCCGAGAGCAGGATGTGGTCGGGCGGCGAGCCGCGCCGCATGGCGCCCTGGAGCAGCAGGTCGAGCTGGTCGCGAACCCGGTCCTGGGCGATGAACTCGGCCAGGCGTTTCGGCCGGACGCTTACCTCCGCGTCCAGCTCCGCGTCGCTGACGTACGCGGAGACCAGGTTCTCGTTGCTCATCGGGTACGACCCAGCAGCCGGATGGCCTGCTTCAACAGCACCGGCACCGGCGGGGTGGGACCGTCGACGGTCTCGGCGACGGCGGCGACCGCCTGGTCGGCCTGACCGGCCGTCCAGCCCAGCCCGATCAACGCCTGACGCACCTGGTCCGGCCAGCTGCCGCCGGTCACCCCGGCCGCGCCGTCGGCACCCACCGGCACCGGGCCGATCCGGTCGCGCAGCTCCAGCACCAGCCGTTCGGCGCCCTTCTTGCCGATGCCCGGCACCCGGGTCAGCGCCGCCGTGTCGGCGTTGGCGACGGCCTTGCGCACCGCGTCGGGGGTGTGCACCGCGAGCACCGCCTGGGCCAGCCGCGGACCGACGCCGCTGGCGGTCTGCAACAGCTCGAACAGCGCCTTGGCGTCGTCGTCGGCGAAGCCGTAGAGGGTGAGCGAGTCCTCCCGGACGACCAGGCTGGTGGCCAGCCGGGCCGGCTGGCCGACCCGCAGGTCGGCCAGGGTGCCGGGGGCGCACTGCACGGCCAGGCCGACGCCGCCGACCTCGATCACCGCATGGTCCGGGCCGGTGGCGGTCACCACGCCACGCACACTGGCGATCATCTCGCTCCTCCTCGTCTGACCCGGTCCACCGCGGCGGCCAGTTTCGACCGGGTACCGCCGCGCCACACGTGGCAGATGGCCAGCGCGAGGGCGTCCGCGGCGTCCGCCGGCCGGGGCGGCTCGGGCAGCCGCAGCAGTCGGGTGACCATCGCGGTCATCTGGGCCTTGTCCGCCTGACCGGACCCGGTCACCGCCGCCTTCACCTCACTCGGGGTGTACGTCTGCACCGGCAGCCCGGCGCGCGCCCCGGCCAGCACCGCGATCCCGCTGGCCTGGGCGGTGCCCATCACCGTACGGACGTTGTGCTGGCTGAACACCCGCTCCACGGCCACGCTGTCCGGCCGGTGCTCGGCGACCAGCTCGGTGAGCGAACGGTCCAGGTGCAGCAGGCGGGTGGGCAGCTCGTCGGCCGGATCGGTGTAGACCACGTAGTAGGCGATGAGCGTGCAGGGCCGGCCGGGTGTCCCCTCGACCACGCCGACGCCGCACCGGGTCAGCCCCGGATCGACGCCGAGCACCCGCACGCCGCCTCCCTCCAGCCGCCGGACAGTACGTGTGTTCGACACCCTACCGATGCCGCCGGCACGGCGCGTCGCGGGACACGCCCGCCCCGGCACGCCGCCGGGCACGGCCGTGGCGACCGGGCGGTCACGCGGAACCGCGACCGCCGTGGCGACTGCGGCGGGGATGTAGCAGACGACCACACCGTACGGCGGGAGTATGTGCCACCATCCCATGTGCGCCCGACCACACAGCTCGTAACTTCATGCGCCATGACGGCAGAACCCGTGGCGGTCCCCCACGTCGTGAACGTCGACCTGACCGGTCGTACCGCCCTCGTGACGGGCGGGGGCGGCGGCATCGGCCGGGCCTGCGCGCTGCGGCTGGCTGCCGCCGGCGCCACGGTCGTGGTGGTCGACCGCAACGTCGAGGCGGCCAAGCTGGTGGCCGCCGAGGCCGGCGGCCGGGCCGAGGGGGTGGACCTCGCCGATCCGGCGGCGGTGGACGCGCTCGACGTCGACGTCGACATCGTGGTCAACAACGCCGGGCTGCAACACGTGGCGCCGCTCCAGGACTTCCCGGTCGAGCGTTTCGAGTACATCCAGCGGGTGATGGTGGAGGCGCCGTTCCTGCTGATCCGGCGGGCGCTGCCGCACATGTACGCCCGTGGTTGGGGTCGGATCGTGAACATCTCCTCGGTGCACGGGCTGCGCGCCTCGCCGTACAAGGCGGCGTACGTCTCGGCGAAGCACGCCTTGGAGGGGCTGTCGAAGGTGGTGGCGCTGGAGGGCGCGGCACACGGGGTGACGGC
The DNA here is from genome assembly GCF_018070465.1 of Micromonospora sp. C95. Taxonomy (GTDB): domain Bacteria; phylum Actinomycetota; class Actinomycetes; order Mycobacteriales; family Micromonosporaceae; genus Micromonospora. The sequence continues at coordinate 10,225 of NZ_JAGPXT010000048.1, forward strand.
GAACTGCATCAACCCGGCGTACGTGCGTACCGCGTTGGTGGAGAGCCAGATCGCCGACCAGTCGACCGCACACGGCATCCCCGAGTCCGAGGTGATCGAGAAGATCATGTTGGCCCGCGCGGCGGTCAAGCGGCTGATCGAGCCGGAGGAGGTGGCGGAGCTGCTGGCGTACCTCTGCGCGCCGCCGGCGGGGTTCCTCACCGGTGCCTCGATCGCGCTCGACGGGGGTTGGACGGCGAACTGACGCCGGCCACCCGCAGAATGTCGGTCATGTCGTCGTCGGTGGAGTTCCTGGAACTGCTCGCCCGGGAGGCCGCCGCGGTCGAGTTCGAGGGACCGCTTGTCGCCGCCCGCTCGGCCGGGCTGCCCGCCGAGCGTCTCGCCGAGTTGGAGCAGGCCAAGACGGTGGCGTTGCGGGTCCGGGCACTGTTGGAACGCCGCCGCCGTCGGGAGAGCGAGCTGTCCGGCCTGTACGACACGGTCAGCGACCTGGCGGGGCTGCGCGACCTGGACGAGGTGCTGCGGGCGATCGTGCACCGGGCCCGGCACCTGCTCGGCGCGGACGTCGCCTACATGACGCTCGACGACGCCGAGCGCGGTGACACCTACATGCGGGTCACCGACGGCTCGGTCTCGGCCCGGTTCCAGCGGCTGCGGCTGCCCATGGGCGCCGGGCTCGGCGGTCTGGTGGCCCAGTCCGGTGCCCCGTACGTGACCGCGAACTACCCGCAGGACGAGCGGTTCCACCACACCCGGGAGATCGACGCCGGGGTGGGTGAGGAAGGGCTGGTCGCCATCCTCGGGGTGCCGCTGCGACTCGGCTCGACGAGCATCGGCGTGCTCTACGCGGCCAACCGCTCGGCCCGGCCGTTCGCCCGGGAGGAGGTGGCGCTGCTGCTCTCGCTGGCGGCCCACGCCGCGGTGGCGATCGACACCGCGCGGCTGCTGGCCGAGACCCGCGCGGCGCTGGCGGAGCTGTCGTCGGCCAACACCACGATCCGGGCGCACAGCAGTTCGGTGGAGCGGGCCGCGGCGGCGCACGACCGGATGACCGCGCTGGTGTTGCGCGGCGGCGGGGTGGAGGACGTGGCCGCGGCGGTCACCGACGTGCTCGGCGGCGCGCTGCTGGCGCTGGACGCCGAGGGGCGGCGGCTGGCCCAGGTCGGTGAGATCGACGAGCCGGACCGGCCGGAGATCGTCGAGGCGGTCGCGGCGTCGCGGACCGAGGGACGCAGCGTACGCCGGGGGGTGTTGTGGTACGCGGCCGTGGTGGCCGGCGCGGAGAACCTGGGCGTGCTGGTGCTGCGTCCCGAGGACGAACCGGCCGACGCCGACCAGCGGATCCTGGAGCGGGCGGCGCTGGTGACCGCGTTGCTGCTGCTGTTCCGGCGCACCGTCGCCGAGGCGGAGGGCCGGGTCCGGGGCGAGTTGCTCGACGACCTGATCGCCCGGCCGCTGCGGGACACCGACGCGCTGCGCAGCCGGGCGCGTCGGCTGGGCGTGGACCTGGACGCGCCGCACGTGCTGGTGGCCGTCGGCGACGACGCCATCGCGGCGACCGGCTCCGCCCGGCAGCGGGTGCTCTCCTGGGCCACCACGTACGCCTCGACCCGGGGCGGGCTGGCCGCGGCGCGCGACGGCCGGGTGGCGCTGATGCTGCCCGGTCAGGACGCCGGTGGCAGCGCCCGGGCGGTGGCCCGGGACCTGTCCCGGATCACCGGGCGGCCGGTGACCGCGGGAGCGAGCGGCCCGTCGACGGGCCCGGCGTCGCTGGCCGCGGCATTTCGGGAGGCGGACCGGTGTCTGACCGCGCTCGGCGCGCTGGGCCGGTCCGGGCAGGGGGCGAGCAGCGCCGAGCTGGGCTTCGTCGGGCTGCTGCTGGGTGCCGTCGACGACGGCGGTGGCGACGCCGACGTGAGCCGCTTCCTCACCGCGACCATCGGGCCAGTGATCGAGTACGACGCCCGGCGGGGCACCGCGTTGGTGCGGACGCTGGAGGCGTACTTCGGGGTGGGCGGCAGCCTGGCCCGGGCCGCCGAGCAACTGCACGTGCACGTCAACACGGTGACGCAGCGCCTGGAGCGGGTCGGGCAGTTGCTCGGTGCCGACTGGCAGCGGCCGGATCGGGCCCTGGAGGTGCAGTTGGCCCTGCGCCTGCACCGGTTGCGTACGCCGGCCGGGTGAGTGACGGTCGGACGACCTGCGCCGTGCGATGTGTCGACAGCGCGGGTCAGCGAGCGCGGATGCCGGCCAGGACGCCGTCGACGACCTTCTCCGGCAGGGTCGCCTCGTCGAGGTCCGGGTTCCAGTTGAGCACCCGTTGGATGAGCATCGGGCCGGTGAGCATCGCCATCGTCACCTCGATGTCGATGTCGGTACGCAGTTCACCCTCGCGGACGCCACGGCGCAGCACCTCCCGCATCGCCGCCCGGCGGGGCTCCACGATGCTCTGGTAGAACGCGTACCGCTCGGGGCTGCGTTTCATCTCCGGCGCCAGGCACGGCATGATCTGTGCCGCGCGCGGGTCGACGTTGTGGCCGATCGCGGCCACCAGCGTGATCAGGTCCTCGCGGACGGACCCACCGGACGGCTGGGGCGGATCGCCCTTGAGTCGACGCAGCGCGTCGCGCAGCAGCGAGTCCTTGCCCGGCCAGCGGCGGTAGATGGTGGCCTTGCCCACCCCGGCCCGCGCGGCGATCGCCTCGACCGAGATCGTCTCGATGGTGCTGCCCTCCGCGAGCAGATCCAGGGTGGCCTCGACGATCGCCTCGTCCGCGCGGACGCTGCGTGGCCGCCCGGGTGGTCGTGCAGCGTCCGCGGTGCTGGTCATCCACTCATTGTCCCTGCCCGGGTGCGGCACCGGCCAGCCCGGGTTCACCGATGGTCACCGGTCCGCCGGTGCTGGCCCGGCCGGGCATGAAGCGCAGCGCCACCAGGATGCCGGCCGCGGCGACCAGCGCGGCCAGCGTGGCCGACAGATGCATGGCCGAGACGAAGGAGTCGTTGGCCGCCGCGATCAGTTGCGGGCCCGCCGGACCGAGCTGGCCGGCCGCCGCGTACGCGCCGGCGAGGGACTCACCGACTGCCGTGCCGGCTGCCGGTGGCAGATCCACCAGGGCCGGTTCGATGCCGTTGCGGTAGCCGGCGGCCAGCACCGAGCCGATCACCGCGACGCCGAGCGCGGCGGCCACCTGCCGGATGGTGTTGCTGACCGCGGAGCCCACGCCGGCCTTCTCCCGGGGCAGCGCCGACATGATCGATTCGGTGGCCGGCGGCATGATGTTGGCCATCCCGACGCCCTGCAGGAAGAAGGCGACAAGCACCAGCCAGATGGGCGTGGCGGCGTCGACGAAGGCGAACGCGCCCAACGCCACCGAGGTCAGCACCAGCCCCACCACCGACACCGCCCGGCTGCCGTACCTGCGGACCATGGTGGCGCTGCGCGGGGCGAAGGCGAGTTGGGCGACGGCGAAGGGCAGGAAGAGCAGGCCGGTCTCGAGCGGACTGTAGCCGCGCACCAGTTGCAGGTAGAACGAGCTGAAGAACATCACGCCCATCGCGGCGAAGAAGACCAGCCCGATCATCGCCACCGGGGCGGCGAACCGGGGCACCCGGAACAGTCGGACGTCCAGCGCCGGGTGGCTGCTGCGTCGCTCGTGCCGGACGAACCAGGCGAGCACCGCGACGCCGCCGACGATCGAGGCCCAGACCAGGGGCCGATCGAAGCCGTGCTCGCCGCCGTCGATGATGCCGTAGGTGAGGGCGACCAGGCCGACCACCGAGAGCAGCACACCGAACGCGTCGACGCGGCCCGGTTCAGGATCGCGCGACTCGGGCACCAGCAACGCGACCAGGGCCACGCCGAGCGCCACCACCGGCACGTTGATCAGGAAGACCGAGCCCCACCAGTAGTGCTCGAGCAACAACCCGCCGAGGACCGGCCCGATGGCCACCGCCAGACCGACCGCGCCGGCCCAGATGCCGATGGCGCGGCCTCGCTCCCGCGGGTCGAAGACGTTGGAGATGATCGACAACGTCGCCGGCATGATGGCCGCGCCGCCGACGCCCATCAGCGCCCGGGCCGCGATCAACTGCCCGGGCGTCTGCGCGTACGCCGACAGCAGTGACGCCAGGCCGAAGAGCGCGAGCCCGATCACCAGCATCCTGCGACGGCCGACCCGGTCCCCCAGCACGCCGAAGGTGAACAGCAGCCCGGCGAAGACCAGGGTGTAGGAATTGATCGACCATTCCAGCTCGCCCTGGCTGGCCCCGAGCCCGTGCACCGGATCGGCGAGCGTGCGTAACGCGACGTTGAGAATGGTGTTGTCGAGGACGACCACGAGCAGGCTGATCACCAGCACCCCGAGGATCGCCCACCTCCTCGGATGTCCGGTGTTCTCGTTCGGCTGCATCTCCGCCCCCGCTTTCCGATTCGGTCCCGTGCTGCTCGGCTCCGAGCATAGGGCATTTACGATACGGTACGGGTCCGTATCGGTATGACCCCCGTCACCGTACGGGCGGGTGACGACCGGACGCAGACCGGCCTTGCCTACAACTCCCGGAGGGCGGCGGAGAGGGAGTCGAGGCGCGTCGCGGGCGGGGTCAGCGGCTCGACCCAGCCCGGCCCCGCGCCGTACACCCGGACCGCCGGGAAGTCCCGGGCGAAGCGGCCGATGCGGTACGACCGGCCGGTCACCGGCGACTGGGACCAGACCGCGACGGCTCCCGGCCGGGCCCGGCGGACGGCGCTGGCCAGCGCCGGCCAGGGCAGCGCCGGCCCGACCAGCAGGCAGCCCTGGCCGCGTTCCCGCAACGCGGCGGCGAGTGCGTGCAGTCCGAGACAGTGTTCCTCCTGCTCCGCTCCGGCCAGCAGCACGCCGTCGGCGGGCAGGCCGGCGCCCTGATCGCGGCGGAACACGTCCAGACCGACCCGGACGCCCTCGGACAGGGCGTGCTCGACGGCGATCCCGGCGGGGGAGTACCCGCTCAGCGTGGTGAGCACCGGCACGCAGACGTCGTCCCACAGCCGCACCACGCCCCACTCCTCGGCCAGCTCGACGACAAGCGCGCTGATCCGGCTGCCGTCGAACTCCTCGGCGGCGGCCGTCAGGCGCTTGTGCGCGACCTGCACGATCTCCGCCGGCATCGGTATCCCAGACACCAGATTCCTCCCAGTGGACAGGTCTCCACCGGGATTCGCCGGGACGTCCCGGCGCGGATGCGCTCGTGGCGGCCTTGACCCGGGCCGCTACGTTGATGATCAACTCAGTGCAAGGCCATTTCCGGAAAGGTCCCGACATGCCCTTCGGCTTCATCCTGGCCATCGTCGCCGCCGTCGTCGCGATCGTCGCCGTCGCCGTCGCCCTGTTCAGCTCGCAACGCCAGGTGCGGCAGATCGGCGTCCTGACGGCGGTCGGCGCCCTGGCCGGCACGGCGATCCTCACCGTCGCGTCGAGCGCCCACTCGGTGCCGATCCGCTCGGTCGGCATCGTCACCAGCTTCGGCAAGCCGACCGGTGAGGTCACCGGCTCCGGCCTGAAGTGGGTCACCCCGTGGCAGCGGGTTGGCGAGTGGGACGCCGGGCGGCAGAAGTACGACCACATCGGCAACGACAAGTGCGTACGGGTACGTACCGGCACCCTCGCGGACGCGTGCGTCGAGGTGCTGATCGAGTGGCAGGTCCAGCCCGAGAACGCCCCGCAGCAGTTCATGGATTACAAGGGTGACTTCGAGAGTTTCCGGGGGCAGCGGGTCGGCGTCCAACTCGACAGCGCGGTAAACGACGCTTTCGCCACCTACAACCCGCTGGAGCGCATCGACTCGAAGACCGGCAACCTGAACGTCGATCTCAAGCCCTTCTCGGCGAGCATCAAGTCAAACGCCGAGGGGCGGCTGGCCGACGACGTCGAGATCCTGTCGGTCACCATCACCCGGGTCAACCACGACGACAAGACCGAGGGCAACATCAAGGCGTTCCAGGACAAGCTCGCGCAGACCCGCAACCTCGAACAGGACCGCCTCAACGCCGAGATCCAGAAGCAGGTCACCGAGACCAACGCGACGGTGGACAAGGTGACCCGCTGCCTGGAGATCGCGGACAAGCACGGCAGCTCGCCGGGGCTGTGCATCAACCCGGGCATCATCACCGGCAAGTGAGGCGGCGGACCCGGGGACGTCCCGCGCCTGTCGCGGGCACCGCCGGGACGGCGGGAGACCGCCGGTGCGGACAGTGCCGCCCGCCCTCACCGAACAGGTGAGGGCGGGCGGCGAGCGCCGGCCGCACACCGGCGAGCCGTCCGGTGCGGCGTGGCCGGCGCGGTCTAGGAGGTGAGTGCGTCGAGGGCCAGGTCGACGTCCTCGGTGGTGGAGTAGAGGTGGAACGAGGCCCGGACGCGACCGGCCCGCACCGCCGCGCGTACCCCGGCGCGTTCCAGCTTCTCCTGCGCGCCGGGCACCTCGACGGTGACGATCGCGCTGTGCCCGGGTGGCTGCCCCAGGCCGGCGAGGAACCGGTTCGCCAGCGCCACATCGTACGCCCGCACCTGCTCGACGCCGATCTCCAGCAGCAGTTCCAGCGCCGGAGCGGCACCCACCCAGCTGAACCAGGCCGGTGAGAGGTCGAACCGGCGGGCGTCGTCGGCCAGCCGCAGCGGCGGCCCGTAGTAGGAGGCGTGCGGATCGCGACCCGCGTACCAGCCGGCGGCGTCGGGTCGCAGCCGGTCCCGCAGCCCGGGAGCCAGGTAGGCGAAGCCGGTGCCCCGGGGAGCCATCAGCCACTTGTACCCGCCGGCCACCACGACGTCGGCCCGGGCCGCGTCGAACGGCAGCCAGCCGCACGCCTGGGTGGCGTCCACCGCGACGAGCGCGCCGTGCGCCCGGGCCGCCGCGACGATCTCGTCGTACGCGGCGATCGTGCCGTCGGCGGACTGCACCAGGCTGAACGCCACCAGGTCGGTGTCCGCGTCGATCGAGGCGGCCAGCTCGGCCAGCGCGACGGTGCGTACCTCGACGCCCCGCTCGGCCTGGACCAGCCAGGGGAACAGGTTGGAGGTGAACTCGACCTCGGGCACCAGCACCCGGGCACCGGTGGGCAGCGCGGCGGCGACCGGCGCCAGCAACTGGGAGACGGTGGCGCCGACCGCGACGTCGGCCACCGGCACCGCGACCAGTTCAGCGAAGGCCGTCCGACACCTGTCGGTGGCGGCGCCCCAGTCCTCCCACGCTCCCCGCCCCACCCGCCAGGCGGCCAGCGCGTCCTGCAACGCGTCCCAGGCCGGGTCGGGCGGCAACCCGTAGCTGGCGGTGTTCAACCAGCCCGGCTGCGGTTGCCACAGCTTCTGTGCCTGCTCCAGTTCCACACCCCGACGCTAACCGCCCCACCCCCCACCCCTAAGCGCCAATCCCACCCCCGTGGCCCCCCCCCCACCCCACCCCCCCCCGGT
>NZ_JAGPXT010000049.1 GCF_018070465.1 Micromonospora sp. C95
ATCATGAAGTTGTTGCCATCGATATCGACGTGTCGCGACAACAACTTCATGATCGACGAAGCTGGCGGAGGTGGGGGTGGGGAAGGGGGTGGAAGGGGGTGGTTAGGGGGTGCGGATGGCTTCTAGGGCCAGGAGGGCTACGTGGAGGGAGAGGCAGGCGTCGACCGAGTCGAGGTCGACGTCGAGGATCCGGCCGATGCGGGCCAGCCGCTCGTAGAACGCCGGGCGGGACAGGTGCGCGGCGGCGGCGGCCGCCGACTTGTTCCGGCCCTGCTCCAGGTAGGCCCGCAGGGTGCCGAGCAACTGCTCCCGGGGGTGCTGCGCGTCGTAGGCCAGTAGCGCGCCGAGCTGCCGTTCGACGAAGGTCTGCACCCGGGGCTCGTCGCGGAGCAGGTGCAGCAGTCCGGCCAGCCCGACGTGCGGCAGTCGGAAGATCGGCAGGTCGCGTCGGTCCCGGCGGGCCGCGTCGGCGACCTGACGGGCCTCGATCAGTGACCGGCGGGCCTCCCGCAGACTGCCCACACCGGAGCCGGCGGCGATCAGCAGCCCGGCGACGGACCGTCGGCGGGCACTCGGTGCCAGCGCGTCATCGGAACGGCTGGGCGCGCCAGGGCGCCCCAGCTGGTCAACCCGGCCAGACAGGTCAGCGTGCCCAGACAGGTCAGCGCGCCCAGACTGGTCAGCCCGGCCAGACAGGTCAGCGCGGCCAGACAGGTCAGCGCGGCCAGGCGAGTCAGCCCGGCCCGACGGAGCAGCGCGCCCCGGCGGGTCGGGGCGCGACCGGCGCAGCGCGGCGGCGAAGGCAGCCAGCGACCGCTCCTCCGCCGCCGCGTCGGGCAGGGCGAGCAGGACACCCACCGTCTGATCGTCCAGCGCACTTGTGAGCCCGGTCAGCCCGGCCTCCCGTAACGCCTGTCCGGCAGCCTCGGCGAGGTCGCGCAGCCGGGCCGGCCCGGCGTCGGCGTGATCGAGCAGCTCGCCGGGGTGTCCTGACTCGACGAGCGGACCGCTGCTCGCCGGCTGACGGTGACGTGCGAGGTCCTCGCCGCCGTGGTCGGCCCGGTGCCGGACCACCACACCGACGAGTAGACGGCGTTCCAGCACCACCCCGAGCGCCCGCGCCCGCAGGGCCACCTCGTCCACCGGCCACGAGTGATCGAGCAGGGCGGTGAGCAGGGTCCGGTGCAGCTGCCGTTCCAGCCCTTCGGCGTCGCGTCGGATCAGCCGACCGAGCGCCAACGTGGACGCCGCCCGCTCCACCAGAATGGTCAGCCTGGTCGGCGGCGCCGAGGATGAATCGCCGCGTCCGGCCGGGACCGCGTCGGCCTGTCCGGGGGCCGCCCCGGCCCGTTCCGGGGCCGGCACCGGGGCGGACGCGGCGGGCGGCGACAACGATTGCCCATCGGCCAGGTCAGCGCCGGGCGGCCAGCGCAGCAGCAACCGACCCCAGTCCTGACCCCGGGCACCCACCATGGTGACCAGCCAGCCCCGGTCCGGGTCGTACGCCGTGCGCCCCTCGGGCCGGATCCGCCGCGAATGCTGCTCCCACCCGTCCAGCAGCAGCTCGGCGCTCTCGCCCGCCGGGTCGTACGCCAGCACCTGGCGGGACAGGTTCTCCAGCACCACCGGGCAGCCGGACAGCTCGGCCGCCTGCCGGACCACCTCCCCGGCCTCGGCGCCCTCCACCGACAGCTCGGTGAACCGCTGGTGGATCTCCTCGGTGGCCCGCAGCTCGGTGAGCTGGGCGTCGACGATCAGGGCGTGCACCGCCTCGGTGATCCGCACGAACGGGGTGGCCCGGCGCAGTTCCACCAGCGGCAGGCCGTGGCGTTCGGCGGCGGCCACCATCACCCGGGGTACGCCGTCGAGGTAGCGCCGACCCAACTCGACCACCAGCCCGGAGACGCCGACGCCGGCCAGGTCACCGATGAAGGCCCGCAACCCGGCGTCGTCGCTCGGCAGCCCGATCCCCGTGGTGAGCACCAGTTCGCCGCCGCCGAGCAGGGTGGCGATGTCCGGCACCTCGGCGACGTGCACCCAGCGCACCCGGCGGTCCAGCCCGACCTCCCCCGCGACCAGGCGCGGCGCGCCGTGGCGGACCGGGTCCAGGGCGAGGACCTCACGCACGGTAGGGAACACCCGCGACACGCTACCGTCCGTGATTGTGACTCCGATAACCGCCGGTCAGCCGCCGCGCCCGCTGGTCACCAGCTCGCGGTCCAGCGATACCAACCGTCACCGAGAGGCCGGAACACCGGAGACTCGAAGCCGCCGTGGTCGAGGGAGGGATTCGGGCCATCCGGCAGATAGGCGAAGCCGGCATCATTGAAGAAGGCACCATTGCTCCCGTAGAGGATCACTCCGCCCGGTACGAGATTGGCGCTGATGATCCGGTAACCGCCGATCCGCTCCGGCACCTTCACGGGTTCGAACGAGGTATCCGCGCTGGACTTCGGTAGCTCGGCCACCACGCGGTCAAAGGCGTCCTGGCTGAACTCCCAACGGGCATGCAGTGGTGCCCGCGTGGTCAGCAGCGCCAGCGTGACGATGGCCAGCGCCGGGGCGATCGGCAGCCACAACGGCCACGTTCGGCCGGCGGAGTGTGACAACTGCGCCGCGACGGCCCAGAGCAGTGCCGCCACGCCGAGCATCGCAAGGCCGACGAGCGTGGAGAACACGGCGACGCCGGGAACGCTGAACGCCCAGAGCAGGACGGCCGCTCCGCAGAGCCCGACGGCGTGGGCCACCCACGCCGCTGGTGTCCGGCCGGTCCGCATGCGCGGAATCTACGCCCATCCGGGCGGCCCTCGAAGACCTCAGAGCGGGTCGTCGCGGCCCAGTTCCCAGCAGGCCACGGCGGTGGCGGCGGCGACGTTCAGCGAGTCCACGCCGCGGCGCATCGGGATCACCACCCGGGCGTCGCTGGCCGCCATCGCCGCGCCGGTCAGTCCGGCGCCCTCGGCACCGAGCAGCAGCGCGGCCCGGGACCGCTGGCCCGGCTCCAGCCGCTGGATGGGCACCGCGTCCGGGGCCGGCGTCATCGCCAGCACGGTGAACCCGGCGGCCCGCACGTCGGCCAGCGCCGTCGGCCACGGTTCCAGCTTCGCGTACGGCACGGCGAAGACCTCACCCATGCTGACCCGTACGCTGCGCCGGTAGAGCGGGTCGGCGCAGGTTGGCGAGAGCAGCACGGCGTCCACCCCCAGCCCCGCCACCGCCCTAAAAATCGCGCCCAGGTTCGTATGGTTGTTCACGTCTTCGAGGATCACTACCCGACCGGCGGTGGCGAGCACCTCGGCGGCGGCCGGCAGCGGTTTGCGCCGGAACGAGGCGAGCACGCCCCGGTGCACGTGGAACCCCGTCGCCTCGCGCAGCACGTCGGGGGTGGCGGCGTACACCGGGGCGTCGCCGGTGTCGAGGTCGGCCAGTTGGTCGACTCGCTTGGCGTCGACGAGGAAGGACCGGGCCGGGTAGCCGGCCCGCAGCGCCCGCCGCAGCACCAGCTCACCCTCGGCGATGAACAGGCCGTGTGGCGGCTCCCAGCGGGTACGCAGCTCGACGTCGGTGAGCGCCCGGTAGTCGGCGATCCGCTCGTCGTCGGGCTCGGTGATCAGGTGGACGGGCACCCGCCGATTCTGCCGGACTACCCCCGACACCGGACATCGCAGGTGCCGGCGGTACGCCGGCACCTGCGATGTGACCGTCCGACAGAATCGGCGGGAGGATTACTTCATGGCGGCGAGCTGGATCAGGTTGCCGCAGGTGTCGTCGAGCACGGCGGTGACCACCGGGCCCATGTCGGTCGCCTCCTGGGTGAACTCGACGCCCAGTCCCTTGAGTCGCTCGACCTCGGCGTACACGTCGTCGACGGCGAACGAGGTGAACGGGATGCCGTCGGCGACCAGGTGCTGCTGGAACGGACCCACCGCCGGGTGGCCGGCCGGTTCCAGCAGCAGCTCCACCCCGTCGGTGTCGGCCGGCGAGACGACGGTGAGCCAGCGGGCCTCACCGGCAGGCAGGTCGTTCTTCTTGATGAAGCCCAGCTTCTCGGTGTAGAAGGCGAGTGCCTTGGCCTGGTCGTCGACGAACACGCTTGTGACGTGGATACGGATCACGGATCTGGTGCCTCTCGGTCGATGGGCCACCGCTCGACAATCGACCGCAACGGGCTCGTGTCGATGTGGTGGAACTTGTACCGGCCCTCACGCCGGGTGCGCACCAGGCCGGCCTGTTCCAGCACCGCGAGGTGCTGTGAGATCGCCTGGCGCGAGGAGGTCAGGTTGTGCTTCATGATCAGCCGGCCGCAGATCTCGAAGAGCGTCTGACCGTCCCGGTCGATCAACTCGTCCAGGATCGTGCGTCGCGTCGCGTCACCGATGGCCTTGAACAGGTCAGGGTCTGCGTCCACAGGCACAGTTATAGGCAAGTGGCCACTTGCATGTCAAGCCGAACCGCCACCGGTGATCCAGCCGGGTGGGACGTGGTCGGTGAGCCAGACACCATTGTCGGCCCGGTAGAAGACGAACCCGTGGCGGTACATGCCGGCCGCGTCGACGGTCAGCACGACCGGGACACCGCGTCGGGCACCGACCGTGACGGCGGTCCGCCGGTCCGCCGACAGGGGTACGTGGGTACGACCGCGTGGTCGCAGCCCTTCGGCACGAATGCCGGGCAGGTGGCGGGCCACCGTGCCGTGATACAGCAACCACGGCGGCGTCACGGGTTCGAGACGCAGGTCGACGCCGACCGAGTGGCCCTGCGCGGCGCGGATCCGCCCGGCGTGCGGCTCGAAACGCCGCTTGTCGGTACCGGCGATTAGCTCGACGAGCATCTGCCGGCTGACCGGACGACCGTGCCGGGCCAGCGCTTCGAGCAGCACGTCCACCTCGACCCACCCGCTCTCGTCCAGGGTGATGTCGATGGTGTCCGGGCGGTGCCGGAGCACGTACGCGAGGAACCTGCTGGCGGCGGGCAGCGGCACGCTCGCGAGTTGCGGCATGTTGCGCCCTCCCGCTCCGCTGACACCCCAAGATGCCGCAACCCGCGAGCACTGCCACCGGGCGGGCCGCACCGGCGCCGCGGGCGCAGCGCGGGCCGGCAGCGCGGTGGTCAGGGTGGCGACAGCCGTGACAGCGTGCGGTGGGCGTCCTCGGCCGCCGGGTCACCGAGATCGTCGAGGATCTGCGCCGCCCGTCGCCAGGCGTCGACGGCCCCGGGAACGTCGCCTGTCGCCTCGCGCGCCTCGCCGAGCCGCTGGAGGGTCTCGGCCTCGTGATAGCGGTCCGCGGACTCGCGGAACAGCGCGATGGCCTCCTCGTAGCAGTCGGCCGCCCGATCGTGTTCGCCCAGCCGGGCGTGGGCGAAACCGAGGCTGTCCAACGTCGCTGCCTGGCCGTTGTGGTCGCCGCTCGCGCGTTGCCGGGCGAGCGCCTCCGTGCAGCTCTCGATCGCCCGTGGGTAGTCCCCGGTGGCGGCGTAGAGCCAACCGACCGCGTTCAGCGCCCGCGCCTCTCCGGCGCGGTTGCCGACGGACCGGTACAGCCGCAGCGCCTCCCGACCGTGGCGGAGCCCTTCCGCCGGGCGCCCTCGCATGTAGCAGACCTCGGCGTGGTTGTGCAGCGTCAGCGCCTGGCCGGTCGGGTCGTCCAGTCGCCGGTGCAGATCCAGTGCGCGCAGCAGCCGTTTCTCCGCCGCATCGAGGTCGCCGAGTCGGGTCTGGGCGCGGGACAGCAACCGGTTGGCGACGGCCTGGCCGGCGAGGTCGTCGACGCGCTCGGCTGCGGCGAGGGCGACCTGTTGGGCGGCGCGTTGCTCCTGCCAGAGACCACGCGGGGCGAAGAACGTGGTGAGCGCCCAGGCCAGCTGCCAGGCATACGCCTCGAAGCCGGTCTCGGCGGCCTGGCGCACCGCCCGCAGCAGCACCTGATGCTCCGCCGCGAACCAGCCGAGCGCGGCATCGTGATCCTTCGCGACAGACCTGACGTTCGACGGCACCGCAGGAACCGGGTCGATCGTCGGCCACTGCGGCTGTAGCAGCACCGCCGCTGGATAGGAACTGTGCAGGTAGTAGTCGAACAGCCGGTGGCGTGCCTGCCGCGACTCGTCGGCCTCTCCGGCGGACCGGGTCAGCTCGGCCGCGTACGCGCGGAGCAGGTCGTGGAAGGCGTACCGGCCGGGCAGGTGCTCGGCCAGCAGGTGCCGCCGGGTCAGTTCCCGCAGCGACGACGCGACGCAGGTCGGGGTCTGGCCGGCGAGGGCCGCCGCGGCCTCGGCGGTCAGATCCGGGCCGGGGTGCAACCCCAGCAGGCGGAACAGGCGGGCCGCCGGCCGGCTCAGCGACAGGTAGGACCAGGAGAAGACGGCGCGTACGTCGCCGTCGGCCAACGCGTCCAGCATCGTCTCGTTCGGGCGCAGGCTGGCGGCGAAGGCGTCGAGCGGAAAGCCGGGGTGCAGCGCCATCCGGGCCGCCACGATCGACAACGCGAGCGGCAGCCGGCCGGTCGAGTCGATGATGTCCGCCGCGGCGGCCGGTTCGGCGGCCAGCCGACTGGCGCCGAGCCGACTGGCGAGCAGACTCATCGACTCGGTGCCGGTGAGCACGTTCAGTCGGATCGGGTGCGCGCCTTCCGCCGCGATCAGCCCGGACAGCTCGTCCCGGCTGGTCACCACGACCACGCAGCCGCCCGCGCCGGGTAGCAGCGGTCGGACCTGTGCCGAGTCACGGGCGTTGTCGAGCACCAGCAACATGCGCCGCTCGGCCAGCAGGCTGCGGTGCAGTCCGACGCGGGCGTCCAACCCGGCCGGTATGCCGGTGGCCGGCACGCCGAGCGCCTCGAGGAAGCCGCGCAGGGCGTCGCTCGGATCGACCACGTCGGCCTCGTCGTAGCCGCGAAGATTGACGTAGAGCTGGCCTTCGGGGAACCAGCCGGCGGCCCGGTGCGCCCAGTGCAGGGCGAGCGCGGTCTTGCCCACCCCGGCCATTCCGGAGATCGTGAAGATGGCCACTGCGGGACGCTTCGCCGGTTCCGGGTGGCGACCGGAGTCGAGAGTCTCCAGTTCGGCGCAGCGGCCGACGAAGCCCGGCACCGCCAGCGGCAGTTGCTGCGGTCGTTCCCCCTCCGACGCGGCCAGATCGGGGTCGGCGGCGTGGATGAAGTGGACCCGGTCGGCGTCGGACAGGTTGAACGCCTCGGCGAGCAACCGGACCGTCGACGCGCGCGGCCGGGCCACCCGCCCGCTCTCCACGTCCCGGATGCTGCGTACGGCCAGCCCGGTGGCGGCCGCGACATCCTCCTGGGTCAACCCGAGCCGCCGCCGGTGGGCCGTCACCATCTGACTAAACCGGGCCATGCCCATCCACTCATGGCCTATGGTCCGAAATGGACCGCTCGGCCTCTCGACGGGTAAATGGATGTCCGGTGATGGTTTCTACTGGATGGCGTTGCCCTTGTCGAGCCGAAGCCCGACGGCCGGGATGGCGGGCGGACCATCGACGTCAGCAAGCGTGGACCATGCTGCCGGCGAGGTTCTCCGCCACCGCGGCCAGGCTCACCGGTGGTGCGGCCCACCGGTCGATGGCCTCGGTCGCGGTGTGGGTGACGCCCACCCGCCAGTGCTCGCGCAGCCACCGCCCGGCCCGTGGATCGCCCGGCCAGTCCGGACCGATCTCGTGCGCGAGCAGCCCGCCGATGGAGGTGCCGAACTCCCAGGAGCGCAGCCGGGTCGCGCTCACGAAGTCGCCGCAGAGCACCTCTAGGTACTCGATCGGTCCGGGTCGCGCGCCCAGATGGTCGGCCATCAGCTGGTCGTACCGGGACCGCAGCTCCGTCGGGGCAGCCGGACGGCGGGCGGCGTCGACGGCGAAGAGCAGTCGGACACACTGGGCCCGGGTGACGATCAGCAGTCGTTGGGCGGTGTCGTGGCCCAGAGCCGTCGCGGTGCGCCGGGAAAACGACCGATTGAGCCAGCCGTGGTGCAGGAACATGTTCTCGGTGACCACCCCCCAGCCCTCGACCAGCCCCTCGTCGCCCATCCGGCGTCCGTCGACCGGCAGGTCCGGGCCGGTGTACGCGAAGTGCAGCGCGTGCCCGACCTCGTGGAAGAGTGGCCGGCAGTCGCCCACCCCGCCGGATGCCGACACGGCGACGACGATGTCGTCGGGCACCCGCACCGGCAGGCAGTACGCGCCGGGCACCTTGCCGGGGCGGGCCTCCAGGTCGAGCCGGATCCGTGGGTCGAACTCCAGCCCCAGCTCGCCGACCAGGGCGTGCAGCAGCGGCAGGCAGGTCGCCAGGTCGACCGGGTCGGCGAAGGTGGTGCGCGCCGCTCCGATGAGCTGGGCGACGGTGCAGGAGCCGGCGGCGAATCGGGGACGCCGGATCGACTCGTACTGCGCTCGGGTCACGTCGAGGAATTCCCGCGCCTCGCGCTCCAGCCGGTCGAGATCGTGTCGCTGCACCCGGTCGGCGTAGTCGATCAGGTCGCGGTAGCCGGCCGCGGTGACGAGGGCCAGCCGCCGTTGTTGCGACTCCAGCCACAGCGGCGCGACCTCGCGGTCGTACCGCTCGTGCAGGTGCTGCTGTGGGGCTGTCACGTCGCGTGCCGCGGAGCGTCGGGCGCGGGCGAGATCGACTCGCGCGCCGCTGGCGTCGGTGACGGTGACCGCCTTCTCCCGCTCGGCGATCAGGGCGTGCAGCGGGGTGGTCTCCGCCTCGATCAGCGCCTGGAGCACCAGCGCGACGAAGGGGCGCCCGGCCCCTTCCGCGATGCCGGCGGCCCGCAACGCGCTGACCGTCTCCGGTCGGAACACCTCCGGCCACGCCGCGTGGATCTTCGCCGGCTCGAACGTCGTGGTCTCGCCGAGGCAGTACCGGGCCTCGGCGGTGGCGAGCGTGTCCAGGATCGTGGCCACCGGGGGCCGCAGCGACTCGATCAGGGGATGGGTGCTCATCGGGATGACCCTTCTTCTTGCGGCCGCTCTGCTTGCGCCCGACGAGACAGCAGCGCGATCGCCACCGCGACCGGGACACCGGCCAGCATCAGCAGCTTGTAGGCGTCGACGTGGATCGGGCCGTACGAGGCGGCACCGAGGCTCGCGGTCGCGGCCAGCACCGCGCCGCCAGCCGCCGAGTAGAGCTGGAGCTTGGACGAGGCGATCACGTCGCGCAGCGTGAACATCGCCCGGGAGTGGTGGTCCGGCACGGCGTCGTACCAGGTGGTCAGGTTGGCGTTGCCGTAGCCGGCGGCGCAGACCGCGGCGGCGACGACGATGGCGGCGAAGCCGGCGATGCTCGCCCCGCTGGCGGCGCCCTCGGTCGTCGGCACGAAGACCCACAGCAGCCGGGTGAGCACCGTGCCGGCCATCGTGTAACCGATGAGGCGGTACGTGCCGAGCCGGTGTGCGGCCCGGCTCCAGGCCAGCAGGCTGATCGGGGCGGCCAGTGCGCGTACGGCGAGGATCACCGCCACGGTGCCGGCGGGGATGCCCAGGTGCAGCACGGCGTAGATCGCCAGCAGCGGTGTGACGAGCACCGTGTCGAGCAGGAAGATGACGCTGAGCCGGCGGAGCGGGCCGTCGGCGATCAGACCCGTGGCGGCGGCGCGCAGCTCGCCGAGAGCCTGGGGGTGCGCGCCGGCCGGCGCCGGCGTGCGCGGCAGACGGCCCAGCGTCGTGATCGACACGATCAGCAGCACCGCCAGCGCACCGAGGAGGATGCGGTACTCGTTGCGGTCGACGACGGCACCGGCCAGCAGGCCGAAGCCGAGCAGCAGCAGCACGTTCAGCAGCTGGGTGGCGAACTGCATTCGGGCGACGAACCGTGGCCGGCGGCCGGGCGGCACCAGTGCCCGCATCCACGGGTGCCACGCCACACCCCAGCTGACCGAGATCGCCACCTCGATGGCGAGCAGCACCGCCACGAACGCCACGAACACCGCCGTGGTCCCCCACCGGCTCAGCTCCGGCACCGCGGCCAGCAGCACCAGCAGGAGCAGCACGCCCGCGTACCCGAGTCGCATGGTGCGCCGGAACCCGAGACGCCGGGGCAGTCGCACCGCGAGCAGCTGCGCGGGCACGCTCAGCACCAGCAGCCCCAACGCCGTGCCGACCTGCGCCGGGGTGAGACCGAGTGTCTGTACGCCGTACAACTGGACGAGATCCGCGCTGAGCCGGCCGGTGGCGAAGCAGAGCGGGACGATGACCATGTTGGCCACGATGGCGAGGCGTTCGACGCGCGGCTCGCTCGACGGCGCGCCCGCGGCCGGGGCGGACGTGCCGCCGGTCAGCGTCCGAGAACCGACGGCAGGTAGCTTCGCGTCAACCATGTGTGAAGTTCCAGGTCCCGGGTGTTCGCGGCACGGAAGATGTCGACGGCCTCGGGTGGCAGCAGCCGCTGATCGTCTCGCTCGCCGCTGTTCAGGTGGAACGTGGCCGGCCGTCGCCAGGACAACAGCTCGCCGAGCCGGGCCTGGCACTCGGCGAACCGCTCGACCGTGCCGACGAAGGCGAAGTGCTCCTCGACGGCCTTCATCGCCCGTGCCAGGTCGCCGTCGGTGGTCTCGACATTCGTCGTACCGGACAGGAAGCGCACCTGGTCGTCGCGGAACTGCAGCGGCAGGCCGGCCACACCGTCGGGCAGCCCGGCCTGCAGGGCGGCCCAGAGGTTGCCGGTGGCGCGCTTGCGGTACGCCCAGTACCAGTAGGAGACGCACCGGTCGACCGGCTCGCGCAGCATGGTGACGTACCGGACCGGTCGGTCGATCCTGCGGTGGATGCCGACCGGCAGGTTGAGTGCGATCGCGTCGTGGCGGTGCTGGCCCTCGCTGATCTCCGAGACGATCTGCCGCACGTCCTCGTCCGGGCTGTCGACGGTTTTGGCGCCCGGCCGCCCGGTGCTTCTCCGGCCGGAGACGAGGTACTGCCGGAACCGGCCGGGATAGTTGTTCAGCAATGCCTCGATGATGCTGTTGCCGGCGTTCTTGTTGATGTGGACGTAGCACAGCAGCGGGTCGGACGTCACCGTTCTACTCCACGAAGTCGTAGATGTAGTCGCCGAATTCGGCGTGGTACCTGTCCTGGGTCTGCTGCCAGGCGTTCGACAGGTTCGTCCGGTCGGCCGGCCCCCGGGTGCCGAAGTAGGGAAAGTGGTGGAAGTAGTAGCCGAAGATCCGGTCACAGTGGGCGAAGTACGCGTGCGTGTCGAGAATGTGCCCGTGCCAGAACTCGTCGATGTCGATGTGCGGCGGCAGCAGTTCACCCTCGTACCGACGACGCAGGTAAAGCCAGTTCTTGTAGAGCCGCTCGTAGTAGTCCGCGCGGGCCGGACTCCACTCACTGCCCAGCACGTCGCGCCCCTGGGTGAGCCGCTGCTTGAGCGGCCCGAAGTCGATCGCCTCGATGTACCGCCGCACCTCGGCGAGGTCGGCGATCCGGTTGGCGGAGGTGTCGTGGGGAACCTCCCAGCGAAGGTCCTCGGTGGGTTTGACGACGATCTCTGTCATGTCGCAGCCAATCTCGATCGGTCGAGGCGGAGTGTGGTGGTGGTCCGGGCCGGCGTCGCCGGCCCGGACCACCGGTTCGCGTCAGACGGCCTGGTCGCAGCACATCACGCGGGTCGACGGCTGACGGACCTCGGCGACCTCGGCCGAGTCCTCGACCTCGGGGGTGGCCTGCTCGGCGATTTCGGTCTCCACGACCTCAGTGATCTCCGACATTGCGCTCTCCCTTCCTGATGCCCGCGCCGAGGTCGCTGACCGGTCGGCACGAGCAGGTGTTGGATGAGCCGCTGCGGGAGGGTCCCGTTGACAGAAATGTCACCCGCAGCGGTTATCAGGGACGCTATTTCCACGTCCTGGGGTCATCCAGGAGATTGACCGGCAGTTGACCGGCAGGTCCCGGTCGGACCGCAGCGTGCGGGAGCGGTCACGCCGACGGCCTTGAGCGCTTAACGTCGACCGGGGCGAGCGGGCAGGGCCGGGAACGGTCACGCGTTCATCGGCCGGCCAGCCGGCGCGGTCAGGGCGGCGACTACGCCGGCTGGGACCGGGTGGTCTTCAAGCCGACCCAGGTGGCGAGAGCCTCGATCTCGGCGTCGACCTCGGCGGACATCGCCCGGGTGAAGGGGACGTCCTGGTGCAGGGCGTTGACGACGAGGACGCCCGCCTTGCGGTCGGCGGTCGCGTCCAGCTTGCCGACGAGCCGGTCATGATGGAGTACCGGCAGGGCGAAGTAGCCCCAGCGGCGTTTCTGCCGAGGCTTGTACATCTCCAGGAGATACTCGTAGCCGAACAACTGCTCGGTGCGTACCCGGTCGTGAATCAGCCGGTCGAACGGCGACAGCAACGCGGTGCGCCCCTCGAACGGCAGCCCGAGGTACGCCGGGTCGACCCGCCAGGTCCCGGGCACGCCCTCGACCACGGCCTCCTCCCCAGCGACGCCGACGAACGGCGACTCACCCGGGGTCAGCGGGCCACCGGACCGGGCGATGCCCAACGCGGCGAGCCGGCGCTCGTCGCGCAGTCGGGCCGCCTCGCCCGGATCCAGGTCGGCCAGGTCGACCGGGTACACCCGCTCGGGGAGATCCCAGTAGCGCTGCCGTCCCTTGCGGCCGGAGATCGCCACCTCGCCGTGTCGAGCCAGCAGTTCGAGCATCTTGGTGACGTTGCGGTTGTTGGTCCAGCCGCTCGACGGCCAGGGCACCGCGCTGGTGTCGGGAACGTCCCGGGACAGCAGCGGCCCCTTCGCCGCCAGCACCGCCAGGATGTCCCGGCGGAACGACGCGTTCTGCTCCAGCCAGGCTCGGGCAGCCGGGTGGGTCGCGGCGCGCGACTCGGCGATCACGGCGGGCAGGTCGGTCGGCGTCCGGATGTAGGCGACGGTCTCGACCAGACTGCGCTCGACCTCGATCGCCCTGGTCAGCTGCGCGGGATCGTAGGTCGGACCGAGCCGGCTGAACAGCACCAGGTCGGCGCTTGGCGCGACAGCCGCCGTGGGATCGAGTTGCAGGATCGTGAGCCGCTCGACGACCTCCACCAGGTCACTCGGGCGCGGCACGGCGAGCAACTGGGCCTGGACCGCGATCCGCCGGGCGTCGTCCCGCGTCAGTCGATGTACGACCATGCCGCGACCCTACCCGGCCGACCGGCTCGCTCAATCCGCGCACTTTCGGGGATATCGCCGCCTCTGGCACCTGCGACGCCGCAACATCAGTGAAGTTGCGGCGGAGTGCCGGTAGCCCGACCCGGAAGGCGATCCAGGTGAGCGCAAAGCATGTCGGCACGCTCGTGCCGGACGATCCGTGGCCGTTGCCCCGTGACGCCAGCGTGGCGGACCACGTCGTGCAGCGGCTCGCCTGCTGGGGTGTGCGCCGCTACTTCGGCTTCCCGGGCGACGGCATCAACGGGATGACCTCCGCCCTGCAACGCACCGACGAACAGGTGCAGTTCGTGCAGGTGCGGCACGAGGAGACCGCCGGGTTCGCCGCCTCGGCCCACGTCAAGTACGGCGGCGGGCAGCTCGGTGCGGTGCTGGTCACCAGCGGGCCGGGTGCCATCCACGCCCTGAACGGCCTCTACGACGCCAAGCTGGACCACCAGCCGGTGGTGGCGCTGGTGGGACACACCGCGCTCACCGCCGAGGGGGGCGGCTACTACCAGGAGGTGGACCTGCTCGCCCTCTACAAGGACGTGGCGGCGGCGTTCCTGGCCCAGCTCGACCACCCGTCCCAGGTACGCCACCTGGTGGACCGGGCGTGCCGGACGGCGCTGGCCCGGCGTACCGTCACCGCCCTGGTGCTGCCGCTCGACGTGCAGGACCTGCCGGCGGTGCCCAACCCGCCGCACGCGCACGGCTTCTACCACACCAGCAGCGTGCCGAGCAGCGGTCCGACGACGCCGCCGGATGCGGACATCCGGCACGCCGCACAGGTGCTGGGCAGCGGCGAGCGGGTGGCGATGCTGGTCGGCCAGGGTGCGCTCGGTGCCGAGAACGAGGTACGCGAGATCGCCCACCGGCTCGGCGCGGGCGTGGCGACGGCGCTGCTCGGGTTCACCGCGGTGGACCACCGGGAGCCGTGGGTGACCGGCGCGATCGGTCTGCTCGGCACCCGGCCCAGCTGGCAGTTGATGAACCAGTGCGACCGGCTGCTCATCGTCGGCAGCAACATGCCGTACTCGGAGTTCTACCCGCCGCCCGGGCAGGCGCGTGCGGTGCAGATCGACCACGACGGCACCCAGCTCGGTCTGCGCTACCCGACCGAGGTGAACCTGACCGGCGACGCCGCGCCGACCCTGCGGGCCCTGCTGGCGGCCCTCGGGCCGGGGTCGGGTCCGACCCGCTGGCGAGAGACCGTCGCCGGGGCCACCGCCGCGTGGCGGCAGTCGCAGCGGGAACTGGCCGAACAGGACGCCGACCCGGTCAACCCGCAGCTGCTCTTCACCAGCCTCAGCGAACGCCTGCCCGACGACGTGATGCTCGCCGTCGACTGTGGCACGACGACCGCCTGGTACGCCCGGCACGTCAAGGTGCGTCCGGGGATGCTGGCCAGCCTGTCGGGCACCCTGCTGTCCATGGGCGGTGCCATGCCGTACGCCCTGGCGGCCAAGTTCGCCCACCCGGACCGCCCGCTGGTGGCCTTGATCGGCGACGGCGCGATGCAGATGAACGGGGTCAACGAGCTGATCACGGTGGCGAAGTACTGGCAGGGCTGGGCCGATCCACGGTTCGTGGTGCTGGTGCTCAACAACCGGGATCTGGCCTTCGTCAGCTGGGAGCAGCGCTCCACCGAGGGCACCCCGATGTTCCCGGACAGCCAGCAGCTGCCCGACATCGCGTACCACCGCTGGGGTGAGGTGCTGGGGCTGCGCGGCGAGCTGGTCGACCACCCGGACCAGGTGGCCGACGTCTGGGACCGGGCGCTGCGCGCCGACCGTCCCACGGTGATCAACGCGCTGGTCGACCCCGCCGAGCTGATGATGCCGCCACACTTCACCGTCGACCAGGCCCGCAAGACCGCCGCCGCCATGCTGCGCGGCGACACCGACTGGGCCGGCATAGTCCGCCGCGGCATCCCCAGCGCAGTAACCACCTACCGCCCCCGCCGCCCCTAACCCGAACCCACCCCACCCCC